>NZ_JAGFNU010000020.1 GCF_018457175.1 Pseudohalocynthiibacter aestuariivivens
ATCATGCAGATGTACGTCAATCTCGCGCAATATCTTCAGCGCATCCTCATCCGAATACCGTTTCCGAGCCATCCCTTCTTCCTCCTGTGACACTCAAATAGTGGCTCAGTTTTAGGGGGCTAAGACATCGGGCCTTGGCACTTACCTCTGGAGGCTGGTTATCACCGACATCACGCAGGACGCTGTGCCTTCTGCCGAACCTGCTGAGCGAATACGAACCCAGTCGTCAGGCGTGACATTAGAAGCTAGCTGTTTCTCAAGCACCGCGAGCCCCGCATCCGATGCATCACCCTTGCGATTGCGAACTCTGGCACGCAGTAGCCCGGGATCGCAGTCCAGCCAGAGTCCGCAGAAATCCACGCCGCTTCGATGTGCCTGCACGGGGAATTGCTCACGCTCGGACCGTGACAGAAAGGTTGCATCAACCAGAACCGGATAGTCGCAACCGAGGATACACCCAGCATCGCGCAACATCCGTGTATAGACACGAGCACTTGTTCTCGGCCGATAGGCTGCTTGCGGCAAACGATCTTCTGGCGGCACATCGAACATGTGCTTAAGGGCGACATCCGACCGCAAAACAATGGCACCAATTCCGCCACCAACCTGGGCTGCCACAAGACGGGCCACGGTCGATTTTCCTGAACCGGACAGCCCGCCGATCGCGATCAATCGTGGTTCTTTGGGGCGCTGAAGTATTTCGAGGGCGAACAAAAGTCGTTCCTTGGCAGACGGCTCGTGCGAGTCAGATGTGTCCTGCGAGACAGCGACCAAAGCACGGATCGCCGCCCGCATCGAGATGAAGAGCGACAACAGATCCAGTCCCGAATAGTCCCGCGCTGCCGCCAAATATCGGCTGAGAAAGGCGTTCGCCTGCACGCTCAACACCCGCTCGAGCATATCCATTACCACGAAAGAAATGTCTTAGATGATGTCGGTAGACGCCATCTCTTCGTTGAATTCCAAAGCGTCGAAAGGCATGGGTCGACCCTTGATCAGACAAATATTGCCCAGATGCAAATCACCGTGACAACGACGCACATAGCCGTGACGGCGACGCACATCAAGTTTAACCGCACAGGAGGATAGCGACTGTTCGGTTAATGCCACCCATTCTGCCACCGTCTCGTTCAAGCTCACGGCAGAGGGCGAAGCCATAATCGCCTCAGCAATCTGTTCAATTGTTGCTCTGACCCGCGCCGCGCCTCCGAATTCCGACGCAATGGTAGCGCATTGGTGCATACTCGCGACCGTATCCGCCAAGGCTTCGACCAGAGTGATGTCCAATTCACCTCGCTCGGCTAGCCGGTCAAACTCGTTGGCACGGTTGAATCTGCGCATCAGGACCACCCAGTCCAATGTTTCCCCAGGGCCGCCAAAACTCAGTCCTCCGTTGCGGCAAATGATCGGCACAACGCCCAAATAGATATCTTTGGCGACAGTGCGGTTCACTTCGATCTCTCGTCTGCAGGCCTTTTCGCGCAACTCTATGGTGCTGAAGTCGAGAAAATTGGTCTTGATCGGACGCTTGAGTTTGAGGACTTCGCTGCCGGACAGAAACAGGTGGAAATGTGGGTGTCAACGCGTTCGACGGGTTGCCCCCCATGTGTTGAGGGCTCGGTCAACCAATCCACCACTGCTGCTTGATCCGGACTACCCTCGGAACAGCCTTGCCCTTTTGTGTATTTGCCGACCACACCGTACTCCAGCAACGGAATCTCCAACCAGAATACATCTGAGGGTTGATCTGATGCCTTGCTTTAGATCAAGGCCCACGGTTTTCCCGGCGCTGTCACCGCAGGTTCGTAACATTCGTCTCTCAAGACCGAAATCGGAGCAAAACCCCATTCGATCCGACCGATCGCTCTCGATGGCTTGGTCCACGCTTTGCGAAGCCAGCGTGCCGGTCAGCGCTTCAACTCTCCGGCTCTGTTCTCTTTCTTGTTTTGGGGCTGCTTTATCAGCACAACAGCGGTTGGATGATCACCCAGCGAAAGCCTGCTTTGAGTCCAAACTTTCCACGCATTGGTGGCCAGTATTTTACAGACGCAGAGAGGTTAGGCACTCAAAGACGGCACACAGCAGTTGTTCGCGATGGTCCCTCAGTGCTGCAGCACAGCAAAGAAAACGGTCATTCAAACGCGGAGCAGCGACGCACCAATTTGATCACATTCCTATCAGTGCGCGGGCGGCCCGTATCAGCACCATCGGGTCAAGGTCAGTACGCGCGACGAGAGGCGGCGGGTCCACCCGGCCCGTCAAGCTCGCCACGGCGGTGCGGGCGGAGCGCACGGAGTATTCCACAGTGAAGACGCAATCCCGAGGCAACTCGCAATATTGCCCGATCACCGCGAAATTCCGCGCACCATTGGGGCGCACATCAGGGCGATCGCCGGGGCGACGGGGCATGAACTGGCTAGTGATAAACGGCATTCTGCAGGGAAGAACCCGCGCGCTGTCGAAACATGCCTTTTGCTTATTGGTCAGCTTAAGGTGCCCGGAAAGCTCGGTGATGATCTCGTCACCTGCCGCCTCCCACATCGGTTTTTTCACGAAATCGCCGGGACGGTCACCGCGCAAACCGTACCCCCAGAAGGTGTAGGTGCCGTGTTTCTGGCCACGGAAATGAGGCTGGTGGAAGAGCACGATGGAGAGTACCCAGCCTGAATCGGCGAATGTGACGAGTCCTCCGGTGCCGGTCCGGTTGTTGGTGAAATCCTCCATGAACTCGAAGAAGTCGGGGCCATCTACGGTAGCGGTGAAGGAATGCCACGCGGTCTTGCCGGTGTCGCCGCAGAACGCCTCGGGGTGGCCGAAGCCTTCGTGTTGCGCCGCGAGCCTGCGCCAGAGTGTCCAAGCACCGCTCTCCTGATCATGGAGTTCCGGTGCGCGGTCGTTCGATCCCATAACAGACCCGTCAGTCATGGAGCCCAGGGTAAGGTAGACGCAGTCGAACTCGTTTGTCTGCACATTGCCATCATCGGTCAAAGCCAAGGCGGTGACACGACGGTCCTGCCGTGTGCCCTCGATTGTTACGCCAATGACTTGTGCGCCGGTCGCAATTTTCACGCCCCGATCCCGCAGCCAGGTCACGATTGGGGCGATCAGAGAGTCGTATTGGTTGTAACGCGTACGCAGTATCCCGGCGATCCGGGTGAAGCCGGGGAAAAGGTGGATGAACCGCCGCAGGTAGCGCCGCATTTCAATCAGCGCATGCCAAGGCTGAAACGAGAACATGGTGGACCACATCAGCCAGAAATTGCTTTCAAAGAAGGAAGGCTGAAACCAGTCCTCGATGCTCTGGCTGCCCAAGAAGCGTTCCGACCGCAGGATTAGGCGGTTGATATCGACGATGTCATGGGCGCTGATCGTGAGGTCGTAGCGATCCTCAGCCGGTTTGCCTTCGCGCACGAGGCGACAATTGGAGGAACCGGGCACCATCCGATTGAAAGCCATGATGTCCTCGGTGATAGAGATACCCGGATCGTTCACGGATGGAATCGTGCCCAGAAGGTCGAACGTGCAGGCGAAATGCTCTTCAAACATTCGGCCGCCGCGGATCACGTACCCGGTCTCGGCGTCGCCCGACCCGTCAAGAGATCCCCCAGTGACGTCGAGCTGTTCATAGATGCGGATGTCTTTGCCTTCGACCCCAGCGTCGCGGATCAGGTAGACGGCCGTTGCCAGCCCGGCGATGCCGCCACCAACGATGTGGTGTTGTTCTTCTGATGCAACATTAGACATTGTATATCACCCCTCAACTGTGAAGCCTGCTCAGGCTATCTCAGGGCGGATGACAGGGCGTTGACATGTATCAGACGAGGGCGTCTCCAATAGTGGTAAAGAAACTACTCCATGTTGAGTGCCGATGACAGGCATTCAGGCGCCATGTAGCCCTTCGGGTGTCATGTTGACTACAGCTGACTTGGAAATGCTTGCAAAATGATAAGCGCAAGGATTGGTGCGCTTTTTGACAAAATTGGGAGGCTCTATGGCACGTGTATTTATAAATATTTATCTTTTAAGCATCCCGATGACCTTCATCTATCTTACATTTTTTGACGGCTATATTTACTCCGCTTGGAATTGGATTGTCGCAATCCCTGTAAACATGATGCTGAGTACAGTTTGGCCAATTTATTGGGGAATCCTTCATTGGGTTTTCTGAGGATAGAGCTCCTCACTCAATATTGAGCCATTTACTGACGTTAAAACACTTAAAATTGCACCGCTGAATCTGTGGAAGATGCACAGAACACTCAGGAATTCAGAGCGTTCCTAGAAAGATCGCAAGGGATGCACCCTTGTTTGGTCCTGCAAATACTGCAAAACTCGATCGCATAGATATGAGAGCTGATGACACATGGCAAGGAAACCCAAACTGCCAGCGCCCGGGCCCCGAACGCGCCAAACGGTAAAACCGACGACCACGAGAAAATCTGAAAACACCAAAAAGACAACAAAACCTACACCATCTTCGGAAACCAAGCCCACTATTCCGATTGTCGGTCTCGGGGCTTCGGCTGGTGGGTTGCAAGCATTGACCGATTTTTTCAAAGTCATGCCAAGTACAAGTGGACTGGCCTTCGTTGTGATTCATCATGTTGATCCGGATCACGAAAGCCTAATGGCCAGCCTTCTGTCTAAGCACACAAAAATGCAGGTTGATTTGGCACAAGACCTGACGCCCATTCGTGCAGATCACGTTTATATCATTCCACCCAACCACTTTTTGAGTATCAAACAAGGCGTCCTTCATCTGTCCGAACCCAAGGCCCGGCGCGGCATGCGTTTGCCGATCGACTTTTTCCTGCGCTCACTGGCTGTCGAACAAAAAAACAATGCCATCGCTGTCATCCTTTCTGGCACCGGCAGCGACGGTACCACTGGTATTAAAAGCATCAAGGAGTACGGTGGGATGGTTCTGGTACAGGACCCAAAAGAGGCCGATTACGATGGCATGCCACGCAGCGCCATTGCAACCGGATCGGCCGATCACGTCTTATCCGTAAAAAAAATGCCAAAGGTCGTCAGTGATTTTGTCAAACATCCATATGTCAGCCGGAAACCTCTTGCCAAGGTTCTGGGAGAGACTGCGCGCGACTCGTTCGAAGAAATTGTATCTTTGTTAAAAGCCCATTCACCGATTGATTTCGAGCGATATAAAGACGGTACGCTGTTACGCCGGATCGAAAGGCGAATGGCGCTCAAGCATCTGGAGAACTCCAAGGATTACTTGGCGCTTCTGCAAGATTCACCTGAGGAATGCGAGCGACTGTGCAGTGATTTTCTTATTGTCGTTACTTCATTTTTTCGAAACCCTGAGGCATTCGAGTATCTCAACGCAAATGTATTACATGACCTAGTTAGCAATCATAAAAAAGACCAGCCAATCCGGGTTTGGGTTCCAGCCTGTGCCACCGGAGAAGAAGCGTACTCGCTTGCAATTTTGCTCATTGAATGGATCTCCTCCCTACGCAAAAATATCAAGTTGCAAATATTTGCCTCCGACGTAGATGAACGAGCGTTGTCCGTGGCACGAGCAGGCGTATATCCAGATTCAATCGCAGAAGACGTGACTCCTGAACGTTTAGACCGTTTTTTTACGAAAGAAGACCACAGCTACCGTGTTTCATCTGAGCTGCGTGAGTCGATCGTTTTTGCCAATCAAAACCTGTTATCCGACGCTCCATTTTCGAAACTCGACCTTATTTCTTGCCGCAATGTATTGATCTACCTAGATCCCTCTGCGCAGTGTCGGATTTTGCAAATGTTCCATTTTGCGTTGATAAATGATGGACTCCTGATGCTGGGACTATCGGAAACCATTGGCAATCAGGACGATCTGTTCGCGCCACTTTCGTCAAAATACAGGCTCTTCAAACGGATCGGCTCATCCCTCCTCCGGAAAGTTAATTTCACGACAAGACCTGCCACCCTCATAGCGGGAAGCCAATCGGCATTGAGCCCGACAAATGTCAATCAAAGAACACGGCTTGCCGACCTCTGCCAAAAGTTACTGATTGAACAATACGCCCCCGCTGCAGTTCTGATCAATGCCAGCATGGAAACGCTTTTTGTACAAGGTGCTGCCGATAAATACTTAAAAGTACCGGTCGGCGAGGCCAGTCAGGATTTGCTTGCAATGGTGCGCGAAGGATTGCGCGCCAAACTCAGCAGCGCCATCCGGCAAGCTATCAAGGAAAACAAGGAGATTTCAGGCACAGCTACTTTGAGCCGTGATAAGCAAAAAATAAAGGTCAACATAAGGGTGCACCCTGTTAACGAGGATGGCTCTCCGCTTTTCCTTGTGACTTTTTCGGACCAGCAAACCATTGTAAAAGAATTGGGGCAGGACAGCACTGAGGGAGACCAGGCCGCCTTTCACCATATGGAACAGGAGCTTGATGCAACCAAGCAGGACCTGCGCAACACAATCCACGATTTCGAACTATCGACAGAAGAGCTAAAGTCTGCCAACGAAGAAGCGATGTCGTTGAACGAAGAGTTCCAGTCAACGAATGAAGAACTCGAAACTTCAAAAGAAGAGTTGCAGTCTTTAAACGAAGAATTACTGACGCTGAACACCCAGCTTCAACAAAAGGTGGAAGACGAACGCAGCATCTCAGAAGATTTGAACAATCTCCTTTCAAGCTCGGAAATTGCAACTATTTTTCTGGACCGGCAACTCAATATCATGCGGTTTACACCTGCAACGCGAAAAATCTTCAATGTTATCGCAAATGATGAAGGAAGACCCTTTAGCGACATTACCGGCAAGATCAATGATCCCGATATACTCAAAGATGCTCGTAAAGTGTTGCAAGACCATACCCCAATCGAAATTGAAGTTCCGGAAAAAACAGGGAAGTGGTATCTTCGTCGTATATTACCCTATCGCACGCAAGAAGGAAAAATCAGCGGGTTGGTGATAACCTTCATTGACGTTTCAGATCTTAAGATCTTGCAGAAAAATAACGAAGCTGCACAGCTATTTGCCGAAAACATCGTCGATACAGTGCGTGAACCTTTGGTGGTTCTGGACAAGTCATTTCGGATTATCCGTGCCAGCCGTTCCTTTTATGCGGCATTTAAAACAAGGCCCGTTAACATAGAAAACCTTTCAATCTTTGATATTCAAGATTGTCAGTGGGACATTCCAAATTTGCGGAAGTTGTTGGAACGCGTTCTGCCCGAAAAGGAAACCGTCGAATCTTTCGAAATCACTATTGATACCACTGAAGCTGGTGCAAGAGACATGGTTCTAAGTGCCCGCAAGATTGAGCAGAAAGGATTTGGCGACGAACTGATCCTGCTTGCAATTGAGGACGTGACAGAACGTAAGAAAATTCAGAATGAACTGATTGAACGTGAAGCGCGCCTTGCAATCATTCTGAACTCCGCTCCTGATGCCATTATAACGATCACTGACGAAGGAACCGTCCAAAGTTTCAACGCTGCAGCGGAAAGAATTTTTGGATTTACCACCGACGAGATGATTGGTCAAA
This sequence comes from Pseudohalocynthiibacter aestuariivivens, assembly GCF_018457175.1. Taxonomy (GTDB): domain Bacteria; phylum Pseudomonadota; class Alphaproteobacteria; order Rhodobacterales; family Rhodobacteraceae; genus Pseudohalocynthiibacter; species Pseudohalocynthiibacter aestuariivivens. The sequence goes on from NZ_JAGFNU010000020.1 coordinate 7,509, forward strand.
ACGTAAGCAAGCTTATGGCTGACGTAGATAGAGATGCACACGACAGCTATCTCAGTAACTACTTGAAAACCGGTGAGAAAAAAATAATTGGTATTGGCCGCGAAGTCGTTGGCTGCAGAAAGGACGGGCGCGAGGTGCCGCTCCGCCTTACTGTTTCAGAACACTCATTCTCCGGTTCACAACAATTTGTCGGAGTCCTGCACGATTTAACAGAAGAGCGGAAACGTCGAGAAGAACTGCAACAAGCAAAAAAAATGGAGGCCGTTGGTCAGCTGACTGGAGGCTTCGCGCATGATTTCAACAATCTTCTGACTGCCGTCATCGGCAACCTTGAACTCTTGGAAATGAGAGTAAAGGACGATGCTTTAAGGGACCTGCTAAGCGAGGCACAGAAAGCAGCGGAAATGGGTGCTGAGTTAACGACCCGATTGCTTGCCTTCTCAAGGCGCCAGCCTCTTGAACCTAAAAATGTTCAAATCAACGAACTTGTTGTTGCTATGCGCCCACTTCTTAAAAGTACCGTTGGCAAGGAAATCAAGTACCGTGAAAAACTTGATAAAGGTCTGGCAGTAACGTTGACTGATCCTTCCCAGATCGAAAACGCGTTGCTGAATATGACGATAAATGCCCGTGATGCAATGCCAGATGGAGGTGTGCTAAAGATCGAAACCCGTAATGTTGTATTAGATCAAGACTATACCGACACCCAAATCGGAGTATCGGCTGGCCACTATGTCGCCTTGTCAGTGTCAGATACTGGCACCGGCATGACAAATAGTGTTCTTGAAAAGGCATTTGAGCCTTTCTTTACTACTAAGGAAACGGGTTACGGATCAGGTCTTGGCCTTAGTATGATCTATGGTTTTGCCAAACAATCAAATGGGCATCTGGCGATCTATAGCGAACCCGGTAAGGGTACGACGGTCAATCTTTATCTTTCGGTTTCCCATTCAACGGATGAGAATAATGAATCTGAAATTAGGCAAAGTTCTTTAAAAGCAGCGAATGAAACAATCCTCGTTGTCGAAGACGATCCCCTCGTCCGTCGCTTAACCGTGTCACGCTTGCAAGATATGGGCTATCAAGTTGTCGAAGCAGTGGACGGCCCAAAAGCGATTGCAATCCTGAAAAAGAAAAACTCCATCGATCTGGTATTCTCGGATATCATGATGCCTGGCGGCATGACCGGGTTCGACGTGGCAGAGGAGGCCCTATCTATCAATCCTGAATTGAAGGTCTTATTGGCAAGCGGGTTTGCCGATATGTCAGAGATAGAGACCAGCCCACACAAAGTTCTGCGTAAACCGTACAGCATAAGTACTTTAGCCCAGAACCTGCGCAAACTACTAAGCTAGTTGATTATACGTGGATCGACTCTTAATTTACTAACAGATCAGATGGGTCTGTTGCATTAATCTGCCTGAGACTGCAGCTTCGCGGCCATGCCAAGTTTTGGAGGCCCTTTACGCAGCGTAGCCCGTTCAAACATCATCGGTTTCCACCTGAGGTTATCCTTTGCGCCGTGCGCTAGTATTGCCGTTTCGCGCTTTCTTGCCGGGATGTGCGGGATCTTTTGGCGGAGCGAGGTATCGAAATGGATGCTTCCACGATCCACCGATGGGTTCGCAAGTTTGGTCCTGAGATAGCGAAGCGGTCGTTCAAACTCCGGTCGTGGTGCGGTCTGAACTGGTATGTGGACGAGACTTATGTCCGGATGAGAGGTAAAAACGCCCATCTTCGTTCTGAACCTGAAGCGCGGTGAACAGACCGTTTTCGATGTTTCGGGAAGCCCGGTTCGTCTTAAAAAGATAGAAGATACTCTTCCCGATTCGATTGATCGTTTTGAGACTGCAACAGCCCAACAGAGTGTTCGAATGCGGCGATTTAACCCTAAGAAATACAGCCATCACGCATCGGCAACCGGATCGCCGCTTTTCCGGGAAAAGTATTGATCCCGATCATCTCAATATTTTTCGACCGTGCTAAGATTTTTGAGGCTTGGACTATTATCCCGAGGACAGACATGGCTGAACCGAATACCGATGTCGAAAAAACGCTGGGGCTAAGAGCACATAAAAATTATAAACTTAGGTGGATCAAATACGCCATTGTTCTTACCTTTGTTATGGGTGGTATTTGGTACTGGATATCATTTTCGCACTCAAAATCTGTCACCCGATATATTACCTCAGAGGTTTCAATTGGCAGTTTCAGCGTTACCGTAACCGCCACTGGAACCGTCGAACCGACTAATCTCGTAGAAATCTCCAGCGAATTGTCCGGAACTCTGGCAAGCGTGAATGTCGATTATAATGACCGTGTCGAAGTCGGAACTATACTTGCTGAGTTGGACACGACAAAACTTGAAGCCCAATTGGAGGTGAGCAAGGCCTCACTCGATTCCGCAATCGCCCGAGTGGCAATGGCACAAGCGACCTTGGATGAGGCTAAAGAAAAATACGAAGCCGAGCTGAATCTGGAACAACGCGGTGTCACCTCGCACCAGGCCTTCATCTCGAAAAAGGCCGCATACATACGTGCGCAAGCGGAATTGCAATCTGCCATCGCAGATCGTGCGTTGGCCGAGGCCAATCTCAACCTGCAACAGGCTGAGTTGGACAAGGCCTGTATTTGTTCTCCGATTCAAGGCATCGTGCTGAACCGGGCTGTTGATGCAGGGCAAATCGTGGCCTCGTCATTGTCTGCCCCAATCCTTTTTACCGTGGCCGAAGATTTGACGGAGATGGAACTACAAGTCGATGTCGACGAGGCTGATATCGGCCAGATCTGTGTCGGTAACAGAGCCGAGTTCACCGTTGAAGCTTACGATGATCGTCGCTTTCCAGCCGAGATTTCAAAGATACGGTTTGCACCGGAAACAATCGACGGTGTTGTGACTTACAAAGCGATTCTGACGATTGATAACTCAGACCTGCTGCTACGCCCGGGCATGACGGCAACGGCAGACATTACCGTTGCAGAAATCGACGATGTCTTGACGGTTCCCAATGCCGCACTGCGCTATGCCCCACCACTTGAACCCGCAACAGAAGACGAGGAACGCAGTGGGCTTCTGGGTATGTTGATCCCTTCTGGAAGGGACGATGACCGTCGCGAAGATGACAAAACACTCTGGATCTTGAAAGATCGTGTACCAGAGGAGATTGCCGTGCGTACAGGAGCGAGCGATGGAAAACTGACTGAAATCATTGAGGGAAGTGTTTTTGCAGGCGATTTGGTCGTTACGGATCAGATCGATGAATAATGTACCAGCAGCGAAAACACCGTTGATCGCGTTACATCGCATTACCCGCATTTACGGTCACGGCGAGACCGAAGTGCGGGCACTGGACGGCGTTAATCTGAAAATAAACAAGGGCGAGTTTGTTGCAATCATGGGCCCCAGTGGTTCGGGCAAATCAACGGCAATGAATGTCATTGGTTGTCTGGATTCACCGACTGGCGGTCAGTATCTGTTTGACGGTGTCGAGGTTGCTGATCTGACTCAGGATCAGCGAGCATTGCTGCGCCGCCATTATCTGGGGTTCGTGTTTCAGGGGTACAACCTTCTTGCCCGAACAAGTGCGCTGCAAAATGTGGAACTGCCACTGATCTACAAAGGCTTGCTACGAGCGGAGCGAGAAGCTGCTGCCCACGAGGCGCTTGAGAAAGTAGGGTTGGCCCATCGAGCCCTTCACGACCCGTCCGAACTGTCAGGGGGACAACAGCAACGCGTCGCGATCGCCCGCGCACTTGCCGGAAAGCCAAAGGTAATCCTGGCGGATGAGCCCACAGGGAACCTTGATACAAAGCGTTCCGCCGAAATAATGGAAGTTTTACAGCATCTCAATCGCACCGAGGGCCTGACCATCATTATGGTGACCCATGAAGAGGCAATGGCACAATATGCTGACCGCTTGATCTGGATGGTTGATGGTCGCATAGAGCGTGACACTCCAACCCAAAGAGCGGCCTAGTATGATTTGGGAAACGATAAAATTGGCGGTCCAAGCAATCTTTCGCAACGCAATGCGGTCATTCCTGACTGTGCTTGGTATTGTTATTGGTGTAGCCGCGGTCATTGCAATGGTCACAGTTGGGCAGGGGTCTACCGAACAGGTTACCACCGATGTTGAAAAGCTGGGCAGCAATGTCCTGATGGTTCTTCCCGGTCAGGACGCCATGGAGGGTGGCCCTGCTAGTACAGCTTACTCTCTCTTCTCCATCCGGGATAACGATGCTGTTCAGGATCAGCTTAGTGTCGTCGATATCGCCGCGCCACTCAGTATAGCCCGGTCACGGGCGGTCTTTAGCAATGAAAACAGGCGCACTGATATTGTCGGAACGGACAATCGCTATTTTCAGGCCGCCGGGTGGGAACTTGCCCGCGGCCGGTTTTTTGAAACTGCTGAGATCCAATCTGGCAAACCGGTTTGCATCCTGGGCGAAACTGTACGCTCCGAATTGTTCGGGTATGCTGACCCGATCGGCGAAACAATCCGCATCAAAACACTGTCCTGCAAGGTGATCGGTCTGTTGCAATCAAAAGGAGCATCTACCTTCGGCAGTGATCAGGATGATTTCGTAATCATGCCCATAAAGACGTTTCACCGCCGCATTGCGGGAAATGCTGATGTCTCTACGATCTATGTTTCAGTACGCGAGGGCGTCTCTACTGACCGTGCTAAGGAGGAAATAGAAACTCTCATGCGTGAAATCCGGCGGATCGGACGCGGCGAAGATGATGATTTTACCGTAATGGACATGAAACAGATCGCCACCATGCTGTCCGGAATCACTGATATCCTGACCGGTCTTCTGTCTGCAGTTGCAGCAGTCAGCCTGCTGGTGGGCGGAATCGGGATCATGAACATCATGCTGGTCTCCGTGACTGAACGCACGCGCGAAATCGGTATCCGGCTCGCAGTGGGCGCACAAGCACGACAAGTGCTGACGCAATTTTTGGTTGAAGCAATCGTACTGTCGCTAATTGGTGGTTTGATAGGTATTGTTGTAGGGCTGGCCCTGGCGCTGATTGGAGCAAACATGCTTTCCATTCCATTCACACCCGACCCAAAAATTATCGTTTTGGCTTTTGCATTTTCTGCCGCGGTTGGGGTGATTTTCGGCTATTTTCCAGCTCGCCGCGCTGCACGGCTCAATCCAATTGATGCCTTGCGCCACGAATAGCGAACCTGAGGGGGTGCTGTAAAACCAATGCGAACTCTTCTCAGTTTTATTTCTGGGGTTAACGCCTTTAGGACAGATTTGAGGAGTTAGCGTCAGGAGGATTTCTTGTGCATCATAACCGTGAAGGAGTGAAGATGAACAAGCAATCTGGAAGCAGCATAAGGATATCCTTTCCATGAAACGTCAGCCGATCGTCCCCCAACCGACCGAAGCGCTTCTGAAACGCTTGTTTGACTCAGGCGGGTCTGTTCCGCTCAGTTTCGAGTTGTTTCCGCCACGAAGTCAGGTTGGCAGGGCGACGCTCTACGAAACTGTTGATCGTCTGGCAACCGTGGCGTCCAACGGATTTTCGGTAACCATGGGCGCAGGCGGGACAACGAGGACTGGAACCTATGAAACGGCTGTGGAAGTTGCAGAAAGAAGTCAGCGCCCTGTTACCGCTCATCTGACGGCCTGGGGACTAAGCTGCGATCAGGCGCTTGAGGCCGCCGAAGGGTACTGGGCCGCGGGTGTGACACGTATCCTCGCCCTGCGCGGCGATCGTCCGCGTACAACCCAAATGCCGAAACCATCCGGCTTTGCACATGCGACCGAGTTGGTGGAAGCGCTTCGCAAAATTCACCCCTTCGAAATCACTGTTGCCGCCTACCCTGAGAAACATCCGGAAGCAGAAACGCTTGATGCCGATATTGACCATTTGAAGGAGAAGCTCGAAGCTGGCGCCAGCACGGCATTCTGCCAATTTGTTCTTGATCCGGCTGCCTATGGTCGGTTTTTGGATCGTTGCGCCGATCACGGGATCGATGTGCCAATCATTCCGGGCCTGATGCCGCTGGAGGGCTGGGAGCGTCTACGCGGATTTGCCCGTGCGAATGGAACGAACATACCTAACTGGCTCGACCAGTTGTTTGCTGAAGCGGAGAAGACGCCGGAACTGTCTGCTCATCTTGCTACCGCAGCAACAGTCGAGCAGGCTCGTCGCCTGATCGCCTATGGCGCCCCGGCCATCCACGTCTACTCAATGAACCGCTGGCCCACACCATTGGCCTTGGCCCGGCTGCTCGGGTATGCATCACAATGACGATACCTTTCCCGTGGTGCAGATATTCGCGTTGACGGATTTCGACGCGCTCAGGTCTCATGTAGCAAACCCCAAATCCCCCAGACGACCCACAGTGTTACAATTGGCAACACGAACCAATAGGCCGTTGGACTTCCGAGCGTCCAGCCCTCGGCATCTTTCGCGAAATAAACCGCTGCAAGCGAAACGATGAGCCAGTAGACGGTGATGCCAAACGCTGCAGCCAGCCTGATCCGTCCCCAGTGCCGCCCCAAGAAATGGCCAATCAGCCCAGTGATCAAAAGTGGCGTGTAGACTACCAGATCGCCAAAGGCGAACCCTTTCCAATAGACGACCCCAACCTCGGTCAATTGTTCAGCTGACTTTTGCGTGCCCATTTCAACGCCAAGTTGGCTGGTGGAAACCATCAGATGGGCCAGCGGCCATGTGCTTCGCGCTAAGAGGCGAACACAAGACTGCTTCTGACAAAACGCCAAGCACAAAATTGTACTTGCAAAAAGGGAGCCAATGGTATGGACCCCGCCGCCTTTAATCGGTGACCCTTAGAGGATCAACTTAGGGAAAGGAGAATTACAATGCAGATTGTACAAATTGGTTTGGACTTGGCGAAGACGGTCTTTCAAGTCCACGGTGTTGATGATCAGGGTAATGCGGTTCTGCGAAAGACATTACGGCGAGACGCAGTTCCGCAATTCTTTGCTGGTTTGCCGCCCTGTGTTGTTGGCATGGAGGCCTGTAGTGGGTCGCATTATTGGGCAAAAGTACTTGGTGACCTAGGGCATGAGATCCGCTTGATCTCACCGCAATTTGTGACGCCATATGTGAAGTCCAACAAGAATGACCGGAACGATGCTGAGGCTATTTACGAAGCAATCGGCAGGCCGTCTTTGCGCTTCGTTCCACCGAAATCAGCTGAACAACCCGAGATACAGGCGGTGCATCGTATGCGCCACAGACTGGTGTCAGACCGGACACGTCTAGTAAACCAGATCCGAGGTTTGCTGGCAGAGCATGGCGTGGCGATAGCCCGCGATAACTCGCGCCTCAGTATGCTCTTGGGCAGATTGCGGATGGGGTCGACAAGACCCTTGGGGGCTTGATCTTGGAGCTGGTTCGCGATGTGCGCGAAGAACTCAATGAACTGGATCAACGCATTACCTCCTACAATCAACGCATCCGAGACCTCTTTCGATCCAATGAGATGTGCCAACGCATTAGAAAGATTGATGGGATCGGTCCAATAACAGCAACAGCGCTGGTTGCCGCCGTCGGCGACCGGACGTGCTTCAAAAACGGAATGCAGTTTGCCGCTTGGCTTGGGCTCGTTCCCAAACAGCGATCCAGTGGTGGCAAGTCGCACCTGTTTGGAATCGGCAAACGCGGGGACCGATACTTGCGCACCTTAATGATCCATGGCGCCCGCGCCGTCCTTGGGAAGGCGGGCGGCAAGACCGATGCCAAAAGCCTGTGGATTAGACGGATGCGCGACCGGCGACATCCAAATGTGGTTGCTGTCGCGCTTGCCAACAAGAACGCCAGGATCGTTTGGTCAGTCTTGTCTGGTGACTCAGTCTATCAACCAACCGGCTCTGTAAAGATATAATACCAGCAGACGCTAAAAAGCTAAACCGAGGAGGACAAACCCGGAATATTGCAGCAACTTGGCATGGGATGGTGACAACGGCACGACCCGTCGCTTCTTAAACCTGGTGTGTGGATCGGCACAGCAAAGCTGATGTCTTGGAGCCAATGAGGGAGAAGCACGCGGAAATCCATCGGGGCTCGCGGTGACAATGTATTGGGCCGCTCATAGAAGCCGGATATACATCAGCAATCGTGATCCTGAACCAGACCTATCAAGACCGTTGCAATTAGGCGGGATCCATATTCATCCACACACGGCCCCTAAGTGTGGTGGAATGGGTGGCCATGTCAAACCGTCACTAACTCGCAATGACCAAAACCCTTTCGATAGTCGAGAAGCGAGATGACACTCGGGTCAATGCGAAAGATCGCCAACTCGACATCTTCAGTAGGCACATAGTCCGGGATTTGCGGGAACTTCTTGGACATCATTTGGACAACGCCCTCGAATTCCTTGGGGTCCGTGACCAGAACTGCTTTGCCGCCCATAGAGAGCCCAATGATGTCGCTCCAGCTCTTGTAAGGACGGTTGATGGTTAGCGAGACTTTATTGTTTGCAGCAAGATTCTTGGCCTTTTGGCTATCGGCCGACGTTCCAAAATAGATAGTCAGACCCTCATTCATGAAACTGACCGTGGTTGCTTGAGGAAACCCATCCTCGCGCACGGTTGCGATGGTCATGTCATCGGTGTCATCGATGATAGATATGATTTGATCCTTCAGTTTCTGGTCCACAGCGACACCTCCCAAGCGAGAATTGAAAACTAAAAGAAACAGATCACATAATTGGGTCGTCAATATTGACGTGTATCAATCGCCGTACGCGACAGGTCTATATTGAGGGGCATATCATTTGGTTGAAACGGACTCTCGCGCGACCGGAGAATGGTCACGAAGAATAGAGTCACGGTGAGGCCGATGAATCGACAGAACGAGATTTGCTAAACTTCGGTCTCTTGGATCAGCCGGTGGCCGATGCAATCAAGCTAGACAACGGATTTGGTTCTGTAAGCTTCGCTGATGATTGTCTGGCGAGGCAAACCGACCGAAAAGGTATTGATCCATTCTGATCAGGGCTCACAATTCACCAGCCTTGAGTGGGCATCATTTCAAAAGCACCACAATCTACAATACAGCTTGAGCCGCCAGAGTAATTGCCATGACAACGCGGTAGCCGAGAGTTTCTTTAATCTATTGAAACGAGAGCGCATTCGCCAGCGCCTGTACAAAACCCGAGACGATGTCAGGAGCGACGTCTTCGACTACATCGAATTCTTCTACAACCCAAAACGCAAACAGGCTAGAAACGGCATGTTGTCGCCAGTGGATTTCGATAGGCAGCAAATACTGAACCTACAAGGTGTCTAGGAAACTAGAGGCATTCATGAGCCTGCTAGCCATTTTCCGCCTCACAAGCTATGTGGCGTCGAGTTTTCTCGCGTAACTTTCCATCTAAATCCCACAACGCGACTTGAAGAAACTCCGACAACAGGCGACCGTACGGAATGATCAAACTTGGCGTCTATAGCGTAACTTGGCTGCTGGCCGCCATCGCCTTGTTTTATCTGGCATCCTTTGTTGCCCGTTGGTCCCATCGGCGGTTCGCAGGGAAAGCAAGAGGAAAGGCCAGCCACACAATTCCCCGATCTGGCCCACCGACAGAGCTTGATGAACTTTTCGCTCCACTCATCGGCGTATCGGCTAGCTAGGTAGCGTAGAATGCATCCTGTTTCCCATAGGGGTGGGTTCGTTCCGTCCTGCAAAACTGGAATGGTCCGGTTTGGGTTGAGATCAAAAAAATCATCCGTGTCGGTTCCGCCATACTTGTGCCCAGCATCATGGCGTTCAGATGTAAGACCGAGTTCGCCTATACACCACATCAGTGCCTGAACATTGGACGATGTTCTTCTTCCCCAAACCGTCAACATTCTATTCCCTCCTACCCGATAATAATTGAGAGCAGCGTATCTGGAATCAGGCATAGGGCAAGTTCCGCTTTTTCCGCGCTGCCGTCATTCTCTCTTCGCAAATGCTGCGCAGAGCACGAATGGTCGGAATACGAAAGCTGCATCGCGGCGCAAACCGACCCAATGAATGTCTCCTGTGGGCCGTAGCGGGGGTCGCGCCTATTGAGGCCTAGGTCCGGTTTGTCCGGCGGTTTCAATCGGTCGACACTTCTGCGGCGAAAGCCTGTTTTGAGCCCAAATGTGACATTCAGTTGATGAACTCTCTCTTGTGCCTTGGTGGAAAGCCAATAACAATCACAGAGTATTCTTTGTGGAGGTGATCTTGAAAGACATGCCGATCAGAAGGGGTGACTGGGACGACGAGGAATGCATGGGCGCATTGCTTTCTGTATCATTCGTTGACGATCCCTTCGTTCGTTGGCTGTTGCCTAAGTCACGTGACTTCCTGCTTGACAGCAAAAAGCACCCAAGGCGTGCATATTCAGCCGCGTTCGATGCCGGAACGGTCTATGTCATCGGTGATTTTGCTGGAGCGGCGGTCTGGCTTCCACCCGGTGCAAAAAAGGATCGCTCGGAAGCGATTGCGCAGACTGAAACTTCGGTCGCAACTGAGAGCCAAATTTTCCCACCTGAGTTTCAAGCGTTAGTTTCTCAAAGCGCGGCCTATTGCCCAAGTGATCCGCACTGGTACCTTGGCTTGATTGCCGTGGACCCCGCATATCGCGGGCACGGTGTCGGGACGAAACTCTTGGAATATTGCCTCGCAGTCGTCGATCGCGATGGACTACCTGCTTATCTGGAATCGACTAATAAAGCCAACCGATCCCTCTACCGGCGTTTTGGCTTCCAAGAGTTGGCGGAAGTACGCGTTGGTTTGTCGCCACCTCGTTTTCCTATGTTGCGCCCGGCACGAAAACAAAATGTGTAAAAGTCTGGATGACTTTCCAACAGTACTAGATGAGGGCTACCCTCGAAAATCGGCTTTGTACCCGCAAAGCCGTCGTTTAAAGTAGTAAAAAGCAATGTCCCCTAGTGCAGCAAAAATTCCAAGCAAACCGAGCTTTCCTAATTCTATCAAAGCATAGGGGAAGGTGTAATCTCTCAAGCCTTGAGAACGGGACCGGCGCGGGTAGTCAAATTTAAACGTGGGCAAAATCAAGACACTTTTCCGGAGCGTTAACGCGCGAGGCATGGGGCCTTACCAAATAGTTAGTCCGCATAGCAGTCATTTGAAGTAAGCGCAGCGAACTACCGCTTTGAGCTCATTTTTCCAGATGCCGCGTCGCGTACGAACGTCCGCTAACGCTCACAGTCAGCACTCATCGGAGAAGCGAAACATTGCTCTGGGCGCTAACCACTCGCTGTCGAGGATAGCGCGTTCAGCACAAAGACTCCGGCCAAGATCGGGCCGATCCCTAAATAGCCGTAGCCGTCGAGCGATTACCCAAAGACCAAAGCACCAATCAGTGTGACGCCGGCGATGCCGCCACCCACCCAAAACGAATAGGCGACCCCAAGTGTCATAGTGCGGACAACAAGAGATATGACGTAGAACGCGAGTGCGAAGCAGAGTAGCGTCAGTCCTGCAAATCCGAGTTTCGTGAATCCCTCCGATAGTTTGAGAGACGTCGTCGCGAGCAGTTCGATCGCGATACCTATCGCCAGCAACAACCAGTGCATTGAGACATCACCCTTTCAGTTGTTTAAAAATTCTGCGATCAACACTGGCCGCACAAAGAATCCCGCCCCAGAGCGCGCCTTGAATGCCGATACTGACCACGTCCTGCCCTGAGAGATAGAGCCCTTCGATTGGGGTTTTGGCTTGGAGCGCATCGCTCAAAACCCGTTCGGGCGTCCCATCCAGCCCATAGAAGCGGCCCTCGTGGTGACCGGTGATCGCGGCCGTTGCCAAGGGCGTCGAAAGCTCACGAAACACCACCAGTTCGACCAGCCCGGGGAAGTAGGCTTTGAACAGCGCGAACATTTTATCCTCAACCTGTTGTTTGAAGGCATTGTACTCGGCACCCCGTGCGCCCGAGGGAAGGTCCGCCCATCGCGCGACGCTGTTCCAATCGGCCCAGACGACCATGTCGCCCGCATATTTCTGCTTGGGCCCCGGATCGTGGTTTGGATCCTTCAGAGAGCCAAACGAGACGAAAAAGCCCGGCGGATTTCCATTCGGTGCATCGGCCCAGATCGCGTCGATCTCGCCCGTTGGATAGACCCAGTGGTTTGACCGTGTCGCTCCCGCCTCTTCCACATCGCCTTCAAAGCCAAGGAACAGATCGAAATGGGCAATGGAGGCGGGCAGCGCTTGTATTTCACTGATCCAGTCTTCGGGACCGAAGCCTTCGGGCAGCAAATTGTTGAGCGTCTCGCGCGCACCGATATTGGATATGACAACGTCTGAATAGATGTTTTCACCTGTCGATGTGCGTACTCCGACGACCTTGTCGTTCTCCACCAGAAGCGTTTCAACCTTCACTCCGGCGCGGGCCTCTCCACCCGCTTCTATGATCGTCGGTATCAGATGTTCGGCAAATGCCTTGCCACCCCCCACCGGATACCATGCGCCGCTTTCCAGATAGCAACCAAGTATCAGGGCATGCATGGCAAAGCTTGCCTTGTGGGGACGGCCCCCATGGTCCCCCCATTGCGCGGTAAAGGCAGCGGCAAGGTCCGGATTTTGCGTGATGCTGTCGACAACCTCCTGTGTCGTGCGCTTGCACCATTTGTCGATGGCCCGCTGGTTCCACCAATCAAACATTTGGCCGACAAAGTCCGGCATGGCGCGGGTTGAAGCCACCGTGTACATCGTTTTCCGCCCTTCCCGGAGTGCTGCGGTCCATTCCTCGATCGCTTCGGCCTCATCAGGGAACCGGTCTTTCAGATCGCGCTCCTGGGCCTCGAAGGGGCGTGAAAGCGCAAGCGGCGGAGCGTCCGCTAGATGCAGGTTGTCATAAACTGCCCCCATCGATTCAAATTCCATCGGCGTGTGGGTCAGCCAGTCGAGCATACCCCGCTCCCGGTCGTCGGGGGCCATGCAGCCGAGATAGTGGATCCCAACGTCCCAGGAGAAGCCCTCGCGCGAGAAACTGTGCGTCAGGCCGCCCAAAGTCTTGTACTGCTCCAGAAGCAAGACCTTGTGACCCATCTTCGACAATGCTGCTGCCGATGTCATACCGCCCATACCGGACCCGACGACGATGGCGTCCCAATGTTCCTGATCTGTCATTTTGATACCTCCCTAAAAGAACTCGAAAAATTGCGCGTGGCCCGCGACACAGATTCTTCCGCGCCAAAATCATGCGATGCCACAACTGCCAGGCCCGGCAGGCATTGCTTCAACCGACGCACCTTGGCGAACGAGGCACGTAGAGCTTCTCTGTCACCGGTCCCTGGGACGATATCGTCCTCAAGCAAAGCCGCCTCATAAGTGAGGTCTCCCACCAGAAGGATCGGGTCCCACCCGTCTTGGCGGATCAACATGGACATGGAACCGGCCGTATGCCCCGGTGTGGGTAGCAGAATCATCGAGCCGTCGCCGACGACGTCGTGGATTCCGTCAAACCCTTCGAAGAGCGGGTCGTCGGTCGGCTCGAACGAAATTTGCCGCCACTTAGCTGCGGGGATTTCGATGTGCTCGCGCAGGATCCACTCGCGCTCGGGATGCGGTTCCGAGAGAATTGCCCACTCGCGTGCGCTTACCAGCAAGTCGGCCTGAGGAATAAGTGCAATCCCACCAACATGATCGAAATGAAGATGAGAGATGACTGCCTTATGAATGTCACTGGAAGCGACGCCCGCAGCTGAAAGAACCCGATCAATGCGATCGGTTTCTTTGACCTGCAATCGAAAAATCCTCGGCAACAGAAAGCGACCGATCGCTTGTTTGATATAGCGCCTGTCGGACATGATTGCCGGGTCGATTCCAGTATCAAACAGCACCAACCCGTCACGGTGATCAATTAAAAAGCATTGCAGAGGCACGGGCACCCAGCTCCGACCAAGGAAGACCCACCAAAGCTGCGGCATCCTGCTGCCGTAGCGATGCTCTTCGTGCTGCTCGGCGCACCCGCAATTCAAAATGCGAATTGACGCAATCTGTCGATCGGCCTGGCAGGATGGATCTACTTTGTTAGCTTGTGAGTCAGCCATGAGCCACTCCCTCCAGAAACGTTAGTTGAAATCACCGAACCCAACTGGATAGGCCACTCAGGAAACAGTAGCTTCGATTTCCAGCCTTGCATATAAACTGTCCGGCCCAATTGACCTGCCTCAATGACCCCCGAGCGCCCCTAGGCATAAAGCCAATGACCGGACTCACATTGCGTTCGGTTCGCAACTTGGGGGCTCGATATGAAGGGTGCCATTCTTTATGCGACCAAATACGGTAGCACAGCCCAATACGCTGAGTGGATTGGCGAGGCGACTGGTCTACCTGTTTTGAACGTAAGCAAAGGCAACGTTAATCTGAATGCGTACGACTTTCTGATCCTCGCGACTCCGGTGATCTACTACAAGCTCTTGATTACCGATTGGGTGCAAAGGAACCTCTCGAAACTGGAGGGCAAGCCGATCGTCATGGTTACGGTCTCAGGCGCACCTCCCGGCTCGAAACTGGATGCCTGGGTGGGCGACAGTCTGCCTGCCGGTTTCGTCGCCAATGCCAAACATGTAGCGTTACGCGGACGGCAAATCCCGGCAGAGCTGACGTGGTACGATCGAGCGATGTTGATCATCGCCGCCTGGAAAAACCCCGATCCCGTGGCAAGCGAGGAAGAGCTTAAGGGGTTTGATTACATGGACAAAGACAGCGTTGCGCCCGTGGTCGCGCTTGCAAACGAGTTCAAATCCCGAGACCCAGTAGCGAAGCAAACAGAAACCGTGAAGTGAGGCATCTAGTGCACTGCAAGCACGACACCATAGACGACTACATCAACGGTTGCAGCCCGGCGGTGGTACCTTTGCTGGAAGAGTTGAGGGGCTTCGTTCACGCCACGATGCCTGAAGCGACCGAAGATATGCAGTATGGCGCGCCGGTCTTCCTCAACGCGCACGGAATCCCGGTAATCTATCTATTCGGATCGAAAAAGCACGTGAACTTCGGCTTCCTGAAAAGCATGGAGCTGTCTGATCCGGACGGCATACTGAAAAGGTCAGGAAAGCCCAGCAAACATATCCGTGTGCTTCCGGGCAAACCGATCAATACGGCTAAGCTGATCAAGTTCGTCAGGCAGTGCGGAAGCTTGGGACTCGGAACTGACAGCCCAATTGGCCCAATGAAATGAAGCCCAGAGGAAAAGCAATGACCGATTCTCATCCAAATACCGAATTGCTGATGAAGCTGGACCTTCAAGACCTCGACGCATCAGAAGCGCTCTTTTCCGATGACTTCATCTGGCACTTCTTCAATCCAAAACTGCCCGATGTGCAGGGAGACTACGTCGGTTTCGATGGATTGAAGGTGTTCTTCAAGGCCTTGGCGGAAAAGACAGAAGGCTCCTTCAATGTTCAGCCTGTCTCCGTAACACCTGTAGGAAACGAACTGCTCGTCGTCCATGTCCGAGATATGATGACTCTTGAAGACACATCAGTGGCAACAGATGCCGTTGTCGTTTGGCGCATAGTGGACGGCCAAATAACTGAAGCTTGGGACATACCGGCAGTCTTCACTGCGCCGGAATCATGAACCCGCACTGAGCGCGAAACGGGCTTCCGGCTAGTATGAATTCGATCTCGTAAAAATCCGGCAAAGCATGCTCAATCTGGTAAACTCGCAATATGATCGACACACAGATGATGAAGGCGGCAGTCTTTAACCGATACGGCCCACCGGAGATGCTTTCACTTCGCGAGGTGCCTGTCCCGCGCCCGGCACCGGGTGAAATCCGGGTGCGGGTTGTTGCGACAACGGTCAACCGCACCGACACCGCCACGCTTCGGGCGCATCCGTTTTTTGCGCGGGCGATGACAGGACTTTTCCACCCGAAGATGCAGACGCTCGGCATGGATTTTGCCGGGATCGTCGATGATTTAGGCGACGGCGTGATCACTTACCAGCCGGGCGGGCGGGTCTTTGGTCTATTGCCAGACAAATTCGGTGCCCATGCCGAGTATCTTTGCATGCCCGCTGACGGGGCGGTCGCCTGCATTCCCGGTAATCTCTCGTTCGACGAAGCAGTGGTCGGCGAAGGTGCGTGGTATGCTAGCTCGACGGTTGGGCTGCTTTCGACAGGCCAAACGTGCTTGGTCTACGGCGCGTCCGGGGCCATCGGAACCGCTGCGGTTCAACTTGCAAAAGCACGAGGCGCAAAGGTGACGGCGGTCGTCGGAACTCGGCACCTGGACCTTGCCAATCGGCTCGGCGCGGACAGGATTATCAACTACGAGGATGAAGACTTTGCCGCGATCGGTGAAACTTTCGATCTGGTTTTCGACGCCGTGGGCAAGACCTCCTGGTTCGCCTGTCGCAGGCTTTTGAACCAGAACGGGATATTCGCCGCGACCGACCTTGGCCCTTTTTGGTCAAATATCCTTCTGAGTATGTGGTTCGGCATTACGGGAAGCCGCCGCGTGCGTGTCCCATACCCTGAAGACGCGCCGGGGTTCGTCCGACACCTCGCAGACCTGATGGCAGAAGACCGGTTCAGGGGCGTCTTTGATTGCAGTTATCCCTTGGATGACATCGTCGAGGCATTTCAATATGTGGAGACGGGGCAAAAGACCGGAATCGTCGTGATCAACGTTCAATAGCAGGGCACGGAGGCGGCCGAGCATCAAAGCCTGATCACCAATTTGCCTTTCACTTCACCAAGGCCGGTACGCCGCAAAGCCTCTGGTACCGAAGACAGCGGCATCACGGCCTCCAGAGGTGGAGCGACTTTTCCCTCGACGGCCATTTGTGCGACCCGTTCGGTCAGTCTCCGGCCACTGGGAACCATCAGCATCCCGATAGATTTTTTCTGAAGACGAAAGCGCAGACCACCAAATACGAGTGACAGCAGGACCCCCACGTTGCCACCCACGGCCCTGTAGATGCCGCCGCGGGACAGAGCCGGTGCGATCTTGGCCGGACCGCGCGTGGCGACCATGTCCAAAACCCGGTCCCATTGCTGGCCTGTTCGGGCAAAATCCTGCTCGCGGTAATCAATAACCTCATCGGCCCCCATGGACCTCAGCCAATCGATCTTGCTGGCGTTGTCCACAGCTGTCACATGCGCTCCTGCCGCTTTCGCCAGTTGGAGCGCCATGGTTCCCGACCCGCTACCGGCTCCATTTATCAATAGCGTATCGCCCGGTTTAAGCCCTTCGGTTCCCGCAACGGCGATGCCACCGGCTTGCGGCAAACATGCGGCGATCTCGTCAGAGAGCCCATCAGGAACCCGGACCATCTCGGCGCCGGACACACAGGCATATTGCGCAAACCCACCGCGCACCATGACAAGATCGCCCATGACTCTGTCTCCAATCGAGAACCCGGTGGTATTTGGGCCAAGCTTATCGACGACGCCGACGATGTCCGACCCCAGAACCGGGTGTTTCGGTCGCATCAGACCTCCCACGAGTCGTGCGTACAGCGGCGAGCCGATCAGATATTCCCAGTCTGAAAGGTTCACAGCGCAGGCCGACACCCTAACCCGGATCTGTGCTTTTACGGGTTCCGGAACCGGGATATCGGCAAGCCGAAGGTGGTCCGGCCCTCCATATTTTTCCTGAACGATAGCCTTCATCAACTCTCTTCCGCACCCGGCGCTTCCGATGCGAAAGGCCCGCAAGACCAGTTTGCGCCGGTTCACGCCCACGCTCAATCCTCAACATTTGAATGGTCCAACATTCTTTTCCACAGCAATCAATCGCAGCGATAGCTGCAGACATCAGCATTGCGTGCTTGACGCGTTCCCTTGCTAACGTGATGTTCAGAAACCGGCCAATGGCGCAACCGCAGCGAATAACCGATTTGTCCTGTGTGGATGGCTCCCTTTTTGCAAGTACAATTTTGTGCTTGGCGTTTTGTCAGAAGCAGTCTTGTGTTCGGCCTCTTAGCGCGACGCACATGGCCGCTGGCCCTGATGGTTTCCACCAACCAAGTCCCATTCCGCACATC
>NZ_JAGFNU010000021.1 GCF_018457175.1 Pseudohalocynthiibacter aestuariivivens
CTCCCGGTGTAGTCTACTTCACCTGACTGGTGGCGTTTGGGAACAAGCCCGAGATAGGGCCCAACATCTCGCGAACGCTTGAAGCGTGTCGGATCATCAATCGCTGCGACAAACGCCAGTGCGGTTATGGGGCCGACGCCTGGCACTGTCATGAGGCGCGCACAAACTTCGGACCTGCGGGTCACTACCCTGATGTCGCCGTCAATGGCAGCCACGGCCGTCAATATCGCTTCGCGCGCTGCAAACAGACCCCGCAGCGCGGCATGCAGGCCAGGAACGCCATCGCTGATCTTTAATGCCGCGTCTTTGAAGGAGGGCGACAGCGCGCGTGGAAGGCGGACGCCAAACACGACAACCAGCCCTCGGATCTGATTATCGATGGTCACGCGCTGCCCGACCAGTTTCTTGCGGGCCGCGATCAACGCACGGATTGCATGAGCTGACAGTGACTTAACGTGGGTAGGTTTGTAAAATCCCGTCCGCGCCAAGTGTGCCAAACCCCGAGCATCATTGCGATCGGTTTTGTGCCCCGCCAGAGATTTCAGAGCCTGATAAGCCTGACGGCTTTCAATGCAAACAATCGGAACGCCAAGCTCCGTCAGGCCGTGGAATAGCATCGGGGCCATCCGCCCGGTCTCAAAAACAACTTTGGAACATGTAGGTCCGGCGGCGAGAAACGCGGTGATCGCCTTTGGGGTCGATGAGGCTTTTCCCTCTCGGATAAGCACCCCCTCGCGATCAAGAATGCAGATATGCGTCTCCTCCATGGACACATCCAAACCAGCAAAATACTCCATTGGTCAATATCCTTTTCAATGACATGAACATCAAGAACAACAGCTGAAACTAAACGCTGGTCCTGATTGCGCCATGTTGAAAAACTCCAGTTTCGGGCCTAATCGATGAATTTTTTTGCCATGCAGGCCGATTAGTTAGTTTTGGCGAAGGGGTCGGCCAAACGCCATCTTCGACGCTGCTGGGCGACCGCATCACGTCTGGTTCACAATCCTATCTAACTTTCGCTGGCCGCGCGTTTCCACCGGAAAATCGTGATTTTCAGAAATCGGTGTTTTTCAACAGAATAAGCTCTAAACCGGCTTTCGCTGCAGGTTTGTTCAACGACGGTTGTGCGGGGCATTCCAAACCTAAATTTGGCAAAATCAAATAGCCTCTGCTGACCCAACAAAGACGTAAGCACGAAGGCTAGGCTACAAACACAATTCGGACTTTCCACCGAGAATTGGCGCACCAATATATGTGATACACACAACTTGAAGCACGTAAAACTGAAAAAGGAGTTCTACAAAATGGCAAATGCGAAACATTTGGAAGACCTAAAGGCCGGATGGGAAGCGCTGGCAGTTGGCGACATGGACAAACTTGCCAGCTTTTATGCTGATGATATGATTTTTGTCCTACCCGGCCAAAACGATGTTTTGGAAGGGCGCGAAGCATTCCGAGCGGCTCTCGACGGGATCGGTCAGGCGTTGCCGCCGGGATTCGATATTAAAGACCTGCGCTACTGCCAGGGCGCAAACGAAATCGTCAACGTTGTAGAGTTTACCGCTGAAAAAATACCGAACGGCTCGCAGTGTGCCGTCCTTTTCAAGTTTGGGAATGATGGCCTGATTACCGAGGAACGTTGGTTCGTCGACACAGAACAATGGAAGGCGGCGTTTTAAAGGCAACGCTCCATGATCTGCCAGTTCCAGTATCCACACGAATGTCGTGGAAGGGCTCAAAGCAGGAGTTTGCTGCTTAAAGTTCGAGTGACTGTCTCGGAACGCAGGCCATGGAAAAAGTTTCGCTACTCAGCAGGATAAAAGTCTTTAGGTCAATTCGTTAACCCTTATCTTCAAGGTGCTTTGAGGGGCGGGCGGGGTTGTTTCTGCTTGTTTCACACTGTGCACACAGCGCCATTCCATGTGCGCTTATGTGATGTTGTAACACTACACCAAACACCCAACTTCCGGGCATGACCCAAACAAGCATACATACAAGAGAGGGACTGCCTGAAGAAATGCAGCTCCTCCTTCGGGATTATCCGCGCGACGCTTGGCCGGATCACCCGAATTTCGCCGCTTCGATTCAGAACTGGATGGGGGCTCATAAAATGTTTCGCCAGCTCAGCGAAATCACAAGAGAGGAAACAGAACGTTATCTGGATAAAGACAGAAGCCCGGAAGAATTTGCCGGTCGCCTGTCATATTACGGCGATCTTCTGGTTCGTAACCTGCACGGCCATCATCACTGGGAAGACCTGCAATTTTTCCCGGAGCTGAGAGACGCTGACAACCGCTTTGACCACGGGCTGGAGACGCTTGAATCGGATCATCTGGTACTTGATGAAACCCTGAATGCGTTAACAGAAGCCGGGAACCGGGTGATCAAACTGATCCACCTGGACGAGCAGCAGGCCCGCAAAGAAGCGGGCGCTTTACACGGGTCGGTCAGCCGGATCGAACAATTCCTGAAGCGTCACCTGACGGATGAGGAAGATCTGGTTGTTCCAATTCTTCTGCATCACAAATTACGTGGTTAACAAACGGGTCGGGGCAGCGTGAAATGCGGCCCCGGCAAAACGCTAAAAAATGAGGATTTACTCTTTGGTCAGAAACAACCATGAAAGCGGCATGAATGTTCCGGCCCAAACATCCCCCAGCCTGAAGAACTGGATTCTGCTGATCACAATCGGTCTGATCTGGGGTACGTCATTCATGATGATGTCGGTTGCGTTGCGGGGTTTTGGCCCGGTCAGCATTGCGGCATCGCGTGTTACGCCGGCAGCGATCCTGCTTGTCTCCTTTGCCCTGCTAAGCGGTAAGGGCCTACCCCCGCTGCGCGGGCCAAATGCGGGTTGGGTCTGGGCGGCAGCGCTGTGTATGGGTTTCTTTTCAAACGCTTTTCCTTTCTTTCTGCTATCCTGGGGGCAGCAATATGTTGCCTCGGGCTTTGCCGGTGTAACGATGGCGGCAGTGCCATTGCTGATCTTGCCACTTGCGCATTTCCTTGTGCCCGGTGAACGGCTTAGCTGGTTGAAGGGGGCCGGATTTACCCTTGGTTTTATTGGCGTGCTGATGCTGATCGGGCTGAATGCCTTCAAGAGCCTTGGCGTGGACAACGAGGCAACCGCGCGCCTCGCCTGTTTCGGCGCCGCAGGGTGTTACGCGATAGGCTCGATCATCACACGTCTTTGCCCCCCGGTTTCAAAGATTGCCCTTGCGGCCGCGACAATGCTGATGGCCAGCCTTATCAGCCTGCCAATGGCCCTGTGGCTTGAGGGTTTGCCAGAGGCCATGCCTTTGATCCCCACCCTTTCCATTCTCGTTCTCGGAATTTTTCCAACAGCTGTTGCGCAGTTGATCCTTGTTGTGATCGTGCGGGAATCCGGACCAAGTTTCATGTCACTCGTTAACTATCAGGTGCCGATCTGGTCACTGATATTTGGCGCGTTGATTCTTGGGGAACATCTGCCAACGCAATTCTTTGCAGCGCTGGCACTGATCTTGTTCGGAATGGCGCTCAGCCAGTGGAAGGTACTACGCGTTTTGTTCAGGCCAGCGCCTTAGCCCGCCTGAACAGATACGCGTCATCCGGCCGCAGAAATCGCATCGACAATTGAATCGACCACTTCATGCAGCAAATTTTCGTCTTCGCTTTCGCCCATGACCCGGATCAAGGGTTCAGTGCCTGACGCCCGGATCAAGAGGCGGCCATTCGCTTTGATCCGCGATTCGCCTTCGACGATTGCCGCTTTGACGGCTTTGGTGTCACGCGGGTCATTCCCGGCTTCGAACCGCACGTTTTTCAGCAATTGTGGACAGCGTTCGAAACTCTGCACCAGTTTGCTTGCGGGCAATTCGCGATGCGCCATTTCAGACAAAAACTGCAACCCGGCCACCAGGCCGTCGCCTGTTGTGCCATAATCGGTCATGACGATATGACCCGATTGTTCACCACCAAGGTTGAAGCCGCCAGCGCGCATTGCCTCGACAACATAGCGGTCACCGACAGCGGTGCGGTGCAGGTTTATGCCCTTGCCCGCAAGATAGCGTTCCAACCCGAGGTTCGACATGACCGTTGCGACCAGCGTGTTGCCTGCAAGTTTACCGCTTTCAGCCCAGCTTGTCGCAAGAAGCGCCATGATCTGGTCCCCATCGGCGACCCGCCCGTTTTCATCCAGTATCATCACGCGGTCTGCATCACCATCAAGGCAGATGCCCACATCGGCCCCATGCTGAACAATCGTTTCAGCTGCGGTCTGGGTATGGGTCGATCCGCAGCCTTCGTTGATGTTGAATCCATTCGGGCTTACCCCGACAGGGATCACTTCTGCCCCAAGTTCCCATAGAACTTCGGGGGCGGCTTTGTAGGCCGCGCCATTGGCGCAATCGACAACGATCTTCATTCCACTTAATCGGCGTTTGCCCGGAAAGGTGGTCTTGGCATATTCAATATAGCGACCGCGGCCATCGTCGATCCGCCTTGCACGGCCAATGTTGTTGGGTTGCGCGGGGCGAACCTCGCCTTCCAGCATTGCTTCAATCTCGATCTCGGCCTCGTCAGACAATTTAAACCCGTCAGGGCCGAAAAACTTGATGCCATTGTCATAATGCGGATTGTGGCTGGCTGAAATCATAATTCCAAGATCCGCGCGCATCGAATGGGTCAGCAGCCCAACCGCAGGTGTTGGTACAGGGCCAAGCAGCAAAACATTCATACCTGTCGACGTCAAACCCGCAGTTAGAGCGTTTTCAAGCATATAACCAGACAGGCGGGTGTCTTTACCAATCACAACGCGGTGGCGGTTCAGGCCATCTTTGCGAAAATACCGGCCAGCGGCCGCCCCAAGTTTCAAAGCAATTTCCGCAGTCATCGGATAGCTGTTGGCCTTACCTCTTACACCGTCTGTACCAAATAATTTTCGGCTCATTTTTGCCCCTGCTCAATGTTCTGAACTGCATTCAACAGGCTCAACGCCTGCCGCGTCTCTTTAATATCATGCACCCGTATTACCTGAACACCCTGCAATACAGCAGCTAAAGCGACGGCGATAGAGCCCGGCGCGCGGTCCTCCGCCGATGGCGCGTTTCCGACTGTACCTATAAAGCGCTTGCGGGACGCCCCAAGCAGGATCACACAGCCAAGCGAATGAAACAGGCTGATGCCGCGTAGAAGCGTGAGATTGTGATCAACCGTCTTGCCGAAACCGATGCCGGGATCAATCATGATCTGGTTGCGTGGAATGCCCGCCGCTACCGCTGCATCGACACGTTCTGAAAGGAAATCAAAGACATCCAGCAGAACATTGTCGTATTTCGGTGCCGCCTGCATGGTTTTCGGATCTCCCTGTGCATGCATCAGACAAACAGGAACAGTGTCCCTTGCAGCAAGGTTGGCCAGGGTTCTGTCGAAGGTGAGCGCGGAGACGTCGTTCACAAGATTCGCCCCTTCAGCCAGCGCTGCCTCGGCCACCTCTGTCTTTCTGGTGTCGATCGAAATTGGCAACTCAGAGCCGCTACGGATTGCCGCAATGACTGGCTTGGTGCGTGAAATCTCTAGATCTATTGGCACAGCTTCGGCGCCGGGGCGCGTTGATTCACCCCCAATATCGATCATATCGGCGCCACTGGTTTCCATTTGCCTTGCGTGACTGAGCGCCGCCTCGGGGGAATGGAAATGCCCACCATCGGAAAAACTGTCCGGGGTGACGTTCAGGATGCCCATCAAGCGCGGGGCATTAAAATGCAGCCCTGCCATTGGCGCGCGCGGGGCGCTGATTGCTTCAATCGTTGCTTGAGGAATATCCGCAATATCAACGAGTTCAGAAGCGGAATTGCGGTTAATTCGCTCAGCCTGAATGAACCATCCCCACCCCCCAGCCACTGTAATCGCGTTGGATGGGCGCACGGCATCTGTTTGCACGATTGGTCGGTAATACACATTCATAACCATCCCTTTCGACGATCAGGGAAAAATATGCAAGCTTCAGAACAGCGTTCTGTCTGTCAGCGCCACTTGGCGTGCTGGCACAGGTGCGTTCAGCGGTTTGCTTTCATCCACAACAATCAATTCAGACGCATGAAGAAGCCCCGCAAGCCAGACCGCCAATGCCTTGGCATCACGAGGCGATACAGACGGCCCGTCGACGGCATCCAGAATCATCTTTGACGGGGCCCATACGCTGATCTGCTGATGTTTCATGGCCCAGTCCAATTCTGTCCGGGTGTTCACCACGACACAACGCCCGTCCCTTCCCGCAAGAACCCATGCGTTTTGTTCGATCGCAAGCATATCAATTCTGCGCTGAGAGGCCGAGGACGATGACTGAGGAGCCAGGCTATCAGAGGCCCCAACACAAAGAACACCAGGTGCATCAGACGCAACAAGTGCGTCGATCCAGCCCGATAGGTTATCTGATCCTAAGGCTTCGTTTGACAAATAGACGACAACGGGTTGCTGCAAGCTTTCGGCTTCTGGCGGTTCAAGCGTGCCGTCAGATATATCTTTACGTGTTCTTACAATTTCAACACCAAGCGCGCCGGGCCCACGGTCCAGTTTTTCGATACGCACAAAAACCCGCATCGCCCGAGGTTCATGTAAAATGCGTTCGGCGACCCGCTCGGCAAGCGTCTCGAGCAAATTCAACCGCTCGTCTGACAACTCTGTCGCAATAGCCTCGGCAATCGTGTCGTAAGAAAGGATACGATCCACATCATCGTCAAGCGGGTCTGAATATGGCCGCACTTCGACGACGATATTAAACTTTAACCTTTGGGTCGTGCCGCGCTCTGCCTGAAACGCGCCAATTTCGACGTCAACAATATGATCACGCAAAGAAATTCTGTCACGCAGAGCGTTTTCTGCCGTGGCTTCAGCCCGTTCAGACGGGTGCGAAAAGGCGTGTTTAATGTCTTTGTTTGTCATTTCGTTCTCAGACTGCGTCGCCTGATAACCGTATCCTGATGAGCGGCTGACAAGAAGCCCTTAGGCGTCAGATTATACGCCATGTCCGACGTATAATCAGTTGCTGGAAAGCCGTGTTGGTGCGCGGTAAAAATGATGTACACCAATAGTTGTCGTACGTGGGAAACTACGTGCCCAACGCGGGTTGACTGACTTGGTGTGATAATGCGTTGCGCCGCTTGTCAGGGTGCGCGGTGTGCCATCAATCATCGCGCGCGCGATTTTTCCGCCACGTTCATAGGCTGCAGTTTCGTTGATTACTTCTTTTTGACCGTCACAGGTGTAGGAGAACTGGCACTGATAACGACGCCCGGTTCCCTGATTGACCACTCCACAAATCGTGTCGGGATAGCTGGCACTATCAACACGGTTCAAAATGACCTCTGCAACGGCGAACTGGCCGCGCACACTTTCTCCGCGTGCTTCAAAATACAACGCTTCGGCAAGGCAGCTCCATTCGTTACCACCGCTCGCACGGGGCAGCGATTTAAGCCATTCACGTGAATAGGTAATTTCGCTCCCGCCACCGTTTCGACGCGCGGATAAACGCGGTCGTGGAGGTGCCGTCAACTGGCGTAAACGGTCAGGGCGAACCGCGCTCAGGGCCTGTCGTTCGCTGCCCAAAAGCTGCGTCAGACGGCCATCCAAAGCCGCGGTTGGGTCGGTTGCTGTTGATACTCGTACTTCGGCATTGACCCCACCGGTCACACCCAGAAGTACCGAAAGGCAAAATGCCCACGTCAGCCGCACACGCATGTTCTCTAACCTTTTCAGATCCAAAAGCAGCGTCGCCCCCACAGCGACAACAGCGGCTGACATAATCCATTAAAAGCCATACGTCTACCCATGTGGCATTAATGCAACATAGTTTTGGCCCTATCTGGCTGACAAAAAGCTCAAAAAAACGCATTTCCAGCAGATGTTATCAAGTTAACCATCTAATATCATTAGTCTTTATCGGAAACAGTTTGTTCCTGTATCACGAGCTGCGCGGCAGCCAATCGAGCCACTGGAACCCGAAAAGGAGAGCAAGAAACGTAGTCAAACCCTGCACTGCGACAAAATGCTATAGATTCCGGGTTTCCGCCATGCTCGCCGCAAATCGACAATACCACGTCGGGGTTTGCTTCGCGTCCGCGCTCTGCCCCGATCATAAGTAACTCTCCCACACCTTCGGTGTCCAGCATATGGAACGGATCTTCGGGAAAGACGCCCTGTTGAACGTAATCACCCATAAAGCGGCCGGCATCGTCGCGCGACAACCCGTAAGTCATCTGGGTCAGATCGTTCGTTCCAAAACTCAGGAACGAGGAACAGGATGCAATATCGCTCGCCCGCAGGGCTGCACGCGGAGTCTCGACCATAACGCCTAGCCGATAGTCAAATTCAACGCCTTCAATTGTACGAACTGCAGCGGCAACCGCCTCGATCCTTGTCTTGACCAGTTCGACTTCACGCTTGGCACTTACAAGTGGGATCATGATTTCCGGCACAATGGGTGCGCCATTTCGGCTCGCTTCGATGGTCGCCTCGAAAATAGCGCGCACCTGCATATCGTAGATTTCGGGCACTGTAATTCCCAAACGCACACCGCGCATCCCCAGCATCGGGTTAAATTCAGCCAGCGCCTCGACCCGGCGCGTTACGTCAGACAATGGCAGATCCAGTGCACCGGCGAGTTCGCGCATACCTTCACGGCTATGCGGCAGGAATTCATGCAACGGCGGGTCAAACAAACGAATACAAACCGGCTGCCCCTGCATGATCTCAAACAGGCGCGTAAAATCTGCACGCTGCATCGGCAACAAACGCTCAAGCGCTGCGGCACGGTCTTCCGGTGAATCGGCAAAGATCATTTCGCGCATCACGGTCAGTCGATCATCTTCAAAGAACATGTGCTCTGTCCGGCACAGCCCAATGCCTTGCGCCGCAAAATTGCGGGCGGTTTGTGCGTCATCCGGGGTATCTGCGTTTGCACGCACCCCAATATCACGTATATCATCTGCCCAGGACAGCAGCGTCTGGAAAACACCGTCCAAAGCGGGCTCAAGTAAATTCACCGCGCCAACCAGCACTTCGCCCGTACTGCCGTCGATCGTGACAATGTCGCCTTCCTTAAAAATCCGCCCATCCAGCGTTTTCAGAATTTTGTCCCGGGTATTCAGGATCATCCCTCTCGCGCCGACAATACAAGGCAAACCAAGACCACGGGCAATCACGGCAGCGTGGCTACTCATTCCGCCGCGTTCTGTCAGAACCGCACTTGCAGAATGCATGCCACGAATATCTTCGGGTGCTGTCTCGCGGCGTACAAGAACGCAGGGTTCGCCCCGGGCGTCGCTGGCTTGTGCCGCAATAGCGGAAAACACGATCCGGCCCTGCGCGGCACCTGGGCTTGCGGCAATGCCTTTCAACGCAACGTCGCGGGTTCCCTTCCAGTCAACCTGCTTGTGAAGCAACTCTGTCAACGCCCTCGGCTCAACCCGCATCAAGGCTTCCTCGTGGGTGATAATACC
The DNA here is from genome assembly GCF_018457175.1 of Pseudohalocynthiibacter aestuariivivens. Lineage (GTDB taxonomy): Bacteria > Pseudomonadota > Alphaproteobacteria > Rhodobacterales > Rhodobacteraceae > Pseudohalocynthiibacter > Pseudohalocynthiibacter aestuariivivens. The sequence goes on from NZ_JAGFNU010000021.1 coordinate 9,483, forward strand.
CTCGTTTGCCATACTGACCGCCACACGAACGGCAGCACGTGAACTGCGCGGCACCCTGACCGCATCCAAAATGCAAAGCGCACCGTTTTCAATCGTGAACTCGATCTGCATCTCTTCGCGCAAGCGTGTACGGCACGCTACGCCATATTCGATAAGGTCGGCAAAACAAGCCTGACAGCGCTCTTCCATCGAAGGGCCGCGGTCATCCTTTGTCAGAAACAAAGCACCTTCACCGTCAATCAAAGCATCACGCCCCTGACTTTGGCTCAGGTAGCGTCCCTTAACTGTACGCTCACCCGTGATTTCACTAATGAACTGAATAACGCCAGACCCGCTCTCTCCGGCCCCGACACCCAGCGCCATTTTCTGAACCACCAGTCCCAAACCGGCATCCGCTGGCGCGCCTTTGGCCTGCCGCAGAATACGTGCCGTTGTTCCCTCCCAGGCGCGCGCCATGGATCGCAAAACTTCACTCAGCTGTTGCGCCGGATCCTGCGGAAATCTTTCATCAGTTTCATCCTCATAGGCTTGTAAAACCTGCTCCAAAGCGTCTGATGCATTTGTATCGACAACTTCAAATTCGTCCGGATCCAGCCGGGCCACGTGAATTGCATAAGCCTGGATGAACCGCAGGTAGAGCGCATCTGCTGCCTCTTTCCCGACCTCTTTGGCGATCTTAGCGTGGTGCGCATCGTTCATGCCAATATTCAGGATAGCACCGGGGCCACCCCAATCAGGGTCCTCGGAACTTGGGCGTACAGATACGATCGGGTCTTCGCCAAACTCGGCCATCATTGCAGCCGTGTCCGGCAAATGCCCTGCAGCAATAGAATGCACCGCATCAAACGCAAGCCCAAGGGTCTTTGGCACAGGCATATCAAGACGCAGCAACCGTTGCAGGCACTTTGCCCGTCCTCCGTGAAGCTGGATTTCGATCTCTGCACTTGGGGTTATCTCAGTGTACCCCGGCATCTCAGACTTTTTCCGCACTGCAGCATTCCTTTTGCGTCAGCGCAGCATAGCGCAGGAATGTGGTCTGACAAGGGCGTGGGTTCGGCTATATCGCCGCTATTTCACCAATTTCCACAAATATCCTCGTCGAAGACGAAAAACTTGCCCGGCAGCGCGCGCAGCGGCGAATAAACCACGACCAGTTTCAAAAAGGCCGCTTTTATCTTCAGCCTTCAACCTTTGTCAGATCAGCAACGCTCATACAAATGCTGCGTATCTGGTAGAGCAAATTAAGGCGGTTACGGCGCACAATCTCGCTTTCGGCATTAACCTGCACAGCCTCAAAAAACGCATCAATCGGACCGCGAAGCGCCGCCATAACATGCATTGCCCCTGCAAAATCTTCGGCTTTGATCGCTGGCGCGATATCTTTCTCTGCCGTTTCCAGTGCGGCAAAGAGCGCTTTTTCCTCGCCACTTTCCGCAAATTTGGCATCGGCACCGTAAGAATATTCGACACCATCCTTTTCTTCGGCCTGACTGAGAATATTGTTTGCACGTTTAAAGCCCTGAAGCAGGTTTTCCCCGTCGTCGGTTTTCAGGAAGTCCGAAAGCGCCTCGGCGCGTTTGACCAAGAGGCTCAGGTCATCGTTGCCGGGCATTGCAAGACAGGCATCAATCACGTCATGACGCACACCCTTGTCGCGCAGGAATACCTTGAGGCGATCATGAAAAAAGGCAAGCAAGTTGATAGAACGATCCGGAAGTTGCGTTTCCATAAGCAAAACTTCTTCGGGCGCATCGCCTTCAAGCTTGTCCAGAACGGCCCGCGCTGCAGCCCCAAAGACACCATGCTCAGCGATTTCACCCAGCATATCATTCAGAAGAACCGCAGATTTAGATCCGTTCATACGATCTTTAGCGATTTCATGGCGTAACAACTGGCTATCAAAAAAGCGGTCACAGGAAAGTCGAACGTTGTTTTCCAGGATCAGGCGGATGACCCCAAGTGCTGCACGGCGCAATGCAAACGGGTCTTTGCTGCCGGTTGGCTTTTCGTCAATCGCCCAAAATCCCGTCAGCGTATCGAGCTTGTCAGCCAAGGCAACGGCGACCGAGACAGGCTCGGTCGGGACATCGTCAGAGGGGCCAAGCGGCGAGTAGTGCGCTTCGCAGGCATTCGCAACCGCTTCTGACAAGCCAGCAGCAGCGGCGTAGTATCGGCCCATCAGCCCCTGAAGCTCTGGAAACTCATAGACCATTTCTGAACTGAGATCTGCCTTGGCAACATACGCGGCCTTTTCGGCAAGTTTCGGGTCCGCCGCAACAAATGGAGCAATCTCACGTGCAAGTGCTGCGATCCGCTTAATCCGCTCTGCCTGCGTTCCAAGCAAGTTGTGAAAGGTTACATTTTCCAGTGCGTCGGTCCAAGTCGCCATTCCGGCCTTGCTTTTGGCAACGCGCAAATCATTTTCCCAAAAGAATTTGGCGTCCGACAACCGTGCTGACAAAACTTTTTGGTTTCCGGCCAGAATTGTGGTGCCATGATCTGCTGTTTCACGGTTCGCGACTGTCACAAATCGAACGATTTTTTCACTTTTCGGGTCTTTTACCGAGAAAAACTTTTGATGTTCGCGCATCGAGGTCTGGAGCACCTCTGGCGGTAAATCAAGGAAATCTTCGGCGATTTCACCCATCAAAACAACGGGCCATTCAACGAGCCCGGCAACCTCGGCCAACAAAGCGCTGTCTTCCACCACCTCTAGGCCCAGCGCAAAAGCCTGATTTGTGGCCTCTGCCCAGATATGGTCCGCACGTTCCTCTGCCGACAGTATGACATTTGCCGCTTTCAGCTTCTTCTCATAATCTTCGAAACTGCTGACAGCAAAGCGGCCCTTGCCCATAAAGCGATGACCCTCAGTTGTATCGCCCGCTTTGATGCCGTCAATCTCAAGCGGAACGACATCTGCACCAGCTTCGTTGCTGAGAATGCATAGGATGGAATGAAGCGGGCGCACCCATTTCAAATTGCCTGAGCCCCAGCGCATGGATTTTGGCCATGGAAAGTTTCGGATTGCTGTTTCAAGAACCTCTGCAACAATTTCAGCAGCAGGGCGGCCCGGTTTCTCAACTGCGGCGAACCAGACCTGACCTTTTTTGTCGTCCCGCGCTTCCAGTTTATCTTTTGTGAGGCCCGTTGCGCGCAGGAATCCTTCGAGCGCCTTTTCAGGTGCATCAGTCCGTGGGCCTTTGCGTTCTTCGCGCACAGTCGGGCTTTCCGCCAGCAGCCCGTCAACAGAAAGTGCAAGACGGCGTGGCGTGGAGAACGCGCCTGCGCTCGCATAGGTCAGGCCCGCGTCAACCAGACCGTCCGTAACCAGACGCTTCAGATCAGCCGATGCACGGCTCTGCATCCGCGCAGGAATTTCTTCGGAAAAGAGTTCAATCAAAAGATCTGGCATGGTCAGTTTCTTTCCGGTGGGGGTGGGCAGCCCTCGGGCAATGGTTGGCCGTCAAAGAGTTTGGCCCCGCATTCATTCAACTGGTGCCACACGAAGCCGCGTCCATCCTCCATGATGGCTACAACCCGGTCGAACCCATAGATAATGTCTGCCTTACCCATATATGCAAGTGCTGAACCTGCTTCCAGCGCCTCACCAATTTCGATAGCATCATAGCAGTCAAACCAGTTTGGTGCGGTCAAGGGAACAGCATCGTCATAGGGCACATAGGTTTCAGACAACATCGCATGACTATGGATTGTCGTGAAACAGGCCCGGTAACGAAGCGGCGAACTGTCAGCGTCGATGCCCTGAAAATCGTTTGCGACGATCGATTCAGGAGAGCCAGTGACAAGCGAGGTCAACTGAACCGGGTTTTCAGTTACTTCAACGTCATCATAATAGGCGTAAACCTGCAGATAGTAGAGTGCGACCCCTGCAATAAGAGCTGTCACAACGATCAATCCAGCCAGAATTTTTCCAGTCATGCAGTGTATCCCCCGGCATCGGTCTGCACAAATGCATCCGCGCATTTCTTGGCAAGCACACGGACCCGCCCGATATAGGCCTGACGTTCGGTAACCGAGATAACACCGCGCGCGTCAAGCAAGTTGAACATATGCGATGCTTTAATGCATTGATCATACGCAGGGTGAGCCATGACGATGCGTTTGCCGGTCTTTGGATCGTCATGCGTTGCGGCAAGGATCGCTTCGCATTCCGCCTCGGCCTCTTCGAACTGCCGCAGCAAGACCTCTGTGTTTGCTATATCAAAGTTAAACCGGCTGTATTCCTCCTCGGTTTGGCGAAACACATCGCCATAGGTCAATGGAATTGGCGCATCCGGTGCGTTGAACGGCATGTCCATAACGTGGTCAACGCCAAGAATATACATTGCAAGACGTTCAAGCCCGTAGGTCAATTCGCCCGAAACCGGTTTACAGTCATAACCGCCAACCTGCTGGAAATAAGTGAACTGGCTGACTTCCATGCCGTCGCACCAGACTTCCCAACCAAGGCCCCATGCGCCAAGTGTTGGAGATTCCCAGTCGTCTTCGACAAATCGGATGTCGTGCAGGTCCATATCGACGCCGATGGCCTCTAGCGAACCAAGATAAAGCACCTGAAGGTCCGGAGGGCTGGGTTTGATCAGCACCTGATATTGATAGTAGTGCTGCAAGCGGTTCGGGTTCTCACCATAGCGCCCGTCTGTCGGGCGGCGTGACGGCTGTACATATGCCGCAGCCCAGGGCGCAGTTCCGAGCGAACGCAGAGTTGTCGCAGGGTGAAATGTCCCTGCCCCGACTTCCATGTCATAGGGCTGCAGCACAGCGCAGCCTTTTTCGGCCCAATAGGCCTGCAGTCGCAGGATGATTTCCTGAAAACTGCGGGGGGTCTTCTTCACGCTTGTCATGTAAAGCCCTCTTGCAAAGCGCGTTCTGAATAGGCAACGCCGGAGCAAGGGTCAATTGGCGGAACGCATTATTCGGGTGCAAACCTCGTATCCTCTGTTACTTTCGAAATCGGAATCGCACATTTCAACGATGCGAGCGCGAGAGGGTAATGAAGAAACTAGTTTATTTTGTAATTTTCGCCGCGACGGTCCTGTTCCATCAAACAGCCGTTGCTCAAGAAACTGCCTGGGTTCAGATTGAAGCACATCCAAGTTTACAGCAGGGCCAGATACGCGCCCGTGCCTATGCGAGTGCTTTTGAGGACGTAAACGGATTTGCACTTAGGTCAGGATGGTACGCCGTTGTGATCGGCCCCTTCACCGAAGAAGGTGCAAACCAACGTCTGCAGGAACTGGTCCGCGAAAACCTGATCCCACGGGACAGCTACATCGCAGATGGATCGAATTTTCGTCAGCAGTACTGGCCCATTGGCGCGAACACGCGAACGGCTGAACCTATCGTGATAGAAGATCAGACGGCCGCTGCTGAAGAGACAACCGAAACTGTTTCGGTACAGTTGCCCGACGAAACCCCGCGCGAGGCGCGCCGAAGCGAGGCGGCACTCAGCCGCGAAGAACGGCAACTTTTGCAAACAGCCTTGAAATCTGAAGGGTTCTACAATTCCGCTATTGATGGAGCATTTGGTCGCGGCACCCGCACAGCAATGGAAACCTATCAAACCGCGATGGGGTATGATCCGACAGGTATTCTGACCACGCTCCAGCGGGAAAGACTAATAACAGACTACAATTCAATTCTTGAAGGTGTTGGACTGCGCTACCTTAGCAACCGCGAAGCCGGAATCGAGATTGAAATGCCAACCGCATTGGTAGAGTTCAGCCGCTTTGAACCACCATTTGTGCACTATGATGCCACGACCGATCTGGGTGTAAAGGTTTTGCTGATCTCTCAGGCGGGAACGCAGGCAACCTTGTTTGGTCTTTATGACATCATGCAGACCCTTGAGATTGTACCGCCCACCGGAACACGCGAACGCAATAACAGAAATTTCGAACTGACCGGGCAGAATGATCAGATCAGTTCTTACACCTATGCTGCTTTGGACGATGGATTGATCAAGGGGTTCACACTTGTCTGGCCCAGCGGGGACGAGCGCCGCATGCGCCGCGTTATCAGCGAAATGCGCAAAAGTTTCACACCCTTCGGCACAGACGCGCTGGATGAAACACTTGGCGAACCAAGCGAAGATCAGCGGATTGACCTGCTTGCCGGGCTCGAAATCCGCCAGCCGGATATGTCGCGTTCCGGGTTCTTCATCGACGGTGCAGGTACGGTCATAACCACCGCCGAAGTGGTTGAAGAGTGCCGCGAAATCACGCTGAACCGTGACCATGTCGCAGAAGTTGCGTTCAAGGATACAGAACTTGGTTTTGCTGTGCTGCGCCCAACTGAATCACTTGCGCCAATCGCCTTTGCGTCCTTCCGGCAAGGTGTGGCGCGTATCCAGTCTGAAGTCGCGGTTGCCGGGTTTCCGTTTGAGGGCGTACTTGATGCGCCGACGCTGACCTTTGGCCAGCTTGCGGACATTCGCGGGTTGAAAGGCGAAGACACCCTGCAAAGGCTTGCACTGGCACCGCAAGCCGGCGATGCTGGCGGGCCGGTCTTTGATACGGCAGGCGCGGTTATGGGAATGCTATTGCCGCGCCCCACTTCAAGCGGTCAGCAATTGCCACAAGACGTGAGCTTTTCAGCGAATGCGCGCTCTATCGGCGCGGCATTGGAGGCAAACGGTATCGTTGCATCAACAGCCGAGAGCAATGGCCAGATCGCGGCCGAAGACCTGACATCACGCGCTGCCGACATCACTGTTCTGGTAAGTTGCTGGAATTAAAAAACTTAAGCACGGATTGGGTGGGCTAGAGCCCACCCTGCCCGGTCAGTCATGAATTTCCGGTGTCACATAAATCAGCGTCGGGCCGTCGGCCTTAAGGGCGGACCGAAGTGCGTCCTGCAATTCTTCGATCGACTTTGGCGCCGCAGATTGGGCGCCAAAAGCCTCTGCCAGTTTACAGAAATCAGGGTTTTGGGCGATGACAGCGTTCGGTGCGATCTGAGAGCGTATCATGCTGTCCTCGATCTCTTTCAGCTTGCCGTTGTCCCAAAGGATGATGGGCAAGGTCAGACCAAGTTCAACCGCAACGCCAAGCTCCTGCATCGTGTAGTGAAACCCGTAATCGCCAATAATAGCCACGACTGGCTGATCACCTACACCGACCTTACCACCAATCGCGGCAGGCAGCGCATAGCCCAGGGTGCCAAATCCATATGGGTGATGCCAGTGACCCGGGTGGTCCATATCAATCACTTCTTTCGCGACGTAAGCAAATTGCGTCATGTCTGAGAAATACATCGTATCAGCCGGAAGCACCGCTTTGATCGCATCACAAAGCGGAACAATACCGGGGCGCTCCGCATCAGTTTCCGCACGCCAGCGGGCGCGGGTTTTGGCGACCTGCTCGGCTTTCCAACCTTTGGACATCGGGCCATCGATTTCTGCGAGAAGGTTCTCCAGAAAGGCACCTGCATCCGATAGCACGGTTTCATCCGCATGCTGCGCATCAAACAGGCTGGCGGGGTCAATATCGACGCGGATCAGCTTTGCAGTATGACCAAGATTGTCGCGCCAAAGATCGACTTCTGAGAGCGCTGTGCCAACCGCAATCACCAGATCAGCCGAGGCTATGACGTCTGCACTGTCTGGTCGCGCAAGATAGGACCCGTAGTTCAGGGCTTCATCCTCGGGCAAGATTCCACGGCCTGCATAGGTGGTGAAAGCTGCGGCACCCGTTTGCTTCATCACAGCGCGTGCTGAATCTGCCGCGGTTCTGGCTCCACCGCCAAAGACAAACATCGGTTTTTTCGCTTTTTTGAGGTCATCTGCCACGCTGGTTGCCTCTTGGCACTGGGCAATCGTCTTGGTCACGCGCGGTTCTGGCGCGGAGTCAGCAACCGCACCTAATACATCAATAGGCACTTGAATGTGCTTGGGGGTGTGGCGCTGCGAGGCAAATTCCCCAAAGGCGCGGTCAACTAACTGATAAGCGCTTTCTGCATCCATCGCCGTTTTGGACCAGTCACAAACGCAAGCGGCGGCAATTTCCTGATCCTTCATCTCGTGCAGGCGCCCGCGGCCCATGCCAAGATCGCCTTTGTTCAGGCAGGATGACACAACAAGCATCGGCACGGAATCTGAATAGGCCTGCCCCATCGGGGTCATGATGTTGCAAAGGCCGGGGCCGGTAATCACATAGGCGACGCCAGGCTTGCCGGTTGCGCGTGCATATCCATCGGCCATGAAACCCGCGCCCTGTTCATGACGCGCAAGAACATGGGTAATACCCGCCTCTTCGATTCCACGGTAAAGTTCAACGTTGTGAACACCGGGAATCCCAAAGATCGTATCGACATCGCGCGCTTTCAACATATGCGAAATCTGCGCACCAAGGGGACGTTCGGGCATTAACTTCTCCAGAATTGAATTGTGAGGATTGCATAGACGGCCAGCAGTTCTAATCGGCCAATCAACATGGCAGCGGAAAGCATCCATTTCGCGGCATCGTTCAGGCCCGAAAAATTCCCAGCGGGGCCTATTTCTGCTCCAAGACCGGGGCCGATATTTGCCAAAGCTGCGGCTGCACCGGAGAGCGAAGTGACAAAATCAAGACCTGTCATGCCCAACAGAACCGACAAAATGCCAAGCGTCACAACGAAAAACACAAAGAACGACATCACCGAGGAAAGTACGTCTTCGCTCACGGTGCGGCCCTGATACCGCGGTGTGAATACACCATGTGGCGCATGGATTTTACGGACCTGTGCGCTTACGGACGCAAACAAAAGCTGGTAGCGGAAAATCTTTATCGAACAGGCGGTTGACCCAGCACAGCCGCCGACAAGACCAATAAAGAAAAACATGACAACCGCAAACGAGCCCCACTGCATATAGTTTTCGCTTGCGTAACCCGTGCCTGTCAGGATCGAGACCACATTGAACAGCACCTTGCGAAACGTTTCGCTGTCAGTCTGTGCTTGTTGGGTCCATTGCCACAAGCTTAGTACGGCAATCAACACAATCGCGGTGGCAAAAAATGAACGGACCTGACTGTCTTTCAGCAAGGGTTTCGCGGTACCACCAATAAGCTGCACGTACCGAACGAATGGCAAGGCCGCTGCAAGCATGAAGAGTACCGAGGAATATTCGACACCAGCGGAAAACGCGCCAAAAGAATTGTCGTAATTTGCAAATCCACCCGTTGCAACGGTTGTCATTGAATGAACAACAGCGTCAAACGGCTCCATCCCGAAAGCGGAGTATGACAATCCGCAAAGGACCGTCAGCGAAATGTAAATCACCGAAATTCTTGAAGAAATCTCGGTCGCCCTAGGCAGGATTTTCCCAAAGGTATCAAACCCTTCAGAGCGGAATATCTGCATCCCGCCAATTCTGAGTTCTGGCAGGAACACCATTGCCACAACGATGATACCGATACCGCCGAACCACTGCAAAAGCCCCCGCCATAGCAGCAGACCACGCGGCAAATCCTCGAGATTAGAAAATACCGTAGAGCCGGTAGTTGTGAGCCCTGACATTGCCTCAAAAAATGCGTCAACCATACGGGCATCCGTTGCCCCAAACGTAAAGGGCAGTGCGCCAAACAGGGGCAGCGCCACCCAGACACCCGTGGTCAGCAAAAAGGTTTGCTGGATCGTAAGCCCTTGCTGCACACCATTCACACAGGCCAGCGCAATCAACCCACCAGTCAAGGCCGTGATAATCGCGCATTCCAGAAATATTGGCCAATGCGCATTACCATCCGCCAGATCCAACGCCATCGGCAACAGCATTGACACCCCAAGACAGGCGACAAGCAGGCCAATGACATATCCAACAGGGCGCAAATCAAACATAAGAGCAAGGCTTGGCCGTAGGTGGCTGAACTGTCAAGCCACAGCGAACATCAGGCAGGGTTGCTACGCTGAAATAATACTGTCCCACCCAGAATAAGGCCCGCAGAAACAAGGAAGTAGGCTGGCAGGGATTCCCCTAGGAAAAGAACTGAAACCGTTGTTCCCACAATGGCAGCGACAGAGCCAATTTGGCTAAGATAAACCGGCCCTGCAATCTTTTGCAGCACAAAATAGAAAACATAAAGCACTGAGAAAATTGTGATTTCAGTGAGAAGCAAAGCCAGGATTTCTGTAGAAGAGAATAATATTCCGACAACACCCGGCTCTGCCCAGACAAGAACCGGCAGCAAGGCGCCCGCGCCACCAAACAGCATCAGAGCCGCCAAAAAGACCGGAGAGACCCCCGTGGGCCAACGCAACGTGCGGTAAATATTCGCGATTGCAATCAGCACGGGCGACATCATTGCAAGTACAATCCAGAAGATAGTACCATCCGCGATATCAAGTTTGGATAGCGACAAAACAACCCCTCCGGCCAGCCCCGCAAACATGCCCATGACACGGCCCTGGCGTATCTTTTCGATCCCCAGCCCCAGGGCGATCGCATAAGTCAGCAGAATCGGAAATGCAAAACTCAGAGATAGAAAGCCTGCCCCGACATGGGGAACAGCCAGAAACGCGATCGCATTGGGAATGGCAAAGAAACTGCCCGCAACCACGCCATATTCAAGAGTACGCCGGTTTAAGACAACGGGTGCCCGCAACAAAAGTGCTGACACCACCAGCAATATGAGCGCTGCACCAAACATCGACACCATCAGAAAACCCAATGGCGGTGCGGCCGCTTGACTGGCGAGCTTTGCGACCACAAGCGAAAGGGCCAGCAGAACCCCAACAAGGCCAAGGCAAGCAACTGCGGCGAGCCCGGGATCAGAAGTTTTATTGTTTGCGACATATGACATTTACTTCACCTTCGTAGAACGCTAGCTTTAACTTGATGAGAAGTATCTAATTGCTAAGTTTCTTAATATCAAGGTAAAAGGAATACAAAATGGATCGTGCTTCAACCGCTGTTGAACAATGGCGCAGGGAAATGCCTGGTCTTGACCTTCTTGCCATGGAGATTATCGGCCGCTTGTCCGAAGCATCACTGATCTTACGGCGCGACTGGCTGGAGCCTCTTTTTGCGGAACATGGCGTGCAGGCCGGCGAATTTGACGTTCTGGCAACCCTGCGACGCGCCGGTGCGCCCTATTCCCTGACCCCGACAACATTGTTTGAATCGGCCATGATTTCATCTGGCGGCATGACAAACCGGCTGGACCGGCTTGAAAATTCAGGATGGATCAAAAGATCGCCGAATCCAAATGACAGGCGTGGAACACTTGTCAGTCTTACTGACGAGGGCGTTGCCTTGTTAGACAAGATGGTTCCGGCGCACCTGAAAAACGAACAGGACGCGATCAAAACAATGTCGCCCGAAGAACAAGCGCAATTGAACCAGCTTCTCAGAAAATTGGTAAAAAGCGTCAGCCGACATGATAAAGCGTGTTGAACAATTTTGGATCAAGGCTCTCTGACAAAAACGTCTCTCCCTCGGTCAGAACACTCACCGCATCATGGCTGTGCAAACTCTCCTGATGGCTTGCGACGATTCGAAAATCCCCGACACGCGGATCGTTTTGCAACTCTTCGCTGAACAGACGGGCTGCATCTTCCACAAAAATGGGGTGCGCTGCATTCAGTTCAGCAAAGGCTTGTTCATCTTCGCGCTTTACCATCACCTGTGTCTCGGTCGGTACCGCGCGGCGGCACATATCAATCAGATCCTCAAACCATAGACAGGGTTGATCAGGCCGCAAAACAGCCGAAATGCGCGCGACAGAGCGCTGGGAATGCGGCGTTGCCAACTGTCCACGGAACTGACGCGCATGTTCGGAAAGTTCAAGCGAACAGGGGCATGTTGACGAATAAACATAGTCAAGATGTATGATTTTCTTAAATACGCCCCGGCTTTCCACCAGTTCCAGTGACAGATCGTAGTATTGATATCCGGTTAAGGCCGAGCGCAGAGAGTTCACGCGCATCGGGAATGAGAAGCGCATCTGAATACGGGCGTCAAAGCTTTCGAGATCTGTCTTATAATCGTTCAGTGCGTCCTCGATCACCTCCATACTGAAGGTTTTTTCGGAATGCGCGTAAAACGTGCGCATGATGCGCGACATGTTGATACCCTTTTTGCCCGCCTCAAGGCTCACCGTCCCCGTCACCGAGGTCTCTAACGTAAGGTCGCCGCCGTCACGCCTGTGAAAACGGATCGGCAGGCGGAAGTTGGAAACACCAACGTGTTGAATATGGCGTTTTGCGCCCTTGATCAGGCTTTCCGGGCCATTCTGAAGGTCTGGCAAGGACGCTTTATAGGCATCATCAGCCAAGAATTCTTCGGGATAAGCCCTTGCCAAGGCAGGATAATTCGCAAGTTCCTGATTTGGCAAAAGACGTGCCACAGCGGGGTGCAGCTCTGCAACCTCTGTTACTGTAGCCGTTCGGGCCCATTCCTGCAGGACCGCAAGCGCCTTTTCGGCGTCGGTTCTGCTTGGCTCGACATCGGTGGTCGGCGTATGGACATTCATTGTGTAACCCTCGCGCGCTGTCACAGGCCCCTAACTTAAAGAGTTTAGCACAATTTTTCCAATGCTTATGCGACAAACTCCCTGCCGGATGCGGCCTAAACGGCTTTTAACGCGGAGAGCAAGTCTTGGATCAGGTCATCTGTATCTTCGATTCCGACCGAAACGCGAACAAGCCCCGGGGTGATACCAAGCGACTGTCTTTGGTCTTCAGTCAGCCGCTGATGTGTTGTTGTCGCCGGGTGGGTAATGATGCTTTTTGCGTCCCCCAGATTGTTGGAGATCGTAAATATTTTCAACGCATTAAGGAAACTAAATGCAGCCTTCTGCCCACCCTTCAGATCAAGCGACAAAACGGTTCCACCCATTGTCATCTGCGACTTGGCAAGGTCAAACTGCGCGTGATCTGCTAGGAAGGGAAAGATAACTCTTTCCAGATCAGGATGTCCCTGCAACGCCTCTGAAATTGCCAATGCAGTTTCCCCCTGTGCACGACAGCGCAGATCAAGTGTTTCCATGCCTTTTAGCATGACCCAGGCGTTGAACGGGCTCATTGAGCCGCCTGTATGCTTCAAATAGGGTTCAAGCTTGCCCCGAATATAGTCGCGCGTTCCACAAACGACGCCGCCAAGGCAGCGCCCCTGCCCGTCTATGTGTTTGGTCGCGGAATAGACGATGACATCGGCCCCAAGATCAAGCGAGCGTTGGAAAATGGGTGTTGCGAAAACATTGTCAACAACAACAGTCGCCCCAACGGAATGGGCAATCTCTGAAACACCCGTGATATCAATAACTTCCAGTGTTGGGTTTGACAGCGCTTCAAGAAAAACCACCTTTGTATCTGGACGCATCGCAGCGCGCCACTGGTCAAGATCAGTGCCATCAACAAAGGTGACTTCGACGCCAAAGCGCTGAAGGATGTCTTCGAGAATGTAAAGACAAGATCCAAACAAGGCACGTGCGGACACAACGTGATCCCCTGCTTTCAACAGGCAGGTCAGCGCCGCATTCACCGCCGCCATGCCAGAAGCTGTCGCGAAAGCGTCTTCGCTGCCTTCCAGTGCCGCAATCCGGTCTTCAAACATGCGTACAGTCGGGTTGCCATAGCGCGCATAGATAAATTCGTCTTCGCCAGCTTCGATAAAGCGCGCTTCTGCCGCTTCTGCCGTATCGTAGACAAAACCTTGCGTCAAAAATATCGCTTCAGACACTTCACCATATTGGCTGCGCCGGGTCCCTGAATGCACGAGACGGGTGCGTGTATTCCAGTCTTTTGTCATCTCATCTCTCCTGCCCTACCGGACATAAAAAAGCCCCACCGTTCACAGACGTCGGGGCAATCGAAATGATCCCTGACCTCTTTAGCAGCATATTTAACGTGGCCCGCAATCCGGTATACAAATCGCCACAGAGTGAGGTTCGGATAGACCTGTTTGAGCGGCCCGTCAAGCGTCTATCAAAACGCGAGGGCCGAATTCAAACGCCTGGATAGAGGGTTTTCAAAAACGGGAGAGCTTATTTTCCACCGCTTTTAGCGAGAAAGCGGGCAAAAACGGAAGTGTTGCGATTGTAGAGTCACTAGGGTCAGAACCTATAAACTGAAAAAGAATGAAGGTCTGCTATGCGGGTGTGGTTTCAACTGATCGCCGCAACACATGCTTCAAATTTCTCTGCTGGCGTTTGGTATTGCAAGGTCTTTCGAGGTCGCTCGTTGAGTTGACGAGCGACGGCGCTGAGTTTGGCTTGACTAAAG
>NZ_JAGFNU010000022.1 GCF_018457175.1 Pseudohalocynthiibacter aestuariivivens
CGCTGCCACCGATCCCACATCTCAGATTTCTGTTTGTCCGTGTAAAACGTCCGCGTCCGATATTTCATCTCTAACACTCCATCTTTCCAAAAAGACTAAAGTGTTGCGACCACCCGTTGAAACCGCCCCCGCACCGCCGACATTCAGCCCATCAAAACGGCGTTAGAGCCTGAGCTATTGCGTCAGGTTACCGCTCTGAGCGGACAAAGTGCTGGCACTTTCGAATTGCATGTGACCGATGCAGATGGACTGTATCGGTGATGCGCGAGGCTCGATACAGCCAAAAAACATTCGCTTCAGCAATTTCAACCAATGGCCGACCATGGCCAAACGGTTGAAACTGCCGACTAAAAAGGCCTATTATGCAAAGCTTAAGGAGTGCTGTTCCAGATATCCCAATGCAGATGCCAAACACCGTTATCATCCGCTTTCCAGACAACAATATATTTTCCACCTGCTTGGACCATTCCACCGTTACCATCAGGCGCTGTTAGGGTGTAAGTGCCTATTTCATTTGCGGTATTTCCCAAGTCTTCAAGATCAACTGTCGTTAACTGCAGGTCAACCACTCCGGCATCTACATAAGCTTGCCACAATCCTTGAATTGCATCACGCCCATCAATGCGGGCTGTATCAGGAGCAAGAAGTGCGGCGTCGGTCGTATAGTGCAACGCTACAGCAGCTGCATCACCACTTTTGAACGCCGCTTCAAATGTTTCAACGCGCGCAGCAATGTCTTCGGCCGATCCTGCATGCGCAAAAGAAACTGTCGAGGTTGCGATTACCGCAACTATGGTTTTGACAAAATGTCCCATAAATCTTCCTTCCTAAATAGATGCCAAACACTACTGCTCTCTAGAATCTGCCTGATTGAGAATGTACCCAGCGGTACTTCACTCCAGAAAATCTGGCTTCACATGCGGAAACGCTCCGCTATTCTGCCGCACATTTGTTATGTCTAAGCTCCACACCAAGCCGTGAACAGACGTAAACACACAAGGCCGAAGTGCTTTTCACTCGGTCATACAGACGTGTTCTTTTCTATCACCGGAGCGTTCCGCATGGGGTTCATTTTTGGCGCGAAGTGGCACTATCCCTTCAACGTCAATATAGTAAGAAAATGGGAGCCATTGGTTCATCGTCCGCGCTAACCTTGTGTCTCCGCTGAGAAACAAAGAGCCATTTTCAAGTTCGCGTCCGATGTTTGTCCGCCCCGTCAGTATACCTCCCAAGGAGACAAGGTCGGTTTCGATATAAAGATTGATGTCATAGCTTGGTTTAGTGACGCAAAGATCACGCTCTCCGCCGGGATAGAACACTATCCAAAATGTGTCGCGCGCCAAGTTCTCATCATTAAAGTGAAACTGAAAAATGACACGCTGTGCCGGAAATTTCTCTGTATGAATTTCTCGGCGTAGCTTCCACATCAGCGCAGATACGTCTGTGTCGCAAAGGGCGATTTCGGCAGCGATATTTTGTTGTGCCCAGACCCCTAACGCATTCAGCGCTGGTTCCAGATCAATCGCTTTTTGCGTTCGAAAATAGTCTACCGTTCCGGTCGCCTTGTTCTCGATGCGATCCACCATCCCAGCAACTTCCAACTCCTTCAGGCGTTTTGACAGAAGCCCCGGAGAGATATTGCCGACTCCTCGGCGGATGTCGTTAAACCGCGTCGAACCTGCCCACAATTCGGTCAGTACATGAATTGTCCATCTCGGCTCCACAACTTTACAGGCATGCGAAATCGGGCAAATAGCTCCGTATCGTTTACTAGGCATCAATCTCACCTTTCCTAAGGACAAGGTACTGCCTCTTTGCAAATCGATCTAGTTCAGAAACAGTACCGGAGTTAATACATTCCCTGCACTACCCAGCCATAGTCACATTCTGCGAACCTATCTGCACAAATAGAAGCAACCAGAACTCTGTAAACTGGAGGTTCAAAATGACACAGACTCAATTCGACCAACCCAGCCGCGTGTATCTTCGGATACTCTTTGTTCGCCTCATTGGCAGTTGCCGAGCGTCAGTGGCCGAAATGCATACGCGCAGAAATATCAATAAGTCGCTTGGAAAACTCTCGTCGCGACACTTGCGTGATGTTGGCCTCATTCCGGGCGACATCGATGCAGCCAACTCTGCATCACTTTCGCAAGAGGCGGTTACGGATCTCGGCACTAGAGTTCAGATCAGGTCAGGAAATTGGTAGGTTGGGCTAGGTAGGCGTACGAACCCTTTAAGTTTCGCGTCCCTCGGAGTTGGCGCGTTCATCGAGAAGCCATTGGCGGACCGCGCGAACGGCTTTGCGTCGTCCCGCACGGCTGTTGACCGCAAGATAGTAACCGCCAAATGGAATCTCGACGTCGGAGAGTTCAACGAGGGCGCCCGATTGAACCTCTGGCTCGCAGAGGCATTCATCCATAAGCACAGCACCCAGTCCCGCGACCGCGGATTGGATGGCGAGAAGTGCGCTGAGTGGGTGTGGCAAATCGAGGTCCGGGACGTCCTCAAGTCCTGCCATTTTGAACCATTCGGGCCAAATTCGGAAGGTTGCTTCTTCTACTAATGGGCCCTTGGCAAGGGACATAAGGTCCAGAGCCCCATTATTTATGGGCGCGAAGCCTGGTGCCGCATAGGCCCGAACGATCGAAGGGAAAAGCAGGTCATAGCCTGCGGGCGGATCGCTCCGCAAGTAACGCAGCCCAACGTCAAAATCATGCGCTTCGATATCCATGACTTGTGTCGCAACCGAAAGCCTCAGATCAATATCGGGGTGGAGTTTTTTGAGATTGGCGAGCCGAGGCACCAGCCACTTCTGGGCGATTGTGCTTTCGGTCGTCAGTGTAACCGCGCCTTCTGGCGGGACCGATAGCATCTCTGTCGCTTGGGCAATCTGGTCGAAGGCAGGGGTGATTTCTGCAAGGTAGGAATGGCCCTGATCAGTCAGCGCCACTCCTATGTTCTCAGAGCGAAAGAGATGCACGTTGAGGCGTTGCTCCAGCCCGCGCACATGACGAGAGATCGCGGAATGCGACACGTTCAGTTCCTTGGCCGCCTTTGTAAAGCTGCCCAGCCGACCTGCAGCCTCGAAGGCGCGTAATGCGTTTAAGGGAGGAAGAGACCTAGGCATCCCCCTTTGTGACTTTTTGGAACAATTGTTGTCAAGGAACGGCGTTTGAGCATTGGGCCGCGCAGATGCAGTCTGTCTTCAAACTGAAACCGGAGGCAGACATGGAAAACATTTATCAACGCAAGTTTGAGGCTATTGAAACACCTGACGTGCGGGGCAATTTCACCCTTTCTGCGCGTCGTCGTAAAGCACTGAAAGCTCTCATGCGGCTTTTTGAGCCTCAGCTTAACCTGAACCACCTAAATGCGCGGTTGCGCGAGGATGCGGGGATAGATGAGCACGAACTGGAAAGATCCACAGTCGCAAGAATGCCGTTAATCCGCTGAAAGCCGACCACAAAAATTTGTCACTTTGACAACTGGTGCCAACACTTCAAATCCTAGAGAGTCATTACTCAGTGAGTGCATCCGAGAAAATCAGCGAAAGGCAGCAAAGTCCGCACTACAGTCGTACGAGCCTGTTGTTGCGATTGTCCGCTTCGCGGGACTAACTATTTTGTAAGGCCCCATACCTCGCGCGTTAACGCTTCGGAAAAGTGTCTTGATTCTGCCCACGCTTAAATTTGACCACCCGCGCCGGTCCCGTTCTAAACGGTTGAAAGATGGACCCTCCCCCTATGCGCTCTGCACCAATAGCAGACATTGGTTACTTATCGTTGAAACCACAGGACAAAGCGGACTTTGGCAGGCCTCCTTACGTTCAAGACCAGATGGGGCTGGCGTACCCATATTTTCTCTTTCAACAAGCTCATCAGGATATGTTATAGAAGGCCAAAGAACAATATTCTGTATCTGAGGCATGTGCCAGGCGAGGACCCTTCATTACTAATGGGGGACTCATAAATGACTAGACTTAAAACTTTGGACGGTAAGGTAACGAGTATCGATGCGGAAGCGATCGAAAACCTTGCCGCATCGCTACGTGGCGGCGTTTTCTCGGACGGCGACAGTGAGTATGACGAAGCCCGTACAATATGGAACGCGATGGTGGACCGAAAGCCTGGCCTTGTTGTCAGAGCAATGGGCACAAGCGACGTCCGAAGTGCGGTCAACTTTGCCCGTGACAACGGCCTTCTAGTTGCTATTCGCTCGGGGGGGCATCAGATCGCCGGACATGCCGTTGCCGAGGGGGCGTTGCTTATCGACTTGTCTCAGATGCGCTCAGTCCGTGTTGATCCAACCATGAAGACGGCCCGTGTAGAGCCCGGTGCATCCCTTGGCGACGTGGACAAAGAGACGCAATCTCATGCTTTGGCTTTGCCGATGGGCATTAATTCCACGACAGGCATCGCGGGATTGACACTAGGTGGAGGATTTGGGTGGATCACGCGCAAATTCGGGATGACAATAGACAGCCTAATATCCGTAGATATTGTGACCGCTGACGGCGCGTTTGTTCGCGCGAGCGCTAATGAAAACGCAGATTTGTTCTGGGCTATTCGAGGCGGAGGCGGCAATTTTGGAATTGTTACCTCATTTGAGTTCCAGCTTCACGACGTAGGACCGGAAGTACTGGCAGGTTTGATAGTACATCCGCTCGAGGACGCTCCGTCACTTCTGCAAGAATTCGGCAAGATCGCTAATTCAGCTCCGGATGAGCTCACTATATGGGTGGTTATGCGTAAAGCACCCCCGCTGCCGTTTCTTACTGAAGACTGGCATGGCAAGGAGGTTCTTGTTTTTGCTATTTGCTATATTGGCGATGAGGAAGATGGCGGAGAGTCACTCAAACAACTGCGTGCACTCGGGAATCCCGTAGCCGACGTTATTGGACCATCTCCCTTCGTAGGCTGGCAAACAGCTTTTGATCCCTTGCTGACACCAGGCATGAGAAACTACTGGAAGAGTCATGATTTTAACGGGCTGCCAGGCGAAGCAGTATCAGTTCTTCTGAACGCAATACAGTCATTGCCCGACCCTAACTGTGAAGTTTTCATTGCGCATGTCGGAGGTGCAATGGCTCGGGTTGCAGATGATGCCACGGCATATCCACAAAGATCATCGCATTTTATAATGAACGTACATACGCGTTGGGAGGATGCGTCAGGCGATGACGCCTGCATCGGATGGGCGCGCAAGCTCTTCGACGATACCGCCCAATACTCGACGGGCAGTGTCTACGTAAACTTCATGCCTGACGATGAAATTGAACGCGTCACTGGCGCCTATGGCGGCAACATGGAGCGCCTAAGCAGAGTAAAAGCCAGGTACGATCCGGGGAACCTGTTCCGGCTTAATCACAACATCAAACCTGCCGGGTTGCCACAAGCAGCAGAATGAGCTGCGCCACATATAACGGGAAATAATCAGGAGGACGAAATGTCGATCTTTCAGAAACTGGATGCCGCGACAAAGAACCGAGATGCTGAGGCATATATTGATTTGATGGCCGATGATTGCGTCTTCGTTCGCCATCAAAACGGAACGGAAATGAACAAGCCTCAGATTTCCGAAATGCTAAGGAAAATGATGAGTGCAGGTGGAGCAGATATGGGTAATCGTCGATGTTTATACGAAAACGACGATATTCTAGTCGTCCATTCGGTAAATGATTATCCGGATGGTACGAGGGAAGCCGTGCTAGCCTCGTATAGTCTTCTAGACGGCAAGATCACAAGACTGGAGACTGGTGCAACGCCCTTGGCGCAGTGAAAAGCCGACCCCTGCGATAGGCTCGAGTTTGGACGTGACCGCTACGACTACTGTATTCGGTGGCACACGTCCGCTCTGGGCTCGAAGCAGTAGTTCGCGGCACTTGTTTCAAATGTCTGCTGAGCGGACAAACCCGTCCTTAGGATTATCAGCTTCGCTGACGCAGCATTCTTTGGCGCATGCGGCAAAGTTTGCGCTGGAGCGCATTGCATGTCACCGAAGCGGTCGTTGAAACCTGCGTCCAGGTGCCAAACCCAAACCGCATTTTCGCTGGGACGAGATAAAACAGCCAGGTCACGGGGCAAGTTTCCGCCCGCCTTAGCGAACTCATCGTCCGCTTTCATCCTCAATCTTCAGGAGAATATCGAGAACTGACAGACTCTTCATGTTGTCCTTCTTGAGCCGTCCCGCTGTGACCAGTTGCGAATAGCCAGCGGAGTGCGCTTTGGTGGCGTCAAGCGTTAGACACAGGCAATCAAGCGAGGGAACTACCAGAATGTCACTTGGCGGCTACCAATTGTACGTGGAAGCCGCCGCCATTCAAACACTTTGCAGCATCGGAGACATTGGGGCTCACGCGCTGCCATAGGAAGTATCAAACAGGCACGGCCGCTTCGAAATGACTAACGGCAGGTGCCGTTCGCCAGCTTTCTTAAATGTCGATTTGTTCAGCGATACTCAACGCGTCTTCAAGTTCGACCCCCAGATATCGGACGGTGCTATCAACTTTTGTGTGGCCGAGCAGAAGTTGAACGGCACGTAGGTTACCAGTCTTGCGGTAGATTTCAGCCACTTTTGCTCGGCGTATTGAATGGGTGCCGTAACCACTGGGTTCCAGACCAATCGAAACAACCCAATCGCGAACTAACCTCCCATACTGATGTGTTGAGATATGCGGGCGGTTATGAAAACGGCTGGGGAACATGAACTGACACCCGAACATTTTAGGAGACCTGATCCAGTTGCTCACCGTTTCTCGCGTGTTTTCAGCCAGTTCAGACTGCACAGCCTTGTTCGTTTTGCTTTGAATGACGGACACTCTTTCGCGAATTCTGTCGTCCCTTACTATGTCAGTAACTTTCAGCGTGACCAAGTCGCAACCGCGCAACTTGCTGTCGATTGCGACGTTGAACAAAGCCAGATCGCGGAGATTGCCTGCGAGTTCAAGGCGTGCGCGGATGGCCCAGACCTGTTTGGGAAGTAGCTGACGCTTTTGCCCGACAAGGCGACCTTTGTTCCAAGCTCTGCGTTTCGGGGTGACGACGGGAAGTTGGACTCTCGGCATGATTTGCCCTCCATCCAACCCTCCTGCCCAAACATCAACACAGCGCCGACGAAGTATTTTAGCCTAAAGCCTTATGTCGGCTTCACGATGGGCGCGCCGCCAGGTATTTCTGCACAAGCATTAGGCGGGTAGGAATCCATTCTACCGGGTGATTCAATTAACACCAATGGAAGCAAAAGGATTGGAGCAGACATTGCGTTGGCACTTTCGGTGCGTCGAAGCTTTCCGTGCTGTCAACGACTACAAACCCCCGAAATTTGATTTCTCCAATCTTGCAAATAGCGTCGCCAGGGCAGCATTAATATTTACTGGCTTTGCTGTCAGCAGCCCTGTTGAACTCAACTCAACTCAACTCAGCGCGAGTGAACTTGAACTGAGATGCATAGTGATTTGGCCTGCCGTCAACGTACTTTGACGAGCCCCCCGACTTCCGAGATGCTGCTAAGGACCTTGTCCACCCCATCACGGTGCCGAAGTGCGCAAAAAACGTATGGCCGGCCACCGCGCATTTTTTCGCAGTCTTGTTTCATCACATCCAATGATGCGCAAACATGCGGGGCAAGATCGGTTTTGTTGATCACCAGCACGTCCGACTTGGTCAACGCAGGGCCCCCTTTGCGCGGTATATCTTCTCCTGCCGCCACATCGATTACATAGATTGTCACGTCAGCAAGTTCAGGGCTGAATGTCGCTGACAGGTTATCGCCGCCGCTTTCGATCAACACGATATCAAGATCAGGATGCCGTGCACGCATCTGCGCAATAGCGGCCAAATTGATAGAAGCGTCTTCGCGAATGGCAGTGTGCGGACAGCCGCCTGTTTCGACACCGATAATACGGTCCTGAGGGAGGATTTGCATCCGCATCAATGCCTCTGCATCCTCTTGGGTGTAAATGTCATTGGTGATCACTCCAATCGAAAAGTCTGCCTGCAAGGCACGGGCAAGGCAGGCTGTCAGCGTCGTTTTACCAGCCCCAACAGGGCCGCCAATACCGATGCGCAAAGGGCCGTTAAGTCGTGTCATGAGCGGAATATCCTGGGTTGAAGGGTTTCATGTCGCATCGCGGCGATGTCGGAGAGGAAAGCCGTGCTGCTAAGATCATCCAGCGTAGTGCATTGCGTTTCTTGAACAATCTGGTCGCACATGGGGATCAGCGCCGCGAGAACCCTTTGGCCTTCGGTTTGGCCCAAGGGTACAGCACGCACCGCCGCTGATACCAAATTACTGACAAAGCCATGAAGATAAAACGCTGCGGTTAGATCGACATCCAACCACAACTGCGCGGCGGCATGCCCAACGGCAACAGGATAGCAAAACTCGGTCTTATCACTGCCCCAGATTGCGGAGGTTGTTTGCGAAAAAGCACTGCCCTGAAGCTGTGTTTCGCGGATGCGTTCGCTCGATGCGGACACCGCGAGGGCAGTTTGATTCACCTCATCCAGAGCGGCTTGAGGACCACTGCGATACGCCGCGCGTAACAAGATGCAATCGTTTCGCCCGCTGCCATGGCTCAGCACACAAGTGAGCCAGTCTTGCAGGTCACACGCCGTGGCAATCGCGCCGCTATGAATGGCGGTTTCCAACCCGTGCGAATAGGCAAAGGCCCCCACAGGAAAGGCAGGTGACAACCATTGCGCAAGGATCAAAATATCGTGTTCAGTGGTCATGCGCGGTGGCGACGTGTTCGTGGGAATGGGTGCGACCATGACCATAGGCACCTCCTTCGGGGGTAAAAGGCGCGCTCACAGGATCAACAACTGCGCCAAGATGTTCGAGCATGTGACCAATCACGGGGTCGGCTTGGATCAACAGGTGATCCGTGTTTATCTGACACGGTGTGTGACGGTTGCCGACATGCCACGCCAGTCGGACAAGGTCGGGGCCGGATACTTTATAGAGGGCTTCAACTCCGGCGGAGATCCGGATCAGCGCACCTGTATCAAGCTCCAACGCGTCGCCCTCGTCAAGCGAGGTGGTTTGGGCCAGATCGACGATGAAGGGTTCGCCAGATGTCATGGTCAACCGTTTGCGGCGTAGGAACCGCTCGGTGTAATCCAACTCGCAAGTTGTTGCAGGACCATTCCAATGGCCCTTTCGGTGTAGGGTTTGCGCAATAGGAAGCTGTGTCATAAGGGCCTCTCAGAACATGAAATAGCGCTGCGCCATCGGCAGCACTTCGGCGGGTTGGCAGGTCAACAGAACGCCGTCTGCACGGACCTCATAGGTCTCTGGATGCACATCTATCTGTGGTAGAGTATCGTTCAGGATCATATCTGCCTTGCCGATGCTGCGCGTATTTTTGACAGCGACGGTTTGCTTGGCGAGGCCGAGCGTATCACCAATGCCCGCATCTTGCGCGGCACCGGAGACAAAGCTGATCGATGTATTGCGCAACGCAGAGCCATAGGCACCAAACATCGCGCGGCTGTAGACCGGTTGTGGTGTGGGGATCGACGCATTCGGGTCACCCATTTGCGCCACCACAATACTGCCCGCCATCAAAACCATCTCGGGCTTCACCCCAAAGAACGCCGGATTCCACAGTACCAGATCGGCGCGTTTGCCCACGGAAATATCACCAATGACATGGCTCACCCCTTGAGCAATCGCGGGATTAATCGTGTATTTCGCAATATAGCGGCGGACACGCATGTTGTCGTTGTCGCCGGTTTCCTCCGCCAACGGCCCACGCTGTTTCTTCATCTTATCTGCTGTTTGCCATGTGCGGATAAGGACTTCACCGACGCGCCCCATGGCTTGTGAATCGGACGCGATGATCGAAAACGCACCCATGTCATGCAGGATATCCTCGGCCGCGATTGTCTCGCGCCGGATGCGACTTTCGGCAAAGGCGATGTCCTCGGGGATGGATTTATCAAGGTGGTGACAGACCATAAGCATGTCCAGATGCTCTTCCAGCGTGTTCACCGTGAAGGGTCGCGTTGGGTTCGTCGAAGACGGCAGAACATTGGCATCACCGCAAATCTTGATGATGTCAGGGGCATGTCCACCACCCGCACCTTCGGTATGAAAGGCATGGATCGTGCGTCCCTTCATCGCGGCGACGGTATGTTCAACAAAGCCACTTTCATTCAGGGTATCGGTGTGAATCATCACCTGCACATCCATGTCGTCGGCCACCGACAGGCAGCAATCAATCGCAGCGGGTGTGGTTCCCCAATCCTCGTGCAATTTCAGCGCGCAGGCACCCGCGTTGACCATTTCGACCAAAGCATCGGGTTGGCTCGCATTGCCTTTGCCCGACAGGCCGATGTTCATCGGGATGCCGTCAAAGGACTGCAACATCCGGCCGATGTGCCAGGTCCCCGGTGTGCAGGTGGTGGCCAGCGTCCCATGCGCAGGGCCGGTGCCGCCGCCGAAACAGGTGGTCACGCCGGAATGCAAGGAGTCCTCCATTTGCTGGGGGCAGATAAAGTGGATGTGGCTGTCCATACCGCCTGCGGTCAGAATGCGACCTTCACCCGCGATGACTTCGGTGCCGGGACCAATGATGACGTCGACACCCGACTGTGTATCGGGGTTGCCTGCTTTGCCGATGGCGTGGATAAGCCCGTCTTTGAGCGCGACATCAGCTTTGTAAATGCCGGAATGGTCGATGATCAACGCGTTGGTGATAACCGTATCGACAGCACCATCCGCGCGGGTGACTTGCGACTGCCCCATGCCGTCACGAATGGTTTTGCCGCCGCCGAACTTTACCTCTTCGCCGTATGTGGTCAGGTCGCGTTCCACCTCGATGATCAGATCGGTGTCGGCAAGGCGCAATCTGTCGCCAGTGGTGGGACCATACATCGCCGCATATTGCGCGCGGGGGATTTCAACAGGCATTATAAATCTCCCATAACCTGGGCGTTAAACCCAAACACCCGCCGCGCGCCGCCAATGGGGATCAACTGCACCTCGCGGCGCTGGCCGGGTTCAAACCGCACGGCGGTGCCGGAGGCGATATCGAGGCGCAGGCCACGCGCGACACTGCGGTCAAACTCCAGTGCCGGGTTGGTCTCGGCGAAGTGATAATGGCTACCGATCTGAACCGGCCTGTCGCCAGTGTTTGCCACCATCAGGGTAAGGGCCTGCGCACCTGCATTGAGGGTCAGTGTGCCTGTGGCAGGGAAAATCTCTCCGGGGATCATTTGCGTGTCGCCAGCAGGACCGAGGCCGCCGCAATGAGCAGTATTCCCCCCACAACAGGCAACCAGCCGGGGTCATTCAGGTGGTGATGAGAATGTGCGCTGTTATGCGCTGCGGCCAAAGAGGCGGTGAACACATAAAACAATGGGGCAAGCAGATGTTTCATATCAAGTCCTTCTGTACAGTTTCAGCGAATAGGGTTGTGGACAGTGACCAGCTTGGTCCCATCGGGAAAAGTGGCTTCGACCTGCACCTCGTGGATCATCTCGGCGATGCCCTGCATACATTGATCGCGAGTAATGACATGACCGCCGGCCTCCATCATATCCGCGACAGAGCGTCCATCCCGTGCGCCTTCAACGACCGTGTCGGTGATCAAAGAGATGGCTTCGGGATGGTTCAGTTTGACACCGCGCGCCAAGCGTTTTCGGGCGACCTCAGCGGCCATGGCGATCAGCAGTTTGTCTTTTTCGCGAGGGGTCAGTTGCATGGCTTATAGCCTCCATGACGTGGGTAAAGTGTTGTTTGAAAGGTGCTCAAGGATGGGGATCAGGTTGCGCCGAAGTTCGAAACTGTCGCTGGCAAGTTGGCGGATCACCAGCACATCGTCAGCCAGCATGGTGGCACCTGCAGTTTGCGGCAACAGTTCGCGCACTGTTTTGAGGTGGCTCAGCGCATCGGGGCCAACCATCACGACGCTTGCCATGGCAACGGACCCATTTGCGATAGCGGGGCGGGTCAGATGTGCGGCGGCATCGCCGTGCAGGTCTATTCCGTCGATATAGAGCGGGCGGCCATCGCGTGTGATCCGGATTCGGTCTTGAAACTTCACGTCGTGCAACACTTCGCGCATGGCGGCGCGGCCGAAGACTACGGATTCCACCATCAACAGACGCGCGTGCGGTGCCAGATCAACACTCAAACGGCGCTGCAACGCGCAACTGTCAAACAGGATCAACTCCTGCGGCAGCCAATTCAGGCTGGCCCCGTCTTGAACCGACACATCCGTTGTAACGCAGGCAATTTCGCCACTTTGGGCGCGGTAGGCGCGCTCGGCGGCTTGGGTGGTAATGCTTAGGATAGCACCGGTTTGCACCTTGATATTGAGGGAAAACTGGTCGCCGCCGGTGATGCCACCTGCCGTATTGACCAAAATCGCCTCGGCATCCGGCCTATGGGTCCGCGGGAATACCAACCTGAGCGATCCTGACTGGCGCAGGTCACGCAGGCGGGTCACGCCATGCTCATCACCAAAGACAGACAGCTTTCCCGTGCCTTGCGCGCGAGGCTGGGAGAGACCCGTTCGGGGCAAATCGGTATGCAGTAGTTGGTTGATAAGTGGCCCCGGCAATCTGTCGTGTCGCCTGTGATTCCATCACATCGAGGCGCGATGCGGCAGAGATTAGACCAATAACATCCTGCGAAATCGTGCAAACGATTAATTGCGCGGCAGTTGGAGCGAATGACGCACAACATTTGAGCAATCACGTATGATGGATCACTTAACGCGCAGACAAAATTGCCCTCAGTGCTGCAACGCAGCAACCTTGATGCATCCCCAACCGTCGAATCGCGACGGCGTAGAAAAGGGGTGTGTGACGACCGGATGAATTGGACCTCAGACCAGCCGCCACACGGATTGCAACATTTAAGTTGCAGGGAACAGCTAATGCCCATGCCTTGCGAGAGCAAGATGCGGCGGTTGTCCCTGCAAGGAGATATCACATGAAAACGAAAACTGCTCTTGCCGCTACCCTTGCCACGCTTGCGGCCCTGCCTGCCATGGCCGCTGATTGCCCGATCAAAGTGGGTGTGCTGCACTCGCTATCCGGCACGATGGCGATTTCCGAGACCACATTGAAGGACACGATGGAGATGCTGATTGACCAGCAAAACGCCAAAGGTGGTGTTCTGGGCTGTCAGCTTGAAGCGGTCGTTGTCGACCCGGCTTCTGACTGGCCGCTCTTCGCCGAAAAGGCGCGCGAATTACTGACGGTTCAAGAGGTCGACGTCATTTTTGGCAACTGGACTTCTGTGTCGCGTAAATCTGTGCTGCCCGTTATCGAAGAGCTGAACGGTTTGCTGTTCTACCCCGTTCAATACGAGGGTGAGGAAAGCTCCAAGAACGTGTTTTACACAGGGGCTGCACCAAACCAACAGGCTATCCCAGCAACGGATTATTTTCTCGAAGAGCTTGGCATTGAAAAATTCGCGCTGCTCGGGACCGATTATGTCTATCCACGTACCACAAACAATATTCTCGAAGCCTACCTGCAATCCCAAGGCATCGCGGACACTGATATCTTTGTGAACTACACGCCATTTGGCCATTCTGACTGGTCTAAAATCGTGGCCGATGTTGTGGCTCTTGGCGCGGACGGCAAAAAGGTTGGTGTGATCTCAACCATCAACGGCGATGCGAACATCGGCTTTTATAAAGAGCTGGCGGCGGCGGGTATCTCGGCGGATGATATTCCGGTTGTGGCTTTCTCTGTCGGGGAAGAAGAACTGTCCGGTCTGGACACAAGCAACCTCGTCGGGCATCTCGCTGCGTGGAACTATTTCCAATCCGCTGACACAAGTGCCAACGCCGAATGGATCGCAGCGTGGAAAGAGCGAATGGGCGAAGAACGCGTGACCAACGACCCAATGGAAGCGCATTACATCGGCTTCAACATGTGGGTGAACGCGGTTGAGGCTGCAGATAGTACTGAAGTAGACGCCGTGCGGACGGCGATGTACGGGCAGGAATTCCCTAACCTGACCGGTGGTACAGCCGTCATGCTGCCCAACCACCACCTCGCCAAGCCGGTGCTGATTGGCGAAATCACGGCAGAGGGCCAGTTCGACATCATCAGCCAGACCGCTGAGGTGCCCGGCGATGCATGGACTGATTTCCTACCAGAATCCGCCAAGTTGGTGTCGGATTGGAAGGACTTGGGCTGCGGTATGTACAATACCGAGACAAAGAGCTGCGTGCAGACTTTGTCCAACTACTGAACCATCTGCAAGGGCACGCCTCAGCGTGCCCTTGACCTCTGATTTCCCGGAGTTGAATTATGAAGACCTTGCTGCTGGCCTTGTGCTTTGCGCTGCCCTTTGGCCACTTTGCAATCGCCCAGACGACACCCGTTCAAGACGTATTGCAAAGCCAGCGTGCGTTGATCGAGAAAAGTTCCCGCCGCACAATTGGCCCCGCGATTGACGCGCTGGTGGCAAGCGGATTGCCACAGATGCAGACGGTGCTCGAGATCTGGCAGGCCAAAGAGATGTGGCAGCGTAAGGCGGATGGTTTGTTTTTCGTTGCTACTAAGAACGCGGATGGCACATATACGCTTCGAAACTTTGAGAGTGGTGCGGATGTCGGCACCGCCGCCTCCACCGATCTCAGACAACTCAAACCCAACAGCGGCGTGCGGGCGATGATCGCCACGGCATTGGTACAATTTCAACTTTCCGATCCTGACCCTGCCAAACGCGCTGATGCGCTGAACTCGATTTCCCGTGATCCCCAGGCGGCGTTGATGGCACCACTGCGTGCATCCGTGCAAGGGGAGACAGACCCCAACATCCTCTCCCGCAAGATACGCTTGGAGCGGTTGATGACGATGGCCTATGACACATCCGTGCCGAACCGCGTGGCGGCAATCATCGAAATGTCGGGTGATCTGGGTGTCGATTTTCGCGCAACGCTGAACCCGATCCTGAGCACCACAAGAGTTCTCGCCCAAACTCAACCGGATGCGAATATCGCCCAAGAGGTGATCGCCGGCAGCGATGCGTTGACGCGCAAAGCGGCATATGCGCTCTTGGTCGCTGCGGGTGATGCGCCAGCCGAGATTACGGCGGATGCCCGCGATGCCGCCCTTCAGGCGAACATTGAAGGGGGCCGGATCGCGGGTTTTCCGGTGGCGCAATTGTCCACCGAAGCAGCGCGCGACAGGGCTTATGATGCGCTTGTTTCAGGTGACTTGGCACGGCCTCGGGTAACCCAAGCGGACATAGACGCAAGCCTCGCCAATTTTCGTTTCTTCGATGTCTACACGGAACCTTCCCAAACGGTCACAACAGCTGCCGAGGACGCCCTTGCAGCATCCGAAACCCGCGTCGCGATCAGTCAGGCGGCTGATCTAGGTCTCGATGCGCTCTCGCTGGCTTCGATCTATTTCCTTGCCGCCATTGGCCTTGCCATCACCTTTGGCGTCATGGGGGTTATCAATATGGCGCATGGCGAGTTCATCATGATGGGGGCCTATACCGGCTATGTTGTGCAGTTGTTTGTGCCCAATCACACCGCCTCGATCCTGATTGCTGTCCCGCTGGCGTTCGCAGTAACCTTTGCCGCCGGAGTTGCACTCGAACGCCTCGTTGTGCGCTGGCTCTACCACCGTCCGCTTGAGACATTGCTTGCGACCTTTGGGGTTTCCATTGCGCTGCAACAATTGGCCAAGAATATTTTTGGCACTCAAGCCCGCCCGCTGACCTCGCCCGCTTGGCTGGACGGGGCATGGACCATCAACGATGTGGTGTCCATCAGCTATATCCGCATCGCCATTTTCATCCTCGCGCTGCTGTTTTTGGCGCTGTTCCTGTTCATCATGAAGCGGACGCGATTGGGTTTGGAAACCCGTGCGGTCACCCAAAACCCGAAGATGGCGGCGAGCATGGGGATCAATCCGGACCGCGTGAACATGCTGACCTTCGGGCTTGGATCCGGGATTGCAGGGATCGCAGGTGTCGCCATCGGGCTGTTCGCCAAAGTGACCTCCGAGATGGGCAGCGACTATATCGTCCAAAGTTTTATGACCGTCGTTGTCGGCGGCGTTGGCAACATCTGGGGCACGTTGGCGGGGGCTGCGATGATTGGCGGTTTCCAGAAGGGTGTCGAATTCCTGAACCCTTCAAACACCTTGGCGGCACAGACCTATATGATCATCTTTATCATCATTTTCATTCAGTTCCGGCCAAGGGGCATTATCGCCCTCAAAGGCCGCGCGGCGGGGGATTAAGCCCATGAACAGATCATTCATTGCGCGCAACCCGTCGGTCTTGATCTTCCTCGCCATATTGGCGCTTTTCACACTGGGGGTCACGGTACTGTCCGAAGGCTTTGGCATCGGCCTTATCTCAACCAGTTTCGTCAAAGTCTTGGGCAAGACGCTGTGCTTGTGCCTGATCGCCATCGCGATGGACCTGATCTGGGGATACACGGGCATCCTGTCGTTGGGCCATTTCGCGTTCTTCGGCCTTGGAGGTTACATGCTCGGCATGTGGTTGATGTATGAACGGACCCGCCAGATTGTCGTGAACTCCCTGTCCGATGGGGTGTTGCCGCCCACACCCGAAGAAGTCACCACGGGCATCGGCAACCAGATTTTCGGTGTCGTAGGCAGCAGTGACTTTCCGCTGATTTGGACCTTTGCCGACAGTCTGGTTTTGCAACTGGCCTTTGTGGTGCTGGTCCCCGGCATCCTCGCGCTGGTGTTCGGCTGGCTGGCGTTTCGCAGCCGCGTCACGGGCGTGTATTTGTCGATCCTGACCCAAGCGATGACACTGGGCCTGTCACTCTATCTCTTTCAAAACGCCAGTGGATTGCGCGGCAACAACGGCTTGTCAGGGCTACAAAACCTTCCCGGCATCACAGCCCCGCAATCGGTAGTCTCATTATGGTTTTTCTGGGCCTCGGCACTGGTCCTCGGGCTGGGCTATCTTCTGGTGGCATGGATTGTCTCCGGCAAATTTGGCTCCGTCATTCGGGGCATTCGCGACAACGAAGCGCGCGTGCGGTTTCTGGGGTATTCGGTTGAGACCTACAAGTTGGCCGTTTTCACGCTCACTGCTTGTATCTCTGGCATCGCGGGGGCGCTGTATTACCCGCAAGCAGGCATCATCAATCCCGCCGAAGTCGCCCCAATTGCCTCGATCTACCTCGCCGTTTGGGTGGCCATCGGTGGGCGCGGCAGGCTCTACGGCGCGGTGATCGGTACGGCGTTTGTCAGTCTTGTGTCCAGTTGGTTTACAGGCGGTCAGGCACCAGATGTGCCGCTTGGGTTTTACACGGTTAAATGGGTGGATTGGTGGCTCGTCCTACTGGGCCTCTGCTTTGTTTTGGTCACTTTATACGCCCCGAATGGCATCGGCGGCTTGATCGATTTGCTGAAACGCAAGCGCAAGGAAACAGACGCATGAGCACGCTTCTCGAAGTCTCGGGTGTCACCGTCAGTTTTGACGGGTTTCGCGCCATCAACAACCTGTCGTTCCAAATCGCCGATGCAGAGTTACGCGCTGTGATTGGACCGAATGGAGCGGGCAAGACGACGTTTATGGACATCGTCACTGGCAAAACGCGGCCCGATGAAGGCCATATTCTTTGGGGTGACAAGAGCATCTCTTTGATCGGGATGTCCGAAGCCAAGATCGCCCAAGCTGGTATCGGTCGGAAATTCCAAAAGCCGACAGTATTTGAGGAACAAACCGTGCAGGAAAATCTGATGATGGCCCTGCGCAAAGACCGCGCGCCCTTGGCCGTATTGTTTTTCAAACCCTCGAAAACGGACTTTGCCTGCGTTGAAGAACTCGCTGATCAGATCGGCCTCGCCGACGCGTTTTTGCGCGTGTCGGGAGAGCTGAGCCACGGGCAGAAACAATGGCTGGAAATAGGTATGTTGCTGGCACAGGAACCGCAACTCCTGTTGGTGGATGAACCCGCTGCGGGCATGACCCCTGCGGAGCGAGAAAAAACCACGGCCATCCTTGTGGACGCCGCCAAGACCCGCGCGGTCGTTGTGGTCGAACACGATATGGAGTTTGTGAGGCGTCTCAATTGCAAGGTCACTGTGCTGCATGAAGGCGCTGTCCTTGCGGAAGGCTCGCTTGATCATGTCACCAAAAACCAAGACGTCATCGACGTCTATTTGGGACGATAGAATATGTTGGACGTAAAAAACCTCACCCTACACTACGGCAATTCGCAAATTCTTTATGATATCTCATTGCATGCCAGGTTGGGTGAGGTGACCTGTGTTATGGGCACCAATGGTGTCGGTAAAACCAGTCTGCTCAAGGCGATTTCGGGCACGCATCCGCGCTCGACCGGGGATATCACATTTGACGGTAAACTGTTGGGTCAGTCAGGGGCGCATAAGATGGCCCAGATGGGTGTCGGTTATGTCCCGCAGGGGCGTGATATTTTTCCATTGCTGACAGTACGCGAAAACCTGCAAACGGGATTTTCGTGCCTGCCCAAATCAGAGCACTTTGTCCCCGACAATATCTTTGAGCTTTTCCCTGTTTTGAAAGAAATGGCGCACCGTCACGGTGGCGATCTGTCGGGCGGGCAACAGCAACAACTGGCCATTGCCCGCGCGCTGATCACCAAGCCAAAACTACTGTTGTTGGATGAGCCAACGGAAGGCATCCAGCCCAACATCATTCAACACATCGGAAAAGTCATAAGCCTGCTGCGTGACCGTGGGGATATGGCGATTATCTTGGTCGAGCAGTACTTTGATTTCGCATTTGAACTGGCGGATCAGATTGTTGTTCTGAGACGCGGCGAAATAATAAAGAAAGCCACCAAAAACCAGATCACGCGTGAAGACATATTAGCGGTAGTGTCGGTCTAAATTGTAATTTCTAAACTTGGCTCCTTAAATATTGTCATCCTCTGCTTCAAACACTTCCAACGCGGCATTCAGCGCGTTGATCGCGGATGGGAAACCGCCATAGAGCGCCATCTGCCAAATGACTTCTGCAATTTCTTCCTTTGATAATCCGGCTTTGCGACCACCCGCAATATTAACCATCAACTGCGGTCTTGTCTGACCACCCAGTGCAGTCAAAGCGGCTATGGTTGCCAGATATCGGTCACGCAATGGCAACCCAGGTCGGGCATATTGGCGACCGTATGCAAAGTCGACGACCCCCTCGGCCATTCCGGGGAGCAGGTGGCCGTAGCGCGCATTCAACGCGTCTTCCATCCCGGGGTTCAAACGTTCAGAAAGCTCTCTACCTGTTTGTGTTGTATTTTCCGTCATGTTGCTTCCTACTTTCGATAGTTTGTCTCGTGCCAACGATTATTAACCTGTCATTTTCAATTCAGGGACATCCCGAAATTGACGCACAAGGAAATCAATGAACGCACGTGTTTTTGGTGCGAGGTTACGTTTGTCTGCAAACATGATGGCAATGTCAGTACTTGGTGGCGCGTATTCCGGCAAAACATGGACCAACTCACCCGACTGGAATTTTTGGTCCGCCATGTAACAGGGCAACCGCGCGATACCAATCCCGGCAAGCGCTGCGCGATAGACAACGTCAGTGCTGTTTCCCTCAAAACGTCCCTTTGCTTCGAAGCCTTGGTCATTGGATGGTTCGGGGTTGTCCCAGGAGTTCCGCTCGCTATTTCCAACAATCCTAAGGCAATTATGCTCTCTCAGTTCTTCGAAACTTTGGGGGGTTCCGCACCGTTTCAGATAGGCAGGTGACGCACACAAGACCCGACGGCTTTGCATGATGCGACGGACCATGATGTCGGGTATTTTACGCTGTTCGGCGAAACATATGGTGGCGTCAAAGCCCTCGCTCTGCAAGTCGACAACGCGATCTGTGAGCTCCAATGAGACTTGAACGTCGGGATTTTCCTCTAGAAATGCAGGCAAAACAGGGATCAACTGAGACTTACCAAATGCAACGCTGGACGCGATTCTGAGCATCCCACGCGGGATACCGTCCAAGTTCAGGATTAGCGCTTCGGCCTCTTTGTACTTTTCCGCCATGGCTTTGCACTTTTCGTAGAATTCCTGACCTTCCTGTGTCGGTGTCACGCCCGTTCTGGTCCGATTAAGCAAACGGTAGTGAACCTGATCCTCAAGCAGACCAATTTGTTTGCTGACCGCAGAGGGCGTCTGTCCGATGTTGCGTGCCGCAGCCGAAATGCTGCCGCGTTCAACAACGGTCGCAAAGGTCAACATCTGCGCAGAAATATCCATTTTACATCACTTCCCTGTGCCAATCCGGAACAGGTCCTTTGCCAAATCACCCAATTGTGAGCGCTACCAAACATCCGTATCTCTGCAGTGCAGCATAAATACTGCATCGCAGCAATAGACGAGGTAATCACATGGCAGTTACACGATCAAATTCTGGGCTAGATGTCGTTTTGGATGCTGCCCGCTCAATCTTTCATCAAAAGCGTGATCGGGTCCGACAGGCTCTGGCCGGGCGTAAGGTTTATCGCGCCACCTATTTTGAACTCTCGAAGCTCACGGATCGTGATCTGAGAGACCTGGGCATTCCGCGTAGCAACATCAAGAGATTGGCTATGGAGGCCGCTTATGACCACTAACTCACATACAGTTGGACCAGATGGCCGTCACGTCGGCACCACTTCGATCTTTTTGTCAAAGATGGCGCATGGGCTTTTTTCGATGCTGTTGCGGTTTGGGGCCAGAGCACACTCCGCAATGAAAACCCTTCAAATGGCCCGGATGCTGTCGACGCTCTCGAACATGAGCGACCATCAGCTTACCCAGATCGGCATCCAGCGATCCGACATACCCAAATACGCAGAATCACTCATGGCGAACGATTAAGCAAACAGGCCGATCGGTCTGAGAAATACACGAAAAGTGCTGGTTCTCGCTCCTCCCAGAGTAAGCCAGCATGAGCGGCGGCGGCAAAAAAAACCAACAGGGAGCGCCAATGCACAGGGCCAGCATCTTCACCTCCTCCCGAAGATGCTGGCCCTAACTTTTTGGACAGACATGAGGTCCGAGCAATGCGTCTCAAGAGAAACCTTCAGGATATCCTGATCAGACGTCTTTCTGCGGCCAATCAAGACAACATTTGCGATCATTTTTTACGTCTCGATGTCCGATCTCGTCGCGCGCGGTTTTGTGGAACGGTTAACGACGATGGAATGTTAGAATACGCCCAGAACATCTTTGGCGGTGACAGCATTGTCTGCGGCGCTTTTGTCGATGGGCGGTTGCGTGGTGTTGTAGAGTTGCGCGGGGTCTTTCAATCTTGGCCGTCAAAGGCCGAAGCTGCAATTTCTGTTGAACCTGACTGGCAGAATAACGGGATAGGGGATGCGTTGTTTGAACGCATATTCGCAATGGCCCAGAATCGAGGCGTCAGGACCATTCAGATGACGTGCCTGAAAGAAAACAGCCGCGTGAGGCACCTGGCGGCAAAGCATCATGCTTTGCTGCGCAGCAATCACGATGCGGTTGATGCTGTCCTCCATTCCTATTGGCCAAAACTCGCGTCTGTAATGAAAGAGGTCGTCGGAGAAACCAGGGGTTACACTCACGAGCTATTTGAGCGAAGCAGCCGTTCTGGGGAGCTGTAGCGAAATCATTCTTTGTCCCGCAGTCTGTGAAATCGACCTCTATTGTTTGCTGCGGTTTCCACGAATGGCCGGTTTTCCCGCTGCGTGGCGGCACCGGATTTTACGCTCTCGCAGCACTTTCCGCGCTGCGAGCGCACGCAGCAAGATCCTGACACTTCCGGTGTGGGCTCAAAACGGAAGTTCGCTTCTGCAATCACAAACGGCGGCTTTGGGCCCAATGGAGATATCTGTCGTTTCTTCCACTCTTCCTCCCCCCTTCCCTGTTAGCGACATTTCTTTCCCTGTTCCGGCAATAATTTACCCTGTTAATTGTTACAGGGAAACACCCCGTAATTTACTGGAACCAAGCCCGTATTTCGCGCTTCCCCCACTAAATTGCTCCAAATTCGCAGATTTTCCCTGTTCTTTCCCTGTTTAACAGGGAAAATCACCTGAGACTCGTTAGCTCCAGACTGCACCCACAGCCACCTAGCTTTTCCACTCTGAACATCAGCTACTCAAGGTTCCAGCCTTTCGAAAAGGCCCCAAATACTGCCCCAGTGTCGGTGAGCTGGATTCAGGTGCTTCGGGCGGGTGCTGGATTGGTGCGGGCTGAGTGTTAGGGGTGTTCCTAGAGCTCCGCTAACACCTCGCTACGCTCGTCACCAACAGGGGCTGGGGAATAGGTATAAGTAATGGAAAAGGTAAGGATGAAGAGGCATGAAGAAGGATAGGTTTACCTGTCCGATATTCCTCTTTATTCTTCCTTTTTCTCTTCTCTAGAAGCCCTGAAACGATCCCGCCGATAACAGTAACCAGCGGTCCTCTCCGGTAGTCCTCGTTGAGCATAGTAGCTATCAGCAGAGGGGTTACTACCGGTCGACATGAACTGATCTAGCCCGGGGAACTCTTGCGTAACGGTTAGTGGGCCACCTATGTAGACGGTGGTGAAATTGAACAAGATTGGATTTATTTATGGTTAGAGAACTAGATGACGGTGAGCTAAAGCTATTAGCGCAAGTAGCGGATGAATACACTGGGAAAGAGCCATTCACTCTAAAGACTGCATTCGGCAAAAATAGATGGGAAAAAGTTGCGCCCAATCCCAAAGGCTATGGTCAAGCCGCTCGAGAAGCAATTGAACAAGGTCTGGTTCCAGGTATTCGGGTTTCAAAGGATATGGATGGCGCAGCTCAGATGGACAAGCACGGAGCAAAGACAGGCGAAAATGTGCGGTTGTATCGTAAGACTGGTAAGTAGTTGATCGACCCTCGACACTCTCGTCCCCTTGATGTGCATCGCTGGTCTTCCCACAAAGAAGTCAACGAACTGGTCGACGGTATCTGGGAAGAACACTTCAAAGACCATCATGTTCAGATTTCAGGACCAAAACCAAAGGCCCGTTTCAAGGACCAGCTAAAGGTTGTTCTTCTCGATCTTTATGTTGCCTGGACAACCGATCCCAAGCTCTCCATCGGTGTTTCCATGTCATCAAATGCTTGGCAAACAGGTTCTAGGTACAACGCTCTTCACCTTTCAAAGATCATCGTCACCTTCATTCACCGGTTGGCTGAAGTGGGGCTGATAGACCTGTCTAAGGGCAGTTACTCAGGTCCCGGCGTGGTGACTGTTGATTTGCGTTGAGAACTGACCCGGTATTTTCACCGAGATTTGACCCACCCTTGATTATGTATCAGCGTTTATTTCGCGGTCAATGTCGGTGTTTCCTTTCGTGTTTTCTTTGCGGCCTCAGAG
>NZ_JAGFNU010000023.1 GCF_018457175.1 Pseudohalocynthiibacter aestuariivivens
CTCCCGGTGTAGTCTACTTCACCTGACTGGTGGCGTTTGGGAACAAGCCCGAGATAGGGCCCAACATCTCGCGAACGCTTGAAGCGTGTCGGATCATCAATCGCTGCGACAAACGCCAGTGCGGTTACCCGCCGCTCAGAATGATCCGGTAGCGCAGCTGATCGAAGATAACGGCAAGGATTAGGAGTGACCCTAGTAGCACCATCTGCATATATGAACTGATCTGGGCAAGGTTCATACCGTTCTGCAAGAGCGCTATGAAGAATGCACCGAGGACAACGTTTTCAACACGTCCGAGACCACCGCGAAGCGACACCCCTGCGATGACACAAGCAGCAATCGATTCAAGGGCAATGGATGCACCCAAATTCGCCTCACCAGATTCAACCCGCGCGGTCAAGAGCAACCCAGTGAGCGACGCGATCAATGCACAAACCATGTAGGCAATGAGCAAGGTCCGCTTGGTGTTAATCGCAGAAAGATGGGCTGCTTTAATGTTGCCACCAACAGCATAAATCTGTGTGCCAAGCCTTGTGCGCGACATAAAGAGCCACATGACGACAATACAAACCAGCGCAACGATCACAGGAACAGGTATGCCCCACAAACGCCCGAACCCAAACGTGTCCCCGAATGCGAACGGTAAGCCAGAAACTGGCACACCTCCCGTCAGAAACAGGGCAAGTCCTGCACCAACTGAGGATACACCAAGGGTCATTATGAATGGCGAAACTTCGAAGTAAGCGACACCGATACCGTTTACAAGGCCGACCAAAAGCGCTGCGCCAAAGCCCATAAGTGCACCAAGAAGAATGGCGAGCCAAATAGCATCCGGAAAAAGTCCGGAGAACCAAACCATTCCAAGTGCGGAAACAACCGAAGTAAGCGCAATCGCCGTGCCAACTGACAGGTCAAACCCCCCAGAGATCAGCACCAGCATCTGCCCCATCGAGACAAGCACGAGATAAACTGATTGCCTGGCCACATTAATCAGGTTCTGCCCTGTCAAGAATTTGGACGAGAGTGCCGTGAAAATGATCAACGCGCCAACGAGAAAGAATGGAAGAACCCCCACTTTTACGAAGATCCGAGTGATCAGGTCCAACGGACCTATTTTTTTTGTTTCTACAGTCATTGTTTTGCTCCGGTTTCGTCGAAGAAAAATTTGAGGACCTGCTCTTCGGTCATCTCGTTGCCCGACAATTCTGCTGTGATGTGTCCATGTGCCAAGACAAGAAGCCGATGTGCGAGGTTCATGACTTCAGGCAAGTCAGAAGAGATCACGATGACCGCTTTTCCTGCTTCGGCCAGCTCTTTGATGAGTAAGTAGAGGGCTGCACGCGTACCCATATCAACACCGACAGTCGGTTCATCAAAAATGTAAACTTCTGCATTTTGACCAAAGCACTTTCCGAAAAGTACTTTTTGTTGGTTGCCACCAGACAATTGGGAAACAGGTTTCCTACGATACGAGTCCTGCAACTCGACGTGCTTGGATATCTTCGCAATTTCCGCGCTGACTGATTTCCAATCAACGAAGCAGGACGAGGATGGAAGCTTGTCACCCATGACGAGATTGACTGATAAATTGTCATCTGACGTCTTCGCGAGGTCTAAACCTTCTTCTTTTCGATCAGGCGAAAGATAATACATGCCAGACCTAATTATTTCGGCAGTCGTCGCTTGGCTGATATCTTTTCCACAAAGCTCGACAGTACCACCCAGCCTTGTTGTTAGACCCATAACAGTTCGAAAGAGGCGCGATTTTCCAGAACCAACCAAGCCCGCAACGCCCAATACTTCACCTGCTTTAAGGGAGAACGTCGCATCGCTGATGCCAACGGTTTTTAGATCTCTAACATCCAGAACTTCGGCGCCAGGATTGTGTGCTATTTTTGGATATATTTCGTCGATGGCGCGACCTGTCATCATCTCGATAAGAGCACCATCGTCGGTATCCGTCATGTCGACAGTTCCGATTTTCGCTCCATCGCGCAATACAGTGACCCGGTCAGCGATACGAGAAAACTCTTGGATTCGATGAGAGATGTAAATGATGCCGACTCCTCGTGCCTTGAGTGACAAGACGAAGTCAAAAAGATGATCTACCTCTTTGTCTGTCAGTGAGGCAGTCGGTTCGTCGAGAATGAGGACCTTTAAATCGCCATGAAAGGCTTTCGTGATTTCAACCATCTGCTGCTGAGCGCGAGAAAGGCGCGCGACGATGGCTGAGGATTCAATATCAAACCCAAGCTCCTTGAGCATCTCTACGGAGCGACAGCGCATCGTTCCATGATCTAGAAATGGACCTTTTCGCGGTTCCCATCCAAGGAAAATATTCTGAGCAACAGTCAGTGTTGGGATCAAACTAAATTCTTGGAATACGGTATAGATGCCTTTCTCTTGGGCATCTGCAACATTGTGAAATTGGACATCGTTGCCCTCAAGCGTGATCTTACCCGAAGACGGGTTGTTTGCCCCAGCAAGCATAGAAATGAGCGTGGATTTCCCGGCTCCATTTTCCCCAAAGAGCACGTGAACTTCGCCCGATTTGAGATCGAAATCTACCGAGTTTAGAGCAAGGACGCCGGGGTAGCGTTTGGTTAACTCTTTTGTATCTACCAGCGTTTGCATATTCATTTTCTGGTCTCCGAAAAGGCGGGCTGAATGGGGAGAGCACCCAGCCCGCAGCCGACAGGGAGAGATGCCTGCTTAGTTGTTCACTGAGAACACAGGCGAGAATCCTTCTGGTGGAAGGATATTGGTGCGAGACACGTCACCGATATTCCCAGGATCGACCACGAAGATCTTGGGGCCAACGTGTTGGACAAATTCAGCGCCCTGCAAGATCCGCACGGCTTGGTCGATTGCAATTCGGCCTTGGATCACCATGCTGTCAGCTGGAGCAGCGAGAATGAAACCGCGTTCGATTCCGGTATAGACGCCAGGCGTCATGTAGAATGACAATAGGTCAACTTTGCCCTGCAAACCACGCTCGCGGATCAAGCCTTGAGCGGCTTCGGCCGTAACGGCAGTACCCGCAAGATAACGCACTTCCGGGTTTGCCTGAAGAACGTCTTCAACCAGTTTCAGTTGAGTTTCTTTCCCTGTGTCTCCAAAGCGTGGCTCAAGAACGATAACTGCTGAGCCCTCAATAGCTTCCATGAAACCGGCATGTGCGCCTTCAACCCAACCAGCGCCTGCAGGACCGGGGAACCAGCCAACTGTTACAGGTTCGCTGCCCGCTGGGTGTTTTTCTGCTAGATAGCGGCCAGTCTCAAATCCCATGGTCCGGAACGAGACCAGAGACTTTGCTGAAATGTCTGGTGAGGAAATTCCGTTGACCAGATCAATGACAGGAATACCTCGACCAGCAACTTCCGCAATGACATTGTTCAGCCCATCACCCGAAATTGCACCGATGATAACTGCTTCAGCACCACCCGCAACACAGTCTTCAATTTGACTGATCTGCTTGCTGAGTTCGGTGTAACCACCAGCTTCAACGACATTCAGGTTAACGCCTTGACGTGTAGCTTCGTCAACAACACCAAAATCAACGCCGAGCCAATAAGCGTCTTTCATGTGCGGGAAAGAAACACAGATATTCCACGCTTTATCTGCCGCTTCCAATGCCGTGTAGCTGATCGTGCTCGCCACACCATCCGCTGAGAATGCTGGCGTAACCTCTTCGGCATCGATCGGAAACCATGCGTCTTCAGCCATGGCTGCGGCGGGTAGAAGTGCTGCAACACCGAGTGCTGTTACAAAATTTTGGACGAGTTTCATTGTTCTGACCTCCTTGTCAGTTGGGTGACTTCTGGCGGTTGCCCGCAAGTTTGTGTGGTTGTTCGGCTCTTAAGAGAGCTCTTCTCTTATTTTCATAAGTAAGTTCTTTCGTTCATGTCGCGCTGCCATGGCTCCTGCCATATCAACGCGGTCAAATTTGACAGATGTATGGGGTTGAAGCTGCCCGATGAGATCCATATCGGCCGAGATGACGGCACCAAGTGTGAAGTATCCTCCACCAGAAACAGCATCGCGATGCAGCACGATCGGTTCTGCACCTCCGGGAACTTGAATAGAGCCGTAGGAATAACAACCGTCCACAATATTGGACGGGTCCGCTCCGGCTCCGAATGGCTGTTCGCGATCTACAAATTCAAGAGAACGGCCTCCCTTGAAGCGATAACCCATGCGATCCGCTTCAAGTGCGACGGTCCATTCATCTTCGAAGAAACCGTTGCCAGCAGCTTCGGTCAAGCGATGCCAATAAAGACCAGGCAAAACGCGTAGACGTGCTGGGGAACCGGGTCCACGGCGCATAGATGGCGCTACGGACTTGCCTGCAATGGCGTTCGAAGAATATCCGAGCGGCAACTCGTCAAGCGCTTGAATGGCGCGACCATTCACGCCGCCCAATGCTCCAATTGGATAGGTCGAACGACTTCCGAGCGCAGCAGGGGTTTGAATCCCTCCACTAATTGCGATGTATGCGCGGGCACCTGACTTCAAGAATTCAAAACTCAGAGTCTGGCCCGCTCTTACCTCAAAAGAAGTCCATGCTTCCTGCAGTTGCCCATCGACACGAATTGGCAAATCGGCCCCAGTGACTGAAACGATTGCTGTCTTTTGGAACTCGATCTCTGGCCCCATGAATACCGCTTCGAGACCGGCTGCATCCTCAGGGTTGCCTACAAGCATATTCCCCACACGAAGCGCAAAGCGGTCCATTGCGCCACCCATCGGAATGCCAAGATGAAAATATCCTGGGCGACCAAGGTCTTGGATCGATGTGGATAGGCCGGGATTTACAATCTTAAGCGACATTGAGGGCCTCCAAGAGTTTGGCGTTTGTTCCAGGCATATCAGCGTTAAATTGGTCCAGATCGAATTCGACCTCTGCTATACGCGGCTGGTATGTGCCAGCCTCAACGGCGGCTACAATCTGATCGTATTCGGCACGGTCTACCGGCTTCCATTTGACGATGTCACCGGGCTTAAAGAAGACCATGAAGTCTTTGAGATAAGTAACCTTTTGCTCAGGATCGTAGATCGGCATGGGTGTGACACCGAACATTTGGTATCCACCCGCACCCCGCACAGAATAGATACAGGAAAAGCAACCACCATATCCAACTGTCAGCTTAGGAGTGTCCGTCCGCGGCCGCAGATACTTAGGTACCTGTAGCTGTTTCTTGCGCTCGACCAATTGATAGAGAAAGGGGAGACCAGCGACAAAGCCAACCATGGAAACAAACCAAGGCTGAGAATGATGAGCTTCGATGAAAGCCTCGACACCGTCGTAGCCGTTGATACGCGCTGCATATTCGAGGTCTGTTCCGCTCGGATCTTGATGGCGTTCGCGGAACCTCATCAGCGTTTCATGAGTCCAAGGGTCTTGGTAATAAACAGGGATTTCAATGATGCGCGTAGTGAGCCGCTTTTCAGCATCTTCTGCCTTGTGCTCGAGTTCCTTAACTCGCGACATCATGTCTTCTGGTGCGATGACGTCGGGATCAAAGCGCACCTGGAACGACGCGTTTGCAGGGCAAATTTCGGTAACACCTTCAATTTTGGCATCGCGCACGGCATTGCTCATTGAGAGCGACTTGAAGAACGCGTCCAAGGACATCTCGTCATCCATTTCGACATAGATGTGTTCGTCGCCGCCGTAAGTGTATCGGGTTTTCATAAGTTGCCTCCTGTCTCACGTGGTGCAGTCAAGTTGCCCGCTTCAAGCCAAGGCTCGAGCCACTGGGTGTGAAAATCACCAGATTTGACTGTTGGGTCATTCGCCAGTGCTTTGTGCAAAGGCACTGTGGTTTTCAGGCCACCTATCTCCAAATCATCGAGTGCTGCGGAAAGCTTGCGAATTGCATCAGAGCGATCTGTACCGTGGACAATGAGTTTGCCGATCAGCGAGTCATAGAACGGTGGAATTTGATAC
Source organism: Pseudohalocynthiibacter aestuariivivens (assembly GCF_018457175.1). Taxonomy (GTDB): domain Bacteria; phylum Pseudomonadota; class Alphaproteobacteria; order Rhodobacterales; family Rhodobacteraceae; genus Pseudohalocynthiibacter; species Pseudohalocynthiibacter aestuariivivens. Next base: position 5,951 of record NZ_JAGFNU010000023.1, read on the forward strand.
CCTTCATACATGAAGTGATCGAAACGAATTCCGGCACCTTCAGGGATCTTCAGCGATGTCACTTTACCTGGAAATGGCATGAACTGCATCAACGGGTCTTCAGCATTCAAGCGCACTTCGATTGCGTGGCCAGATCTTTTGATCTGATCCTGTTTGACACTGAGGCTCGCGCCGCCGCAAACTTTGATCATCTCTTGCACCAAATCGAAACCCGTCAGCATCTCAGTAACTGGGTGTTCAACTTGAATCCGCGTATTCATTTCGATGAAATAGAACTCTTTGCTCGCATCATCGTAGAGATACTCAAGCGTCCCGGCACCGCAGTAGTTTACGGCCTTTGCCAGCGAAACTGCCGTGTCGCATAGATGCTTGCGTGTTCCTTCGTCGAGGCAATCTGCTCCAGCCTCTTCCCACACTTTTTGACGGCGTCGTTGGAGCGAGCACTCACGCTCAAAAAAGTGGACAGCATCTGTGCCGTCACCAACAATCTGAACTTCAATATGGCGCGGAGACTGAACAGCACGCTCCAAATAAAGCCCACCGTCACCAAATGCAGCGGCGGCCTCGGCTTGTGCTTGTGGCGCCATCTTCCGAACGTCTTCTTCGTTTTGAGCGATGCGAATACCTTTACCCCCACCCCCTGCCGCCGCCTTGATCATAACCGGGTAGCCCACCTTTGAAGCGATGGAGACAGCCTCTTCAACGGAGTCGATACGGCCTTTGGATCCTGGCACAACGGGCACACCCGCTGCCTCAGCAGCTTGGCGCGCTGCGACCTTGTCACCCATCCGCTCAATTGTGTCTGCCGTAGGGCCTATGAATTTCATTCCTGCGTCAGCTATCGCACGGGCAAAATCGGAGCTTTCTGCGAGAAACCCGTATCCGGGATGTACAGCATCTGCTGATTTTTCAATCGCGGCCCCAACTACATTATTGATGTTTAAATAGGAATCCTTTGCTGAAGCTGGACCAACGCATACCGCTTCATCTGCCAATCGGACTGCGAGCATGTCTTCATCCGCCTCGGAATAGGCCTGAATAGTTGTTATTCCGAGATCTTTTGCTGCACGCACGATGCGCACTGCAATTTCACCACGATTAGCTATAAGGAGACGCTGAATTCCCATAATCAAGCCGCCAACTCTGCGAGCACTTGGCCTGCTGTCACAGGGCTGCCATCGGCTGCCACATATCCAGAAAAAGTGCCTGGTACTTCCGATTTAATCTCGATGAATGTTTTCATCACCTCGATCAGCCCCACAATGTCACCCACAACGACTGGGTCACCCGAATTCTTGTATGGCAAGGCTTCGGGCGAAGGTTTGGTGTAGAAAGTGCCTGGAAGTGGTGAAAAAATCTGAGCCATGTTGGCCTCCCTGTATGTTATTTAAAGTCCTAAGACCGTTCCTGCTGGTGCAATCGTTATCCCCGCATCGGTCAACCCTTTCCGGATTGCCTTACCTATCTCAAGAGCACCTGGCGTATCGGAATGAAAACAAATCGATTCAAACTCGATTTCGATGTCAGACCCATCGACAGTCGTAACAAATCCCTCCTTGCACGCCCTGACACATTTGGCGGCCAAATCGGCAGGTTTGGGCCGTGTTACTTGTCTACTAAAAACGATTGATCCAGAGTTGTCGTAGTCCCGGTCCGCATAAAACTCGCGAGCAACTGGATGACCATTTCTTTTCGCCACTTCGTAGGTTTTGGAAACACTCATGCAAAAAATGATTGCGTTGCTACATGTCTTATCAAGAGTGTCGACCAACAGCTCTGAAAGCTCCTCATTCGCGGCTGCTTCCATATACAACGCTCCATGAGGTTTGACATGTTGAAGCGAAACACCATACCTCCGGCCGAATTCACGAAGAGCGCCAATCTGATAGACGATGTCATTCACGAGCTCTTCCGAACTCGTCTTTATGTAGCGACGGCCAAATCCCTGAAGATCGCGGTATCCGGGATGTGCACCCAAACCAACTCCGTGGGTTTGCGCGAGCTTCACGACTCGATCCATTGAATTAGGGTCGCCAGCATGAAAGCCGGTCGCAACGTTTGCCGAACTGATAATTGCCATGATTTCTTCGTCGGGTGCTTCGCCTAGCACCCACTGACCAAAGCCTTCACCCATGTCGCAATTGAGGTCGACAATATTTTTCATTGCATTCATCCCTGACTAAGCTACGTCGATGTTTGCAAACTTCTCCCAGAATTGATAATTCTATATTTTGCTAGAGCATTATCGATTTTTCCAATACATCAGATATGTTTTAAAATTCTTAACCCTTTGTTCTTCTTTTATTTTTTGTGACTGAGATTTTATGAATTGCTTTATTATCTGTTTTTTAGATAATGATGTTGTTAAATTTTCGAATTCAGAAGGCAAAAGATGAACCTGCGCCACCTCAAGTATTTCGTGGCTACCGCCGAAACCGGACAAGTGAGTCGTGCAGCCAATGCTCTGTCAATTTCCCAGTCATCAGTGACAAGTGCGATAAAAGAACTTGAGATCTCGCTTGGTGCTGAACTTTTCCATCGATCATCTCACGGTATGGAACTTACGGATTCCGGAAGGGAATTCCTCGCGGCGTCAAAAGAGATTTTGGAAAAGGTAGATGAAGCCTGCAGGCTAACCCGTCGAAGATCAGAAACAAGCGGCGTGATTTCTATCGCGGCCACGTATACAGTCTTAGGTTATTTTCTTCCCTATCATTTAGACCGTCTATCGCAATTGCACCCTGGGTTGGAAATCCAACTGCATGAATTGAATCGGGAGAGTATTGAAGACGGTTTACTTGCAAACAGGTACGACATGGCAGTTGTCTTGACATCGAATTTGAACAATCCGGAGATAGAGACTGAAACATTACTAAAGTCATCGCGCCGGCTCTGGGTGCCAAATGGGCACAGGTTTTCGCGTGTGGGAAAAGCCAGCTTTGAAGAAATTTCGAAAGAGAACTACATTATGCTTACCGTCGACGAGGCAGCGCATACGGCGATGAAATACTGGAGTCTTACGAACTTTCGACCGAAAACAAAACTACGCACATCTTCCGTTGAAGCTGTCAGATCTATGGTTGCAAACGGACAGGGCGTAACCATCCTGTCTGATATGGTCTATAGGCCATGGTCCCTTGAGGGAAAACGTTTGGAGACCGTTTCAACTGACATTGAAATACCAACAATGGATGTAGGTTTAGCTTGGCGCAAAGCATCCGATTTTTCCTCTCCCATGAACCTGCTTCACAACTACTTCAAGCGAAGCTTTTTATCGCCTCAGTTTACGCAATACACAGCACGAACGTAACTCTGTCTTCTTGGACCGACCAATCTCGCTTGCTAACTACAATTAAATCTTAAGAGTGGGCTTTTTTCCTCAAATTGGCGGGCGTGTGACTGCTTTGGGTCTAAACCGGACAATTGTGTTGAGCGTAGCGAACGATTGGTTTGAGCCTATTTTGACCATCCCTGCACTGCAATTGACCCGGGAATGCTCACAACAGTTATCCTGTTCCGCGCCACGGCTGTAGGTCGCCAATGAAATTGAAAAAAGAGTGATGAAAAACCGGATGAATAACATTACTGCCAGACGAATGATGTCAAGGCTCGTCTTGAAATAGTGAAATGGGAGCCGTTTTGTCATTCACGACGCCAAGCGGACACCTTGTCCTTCTCAAGCTTGTTTGACCTTTCTACGCACTTATGAGCCCTATTCTGGCAGCGGCATTCTAAGCACGCGGTCTTCCAGAGAACGACCGCGCCCGCCGCTGAACCCGGCGAAATCGCGACCACCGCGATATTGAGGGCCTTTACCGCGGCTTCCATGATCAGAGTCATCACCGTGATCATCTCCCGATGTGTGATCGTCCCCATGATCGTCACCGCCAGACGCGTGATCGTCGCCATCAGCGTGATCATCACCGCCGGACGCGTGATCGTCGCCATCAGTGTGATCATGATCATCGTCAGACCCACCGTGTGTTGTATCTGATCCAGAATGCCCACCACCGCCGCGTCCCGAACCGCCTTGCCCTGCACCGGAAGAATGGGATTGTGCACTGGCCGAGGTCGAAACCATGAATCCGGCTGCGATGAATGTACATCCACTCATCAATAACGCGCGACGATCGAACAGGTTGGTCATCTTATGGCTCCTTTAGAAAGTGGATAGGCCGAGAGTTTAACCCCGACCCATCGTGTTTTTTAGTTTGATACCTCAAAGGGACGGTACTTCAAACTCGTGGATGAAGTTCACCACTGTCCGTGCGTCGTCTGCTGCAGTTGTGTAGGCAGCAAGATCGCCCGAGGCGGTTACATCAACCGACCCAAAGACGGTTTCGAAGACATCAATTACAGTTGGCACAAAACTTCCGTCAGGTTGTTCCACCAGAACCTCAACCGTTGTTCCATCATAGGTGTCAGATCGGTCATAAGAGAAGCTGGAATAATCGACGACCGAGTAAGTCACATCTCCCGTGCTCACTGTGTTGATGCCGAGAAACAAATCAATGTATGCGATTTCGTCCGTCGTGAAAGCGCTCGTTTTGTCGGTCGCCGCAGCAAGAAAGACTGCTGACGCAGCAAGATCTTCAGTTGTGTACGTTCCATCGACCAAGAAATCATACTCTGTTCCGGGAAGATCATCGACACCAGGAATGCTGCCGTCTGTCATCAACGCAACATAGATCGCAAGGTTTTCAAGCGGAGAGTCGATGGTTTTGGCTACACCGTCCACCGTCAAAACAAGACGCCCTGCAGCATCGACAGACAAGTCGGTCGCGCTATTCAAAAGAGTAATAACTTCGTCAGCGCGTTTATCCAGAACACTAGTCGGCGCACGACCAACATTCAGTCGCCCTAGTTCAACTTCCACCGTCAGGCTTTCGTCAAGTGGATGGCCTTCGTCATCCAATGGGATCAGGTTGCCATCCACGTCGAGTGGCTGAACCCAGCCTTCTGCCGTAAGGATCGGAACACCGTCATCGTAGCGCAAAATTACAAATAGATCCCCGAAGTCGTCTCCTTTCTTAGAGCCGGACGTGGGTGGTTGGCCACCGCCAGCACCGTCTTTTCCGCCTGCTTGTCCAGCCCATTCTGGGCGATCGGAATCATCGGAACCATCGTCAGCGGCGGGGTCAACTGCGTCCATGCCTGTGAGGTCCCGAAAGATACCACCAAGACCCTGACCGCCGCGACCACCCTGGCCGCCAGCACCCTTACCGGCACCACCTTGGCCATTGCCTTGACCACCACCTTGTGCTTGTTCGCCGCTGCCTTGACCAGCAGCGAATGCAAAATCAGGTGCTATAGAAGAAGCAGCGAGCGCGATGGCAGCACATCCCGTAATGAGAGATGCTCTCAGAGAGATTTTTGAGAATGTTTTAGAAATCATAATTTCTACTCCTTTGGTTTTCCAAATAATCGAACTAGAAAAGCGCGAGAAAATCCCGTGTGCCTTTTCGAAGGCAGCATTTCACAAATTTACATTCAAAAATTGATATATATCATCTGAAGGTGGTTAAAATTGAAAAAACATGGGCTGCAGCCCTGAAAGCGATTACTTCACAACTGCAGCCAAGCTTTGTTCTTAGAATTGATAGCTGAGACCAACCCGAAACAGGTTTTCCGATGTGTCAAACTGATCGACACCAACGCCGTAATCCACCTGATGGGCGTCATAGTTGGTATGGGTATAATCAAGCCGAAGGTGGGTTTGCTGGCTCACAGAAAGTTCTACGCCGCCGCCAATGCGGACTCCGGTGAGATAGTCGTCCTGGTCAACCAGATTGCCAGAGAATTGGTAGTTGGTATTGAACTTGGAGCGAACCAAACCGGCCCTTCCGTAAATCAGAACTGACTCGTTCACCACATACCCCGCGCGCAGCGTTGCACCGACGGTGCCTAATTTTTCGACTGAGTAAATACGGCCAACAGGATCACGTTCGATATTCCAGCCCGCTGAAGACAGCTCTAGCTCAGCCTCGCCACCAATGTAAAAGGAGCCAAACTGATGCCCATAACCGCCCAGCACCCCAGCCGTGAATCCCTGTCCAGATCGCGTCGTAAATAAAGTAAAGGCAGGTGCAGCTGCGTTGGGTCTTGGCCCTGAGTTTTCACTTTGCAAGGTGCCGTGGCCAAGTTGCCCACCAGCATAAAATCCTGAAAAATCGACAGGTGCCACGTCCACTTTATCTTCAGCTCCAAAAACATAAAGCAACCCGAAACGAGCGACACCTTCGACATTTGCAAAATTATCGTCGTCACCACCACCTAGAGGCGCGCCAATCTCATAGTCCTCGAAAGCTCTGATCTGGTACTCCATTCGACCAGACAAGCCGCCACCAAGCGGAAACTCTGCGCCCAAACCAACATTAAATCCAATCTCGCGATCATTGACCGCTGCTTGATTGCCGCCTTGCTGATATTGGCTCTCAAATTCAGCAGCAGTAACGCCGAACCTGCCGTATAGGAGGTTGCCGCCCTTTGTTCTGAAACCGGCGATGCCACTCAAGCCATAGGAGTCACCTGCTTTTACAGAATAGTTGCGATTGCCAACATGGGTCCATTCAGCGTCACCTGTTTCGATCTCGGCCTCAACGCCAAGAACAAGTTGTCCGAAATTGGCACGATACCCGGCAAACACGCCGCCGACAAATCCGCGATCACCAAAATTTGCGGTAAGGTTGCCGCCACCACCGCGCGGGCCATCCAGCTTGGTTTGCAGGGCACTATCGCCTATTTGAACGCCTACGTAAGTTTCAGTTGAACTGGCGGAGGCGGAGCTGTTGGCACGTTCCTGATAACGTGGCTGAAGTTCCGCTCCCACCCCGAGATATATGCGATGCTCGTCAAATTCGGCACCAGCGACATCTGACAATCTCTGCCGGAAAGCATAGTCAGCGTCGACGTAAACTTTGGGATTAATGTAGTAACGCAGCCCGACGCCGGTTTCTGTGAGATGGTCCGTCCGACCAACACCTTGGTAGTCATTTTGTGTAAGAAAGAAGTAGCTGGCGATGGACATATTCTGCGCTACACGATGGCGGATACGCGCACCGGCTGTCGTGGAAATATAGCTGGACGCACCGGAAAGCGTTGTCTCTTCGATGGTGCGTTCGATCTCGCCCGTCACCCGAGTGTTAGGGCTCGCGCGCCAAGTCAAATCTGCTCCGATCACGGGTGTAGTAACCGTTTCAAAACGCGCGTCGTCGTAGCTCTGACTGAGAGCGCCAACCAGCACTTCACCCGTCAGGTCGCCCATGCGCCCCGTGTAACCGATTGCCGCCTGAATACCTTGAGAATCTCTTTGGAAACCAAGATCATCCATCGCGCTATCATATTCGCGTTGATTGTAGATGCCTTGAACAAATACCTCACCGTTAGCCGTTCGCCTTACACCAAGCCGCCCGCCTATTTCGGTTTGCAGGCGATCACGATCATCGTTGTTTATTATCGCTCCCCCGGCAGCTGGTGTATCGTCGAAATTAATATCACGAAGGTTCACACCCAACCGAAACGATCTCTCATCGAATGTTCCGCCAATTCCGAAAAATCCGCTTGCCTCGCGCAGATCCGTTGGTTCCAGCCCGTTCACATCATCTGGTGAATTGCGTTCTTCGTGGTCCCACGCGTAATCCAAACCACCAAACGCGAAGAGGCCTTCTCTCAACCGGTAACGCGCTTCGGCACCGAGAGCAAAATCTTCATAGTTTTCACTCGAATTGCTAGAGTACCGGCCAATCTCTGCGCTGGCTTCGAGATCCAGCTTGAAATCGCCTGATTCCATCGAAAGACTCGCCCAAGGCGCAAAAGTCGTCACGAAATCGCTTCGACGATCATTTGACGTAAGAAACACGTTGTCTGTGAATTGTTCGGTCAACGTGACCCCAGCGATAAGCTTTACGGTAGATGTCTGGACTGCAGATTGACCAGTCCTGACGCTTTCATCCGCAGCGGATGCGGACACCACCGCAAAACTCATCAAACCACTACAAACCAGTACGCCTACGGTTGAAGTTACCTGCATGCCTATTCCAATGCTTTCTGAATACTATTTGCCTCAGTCTGCTTGCTAGCAGACCAGATTGCCAGAAGCTTTGACGAAGATCAACTCGCCAATGAAACTAGGCAATTAGCATACGTGTCATGGGATAGACCTCCTGTTTTCGAGTAATCTATCAAACTAGCGCGCTATCTATATGCCCCGGCACCGTAGCTGTTTTGATATTGCTAAGCTGGGTTGGATCATATTATCGCGGACCCAATACAAAAGAGAAGTGAGTGCATGAGCGTTTTCGAAAAATATTTATCTGTTTGGATCGCACTGGCGATGATCTCAGGCATCGTCTTGGGCAATGTGGCACCTGCGTTAGTCGGGGCGATTGCAGCAGCGGAATTTGCAAGTGTCAATCTGGTCGTGGCGGTTCTGATTTGGGCGATGGTCTATCCCATGATGGTTGGGGTCGATCCGGGGTCGTTGCGTGATGTCGCACGCCAACCCCGGGGCCTGATGATCACGCTTGTGGTGAATTGGTTGGTCAAACCCTTCACAATGGCTGCTCTGGCTGTAGTTTTCTTTCAATACATTTTTGCGCCTTGGATCCAACCCAAAGACGCAATGCAATACATTGCCGGTCTGATCTTGCTTGGGGCAGCGCCTTGCACAGCAATGGTCTTTGTCTGGTCCCAACTGACACGCGGTGATGCGACCTATACGCTTTTGCAGGTTTCGGTGAATGACCTGATCATGGTCATCGCCTTTGCGCCAATCGTGGCGTTTTTGCTGGGCGTCACCGATATTTCGGTCCCTTGGGAAACTTTGGTCCTTTCCGTTCTGCTGTTCATTGCGCTGCCTCTTGTTGCTGGGATGCTGACGCGCAAACGCCTTGGGGATTCCGCCGCGATCGAGAGGTTTCAAGCACGCGTAAAACCCTATTCCGTGGTTGGTTTGATCGCCACGGTGATGATTCTATTTGGTCTTCAGGGCGAGGTGATCGTCTCCAAACCCTTCGTCATCGTGCTCATCGCGGTTCCGATCATCCTTCAAAGCTACGGTATTTTCGCAATCGCCTATGCGGCGGCATTTGCGCTGAAGGTGCCGCACCGCATTGCAGCGCCATGCGCCTTAATCGGCACCTCGAACTTTTTTGAACTGGCCGTGGCTGTGGCCATAAGTCTGTTCGGTCTGAATTCTGGCGCAGCACTTGCAACTGTTGTCGGCGTTTTGGTTGAAGTACCGGTTATGTTGACCCTGGTTGCCTTTGCAAACCGAACACGAAAACGATTTGTAACATGATACAGTTTCACCGTTGAACATGGACATTACAAAGGAAGTTGAAAAAAGAGCAACGTTAGCGAAGGCCCACTTGGTCCGCGAAACAGTCATTGTGCGGTGATGCAGCGAAACCGCTCTGAGCCCAAACTGCCACATGCTGCATCGGGACTGAACCGACGAGAAGTGGCGGTTAGCAGACATCGCCTGCCCTGCTCGCAATGGGGTGCTGTTCCGTTCACTATTGTGGGTTTCACGCTGTCTTTTACCATTCTTTTTTTCTCGCGCTCACCTTTCGTAGGGTGCCGAACCAAACGTGAAATTAGCCAGCCATTAAAAGGAGAAAGCCTGATGAAACAAACGATACTTCCCACACAGCCGGATGCAAAATCTCCGGCCGGAGCCGACATTAGATTTATCATGGATGGTCCCACTGGAAACATGATCCATAGCACTGTTTCGGCAGGTCAAACCAACCGAGCAACCGTTCATGCAACAGTCAGCGAGTTTTGGCACATACTTGATGGACAAGGTGAGATCTGGAGGAGAAGTGGTGATGAAGAATACATCACGTCGCTGACAAAAGGTGTTTCAATCGACATACCAGTCGACACTGCTTTCAGTATCGGAATGTTGGGGACGAACCCCTGCGGTTCGTTTGCATATCTATGCCCTCGTGGCCGGGCGACCATGAGGCCACAACTCTTAAAGGCGCATGGGCGCCCTCACTATGATGCCGCTTGGCGGTGCCCATCCGACCACCCCTCGACTTAAGTGGTGTGCTGAAACATGGCTGCAATAATGGCTTCGGGCGCATCTTCTTGAACCAGATGGCCCGCATCGGGAATGATCTTGATGTCGCCATCCGTCAACATTCCGGCAAGCTTACGGCCGCGCTCCAAAGGTATCCACTCGTCTTTCTCACCCCATAGCAGGGTTGTTGGGCAATCGAGCGACGCGTATCGGCCTTCTACTTCATCCGTGTATTTCTGATCCATCTGAGCGATCTGCCGATAGAAGGCAGGCTGCCCAACGTCTCCCTGCCAGGGCGCCATGTAAACTCCAAGCGCTTCTTCTGTCAGCGTCTTGTGAGCAGCGCTCTGCAGATAGGCGCGAAGGAGCGCATCATGTGCGTATGCCGGAAGCCCCGCGAACGCTGCTTCGTATTTTCGAACGTGAGCGACAAAAGGTGAGCCCCAAGGCGCTACAGCTACCGGGTCGAAAATTGTTATCCGCTTGTATCGTAGATCATTGAGGTAGAAAGCCCGCAACGCTGTGGCTCCACCGAAATCGTGGCAGAGCACCTCTGGGCGATCCAAAGCCCAATAGTTTAACATATCGGCTAGAAGATCGTTCTGCACTGCCAACGATACATCCTGTCCGTCGCGCTTCTCGGACTGACCATAGCCTATCAAGTCGAAATAATAGACTTTCCAACGTTCGGCTAGTAAGGGCGCGATTGTTCGCCAGACCTGGGAGGAGAACGGGGTTCCGTGAATGAGAACAAGAGGATCACCTTCGCCTATGCTCCCCCAGGCTATCGAGGTTCCGTTGTGATCATAGCGGTTGGGCAAAGAAAGCATGACATATCCTTTGTAACTCCTTAATCTGAATATAGGGTTACACGATTCGATAAGCAATGTAACCTGAAAATATATCTAAGAGGTTACAATGTGGTCTAAAGCAAATTTGGTAGGTGGTCATCTGGCGCTCGATTTTCTCAACACTGTTGGTGACACAGGCAAAACACGTGACACCAATCATCTGGCGTCTCCGAGGGACTTTGTGTCATGGATAGATTTCTGCGGTTTGCGCGCAGCAATTTCAATGGACCCAGCGCCAACACAAGAGGTGATCACTGATCTGGTTCGCTTTCGGGAAACAGCCTACCGAGCTGTGGTTTCGATATTTGACGAAACAGCTCACCAGAGTCGGGATTCCCGAAGGTATGAGAATTATCTGAAGAGGGCGGTGCAGCGGGCAACATTTGACACTCGAGCGAAACCGCTTGCTTGGCGGGCTACCAAAGAACCAGATCACCACATCTTGGACAGCTTTGTTTTGCTGCTCGATGATCTGTTGCGGTCAGCGGATGTAGTGCGCATACGCCAATGTGAGCGCTGCTCTTGGTTGTTTCTAAACTCTGGCAGGGGCCATGGTCGGAGATGGTGCAACATGGCGACCTGCGGAAATCGACATAAAGTTGAGGCGCACCGTGAGCGGAGCCGCACCACCGAAAGTTGACGTTCCTCCGACGACAGCGAATGGCAATTTTGTCCGCAGGGCTGCCGTTTGTACTGATCGCAGCTAACGGCTGCTTAGAGCCCGTTGCGGCCCCATCGCAAAATTTCTACATGCACCCGCAAAGAGAGACCTTCGCTGCGGCGCAGTGGGAACTCGCGGTTCACTGCGGCGAAGTTAGCAGTCATTCAACCAAACCGCAGCAAAATCGACGACTTCAATGATCGGGTTGCGGACGGGCTAGGCGTTCATGGCGCGTGCTATGACGACCGCAATCTTCGCGTTGCGAAAATCCGCTCCGAGAGCGCGGCAGAGGTTATCCCGTCAAGAGATGTGAACAGGGCCATTAGGCCTCCAAACGGCAGCTCAATGAGTCGCCGTTTTGGAAAACAGCTGTATCACCAGGATCCCAATCAGGATGAGAGCTATTCCCAAGTAAGCCGGAAAGTCGAGTTGCTGGTCGAAAAAAAACTTTCCCATCGCGGCGATCAGGGCAATGCCGAGGCCGGACCAGATAGCATAGACGATGCCAACTGGCATGAATTTAAGGACTAGAGCCATGAAATAGAAAGAAGCCGCATAGCCAATTACAACTACAATCGCAGGACCCAAGCGAGAGAACTGTTCACTTGCTTGAAGCGCCATGGTAGCGACCGTTTCAGTGAGAATCGCCAGAAGCAGGTAAAAATAGGGCATGTTATCCTCGAATTGAAAGCAGAGCCGACGGGCTGCAACTGGTTCGCAGCGGTTTTCCGGGTATTCACCAGGTAAAGCCCCGAGACGGTCATCCCCCGAGTTCCAAATCGTATTTCACGGTCTTGAAGGGCACACCATCCGGGTTGGCCTCGGTATCAAGCTCGCGGGCATAACGGTGGCCTTCGTAAACCGCTGCCGCAATGGTGCCGGGGCCGAAACAATCGCCTATACGACGCAGGGATTTGATGCCTGCAGCATCGAGTTTCCCCTGATCCGCGACCAGCTTGTCATAAAGTGCATCATTAGGCAGGCGCATGGTGACCGGCACCAGCGAGCCCGGTCGCTGCAGCGTTTCACCGGTTACGAGGTTTTTAAGCTGAACCACCGCGTCGCTAAGTGACAGCACGCTGTGCCGGGGCAGGATTTCCACGCCTATGCCGACCAGTCGTTTTTCGATATGTTCCTGTTCCAGAGAATGTTCGGTCCAGCTGCTGACACAAAGACCGGGCGTCACCAGTGTGACCTGATACCCCTCGCCTGCCAGCACCTCAGCCATCATACCACCCATATAGTAGTGGTCATCATCATAGACCACGACGGATCCTTTTTCGGGGAGTTTGCCGTCCATGATGTCATCGGGGCTGAAGCTGTTCGACGAATCAGCCCCCGGGATGGGTTTCCTGAGATGTCGCCCGACGCCATCCCGCCGCCAGGTGGCACCGGTCGCCAGCGCCACATGATCGGCGCCGAATTCCAGGATCTGATTAGCGCTGAGCTCACTGTTAAGGTAGAGGTCGACATTCACCATGGGTGCGATTTGCCCCAAACGGTAATCGCGGACCCGCGCCCATGCATTCAGGTTCGGCAGGGCGCTTTCCCGGCTCACCCGGCCACCGGCCTGGGCCGCGGTTTCCGCCAAGGTCACGCGGTAGCCGCGTTTGCCCAACTGATGCGCTGCTTCAAGCCCCGCCGGACCGGCCCCGACCACCAGCACATGTGAGTCCGTGCTTTTCGGAGCGATCTTTTCAGGATGCCAGCCCTTGCGCCACTCCTCGCCCATGGTGGGGTTTTGGGTGCAGCGAATGGGGGCCGAGATATTGTTCCAGGCTGCACAGATATTACAACCAATACATTCGCGAATGTCCTCGACTCGCCCTTCCTTAATTTTTTTGGGCAGGAACGGATCGGCAATCGAAGGGCGCGCAGCGCAGATCATGTCGACCAGTCCACGGCGGATGGTGTCTAGCCCCCAATTTCAGTACCAGTAATTTTCGTTTTCTCTAATAAGGTTTCAAGCACTGGCGGGCGCATGTTCAATGCGTGATGTGGTCTTATCCGGTTGTATTGCCTGAGCCAAACATTGAT
>NZ_JAGFNU010000024.1 GCF_018457175.1 Pseudohalocynthiibacter aestuariivivens
AAAGGCATTGATATATCGGGCTTTAGTCAAGCCAAACTCAGCGCCGTCGCTGGTCAACTCAACGAGCGACCTCGAAAGACCTTGCAATACCAAACGCCAGCAGAGAAATTTGAAGCATGTGTTGCGGTGATCAGTTGAAACCACAGGGACAAAGGTGCCATTCATCTGCCATTCTTGTGAGGCAGAAGAAGAGCATATAGAGCCGAGTTGATAGGTGCTTCGATACGAGCTTTTTTTGAAATCCTCGCCGCGGCTCCGGATATCCATTCGATCTTAAGAGGGCGGCCATTCTCTAAATCGATCGCCGTTGAGGCTCTCATTTTTGGCGGTAGCGCTAGAGCCGCCAACCAAATTTTATCCTCGATGTTGTCAGGCAATGAAACTCCCAGGACGCGGCCGATAGACGCCGTCTCCGAGACAACTCTCCGGAACAATTCGCTGAGTTGCGGAATAGTTTTGATGTCATTCATCGTGCACCGGCTTGCGGCGGTCACACCGGAGACCGCCGAAAACAGAACGAACTTGGACCAAACATCGCGTTTGATATCATCCGTCGGGGGTGCTGATGACCCCGCCCCGTTAATCGCATTTCTCAAGGCGTCAATGCGCTCTGAAGGTCTGCTATCGCGTTCTGCAAAAGTGAACACATTGAACTCACCCGTTTGCTTGATAACGCCCGGTGAGGCAATTGTTGTCGACACCTGCGCCATCCCGTTTGCAACGTTGTGCTCAGGTAGGATTTCGGCCAGCCTATCTGACGCCTCAACGCCGTTGAGAAATGGTACAACAACAGTGTCGGCACCGAGCATCGGCATGCAAGCCCTTGCAGCAGTATCCAACGCATCACCTTTGACACCGAAGATAATTGCGTCAACCTCCCCGACTTCTGACGGGTTATCTGTCGCGATCCATGGGTGAACGCATTCAACGCCTGACGGGCTGTCAAGCGTCAGCCCATTCTCAGCTATCGATGCAAGATGTGCCCCTCTGGCAATCGTGGCAACCTTATGCCCGCTTTGGGCCAGTTTAACCGCCAAGAATCCTCCGATCCCGCCGGTGGCTAAAGTTGCAAGTCTCATTTGGACCTCCAAAAGACATTCGCGCATTCACTATAGGACGCCGATAGGTCGTGTTTCCACCTAAATGGTGACCAACTTTGATCTTCGGGGCGGCAATGAGATTCTTTCCTAGCGATAATTTAAATCCGCTTCGGGCTTAGAAAAGTCATTCGTTGCAGTCTGCGCCAACGACTACTAAGCGGGACGAAGGAGCCACTTGCCAGATGGTGCTTCGCCGGGTTTACTGAGTGACGGGAGACATCTTGGGAGAAAATCAATGACCGTAGAACGTTCGATCCTTCTAATCGTCGGCCTAATCGTCTTGGGCAGCGCCTTGCTTGCTGCCTTTCATAGCCCGAACTGGCTCTGGCTCAACGGCATCATGGGCGCACATCTCATCCAGGCGTCTTTCACTGGAATCTGTCCCGTGGTCATGACGTTGAAGAAGATGGGACTGCCGACAAAAGCTGGCTTCGCCTGAGGCGATCCTAAGCCAAAGCTGCTGAAGAGCTGACGCCGTGCGGCGTTGCTACGATTACGCTCGCATCAGCGAGACGTTCGAAATGCACATCCCAAACGCATCTGGGACCGCAGAAGACGGCCTCGAAAGAAAACCAACCCCAACCAAATCCAACTAGGAGACAACTCATGGACAGACGTAAATTTCTAGCGGCAGCAGGCGTCAGCACAGCCGCCGCAGCCTTGGCCTCACCGGCCATTGCACAAGACAAACGCCAGTGGAAAATGGTCACCGCTTGGCCAAAGAACCTGCCCGGACCCGGTGTGGCGGCACAAACTCTGGCAGACCGTATCACTACACTGTCGGGTGGCCGGATCGAAGTGAAGCTCTACCCTGCTGGCGAACTGGTTCCCGGGCGTGGTGTGTTTGACGCCGTCAGCGAAGGCACAGCAGAGCTATACCACGCGGTGCCCGCGTACTGGGGATCCAAGTCCAAAGGCATCCTGCTGTTTGGCTCGCAACCATTCGGCCTGCGAGCGGATGAGCAGTTCGGCTGGCTCTACCACGGTGGCGGTCAGGCGCTTTATGACGAGATGTATGGCCGTTTCGGCATCAAGCCGTTCCTGTGTGGTAACTCAGGCCCACAATGGGGCGGTTGGTTCCGCAACGACATCAACTCAGCCGAAGACCTGAAAGGTCTGAAATTCCGCACCACGGGGCTTGCCTCTGAAATGGCGGCGAAACTGGGAATGGCGGCAGAAGCCATGTCCGGCCCCGCGATGTTCCAAGCGCTGCAAACCGGCGCATTGGATGCGGGCGAGTTTATCGGGCCATGGACAGATAGTGCACTTGGCTATCATCAGGTCGCCAAAAACTACTACTGGCCTGGTGTAGGGGAACCGTCCTCAGCCGAGGAATGCGGCGTCAACGCAGAAGCCTATGCAGAGCTGCCCGATGACTTGAAACAGGTTGTCAGCCTCGCCTGCGAAAGCCTCTACAACCCAGTTTGGACTGAATACACGAGCAAACACGCAGCCGCACTGCAAAAGCTGGTCGCCGATGAAGGCGTGCAAGTGAAAATGTTCCCTGAGGGCGTTATCACCGCCATGGGCAAAGCCGCTGCTGAAGTCATCGACGAGTTGCGTCAGGATGATGACGAGCTGGTCAAGCGCATCGCAGAGAGCTTTGTCGCCTACCGCGATTCCGTGGGTAGCTATATGGTCTATGCTGACAACGGCCAGATGAACGCACGCGCTGCGGTCATGGGCTACTAAGAAGACCGCCTGCGCGAAACACCCTTCGCGCAGGCATCACATCGCTTTGGGAGGGGCAGATGGAAAAGCTGGCAAATTCAATTGACGCCTTCAACACCGGCGTCGCCAAACTTGTCCGATGGCTCGCATTGTTCATGGTGCTTGTGCAATTCTCCATCGTCGTCGGGCGCTATGCGTTTGGCTTGAATTCCATCGCAGTTCAAGAAAGCGTGCTTTACATGCATGCGACCCTCTTCATGCTGGGGGCGGGCTATACCCTGCTGGTCGATAAACATGTCCGCGTCGATGTGTTTTATGCCAAGGCCAACCCACAAACCCAAAGACGCATTGATATTTTCGGCCATCTCTTCCTGCTTTTGCCCTCAATGACCGCACTGCTCTACTGGTCTTGGCCTTCAGTGCGCAATTCCTGGAAGATCCTTGAGGGTCCGTTATCTGTCGGCGGCATCGAAGCCGTGTTCCTAATGAAATCGCTGATCCCGGCTTTCTGCATCCTCGTCATGCTTCAGTCCGTATCGCTATTGATCCGGCTCATTCTACAAAGGCCAGCATGATGATCGAATATCTTGACCTCATCATGTTCGCCGCCCTTATGGGCGCGATCCTCATGGGTTTTCCCGTGTCCTTTTCCATCGCTGGCGTTGGCGTGATCTTTGCCTATATCGGCTGGTATACGGGCCATATGGACATCACCCTGCTGGGCGCAATGGGCCAGCGCGTCTTTGGCCTGTTATCCAACAACGTGCTGATCGCTATTCCGCTCTTTGTCCTCATGGGGGCGGTGCTGGAAAAGAGCCGTATCGCAGAAGATCTGCTGGACACGATGGGCCGCCTTTTCGGTCAGCTTCGCGGCGGTTTAGGCATCTCTGTGGTTTTGGTGGGCGCACTTCTGGCCGCCTCAACAGGCATCGTTGGGGCCACTGTTGTTGCGATGGGTATGATTGCACTGCCGACCATGCTTCGCGCGGGATACGATCCGCGCGTCGCCTCGGGTATCGTTTGCACTGCAGGCACGCTTGGGCAGATCATTCCGCCCTCGACCCTGTTGATCATCCTTGCTGATGTCATGTCAAATTCGTTCCAACAGGCACAGTATGAGCAGGGCAAGTTCTCGGTCGAGGCGCTGTCCGTCGGGCAGTTCTTTGCCGCAGCCGTAATCCCCGGCCTGCTGCTGGTCAGCCTCTATTTGATCTACATCCTTCTGCGCGGTTGGATCCGCCCGCAAGACATGCCGCCCGCGCCCGCCGATCTGGCCAAACCTGATCGCGCCGAAGTCATTCGCGCCGTTGTGCCACCGATCCTGCTGATCTTTGCTGTTTTGGGGGCCATTCTGGGAGGAATTGCCACCCCGACCGAAGCCGCCTCTGTGGGGGCCATTGGCGCGCTGCTGATGACGGGTCACAAGATGGGCATCAACCCCAAGCTGATCCTTTTGGGCACGGCTGCCTTCATCGCTCTTGGTATTCTGGGAGGGGCCTTCCCTGTGCGTTTTCAACGCGACGACCTTAGCAATGGCACCTTTGCATTGGGGGTCGTTTACGCAGTGCTGACCATTGTCGGTGCGGTCGCTGTCCTTCTCGCCCTGCGCTCCGCTATCAAAGAGAAAGTCGTGTATGAGGCAATCGGGTCGACCCTCACCATGACGTCAATGATCTTCGCGACAATCCTTTCGGCGGGCATTTTCAGTCTCGTCTTTATCGGCTTGGGCGGCGAAGAGCGTGTTGCGGGGATCCTCAGCAACATGCCCGGCGGCGCAACGGGCGCGCTGGTCTTTTGCATGATCTTCATCTTCTTCCTGGGCTTCTTTCTGGATTTTGTCGAGATCTCGGTCATCGTTCTGCCTCTGGTCACGCCGACACTCATCTTGCTCGGCCATGATCCAATCTGGCTGGGCGTGCTGATCGCCATCAACCTGCAAACCAGCTTCCTGACACCACCATTCGGGTTTTCACTGTTCTACCTGCGCGGGGCCGCGCCAAAAGAGGTCACGACAGGCCACATCTACGCAGGGGTCGTTCCGTTCATCGGAATACAGGCAGTTGGTGTCGTTCTAATCTGGATGCTTCCGGCATTGGCGACATGGTTGCCATCGGTCCTGTTCTGAACCAGCTTTGTTACAGTGGCCTAAATTTTAGGCAGTACAATGGTCGCAATGAACTGCAGTCCAAGAATGTCTGCAATTGGCGGCGGTCTCAATGGCCGCATTCTCTTCTGCTGAGCAGCGTGAATTTTTGAGCTGATGCAGCGAAAATGGCGCTGCGTGCGCACGCAGCAAAAAATTGACACTTCCGAGATGGGCTCGAAGCCGTCTTTCGTTGTGCTTAACATGAAGGGCCGGTAACGCTATTCGAGATCTGCCATTTGACAACGCGCCAAGAGCGTTGAAAGCCGACGTATTGTAACAACCTCCCCAGACCTTCCACAGTGCTTGAAATTAGGATGCTCGAAACCATTATTACTCCCCAACTGACTTTGTGAAAAAGTGCCCAAAGCCCTCTTCTAACGAAACAGATTGGATGCACAGTTTTGGATCGAAGGGTTTTATGCTAGTATTGCAAAGGTTGATTGGGTGGATCAATGTTCAACAAATTTGCATGCACTGTAATAGCGAGCTGTTTAGTTTTTATGGCTCAGGGTTCAATTGCAGCAGGTTCGCTGCTCAATCTGGATGAGTACTGCCGTTCTCTCTACGGCCCAAACGCAATCCAATCAGTTTCGCGGTTGGATAATGGCTTGCTTTGCACCATCCAGACCGATGACGGTTTAGGTCTTACCCACTACAAGTTTGAAGCAGCAGATGCCTGCTTGGCCGAATTTGGTTCTGCCGACTATCGGCGAGAAGCCGAATTGGTGCTTTGTGTTGAGTCCGGCAACACAAGTGGTGCGATGCAAAGTTCCCAAGTCAACTTGGAAGAGATTTGCGCATCAAATTTTGGAGTGAATGCGTCCCTTACCCAAAACACATTAACGGGTGAGCCGATGTGTACAGTTCAAACCGATGGCGGTTTAGGATTGCTGCACCATAAAGTTGACACTGCAACTCTTTGCCCATCAGGACTGTTTCCAGGGGCAGTTGCAGGGGGTATGCTCACATGTGGACTCACCCAAAGCGCTACCGATTTGGGTAACGGAACTGGGCAAGATGCCAGTGGAAATTCGTCTGGCGCAGTGGAAATTCCAGACCCGGAAGGCACTGACTCTTCCCAAAAAGATCCAGTCGAAAACGGCTTATCCGACCCAAGTTCAAACACCGCTTCTAGCAGCGGATCTAGTTCTGTCACCCCCGCGATAGGAGACGAGCCGGAGGTCACGGAGCAAACTACCGAGCTACAATCCGATTGGGTGCATTCCGGCATATGGGGGTACACTTATGATGGAGGGTATCTTGGGTTCCCGCTGGAAATTCGGATTGAAAGAGATGGCGACAAAGTAAGAGGCATCATTGAGCGTGTTAGAAATTTTCCCTATGGGAGCAAGGTGCTTACCTTGGAGGAATTCAATGAAATAGCTGATTACTTCTCGAACCCGGAAGACCCACTTCGTGGGGCGTTGTTTTTTAGTGGGATGGCAAGGCCGGGGAGGGTTCTATTCGAGGGCATTTTAAACGGTAACAGAATTAGCGGCCGAGAACGGCTTAACATCGCAATGCCCGGCTACGACGACGAATTTCTATGCCACCATGAACTAGATAGCGAACTCGACCATTCAACAGAATCTTGGGCAGTGTTTGAAGGGTCTGTTGACGACGAAGGAATAAAGATTCCGATCGTAGCAAAAGTTATTGAGTATGACGTCGATCCAACAACTGGATTCGCTAAGAATTGCCGCCTCAATGTAACTGAACAAAAAATTTACACCGCGCTGTTTTTCCAAACGCCCCAGGTCGAACAGATAATTCTGGTAGAAGCAGACCCACCATACAAACCTGTTGACGTGGCTGAGGTGGGTCAAAAGCTTCGCCTCAAAATACTGATCAATGAGGAAGCACCCGGCCATGAAGTTGGGGCAACGGTGAACTCAAATGAACACCCTATTTCGCTGACAGCTACTTGTGGGTCCGACCTGATTTCAGACCCCAAAATTTGTTTGACACCTGTATTTGTTCTGAGCCTGGAGGATTAATGTGATGGCTGGATCAGCAATGCTTGTTCCCCGGTTTCTGACGGTGTCACGGATGGCTATTGCAGTTCTTTTTCTGAATTGCATTGTTCCGCAGGCATCTATGGCCGACGGAAACGACCAGAAACTACCTGCGGGCGATCAAATTGACGTCACAGCCGGAGGTGTCGATGAAACCTTCGAGGTTAAAGGTATCGATTCCAGCGTCGATGTGGAGCTCGATTTTTTAAGCATCTGGCCGTCACTCCACGAGACACTTCCAGATTGGATTAGCCCGTCAGAACCCGGCCAGGACATTACTTCGGATTCATTGGAAAGGCCAAACGCACCGGTTATTTTCGCCTATGGCGAACAACAATGCGCGCAGGAAGTGCTTAACATTCTCAGAATAGGAATTTCGTCAGAAGCTATTGAGCAGGGTGCTAAATCTGCCGTGACCACATCGCTAAGTGTCGCGAGCTTCGTCCTGTCCGGGTTTTCGGTGCCCGGGGCCGCCGCAGTCGACTTCATTTCAGATGCCGTGGAGGTTGTTTTAGAGTCCGATTCAGCAGAGGAATTCGCAGAAAACTTGGCTAAGTATGTTTTTTCAGAAGCCGTTAAGAAGGGAATTGAAGAAGTTGGGGATTTAGATGGTTTTCTAAAAGAATTAATCGACAAATCAGTCGATGGTTTGTTTGAAGAACTTTCAGAATTTGTTGAACCGGAATCCACACAGTATCAAACCACTTTTACACTGCCAAACTGTGGCGATATTGACATAATTTACCAAATGTTTGCCCAGCACCCTAAAATTCCCAGAAACACACTTCCAGCATCCGTTGTGATGGCAGCATCCGGTAACTGCCGTGGAAACGATGGCAGGTTTGCAAGGCTCTACGAATTTTTAATTGCTGCAGAGTATGAAGTTCGCCCTACAACGCGAAGGAGGGGGCCTCGTCATAACGTGATTGTTCTGCGCGCTGACAGCCCGCAAATATATGTCGAGGCAAATTGCAAAGCGTACGCGGAATTTTCTATCGATCCAGCAACAACCGAGTGGAATGGGTTTGATCGACCGAGCTGGGTTGATGACGAGATTGTCAAAGCGCCAGATTGGACCGGTTTTGACCGGGCCTGCTACGACATGATCCAGAAAGAATATGATGATTGGTGGGTTGCCAGACGAAATTACAACCAAGCGGTTTTGGTAATCGAGCAGTTAGATTCTGAGCGTTCACGATGGGGGCGTGGCCTTGAAGAGGAACTCCAAAATGGTGCATCGGAAAGCTTGCAGGCCGACTACCGCGCAAAGATTGAAGATTTGACAGAAAGGTTTGAGCGAGAATTCGAGGCTTTGCCAAATTGGGACGGGCAACGTCGGCGTGCGACACAAACTTTGATCCCTGTCGTACAAGAGTGCGTCGATCAACTGACGCAATCGAAAAGAGGCGAGAAAACCGTTTTCGGAGAAAAGTTGTTGCGCTATTTGAATACTATACCATTACCGCAGTAGCTCGTTCTGAGCCGCGTCACTTCTAGCAACTCTAGACTTCTTCACCAGGCCTTTTGGTTGGATGCGTCGAACTGCTAGGCACTCCGCCATCCGCGCCGTGCAACCTACAACCATTCCATGCGGCGCAAACGATGAATTCCTCCTCGCCGCAACCGTTCAGAATCTCCGAAAACTGATCAAGATCTTTCCTGCACCGCAAAAACACGAACATCCTGATTGAGAACGCGTTCGAACCCTCGCTTAACTATTGCGATGGGAGACGAACCTAAACTTCAGTGGGCCTGACACAATATGCAGTTCTTGCCAACGAATTATGGAGGTCTTTTTGTGCGTATTTCGCCCGTTCGATTCGGCGTAGCAATTCGTTGAATGGGCTCAAACCGGAATTTCGCTGCGCGGATCACGAAGGGCTGGCACACGGATGTGTCTTAGCCCCCTAAAACTGAGCCACTATTTGAGTGTCACAGGAGGAAGAAGGGATGGCTCGGAAACGGTATTCGGATGAGGATGCGCTGAAGATATTGCGCGAGATTGACGTACATCTGCATGATGGTTTGGATGTTGTGAGCGCGTGTCGCAAGGCGGGCATATCGGACAAGACATATTACTACTGGCGCAAGAAGTTTGGCGGGATGGGGCGGCCTCAACTGTCTGAGATGAGGGCGCTTCAGAAAGAGAATGAGCGGCTGAAGAAGATTGTCGCTGACTTGCAGCTCGACAAGCTGATCCTGAAGGAGAGCTTGGATCATTTAAAGCCCAAGGCCTGGCAGAACGACTGAATGAATTGGGCGTCGTTAGCAAACGCCGGACCGACCGACATGGACGTGTCACCGGTGGCGCTGCCTTCTCGCACGGCGCACTCTACAACATCCTGCGCAACCCGATCTACATCGGTAAAACCCGTCACAAGGAAGACCTGCATGAAGGACTTCACGAGGCAATCATTGATGATGCCACATGGCAATTGGTTCGGACGCAACTGGCGGATCATGGCGGCAAGACAATCAGTTCGGTGCGCCGAAGTGCAAGTTGTCTTCTGGACGGTGTTCTGTTTGATTCCAAGGATCGGGCAATGCATACCACCTATGCCAGCAAATCGGTGCACCAAGACGGAACATTTCGCACGAAGCGATACGGTATTACACATTGCCACTGCATGGTTCAGAGGACAAATCCCGGGTGGAACGTTTGCCTGCGAAAGAACTTGAGCGCGTGGTTCTGAAAGGCTTTAGGGACCACTTGTCCGATGCCCGCTGGCTGGCGGATCAAATGAAGGGCGTTGAGAGCAAAACGACTTTGGTTGCGGATATCTTGCGCGCTTTAGATCTGCGGGAGTTGAGTT
Source organism: Pseudohalocynthiibacter aestuariivivens (assembly GCF_018457175.1). Classification (GTDB taxonomy): domain Bacteria; phylum Pseudomonadota; class Alphaproteobacteria; order Rhodobacterales; family Rhodobacteraceae; genus Pseudohalocynthiibacter; species Pseudohalocynthiibacter aestuariivivens. The sequence goes on from NZ_JAGFNU010000024.1 coordinate 9,746, forward strand.
TTGATGGGCCCGAAGACGCCGCCTCAGAACAAACCTTCCAAAAAATCGTAAACAGAATTAGTGCGCAGACGGGCATGTTGCACATCTCGATCAATCTCGCTGCGTTGCTGGAGCCACAAATCCCATGCGATCCAATTCCGGCCAGTTTTGAAATTCCGTTCCAAAAGCGGCAGAACAGTCGTGCCAAACTGATCGTCATTGCGGCAAAAGATGCGCCGCAACAGGATCCGGATCTCATCGCTCTTATTGCAGACGCAAGACGATGGGCACGCGAGTTGCTTGAGGGAAAAGCGTCCTCCATTCAGCAAATCACCGAGCGGGAAGATTTGCGCAGCGGGATGGTCAGCCGCATTCTCCCACTCGCCTGGCTGGCGCCGAACATCTCGACAGCAATCTTAGAAGGCCGACAGCCATCACATCTCAGCGCAAAAACGCTTCGCGATCTTCCTGAGCTCCCACTGGACTGGGCGAAACAACGCCAGATCCTTGAATTCCCGCACGTCTGAGAGTGCGGCGAGAGCGTCAAGACCTCACTCGCAATTGCCTCGCTGAGACTTTCCCGGAAATAGCCTTAAAACCGCTTAGATGAGAGATAAAAAGTGAGGTCTCTGGCGTCTCACGGTCCCGTAAGCGGCAGAAATATAACACTAATTCAAGTGAGTGCGAAAACGGCGGTTTAGGGGGGGGAGAGTGGTGGGCGACCCTGGAATCGAACCAGGCGTGCGTCTCCGCGAGGGAGTTACAGTCCCCTGCCACACCTTGCGGCCTGTCGCCCATCCGGCGGGCGTTGACCCGTTCGAATGGGGCGTTGGATACCCTCAGCATACGGACCCGTCAACAGGAAAATCTCTTGCACAGGTCAGATGTGCAGCGCATTGTCCGGCGCGCATAGTATGAGGACATTCGTGTAATGAAAAAACCCAAATGGGTCATCGAAAAAGAACAGGCGCGGCGCGCCTCTTCAGCGCTGACGGTATGGCTGTTTGGCCTCCACGCAGTTCGCGACGCTTTGCTCAATCCCCGTCGCGAAAAATTGCGCTTGATGGTGACAAAAAACGCAAGTGACAAATTGGTGGCCGAGATTGAAACAAGCGGTATCGAACCTGAAATTGTCGATCCTCGAAAGTTTGATGCCCCGCTTGATCCACAATCTGTGCACCAGGGGGCCGCGCTTGAAGTCAAGCCGCTTAACTGGGGTTCTATAGAAGACTGCTGCATGGCTGCGGACGGTCAGGCACCAAGGGTTGTTTTGCTTGATCGGGTAACTGACCCTCATAATGTCGGGGCAATTCTGCGGTCTGCCGAAGTTTTCGGTGCCCAAGCGGTTATTGCGCCAGCGCGCCACGCCGCACCTGAAACAGGGGCGCTTGCAAAAACAGCGTCTGGCGCACTTGAACGGCAACCCTATTTGCGGGTCCGCAATCTCGCTGATGCAATCGAGACGTTGCAAAAAATGGGATATCTGGTTCTGGGACTTGATGGGGAGGCAGAAAACGAGATTTCGGATGCGGTGGCAGGAAAGCGAAATCGCCCGATCGCTCTCGTCCTTGGTGCAGAGGGCCCGGGGCTGCGCGAGAAAACCAAAGAGACCTGCGATGCTCTCGTGAAAATTGCTTTCCACGGAGGTTTTGGTTCGCTCAACGTTTCGAACGCCGCTGCAGTTGCGCTCTACGCCACATCTCAGTCTTAAGTTTGAGGTGCGTTCGCACCACGTTTTTTCGCTCGTCCTGCGAATGTGTGCGCCACATGCGGAAAACTTGTAGGGCAAGGAAATTTTCTTTCATTATTCCCTAAATATCCCCGCGCGGAGCGCAGGCCCGAGCCTCTTTGAGGCGAGATAAAAGCCGTGGCGCTTTAGCGCCTCCGATCTGGTTGAAACACTTTTCCATGCGAACAGATGAATAGGCTATTCGGACACTGTTTTCACAGTTTTGTTAACGGGGTGTTCAGCTTGTTTTTTTGGTTTATTTTTATGTGGAACACCAACCAAGGAGAAATCTCATGACCAATCGGCGCGCATTTTTAGGATTGCTAGTGGCTTTGCCGGTTGTCGGAACCATTGTGAGACCGGCTCTTGCATCATCTCCAGAGGTTTTTGCAACGGATGGTGTCGCAATAAATGGATATGATCCGGTTGCCTATTTTTCCCAATCTGCTCCGGTTCTTGGCGATGAAACACATGCACTGATCTGGAGAGGCGCGACCTGGTATTTTTCAAGTGCAAACAACATGGTGCGTTTTGAAGCTAACCCCGAATTATTTGCACCGCAGTACGGTGGTTATTGTGCATTTGCAGTTTCAAAGGGTGCAACGGCGTCAACAGTGCCAGAGGCCTGGACGATACACGAAGAAAAGCTATACCTGAACTACAGCCTTCCGGTTCGCGAAATATGGCGCGGGGATATTCCCGGAAATATTGGTAAAGCGGATGCCAATTGGCCCGGGGTGTTGGACACATAGGCAGATTTCCTCCTGCTTGATCACAAGTTTATGACCTCCCCTTCAAAATGTCGGATTAACCCCTATCTGATAAAAGAGACGCAATCTTGGAACCTTGTGTTTCTCTTTACTGTCCCTCGTTCCGTGACTGGCGCCCGGCATTTTGTCCGGGCGCTTTTTTCTTTTGATCAGAGTTGATACAGGGAACTATGACTTACTCTGATACGCATCTAAAACAAATACTTCAGCGGACCCGGATTATCGTCTGTGTTGGCATGTCGCCTAATCCCATTCGTCCGAGCAATTATGTTGGCCGTTACCTGTCGCTTCGGGGGTATCGAGTTATTCCTGTTAACCCGGGCCATGCTGGCAAGCAATTGTTTGGTGAAACGGTGCAGCCGGATCTTGCAAGCATTCCAAAGGACTGTGCTGTCGATATGGTAGATATCTTCCGCCGTTCTGAATCCGTACCAGCGATTGTTGATGAAGCGATCGAGAGCTTGCCAGAGCTAAAGACAGTCTGGATGCAAATTGGTGTGGAACACGCAGCCTCTGCAGCTGTTGCCGAAGCAGCTGGTTTAACGGTGATACAAAACCGATGCCCGAAGATTGAGTATCAACGCCTATTCTCTGAGCTGCGGATGGGGGGCTTCAATACTGGAATCATTTCGTCAAAGCTTTGAAGATAAGACACGAAGGCTAACCAAAAGCTCAAAAGCTTCGCCGCCTTTTTGTCAAAGAAGTTTCGCTTAGTTCGTCATTCGTCATTGAATTTACCTGCGCCCCAAAACAGGGAATTTACAGAAGCTGTCCTGCGACACCGTATATATCTACAGAATACATTCGTGGGTAATCCTCGGCGTTATGCTGCGGAAAGATGCAAAAAACGATGCAGCATATGGGATGCTCGCGGAACGGATTTGGTCTGAGCAGCATGACAGGTCACTGTTGAGATGGTACCACCACTTCAGTTTTTCTATTTTCGGAGGGATGACGTGTCAGACACCTCGCCTTTTTCACTCGCAGGTCAGGATGCTTTGATAACGGGTAGCAGCAGCGGGTTGGGATTCGAAGTTGCCCAATTGTTTGCCCGTTCAGGTGCGCGTGTCTTCATCAATGGGCGCTCTGAAGACCGGGTGAGGGGAGCGGTTGAAAAAATCGCTAGCGCTGGCGGCATCGCCTTTCCGCTGGTCTTTGATGTCTCCGATACGCGACAGATGGCTGACGCGTTTGAACGTCTGAAAAATGTCATTGGAAAGCTGGACATTCTGGTGAACAACGTTGGGATGCGTGATCGTCGCGCGTTTGCAGAGTTCGATGCAGAGTCAGTTCGTCGTTTGCTCGATGCTGATCTTGTCGCTCCGTTCCTGTTGGCACAAAAGGTGTCTGAATTAATGATTGCACATCAGACGCGCGGCCGGATCGTTAATATATCTTCTATTGCCGGGCTTATCGCCCAGTCAGGCGATGCGGCTTATACAATGGCGAAGTCTGGGTTGAACGGCCTGACACGGGCATTGGCTGCTGAACTTGGTCCGAAAGGTATAAATGTGAACGCAGTTGCGCCGGGGTTTTTCAAAACAGATCCAAACCGAGATGCCGTGGCCGACCCAGAAGTTGCAGCGTGGCTTGCGCGGCGCACATCGGTTGGCCGATGGGGCGAGCCGCACGAGTTGGCGCCAGCGGTATTGTTTTTGGCGTCGCCCGCTGCGTCCTATATCTCGGGCCAGATACTCGCGGTCGATGGCGGTTATCTTGCCCACTACTAAACGAATTTAAGCAACGACCATCTGTGGCCGCCACCAAAAAAAGCGGTCGAACTGAGAAATTAAATGTTCCTGCAATTTTATGATACTGAGCAGCTTCATCTGACTGGTCCAATTGATTTGAAAACAATATAGAGTTGTCAGATGGCAGGATCACCCGGACAATGCCGAAACCGTCACCCTTGCCGTAGCGGAGGGCCAGTCATTGGGCCTCTGTCCAGCCACATCAGAAAAGGCCGCTTGACATGAGCCATGTATTCCCGCGCCACAGTAAGCTGAACCCGCCAACCGCTGTAAGTGGGGAAGGGTGCTATTTGATAGATGCCAGCGGAAAACGCTATTTTGACTCTGGCGATGCCGCGGTTTCCTGCCTTGGTCACAGTGATGTTGAAGTAACCAAAGCCATCAAAGCGCAGCTTGATAAGCTCGCATTTGCGCACACCGGGTTTTTTACCTCTGAACCGGCCGAAGAACTTGCCGATCTTTTAGTTGCAAATGCACCGGAGGGAATTGAACGGGTGTATTTCGTGTCGGGGGGGTCAGAAGCTACAGAAGCAGCGATCAAACTTGCCCGCCAATATCACGTTGAGAAGGGTGAACCGCAAAGACGTCACCTGATCGCCCGCAAGCAAAGCTATCATGGCAATACAATCGGCGCGCTGTCAGCAGGCGGAAACGAGTGGCGACGTCAGCAATTCGCACCTTTGCTGATTGAAGTCAGCCACATTTCACCCTGTTACGAATATGTTCTGCGAGGCGAGGCTGAAAGTGCAGAAGCCTACGGTTTGCGTGCTGCGCAGGAGCTGGAAGATGAAATCCTACGCCTTGGCCCGGACACGGTTATGGCATTTATGGCGGAACCCGTAGTTGGTGCAACGTTGGGTGCCGTTCCTGCTGTTGAAGGGTACTTCAAACGCATCCGGGAAATTTGCGATCAATATGGTGTGCTTTTGATCCTTGACGAAGTGATGTGCGGTATGGGGCGGACCGGGTATCTCTTTGCTTGTGAAGCTGACGGAGTTTCGCCAGATATCCTGTGCATCGCAAAAGGGTTGGGGGCCGGATACCAACCGATTGGCGCCATGCTGTGCAGCGGTGAAATTTACGACACGATTGCGAACGGAACCGGTTTTTTCCAACACGGACATACCTATATTGGCCATCCGGTTGCGACGGCGGCAGGATTGGCCGTGGTGCGTGCGCTTCTAGATCGGGGCCTGATGAGCCGCGTGACGACAATGGGCGAAAAGCTACGGTCAGCTTTGGTATCAGCCTTTGGTCAGCACCCGAATATCGGTGACATTCGCGGGCGGGGGTTGTTTATCGGCTTGGAAATCGTCGCGAACCGAGAGACGAAAGCCCCCTTTGATCCGTCGTTGGGGATAGCTGGGAAAATGAAAAAAGCGGCTTTCGCTGAAGGTCTGGTGTGTTACCCGATGTCCGGAACCCGCGACGGCAAAAACGGTGACCACGTTTTGCTGGCACCGCCCTTTATCATGACCGAAGAACAGATTCCCGATATTGTAGAGCCACTTCGCAAGGCGCTTTCAAAGGTTCTGTAAGAGGCGTTCAATACTTTGCCAGTTCTGTGATTTCACGGCGGAACGAAAGGGCATCACCAATGTATTCACCGTCTAACTCGCGTGCGTAACGATGCCCCGCGCAGGTAGACCACGCAATAGGGCCGGAGGCTTCGGCGTCACCAAACAGTTTTACAGATTTTATACCTGCATTGGCCCAGTCTGGCTCCCGCGCTTTCAGATTGTAATAAACTTCGTCGTTCCCAACACGCGAAGCGACCATAACCACAGCGTCAGCCGCGTATTTACCTGTCATGTCGGTTTAGGCACAATTGCTGACAACGTGGTCAGTGTCAATTTCTGTAACGCCGCGGTTCAGCACGATGTCGACACCCATCCTAGCAAGCCGGGCGTGAATCGAGGCCTGCTCCAGCGTGTTGTTTGTCCAGTCCGAAACGAAAGCGGACGGTGTAATCAGTGTAACCTTGGCACCGTTCTGGGCCAGCAATTCGGCAAGCACACCGCCCATATAGTAGTGATCATCATCATAGATCACGACATTGCCCGAAAGCACGGTGCCATCCATCAGATCATCGGGGGTATAGATCTTCATTTCGGGATTAATCGTCATTCGCACAACGTGCTGGCGTGACACACCATCGCGCCGCCAGGTTGCCCCGGTTGCAAGCGCCACGTTCTCAAATCCGAACTCCATAATGTCGTCGGCGCTGAGGTTGCTATCGAAATAGGTTTCTACATTGGCGCGCTGGCTTAGCTGGTATTCACGGTTATCCTTGACACGGCCCCATGCGGACAAACCGGGCAGTTTGCTTTCACGCGCAACGCGACCGCCAAGTTCTGTTCCGGCCTCAGCAATCGCAACATCATACCCCCGACGGCAGAGCGCCCATGCCGCTTCGAGCCCGGCAGGGCCAGAACCGACAACCAGTACATTGCTGCTGTCGCCCTTCTTATTCATGATCTCGGGATGCCAGCCTTTGCGCCATTCCTCCATGAATATAGGGTTTTGAGTGCAACGGCTGATTAACATGGTCATGTCGCCGGTAATGCAGATGTTGCAGCCGATGCATTCACGAATGTAGTCTATCCTGCCTTCTTCTACCTTCTTCGGAAGGAACGGGTCGGCGATGGATGGACGGGCGCAACCGATGAAATCCAGAACGCCGGATTTGATTTGTTTGACTGTGCCACAAAGGCAAAGGCATTCCGACGTATACTTATGCCGCTAATGATGCCGGGGATCATTTCTGGCTTTCTGCTGGCGTTTATCGTGTCACTCGATGATTTTATCATCACGAACTTTGTGAAAGGCGCCGGGGTTGAAACCCTTCCGACCGCGATTTTTGGTTCGGTCAAACAGGGGCTGAACCCAACATCATGGCGATCTCGACCATGTTGCTGTCCATCTCGGTTGTGATGGTCACGATCTCTTACTTCGTTAGCAAATCCGACAATACAAAATAAACCCAACAAATGGGGGACCATACGAAAACTCTGATGAAAACCACCGCGACTGCGATCACGCTCTGCCTTGGCGCGCAGGCTGTCGCGGCCGAAGAGAAACTCGTGATCTATCACTGGTTCGAATACATCCCGCAGGAACTGCTGGATAAGTTTGCAGCCGAAACAGGTATCGAAATCACGATGGATACCTACGACAGTAACGAAGCCATGTTGGCGAGCCTGAAGGCCGGGGCCATAGGAACCTATGATGTGGCAGTACCCGGCGACTCTATGGTGTCAATCATGGCGGGCGAGGGCCTGCTGGACACCATCGCAGAGGGCGAACTGGCCAACAAAGGCAATATCGCACCAGAATGGGCTGACCCGAGTTTTGATCCGGGGCGCATGCATTCCATTCCATATCAGTGGGGGTCGACATCCTTTGCCGTGAATCGCGATGTTTTTCAGGGCGATATCAACACGACAGACATTCTGTTCAGTCCGCCACCAGAGCTTTCCGGGCGCATCAACATGCTAGACAGCCAGGGCGAAGTGATGGCCATGACCTCGCTGCATATGGGGATGGCGCAATGCTCGAATGACCGCGACAAGCTGCGCGCGCTGAACGACATGCTGCAAGAAGCCAAGGGGCACTGGGCATCTTTCGACTCGGATACTGCGAAAGAAGTGCTGGTTTCTGGTGATGCGGCTGTAGGGCAGATTTACGATGGTTTCGGCGCAAAGGCCCGCGAAGAGGGGGCAAACATTGAATATGCCTTCCCAACGCAGGGGTATGTGGTCTGGATGGACAATGTCGTTTTGCTTAAAGACGCGCCCAACCGTGCGAATGCGCTCAAGTTCATGGACTTCCTGCTTGAGCCCGAGAATATCGCAGCGGTATCAAACTATGCGCGTTACGGTTCTGGCGTAAGCAGTGTCTCTGAATATCTTGACCCGGCACTTGCCACCTTGCCAGAGTCAAACCCGCCAGCAGAGGCCGGGGCAGGGGTCTTCATCGAGGTCTGCGATCAGGAAACACAGCCGGTCTACGATCAGATTTGGACAAACCTGTAGAAATAGTTTTCCGAGCTTGTTAAGCAGAACCCGCCAGCCACTATGGTTGGCGGGTTTTCCATTTATTTTCCATTTATATAGGGCAACGGGCAGAGCGAAGGAATCGACCGAAAAGCGTCACGCCACACGCATCAATTGATTCTGGATATATTCGAAACCGAAGTAAAACCGTGCCACCACCGGGCCGTCATTCCGGAATCTGCAGCGGCAGCGTCCGTTGGTTCGGCGGAATATCACCAAAAAATCTAATGAATACGGTTAACGGAAAAAAACTTTCATATTTGAGCAGAAAACCTCTTGCGACTCTTTGCGTGTGGGCCTAAACACCACTTCACCGAGGCGGCGGCGACGTTGTTTTGGTCTGGCGGACTGGCCTTATGGTTAGGAAGTCTGGAAATAAATCAGAGGTTATGCGGGCTGGCGGCACCAACGAAGAATGGTGC
>NZ_JAGFNU010000025.1 GCF_018457175.1 Pseudohalocynthiibacter aestuariivivens
GGCTTTAGTCAAGCCAAACTCAGCGCCGTCGCTGGTCAACTCAACGAGCGACCTCGAAAGACCTTGCAATACCAAACGCCAGCAGAGAAATTTGAAGCATGTGTTGCGGCGATCAGTTGAAACCACACCGCTGAGCGGTCATTGCCGCTGAACCCGACGAATGTCTGCTTCCCCAATTTCGACTGTTGGCTTCGTCAGTAGTGAACACGAAAAAACGAAGTGAACACTAGGCGTTGGCTTGGGCTGGTTTCCTATCCCGAGTGATGCTCGCAGGTAACATTCACATTAAATGGCTCGAGATCTCCGGCGGGGTTGTCCCTGAAAAGCCAAATATGCTGATCAAAATGCGGCATAAAACCATGCGCTTCGTCACCTTCTGTGTCCGGGTTGTCTGCCATATGGTCCCAATGGCGGCCATTGGTCATTGGCGGCCCATTATGACCCATTCCTCGCCACCCCGCTTCAAATACGAGGTTCTCAATTCCCAAAAGGGTCATTGAGCCGTCAGCCTGAGGCTCATAGAGCAAAATTGCTGGTTTCTCAAAATCTGTGTGTGTTCCTGTTCCATTTACGCGTGGATCATCACCCGTGATCTGCAAAATATCTGGACGAAGGTAGTGAATGCCCATTGCCCCCCATTCAGCAGGCAGGCCTTCAGCAGCAGCCGATACACAATGCCCGGAAGGATCTGGTATGAACCCCTCCTCGAGTGCCACATTTACATCTTTGTATTTTTCAGTGGCGGCTCGAAGAGCATTAAGGTCATAGCTGTCTGACAGCGCAGCGGTCGTTGTCAGAGAAAATATAATTACTAAACTTGTTGAATGAATAAGCTTCATGACTGTCCCCCAGAATGGCGGCCAAGCAGCTTGAGTGCCGCAAGCGGCCTAAGCTAAACAGCATATCACGAAATTTCGTTTACCGCATTTATTTGTTGCACAAAGGTGAAATGTAAAAGAAGCCGAAACTCTGAATACATTTAATGCGTCCTTTCACCAGTTTTCCCTTATTCAGTAATCAGTTTGCTGTGGAAAAATTTCACAAGGTAGCGCAATGCACTTTCTTTCCTCTTTCCTTGTTTTCAGGTAACTCGTACCAGGCTGCGCAATAAGGGCCAAACCCGTTTCGGCACAGTGCATTCTGAACGTGAAAGGATGCTCCTATGACTTCCATTGCTGCCTTTGCCGTTCTCTTTGCTAGTGCTTTTACCTCAGCAACACTCTTGCCAGGATCATCTGAAGCAATGCTTCTTACGCTTCTGGCAGGCGGCAGCGAAGAAGTAATGATGCTAATTCTCGTAGCGACAGCGGGGAATGTACTTGGTTCGTTGGTTAACTGGTTTCTTGGACGAACCTTTTCCATGTTCCGCGATCGAAAATGGTTCCCTGTCAAAGAAAAAGCCTATGAACGAGCAGAGATTTGGTATGATCGGTATGGGGTCTGGTCTTTGCTTCTTTCTTGGTTGCCTGTGATTGGAGACCCTATCACCGTCGTCGCGGGTGCGTTACGCGTCGATGTGCTTCGTTTTCTCCTCCTCGTCTCTATTAGCAAAGCTTCCCGTTACGCATTTATTGCAGGTGTGTTTCAAAAATGGAGTGGGGCTTGAACGCGCCAAACTTACGCTGACTGACATGTCGTGTGTCTCAAAGAAGGTAATTCATTTCCTCCCATTATTTCGGCGCAATGCGATCCACAAAACTGGAAGCCCTGTGATAGCGCCAAGCAACAGTGCACTCCAGGCGGCGCCCGAAAAATTAGTAGTGGTAATCTCGGCCCCAAAATGGGCAAGAAGAAAACTAGCAGGAATGATTCCAGCCAAAGTAGCAAAGGCAAAACGCCAAAATCGCAGGTAGCTAAGTCCTGCAGCGTAGCTGACCAGATCAAAGGAGATGAAAGGCAATAGGCGGCTCAAAAAAACAGTTAACATCAGTGTATTTTGTGATCCCAGTAGACCAATCTCAAGCCGTTCACCAAACCAGTGGTGTAGTGTTTCCCGCCCCAACACTCTCGCTAATCCAAATGCGATCAAAGCACCTGCCTCTGCGCCAGCGAGAACGTATAAGGTGCCCAGAAAGTGGCCATAGGCCGCTCCTGATGCAAGTGCAATAGGGGCGCTTGGTAGTGGGCTCATCACTACAGCGAACGTCATCAGAGCGATTACGAGCAATGGCCCCCAAATCCCGGCCCGCTGCACCATTTTTTTGATAGTTTCACTATCGAAATTGTTGCGAAACTCGACAAATGAAGGCACCTGCCAAACCACAAAAAATACCCCCACAAGAAGAAGGCAAAATGCGAGCAGCAAAATTCTACGCCAATTGATTGAACTGGGCATCTGGTTGACCTTGATTGCTGTGGCAGACAGGTAGCAGCTTAAACCCACAACCGCTTCCGGTTGGTGCAAATTAGAATATCCTAGCCGCGCCCGCAACACCCGCCCGCAGTCCATAAAGCCCGCTCACCAATGGTGGCGACCAATCAGGGTAACCGCCTTGAGAAAAATCGTTTTCGAAGAATTGACAAGGGCTTGTTGTAGTTGGCCTGGCTCCAAATTCGTTGCTCGCTTTAGGTTCCCCTATCATGAGAACACGTTCCCGCTCCCCCAAGAAAGCCAAAGTCGAACAAGCGTTCCCAATCCGCATTCGGGTGAAAGTGCCTGAAGACGGGTATAACTTGCAGACGGACTTCTACCTGATCAAACAGCACGCCGTCACCGTCTGCAACGACGGCTATGCCTTTCAACTGAGCCACAGTCTCGAAAGCAACAACGGGTTGAAAGGATGCTACGAAAACCAGAGCAGAAATCGAAGTCTGTTTTAGCATGATTGATACGCTCTTGGTTTCACTTTAAAGTTGTTCATGAATTGTTAATCTAAACTAATACTGGAATTTTGAAATGCGGGTCTTTGTTTAAATAAATACATTGGCAGTTATTGCCTTACTCTCATTACCAGCCTCCGTTGCACCCCTTCAACAAGGCGATGTACAAAAATCAAACAAACCACCGCGTGAAAGGGTCATGCAACTTGCACAATCTTATTCTTGCAGCCCAAAAAAGACTTGCTCCCGGACGATTAGAAGTTGTGAAGAAGCCTACTGGTTGTTCCGGAATTGCTCTTGGGGAGGCCGCTTGGATGGGGATAACGATGGGGTTCCTTGTGAAAATTTCTGCTGAATTTTACTAGATCCTCAGCTTTTCGGGTGTCTAGGTTCGTCTTTAGGCGAGTGGAAATGGACATGATATCTTCACACGGTCTATAAAAAAATTTGAAAGTAACATCATGAAAAAACTTAGTTTACTAGTTGCAATCGGAGCTTTGATAATTGTTCTTGGCGTTTTTTTTGAAGAGCCTGAGGTTGCAAAAGAGACTCCACCCGCAAATGCTGCGGTTCAGGATATCACGACTGGTTTTGAAATTTTCGTTGAAGCATCCCCGGCCTCTGCCTTCACCGCAGAACTTACAGTCAATACTAATATCCCCTTACCGATTGAGGTCATGGCAAGTCTTTCGATCAAGGATCAAAACCCAACTGACACATACATTGGTGTGTCAAAACGCGTAACTATTACGTCTCCCGTGCAAACCGTAATTCTCGACGGTGAAAGCGAAAACTTACCCGCTGGCGAATATTTAGCAGAAGTTACCTTCTATCCGAGGTGGGGTGCGGAAAATGGTCCCAGCGCTGCGAGGGAGATCAGAGAGGAAATTTTAGGAATCGCGGAAATTGAATTGACGGGTTCTGGCGAGAGTAAGGGCCAAGCCGACCAACGGAATGTGGCGCAGAAGTGGGTGATTGAAAACGTAGTGGTTGGAACACAATGGAATGAGAGCCAATTTGTGAAAGTTTTGGGAGAATACGCAAAGTCAGAGGCGGACCTGAACCTACACGATGCTTACTATTTCCCCCAAGCAGACATGACAATTATTGTGAGACGTTCGAATTGCACCGTCGCGATTTGGCGGATGGGGAAAGCTACTCGGTGATGCCATCTGCTAGATGCGATAACGATTCATGTGATGTCTGATGGAAGCTTGTGAGTGTTGTTCGAAAGCAGAATCGCTCACACTAGCCAAGATGCGAGCAACAGCAGCGCTGTAAGCTCTACCAAGAGCATCGGAACACCGAGACAGTACCTACGGTTCTGAGGGACAGTAAAATCAATCATGCGGCTGTGTAACTGCAATACAACCTAAGGATATATAGCTTATGTTGAAACAAAGCGTTTCCTGCTGATACAGGTTTCCCTATGAAAACTCGTTCCCGCTCCCCCAAGAAAGCCAAAAACGAAAGAGCGTTCCCAATCCGCATTCGGGTCAAAGTGCCCGAAGACGGACATGAGCAAGTTTCCTACAAAGTCTATGAAACAAAGGACGAGTTTTTGGCAGACTATCCGAACTGTTGTGCTTTTTCATATCGCGGTGCGGAAGGGTACTTACCAAGCCACGGGGGCCGATTCAGATTTGGGTACAAAGGAATTGTTTCAATCGATGCAGGTTTTCGGCGTATTCAGGGGGATGAGATAGTGGTTGAAGAGGTTCATGCTCCAGTTGATCTGCACATGAATAGTTCGGAGGAAGTTATTCCGAAACGTCCGGGCATCAAAATACGATCAAAAGATGACCCGACGTAACACATCAAGAAACTTCAAGCTAACATCTATGTGTCTCGTGTATCAAACACCATGAGGCCGGTAGAGGCCACCACCGTCGGAATGCTTTCCTGCGCTTGCGGTGCTTAGAATGTTCGCTGCCAGCTTTGCCATTCGTTTCATTCCCCACATATTCCCCAATTTTCGCGGAACTGCCAGGGGCATTGTGAAACACTATGAAACAGTCGGCGACCCCAAACACCTTATTTACATGCTTCTTCAAAAGGCTATTGGGGCAGGGTGGTATGATTTGGGACAATTACTTCGGTGCCTGATGGGATCACCATTTCGAAAAACACTTTGTCATAAGTTGGCTAAGTAGGACCGGTCGTGGTCGTTAAGAGCCTGAAAGCCGGTGTGCCACAAGATAGGAACAACACCCTATAACGGTAAGGATCGTCAAAATAATGAGCATTACATCATATCCACCGCGCTCCCAGATGAGAGAGCCCAGATAGGGCGCTGTTGCCGAGCCACCGAGGTAGGGCAGGGCAAGGGCACCTGATTTGGCACCAAAATTCCGCTGTCCGAGTATGTCCCTTGTAATCAGAGGACGCAGGATGCTGACGGTTCCATACGCTCCTGCGAAAAGTATGACAAAGGACGACAGGAAGGCGGGCGACGCACCACTGACCGCTAACAAAACAATCGACAATCCGATCAGCACAAAAGCCACGACAGCGATACCGTGGTGAGATGTGTATTTTTCAGAGGCCATCATCGCCAGCCTGCCAGCAACCTGCATCGGACCTATGAAGGAGGCGGCGAGCACAGCCATTTCGCCCGAAATGCCACGTTCATCAAGGATTGGGAGAAGGTGGTGCAAAGTGGCCCCGTGCACCAAAGCAATTGAGGCGAAACCGATCGCCAGAAACCAGAAGGTAGGCCTTTTCAAAAATCCGTCTTTCTTGCCCGTCTCATGTTCCTCATTTTTCGTGCTATCCATGCGGCCCTGCTCAAGGCCACGGGCCCCGCTCCAGAGCAGCGGCGTAACGAAAAGGATCACCATCAGCCCGAACATGACTGTCGCCGTGCGCCAGCCTAGCTGGCTTGCCAGTGTGTGCATCACCGGAAAGCTAATCGTGCTTGCAAACCCTGCGGCAAGCGTGATGAAGATTATCCCGCTTTTTGCCTTCTCTCCCCGCGTGCGGGTGATCAGGGCGAAGCAGGGTTCATAAAGGCACCCGGCCATCGTCATCCCGATAGCGGCCCAAACCAGATAGAATTGCCAAAGCTCTGTAACCATTGATAGAAAAAGCAATCCGATTCCGCCACAAAAAGCCGACCCTGCCATCATCAACGGCCCGCGCCCCTTGTCGATAATCCTGCCAGTTAAAGGAGAGAGCATGGCTGATATGAGAACCGCCAGAGTGATCGCGGCGGTGAGACTGGTTTTGGACCATCCTAGTTCCTGCTCCCATCTCAGCAGGGAGGCTGGGAAGATATAGTAAAGCCCCGCCCAGACCAGTGTCTGCCCCAAAGCAAGATGCAGTATGGCGCGATCTTTAGGCATAAGGCTCTCCTGCTTTAATAGCTGCATGCTAGGCTTAGATAGGGGAACAAGAAAATGAGAATTTTAAATGCAACGAACGAGCTTTCCCAATTCTTTCTTGGTTGAACGGTTGCACCGGAACAAATCAGAGACAAAAGAAATGGCATGCTTGCCCATCCATACAGCGCGTTTTAGTTTGAGTGGCGCAAATGTCAGGAGCGAATTTTATGGATTGGATTGATCGTTTTGCCGGGCTGTCCAAACTGCCCGCGCCAATCCGGGATTTGCTCGTCGAGAAAAGCATGATCGTCAAGGTGCCGAAAGACACCGTGATATTTGGCCCAGGAAAAGCCCCAGAAAACCTGCTTTTGCTGATTGAAGGAACTGTTCGCGTCAGCCAGACAACCGAAGGCGGGCGTGAAATCGTGCTTTACAGGGTGCACGCTGGCGAAAGCTGCGTTCTGACAACGGCTTGTCTGCTCGCCTACGAGGATTATTCGGCAGAAGGGATTGCCGAAACCGATGTTGTCGCCGCAGCGATTCCGCGTGATGTATTTGACAAGCTCGTTTCAGACTCGACTGACTTCCGGCAGTTTGTATTCTCTGCCTACTCAAGACGCATTACCGACCTGTTTTACGTTATCGAGGAAATCGCTTTTCGCCGGATAGATATTCGTCTGGCGCAAAAACTGCTGGAGCTTGGTCGTGACACCGGATCTTTGCACACCACACACCAGCAACTCGCAACAGAACTTGGCACCGCGCGCGAGGTGATTTCGCGCCAGTTGCAGGACTTTCAGCGCCGCGGTTGGGTCGTGCTCAGCCGCGCTGTGGTCACACTCACCGATACTGCAGCGCTCGAAAAATTAGCGCGTTCCGAATAAATACCACTGCTCTGTGACAAGATCACCGACCGACGAACGGTGGTGTTGTATAATAATGGGAGTAGAAAGAATCGGAGCAAGTAGGAGCAAGTAAATGTCTAAGAATGTTGGCGGTCTGGACCGCGGCCTGCGCGCCTTGATTGGCGTCGTGTTGCTGGGATTGGCCTTGTTTAGCAATATAACCTTGTTTGAAAGTGGCCTGATGAAGTGGGGGGCCATTATTGTTGGGTTGGTCATGCTCGCAACATCGGCAATGCGCGTCTGTCCGCTTTACTTGATCTTTGGTATTAAAACCTGCCGGTCTTCAAAATGATGACAGAGTTTACCCCTTGGGCCTCGCTGTTCGGCGGTTTTTTGATCGGCTTAGCGGCCGTTCTCCTGATGCTATTGCACGGTCGCGTTTTTGGCGCGACAGGCATTTTGTCGGGCGTGCTGTTTCCTTCCAATTCTGGCGACTGGCTTTGGCGCGCAGTGCTTGTTCTGGGCATGGTTTCAGGACCGGTCCTTTATTTGCTGCTGACAGGAAGTTTTCCAGCGGTTGAGGTGCCGGTTTCACTGCCAATGCTTCTGGTTGGCGGGTTTGTTGTTGGAATTGGTGTAACGTTGGGGTCTGGGTGCACGTCAGGCCATGGCGTATGTGGAATGGCACGTCTTTCGCTGCGCTCGATCGTAGCGACATGTACCTTCATGCTGACGACCTTTGTGACCGTCTTCGTAATACGACATTTTCTTGGAGCGGGATAAAATGCGTTTGATCACATATTACCTCGTTGGGCTGATCTTTGGATTGGGTATTTCCATTTCCGGGATGGGAAACCCCGCTAAGGTCGTGAACTTCTTTGACATCGCGGGAACTTGGGATCCCAGCCTTATTTTTGTGATGGGGGGCGCACTTGTTGTGACCTTTCTCGGATATCGGGTTGTGCTGGGCAAACCTAAGCCCGCTATGGCCAAACAGTTTTTGTTGCCAAGCAAGCAAGAGATAGACCTGCCACTCGTTGGCGGTGCGATCATATTTGGCATTGGCTGGGGGATTGGCGGGTTTTGCCCGGGCGGTGCCCTGCCAGTGATCGGAACTGGTAAAATCGAAGTAGTGTATTTTATCGCGGCGCTGCTGGCCGGCATTTTTGTCGCCAGACAGTTTCAGGCGCGTTTGTTATGAGAGGAGAGAATTCAATGTCAGATTATCCGGTAAACATGGATGTTAAGCCAGAGGTGACGGCGTTTTTTGACCCGGACACGAATACAATCTCTTATGTGGTGAAGGACCCGTCCTCTGATGCTTGTGCCATCGTCGATTCAGTGATGGATATCGATTATGCGGCCGGTCGTATAACAACAGACAGCGCAGATAAAATCATCGATTTTGTCCAGAGCAATGGTATGAAGCTGATCTTGCAGATCGAGACCCATGTTCATGCAGATCACCTGTCTGCGGCACCTTATATTCAGGAAAAGCTGGGTGGTGATATCACCGTGGGTGACAAGATCACTGTGGTACAGGAAACTTTTGGTAAAGTTTTCAATGAAGGGACAGAGTTCCAGCGCGATGGCAGCCAGTTTGACCGGTTGTTTAAAGATGGTGACACATACAAGATCGGTTCGATGCAGGGGGTTGCCATTCACACTCCCGGCCACACGCCGGCTTGTATGGTGTATGTCATTGGCGACGTAGCCTTTGTAGGCGACACATTGTTTATGCCCGATGGCGGTTCTGCCCGCGCGGATTTCCCGGGTGGTGACGCTGGAGAGCTTTATGATTCAATTCAAAAAGTGCTCTCATTGCCGGATGACATGCGCTTGTTTATTTGCCACGATTATGGGCCTAACGGGCGCGAGATACGCTGGGAAACGACGGTGCGCGAAGAAAAGGCCACAAACATTCATGTGGGTGGCGGCACATCGCGCGAAGTGTTTGTGAAAATGCGTGAAGATCGCGATGCGACACTTGATATGCCGCGACTTATCATTCCCTCTTTACAGGTGAACATGCGGGCAGGGGACATGCCGCCAGCTGATGAGGACGGCAATACCTTCCTCAAAGTTCCTGTAAATAAGCTCTGAAAACTTGAGAATAGGTATTCGTAAAATTGTCGGCACGCTTTTGGTGCCGGCCCAAATCTGAACGTCTGATGTCGCGCAGCATGCAATAAATGGTTGCTGCGCGTTCATTTACAAATGCCCCGCTGGTCGATCGCCTGTGTCGCACTTGTTTTCTGGATGAACTTACATGCAATGTTTTATAGCCCCAGGCACAGGCGAAGCGAAAACTGATGGGCAAATTGAATCGGTCATCGCAGAGTGATCTTGGCAAATCTTCATGAAAGGCTTAGGGAACGGCAAAGAAGTTTCTGCCGGGTCCTGTAATGACTTACCCCGCCCACCGCCTGTCTATTGCCCCTATGATGGATTGGATGGGGTGAAAGTAATTATTGTTATTTTACAAATATTTATGTCGGATAAATTTGTTCAGTTGGCCCGAATGTTGGTCTATCTTGTTGTGTTTTCGATTGTTGGAACAGAAATTGAAGCTGAAAAACTCTAAAGACGGGCTCGAGCCGTGGCGGACACGTGGCTTCCTCAATACCAAAGCAGTTAGGGCGGAAAGGGATCATTCGCTGCACTTGCCTGGATAGAGTCCGATTGTGAATAAAGCTGCCATTCGATGTCTAGCCGCACCGATGCTCTTGCGGTGCAAAGCACCAATCGCGCGGTATTATCCTCTGACAATACGTTACCAATAAAAGCCGACCTCACCGGCGCATTAAACTTGCGGCGCGGTTTAGCACTTGTTCGGTCCTTTCGTTAAGGCGCTTGCCCGCCCCCTCGGCAGCACAAAGCGGCTTTGCGGTGAACTTCTAGGCTTACCGGAACGTGACGGCCGCCTCATGCCGCACTCGACCCCACCTAGCTCGGTAAAAATCCAAGCTCAAACACCTGTGGGCGCAGCTTCGCAGAAAGGTCGGCATATTTGGCTTTGAAGGGATCGAAGCCGGCGAATTCCGTATCGCTAAAGGCTTCGAGCGCGCGGCGCACCTGATACCAACCTGCGTCCGCGCGGCCTAGTTTGTATTCCTCCCTGATCTTGTTGGGAAAGCTTCTGGCATGGAAACGCTGAAACACTTTGCGGCCTTCGTCGAGAACGGCCTGCGCTTCGGGCGAGAAGGCCATGCCCGCCATATAGCTCACCATGAAATCGCTTTCAAACCGCGCCTTTGCGCCAACCTCGGCCTCGGTATAAGGGATGAAGTGATTTGTGATCGTCCAGTCCCGATCATTCCAACGCAGCCCGTCAGCCCCCGCTGTGAGATTGCTGCCGTTGAACAGCATCCAGACAAGACAATCTGATTTGAATTCGTCCGAGAGCGGTTGTGAGGGTTGCAGGAACTGGTCACGGTCGTTCAGCCATGTTGGCTTGATGAGGCGACGAACGGAGAAGACGATGGCGGCTTGCCAGAGGTTTTCTGAATTAACGAAATAGCCTCTTCCACTCCCAAAGCCGGATGAGAGCATCATCGTTAGTTTTGCGGCTTGCTGGAGGTCGTTTCCCGCGCAGTTAAACCAGCCAATTGCATCATCCGACCATCGCGTCCCTCGGACGTCGGCTTTAGCGGTCGCTGGAAGGATTGCTCCTTTGAGCGGTATAGCTGGCGATTTGTTAGTAGCGGGGCGAGGCACCCATGTCGCAAGAAGACGGCTGTTCTCGATGTTGACGAAAGATTTTTCACCAACAATGATTCCATCTCGATCCAGTGCTACAACGCCAGCCTCATTGATTGGCAACCGCTCGCCGGTGTCCCAAATCAAAAAGCCAATCGGGAAGTCACCTTTCAAGCCGTCAAAAGCGCGGCTATGAACTACAAGCCCTCCCAGATATTTGGCATGCCAAGCCGTTCTAAATTCTTCAAACGCTTGTGAATTGACATACTTCAAAGTGCTGAAAAGCGCGATTTTCGCATTGGGTATTTCATCGTAAGCGCGTGCCAGAAATTGAGTGAAAAGTTCATTGCTTGCTTTTCCGAACTCGTTCATTCCGGCCAGTGAATATCGAGAGCGAGCGACACCTTTCTTGCTGCGATCTTCGCCTTGACTTACCGCGTTGTCCGAACTCGTCGCTTCAGCATAAGGGGGATTTATCAGCACCAAGATCGGCTTCGCGCCCTTCTTGCGCTCACGCGCATCGGCAATCGCCTGACGCAGCGCCGTTGGCAGCTTGCCCGACAAGTCGTAGTCAATCTGCCCAAAATCATCCACGTCGTCGTTCAAATAATCATACTGGAAAATCTCGGCCCCCGCAAAAGCGGGGTTGCTGCGCATGATCGTTACGTCCTCCTGATCCAGTGTGGACATGTAAACATTGCGCAGGTTGCTGTGCTTGGCCTCAAGATTGCCGACACCAGCGCACATATCCCATACGATATATTTTTTTTGCCAGTTCGCGCCTAGCGTGGCGGTCAGCTGGTCATAGGCTTTATCGACGATGTGCAACGGGGTGTAGAACGCGCCCTTGAACTTCTGATCGTCCATCGGCAGCAGGCTGTCGCGCCGCTCAAGCAAATAGTGCCGATGCTCCTTTTCAGGCGGGCGATGGTAGATGTTCCAGAAATTGCGATAGCCGCGTTCGCTGGCGAGTTCATATTGGTCGGCCCCGATGATGAACACGGGTTTATTGCCGCTGAACAAAAGGCGGGCGGGAAGGTTGCGCATCGCTTCATCGCGCCCGTCATGCATGATGTCGGCAAAAAACAACACGGCGTAATCCGCCTCATCCTTTACGCCAAGTTCTACGCCGACCATCGCGACCCATTTGTCGAATACCTGCCGCAGGTTGTCGGGCGTGATCGGGGTGCGGATGATCCGGCCTTCGCTTACTGCGTCCTTCGTAGCCTTGATGAATTCGGCTTCGTAGTCGTCGATTTGGTAGAGGATGAAATGGGTTTGGATCGTCGGGGCGATCTGGGCAGTGAGTGCCATGTCAGCTGCAGAGGCAGCTTTAGGCCAGACTATGGACTTGTCTTTTAGCAGCGGTATTACATGCTCGGTTGCCATCAGGGCCGCCTTCTCGCGGTCAATTACGCACAGGAAACCCGGGATCGCCTCGCCCCGCTTGCGCGCGGCGCGAACGTAGACCAGCAATTGCGCGAACATCAGCAGCGGCGGAGTGGGTGCCTCCTTGGCCTCGAACCATATTTCAGGGGTCTGGATATCGACTAGCCCCTTATGCACACTTTTGAGGCCAAGCGCCTCGATATAGGCGTCCTTGACGTCTTCCTCGGTTTTGGCGCGGGTGAGTGCTGCGTTCAGGCTCATACTATTAGTTCCACTTAATGGGCATTTTCTTAAACGATTTTTTGTGATGCACTTGAAACTATCAGGTTAGCCTCAAGTTCCACAGGCTGGCCTCTTTGACATTGTCGATCTTCGTATGAAGTTTGCACAGTAAAAACCAATGTCCGCAATGCGAAAGCTGCACTGCAGCGGTGAAACGAATGATATTAGTCCGCTTTGGGCCGCTTTTGAATTGCTTCAAGCCTGACCAGACAGTTCAAGTACTTGGATCGCGCAGTCGAGTGCATCGGCGGTTGTAGAATTGATCTTTCGGAAGTCGTCCCAGGCGTTTGCGGGGACAAGAAACCGAGTCTCAGAGGCGTGGGGAGAGATATTCTCGAGATAGCGGTCCATACCGTCCAAACTAATCAAAGCGTTCACTACGATGTCAATTTCGTCGAGATCGAGCAAACCCAGGTCGGCCGCTAGCTGCTCGGAAAAAATCCTGTTTACCCTACCTACAGACACGAACTCGTCGATTGGGGGCGTGGCCTCGAGGTTTTGCTTGAGCGCACGTGCATAGTTTCGAAACTCTGCAGCCAGGATTCGTCGCAACGTTGTTCGTCTGGTTTCTATCTGCCTTTTATGTTCGGCTCTCGCATGTCGAGCATTGGCACGAAGCGTCCAAATGACACCGACGAAGCCGACAATGCCAACGAGCGTAGTTTGAAACCGTTCGGCAAGTTCAATAGAATAAGGGCTTAGCAATGCGTGTGTTGTCTTTTTCTGATAAACAGTAATTTATCATGCACCAAAGTCGCAGTTGGGGCAACCAAGACGATGCGACCAGCTCACAATCAATTGCGGTTTCAGCAGAACAAATGGCTTCGCAATCGAATACGAGCATTCTGGTTGGCATTGTTGATAATGCATCGCGGCGCTGACCTTAGTCAGGTGAAAACACTGTGCTCTGCAACAATGGCAGCTTTCGGGAAGCCGCCTTGAAGCCTACCAGTGTCCGGCCAGAGCCGAAGGCGCCTGTCTATTGTGGGCAAGCAACGGCACACTCAGCCATACATCTGCTCATACTCACGCTGTGCCGCCTTGCGCCGGTCGTCAAGATATGCGGCTAAGTCCTGCAGATGCACACCTTTCGCGCTTTTCTGGCTTTCCTCGATCCGCACCATTGGCAGTGCGATCTGGCCTTCGCTGATCTTGCGTAAAAATTTGACCAGCGTCAGGTGCGGGAAGAAGTCGTCGCACACTTTTTGCGCGGGGATGATGGGCATGCCGTCATATTTTGCCATGAGCAGGAATGCGGTGTTCATGCCAACGCCTTTTGGGGATGCTGCGCTGGAGCGACGGCACCCCCATGGGCGAGGGAGGGTCGCCCGGTTGTTGGAAAGGTGCCGGGGGCGACTTCGCCCCCGGCAAGTTGGCCAGCGTCAGGCCCATTGGCGCTGGCTTGGAAGAAAAGGTTCAGTTCCATTTGGCGACCTCTTCAATGCGGATGCTGTCGATGATCGCGTTGTTCACGCCCTTGGCGATGCACCGGGCACCGAAAAGGACGAAGGTACAGACAAGCGCCAAGATCGCCCCTTTGGCGGCGAGGTCATACAATTGTTCACGCAGGATGCGGTGCGTGTTCAATGTTTGCTGTGGGCTGGTCATTGCGGTCTCCATTGGTTTGATGGAGGAGTAGTTGCAAAAAACGCAATAAACGTCAAGTTTTATAA
The DNA here is from genome assembly GCF_018457175.1 of Pseudohalocynthiibacter aestuariivivens. Taxonomy (GTDB): domain Bacteria; phylum Pseudomonadota; class Alphaproteobacteria; order Rhodobacterales; family Rhodobacteraceae; genus Pseudohalocynthiibacter; species Pseudohalocynthiibacter aestuariivivens. The sequence goes on from NZ_JAGFNU010000025.1 coordinate 14,032, forward strand.
TTGCAAAAAACGCAATAAAATCAAAAAACGAATTTTATTGACCGAAAATATTGGTGGTCGAATAGTCGAATCGCAAGATACTAGTTTTGCATTTTGGCGTACTGAAGCAGCTTTCGATCAGATGTAATTTCGCTTTACAGCTCTGCCTACCGCCTGCGTTGTTGTGAGGCATTTCAATTTCACACGTGCAGATCTGGCCCTTGCTTTTGAAGCTGGAACAGAAATCTCCAGCTCATCACTAATCTGGTGAAAGTTTAGACCTGCATTAAGAAAGGAAAGAACTTCTTTTTCACCATCAGATAGGCCGCTATCGCCATCGACAAGCATAACGATTTCATCGAACCAGCCACTAAGGAACGACATTTCTTCGTCTGTTACTTCCCGGTCTGGCCTTGAGACGGACAGGATGGAGTTTCGACCATTCAACGCACGGGAAAACGAAGCGCCATAGACGATGCCGTATTTCTTGGCCTGCTTCATCACCGGGTTGGATTTTTGCAGCACGATATCCGACCAGCGTTTGTCGCCAGTAAAGAGGATTGACCAGACCAGAACCGGGTCCCTGAAGTAGTATTTCTTCTGCTCATAGAATTCTTGCCATTCCGTCGGGTAAGTTGAGTCGAAGAACTGTGGCCCGCTGAGGGTGTAGTTAAACAAGAGTACGATTCCAGATGTTCCGATCTCACGAATCGGCCTGATCTCCTCGTCGTAATCTTCGATAATTTCCGGTATTTTTTTTAACATTTTTCTTTCCATTTATTACCCGCTGTGTCCTCTCTGGCGGGTCAAAACCATCGATAGTATCGTTTATCAGGTTAATTTTCAGGGTGCCTTGCAATTTCGCGTTATCGCAAACAGATTGCTGCGTTGTAGGGCAAGCAGCGACTGAAAGAATGACAGCTAGAGCGAAAATAACCGTCGTACAATTTCCGGACGGCATCGGGAACTGGAACCTAGTTTATCGTTTCTTTAGGCTACGTAAGCGGGTTTTTATTGATCAAATGAATTGGTCTTTGGATCAGTATGACCGGCTGGAATTCGAACAGTACGATACGCTCGGAGCGACTTACATCATCGCTCATGAAGGCCAAGACATATTGGGTGGTGCACGCTTAATTCGAACGGATGCCAAGCAGCCGCAATCTAATGGTAAGGTTCAGTATTCATATATGATCCGCGACGCGTATTTAGGGTTGCTACCTGGACTACCCAGTAACCTTTGCGATGGCGAGCCACCAACAGATGAAAAAACCTGGGAACTTACGCGATTTGTGTCTGCAGAAAACGCCCATGTTGGCGAGCGGATTCTTCGCGAGGCGTGCGAATTTCTAAAATCGGTCGGCGCATCTGAATGTTTGTTTTTAGGTCCGCCAACTTTTCTAAGGCTCGCGAAAAGAATGGGATTTTCACCAAAAAAAATGGGAAAGATTGTGGGCAACAAGGACGGGAGATTCCTGGCGTTTACATGTCCGATTGTTGGGGATGGTGAAATGAGTGATGCGGAGATTATTCGCCGTCTTCAGGAGATAGTTTCTGAGAAGAACTCCGTGCAGCGACGCGTGCTTTTGCTGCGTCTAGCAGAAACTGACGTTCCTCTTCGGTTAGCTGAGCTAACAGAGAAAGCATTTCTTTCTGTTCATTCGTAATTTCGTCCAGCGAAACTTCATTTTTAGTGAAAAATTTATAAATTATCGGGGCCTCAGAAGCCTTTATTTGTCTTTTACCTGATAGGATTCTGCTAATTTTGTCTGGCGTCAGTCCCAGTGCTCGCGCCAGATCGGCCTTCAAGCCCCGTTCGTTGCCTATGCGTTTCGCTAGCCATTTTGCGTCGATCTCAATCATGATGTCATTCATGTGATAATCGCAATAAAATTAATATAGTAAAAAACGCAATAAGACCAATTGACATATATTGCAAAAAACGCAACAAATAAGGTATGTTGAACCCAGCTAGAACAGTAATTGAGATTTGCGGCGGTGTCGCTAACGTCGCGAGAATTGTGGAGCGGGGCGAAATTAGTGTGCGCCGTTGGGGGTACCCAAAGAGCCGTGGTGGGACCGGGGGCCTCATTCCCGCAGAATGCCAGCAGATGCTCATGAGAGCGGCACGGCGCGGCCTTTTTGGGCTTAGGCCAGAACATTTTTTTATTGAAGATGAGCCGTCCCAAAGTGATGTGGAGGCCGCTTAATGCTCCAGCATCTCTCTCTGATTCAAATTTATTCTCAAGTTCCATGGCTGAAATATGCAGCCAATCCATTCTCTTGCACAGGAATCGAGGTTGCTTATGCCTGACATGCGAAAAATCGCCCGCGCGAATATGAAATCCATTCTTGACTGGTTCGGCTGCTATGACGCGGTCGCGGAAACCATCAATGCGCGGTGGGGCGGAGGAGCCAGCAAGGGCACGATCAGCAAGAAGGCAACGGGCCATCTCGATTGGACCATCGGGGATGTTATTGCGCTTGAAGATGCCGCTGCCCGCTATCCGGTGACCCGGCTTTTGGCACGACGTCTGGAAGATCGTCCAGTGATGGAAGGTGAGAGTCTGATCGCTCAAACCGGCACAATCGCAAAAGAAAGCGGCGAAGCGATTGCTGCAATTCTCGCTGCCGAGCAATCCAGTTCAGCCGACGAAAAGGTGCAGGCCATCGCTGAAATCGATGAGGCTATGCTGGCTTTGCACCAAGCCCGGTCACGTTTGGAAGGCCCGCATATGCGGGAAGGGGGCGATGAATGAACGCCGCACCCGATTTCCCCGCAACATCAGATTGGGCAGGTCTCAAGGCCGATTTTGCCGACAGTTCGCTGTTGTCCGTTGATTGCCTGTTAATGGATGCTCTTCTGAAATGCCGGGGGCGGTTGGTCTATCTTGCGACGCCTTACAGTCGGATTTCTTTGAATTTAGATGGCGAGTGGTGTCCGGTTCGTTCGGACGCTGCGGCCTTCCTTGCAGCAAAATGGGCAGCACATTGCGCGGTGAATGGCATCACCGCGATTTCGCCCATCGTTCATGCTGTTCAAATGGTCAACGCAGACATTGCAGGCGCGATTGACCCGCTTGCTGATGCCTTCTGGTCCAAGTGGTGTCAGCCGCTTCTCGAAAACAGCGACGCGGTGTTCGTTCCGGCAATGGAAGGTTGGGACAAAAGCATTGGAGTCTGGCGCGAAGTTTGCTGGGCAGTTGAGCGCAACGCACCGGTTTTTCTGATCAAAAAAGACTCCGAATATGGGGGTGGAATATGGACGTCATAACTGCGGAAGAACGCCGACTGATCGAAGCAGCGATAGCGACCAAGGGCATCACCAGATGTGAACCGGGCAAATCAGCGTTTGAGCAGGTCTGGTGTCCGGACACCAAAAGGATCGTTTATAAGAACGATGTGAAGTCCAACTTCAACGGAAGCGGTAAGTCACAAAAGAAAACCAAAAAGCTGTCTCCGCGCCATGTTGAAGTTGCACAACGCCGTGACAGGGTGCGCAAGGCAAACGAGCAGGGGCTTACTGTTCGGGGAATCATGCAGAAGTTGAGCTTAAGTGATCAGGCCGTGCGTGATGATCTGAAAAATATGGGGCTGAAGTGCAATCGCTTGCAACTGATTTCAAAACGCAAACCACGCAAACCTAAAAGCAAGGCAACGCGCTCAAAAACCAACGATGTCACCGAGAAACGCAAACGGATCGTCAGGCTTATAAAAGCGGGGAAATCGTTGCGTGATGTGTGTGAGATTATGGGCATGCATGTGGAAATGGCTACAACACAATTTCGGCGTTTAGGTTTAAGTCTGGCAGCTTTCAACGAGGAGAAAGGGGGATGAGCGCGCATAGCACGAAGGCGCGCAATCGCCATCCAAACCCAAAGAGCTATGAGCGCGAGAAATTTGCGGTCACTTATGTCATCGTCGAAGTCTGTGATCATCCTGAAAATGGCCAGACCTTTGCCCTGATCGCTGGCGAGTTCCCCGCTGATGGGGTGCGTCCGCTTTTTACCGGTCACATTGAACAAGGGATGGCTACGCTGTTGATTTGCGTTGAGAACTGACCCGGTAGGCCCCTAAATTTTCACTGAGAATTGACCCATGTAACGACGCTACCCTGACGCTTTTGTTCAGGGAGATATGGAGTGATTGACATGGGATTTTTAA
>NZ_JAGFNU010000026.1 GCF_018457175.1 Pseudohalocynthiibacter aestuariivivens
ATTCGATTTTACGAAACCCGAGCTTAAGATACAAAGCCTGCGCCGCCGTGTCGTAGATGCCTGTGTCCAATAGAACGCTTTCTGCGCCTAGGTTTCGAGCATCCTTGAGAATGCTTTCCATCAGCTTACGACCCAAACCCATCCCACGCGCTGATGGTCGCACATAAAGACGCTTAACTTCACAGGCATCCTTACGGATCATCTTTAGAAAAACGCATCCCAAAAGTTTCTGTTCAGTATCGATTGCGAGGTGCAAACCCCCATTCGGTGGAAGATACTCGTCGATATGATCAAATGTATTTGAAACCAATTCATCAGTGTCGAGGGCAACTCCCGAGACCTTACGCAGTTCACGAATTTCATGGTCAAGATAATCGTGCACCAAGCCTTTCAACTGATCAGGGTTCTCCAAGACTTTGGCGGGGCGAATTTCGATGGACATTGGCTCTTCCTTTCGCATTGAAACGGCTCGAAGTTTGGATGAACTTAATGCACCGGCGAACGGCAGCAAAGTCCCGCACAGCAGTCATTGGTGCAGGCGGCAGCGAACGCCTGCTTTGAGCCCGTTTTAACCAATGCTGCGCAGCGCACGAATGGCAGGTTTGGCGGTGTCTGACCTGACGTGTCTTACAGGCCGCCTCAGCGATCCGCAGCAGTATCGCCCTTACTTCGGACGTTTCTTCACTCCGTCGCGTTACAATGTGCTTCGAGCACCAGAGAGGGCAGTTTGAACCGATTTTTCGATCCTGTTTCTCGGTGCTTGATGGGCAGTGGATAGCGGGAAGCCAAGGCGCGCTTGGCTTTTTGAATCTGATCAACGATACGGAGATTCTGCCAGATGCGCTTCAACATGCGCGGCAAAGGCAACTGCGTTCTTGCTATCGTCGTGTGCCATAAAGGTCGTCACATTACCGATGCTTGGCAAACCAAGTTCCGACGAAACAAGTGAAACATCGTTCTTTGCAATTGCTTTTGGCAACGCTGCAATTGCAAGATCAGCCCGCACCGCCGCCAGCTGCCCTGCGGATGTGTCGCTCGAATAAGCCACTCGATAAGGGATTGCTGCCTGATCCAACGCGGCAAGTGCTGCATCCCGCCACGAACACCCCTTTTCCGAAACAGCAATTGGCAGAGGCGTATTCTGCACGGCCGCACCATCTGTCGCTTGCAACCAACAAAGCTCTTCCGTATAGAGTTTGCGCGCAGCGCGTATCCTAGAATTCTGCTCACTGAAAAAGACTACCTGTGCATTTCCAGACCCAAAAAGGTCCTGAGCCGCATCACATGCATCCAGTCTGACTTCGACGCATATGTTCGGGTGCGTCACGGCAAAGCGTTTCAAAAGCGCGGGAACCGTCGATATTCCCAAATCATGCGGTGCAGCAAGCCGCAGATGTCCCGAAAGTGTCGACCCGCGAAATTTTGACAGCGTCTCATCGTTCAGGCTCAGCAGGCGACGGGCATATCCCAAAAACTGTTCACCTGCTTGGGTCAACGTGACCTTCCGGGCATCTCTGTGCAGCAGCTCACAGTTCAGGAGCTCTTCGAGCTTTGCAACTTGTAAGCTGACAGCCGAAGGGGAGCGATTGACGCGGTTTGCGGCCAATCGAAAACTCCCTGTGTCACAAATCGCCGCAAATGTGCGCGCCATGTCGAGGCTAATCGTCCGCATTGGCTCAGCATCACTAGAAAATAACGGTGAGGATATCTCATTCATAAGTCCAGAATGTATCGTTTTTCTAATGTGATGAACAGGGCTAACTTCCCCTCAACTGAGGAGAACAGACGTGGATGCATCAACGAAGACCCTATTGTCAGGCCTGTTTTGGGGCGGCATCGCCGTCGCGGTATTGTCCGGATCTCTCGTCATGTTGCGGCTTGGCGTTCAGACATCCCTCACGCCGTTCGATCTTGCGGCACTGCGTTTTGGCATCGCGGCCTTGTTGTTGGTCGGTGTCATCTGGCGACGCGGGTGGGCGATGGACAAGCTGGGCGTCTTGGGTGTTCTGGCTCTCGTCACGTGCAATGGCGCGCCCTACATAATGGTGCTGTCCTTCGGGTTTGAGTTTGCGCCTGCCTCTGACGCCGGGGCGATCAATCCAGGTCTCATGGCTGTGTTCGTTGGCATTCTTGGGTGGATCTTTCTGGGCGAAAACATGAGGGTGGCCAAAATCGCAGGGATACTGGCGGTGCTGGCCGGGACCGCGCTGTTCACGGACCTGCTGACTTTGAGGCAGGCCTCCTTCGGGCACCTCATTTTCGCAATAACGGGTGGGATGTGGGCGAGCTATGTCATCATCGTGCGGAAAACCAATCTCCCCGCCCTTCATGCAACCGCGATCATTGCCGTCGGATCAGCTCTATCGTTTCTGCCGGTCTATCTTGTGTTTTTTGGGGGGCAAATATTGCAGGCTCCGGTGCGCGACATTGCAGCCCAAGCGATTTACCAAGGTGCGCTCACTGGTGCTTTGGCGGTATTTGCATTCACAAAGTCAACAGAATACTTAGGAGCCTCGGCTGGGGCGGCTTTGACAGCGCTTATTCCAATCGTCACGCTGATTATGGGCGCAGCTTTTCTGGGGGAGACGGTTGATGGTTGGAAAATTTTCGCCTGCGCTCTGGTTGGTCTCGGCGTCTTCCTCACACTTTATGCCCAGCGTTCGTCAGCCGCCAGCCGCAGATCCGAGATGACAGAGCAGCAAACTACGCCCCGGCAATGGCCCACAGGAGAGTCGGGCGCATAACGCCAAGTGAGATACAAAACCGCCAACAACAGCCATTTGCTGAAAATGTCACAGCTCGGCTTGCTTTGAAGCGCGCGCCTGTCTGCGATCAAGACCTCAGGTTTGTCAAGTACCGGAGCAGATTAGTGCTTGTCCAAAGGGGTCATTGGAGCAACCGCAGCGAAGGCTCGCTAAGTCCGCATAGCAGTCGTACAAGCTGATTGTCGCAAGTGTCCGCTATGCGGACGAAGCTGCCGATTAGTAGATATTCAGCAATGTCGGCTTTGGGAAACACTAGTGAATGCGAGATTCACAAGTTGGGTTGATCTCTGTATTATACCACTTGATTAATTAACCATGTGGTATATTAAATGTAGCTATGGATAAGTCTGATCAGCTTGACGTGGCCTTTGCCGCCTTAGCCAATCCGACCCGGAGAGCGATCCTTGCGCATCTGGCGCAGGGCGAAGCAACCGTAAACGCCTTGGCAGAGCCGTTCGATATGAGCCTGCCTGCAATCTCAAAGCATATCCGTGTTCTTGAAAATGCTGGTCTGATCACACGGGGTCGGGATGCGCAATTCCGACCCTGCACATTGAATGCACGACCGCTAAAAGTCGTCGCCGATTGGACCGATCAGTACCGCCACATCTGGGTCACGCGTTTTGACGTGATGAACGAAATTCTCCTGACAATGAAGGAAACAAGCGATGAGTGATCAACAAACTTGGGTAAAGTTACAGCGTGAATTTGATGCTTCGATTGAGAATGTTTGGAAAATGTGGACTGATCCAGAGCTTTTCAAGCAATGGTACGGCCCCATGGGGATGTCTGTTCCAACAGCCGAAATGGATTTGGTTGTCGGCGGAACACGCAAGATTTGTATGGAGATGAAGTCGCCTGAGCGCACGATGTCGATGTGGTTTATAGGTGTTTACAAAGAGATCAAAAGCCCGTCTCGCCTCGTCTATACTGAAAGCATGTGCGACGAAGACGGCACGATTATCTCTCCCCAAAGCATGGGTATGCCATCGGGGCACCCTGATATCACCGAAGTCATTGTTGAACTGAGCGAAGCCGGCGGCAAGACCACGATGACGATGGTTCACGTCGGTGTACCAGAGGGTTCAGCCGGTGAAGGTGGATGGAACCAAGCCTTCGATAAACTTGCGGAGCTCATGGGTAGTATAAAATGAGCGCGGAAGTCTCACGACGAACGGGCTGGAAGCCCATTCCTCTAGCGCTTAAGATTCTGTCTGTCGTGATGGTCGTGTGGGCTTTAGGATCGGCGATGAACCTACCAAACCTGATGGAAAACGGTTTGCCGGTGTTGGGTATATTTGTGTTCGGCATTGGCGCGTTTCTCGTAGTCCTGTTTCTCGATTTCACAGGGCCTGCGATATTCTTTTACGCCCTTTGGAATGGAAAACCCTGGGGCGTGAAGTGGGCCTTTTTCTACATTGGGTTATTCATTCTCAATGGGATTGTTGCTTTGCTCACTGTGAGCGACCGGCTTGGGCTTGCGCAAATTTTAGTGCCTAACCTCGTCAGTTTGCTATTCTTGGCTGTGATCTTCTGGAAGCGGTCCTATTTTACTAATGCTGACTGACATGCATTCGGAAAGTACAGCATGGCTACGCCCTTCTTTGGTTTGTGTAACTTGAGAAGCGGTCATTGGCTGCACCGCAGAATTTTTACACTCTGGGCTCACAGCAGTCATTCGCCGCGTTGCAACCCTAGGTCTGCTGTGCGGACTTTGTTGCCGTTCGTCCGGCTTGGTCAGATGTCTGCTATGCTCCTACGTCGTGACCACAATTTTTCCGCCTGCGGTATTTTCTTCCATCGCACGGTGCGCCGCGACGATATCATCGATGGAAAAGGTCTTTCCTATCGGCGGGATGAAAGTTCCCGCCGCTACGGCATCGACCGCTTGTTGCAATGGCGTCGAAATGAAGTCCTCAGCGCCGCCCGCGTAGGTCGTCAGGTTCACCGCTGTTGGGATCGCCCCCATCGGACTGAAGTGCTCAAGCTCCCATGCGTTCCCGACCATACCTGTCATACAGACGGAGCCGCCCATCGCGGTACATTGCAGGCTGTCCAGCAGCGTTGTCGTTCCGACAAGTTCCAAGACCCGATGCACACCTTCTGGATGGGCCGCCCTAACGGCAGGGGCAATTTCACCTCCGTCAATATAGACTTCATCAGCGCCATTCTTCAGTAGCATGTCGCGCCTGTCCTCTCGTCGGGAAGTCGCCAGCACGCGCAAACCTGCATTCTTGGCAATAATCGCTGCCGTCAAACCCACCGAAGTCGTGCCGCCGCGGATCAAAAGCGTTTCGCCGCTCTTAGCCCCAAGTGAGGTATGCAGTGACCCCCACGCGGTCTGAACCATCTCGGGCAGCGCCCCAAGGACATGCCAAGGCAGCGTTGTGTCAAGTTTCTGAACCTGCCCCACGGGGACGAGAGTATATTCGGCATAGCCGCCATCATATTGTCTGCCCATTCCGCCCATTGCGGTCGCAACCTTGTCGCCTTCACCAAATCCACCATCTGGTGCCGAGACAACCTCGCCCACCGCTTCAATTCCAAGTACACGGGGGAAAGGAACGTTCGGAGAATGTCCTTGACGGGTGAAAAGCTCTGATCTGTTCAACCCAAAGGACCGCACGCGGATCAGCACCCAACCAGGCTTCGGTGTTGGGATTGCCATGGTTTCCACGCTCAAGACGTCCGGCCCTCCGGCTTCGCGGACGACAACCGCTTTCATGCTGCTCATATTGCGTGCTCCTTATACCAAAGCCGACACTAGTCACTTCGCAAAGAATTGCCAGTTTTGGCTCAAAGCAGACTTTCTCTGCCGTCTGCACCGATGACTGCTATGCGGATAAAGCTGCCGTTTGCTAAGATAGTTAAAGCGTTCAACTTTGAGGAGTTCCGAAGTTGTCATAATTTGACTATGCGTTACCAAGTGAGCGCAGACATCTGCTTGTGGAGGTTCAAAATGACTGAAGAAAACGAGAACCTAAACAGCGTATATAGCGCAGAAGATTCCAACGCTGATCGCTCCCGCGTCTTCGATTGCGCAGGGTGGCATTGGCCGAAATTTTGACTGGTTGATCGCCGTGCTAGCCCGGATTTTTAGTTTTGTCACCAACGGGGTGCTCGCCGCGCTGGTTCTGGGCGTGGCTATTCCGGGAAACCACCGTGTAGCGATACCCCACGCCTATGGGCTTTCGGAAATCGCGCCACGCGTTTGGACCGATGCACCAGGTCGCGCGGGTGAGCTTCTGGACATTGCTAACGCATCGCGCGCGAGGGTGATCGACTTTTTCGGCGATGCCGCGCACCCGACACTCATTCTCTGCACCACACGGGTCTGTGCACATTCTTTCGGCATCGGCGGGAACGGGCTTTCCATAGCCGATATGGCGGTCATGGTCAGCCCAGGAGGTCTGACGCAAGGAACACTCACGCATGAGATGACCCATTCGCGGCTACACCGGTCAATGGGTATTTCGAACCTTGTCCGGCAGCCGTATCCGACGTGGTTCGACGAAGGGCTTGCGACCCATGTCGCAAATCATCCTATCTGGCATGGTCAGATCACTGCCTCCGACAGAGCGCGCGTGCGTAGAGTGCGTAACTTCTGGAACTGGGGCGACGCCTATCGCGCTCTTGGCGTTGGCCGCGCATATAGAGCCGCAGCCACCGAGGTTGCGCGCATTGAACGAAAGGCCGGGCATGCCGGGCTTTTGGAACTCATCGCCCGGGCCGAGGCGGGCGAGGATTTCGACACCATTTTGGCTGAGATGCTTGCCCGATAATCATCCCTCGGTGGACTGAGACGCGCTCTGCTTCAGCGTTGGGTGGTCAGACCCTGATTTCGTGCCTGCGCTTACAAAGTCGACAATACTGGTCTGTGCGGGAATTTGACTGATTTATTCCAAATTAGAAGAACCCTAAATCGGCAATGTGTGCTGCGCGGTCCGACTTAGGATGGGCGGCGAGCAACTACCATCATTGGTATCAGTCGGCCCTCTTGATTTGACTGAATCGAGTTCTGAATTCTTGCGGGCATATCGTCGCCCATTGCTGGCGCTCCCCCGATCGTCCCCGACGGCGGCGGACCGCCAGGTTTTGAGCTTGCCACCGAGGCTTTATCTTCAATTTCAACAAATCCGGCGGCCGACAACACATCTATGATTTTCTGTGGAGTTTCCAAAAAGCTGACATCCGGAGTAAGCGCCCAAGGCAACGGATAAATCGGCGGCGCGTTCGGGCCATCAGCAAGATGGCTGAATGTGAATATTCCACGTGGTTTGAGAACACGAAAAGCTTCGCTGAACATCTTAGTCTTGTCAGCCACATTCATCGATACATTCTGACTTAAAACCACATCAAAGCTATGATCCTCGTAAGGAAGCTCAGTAACGCTTCCAACTGTTACGGTGATTTTGTCGTCAAGACCAACCTGTTCGTTTAGTTGGTGGGCCACTTCGACGAATTCAGACGTAAGGTCGATTGCGGAAACCTGACAACCGTAGGTGTCTGCCAGATACCGGCTAGGTCCGCCGATACCACAGCCGGCGTCAAGAACTTGGCAGCCAAATGGTATTTGAGCAAGTTCGGCTTGAACTTCAGTCGTTGTCAGACCTCCGCCATGCAGGTGATCAAGCTCGCTAAGCATTGAAACTGTCAGGATGTCGGAATCGTGACCTGCACTAGAAAGCGCCTCACGTATGCGCTCCATCAGATTGTTGCGGGTATAGTGGTCGACGACCGAATTAGTTTCGGATTTCATGACAGCCTCCCTATGGACAGATACCACTGTAGCGATACCGACTCCAATTGTGCAAACCCCGTGTGGATCCGAATACGAAAACCAGTACCGTCAATTTGGGCTCAAAGCAGAAGTTCGCTGCAGTCTGCGCCAACGACTGCTGAGCGGGACTAAGCTGCCATCCGAGGCGGTGTTCGCAGGGTCTGTTTACCGCCCGAAGCAGTCATTCACCACATTGGTCAACGCTGCGCCGAAGCTTTCGAATTATTAACATTCATGCTCTTCGCAGCATTTCCGGCAGAAGCGTCAGTCAGTGGACGACACTCCCACTAGATATCGCGGGGTAAGATGTCGTTGTGCTGATTGGGTATAAGATTATCGCCATACATTTTTTTCAGTTCTTTGTTCGGAGAGGAATTTCCTTGGATCAATAGACTCCTATGGCACGCACAGACAAATCTGCGTTGTGGTCTCGTCCAAAGGCAACGACGGCAATGCTACGAACATCTGAAATCTTGAAGGATTGGCGTAAAAGCCCGCCGTAAGGAGCGAATGCCTCGAACGGAATGCGCACTTCCCGCCATGCTTGAGATGTATCAAATTCGGCTTGATACAATTGCCACGGCAAAACAGTCCACTTTGTTCTGAGGTGCAGGTAGTAAGGTTGATCGTTGCCGCGCACATTCAAAATGATGCCTTGCGCGGTGTCAGGCAATGGCGCATCCAACTTGGTACGGGCCTGAATAAATCCGCCGCGGTTGGCCGTGCTGACGCGGCCAGTCAACCGCAAGACGGGCTTTTCACCAACGGTCTCGAATGTCGTGCTGCCTTCCGAAACCCCACCCATAACCTGATCGCTGAAGTAATCTCAAAGGGCGGGTTCAGACAATGGGAATTCAATCATAGCGCTCTCGGCCGAGCCAAGTGATGGAACAAGCAGAGCGACAACCAGCGCCAGCCTTCGCAAATTAAGTGAGCGCATGTGTTACTCCTTTGTCCTTCTAGATGTGATAAGCCAGCGCGGGAAATGCAACGGTCGTAGGCAGTTTGCCGCAAGGTTGAGAGAAGAGCCATTCGGGTCATTGCATCCCTTCGTTTGCTGCTGACGTCTTTCGCGTGGCGCGACATTTGGCAGAGCAATAGCGCACGTCTTCCCAAACCTTTTCCCACTTCTTGCGCCAGCTAAAGGGCCGTGCGCACACGTGGCATATTTTCTGCGGAAGGTTAGCCTTTTTCATATGCCTCAATCTCGTTGAAAAACCTTTCAGTATCCGCGCGGATCGCGCTTCGCTTCTCGTCCGTCATGCGATCCAGACCTTTATAAGCAAATCCCATCCTTGGATTGCCACGCAGTTTGGCTGCGTTGCGGTCGATAAAGTCCCAATACAGATAGTTAAACGGACAGGCTTTGGGGCCGTTTTTTACGGAGGGATTGTATCGACAAGACTCGCAGTAATTCGACATTTTGTGAATGTAGGCACCGCTGGCCGCATAGGGTTTTGACGCCAACAGCCCGCCATCCGCGAACAAGATCATGCCACTCACGTTCGGTAATTCGACCCATTCGTATGCATCCGCATAGACCAATAGATACCAGTCATTGACCTGCGCCGGGGCGAGACCTGCGATCAATGCAAAGTTGCCCAAGACCATCAACCGTTGGATATGATGGGCATAGGCGTTCTGCTTGGTCTCCGTAATGCATTGGCGCATGCAGTTCATCTGCGTGTCGGCAGTCCAGTAAAATTCGGGCAACGGGCGCTTGGCTTCAAGGACATTCATCGCCTTATAGTTGGGCATTTTGAGCCAATAGATGCCGCGCACGTATTCACGCCATCCCAATATCTGCCGAACGAATCCTTCAACAGCGTTCAGCGGCGCGCTCCCGTCATGAAAGGCCGCCTCTGCACGGGTGATACACTCCAAGGGGGTAAGAAACCCGCAGTTCAAATAAAGCCCGATGTGACTGTGGAACATCCATGGTTCGTCTTGGACCATTGCGTCCTGATAATCCCCAAACAGCCTCAGCCGCTCATCAACAAACATATCCAGAGCTTGCAAAGCAGCGCCGCGCGTCACGGCGAAATGAAATGGATAGATATCGCCGAAGTGGTCGGGAAAATGTTCAGCCACAAGCGCAATGACGTCTTGGGTGATGTCATCAACATCCGCTTGAAATGGGTCAGGTACCTTCAGGTTTTGAGGTGGGGATTTGCGATTGTCTGCATCATAGTTCCACTTCCCGCCGATCGGCCCGTCATCGGACATCAACACAGCATGTTTGCGGCGCATCTCGCGGTAGAAATGCTCCATGCGGAGCTGCTTGCGATCTTTGGCCCAAGCGGCAAATTTATCCGTCGTACACAGGAAGCGGTCGTCAGGACGGATTGTAACTGGCAAGCTCAGCGCATCAGACCATTGCTTCATCTCTGCCAGCAAGCGGTATTCACCCGGGGCTGTGACAATGACCTCGGAGATGTCATACACATCCGTTAATCGAGCAACCTCGTCGCGCAAAGACCCCGTATTTTTTGGATCGTCGTATGCGACGTAGTGGACATTGAACCCTTGGCTCACGAGTGTTTGCGCGAAATGGCGCATCCCAGAAAACAGAAACACGATCTTCTTTTTGTGGTGTTTGACATAGGTCGCCTCTTGGCGGACCTCACACATCAAAATCAGATCTTCTTTCGTGGCATCAGTAAGGCTCGCGACCGAAAGCGATAACTGATCGCCTAGGATTAAACGAAGCTTCATGACTGCGCTTTGTTTTGCAGTGTCTTCAAGACAAGCAAGCGGCCGTGGGCAACACCAACTCGGCCTTCGTGTCAAACACGGATGACACCCGATCGCGCGCTGTGATCAATGTTGCCGTGGCACCGTTGATCTCGCTATCTGATACAGTGATTTCGCGCACACCATTCGTGTCATCAACGTCAATCGTGAACGCAATTCTTTGCGCCGGGTCCAAATTATTGATCAATAGCGTCGCGGTTTGATCACCATCAGAGATGGTAGGTAGGCTGGTCAAAAAATCTGCGCCTTCGGTCACCTCAAAGGGCTGGAACACCTCCACACCCGCACCCGACCCTGACACGTCAAAGATCAGCCCCGCGCTTGTCCCCTGAAAATCAATGACCAACTCCGAAGTCCCGATCGCACAGGCCCCTTGGTTTGTAACGATAAAAGTATCCTTCGGTGCACGTTCCAAAAACTGGACGCGCACGTCAGCGAAAGATGGTCCTGCGAAGACGGCTGCGCAGGCTGCGATTGAAAAAACCTTCATGCTCACTCCAAGTTTGTAGTTTTGTAGGAAAGGGGTCGGTCGCCCGCGAAACGGGCGACCATTCAAACATTGTTTACTTGGGCAAAAGCACGGCATCGACGACGTGGATTACTCCGTTAGAGGCCTCAATGTCCGCAGTCACAACATTGGCACCATTCACCGTTACGCCGCCTTCGGTCATAATTTTGAGGTCACCGCCCTGCACCGTAGGAGCCGCCATGTCGTTGCTTAGGTCGGTGCTCATCACCTTGCCTGCGACAACATGATAGGTCAGAATCGCAACCAATTGGTCTTTGTTTTCGGGGAGCAAGAGCGACGCAACAGTGCCCTCTGGCAGGGCGGCAAAAGCTTCATCTGTGGGTGCAAAAACCGTGAACGGACCTTCTCCTTTAAAGGTGGCAACAAGGCCAGCAGCCTGAACTGCTGCAACGAGCGTTGTGAAAGATCCTGCGCCAACGGCAGTGTCGACGATGTCTTTGGAATGACCATCTGCAAACGCCATTGAAGCGGTGGAAAAGGCGGCTGCTGATGTGAGGGCAATAAAAGTACGGCGGATCATCTTAGTTCTCCCATGAGATTTATCACCAGCACCTTGCTGGATAATATAGTTACGGGTCGGAGTCGTTTTTGGTTCACTCAAATATGGGAAAGTGGTCACCATAAAGATCAAAACCGGCCTACAAGCGACATCAGGTGTGACGTGGTTCATATACCGCTACAGTGCAGAGAACGCAGGATAAAAGGAGCGATCTAGAACATGCAACTTCACCCTCATTGGGAATTCGTGGCCGACACAGTGATGGGTGGCGTATCTACAGGGAACGTCACTCATGAGATATTTGAAGGGCGAGAGGCAACCGTTCTACGCGGAGAAGTTTCTCTCGACAACAATGGTGGATTTATCCAAATGGCGTTTGATTTGTGCCAGGATGGCTCGAGCGTGGATATTAGCGCCTGGGACGGCATTCAGGCGACCGTATGGGGGAACAGTCATATCTATGACTTCCGGCTACGTACGGCGCAGTTAGCTCGATCTTGGCAATCCTTTCGCACTGACTTCGAGACCAAGTCTGAATGGCAGACTGTCCAAATACCTTTCTCATCATTCATCGCGCATAGAGTGGAAGCGTTGTTTGACCCAACACGCCTTCGGCGCATCGGAATAGTGGCAATAGGTCACGAGTTTAGTGCACTCGTTGCCGTATCAAGCATCGGCTTTTATTCCGCCTCATAGGCGTCCGCACTTGCCCCCTAAACTGAAACGTCTGGTAGCTCGCAACAAACACAAGGGCCATGGCGCATGCAGCATCCGACACATTGGGCTCAGAACAATCATTCGGTGCTACTAGGGTGTTTCAGAGTGCGAAATGGCCGGGTCGCATGAAAACGTGAGCGTTCGCTGCGCTGGCAGCTATTTCAGCTAAACGTGTTCGTCATCATTGCTACGACCCGAACCGAATACAAACATCTTCGGTTTCTTTGCAGCCGTGGTGTAAGTTGCGACCGTAATTGCTGCAGCCGCAATCAAGACAGTGTGCCCGAGAATACTTACTGCAAATATCGTGTAGCTCCCGATAGCGGTAGCAAAAGCAACAGCCCACATGAATGCCAAAGCCTGAAACACATAGTGTCGTGTCCCAACATCGGGAATGTTACGAAGCGGGCTGACATTAGCATCAAATATGAAATTCCATCCGTTAACGACAAGCTGTTTCATCTGGCGTTCCTTTCTAATCCGGCAGCCCACTTCTGGAACGCCGTTTGTTTCCACGTGTTTTCTATATTTATGTTACGGAAGAATGCTCGCTATGGATCACTTATCCTTTCCGTTGGAGAGGCGATTCACGTTAGTATGGGTGCCGTTCCACCACTTAAAACTGAGGCACTTCACTTGTTTCGCCAGGGGGCTCTGAGTAGCAAGGAAACGGCATTCGGACGAGGATGTATTGATGCTACTGCGCGCTATTGAGTTTAGGTCGGCGGGTGGCAGTAATTTTGCATCGGCCTGTCGCGGTATCGGGATCAGCGATGTCACGTAGTATAATCGGCAAAATGGCTTGGCGGAATGGAACGATAACAACCGTCGAAGATGCACTGCCTGGAGAAGGCGAATGGGCGCCTCAAATAGATCGTGGCGGCGCTTAAACTGGACAAGCAGATCCTTAAAGAAAGTCTGAGCTACCTAGATCCCAGAGCCTGACGACTAACCGCCGCTGCTCCATTGATGAGACCAAGGTATGGAAGGACGGTCAACTCGGCCAGATTTCAATTACACCGCAACTCTACGAAATCGACCTGTACGGTTTAGGACCTACAGCCTAGTCCCCAAGAGGACACCAGATCGACCCCGCTGTACTTGGAAGTTTGAACAGCTAGTCATTTGGTGGAGCGACGGATTGACGCGATGGCAATCCAGCCAGCGTCGGGCTCCGTATACAACTCAAAGGTGCTCAAAATGTTGGATATCATAGACAATAATTCGATGCTCATCGTCGAAGATGATGATGCCCTGCGTGACCGCCTCGCAATAGCCATGCAGAAACGCGGCTTTGAGGCCCGGACAGCCGCCAGTGTGGCCGAAGGGCTCGCAGCGATCGAACAGGACGTTCCCGGCTTTGCGGTCATCGACCTGTGGCTGCTCGATGGCAGCGGTCTCGATGTCGTGAGATCGTTGGAAAAACACGACCCCGAGGCACGGGCGATCATTTTAACGGGATATGGTGACATTCCTACCGCTGTTGCAGCGGCGCGCATTGGTGCTGTGGACTATATTGCCAAGCCAGCGACGGCCGACGAAATAGTCGACGTTCTACGCGCACCGAAAGATCAAGTTCCTCCGGCACCGGTCAATCCGATTTCGCCGAACGAGGCCCGCATAGAGCATATTGAGCATGTTTTTCATGAGGCGGGCGATAATGTTTCATACGCAGCGCGGCTTTTGAACATGCACAGGCGCACTCTACAGCGCATCCTTAAACGTAACGGAGGAGGCGGTGTCAGATCACATCGGGACTAATTCAACTAAATACATGTTGTGAATGGCATCGCTTTTGGTTCAGTTCGGCATATCTGTGCGCCAACTGAAAACGCGCTTAAGCCCCTTAACAGCCAAATGTTGATAGGAGTTCGAATGCGCGCCTGAGTTCAGAGAGCTCTCTCAGCGGTCACGCGTACCTCATCGACGACTTGTTCTGCAAATCGCGGACGGCTCAACACACCGAAGTGGTCAGAATCTTATTTGTTATTCGAAAAATCCAGGACTGCCATGAACTTGAATGTGGCCAATAGGCGAAGCTGACATTGGTACGACCGCAGTGAATTGGTGCTGTGCCCGAAACCCGGTACCTGACGCTGTCAGCCTCGCAGCAATTTGCACGAATTGCTGGTTTCCACGCTGCTCAGCAGCACCGAAATCTGCGCTCTTGCAGCATTTTTTGTACCGCGGACACATTTAGCGCCAAAACCCAACGCACACTCTGGGCTGATTGTGTTGACAAATTCCAGTTTTTCCGAAACTCGGTGAAAAAGTTACCCGTTGAGAGGCCGTTGAGTTTTTTGGCCAGGGGACTGGTCAAAACACCGGTTTGGCGATGTGAGGGGCTGGCATGACCTCCTCTGGATAAATGGCGTCGATTTTGCTGATACAAGGACAATTGACGAAAAAATGAGGGCACAGATTTTTCGAGTTTTTCAACATGGCGCAATCAGGACCAGCGTTTAGTTTCAGCTGTTGTTCTTGATGTTCATGTCATTGAAAAGGATATTGACCAATGGAGTATTTTGCTGGTTTGGATGTGTCCATGGAGGAGA
>NZ_JAGFNU010000027.1 GCF_018457175.1 Pseudohalocynthiibacter aestuariivivens
ATTCGATTTTACGAAACCCGAGCTTAAGATACAAAGCCTGCGCCGCCGTGTCGTAGATGCCTGTGTCCAATAGAACGCTTTCTGCGCCTAGGTTTCGAGCATCCTTGAGAATGCTTTCCATCAGCTTTCTGAAACTGCCAACCTCCGTGCGGCACCGCAAGAAGGTATGAGCCGCGTTGTCGTCTATCGGCCTGGCGTAATGGGTGCTGCAGTAAAGCCAATCGTAAGTATCGATGGTAACGCAGCAGGCCGCTGTGTCGCGAAAGGTGTGTTCTTCGTCGATGTCCCAAAAGGTCGCCATATAGTCAGCGCGACAACCGAAGTACAGCGTCAAACTGTCGTTGATACAACAAACGAAAACACCGCTTATGTCCGCTGTGGTATCGGTCTGGGTTTTTTCGTTGGCCAACCAAGACTGGAAGTCGTTCCCGCCCAGCAAGGTGCTGCTGAGTCGGCAGACCTTTCCTTCACTGGATCGTATTGACCAACCTAAGGCTAATTTTCCTCCGAAAGAGTGGATTCCGCCGAAGCGAGGTCCTGATTGTTGGTTAGTTGTGTTTCGGCCTACTAGCTTAACTTGCTATCAACACTACAAATCCCCGCATCGCGTGTATTGATCTGCTTTCACACACCAAATTACGTACCAGCTTCTTCCGGGTGCAGAAAGAATAAGTGTCATCTAACAGCTTGATCTGTTTACATTGTTTTTTCAGTTAATCTGTTTTCCGGTTTACGGAGTAAACAACGTTCGCCGTCTCGAATACCAAAGCGCGGACTGTAGGATCAAACTCTCCGAACGCCGAATTGTTTCTTATGCTTTGCGTCCATAAACAGTCATGTTGACTTCTGGGTCGCCCTTGATGCCCGACATTGTCTCATAGACGAATACAGCCATCAAACGGTCGCGCGGACCCTTAACTGGGGACACGCGGTGCAGCGAGTTGCAGCCACGGAAAATCGTTAACTCCCCCGGCGCACGGCCTACTGATTTCACCTGGTCGCTCTGCCCTGTCAAAACCTCTCTCATATATGGGATGTCTTCGTCACCTGGCTTAACCCGCGTATTCGGTGCCATCTCGAAATCTCCCCCCGCTTCTGCTGCCTGCAGCATCAGTGTCATGGTAAAAGCATTTGTGGAATCGTAATGCCAGGCCGATTGGTCCCTCTCGGCATAGCAGATCACGTTTACTGGCTGTAGCGGATCCTCGTTGGGGTACAGCGTTTCCTCGCCCACGATTCCTGCGACCATTTTCTGGAACGGTTCCCAGAAGTACAGGGTCTTCAGATGGGAAATTGCAGGCAACAGATCAGCCGCGATCATTCGGTAACTTGCGTGATGCATGATGTTGCGCGGGTGGTCGGGCGGCAGCGACGGATCGCCTTGCCGCTGAAGATAACAGTTTCGCTTAGAATTGGCGGGGTTTGCCTGAGCTTTAAGCGACGCTATTTCGGCTGCAGCTTCTTTGATAGCCGCATCAGTCAGAAAACCGGGCAGTGAACAATATTGGTCGCGGTCAAGCTGTTCACGGCTTTTTGCAACGATCTTGGCCATCGCCGCTGCGTCTTCGATCGGGTAGAGATCGAAATTGATCGGGGGTACGACATTCATCTCGGTATCCTCTTTTCTCAGATGGCCAGTGGATGGTGGCAAGTCAGGATGCGCCCGTCAGACAGCATCTGCTCATCGGGTCTTTCGGTTCGGCAAAGATCAGTCGCGTATTTGCAACGTGTGTGGAACTCGCAACCTTGCGGGCGGTTCGTGACGCTGGGGACTTCGCCTTCGATCGACAGAAGCGTACGACGCTTATCAGGATCGGGTTTCGGTACACCACGCACCAATGCTTCTGTGTAGGGATGAGCGGGTTTGTCGAAGATCGCTTCGCAATTGCCGCGTTCGACCAGTCGACCCAAATACATGATTGCTAGTTTGTCGCTGATATGGCGGATAACGGGCAGGTTATGGCTAATGATCAGATAGCCAAGACCATGTTCGGCCTGCAACTCGCTCATCAGGTTCAGAATCTCACCTTGGACTGAAACATCAAGCCCCGCAGTAGGTTCGTCGGCGATGACAAGGCTGGGGTTGAGCGCCAAAGCGCGTGCTACGCCGACACGCCTTGCTTGTCCGCCCGAAAGCTCGTGCGGATAGCGTGACAGGAAATTCTTGGGCAACCGAACCATATCGCAAAGCCGCTCGGCCTCAACGTCCAGGTTTTTGCCATTGCGCCCATGAATTTCCAGAGGTTCAGTGATCAGTGACTTGACCGTGCGCCGTGGACTGAGCGACCCCACCGGATCCTGAAACATCATCGCCATGTCGCGTCTGAGCGCCTTGAATGCGCCAGGCGGTAGTTTCAACAGGTCCTGTCCTTCGAACAATACTTGCCCCGTTTTCGCGGGCACCAGTCCGAGAATGGCGCGACCCAGTGTCGTCTTGCCTGAACCACTTTCTCCCACAAGTCCCAGCGTTTCCCCCTTTCGAAGCGAAAGCGAAGCATCCAGCACCGCATCGACATAAGGAGTGCTCACACCGGTAAGCCGAGCATGAACAGCGCCCATGACCTGAAACCGAACGCTGAGGTTTGACAAGTCAAGAAGCGCGGCACCGTCGACCTGACGCGGGCTCGTTGTGTCGTCGGCGCGGCGGGTTTCTGCGCTCTTGGATTTGCCGGAAGGTACAGTCACTGTTCCATCCAGAAGGTGACAGCGGGAGTTATGCCCAGCCTCCGGCAAAGTTGTGGGTTTGGGTTCAACGTCATGGCATTTCTCAGCCGCATACCGGCAGCGTGGCGCAAAGACGCAACCCTGAGGTGGCATATGCAGATCGGGAATATCCCCGGGGATAACCGGTAGGAACCGCGCACGTTCTTCTTCCCTTGCCGGGTCGCATTCTAACAGTGCTTGTGTGTAAGGATGCGCCGGACGGTAAAAGATATCGCGCACGTCGCCGCTCTCGATCACTTCGCCTGCATACATCACCACCACTTCGTCACACAGTTCGGCAATTAAGCCCAAATTGTGCGACACGACCATGAGCGTCGCCTCAAACTCGCGCTGCAATTCACGCATTAGGTGGATGATCTGCGCCTCCATCGTTACATCCAAAGCAGTGGTCGGCTCGTCCGCGATCAGCAGCATCGGATCCATAAGAAGCGCCATTGCGATTCCGGCCCTTTGGCGCATGCCGCCGCTAAACTGGTGTGGGTACTGAATGATGCGGCTTTCGGGGTCAGGAATGCCGACCCGCCGCATCATCTCGATGGCTTTCTTTTTCTTTTCCGCCATGCTCATCCCGCGGCGACGGTAAAGGATATCGGTCATCTGTTGGGCATAGTTGAGCACCGGCACTTGCGAGGTCATCGGATCCTGAAAGACGATCGAGATCTTCTCGCCACGCACATCCATCATCTGTGACTCACTCCAGCTTAGCACCTCTTCGCCGTCGAACAACACCTCTCCACTCTCGACCACAGCATTGCGCGCCAGAAGCTGAGTGACGGCCCAGATCACCGTGCTCTTGCCCGAACCGCTTTCGCCCACCACACCAACACTTTTTCCACGCGGTACCGAGAAAGACACATCACGCAACGCATGTACGCGGCCTCGTGGAGTGCGGAAGTCGACATTAAGGTTTCGGATATCGAGAAGCGGATCCTTCATTGCCTATCGTCCCCGCCGTAGCTTTGGATCGAAGACATCCCGCAATGCCTCACCCAAAAATGTGAAGCCCAGCGTTGTCAGGACAAGTGGAATGCCGCCCGCAATCACCATCCATGGCGTGTCCCTTATGATCAAATAACCTTCGTTCAAGATCGTTCCCCAGCTGGCAGTGGGTGGCTGGACACCCAGCCCAAGAAAACTCAGCCCTGCTTCGATCGTCACGACAACCGGCACATCCATCGCAGCAAGAATCAAGAGCGGTCCAATAACATTCGGCATGATATGCACAAACAAAATACGTGCAGTACTGGCACCCAGCGATCTCTCGGCCAGAATGAATTCGGTATTCTTCAAGGCCAATGTCGAAGTACGGGCAAGCCGCGCATATCCGGGGATCGTGGTCACAATCACAATGGTTAACACCAGTTCCAGACTGGGCCCCAGTAACGCGACCGCAGCCAATGCCAGAACCACAGTTGGAAAAGAGCGGATCGTGTCAAACACAAGCAAAAGCAGATTGTCTAGCCATCGCGGGCCGAATCCGGCCACCATTCCCAGGATCAGCCCGGTCGTCAGTGCAACAGTAACACCGATCGCGGCAATTTTCAGAGCTACGCGTCCGCCGTAGAGGACCCGACTAAAGGTATCACGCCCCAACTGGTCGGTTCCCACCCAATGATCGGCTGAAGGCCCTGACATGCGCGCTGGTATATCCATCGCCAGTGGGTCATGCGTGGCAAATAACGGCGCAAAGATTGCGCTGGCAAAGAACAATAACACTAGGATAAGCCCGAACACACCCATCGCGTTGCGCAGGAAAAGCATAAGCTTTTCGCGCCCCATACTATAGCCCCGTTCGGGCACAGGGGTTTCGGCGGGCACCGGGCCCGGAATATCAGAGTGAGTCTCGGACACGGGGATCCAGCCATGAAACAATAATATCAGCGATGAGCGTCACCACCACGTAAAGCACGATTGTCACCAGAACGGCGCCCTGCACCACAGGGAAATTTCGCGCCAACACCATATCGTATATGATCCGCCCGATACCCGGACGGGAAAAGATGATTTCAGCAAAGACGGTACCCGAAAGAAGCCCGCCGAACCCCACACCAATAAGCGTGATGGTTGGCAGAACTGCCACCGGCAGCGCGTAGCGGAACACAACCATACGTGAGGTCAGACCGAAGGCCCGGGCCGAACGTATATAGTTTTCGCCCATAACTTCGAGCATTGAGGCCCGCACCATGCGAGCCAGGTAACCGACCCAGCCAAGTCCCACAGCAAAGGCCGGCAGGATCAGGTGGCGTAACTGGTCGATGATATCGCCCTCATCCCCGGCACCGAGTACAGGCAACCAGCGCAAGCTGATGGCAAAGATAAGGATCGCCCATATCGAGACCAGAAAGGACGGAACAGCAATAGTACCCACAGACAGGACACCGGTTACCCGATCGATCCAGCTGTTGGGCCAGATTGCCGAAAGGCATCCCAGCGGAATGCCCAGCGCGATCGCCCAGCCCAACGCGGCAACTGCCAGTGTGATAGTATAGGGCAATTGCTCTGAAAGCGTCAGGCCGACGCTGCGGTTGGAAAAAACATCAGTGCCCAGATCACCCTGAAGAACGTTGCCAACAAAGATCAGGAACTGAAAGGCAAGGGGCTGGTCGAGATGCATCTTTTCGGCATAGGCCGCTTGAATCTCAGGTGTAGCCCGTGGTCCGAGCGCAATGCTCACTGGGTCTCCCGGAATCGAATGCAGCATCACGAAAAGCGCAGCAATCGCCATCAGGACGATGACGACCGATAGGCCCAGACGCTTCAAAAGATACCACCACATACCAGATTCCTTACCATGCCGCGGACCTGTAGTAGGCCCGCAGCACGGCTGTGTGTTACGTCACTTTGGCGCGAAGTACGCCATTTGCATCTCGCCCGATGGCGCGAATTTCGCGTCGATATCATCACGGTGGATGAAGACCTCCGGCTCATGGGTTAGCCAGACATAACCGCCTGTTTCCTCCATGATTTCCTGCATTCGGACATAAACTTCATGCCGTTTGGCCTGATCGGTTTCACCGATGCCCTGCTTGTAAAGTTCTTCGAACTCGTCCGAGCTCCAGCGCTCCCAGTTCCAGACACCGACCTGATCGCGTATGAACCACTGCGTGGCCTCGTACGGGTCTGGGCCAGCGCCAAAGCGCATGATCCAAAGTTCCATATCTTTGTATGTATCGCCTTTGCTTTCCTGGCCCATCTCCCAGAACGGTCCTGAATCGAGCGGGATGATCTCGACCGTGACACCGATCTGTGCAAGGTTAACCTGGATGATCTGAGCCGCCAGCAAACGTTCTGGGCTGTTCAGCGTCCGAAGCGTCAGGTTGAGCCCTGAAACGCCCGCCTCGTCCATCAGCGCCTTGCCTTCGGCCGGATCGTAGCTGTAACCGGCCGCGTCACGTTTACCGACCAATCCAGGACAAATGATACCATAAGAGGGTTCAGCAGTGCCTGAATAGGCACCCTGGACGATTGAATCGATGTCGACTGCGCGCTGGATAGCCTTCCGCACACGAATATCGGACAGCTTGGGATTTTCGATATTGATCCCCATCCACATGTACTGAAGCGCTCCCGCTACGGTCAGCGCTGCCCCAGGAGGGGTCTCTTTGAGATAACGAGCGTAAGAGGTTGACGTGATCTTGGCGCAATCCAGTTCGCCAGCCTCGAAGGCCAGCGCACCGGCCTCGCTGTCGGTCACAAAAATACAATCGATATTGGCAAAGGCCGGCAGCGGGCCGGTCCAGTCTGGGTTTGGTCGCAATCTCACATATTGCGCCTGCTTGTGTTCCATCACATAAGGCCCACAGGTCGCGGGTGGTTCGATGGTGTATTTGCCGCCCGCTTCTTCAGTCGCCTTCTTGCACAGGATAATGCCCGTTCCGGACGCCAGCGTTAGATTCATAAAGGGCGCGAAGGGCTGGTTCAGTATGATCGTGCCGCTGTATTTATCTTTGACCTCAGTTCGCTCGTAAGCGACATAGTCGCCTTTCCATTCACTTTCGGTCATTCGGTCATAGGAATAGGCCACATCTTCGGCCGTTACCTCACCAAAGCCGTTCGACCACATAAGGCCCTGCTTGAGCGTAAAATCAATGTGCGTAGAATCTACAACCTCGACGCTTTCAACATAGGGTGAGGGGACCCAGGACGCCTGACCATCCACCATGCCAAAATGCACCAAAGCGGGCATGATACACCAGTTCACGTCATTGGGCGGGTGCCCCCCTACATAAAAACCGGGATCGAGGCTTTCCATCTCGCGGTCGAAGCGCACGGTTAGCGTGTCACCTTCGGCCGACCAGGAGATGCCCGGAAACGTCCCTGTCAACCCCGCCGCACCAGCGATGGCTGCGGTCTGCAGGAACCCCCTGCGTGTTTGCGTAATTTTCGTCATGTTATTTCTCCCTAACAATGTTTTTTAGTTTGTCCGAAGTCCGTCCAGGGCGTTTCACAAAGCAGTTCTATTGCTTACACAAGGTCGCGTGGCGTATCCTTTTCCCATACCTCTCTATGCACAAGTTCGTCCCCCATATGTGCCTCAAGCTCTCCCCGGATAACAAAATGCGTGGCGGTAGAGCGCATAAGTGTTCGGGTTCTGGTCGAGACTTCCCATGCACCGCGGCTGAAATTTTCGGTCCAGGTGATGTCTAGTTCCGTGCTCAGTGGGTCATCAGGATGGACCGAAATCTTTTGTTCGTGGGCCGACGCGACGGTCCATCCATTGTGGTCGTCATAGGTGACGGTGCCCTCATCGGCCCAGAGGCGATGAGTCACCAGACCGGTCGTCATATCAGTGATGAATGCATTCTCATATTCCGGCGCGCGCAGGGTGGTCGCGTTGAGCGGTGGTGAACCTTCGGCTTCTTCGAATGGGCGAAGATTAGCATCGGCCTCACTTGCCTGTCGTACCGGCAGGGTCAGTGAGCTTTCCCTGGTGGTAATGGTCAGCGTCACCTTTTCCGGAGAGGGCCAAGCCGTCGGCCAATAGGCGGTCGAAAGCGCTATGCGGATGCGGTTTCCCGGCTCAAACCGGTGTCCGGCTTCGTTAAGTTGAAGTTTCACCGTATAAGTCTTGCCCGGTTCCAGCGCCTCTGGTTGTTCGTGGCTGTCGCGATGCGTCAGGTTCAGCATTCCATAACTCACCCGTGTCGCGGCTCCATCGGGCAACACGTCCGACAGGACTGCTGCCACCATCGCTACCGGCTTGTCGCTGGCGACCTGCAACGTCACCACCGGCGCACCGAGAAATTCCACCGTTTCTTCGAGAACTGCCGTGTCGAATACCAGTGATCCGCCGGCCTCTGGTCGCTGATCGCCCGGCAAGTCAGGGTCAAGCCCATATGCACACCAGCTGCCCGACATCATGCCAACGGTCATGGGTGAATTGATTGTCATTGGGACTGTCGCACCCTTTTCAGCACTCAGCCCGCCAGGGCTAAGATGCATCACGCGCGGCGTGATCCGAGGGCTGGGCCAGCTCTCTTCGGCTACCCATTTTCCCGGACGTGTTTCGTAATAAGTGCTCGGTGGCACCGGATCTTCGATCCAGGCACGCAGTTGCGGCTCATCCATAATACCCGTGTCGATATCCTTCAGCCAGTGGTCCCACCAGCGCAGGCATTCCTGAAGGAAACCGATCGCCGGTCCGGGTTTGGCGAAATGCGGGTATTTGTGCGCCCAAGGGCCAACCAGCCCCTTGCAGGGCGATTCCAGCCCCGCCAACAAGCGAAACACCGCGTTGGTGTAGCCATCGGCCCAACCGCCCACCGCATAAACCGCCGCCTTTATATCGGCAAAATTTTCGCAGACCGATCCGTGTTTCCAGAAATCGTCGCGTCGCTGGTGCTGTATCCATTCTTCCAGCCAGAACCCGCTACCTTTCAGCCGGTCGAGCCACAACTCTTCCCACTTGTTTCCCACCATCGACGGATCAGGCGGTGTGGTATTGATTGAGAACATGAAGCTGTTCCAGCTGGGGTTCTCCGTAAGCATGCAGCCACCCATGTAGTGGATATCGTCGGCATAGCGGTCATCAGTGGAACAGATCGACACTATGGCTTTCAACGGTTCGGGGTTGCGCGCGGCCACTTGCAAACCGTTGAAGCCACCCCAGGATATCCCTATCATGCCCAGCTTACCCGTAGACCAGGGTTGGCATGCAATCCAGTCGATCACCTCAAGCGCGTCATCTTGCTCTTGCTTAAGGTACTCGCCCAGCATCACTCCTTCGCTGTCGCCGGATCCGCGCATATCGACCCGTACGCAGGCATACCCGTGTCCGGCAAAGTATGGATGCGTCAGTGCATCGCGCCCCGACGTGCCATCTCCTCGGCGGTAGGGCAGGTATTCCAGGATCGCAGGGACTGGATCGTCAACGGCATTCTTAGGTAACCAGATTTTGGCAGCCAGCCGCACGCCATCGGACATTTCGATGAACACTGGATCTAAAATTTCGGTTTCCCGAGGGAAATTACTGACAATCTTCAACACACTCTCCCCGGTGACCCATGCCCGGTTCCGTGTCCAATTTCTCGCCTCGTAAACTGCCCGATCCGTAGCGTCTTCGCGCTTGATTCACCAACCGGTTCGTTTCATTCTTAACTGATCTTTCCCTTAGGGCAATCCTTTCTTCCATGACCCAAACTATTTACTTTAACGCGACCGTACTGACCGTCGACGATACGGACAATGTCGCAACAACGGTTCTGACCGACGACGGAACAATCGTTTCGGTGGGTGCGTTTGACGAAATCGAGCGTCGCGCAAGCGAAGGTGCTCAACGTCGCGATCTGAGCAGGCGCACCTTAATTCCCGCATTCATCGACCCGCACGGACATTTCCCCGACTCGGGTTATCTCGGCCGTCTGCGCGCTGATCTTTCTGCCCCCCCGATCGGTAACTGCAAGACCTTGGGCGATGTCTTTTCTCGGCTTTCCGATCTTGCTTCTAAAACGCCTGAGGGAGAGTGGGTCATAGGTTCACTCTTTGAGCCCTCGGCGCTTGCCGAAAATCGTTTTCCCACACGTCTGGAACTGGATCGTGTTTCGACCAAACACCCAATTTGGGTCATTCATTTCACAGGCCATGCAGGTGTCGGAAACTCGCGGGCATTAGCTGCCCGTGGAGTCACCCGCGACACGCCTGATTTCGCAGGTGGCTGGATTGGGCGCGACTCGGTAACCGGTGACCTGAACGGCATGTTAAAGGGCATGGCCGCAATGGGCGAATTGGGCGATTCAGAATTTCAGGTTACCTTCGAGCGATTTCGAGAGGCTTATGTAGCAGCCGCCCGCGAGTATTTTGAGCATGGCGTTGCGCTGGCCCAAAATGCCTGGGCAACCGAGGAACTGCTGGCCTATTTCCTGCGGATTGATGCAGAGAACAGTGCGGACATTGAATGCATGGTTTTGCCTGCTGGCCATTTGGAGCCAGCTCTTAGCGATGGCCGACTCGACCTGCCGCCCCAGAACCCCGCAGGGCGGATAATGCTGGGGCCGCGCAAGCTTTTTGGCGATGGCTCTTTCCATATCCAGACAGCCTGCATAACCGAACCCTATTTCAAACCCTTCAACGGTGATCCGGGGTTCCGCTGCCCACCCTCGATCACACGTGAAGACATGGCGAAAAAGATCGGCCATCTCCACTGTGCAGGCTTTCAGGTTCACATACATTCCAATGGCGATGCGACCTCGGACATTCTGCTCGACGCCTTAGAGGATGTGCTTGAGGCCGATCCCAGAAACGATCACAGGCATACGCTGATCCACGCCCAGATCCTACGCGAGGACCAACTTGACCGCATGGCACGCCTTGGCGTGACCGCCAGCTTCTTCCCAGCGCATCTCTACTACTGGGGTAATTTTCACCGCGACATAACTTTCGGTCCTGACCGGGTTCGCAACATGTGTCCAACCCGCTGGGCCGCTGATCGTGGTATCCGCTTCACCATTCACAACGATGCGCAGGTCACACCCACACGGCCCCTGCATCTGATGTGGTGTGCGGTCAACCGCACTTCAGCCACCGGAAGCGTTTTAGGACCCGAACAAGCCCTGACCCCACGCGAGGCGCTGCGCGCCCACACCATCGATGCAGCCTGGCAGGTCTTTCTTGAGCGCGAACGCGGTAGTATCGAACCTGGAAAGCGCGCAGATTTCGCCATCCTGTCCCGCAACCCGTTAAACGATCCGGCGGGCCTGCGCGATATCAAGGTCGAGGAAACCATAGTTAACGGCAAAACCGTATACCAACGGGAAAGAACACTCACATGAAACGCATTGTGATTGCCGGGTTTCAGCATGAAACAAACACATTTGGCGCAACGCTCGCAACGATGAGCGATTTCGAGATGGCCGATTCATGGCCCGGCCTATTGCGCGGCGCCGAGGTGATTTCAGGCACCAAAGGAAGCAACCTACCGTTGGCCGGATTCGTCCATGAAGCGCGCAAGGATGGATCGGTAGAGTTGATCCCGTTAGTCTGGTGCTCAGCCGAGCCTTCCGCTCATGTTGCCGACGAAGCTTTTGAGAGCATCACCGGCATGATCCTCGAAGGCGTCCGGAATGCCGGAAAGATCGACGGTATCTATCTCGACCTGCACGGCGCTATGGTTTCGGAAAGCCACGAGGATGGCGAGGGTGAGTTGCTGAGACGTCTGCGCAACTTGGTGGGCCCAAACATACCTATATCAGTAAGCCTCGACCTGCACGCGAACCTGACACGAGAAATGGTCTATCTCGCCTCTTGTATCACCATTTTCAGGACATACCCGCATCTTGATATGGCAGAAACTGGCGCTCGTGCCTT
Source organism: Pseudohalocynthiibacter aestuariivivens (assembly GCF_018457175.1). Lineage (GTDB taxonomy): Bacteria > Pseudomonadota > Alphaproteobacteria > Rhodobacterales > Rhodobacteraceae > Pseudohalocynthiibacter > Pseudohalocynthiibacter aestuariivivens. The sequence goes on from NZ_JAGFNU010000027.1 coordinate 11,527, forward strand.
TCAAACGCTGCAGCATCTGATGTCGGGCGGCCGCTTGTTCAAGGCCTATCGTCAGGCGCCTTTTCTCATCCCCTTGCAGGCGCAATACACGGGCGCTGCGCCTTTTCAGTCTTTGTATGACAAGGTCGCCTCCGTCGGTCCTGCGCCGCAATGCTGGGCCGAGTTGGCCGCGGGCTTCCCGGCAGCAGACATTCATGATGCCGGCCCGTCTATTCTGGCCTATGCCGACAACCAGAAAGATGCTGACGCGATTGTCGGTAGTCTTTTTACCGATCTTCTGAGTGCAGAGTCCGAATTTGATTGTTCTCTGCTCTCGTCACAGGAAGCAGTAGAAAAAGCCAAAACCATAGCGGCAAAATCAGACAAACCGGTCATCATTGCCGATGTGCAGGACAATCCCGGTGCCGGTGGCACCTCGGACACAACCGGACTGTTGCGTGCGTTAGTTGAAGGCGGAGCGGAAGGCGTTATTCTTGGCATGCTTTGTGACCCAGAAGTAGCTTCGCAGGCTCACGCGAGCGGTGGTGGTAGCATTATCGAGGGCGCACTGGGTGGAAAATCCGGTTCGGCCCCGAACCCGTTTTCTGGTCGCCTGCAGGTCGAAAGGCTGAGCGATGGCCGCTTTTCCTTCACAGGAGAGATGTATGCAGGCAGCGTAGCCGAAACAGGCCCGACGGCACTGCTACGCGTGCTGGATGATTCTTCGGATGTACGTGTTGTGGTTTCCAGTCATCGATGCCAGTGCCTTGATCAGGCAATTTTCACCCATATAGGGATCAATCCCGCCGCGCAGCAGATCGTAACCGTCAAAAGCACCGTCCACTTCCGTGCAGATTTTGAACCAATCTCCGCCGCTGTCCTGAATGCGCACTCTCCCGGGCTCTTCCCCTGTCGCCTTGGCCAGGTGCCATATCGAAATTTACGCGCTGGTGTTCGCGTTGAACCGTTGGGCATGTTGAGCGACCGCCGATAACAGGCAGCTTAATACTATCAAGCACGACATTATTTTCCATTGCCACCATTTCCTTTTTTCTTCACTTCGTAAAATCACGATCCGGGCGGACTTCAACTTTTCGTGGAGCTAGGCGTAGTTCTCAAAATTGGAATATGAGGTTGTTGTCAAAAATTGGTAACGACTCGTTCGCACTTGTTGCGAAGGTCCGTTTCCCAACCACCCTTCGGGCGCGGAATATCGCGATACGCTGAAACCAATCATTTGAGCTCACCCGCGCCAGAGGCCACCATCCCGATGGACCAAAGGCCAATCATGCACTAACTTTCAATCTGGACCGCTCAAGTGGGGTCGCTCAACAGCAGTTTGCTCAAGGATTTGAGAATTGTAACGATTTCAACATCAGTGCACTGAACTAACTCAAACCCGATTCTGTTCTGAGCAACTTTAGCTGAACGTATGCGCTGCGCTTGACATTCCACGACTGAAATTCTTGAGTGCGTGTCACAAGCTTTAGAAAATCATTTTGGAAGAGATTAAGTGGGACTAAAGCTAAGTTTTCTATCCATAAAAAAGATGCCCAACCTATTTTGGAGCTCACCTAAGGCGCTGACAATCGCTCCTCCTCTAATTTCAGTGGTTTTCCTTGTAATAGGCCTCATTCTTTTCGGTCTCGGAGAAGCTTTGATAATTGCAGCAGGTGTTGGGGTAAGCCCATGGATTGTATTTGCCCAAGGAATAACGATTGTTACGGGTTGGAGTATCGGGTTCGCCACTTTCATAATCAGCTTATTCGTTTTGTTTTGTTGGATTCCACTCAGACAAACTCCCGGCATAGGAACTATTTTAAATGCCATTATTATTGCATTGGTACTGGATTTCTCATTGCCGTACCTACCTACCTACGACAGCCTTGCCCTAAAAGTCAGTGAAGCCATGACAGGTATTCTGGTGACAGGGTTTGGTGGCGGTCTGTATTTAATTGCCAATTTGGGCGCGGGCCCAAGGGACGGATTGATGACAGGGCTGCAAACGCTAACAAACCTGCCAATTGCCTGGGTACGCAGTGGTCTTGAGCTTTCAGTGGTATCCGTGGGTTGGGCATTGGGTGGCAGCGTTGGCATTGGAACTGTTCTTTTTGCTCTGGGAATAGGTCCAGCTGTTGCGGCGAGCATGTACGGTTTGGAAAGTGTTTTTAGTAGGCCTGAAAGCGGCGTGTGATGGAGGTCAATTTCAAACCTGCCTTGAGACTAATGCCGGGCATTTTCTAGCTTAGGTCGAACAGAACCTTGTTCGCAGAGCTTTGGTCAATAACTTCCAACTGCCTTCACCGTTTTCGCTTTGCGGCAATCAAATTGCGATTTTGGTGCGATGCGCCACCCAAAAGGGACTTAAGCTGCTCAAGATCAAAGATGCGATCCCAATCAGTAAACGTCCGCCAGAGATTGAGGATCGAGCTGTCCCCCGTCATTGGGAGGGTGATTTGAATGTGGGGACCAACACAGCTACACTGCCATGCTGGTTGAACGCCATTCGCGCTTTGTGGTGCTGTCGAATGTGAAAAACAAAGACACTTAAAGCGTCATTACGGCCCTCATCAAACAGGCGTGGAAGCTTCCAAAAGGGCTCTATCGGTCGCTGACATAGGATCGTGGATCAGAGATGGCGGAGCATCGGAAATTTACCGTTACCACCAATATTGACGTCTACTTTTGTGACCCACAGTCCCCACTACCTCACCTCTCGGATTTGCGTGGATCTCGTCTGCGGCCAAAGGGGAAGTATCGGCAGGTAGTGGAAGTTGTAGGATTGGGGAAGACGTGACCTTGGGTCGTTCCCAGTAAACCTTTCTGGTCCGGGGTCAGAGATCAAGAACTCGGAAAGAATCTGCATTGTGTCAGTGTCTTAGCCCCCTAAAACTGAGCCACTATTTGAGTGTCACAGGAGGAAGAAGGGATGGCTCGGAAACGGTATTCGGATGAGGATGCGCTGAAGATATTGCGCGAGATTGACGTACATCTGCATGA
>NZ_JAGFNU010000028.1 GCF_018457175.1 Pseudohalocynthiibacter aestuariivivens
TAAAACGTCCGCGTCCGATATTTCATCTCTAACACTCCATCTTTCCAAAAAGACTAAAGTGTTGCGACCACCCGTTGAAACCGCCCCCGCACCGCCGACATTCAGCCCATCAAAACGGCGTTAGAGCACAGATCAGATCAGGAAATTGGTAGGCTGAGCTAGGTAGGCGTACGAACCCTTTAAGTTTCCCGCCCCTCGGAGTTGGCGCGTTCATCTAGAAGCCATTGACGGACTGCGCGAACGGCTTTGCGTCGTCCAGCACGGCTGTTGACCGCAAGATAGTAACCGCCAAATGGAATTTCGACGTCGGAGAGTTCAACGAGTGCGCCCGATTGAACCTCTGGCTCGCAGAGGCATTCATCCATAAGCACAGCACCTAGTCCCGCGACCGCGGATTGGATGGCGAGAAGTGCGCTGAGTGGGTGGGGCAAATCGAGGTCCGGGACGTCCTCAAGTCCTGCCATTTTGAACCATTCGGGCCAAATTCGAAATGTTGCTTCTTCTACTAATGGGCCCTTGGCAAGGGACATAAGGTCCAGAGTCCCATTATTAATGGGCGCGAAGCCTGGTGCCGCATAGGCCCGAACGATCGAAGGGAAAAGCAGGTCATAGCCTGCTGGCGGATCGCTCCGCAAGTAACGCAGCCCAACGTCAAAATCATGCGCTTCAATATCCATGACCTGTGTCGCAACGGAAAGCCTCAGATCAATATCGGTGTGGAGTTTTTTGAGATTGGCGAGCCGAGGCACCAGCCACTTCTGGGCGATGGTGCTTTCGGTCGTCAGCGTAACCGCGCCTTCTGGCGAGACCGATAGCATCTCTGTCGCTTGGGCAATCTGGTCGAAGGCAGGGGTGATTTCTGCAAGGTAGGAATGGCCCTGATCAGTCAGCGCCACTCCTATATTCTCTGAGCGAAAGAGATGCACGTTGAGGCGTTGCTCCAGCCCGCGCACATGGCGAGAGATCGCGGAATGCGACACGTTCAGTTCTTTGGCCGCCTTTGTAAAGCTGCCAAGCCGACCTGCAGCCTCGAAGGCGCGTAATGCGTTTAAGGGAGGAAGAGACCTAGGCATCCCCCTTTGTGACTTTTTGGAACAATTGTTGTCAAGGAACGGCGTTTGAGCATTGGGCCGCGCAGATGCAGTCTGTCTTCGAACTGAAACTGGAGGCAGACATGGAAAACATTTATCAACGCAAGTTTGAGGCTGTCGAAACACCTGACGTGCGGGGTAAATTCACCCTTTCTGCGCGTGGTCGTAAAGCACTGAAAGCTCTTATGCGGCTTTTTGAGCCGCAACTTGACCTGAACCACCTAAATGAGCGGTTACGCGAGGATGCGGGGATAGATGAGCACGAACTGGAAATATCCACAGTCGCAAGAGCACCGTTAATCTGCTGAAAGCCGACCACAATAATTTGTCACTTTGACAACTGGTGCCAACACTTCAAATCCTAGAGAGACATTACTCAGTGAGTGCATCCGAGAAAATCAGGGAACGGCAGCAAAGTCCCGCATGGCAGTCATTTGAGAATGCGCGGCGAACGACTGTAGTCGAGCCCTCAGTAACGGATACTGCGTTTCGAACTGATGCCTGCTTTCGCGAATTTTCTGCACAATTGGTTCGCAACGAGACGTGCCCGTCTTTACTTGTAAGACTTGCGATAGCTCGCGGGTGTTTGTCCAAGCCAACGTTTGAAAGCGCGGGTGAATGAGCTTTGTTCGGAGAACCCGGTTAGAAAGGCGATGTCCGCGAGTGAATACTCCTCTTCGCGCAAAAGACCTTCGGCAAGCTCGCGCCGCGTTTCCTCGGTCAGCGTCTGGAAGCTTAGGCCATGCTCGGAAAGACGTCGGTGGAAGGAACGGCCGCTCAATCCCAAACGCCTTGCAATATCTGTCATGAGTGGTGCGCCTTCATTCAAAGCTTGCGCGATCGCGCCCTTGGTTTCGGTTACAAGCGGAGGCACCGGCTTGAATTCAGAAAGCTCTGTTTCCAGATCCGAAATAAGGTAGCGCGATATTCCCTCGTCTCCGAGGATATTTGGGCGCTCCATCGCTTCGTTTGATATCAGAACCGCATCGAGATCTGCTTCAAAGGTGACGGGGCAGCCAAACCAGTCTACGTGAAACGCCTTGGACTTTGGCGCGGGATGCTGAAGGAACACTTCGGTCGGAGAAAACGGCACCGGGCAAACCTGCCTGCTGAGAGATACGCCGCTTGCCAAGGTGGCCTCGTTTGACAGGCGCAAACCTAACCGTCGCTCGCCCGCTCGATGCAGGATGAAGAGCGTGCCGCGCGGGTCCGGGCGCAGCTCGTAGGATACAACACCGGTCCAAAGGCGCGCATAACGCTGAATGCGTGAGCAGGACCCATAAAGCGTAGGTGCCGCTTTCCACGCAAGGCCAAGGGCTCCGTATTCATCGCATTTCATCGACGCGCCCACATGCACGGGCAACTCAGTCACATCGACCTCTTTGGCCATAGCTTCGAGCATGTCGTAATACGTCACCGCTGGGATCATGACCTTCGGGTCCCAGGGCGCGTCATGGTCAATTCCAGCTGACGCAAGCGTTGTCTTGGAGTCGATAGCGGACCCGGCGGCGGCGACCATCTTACGTGCGAAAAGGGAAGTTACATAGGCCATTGTGAAAAGGGTTTCGCTAATTAGATGCGGCTCATAGAAATACAATATCAGCAATCCTATGCGATGTCACAGAACACGTTCCCCGTCAGATACTCCAAAGAACTACGGACCAGCCAATTGACGCGTTCTTTGGCAGGTGCGGTCAAAACCTTGGCATTCTGGGTCAATATTCCAGACGCCAACAAGGCCTATTCCTTGGTCACAGAGTTCAACCAAGGAGAAATAAAATGCCCACCCAACCTATCCTCGTCGTCGGCGCAACTGGCAAAACGGGTTCACGCGTTGCTACCAAACTTGAAGAAAAGGGTGCTGACGTGCGCCGTGGATCGCGAAACTCGGAAACTCCTTTCGACTGGGGAAATCCGGCCACATGGGCCCCTGCGCTCAGCGGCGCCGCCAAAGCTTACGTGACCTACTTCCCCGATCTCGCCTTCCCGGGTGCTGTCGAGAAACTTGAAGCCTTCACCAAGGTCGCTGCTGCCAGCGGCCTGAAGCATATCGTTCTTCTGTCAGGTCGCGGTGAACATCACGCGCGGCTCGGCGAAGAGGTCGTGCGCGCTTCGGGCATCCCGTTCACGATCGTCCGCTCCGCCTGGTTCGCGCAGAACTTCAGCGAGGGCTACCTGCGCGATCCGATCCTGGCAGGTGTGCTTCCCATGCCTGGCGGTGACATCGCCGAACCGATCATCAATATCGATGACATTGCAGATGTAGCCGTCGCTGCCCTGATGAAAGAGGGCCATGAGGGCGAGCTATATGAAGTCACTGGCCCGCGCTTGATGACATTCGCTGAGATGGCCGACGTGCTTGCAAACGCGACTGGGCGACCGATCCAACACATCCCCATCTCGTTCGAGGATTTCCACACCAACGTGGCACAAGCGGGCGGAGACTTCGTTGCGGATGTCTTCACGGCCATTGCGCGGGAAACGCTTGATGGACGCAACGCACATACGTGCGACGGCGTGGAACGCGCCCTTGGCCGCAAGCCTCGCGACTTTACCGAATTCGCGACCGCCGCTGCCTCTTGGGGTGTTTGGAACAACGCCGCGTGACCCCCGCCTCACAGCGAAAGGACATTCCATGTCACTGACACGTCTTGAAAAAATTACCCTCGGTATCTCAGGCCTGACCGCCGTCGGCATCGGCGGGTTCATCATGGTCGCGCCGCACGCGTTCTATGCCAGCTATGGCATCACACTTGGCAATGACGCCAGTTTGCTTAGCGAACTTCGCGCACCAGCGGCTGGCCTCGTCACTCTGGGCGTCCTCATGATTGCGGGCATCTGGCGCACTGCCATGGCACAGCTGGCCGTCGCGTCAGCACTGATCGTCTTTCTGGCCTTTCCGGCAGGACGTCTGATCGGTTTAGCGGTTGATGGCATGCCATCGGGCGGCATCATTGGTGCGCTCGTGTTGGAAATAACTATTGCGATCCTATGCATCATTGTCTTCCGCCGACGCTTCTTGCGCGCAACGCCCGGCCTTACTGACGTCCCCGCGCTGTCCTGATCTTCCTGCAGCGGCGCATTCCTCTCAAAGCGCCGCTGCCTATCCAAAAAAGGAGAAATTCATCATGTCACCCATTGTCTTCATTCTTCTACAACTCTCAATCGTCGCCTACGCCTTTGTCGGCGGTGTGTTCTTGGCATTTTCCGACTTCATCATGCGCTCGCTGGCCCATACGGGCGGCGTAGGGGGCGTCGAGGCGATGCAAGTGATCAACCGCGAAGTCTTCCGGTGGATCTTTATGGCGCTCTTCCTCGGGATGGCTGCTGTATCGGTCTTTACTGTGATCTACAGCGCGACCAATCTTGCTGGTGGTCCGGGCTTGCTGATCTTGTCAGGCGCGCTTGTCTACCTTCTGGGTTGCTTCGCTGTCACGGTGTTCTTCAACGTGCCCATGAACGAAGCACTTGCAGGCATGGACCTGACCTCCGAGGCAACTAGGGACTACTGGACTGGAACTTACCTGCCACGCTGGACCACTTGGAATTCAGTGCGAACAATTGCCTGTGCGCTTTGCGCCGTCTTGATGCTCTTCGGGCTTGTCTGGCTTACACGGGTGCAGATGCGCCTTGCATGATTTCGGATCGGTCGCCTTCGAGCGATGCGGCCGTCCCTCAAAGTGGCTGAAGGACAAATACAAAAAAGGGAAAGAAGACCCGACATGGCCGAACACTCACCCACCCTTTACATGTTTTGCGGCAAGATCGCATCTGGCAAGTCCACCCTCGCTTTTGAACTCTCGCAAGCGCCGAACACTGTATTGATCTCAGAAGACAAATGGCTTGGTGCATTGTTTGCAGATCAGATGTCGACGGGCGCCGATTACCTTCACTATTCATCGAAGTTTCCGACGGTCATGGCGCCGCATGTCGCGGCACTCTTGGGTGTTGGCATTTCGGTCGTGCTCGACTTCCCGGCAAATACTGTTGCGCAACGCCGATGGATGCGGAACATCGTTCAGCAAGGCGGTTTCGCGCACTAGATGCATGTCCTTGATCCACCCGACGACGTCTGCCTTGAACGCCTGCACGCCCGGAACGCCGAAGGTGAACACGAATTTTCGGTGACCGAGGAGCAGTTTCACAAATTCGCAAAGCACTTCGTGCCACCGACAAAAGACGAGGGGTTCAACGTCATTCAGCATCGAGACGGAGATTTCCGCGATTTATCAAAATGACCGCCTTTTGTTTCGAAAGACTGTAACCTGGACAGACCGGCGTGACACTTGCCGGTGTGAGCGCCGGGGCGGTCTGCTGGTTCGATGCTTTCCTTTTCAACTCGGGCCAGGGTCCGATGCGTCCAATCTCCGGTCTGGGTCTGATTCCGATGGGTGCCTGCCCGCATTACTCGACCGAAACGGACCATAGTGCGGCACTGCAAATGGCTGTCGCGGCGGGAAAGATGCCAACAACCCTTGCGATCGACGGTGGCGTGGCGGTGGTGTTTGAAAACGGTCGCCCGTTGGCGATTTTCAGCGTAACGCCCGGCGCAGGTGCCTATTGCGTCAGTTGAACGACAACAGGGGCAACCGAGGTGCTATTAGCGCTCGGATGAGTTCGCGGCTTCGCCAAGAATCCAGTCCTGAACGACCGAGACTTCACGCGTTCTCGGGCTGCTGGGGCGGCTCAGCAAAAAGAATGATCGCTCAGGCATCAGCTCTATGTCAAAGGGTTTTTCCAACCGCTGGCTCTCAACATCCTCGCGCACAAATGGGAACACCCCCAGCGCCACCCCTTGACCGTCAAGGGCGGCCTGAAGCACTAGGTTGGAATCGCGGATCTTAGTTTCAGCCACCGGGTCGAATTCGCCGACACCGGCCAGTTTGAACCAAGCCGTCCACTCCGATTTGTCGCGCTGGTGGATCAAAGGAAACCGAGCAAGATCGGCGGGCGTTGTCAGACCTCCTAAGGCTTCGGCCAGATCGGCCCGAACAACCGGCGCATAAGTGATGTCGAGCAGTTTTTGACTGTTTAGCCCAGACCAGTCCCCGGTGCCCCAATCGACGGCAAGGTGGGATGTCATCATCGCCGCATCCGTGATCCTTGGGCTTTCGTGCAGGACGAGGTCGATCCTGGGGTACATTTGTCGAAAGCGCTCTAATCTTGGTACTAGCCACCGCGACCCGAATATTGGGCCAACAGCCAGCGTGACGGATTTGCGCCCGGGGTTCATATGCACCTCGACCTCGGCCCTGATATCGTCAAAGGCACGGGTCACGACCTGACTGAGGGATCGGCCTTCATCGGTAAGAACCACAGCTCGGGTCTTGCGAATGAACAGCTTGCATTTCCAGTCCGCCTCAAGCTGCCTGATCTGGTTGCTGACAGTTGTGGCACTGACACAAAGCTCGTCCGCGGCCTCTTTGAAGCTGAGCCTGCGCGCCGCGACTTCGAATGTGCGCAAGGCCGTCAAAGGCAAGTTTCTGGCGCTTCGCTGCAAAGGCCACCCCCATGGATACTGTTTTCTTTATCTATATCGCCCCGACAATTTACTTGTCGAGAGAGTTTACCATTGCAAGGTTTGCAGGTGAGCTGAAAGAGATCGGGAAAATGAACAAAACCTCCCCACGCCGACGCCGACGCCAGAAAAGCGATACTGCACCGGCGGCACATCGGAGTGCCCCCGTGACCGGGCACCTGAGACCGCTCAGCGCAGACGACATGACCCGCATCGATGCCGCATCTCGTGATATCCTTGAGCAGGTCGGGCTTAGCGATGCCTCCCCTTCAACGATCGAGGCGTTGGTCGCCCGAGGCGGGCGCGTGACAGAGGACAGGCGGCTTCTTTTCCCGCAATCCCTCGTCGATCAGGCGCTCTGTGGGCTTCGCCGTGATTTCACCTTGTGCGGTCGGAACCCGGTCCACGACATCGAAATGACCACGGCGAGGGTCCACACCGGGTCGGGCGGTGCGTCGCCCATGGTTGTCGACCTGCAGGACGGATCATATCGCCCGGCGACACTGGCCGATCTCTACGATGCGGCCCGCCTTGTTGACACGCTTGATAACGTTAAGTTTTTCTCGCGTTCGATGATTGCTGGTGACATAGAGACGGCTCGGGATCTGGATATCAACACCGCCTATGCCGCCCTGACCGGCACCTCCAAGCACGTCATGACTTCGGCGAGCGAAGCCGCCCATGTGCGCGCCATTGCCGAGATGTGTTTTCTTCTGGCAGGGTCAGCTCAAGCCTTTTATGCACGGCCCTTCCTGTCGCTGAATATCAACCACGCGGTGCCGCCCCTTCGGTTCGACCCGGAGGCCTGCGACGTCCTGCTGACCGGTGCCCGTCTTGGCCTGCCGGTCATGGTCAACACTTTCGGACAAATGGGTGCATCGAGCCCGGTCACGATCGCCGGTTGCCTGGCCCAGACCAATGCCGAGACACTGGCGGGTATGGTTCTTGCCTGGATCGCAAACCCAGAGGTGACGGCCATCTATGGCGCCCGCCCGATGGTGACCGATTTGCGCTCGGGTGGTATGGCGGGCGGTAGTGGTGAACAGGCCATTCTGACGGCTGCAGCAACACAAATGGCACAGTACTACAAACTACCGAACTCGACAATTGCAGGGGCCACCGACAGCAAGATCGCCGATGGGCAGGCTGGCTATGAAAAGGCACTCTCAGTTACCATGGCAGTTCAGGCTGGTGCAAATCTGGTGACCCAAGCCGCAGGGACGCAGGCCGGGTTGATGGCGACTTCGTTCGAGGCCTATGTCATCGACAATGACATGCTGGGTGCTATTCTCAGCGCCGCCTCACCAATCGAGGTCAATGACCAGACGCTCGCCGTCGACGTGATTGCCCAGACCGTACGCGGCGAGGGCCATTTTCTCGGCCATCCGGAGACTTACGCAAGGATGAAGTCGGATTTCGTTTACCCCGCACATGCGGATCGGCAAGCCCCAGAAGCGTGGGTTGCCAGCGGCACGCCGACCATCAACAGTGCAGCCCGCCGCACCGCCGAAACCACGCTGGCAAACCATTTCCCCAGCTACATTTCTCCTGAATTGGATCGGGACCTGCGGGCGCGTTTCGATATCCGGCTACCACAGGAAAGGATGCGCCAATCATGAAAATTCTGGTGATGGGCGTCGGTGCGATGGGCTCGGTCTATGCCGCGTTGCTTGCCGATGCCGGGCACGAGGTCTGGGCCGTCGATACCTGGGCGGAACATGTCAATGCCATCAACGCGCAAGGCCTGCGGCTGGAAGGTGCCAGTGGCGACCGGGTGGTCAAGTCGATCCGGGCGACAAGCGACGTCACAGATGTCGGCCCCTGTGATCTGTGCCTGATTGCCACCAAGGCGTCGGGGGTGGGGCCTGCCGCACGGGCCGCCGCCCCAGTGATTGGTCCCGACGCGCTGGTCCTGACCATCCAGAATGGGCTTGGATCTGGCGACCGGATCAGGCAACATATCGCAGCGGACAATGTTTTGCTGGGGGTCGCCGACGGGTTTGGTGCGTCGATGAAAGGACCGGGCCACGCCCATCACAACGCCATGAAGCTGATCCGTATCGGAGAGTTGGGTGGTGGTATCACACCGCGTCTGATCGAGGTGGAAAAGGTCTGGCAGGACGCTGGGTTCGATGCCCGCGCATTTGAAAACATCACCCAACTGATCTGGGAAAAGTTCCTATGCAATGTGACCTTCAGCGGGCCTTGCACGGTTTTCAATGAAACTGTTGGCGAGCTGATGACCAATCCCGAGCACTGGGTCATCGCGCTTGGCGCAATGAACGAGGCTTTTGTGATCTCCCGCGCCAAGGGTATTCCTTTGGGGTTCGATGACCCTGTGGCGTATGTCACCGCCTTTGGTATCGGGATGCCAAAGGCGCGCCCGTCGATGCTGCTTGATCACATGGCGGGGCGCGCGTCGGAACTGGATGCGATCAACGGCATTGTCCCCTTTCTGGGCCGCGAGGTCGGTGTGCCAACCCCTTACAACGACACACTCACGGCGATCCTGCGGCAGCGTGAAAGTCAATTTGCGGGGGCACCGACATGAATATCGGATCATTTCTTCTGGGCGACAGGCCGCTTTATGGTGTGTTTTCCGGCCCATCCGTCACCCCGGCATGTGCGGATTTTCTAGCCAGATACCCGACACTGCGCAACGTGCTGGATGACGATGCGCTGGCGCTGCTGCAACAGGAAAGTGCCAGTAATGCCCCTGTTCCAGTCTCAGATATCACCTTTCTTCCACCCATCCCCAACCCTCGCAAGATCATTTGCGTTGGCATGAACTATCGCAAACCCTATCCGGTCGATGGGGTGACCCCTCCGGATCCGGACAACATCAACCTCTTTGGCAAAGAACGCGAGGCGATGCTGGCGCATGGTGAAGCGCTCGAAAGACCGGCGGGCACCGCGGCAAACAGCTTTGACTATGAAGGCGAGATCGCCGTCGTCATCGGTCGCACGGCGCGCCATGTCCCGTTCGAAGACGCAATGGGCTACGTTCTGGGATATGCCGCATTTAATGATGGATCGGTGCGCGACTGGCAAAAACACTCTGTTTACGCAGGAAAGAACTTTGCCCGTTCGGGTGCGTGGGGGCCGTGGATCACAACCGCCGACGCGCTGCCGCCTCCGCAGGATCTGGAGCTGACCGTCGCGTTGAATGGCGAGGTCGTGCAACAGGCGTTTGGTCGCGAGATGGTTTTCTCGATCGCCGAACAGATCGCCTATGCGTCACACCTGTTCACGTTGCGGCCCGGCGATGTCATTGCCACCGGATCGCCGGACGGGACCGGTGGAAGCCGCAATCCGAAACGCTATCTCACTGCCGGAGATATTGTGGAGGTCTCGATCGGTTCCGCTGGTACATTAGTCAATTCGGTCTGCGCTGGCTCCGAGCGTCAGTGTCTAGCCCCCAATTTCAGTACCAGTAATTTTCGTTTTCTCTAATAAGGTTTCAAGCACTGGCGGGCGCATGTTCAATGCGTGATGTGGTCTTATCCGGTTGTATTGCCTGAGCCAAACATTGA
>NZ_JAGFNU010000029.1 GCF_018457175.1 Pseudohalocynthiibacter aestuariivivens
GCTTTAGTCAAGCCAAACTCAGCGCCGTCGCTCGTCAACTCAACGAGCGACCTCGAAAGACCTTGCAATACCAAACGCCAGCAGAGAAATTTGAAGCATGTGTTGCGGCGATCAGTTGAAACCACACTGCTCAGCCGCCATTGGGTAAAGGCGTAGCGAATTTCTGCTTTGAGCCCAAAGCGTCCATTGGTCATCGCCGCTGATAATATGTCCATTTCCGAAAAGTGGACATCGGTAGACTGCGCAGTATCTTAGCAAGACAGGAAATTTTTTGCACTCTGTGACGGTTTCCCGGAGTTCTGTAGACCTGCATAAGAAACTCAATGGTATTTGAGTTTCGAGTCCACTAATCTCAATCATGAACTAAGCTAGGGACAATCAAATGAACGGGGCTCAATCGCTGGTAAAGACGTTCTTGAATAATGGTTTGGATACGGTTTTTGCCAATCCTGGCACCTCTGAAATGCATTTCGTGGCAGCCTTAGATGAACACCCCGAAATGAACTGTGTTTTGTGCCTGTTCGAGGGTGGCACAACGGGTGCAGCAGATGGCTATTTCCGCATGAAAAGGGATGTTGCGGGAACGCTCTTGCATCTCGCACCAGGGTTCGGCAATGCCTTTGCCAATCTGCACAACGCCCGAAAAGCCGGTTCCGGAATTGTTAATGTCGTCGGAGAACACGCAACCCATCACTTGCGTTATGAAAGCCCTCTGAAGGGCGATATATTGGGTATCAGTCATGCAGTTAGCCATTGGACACGAGTGTCGAGTGATGCCGTTAGCGTTGCTGCAGATGGCGCGGCAGCGATCCACGCCGCACGGTCTCAAAACGGTCGAATTGCAACTCTTATTCTACCAGCTGATACCGCTTGGAACGAAGCGGATGCCGCTGCGAAACGGCTGATGCACAGGCAAAACCTCAATCGGCCGTCTCCCGAGGATACCGACGCTGCCGCAGCCCGCTTAAAAACACCAGGTGCCGCGCTATTGATTGGCGATTCCGCTCTTTTCGGACCCCTTCGTGAACTGGCTGGCAAAATAGCGTCAGCAACAGGATGCCGGTTGTTGGCGGACACATTAGTACCCCGGATATCTAAGGGCGCGGGCGCCGCAAAGCTAGACCAGCTGGTTTATCCAGTGACACCCAAGATCGCTCAGCTGGTTGGAACGTCGTCAATTACCTTAGTCGGCGCGGATAGGCCGGTTGCATTCTTTGCTTATCCAGGAATGCCAAGTGTTCCAGAGTCATCAAGCTGCGCAATTGCAGGTTTGTGCTCCCGGACGGATGACATCAGCTGGACTCTGCAATCCTTAGCGGATGCTGTTGGGGTCACAAGCAAAACCACGGTGAATGCTCTCCCGCTCGATCTACCCTCAATTCCCAGTGGTCAGCTGACTTTGGAAAAAGTGGGTTTGGCCTTGGCGGCCCTCATTCCGGAGAATGCCATTTTGTGCAATGAATCTGTTACTTCGGGATTGAAGGTCCTGCCGGCTACTGCAACAGCGCGACCTCATGAAATGCTGGCGGGAACTGGTGGCGCAATCGGTCTGTGTTTGCCCTGTGCAACGGGTGCAGCGATCGCTTGCCCGGAACGGAAGGTCATTGCGCTGACAGGTGATGGGTCTGCAATGTATACCCTGCAATCGCTTTGGACTATGGCGCGCGAGAGTTTAGACGTAACGGTGATCGTATTTGCCAATCGCGGCTATCAGATTCTGCGTAATGAACTTGCTAATGTAGGTGTCGCGCATTTCGGTCAGAACGCTCAGGCAATGTTTGACGTTGAGAATCCAACTCTAGATTGGGTGTCTTTGGCCAAGGGGCATGGCGTTCCTGGGACACGAGCAGAAGATATCGACAGCTTTGTGAAAGCGCTATCCGCTGGACTTGCTGACGGTGGTCCATCTTTGATCGAAGTTGTCTGCCCTTTAACAGCATAGGCCAAAAAGGCTCTGCAAATTAATGTATCCAATGAAAATTTTGGGGAGTGTCGGCCCAAAGCCGACATCCATCGATCGCACAGCGAATGACTTCTTCGAGCCCAAACTTCAGGGCTTCTGCACCGCGGCGAATGTCTTCTTAATAGTAGTAAGAGACTCGAAAGACGGGTGCGTCACTGAGCCATAAGGAAAACTCGAACTGGAACAAATGGATGGCCAGCGAAGCTGCAAAGCTCCACTGGCCAAGCCATTGTCAAACCTTTACGTGGTCCTTGGCTAGGGCATTATAGATCGCTCCGCCAAGGATTGCGCCGATCACCCAGTTGAAGCCGGACAATACTGCGAACCACGGAACCCAGACGGTCGCAACAGAGAAGATCGCCGCCACACCGAATGCTTTGACTGCGGCGCTGTTCCAGCCGTTATCATAGTGATAGATGCCGCCGTCCATGTTGTAGAGATCAGCTTCGCTCAACTGTTCCTTCCTGTGGAGATAGTAGTCAACTATCATGATCCCGAAGATTGGGGCGAGTACAGCGCCGAGCGTGTTTACGAAGCCGCTGATCCCGAACTGGCTGATGAAGCTGCTCCAGAACCCGCCAATCACCAGAGCAAAGATCGATGTGATCAAACCAGCCTTGCGAAAGCTAATCTTCTCCGGCGACAAGTTGGCGATGCCGTTGACCGCTGGGATAAAGTTGGCCACAAGGTTGATCCCGACCGTTGCGGCGAAAAAGGTAATCGCCGCGATGATGCCCAGAAGCACGCTGTCGGTACGTTCGACAATCTCGGTCGGGTTGATAATTGCCTCGCCATAGACCACTGCAGCACCGCCGGTCGTCAGAAGTGCCAGTGCAGAGAACAGGATCATGTTGAAAGGCAGGCCTGCAAGGTTGCCCAATTTCATCGTCCGATTGTCCTTGGCATAGCGCGAGAAGTCGCTGAAGTTGATCATGACAGCCGCGAAATAGGCTACCATTGTGCCGACAATGGCAATGTACCCTTTGAACTCGGTCCAAGCAGTGCCTTCGGGATTGGCAAAGATAGTCGCTGTGGCCGAAAGAAGCTGGCCGTCAGAGCGCTGCCAAAGCACAACTACAAGGCCGATCATAACCAGATACACAAAGGGACCGGCAATGTTCAGGAAAGTCTCAACCCAGTTCATGCCACGCCAGAAAATAAAGATGTGAAACCCCCAGACAATGAGGAAGGAAATCCAGTCGATACCCGTCAGGCCGAGGATTTCCGCTCCGCCACTTGCACCTGTGATCGAACGGATCAACAGGGCTACTGCCGTCGAGGCAAAATAGACCTGAACGCCGTACCAGAACACCGCCACAATCGCGCGAAGAATAGCAGGCAGCTTTGCACCTTGAGTTCCAAGGCTCGCGCGGGCGAAGACCGGATAGGGGATGCCATATTTTTCACCCGCAGCACCAGACAGGTTGACCATCCACATGACAAAGAGCGCTGCCGTGATCAAAGCAGCGAATGCGGTCCATCCACCGACGCCGAACGAAATGAACAGCGATGCCACAAGGGAATACCCGAAGAGCGATTGTACGTCGTTTGCCCAGATGTTGAAAATGGCGAACCACCCCCAGGTTTTTTCGTCGGCACCGGCCGGATTGAGCGTATTTCCTTCCGGGTCCATCGTTCCGCCATGTGCGACGCGCGTGTCGTCAATTGAAGCCATTTTTTCCTCCATGCGCCCGTTAATCGAGCGAAAATTCGATTCCCTGCTTATTTTTTTGCACGCAATTGAACTTGTAGCTGACATTTTAGACCATATGTTATATGGCAGGCTATCAAAAACTTCAGCCAACACTTTACGATTTTAATTGATAATATCACAAGCGGAGTGCCAATGAGCCAGCCAACAGAAGGAGCACTATCAGCGGATAAAGCCCAACGCGCGCTTTGGGCTGCGCTTCGAACTGGGGAATTGCGGGACGGTCAGTTCCTCTCAATGTCGCAACTTGTCGGCATTCTTGATTTTCCGATTGCGGCCATCCGCGAGGCAGTGAAGCAGGCCAGCGCACTAGGTTTGGTGTCGACATTGCCGAAACGCGGTGTGCAAGTTATGGAAGCTCGCCCCGAAACCATCCGGGACTGTCTCGATTTTCGGATGGTATTTGACCAGGAAGGTGCGCGACGGCGGATCGCTGGCAGCGCATTCTCGGAATTGAAAGCCCTGCGGGCGCAGCACGATGAGATGCGACACACGGCCCGCAACCGCGCGGGAAACGATCTTCCGCCAAAGGCAATAGAGGTTGACTTGGCGTTGCACAACTATCTGGCCGAGGGGCTGGACAATCCCCAGCTGACGGCCACCTATGACGCCAACCGGATGCGCATCGCAATCATTCAGAATGCGCGCCCGTTTATTCAAGACCGGATCGTCTCTGCCATGGAAGAGCACCTCTCGATCATTGATGCCCTGGAAAGCCGTGACGTTGAAGCCGCTGAGCACGCAATCCGATATCACTGCGAACAGACCCTGCGTTGGTGGGGCGTTGCCTGACATCCGTATCTTTTCGCCTTTCGGCCTCGCCAAGCAGGCTGACCGGGGAATGACCTGCCAAAACTTGGTGCCGGGATTGGCAAAGCAGACCTTTATGACTGAACTTGCGAAGGCTGCTTCGTCCGTGAAGCGGACAATCGCAACAACAGGCTCGTACGACTGTAGTGCCGGACAAAGCGGACTTTGGCAGGCCTCCTTACGTTCAAGACCAGATGGGGCTGGCGTACCCATATTTTCTCTTTCCACAAGCTAATCAGGATATGTTATAGAAGGCCAAAGAACAATATTCTGTATCTGAGGCATGTGCCAGGCGAGGACCCTTCATTACAAATGGGGGACTCATAAATGACTAGACTTAAAACTTTGGACGGTAAGGTAACGAGTATCGGTGCGGAAACGATCGAAAACCTTGCCGCATCGCTACGTGGCGGCGTTTTCTCGGACGGCGACAGTGAGTATGACGAAGCCCGTACGATATGGAACGCGATGGTGGACCGAAAGCCTGGCCTTGTTGTCAGAGCAATGGGCACAAGCGACGTCCGAAGTGCGGTCAATTTTGCCCGTGACAACGGCCTTCTAGTTGCTATTCGCTCGGGGGGGCATCAGATCGCCGGACATGCCGTTGCCGAGGGGGCGTTGCTTATCGACTTGTCTCAGATGCGCTCAGTCCGTGTTGATCCAACCAAGAAGACGGCCCGTGTAGAGCCCGGTGCATCCCTTGGCGACGTGGACAAAGAGACGCAATCCCATGCTTTGGCTTTGCCGATGGGCATTAATTCCACGACAGGCATCGCGGGATTGACACTAGGTGGAGGATTTGGGTGGATCACGCGCAAATTCGGGATGACAATAGACAGCCTAATATCCGTAGATATTGTGACCGCTGACGGCGCGTTTGTTCGCGCGAGCGCTAATGAAAACGCAGATTTGTTCTGGGCTATTCGAGGCGGAGGCGGCAATTTTGGAATTGTTACCTCATTTGAGTTCCAGCTTCACGACGTAGGACCGGAAGTACTGGCAGGTTTGATAGTACATCCGCTCAAGGACGCTCCGTCACTTCTGCAAGAATTCGGCAAGATCGCTAATTCAGCTCCGGATGAGCTCACTATATGGGTGGTTATGCGTAAAGCACCCCCGCTGCCGTTTCTTACTGAAGACTGGCATGGCAAGGAGGTTCTTGTTTTTGCCATTTGTTATATTGGCGATGAGGAAGATGGCGGAGAGGCACTCAAACAACTGCGTGCACTCGGGAATCCCGTAGCCGACGTTATTGGACCATCTCCCTTCGTAGGCTGGCAAACAGCTTTTGATCCCTTGCTGACACCAGGCATGAGAAACTACTGGAAGAGTCATGATTTTAACGGGCTGCCAGGCGAAGCAGTATCAGTTCTTCTGAACGCAATACAGTCATTGCCCGACCCTAACTGTGAAGTTTTCATTGCGCATGTCGGAGGTGCAATGGCTCGTGTTGCAGATGATGCCACGGCATATCCACAAAGATCATCGCATTTTATAATGAACGTACATACGCGTTGGGAGGATGCGTCAGGCGATGACGCCTGCATCGGATGGGCGCGCAAGCTCTTCGACGATACCGCCCAATACTCGACGGGCAGTGTCTACGTAAACTTCATGCCTGACGATGAAATTGAACGCGTCACTGGCGCCTATGGCGGCAACATGGAGCGCCTAGGCAGAGTAAAAGCCAGGTACGATCCGGGGAACCTGTTCCGGCTTAATCACAACATCAAACCTGCCGGGTTGCCACAAGCAGCAGAATGAGCTGCGCCACATATAACGGGAAATAATCAGGAGGACGAAATGTCGATCTTTCAGAAACTGGATGCCGCGACAAAGAACCGAGATGCTGAGGCATATATTGATTTGATGGCCGATGATTGCGTCTTCGTTCGCCATCAAAACGGAACGGAAATGAACAAGCCTCAGATTTCCGAAATGCTAAGGAAAATGATGAGTGCAGGCGGAGCAGATATGGGTAATCGTCGATGTTTATACGAAAACGACGATATTCTAGTCGTCCATTCGGTAAATGATTATCCGGATGGTACGAGGGAAGCCGTGCTAGCCTCGTATAGTCTTCTAGACGGCAAGATCACAAGACTGGAGACTGGCGCAACGCCCTTGGCGAAGTGAAAAGCCGACCCCTGCGATAGGCTCGAGTTTGGACGTGACCGCTACGACTACTGTATTCGGTGGCACACGTCCGCTCTGGCTCAAAGCAGAAGTTCGCGGCACTTATTTCAAATGTCTGCTGAGCGGGACGGAGCTGCCCTTTTCGGCGCGCTGTTTTCGGTTTGTGCAAGTGGTAGACGTGAAGCTACCAATTGGCGAGATGGTGCGATAGTGAGTGTTGGGCTACAAATTGGAGTTCATGAAGCTGTACGGAGGCTAATGCAGTGGCAGACACTTCCGTTCTTGGATTGGGCCAAATGGGCACCGCAATGGCGCTCGCGCTGCTGGCCAGCGGGCGATCGGTCACGGTTTGGAACCGGTCGCCAGAAAAAGCGCAACCATTTGTTGATGAAGGCGCTACGGTCGCCGCTTCGGCGGCAGACGCGATTTCGGCTAGCGATATTTCGATCCTGTGCATCAGAAACCATGTGGCCGCGGCTGAACTGCTACGCCCTATAACCAACAGGCTGGCTGGCAAGACCGTGCTTCAGCTTTCGACTGGCAGCGCGAAAGAGGCTGAAGAATTAGTCAACCTTCTAACTGGTGCCGGGTCGGATTGGTTGATCGGTATGATCAATGCCTATCCTGTCATGAACGGAAAGGCCGATAGCGTCATCCTGAGCGCGAGCCCGGAAGGGGTATGGGACAGGTACGGCGATGTCATTCGCACTTTGGCCGGGGCGTCGGAGCTGCCGTTTGCCGGAATGCCGATGTGCCTCTGGATGTCTTTGTGGGGCAGATGCCGCTGACGCTAAAGGCGGCTGGCTTGTACGCCGATAACTTTGGCCGCAAAGCCCCAGAGCGGAACTACGACGAAACACAAGCGTCGCTCGAAACCTATCTTGGCGCGCTCAATGGAATTCTTGCAACGTACGAAGAGACGGGAACAACTGACGACTTCCCACGGCTGATGCGAGATCTGACGAAGCGCGGGTTTGAAGAGGGGAATGCCAAAAAAGACCTGACGGTTCTGATTGAAACGTTGTCGAAGAAGTCCTGATTTCTCGGTCGCAGTTTCAAGCGGTCTGTAGTTTTCATATTGTTGTGTCACCCAAATTCGATGTCCGCTTCGTCCTGCGGTTTCAACGGATCGACGCAACGCATGCATTGAAACGCTTGGCAGGTGTTTCGTAGTTGTGTGTCTTACGAGGTCGTTCGTTGAGCAATATTTCAAATGTCCGGTTCGGTCCTGATTGCTGCCTTTGAGGCTAAGTCAAGAAAGTGCCAAGAAGCGACATTTGCCGTTCTTGATTAACCACCGCAACTTGGTACATCGCAATGCCGGAGTAGGAGCCGTCCACAGCATCAGGCGCGGACATCTTTCCATCGAACTCGAGCGCTAAAATTTTGCCTTCTTGTTGGAATTTGACAGACGTTCCACTGTAGTTATGTGGGCCAAGAAAGACCCGTGACCCAACCCTTCGAGGTCTCAAGGGTGCCTCCGAAGAATTATTTTGTCGACTCTGCAGTAGCTTGCGACCATCCTGGTTTCTATCTAAACTACGATCGTTTTCGCATGTGGAAGTTAAATAGAATCTGCGCGGCGCTCGCAATCCTTAGCGCAGGCTCTCCATGCGTAGTGTCTGCTTCGCCGGAGTTGATCATTTGCCAAGATGACCAGCTCTCAGTACTTTCACCCACACCAGAGTTCGTAGAACTTGCCTGCCATTTTGCTATTGAGGCCAAGACACGGCTGCTTGAGTGTGGCCTACACCAGCCCAATCCGATCGAAATCTTTCTTGTCGAAAGGATTGAGCATGATATTGGAGACTGTCTTGCGACTTACGATTGCACTGATGAAATCATCCGCGTTAAACAGCCAGAATCAATCGCGGACGCACTTGTAGAAGGTAGTCCTTACAGCGTCCTTCCTACGACGGTCATATTCCAAGCGTTGGTCTCCCACGAAATGGCCCATGCCTTGCTGGAGCAGTCCAGTCGGGGAACTGATCTTGCCTTTGTAGACCATGAATATGTCGCCGCAGTGATGGAACTGGACATCATTGATCCAGAGTGGCGTCAGGCATTGATTGATGCCGCACCAGTCCGCCTTCCACCGAAGCCCGGTCTGATCTCTGCTCTTATCTATGGGTTCGAGCCAAGGAAGTTCGCCACAAACGCCTGGCAGTACTTCAACGCCGAAGTCGACGGTTGTGAGCGCATCCGCCAGATCGCTGACGGCAACTTCTCCTTCACCGATCAACCTCGGTAAGAACTCTCCGCGGAAAGGCTCTCGAACCGCCGCCCCGTATATCCTGCGAAAGGGGTGTCGCGGAAGTCTCCTTTGTCCCTCCAAGCTGCAGTTGGAGCCGGTCGCAGCGAGCGACTGCTTCCCGCCCTTCGCGTAGAGATGTTGCAGGTGCAGCACTAGTCATTAAGGGTTCGAAGTGGCAGTTCGCTGCGCGATAGTCGAGTGATTGCTATGCGGATGGGGTGGATGGCTCCTGCATCATCTGGCGTCACAATGCGCCATAGTGCAGTTGTCTTGAACTGCTTATGAGAGGAGCCACCCAATGGAAGTTACAACAATTGGCCTAGATTTGGC
>NZ_JAGFNU010000003.1 GCF_018457175.1 Pseudohalocynthiibacter aestuariivivens
CATCAATGTTTGGCTCAGGCAATACAACCGGATAAGACCACATCACGCATTGAACATGCGCCCGCCAGTGCTTGAAACCTTATTAGAGAAAACGAAAATTACTGGTACTGAAATTGGGGGCTAGACAAGAGGTTCAAAAAGGGTCGCTCAAGAACAAACAATGAAAAATCGCTTGCGATATTCCAACGGCTGCACTCCGGACATTGCTGCCGCTCGTAACGTCAAGCCCTCAGTGAGACGTTTTTGCCTCAGCAACGGATCTATTCCTTTGGGACTATCGTGACTGAACACTCTTCATTTGTGTCGAGGCCAGCCCCTCGGCACTGCGGCTCGGTCAAGTTAAAGAAGAATACGTCCGACCCCTTGCCCCAAGGTCGGATATTCCTCTCAAACGGCTCTGATCCGTTCAGCATCACATTGGCAAGAAAAGCTCCTGTATGTTCTTGCAAGTGTTCTGGCCTCACAACGATATAGCGGGGCAGATTGGCCTGTTTGCGTAGAATTCTGGCTGAGAATGTTATCTTGCCTTGAGCCACGTATTCAACCCCCGTTTTGGTCTGCATATCTGCGTTAGCCTTCATAATGCTTACTTGCTAAGGCGCAGTCAATTGACCGGTCATGGGCTCGGAGATACCGTTCGGCGCTGACTTTTGCGTCCTTGCCCGCAAATAGATTCTTGTGCGCCTTTAACGCCTCTTTTGCGAATACCATCAAGGCTTTGACGCAGGCGGACTGCACAGGCTGGGTCGAAAACGGGCGACCTGGAGTGGATTAGGCCGGTGGGCGCTTCAAACCAATGGGAATGTAGGGCGCGGGACGTTTTTGTAGTCCAAGGACGCGTAATTCAGCGTGCAGAGAGCGCCACTATCGCAGACGATAATACGCCCGGCAATCGGGGTGAATGCAGCGCGGAAATGCTGCATGGATTTTAGTGCGACGACGGACTTCGATGCGGGATCGATTCCAAAGGTTTCAAATTGTCGCAAATCCAGCATCTGGTGCGCGATACTGACGATCAGAATATCGATCCCCGCGACGTTAAGGACGGCTGTGAGTCCAAAGCTACGCTCTAACCCACCCAGGATCGGACCGTTGCCGACAACGTGGCCATCTCCGGTCCATTTAACGGTGCCGGTCACGCTGAGTGGACCACCTCCATAGGTCGGCGCCGTCGCGCCACCGATGGAAATCGTGATCTCAGAACCTACCGCCAAGCCTTGAAGGGCCATTGCTGCCTTTGCGTCGATCAGCGGACCGAAACAGGCCTTTGTCACGCCGGCATCAAGCAAGGCTGCCAAAAGGTTCGTAGCATCGCCGTAAGCCCCGGACCCGGGATTATCGGCATAGTCGGCAATGATAAGCGGACCTGTTTCGCCGTTCCAGTTCACAGCAACGTCAGCGGCCTCAGAAACTGTCAGGTAGCTATTCAAAGATTCGTGCCGTCTTTCCCAGATGTCATCGGCCAATTCCTCGGCGATAGTCTGATGTGCGGCGAAATCCCCCTCGCAGGTGATCAGGACGGTCGGGCCTACCTCGGCAATATCGGCGCAGGGGAATGCGCCATTGATGCTGATCGCAAAAACGCTTTTGCGCGTCTCATAGGCGCGGGCAAGGGCGTGGCGGCCAATCATTGGCCCCAGGTCGGTGCGCCCGCCACTGGCCTCTTCCAGCATCGGGCGGTGCGCGCGCAGGGTCCTGGGCCGAATATCTCCCGTCATCGCGCGCTGCAACAACTCGGCCGCGCGGCGTCCGGTGGTGCGGATATCGACATGTGGGTATGTGGTGAAAGATACGAGGATTTGCGCCAGGTCGCACATCGCCGTGGTGACATTGGCATGCGGGTCTAGCGTAACTGCGATGGGTAGGTCTGGACCGATAACAGCCCGCAAACGACGTAATATCTCGCCTTCACCATCCTCGCAGAAATCGGTGACCATTGCGCCGTGCAATATCAGGAACACGCCATCCCACTGTGCGTCAGCGGCGGCGATCAGGGGCGCAGTCAATGTATCGAAGGCCTCGCGTGTCACAGGGCCGCCCGGGCCTGCAGCGGCACTCAGGACATGGGTGATCTCCCAGTCATAATCGCGCCCCGTATCCAGCAATCCGGCCAGTTCGGTATTCTTGTCGCCACGCATCGTGATCGCCTGATCACCCTCCATAAAGTAACGGTTGCGAAAGCTTTGCACTGTCGTTGGATGGATATTGAACGTGTTGGTTTCATGCGAAATTTCGGCGCTAAGGACTTTGAAGCTCAAGTAAGTGACCCTTCAGATCGGATGGCGACAAGTGTCACTAAAGTCGCCACGGGCCAACAACGCTGGCGTTTCAGACATGCATAGGGACGTAGCACGCGCGCATCTGTCGGTAAAGGCGTACCCTGACTGCAGATCGGGTAGGCTTGGCGGAGTTGCCAGACCAATCGAACCAGCCTCGGCCAGATCGGTTCGAACTCAGTGCCATTGCTGGTTCGTCGGTCTCTTAGGTCGCTTCCTCATAGGTCGGTTCGAGACGAATTGTCAGCCATCAAATGACTTGCATCAAGGAGTTAGGCTAGGAGCTACTATTAGTATAACTTGATTGCCTATGCTTTCGGGCGAGGCATCTTGTACTATAGCTCGTCTCTGCTTGCGGAGTTTCAAAAACTGAGAGGTCCCGATGAGCGACGACCCATATGCGGCCCTTGGCCTGAAAAAATCAGCCACTGCTGAGGATATCAAGAAGGCCTATCGAAAGATCGCCCGGACAAGTCATCCCGACTTGAATCCCGACGATCCCAAGGCCGAGGCCAAGTTCAAGGCAGCGTCACACGCCTATGATCTGCTAAAAGACCCCGAGACCCGCGCCCGGTTTGACCGTGGCGAGATTGACGCAAGCGGGGCCGAGCAACAGGAGCGAAGATTCTACAAGGAATATGCCGAAGCACCGGGCAATCCATATCGCTCTGGCCAGCGGTTTGAAGACTTTGGCGAGGCTTCCGACATATTCGCAGAGTTTATGCGCCAGAAGGGGTACAGAGACCGCCAGGAATCTGGGCAGCGCTTCAATGTTCGGGGACAGGACCAACGCTACGCGCTCGAGATACCTTTTCTCGAAGCGGTCAACGGTGGGACGACACGGATCACGATGCCAAACGGCTCTGCCCTCCAAGTCAAAATTCCCAAAGGAAGCGACGACGGCCAGACGATCCGGCTGCGGGGTAAGGGAGAGCCAGGATATGGTGAAGGTCCGCCTGGTGACGCGCTGATCACTCTGTCCGTGCGCCCGCATTCCCTGTTTCGCCGGGAGGGTAATGATATTTTGATAACACTGCCTGTCACGCTTGATGAGGCCATTTTGGGCGCACAAGTCGAAACACCGACGATTGATGGGAGTGTCAAGCTGTCAATCCCGAAAGGAGCCAGCAGCGGTCAGATACTGCGTCTACGCGGCCGTGGCGTCAAATCCATCGGTACCAAATCGCGCGGCGATCAGAAAGTTGAACTGCGTATCGTCGCACCGCCCGAAATTGATGACGCGCTGGCCGAATTCATGGAAAACTGGCGCAAGACCAACGCTTATGATCCGCGCAAGGGGATGAAGATATGATCGACTTCTATTCCGAAGAAGACGCCATCGCCACTGTTGCGCGCCTAACCCACACGCAGTTGCTTTCTTTCGTCAAAGCCCGGATTGTGACACCAATGCAATCCGAAAGCGGCCCGGTTTATCGCCAGATAGACCTCGTGAGGATGGAGCTGCTCTGTGAATTGTCCGAGCAATTTGAACTTGATGACGACGCGCTTGGGGTTGTCATCTCGCTGATTGACCAGCTTCATGGGGTTCGGGCCGAACTACGAGCCTTTGTTGATGCGATTGCGAGCGAGCCAGCCGACGTGCGTGAAAGGATCAGCGAGGCTGTGCGGGCGACACGATCTACCGGATAGGTCAAATGGGGGCTCAAAACGGCCATGTGCAGCTTTACGTTCGTGGTGGCATAACTCGACGCTGATATCCGGCACTAAGCGCGCTCCAAATCGGTGGCTTGCCTCAATGCTTCCGAATTGATCGGCTTATGCACTGCCTTCATCAGTAAACCGATAAGACTGATTGCAGTGACGAAAACTTTGCCCGAACCCGCCCTCCTAAGCATCCTTAGCTCAGCTGGATAGAGCGCCGCCCTTCGAAGTTGGAGAGGATGACTTACATTAAAAACATAATACATTGAATTTTAACATTGAATTTCGTCGCAAAACTTTAAAGAGAGCCGTTTTCAAGAGTTGCGGCTCAATAGACCCACTCCCCAAATTCGAACTTAAAGCCATCGGCCGAAAATCTGGGAACGCATCTCAAACACTTGTGTCGGTCTTTGTGGTGGATGGTCGCAAATCTGCAAACTTAAAATACAAAACTCAGTTTATGTTGCAAGCGACTGAATGCAGAGCTTATCATACGGAGCAGCACTATGGATCCACTCCTCCAACCCTTCCAGATCAAGCATCTGACGCTGCGCAATCGTATCATTAGCACAGCACATGCACCGTCTTATCAAGAAGGCGGGCATCCGCGCGAAAGGTATCGCCTTTATCACGAAGAAAAAGCGAAGGGAGGCATTGGGCTGACAATCATTGGGGGCTCCACCAATATCGCACCTGACAGCCCTTCGGTGTTTGGCCAACTTTATGCGGGCGATGACAGTATCATCCCGTGGTTCAGGGAACTGACGGATGGGGTGCGGTCGCATGGCGCGGCTGTGATGTGTCAGATCACCCACATGGGGCGACGCACTGCGTGGGACGATGGGCATTGGCTGCCGGTCGCAGGGCCTTCGGGCGTGCGGGAACGGGCGCATCGATCCTTTCCCAAGGTGATGGAACCCGAAGACATCACCCGGATCATCGCGGACTTTTCGGATGCGGCAAAGCGGTGCCAGGATGGTGGCTTTGACGGGATCGAGTTGCTGTCGCATTCGCATCTTTTAGGGCAGTTTTTGTCCCCCTTGGTGAACAACAGGGACGACGATTATGGCGGTTCCTTAGACAACCGGATGCGACTGACATTACAGGTCATCGAGGCGGTGCGCGATGCCGTTGGCTCCGATTTTATCTTGGGTATGCGCGTGACAGGGGATGAACTGGCAAAGGGCGGTTTGGAGGCGGAAGAATGTGTTGAAATTGCACAGAAGATCGAGGCCACAGGTGCCGTCGACTTTCTGAATGTTCTGGCCGGTGCACCTTACGATGATCTAGGACTGGCAGGCTGGGTCGCCCCAATGGGGATGCCCGCTGCACCACATTTGACTATCGCCGGTCGCATCCGCAGTGTTGTTGATCTGCCGATCTTCCATGCTGGCGGTGTTGCCGATATAGCAACGGCCCGTCACGCGGTCGCGAATGGGCTCGTTGATCTGATCGGTATGACGCGTGCACATTTGGCGGATCCTTATCTGGCACAAAAGCTAAGCCGCGGGGACGAAGAGCGTATTCGCCCCTGTGTCGGCCTTGGCTATTGTGTGGACCGTGTCAATCAGGGCAAGGCGGCTGTGTGCGGCCACAATGCGGCGACGGGGCGCGAAGCAAAGATGCCTCATATAATTCAAAAGGCACCAGAAGCACGCAAGGTTGTAATTGTTGGCGGTGGGCCCGGTGGGTTGGAGGCTGCGCGCATCTGTGCCGAACGGGGCCACAACGTAGTGCTGTTTGAGGCCAGTGACCGCTTGGGTGGGCAGATCAACCTTGCGGCTAAAGGTATGACCCGTCGTCAGATTTGGGGAACTGCCGACTGGCTAATCAATGAGGTGACGTATCTGGGTGTCGTTCAGCGCCTGAACTACTATGCAGAACCGGATGATATCACAGCTGAAAATCCCGACGTTGTCATTATCGCTACGGGCGGTTGGCCGGAAGCGTTGGATGTTCCCGGCAATCATCTAACGACCTCTAGCTGGGATGTATTGAGCGGTGAGTCGCGCCTAAACGGAGATATCTTGTTGTTCGACGAGGTCGGTGAGCAATCGGCGCTGGTCTGCGCCGACGTCATGGCCCGCGCCAACTGCTCGGTTGTTCTTGTCACACCGGATCGTATGGTCGCCCATGAATTGGGGCCGACAAACTCAGCAGTCGTTTTGCGTGATCTCGCGAAGCAAGGCGTGGCGTTCGAGTGTTTTTTCGACCTTGTTTCTGTCGAGATGGATGGCAACCGCAAACACGTGACATTACGCCATGTGCTAACCGGTGAAACCATCAATCGTGTTGTCGATCATGTTGTCGTGGAACATGGGGTTACGCCAATGGACGAGCTTTATCATGCACTGAAGCCAGGTGCGCGCAACAACGGGCAATTGGATTACACAGCGATGATCGCGGGAACGATTCCTTTTACCAATACCAACCCGGCCGGATCCTATGATTTGGCGCGTCTGGGCGACGCGGTCTCGAGCCGCAACATACATGCAGCAGTGTATGATGCGCTTCGAATCTGCAAGGATATCTGAGCGAATTGGTCACTTTGGTAAGGTTTATCGACACCTTATTTTGAAAGACTAGAGCGGCATTCAAAAAACAGCTTTACCTTGTAACAGGTCTCGGTGTTTCTCAAATGCCAAAGCGATGTGGTTCATGAAAGTACGCACACGGGCGTTTGACATCATATCACGGTGCACCAAAACCCAAATCCAATCGTTTGGTTCAGCTTCGGCTGTGGGAATACGGCGGATACCGGGGGCGACATCGCCGATGAAGCAAGGCAGGGATGCAATACCCATGTGATCTTGTATGGCGGTTAGCTGCAGGACGTCAGAATACATATTTCCGCGCACGGGGATGGATGGAAATTTCTTCTTTTGCGGCCATTTTAAATGGTTTTCGGCGTCCCCCCAGCCCAGCCAATGGCAATCAAGTGGCTCGTTTACGGGATTGTGGCTTTTTAGATATTGATGGCTGGCATAGGCTGACCGGTAAATCTGAATAACGCGTTTACCGGCCAAAGAATGCGGGGGGTTATCAACATGGCGTATGGCGATATCGGCGTCTCGCGCGGCAAGATCCCTAACGCGGCAGGTCATGTTTATGTCAAGGTTAACATCGGGGTAAAGTTGCATGAATTCATGGATTGCAGGCATAAGCAGATGGGTCGCAAAGCCGATAGGCAGGGTTATGCGGATGTCCCCCTCTAGGCGCGCGTCTTTGCCTGTCAGGTCCAGTTCTATATCATTGAATTCGTCGTAGATGATATCTGCCGAACGGGTCAGGCGTTGCCCTGCCTCGGTCAGACGATAGCCACTTGGCAGGCGGTTGAACAGTTTTGTTCCCAGATCGTTTTCCAGCATCTTTAATCGTCTGGCGCAAGACGTGTGATGCATATCGAGTTTGTCTGCAGCTTTCTTCAAGCCGCCGGTTTTAACGACTGCACGAAATATTTTCAGATCATCCCAGTTCATTGATGTGTCTCGTTCAAGGGTCGCATATTTGCGCCGTATAAATGTGATTTTGCGAACTGTGCAGTAAAATTGCATTCACGTACAAGCCTGCCATCCAAATGCTCAACCGAAAGAAAAAGAAATGACACGTAAAATATCGACCATCGGCAAGATGATACCAAAGCTGTCTTTTACGCGGCTTGCGGGGGTACTTAGTGCCGCTATTATTGCGTTAACCCTTGTAACAACACCAGTTTCAGCTCAATCACGCGAAGCCACGGTTCTGTTAAAGGCTGACACTGTGATCGAGGTTTCTTACGGCTCAATCGAAGGTGGTAAAGAAATGCAGTTAATGGGGGATTACCTGCCGAAGATTATGCCGATTGTAGAATCGTACGGTGGCAAAATGCTGGGCAACTTTCAGGTAACAGCCGTTACCGGCGGGGAAATAACACCACAGATGGTTGCTATCTTTGAATGGCCCAGCTTGGAAGCTCGCAATGAAATGCACGCGGACGAGGCAGCCAAAGAACTGTTCCCGCTGCGTGAAGACGCGATGACATTTTTCAAGCAGGCGTTTTATACGGTTGACGAAGATACGCCACTGACATTCCATGAAGATAAAACATATGAGTTTTTCACAGCGTGGTTAACCTTTGCTGCCAAAGCGTCATTGCCAGCGTACTTCGTAATGTCGGATGCGCCCAAACAAAATTATGGCCCACCACGCTTTATCGCCACACTGAAGCCGTTGGAAGATGGGCCAAACGGTAGCTATGTTCTGAACCCGGATATGGCTGGCATTGTTGAGTGGAACAATACTGCTACTTACTACGGTCTAGTCAATAATCCCGGCTTTAAGCTGGCCGCACCTTTGTTGTCTGCATCTGTGTCCCGCTTGGATATGGTGCATACAAGGTTCGCGTTTCCGCAATAAGGGACGCAAACCATTTTTTTAATGTAGTAACAGCCATCACCCGACGTAGAACGGGTGGTGGTATTTTTGGCTCGGGTACATGGCCATCGCATCCGCCAGAAATCGAGCACAAAATGACCCTAAAATTTTAACTGGACAACAATTCAAAACACGCTTCCATAGTGCAGAAAGAAACGTTCACGGTCTTACTTGAAAGGGGGGGGGCATGTTTCCGATTATCGCGCTTTGGTCACACCCGCGGTCCATGTCGACGGCGATGGAGCGTATCATGCGTGAACGCGGCGATATGCAGTGTTTTCACGAACCTTTCATGTATGACTACTACGTCAATCATAACAATCGCATGATGCCGCATTTCGACATCAATGAGGACCATCCCGTTACCTATCAGGACGTCCGCGACATGCTGCTGGAACAGGCCGCCAAAAGCCCGGTCTTTTTAAAGGACATGAGCTACTATGTCTTTCCACATATTCTTTCAGACAAAGAGTTTGGAAAACACCTGACCAATTGTTTTCTGATCCGCGATCCAATTGCGTCCATTCAATCATACTTCAAGATCGACCCCGGCATGTTATGCGAAGAAATCGGGCTGGAAGCACAATGGCGCCACTTCGACGCCCTGTGCGAGGAGACCGGAGATGCACCGGTCGTCATGAACGCCGAGGACATCAGGCGCAATGTCAAAGATTATGTCAGAGCGTTTTGGGACGCGATTGGTTTAAGCGACATTCCCGAAGCTTTTGAATGGGGCACAAAACCACCGGAAGACTGGCAACAGGTCGGCGCATGGCACGGCGATGTGACGACATCACGATCTATTCGCCCGCTGGACAAGGACGAGAATGAAAGGAAGAAGAAAACTTTTGCCGAATTGGCCCAAAAGGCACCTGATATGCAGCGCTATCTGGAACACCACCAGCCGTTTTACGACCGCCTGATGGAACATAGGATTAGGGCATAAACCCTTCGGGTGACGTCATCAAAACCTCTATCCCTGTTAAGGTGAGTTTTCATTGCAAGAGCCGTTCGAACGATTAAAACTGCCGGAAAGACCAAGAACACGCCATGCACCAGATTGTCGATTTAGGGAAATACCCGCTTGATCACCTAGGGATGAACGAAAACAACAAACAAATTTAAACACAAAGTCTAAGCCGTGAAAGTCATGACTTATAACATCCTCTGTGGCGGGCTTGCGAAGGTAAACGGTGAGGAGCGCCTCAACAGCATTCTGGAAACCGTCCAGGATTGCGCCCCAGACATACTCGCCCTTCAGGAAGCAAATCATTTTGAAAGCCCTGAACTTGCTAAAAGATTTTCCAAGGCACTTTTACTACCCTACTATGCCTTGGCTGAGGCTGCCATTTACGAAGACGGTGAGCGTTACAATGTCATCGTCTTTTCACGCTACCCAATCAGCAAGGTCTACCGGTTCCCGGATTGTCAGTTTCAATCTGCGGCAATCTCTGTGATGCTGGAAACACCCGTTGGAAAGATTTCGATCTGCAATGCGCATCTGCATGCCTTTTCAGAAACACACCGTGTTAAAGAACTTGGATGCATTCTGGCATACCAATGCGGATTTCAGGATCAACTTTTTGTCGGCGATATGAATGCTATCAGCCGAAGTGACACTTACGCGGATGATGCGACAGAGTTTGAATTGAACTACGAGGTGACAGACATGCTGAACCGCGAGTTTACGGATGTCTTTGCGGCTACGTCCGGACCAGATCAGTGGACACACCCAAGCCGTATTAAGGCAGATCACACCCGCAAGGTTTTTCGGCGGATCGACTATGTTTTTGCCTCGCCCAGCCTAAGTCGGCGCGTTGTTCGGGCGAAGGTAATCACCTCTGAAAAAGCCCACCGCGCATCAGATCATTTTCCTTTGATTGTCGAATTCGAATAAACGTGCTTTCCTGACAGCTGGCTTATTCCGACCAAGCTACAAAACGGATATCAATACCAGGAACAATACCAGAGGGCGGGTCGTAGAAATGGACGCAAGCGTAACTTTGATGGGCGTGAAAGGCGGACCGGCAATCCGCCCAGGCTCAAACATGCCAACATCAATATTGTTGCGAATGGGGGGCAAGACCATTCTGGTTGATGCCGGACTTGGCGTCACAAGGGGCATTTGCGATCAGGGCGTTACGCTTACCGACATTGATATGATCTTCATAACGCATCTTCATTCAGACCATTACCTTGAACTTGGTCCGTTTTTTCATACGGCCTGGGTTGCGGGGCTGGCACGAAAAATCCCGGTAATAGCGCCAGCCGGTTTGGCGGAATATTGGCACGGTTTCCTGAGCTCCATGCAGTATGATATTGATTTGCGCATCACGGACGAGGGGCGATGCGACCTTGAAAGCCTTGCAAAGCTTCAAACGCTCAAGGAAGGCGTCATCCACAGTCATGACGGGCTAAAGGTAACTGCAATGCGAAATATCCACCCGCCTATTGCAGAGAGCTATGCCTTACGTTTTGAAGCATCTGGCAAAAGCGTTGTTCTTTCGGGGGACACAGCGTTCATGGACGGCATGATCGAATTTGCCGACTGCGCAGATCTGCTGGTGCACGAGGCAATGCTCCTGCCCGGTGTCGAAGCCCTTTGTGCGCGTATGACGAATGGTGACGAACGCCTGCGAGCGCATATCCTGCGCAGTCACACAAGTGCCGAGGACGTTGGCCGTATTGCCCGAAACGCGCGTGTTAAGCATTTGGCCCTGAACCATTTTGTGCCGGACGGCGACCCCGATTTTAAGGAGTCTCATTGGGAAAACGCCGTGCGCGAAAACTGGGATGGCCCACTTACGCTTGGCAAAGACAGCATCACTCTCGTTTTGTAACAGAGGCAAGAACACTCAGTCGCCGCCGCGTCCTCACTACCTTTTGCGTTAGCAGTTTCTGTCATCATTTACATTCTACTAGGAGCCGACGCGCTAAGAGACTCGCTGAGTGACGTTGCCAACTTTTCATAAGCACCGATATCCCGGCACAGCAGCGCCACACCAGCAGCGTTCTGACCCCTCACCTCTGAACCCGGCACTTAGCCCGCTCCAATTCGGTGTTTTAACCCACGGCTTGCGAATTGATCGGCTTATGCATTACCTACATCAGTGAAGCCACAAACTGATTGCAGTGACGAAAACTTTGCCCTAAACCGCCCGCCTAGGCACCCGTAGCTCAGCTGGATAGAGCGCTGCCCTCCGAAGTTGGAGACGATGTCTTGCTTTCAAAATCTAGTTGTCTGAATTATTTAGATAATTTCGATGCGAAGCCACGAACAGAGTTGTATTTAAGAATTGAGGCTCAATAAAGCCACTCCCTAAATTCCTGCTCGAAACTATAGACCGAGAATGAGGAGACGCGCACTGCCTACTTTATAATACCTTGGTCTGAATTACACCAACTACAAGCATTCGCGACACATTCACCCGACTGCGGGTGTGCGAACAATGCGACCGTGGTTTTCTTCGAACTGACACAAAAGATCATCAGCAACACGCCATATCCGAATTAAACAGGTATCGTGCCCTCAATAACATTCCGGATTTGTGAAAAGGAACTGTAGAGATGCTCTATCAATGCACGAACCCGCGGGTTATGGCGAAGGTCTTGGTGGGTAAGAACCCATATCTGCAGATCGGCAATCAAGTCGAATTCTAGCAGGCGCCGTAAATCAGGGTCCTTTTCTCCTATAAAACATGGAAGCAGTCCAATCCCCTGACCGTGCCGCAACACGCTTGCGACGACAGATAAAGAGGGTGACAGAAAAGCGGGCCTAGCCGGAATATACGGCGCCAGTGTTGGTGCATAATCCAACGCAATCCACCGATCAAGAGAGGGACGGTTATCAAGATAAGACTGCGATGCGTATACAGCCAAGGGGCTTTCTGCAACTTTTCGACCGTAGGTATATTCAGGGGGGCTTTGAGTAAGGCGGATGACCACATCTGCTTCGCGGCGATTAAGGTTACTTAATTCCGCTGTCGTTATTAGCTCCAGTTTGATCATCGGGTGTTGTGTCATGAATTCGTCAATGTGATCATGCAAGGCAAACGTGTATAAATCCTCCAGCAATGACAGACGAAGGGGTCCGGCCAAACTGCCCCCCTGAGCAAACGAGAGCCGGTCTATCGCTGAGGTGTTATCAGCGACGGCATCAGCAAATGTCTGAATTTTGCGGCCAAATTCGGTCAGCTTGAAACCGTCTCTACCGCGCTCAAACAATGTGTTCCCGAGTTCTTCTTCTAGCGTGCGAACACGGCGCGAAACGGTGGCATGCGTTGTTTGTAAATCTGCTGCTGCTGCGCGGATGGAGCGAGCGCCAACCAAAGCACGAAAGAAGCGTAAATCATCCCAATTTTTCACGGATTAAAAACTATCCATTCTGCCTCACATTTGGACAATACCTATTCCATCGAAGACGACATATCAATCGTCCACCACGCCGAAAAGGAAACGATATGAATTATGAAGTGACTCTCGAAAGCGCCGATATCCGTGATACGATGGACGGGGAAATGCGGTTTGGGCTTTTACATAACAACAGCAAAGTTGCAGAAGTGTCTTACCATTGGGATGCCACGCATTTTACTGCTACATTTCACGGCCATGCCCCAAGCCTGCCGGAGCCAGCACATCCGACTGTGTTTATTCAACAGCCTATTGCAGCGATCCAAATGCTGAAAACCGAGCCAAATGTTCTGCCGACCGACGTCTTCAATAGCCATCGTGTGTTCATTAGTGGCGAGTCAAAAGGATAAATAATATGACTTATCTGAAGCCTATAGTCGTTTCCGGTATCATCCTGTTGTCGGCATCTACGGTTGAAGCTGCACCAATAGGTGTCGTCAGTTTGCTTAAAGACGGCGACACATTGGAAATGTCAGCAATCGAAAACCTCAAATGTTCTCTTGAGCGAGAAGGGAACATCATGATGCAGCAAGGCAATCTGGATTTGGAGTTACCCAACCGCTTCGCCATTTTATCGTGCGAGCAGCCCATATTGCAAATCAGCGGTAGCAGAGCACAACTGGCCGACCTGTATCCCGGAGCGCAAGAGATTGCCGTTTTCGAAGGCCGTTTGGTTTGGAATCCAGAGGACGACGCAAGTTCTTCAGTTGCTGACAGGCAATACATTCTGAAGCTTAGCCACTATAACAACACCGACCCGGATCAGCGGTATGGAGATCAGGTAGCGCTTAGCGCAGCCGGCTCAACCCGAGAAGATCACTGGGCAACAGAAGGGTTTTTAAGCGTCCACAGCGCGAGAGGAATTCCAACACCCGATGAAATTGTTGTTATCCACTATGACTCGCCGGAAGCAGGTGACAGGTTTCGTGACACCAATCAGGATATTCTCGAGCAGGTCGGTGCATTCAACAGGGCTCACCTTACTGAATTCACCTACTTGATAGGTTCGGCGAACCGGTGAAATGACAACGTTGTTAGCCAATATGGAATTTCGACCAACAATAAATTCTCTCCTTTGACGTTTGAAGCGAGCCAGCATGGCGGTCGCTGTCGGCGCCAAGACTGCCTACATCGGGCCAGGATCACCTTGGGAGAACGGTTGTTCCAAACCTGCATGTGTCACCGCGCTGTTAGTGCACAGCCCAATGCAGACCTTTGAAAAAAGCGAGATAAGAGCAGTCTTCTTGCGATCCGGACGCATGGTTTCTTCCGGAACCTTTGACCACAGAGTTCTCTTGGGGCAGTATCTAAATATGGGTTCATTGACTCAACTCGAGATTTTGCTGCCGGAATTATGCGCTTACGCACGCTATATCAGTTCGCATTCGAGCGATGCCGAGGATCTTGTCCAAGATGCAATCGAACGCACTCTCCGTGCAGATAGTCGCCCCGCTAAACTTCGGGATCTGCGGCCATGGATGTTTCGTGTCATCCGCAATCTTCATCTGGATGAATTGCGCCGCCGCAGGGTCCGGATGGAATATCAGAGCCGCGAGAAACGTTTCTCTAATGATATATGCGGTTCAACGGATGTGTCGCGGGATGTTCTAATCCGGATCGCATTCGAAAAATTGCCCCCGGAAAAACGTGAAATTCTTTTTCTGGTGGATATTAGCGGATTGACATATGCGGAAGCCGCAGAAGTAATCGGGGTCGCCCACGGCACGGTGATGAGCCGGGTCAGCCGAGCACGGAGTGCGCTGCGCAAAGTTGTTGGCGGATTCCGGGATGCGGAGAAAACTGTGGTTGATAAGGCGACTGAGAAATGAGTTTAAGCGATCACGATTGGCAGCTTTTGAATGCCCTCCACGACGGCGAACTTGACAGGCCGGCAGTCCGTGCTTTGCAAGCGCGTTTGCGCGAGGAACCTGCATTGCAGGCTGCACTTGCAGATCTGCGCGAGATCTCGACCGCATTGAAGCCGCTTCGATCGGGAAACCCTGCGAAGAATGCCCTCCCTGTCAAGCAGGGGCATTGGCGTGTTGGTGCTCTGGCCGCCGTGCTTGCGATCATGGCTTTCGGGTTGGGTTTCACTCTGCTTGGCCAGGGCAAAGCGGAACAATCACCGCTCGACTGGCATCAAAGCTTCCTCGATCGTCAGTATTCGGTAGAACAGACTACGCACAAAATCCGCACCGTCGCTCAGTGGGTCGGACACCAGCCTGACCTTTCTTCTGCCAATCTCACCTTTGTTGATGTTGCAACGTCGCCTACAGGCGAGATCTACTTCCATTATAGCGGTGTAAATGGCTGCCGGCTTACGGTTGGCGCACATTCCAAAACACCAGATTTACAAATCATATCCAGCGAAATGCATGTCCATGTCTGGTCGTCCGGTGCGGCCCACTATTCAATGCTAGCGCAAGGAATGGACGCCGGAAAATTCGCAGCAATCTTACTGCTGCTCGAAGAATATACCCGCGAAGGAACAGAATCCGAGGAAATGATGGCCGTGGTCCGTTCTGCGACGCAAACCGCACTGCCCTGCGCCTGAGTAGTGCGCCCTTTAGGGGCGTGGAAAATTGGGCCGGTCAGTGTTGTAATGCTCGGCGAGGTAGTCGAGGATCGTGTTCCTGTCTGCTTCGGCAAGCTCCCCCATTCCCTGCTCCTCGACCATCCATTCCAGAAGTTCGTCCCAACCTTCGCGGGTTTTGCCCTGCTGGGCGACGATCATTTCGGAATGGCAGGCGGTGCAGGTGTAGAATGTCTCTTCCACCCCCTCTGCGATCACGAGCTGACCAAAATCCTCTGCCGGAACATCGGTTTCCCCTTCCGCTGCGTCGACACCCGCTTCACTGAACAGTCGTGGCTCATTGCTCATAGTGTTGAGAAAGGCGATAATGTTTGCTCTCTCGGCAATATCGGACAATCCGCGATAGCTCATGCGCGTTCCCGGTATCGCTTTGCGCGGGTTTTCAAGGAAGGCCGCTAAACGGTCCAACGACCATTCCCCACCAAAGTCGCGCAGAGCCGAGGAATAACGGAAACCTTCGGATGTCGCGACCGACCGGCCCAGAACACCGTAGAGGTTTGGTCCGACTCTATTTCTGCCGCCCTGATCGACCGTATGACAGCCCTTGCATTGCCTGAACAGGCGTTCGCCCACAGCCGGGTCTGCATTTGCTATCACTTCGGAAATTTCCTGACCTACGCTTGGAAATGCATAAACACCAAGGCACAAGGCCAGACCTGTTCCGATCGCCGTGATGCGCATCTTAAGGTTCCTCTTTCCGGGAATGTGCGCGGCGGTGAGAAACACCGCCGCCGATAAACTAGCTTACACGCAATCCAACCCGGTGCATGGTATTGTTGAGATAGCCCTTCGGGTTCCAGTTAATTGCAAAGGGCTGTGCTTCGCCCGCACTGTCGGTCGCGCGCGCCCAGACTTCGTAGTAACCAGCCTGTGGGAAGGTCACATTGGCCCGCCAGTTTTGCCATGCACCGCTGTTTACCGGTGCATCAAGGCTGGCGCTCTGCCAGG
This sequence comes from Pseudohalocynthiibacter aestuariivivens, assembly GCF_018457175.1. Taxonomy (GTDB): domain Bacteria; phylum Pseudomonadota; class Alphaproteobacteria; order Rhodobacterales; family Rhodobacteraceae; genus Pseudohalocynthiibacter; species Pseudohalocynthiibacter aestuariivivens. The sequence goes on from NZ_JAGFNU010000003.1 coordinate 16,303, forward strand.
TCGCGCCGAAGTCAATCGAGATATCAAGGCTGTCAACCATGCGATCACCCGACCAGGCATGTCCGCGCACCTCGGTCTCTTTACCACTCTCGGCGCCATTTGCTGGGAAGGTGACCAGCGACTTCACTGGCATACGTTCTATGATCACGAAATCCTCTTTGGGAACATCGGTGCCCGGTGAGACCGGATAGGCCGGAACGCGATAAGCTTTTCCGGTCATCTTCGGCCCGTCATGGACCTGATCACGCAGCTCGATCCGGCGCAACCACTTCTGCGAACAAGAGCCCGGCCATCCCGGAACCACCAGCCGCAGTGGCGCGCCATTCATTGGATGCAGATCTTCTCCGTTCATGGCGAATGCGATCAGGATATTGTCGGTCATAGCTTTGGCAATCGGCATGCCGCGAGAAATCGGCAGTTTCCCTTCCTCTCCTGAAAGGTGGCTGTCTGCCCCGAAATGTGCCGTGTATACGACATTCGACTGAACACCAGCCTTGGCGAGCACGTCTTTCAACCGCACGCCGGTCCATTCGGAACAGGCCACAGCGCCAAGGGTCCACTGGTTTCCGCTTGCGGGCGGGTCAAAAAATGCCCGCCCGTTGCCGCCGCACTCAACGGTCAAAGCCATTGTAACGACTTCGAAATTGTCTTTCAGCGCAGCAATGCTCATCTCCATCGGATTGTCCACGAACCCATCAACGGTCAGTGTCCATCCTTCGGCACTCATGTCTTCCGGCGGCAGGCCATTGTTACGGATGAAGTGCCTGTTTGTTGGTGTGATTGCGTCATCGAGCAGCTCCGGCGGGGTTTCGGCATTGACCGGGCGATCATTGAGTAAGGTCAGACCATCTTTGCCCATAAGAACGTTTTCCTGCGCCATTGCGGCCGGAATGAAACCTTGAGGGATGTTACGATGGAACGGGATCACCATACCAACTGCGGCTGACATAGTTGCCAGTCCTGCACCACGCAAAAAACCTCGCCTGTCGTTGTTAACCGTGCACCCTTCTACAGCCATATCCGCTGTTTCGGGCTTCTCTAGGAATTGGGTGCGCTGGTTATTCTTGTTTTCGCCCTCAGTAGTCATTCCGAACTTCCTCCCTTGTTGCGGTGCAACATGTTGTCGCACCAACCTTCTTCACTAACGGGTAAGTCGCTGGGTTTATTCCTCATCTTTCAACAATATCTCCAAGGTCACTTTTGACTTAAGCAATCAACTAATATCGCGCCGTGCCGAAAGTCCGCTGTTTGCGCATAGAGACAGTCGGCTTCAGGAAACGAAAAAAGCCAGCTAAGGGTGCAGAGCGGTAGTTTGCTATGGCCTGTTCGAGCTACCCGATTGGGTCGATTGCTGACAATTGGAGTAACAAGTTCGCATTGTCAGCTCTGTGAAAGCACTGCCATGTGTTGAAACACGAAGTCTGCGAATACCCGTCGTTGGTTTCGTGTGCAGAGATTGTCGACTTTGGAAATCACAGAAGGTGTCGACACAATACAAAAGGTATGGGTGCAAGAGGCAGATAAACGGTTCCTTCATTTCTATCAAAGCAGTGCTGACGAAGTGCCAGACATTTATGGTTTATGAATCCTTTCGCACAAATTGTATTCCGGACCATCGCGCTTTTGAATGGGTGGCCATCCCCAAACTTTTCACCCCCGGCACGCCGCCACCACTCCCCGACAAGATTCAAACGTTCTGACCCCTCACCTCTGAACCCGGCACTTAGCCCGCTCCAATTCGGTGTTTTAACCCACGGCTTGCGAATTGATCGGCTTATGCATAACCTACATCAGTGAAGCCACAAACTGATTGCAGTGACGAAAACTTTGCCCTAAACCGCCCACCTAGGCACCCGTAGCTCAGCTGGATAGAGCGCTGCCCTCCGAAGGCAGAGGCCACTGGTTCGAATCCAGTCGGGTGCACCACCTTCTCCAACTCTAATGCAGCACTGTACAAAACCTTCGCATGTGTCTTGGGTTTTAGGTTGCGCAGTTTCAATTCCACGGCTGATATGGTTTAAACCAAGGAAATCGTGAACATATCTGGGCCGCTGTGTTCGAGTCCATCATCAGACGGGGTTGACGCATTATGCTCTTGAGTAACCGGCAGGACGAATTGCAGGAAATAGTAAGTTCAGTCACCAAACTTTGTAATACGTTTGGAGAGGACTATTGGCGCAGACTCGACAAAAAGGATGGATACCCAACTGAATTTGTAAACGCCCTGACGCAGGCCGGGTTCTTAACCGCACTCATCCCGGAGGAATACGGTGGTTCCGGGCTGGGCCTGCTTGAGGCTTGCACAATTCTGGAAACCGTTTCGCGCTGCGGCGCACATGCCGGCGCGTGCCATGCGCAGATGTACGTTATGGGTTCCGTACTTCGGCACGGTTCGGACGCACAGAAAGAAAAATGGCTTCCAAAGATTGCCAGCGGCGAGATACGTCTTCAAAGCTTTGGCGTGACAGAACCAACCTCTGGTACGGACACGACGTCTCTGCGCACACAGGCGAAGCGCGTAGATGAAGGCTGGTCGATAAATGGGCAAAAAGTCTGGATAAGTCGGGTTGAGCATTCCGATCTGATGGTGCTTTTGGCGCGTACGACTCCGCGTGACGAAGTCGCCCGGAAAACGGACGGGTTATCTGCGTTTCTTGTTGATCTGCGTGCAGCGCGAAGCAATGGTTTAGACGTCCGCCCGATAGACGCGATGATTAACCACCACGCGTGCGAATTGTTTTTCGACAATCTGATCATCCCGGCTGAGTGCCTGCTTGGGCAGGAAGGCGGCGGATGGCGTGTCATTCTGGACAGTATGAATGCCGAGCGTATCCTGATCGCAGCAGAATGTGTTGGCGACGCCAGATATTTCATCGATAAATCAACTGCCTATGCAAAAGACCGCGTTGTGTTTGACCGCCCGATAGGTGCGAACCAGGGTGTCGCATTTCCGATCGCGCGAAACTACGCTGAAACCGAAGCGGCCGCGCTGATGGTTGAGCGTGCAGCACTTTTGTATGATGCAGGCAAGCCCTGCGGGGCCGAGGCAAACATGGCCAAGATGCTGGCGTCCGAGGTAAGCTGGCGCGCGGGTGACACCGCCATGCAAACGCACGGGGGATACGCTTTTTCCCGAGAATACCACATTGAGCGAAAATTCAGGGAAACGCGGCTTTATCAGATCGCGCCAATTTCGACCAATCTGATCCTCAGTTTTCTGGCAGAGAAAGTGCTCGGCCTTCCGAGGAGCTTTTGATGCGCCCGCTCGATGGTCTTCTTGTTGTTTCAATTGAACAGGCGGTCGCAGCCCCGCTTTGCACGGCGCGATTGGTTGATGCCGGCGCCAGAGTTATCAAAATTGAACGTGACGTGGGTGATTTTGCCCGTGGTTACGACACCGCCGCCAAAGGCGACAGTTCTTATTTTCTCTGGACCAACCAGGGAAAAGAATCTGTCGTGCTCGACTTCAAAGACCCGGAAGATCATGCGCTGATCCTTTCGATGATCGCTAAGGCCGATGTTTTTGTCCAAAACCTTGCGCCAGGCGCCTTAGCACGTGCGGGTTTGGATTCTGAAACTTTACGCTTAAGGAATAAACGCCTGATTACTTGCGATATTTCCGGCTATGGGGATTCTCTGGAAATGCAGGGCATGAAAGCCTATGATCTTCTCGTGCAGGGTGAGACCGGCCTCGTTTCAGTTTCGGGTGGACCAAATGAATTAGGCCGGATCGGCGTTTCCGTATGCGATATTGGCGCAGGAATGACCGCGCACGCTGGTATTCTTGAAGCGCTTATAAAACGGGGGGTCACCGGGAAAGGCTCTGGTGTAAAACTGTCGTTGTTCGATGTTGCCGCAGAATGGATGACCGTGCCGTTGATCCACGCCGAATATGGTGCGGGGGCGCCAACACGTCAGGGGCTTCAACACCCCTCAATTGCGCCCTATGGGGCTTATGAAACTCTTGAAAAGGCGAAGACGATCATTTCCATTCAGAATGAGCGCGAATGGCAAAGGTTCTGTGAGGTCGTGTTAAAGACACCCTCGCTAGGATCTGACCCACAGTTTTCAAACAACACAAAACGCGTTGAAAACCGGGGTGTGCTGGACCAAGAGATCAATCAGGTATTATCAGCAATGACTGCTGCAGAATTGCGCAATCTTCTTACAGAAGCGTCAATTGCCTTTGGTGCCCTTAACACCGTCGAAGACCTGATGGCTCATAAAGCGCTGCGCCGACGCCATGTGCCAAACTCAATGGGCGAAACAGTTTCGATCCCTGCCCCACCGATCCAGTTTGCACGTGAATCAGAAGAGGCGAATGCAATGGCCGTTCCGACCCTTGGAAACTCTACCGCCGCAATTCGAAAAGAATTTTCCAAGAATTGACGTGTTGGGCTCTGTTCAAGAAGCAGGTTTTTAAAGTTACTGCTTTTCGAAAATACCTTCAGGCTGTTGCCGCTCCAGTGTTTTCCGCCAACTCGCCCGTTACCCAAGACATGGTCGAGCGATAAACGACATATAGAATCAATGGCGTTCCGACTATCAGACCTGCGTAAATTCCAACAAGACCCAAAAGCCCCATACCTTTGCCAACGGCCAGCACCTGAACTTGTAAAAAGATCGCTATGGGGAAGGTGAAAGCTGCCCAGACCGGGCTCCACCCACCCGCGACCATCCACGGCGTGATGAGGAGCAGGCCGAACGCCACGCATTCAACGATCCAGAAAAACAGCTGAAACGCCCAGTCAATTCCGAGTGAACCAAAACAAAGAGCAAACAGACAATTCGGCGCGAGAAAAATCGCCAGCGACGGGCGTAAGCGAACCGGCGGCAGGGTTCTTAGCATTCGCAGAGCGTAGCCAACCGTTATGATAGAGAATGGCACGAGTGCTGCCAGCGCCAGCAGAATACTCTCAGTCACATAGCCAAGCGGTATTCCAGCAACTGGCCCAACAACTGGTCCAACAAAGGTAAGGTACTGAAATGTTGTAAACTCTCTGATCTCAGGCGGATCGCACCAGATCGCATAGCATCCAATCGCGCTCGCTCCGATTTGCATGATAACCCCGGCCCACCAAATATAGGGGGCCGATATTCCAAAGGGTAGAAGCGCCGCTGCAAGCAGCATCATCGCCATGGCCGCCGCCGCCACCCCTGCCCGCGCTGGTGGGCTCTTCATATCTTCCAGCAGTACTCTGGGTCGCGTTGCAAACTTTCGAAGAAAAAAGGCTAGAAAATAAAGATAGTAGGCGCAGCTTAGCCCAAGCAGAATATCACCGATTTCATGCGCAATGGGCAGTACATCGGACGCGTTACGCCAACCAAGCCCGAGCCCCATGAAACCCAGACAAACAGGGAAAATCGCAGGGGGCGTTCTTCGCCATAAGGGGTCTTCTTTAATCATCTTGCACTTTCGAATGCCGACTATCCGGGCCTACCAGAAACAGTGTTCTGAACAGATAACAATCGAATTTCAATATGTGCAATCGGCTGCGATGTCTCAGCAACGCCAAGACATCTCAGGAAACTGGCCGATCATTTTACAGGGGGTGTAATTTTATCCAACAATAATTCGGCCCGTTTGATGTGCTCGCGTGCGATCAGCACCTTGCGCTTCAACCTGTCTTTCTTTGAATCTTTTTCGGTCGCTTCGATCTCTTGAACGAGCCCTTGCTCCTTTTTCTGAAGCTTAGAGATAACTTTCAGAACATGGCTGGGTTTAATCTTCTTTGCCTTCCCATCTTCCAGACGCGCGAAATATTCGTCGATCTTATTTGCATATTTTTCTAGGCCCATTTGTCGGTCACTCCCATTATCTTTGTGTTTCGCCCACCTTGCAGGCACCGCGCAACACTTTTGTAGCAAATCAAATTTCGCAGCGTTATTTTGCAACTGCGACGTCAGAAACAACTGCTTCAACTTCTTCTTCATCCAGCGTCAGAATACGCTCGACCTCTGCCATCGCACTGTCGGGCTGAATGTAATATGCACGCGCTGCACCAAGCAGATTACGCATGGCGCTGTAGGCGTATCCAGAATCATTCAGAAAAGACGTCGCTGCATCAGCGTCCATCTGACCTTCGCGGATCAGCTCTTCAACCACGCGCGTAGAATTGACCGAGTCACTTTCGACCTGTGCCGCTTCTTCGTCCAGCCAAAGTTGGCTTCTGTCTTCGGGTTCTGCGAGGTCAAGCCTTTGGATTTCCGCCAGAATACGCCCGATCTCTGTACGAAGCCCGTTATAAAGATCACTTGCCGCGCCTTTAGGCGTGGATGTATAAATCGTGGTATTTCGCCTCAGGTGTTTAACCGCTTTCACTGCCCGTACGATCTGACCGGCAACGTCGCGCAAAATATAAACCCGGTCCATTACGTCGTGTGGCAGGTTCTTGGAGCCCGCACGCGTCGAAAATTCAACGATCGCAGTATATAGGGTTTTGACCCTGTGTTCATATTTTTCATCAATGTCGAATTCGATCTGCGCACGGCTTTCCGCCACTGTTTTTGCGACGTCTTTGGTTGAAAAAAGATCGTGCCGATGAATGTTTAAACCGTGAGTGATTAGTTCAACGGCATTATCGTATAAGTGTTTCACCTCTTTCCTCAGAGCAATTTCAATCGTTTGTGGAAATTCATCAACAGCCTCGGAAAGATACTTTGGTTTACTCAGATCCAAAGCCGGCTCTTTGATGACGCGTTCCAGAAATCTGATCAGAGCCCGTAGTGTTGGCAGCATCAAAACAACGCCGAGCACATTGAAAATAGTGTGGAACACGGCAAGTTTTAGCGCAAAATCAGTATCTGAAATGCCGACATTCGCACTTACCCAGTCAACAGCATCCCGCAACGGGCTGATAAAAATCAAGGCAACGCCTGCGGTTAAAAGGTTGAAGATCAGATGTGCCAATGCCAGCCGCTTGCCCTGAAAATTTGCGGTTAGCGATCCGATGATAGCAGTAATCGTGGTGCCGATGTTTGCCCCGATTGCAAGTGCAAGCGCGTTTTCATATGAGATTTGACCGGCCGCCAGTGCGGTAATGATCAGAACCATAGTTGCGTGGCTTGATTGCATGACAACAGTCGCTGTCATTCCGACAGCCGTATAGACAACCAAACCCAGCAAGCCTGTCAGCGCAAAACGGGTAAGATCAAATTGGTCCTTGAAGGTTTCAAACCCTTCTTTCATGTGGTGAATGCCCAGAAAGAGAAACCCCAACCCCGCTAACGCAAAGCCTGCGCCACGCAGGTATTTTGATTTCTGAAAGACCAGTATAATACTGACCGCCAGCATTGGCATCGCATAGGCCGATATTTTAACCTTCAGACCAAATCCAGCTATAAGCCATGCACCCGTCGTCGTGCCTATGTTGGCACCAAATATGATACCAACCCCCGCCAGCAGACTGATAAGCCCCGCACTCAGAAACGAAATCGTAATTACCGATACCAGCGAGCTGGACTGCATAAAGGTTGTAGACACAATTCCAAAGGCTAGCGATCTCGGAACCGAACTGGTCGCTCGTTCAAGGATGTTTTCAAGAAAGCCACCACCGAACAGCTTGAAGCCGTCTTCCAGCATCAGCATGCCAAACAAAAAGATCGCAACACCCGCAGCGATCTGCTGGAAATCGGGGCTAAACCAGAACCCGATAACCAGAACACCAATTGCGACAGGAAGACTATATTTTTTCATGTGCTAAACCCCTGCAGCCTATGGCAACATCATTCCACGCAATGCGAAGTAGAACAATGCCGCTAGAACCGCAGACACCGGAAGGGTAATGATCCAAGCCGACGCGATTTTCAGCAACGACTTTCGGCTGACCAACTGTCGTTTCAAAGCCTTTTGCAATTCTTTGCGTTGCGCGGCTGAAATCACCGCTTCAGGACCCATTTTTTTCAGTTTTTCCAACAATTGTTGCTTGTCTTCCACAGGAGCATTCTGGAAATCCCTGAGCACGGCTTCGGCTTGCACGAAATCCGGCTGACCTTCATGAAGCGCCAGCACGTCTTCAACGACCTTCCCAAGCCGCTGGTCAAGGAATTCACGCAGGAAACCAACACCAAAAACACCACCCAGTGCGACATGTGTCGAACTGATAGGCATACCCAACTGGCTGGCGACAATCACCGTGATGGCTGCTGAAAGCGCGATGCAGAATGCGCGGGATCTATCCAGCTCTGTTATTTCAGAGCCAACCGTGCGGATCAGTTTTGGGCCGAACAGCGCCAGCCCCACCGAGATACCAAGTGCTCCGATGATCATCACCCAAAGCGGAATGGCAACTTTTCCGCCGCCGTCTCCGGCGCTCAGAACATCGACAATGCCCGCCAATGGCCCGACAGCATTTGCGACGTCATTCGCACCGTGCGCAAAGCTTAGCAGCGCGGCTGCAAAAATTAAGGGGATTGTGAACAATCGATTCACGCCATCCCTGTCGGCAGAAAGTCTTGGCGAAGCTTTCCTGATCATGGGACGCACGATAAGATAAGCGATCACGGCAACGATTACTCCCGCCGCGACAGCGGAAGGGAAAGAGACTTTGACAAGATGCTTGATACCTTTGAGCGCAATGTAAGTCGTAAAGGCCCAAGCCATGATCGCAATCATAACCGGTACAACCTTTTGTGCATGGTCCACCGGGTTCTTTTTGAAAAAGACGAGTTTTTTCAACGCGTACAAAAACCCAGCAGCGACGACCCCCCCGGTGACCGGCGATATGACCCAACTCAGGACGATATTGCTGACTGATCCCCAGTTAATGATATCCCAACCCGCTGCAGCGATTGAAGCTCCCATAACACCGCCAACAATCGAATGCGTTGTCGAAACCGGAGCTCCAAGCCATGTGGCGGCGTTTAACCAAATCGCCGCCCCCATAAGCGCGCCCATCATGACCCATACGTAAACATCCGTATTGGCAAGGTTCGCCGGGTCAATGATGCCGTTTTTAACTGTTTTAACGACGTCCCCGCCAGCAACGATGGCACCTAAAGCTTCAAATATGGCCGCGATCATAATAGCGCCCGTCAAAGTCAGGGCAAAGGAACCAACTGCCGGGCCAACGTTATTGGCGACGTCATTCGCACCAATATTCATCGCCATATACGCCCCGATCACCGCCGCAGCGACGAGCAGGTAAGACTGCTCAACATGCGCAAACTTTGAACCAGTGTAAATCATGACACCGACAACAAAAATTATTGCCGTGCCAAGACGACCAACCTCAGATCGGCTGATATTGGTTGCTTTCTCAATCTTTAGATAATCTTTAATTTGCATACTTCCCCCATTCAGGCTCAGTTTGGTCAGACACTGCGTTTACGCGCCAAACCATGTCCAAGCAGAGCTGGACATCTCAGCCCGTCCCGTCTTTTGTTTGTTTCGTTAAATGACTTGCAGAAATGCTAGCACCGAATTCAAAAACACAACATGAGCCAGATCAAGAAAAACCCTGGCAAGAACAACAATGTTGGCTATGACAAAAGTCATAATTCGCCGCAACGTTTCCGCCTGTCTGCGATACGTTAACATTAGAAATTATTAGTTCATCTTAAACCAATTTTGTGTGCTTCGAACTTGATCGAGCACAAAGTTCTTCTTCGGATTAGTTGTTACAAAGAGAGCTTATGAAATGAAAATACGCGCCGTCACAGGGTCTGTATTCAAGATGAATGGAGTTCGACTTGCTGAAAGATATTCCGCTTCAAAGCCGTCCAATCAACGAAGTCAAGGATGGGCTTAGGACATCTGACGACGGGCTTAGCACTGCCGAAGCCCAGGCTCGGCTAGCGCAATATGGGCGCAACGAACTTCAGGTTGGCAAATCCACACCTGAGATCGTCAAGTTCCTGTGGCAATTCAAAAATTTCTTCGCGCTTTTATTGCTCGCGGGCGGCGGGCTCGCGTTGACAGCCGAACGGCTCGATCCTGGACAGGGTAATCTTTACATCGCAATCGCGCTTATTGCTGTCGTGTTTTTAAACGCGACCTTTACCTACCTCCAAGAACATCAAAGCGAAAAAATAATGGACAGCTTCAAAAAAATGATGCCGTCCATTGTTACAACAATGCGCGATGGAGCCCCGTGCGAGCTGCCAGGTGCTGAATTGGTTCCGGGTGATGTGATTGTCCTGCATGAAGGCGACAAGGTGCCAGCCGACGGTCGTTTGCTGTCAGCAAGCCATTTCAAGGTAGATCTGTCCAGCCTGACAGGCGAAAGCGAACCGCAACTGCTAGACCCTGCCAAAAGCCATGAAAGTATCATGGAAAGCCCGAACATGGTGTTTTCCGGAACGCTGGTACAAAGCGGCGAAGGCCGTGTTGTTATTTGTGAAACGGGTATGACAACGCAGATCGGCAGCATTGTGGAACTGACCAAGGCGACCGATGCCGCTGAAACACCAATTCACCGTGAAATTAAACACTTCATCAAGATGATCAGCGCAATCGCAATCTTTCTGGGGTTGACCTTCTTTGCCGTCAGTGTCGCGATTGGCAATGGGGCAATCGCCAGCCTGATTTTTGCGATCGGCATTATAGTTGCGAATGTCCCGGAAGGGTTGTTGCCCACCGTGACGCTTTCTTTGACAATGGCCAGTCGACGCATGGCGCGTAAGAATGCCTTGATCAAAAACCTCGAAAGCGTTGAGACGCTTGGCAGTACCACCGTTATCTGTACTGACAAGACGGGAACGCTGACTCAGAACAGGCTTGGCGTGAACACGGTCGTTCTGGGTAGGCAAAGCTACAGGGTGGACGACCCGGCGCTAACTGCTGACCCCATTTCGAAACCGCTTTTGCGAACCATGGCAATTTGCAACAACGCCTACCTTACGGACGTCGGGTATTCAGGCGATGCTACTGATGGTGCCCTTTTGCTTTTTGCTAACGATAAAGCAGATGTACGATCGCTTATTGATGTAAATGAAATCTCTGAAGAACCTTTCAGCTCTGTCTCCAAACGCATGATCAGTATTGTAAGCGACAAGCAAAGTGATGCGACAACAGCCTATCTGAAGGGCGCCCCCGAAGTCGTGCTCGACATGTGCGACAGGGTTATGATCAATGGTGAAATCCTTGAACTTACCCCTTCGCGGCGTAGCCATGTCATTGATGACTATCGCACGCTGGCTGGTCGTGGTGAACGTGGTCTCGCCTTTGCATCACGCCTATCGGACGGCTCTGCGGTTCCGGAAGACGGGTACATCTTTATCGGGCTCGTTGGCATGATTGACCCGCCACGCCCCGAAGTGCCCGTCGCACTAGAACGCTGCCGCTCTGCTGGTATCCGCGTCATTATGCTGACAGGAGATTATGGTCTGACGGCCGAAACCATTGGTCGGCAAATTGGGCTGTTCACAGGCATCGGGCGTGTTGTTCAGGGAGACGAGCTTAGCGCGATGAGCGACAGTGCTTTGCAAAACGTTCTGAAAACTGAACCTGAAATCATTTTTGCCCGTATTGCCCCTGCCCAGAAGCTGCAGGTGGTTCAGGCTTTGCAGGCCCTCGGTGAAACCGTGACCGTCACTGGTGACGGGGTAAATGACGCCCCTGCCCTTAAAAACGCCGACATGGGTGTTGCGATGGGCCTGATGGGAACGGACGTCGCCAAGGAAGCCAGCAACATGGTTCTGATGGACGATAATTTCGCCACCATCGTCAGTGCAATTGAAGAAGGTCGCACGATCTTTGACAACATCAAGAAATTCGTCGCCTACATCCTGACCAGCAACATCCCGGAAATCCTGCCGTTCATCGCTTTTGTATTGCTCGACATTCCGCTGCCGCTGACGGTGATCCTAATCCTGGGTATCGACCTTGGTACTGACATCGTCCCTGCGCTTGGTCTTGGCGCGGAACCGCCGGAAACCGATGTTATGAAACGCGGGCCACGCAAACGTTCGGAACGGCTTCTGACCCGAAACCTCTTGATCATGAGCTACGGGGTTGTCGGTATGATTCAGGCCGCGGCCGGGTTCTTCAGCTACTTTGTCATTCTATATGCCGGTGGCTGGGAATGGGGGCAAGATCTGGCAAACAGTGATCCGCTCTATCGTACCGCGATCACTGGTTTCTTTGCCTCTATCATTATCTGTCAGGTCTCAGACGTTCTGATTTGCCGGACACGGCGGCAAAGCATTTTTACGGTTGGCTGGTTCAGCAACAGGCTCGTCTGGCTTGGGATCGGGACAGAGCTTTTGCTACTTGCGCTGATCGCTTATGTTCCTGCCTTCAACGTATTCTTCGGAACCGCGCCGCTTGAAGCGTGGCATCTGATGCTAAGCGTGCCCTTTGCCATTTTGATCCTGATCGGGGACGAGTTGCGCCGCTACATGATCCGTCGCGACAATGCTTTCGTTCAGCGCTGGTTAATGTGGTAAATCGCAAGCCACCCCGGCTTAACAAGTTGCAAAAGCTATGGGGTGGCGATACGTCGGCCGTCCGCGCCGAAATGCATTTGGTCGCTGCTGTTCCAGAGAACGCCACAAGCATGGCCTTCCTCTGGCGCAGGCTCCATTCCGTTTTGGCGTACAGTAAAGGCTGCGTCTGAGGAAAGCCTCAGATGCACCAGCGTTTCAGAACCAAGCGCTTCGCTGTAGCTGACTTGCCCCTCTACAAGGCCGTGGTCCGGAGTTGTCAGCGTGGCATGTTCTGGCCGTACGCCCACGGTTGTCCCCGCAGGTGCGCCCGACACAAGGGCCGCTGGCAAGAAATTCGTCGCAGGAGACCCGATGAATCCAGCGACAAACTCCGTTTGCGGGTTTGCATAAACTTCAAGCGGCGCGCCAATCTGATCCGCGATACCTCCGTTCATCACAATCATCCGGTCCGCAAGCGTCATCGCCTCGACCTGATCATGCGTGACGTAAAGCGAGGTCACACCAAGTGAACGTTGCAATTGCTTGATCTCCAACCGCATCTGGACACGTAGTTTTGCATCAAGATTTGACAGGGGTTCATCAAACAAAAACACATCTGGCTTTCGCACAATCGCCCGACCCATAGCGACCCTCTGGCGTTGGCCGCCGGACAATTCGCGCGGTTTGCGCATCAGGTACTCTTCAAGCTGCAACAGTTTCGCGGCACTTTGAACCCGCTCTGCGATCTCTGCCTTTGGGGTTTTTGCAATTTTCAGCCCATAGGCCATGTTATCAAAGACCTTCATATGCGGATAAAGCGCGTAGTTCTGAAATACCATCGCGATGTTCCGGTCCATTGGCTCCATCTCATTCACGCCGGCGCCGTTAATCTGCACTTCGCCGCTTGTGACCGTCTCAAGGCCCGCGACCATACGCAAAAGCGTGGACTTCCCACATCCAGATGGGCCAACAATCACGATGAATTCCCCATCAGAAATATCGATATCGACGCCATGAATAACATCGGTCTTGCCGAAGCTTTTCTTGAGGTTGCTGAGTTTGACTGTTGCCATTGGTTACTTCTCGCTGTCCACAAGCCCACGGATAAATAGTTTCTGCATTGAAATCACGACAATAATTGGCGGTAGCATCGCCAGAATGGATGTCGCCATGATGACCGGCCAATCGGCGATATCATCGCCAGACGGGAACATCTGCTTGATACCCATAACGATGGTGTTCATTGAAGGGTCAGTCGTGATCAGCAGCGGCCAGAGGTATTGGTTCCAGCCATAGATAAAGAGGATGACAAAAAGGGCCGCAATATTTGTGCGGCTCATTGGCAAAAGGATATCCCAAAAAAACCGCATGGGACGTGCGCCATCAACCCGCGCGGCCTCGGCCAGTTCGTCCGGTACCGTCATGAAAAATTGCCGGAACAGGAAAGTTGCTGTGGCAGACGCGATCAGCGGAAAGATCAGCCCTGAATAGCTGTTGAGCATGCCAAAGCCGGCAACAACTTCGTAGGTCGGCACAATGCGCACTTCAACGGGTAGCATCAGCGTCAGGAAAATCAGCCAGAAGAACACTTTGCGCCCCGGAAAGCGGAAATAAACAATCGCAAAGGCAGACAGCAGCGAGATCAGAATTTTACCAAGCGCAATCCCCATCGCCATGACGAAGGAATTCAGAAGCATCTTCGCGACCGGCGCATTCACACCGGAAACCAGCGCATCACGGTAATTGTTGAAAAACTGGTCGCCGGGCCAAAGTGGCATTGGCGGGTGCACGATTTCTGGCTGTGTCACGGTCGAGGCGACAAAAGCCAGCCAAATCGGAAAAAAGATAATCAGAACACCTATGATCAACCCAAGATGGGTGAACCAATGGCCCACGCCCCGTTTCTGCACCATGCCATGTTGTTCACGCCCCGCCATCAGTAATGCACCCTGCGTTCGATGAACTTGAACTGTATGACTGTAAGCAGACCGACCACGACCAGCAAAATAACCGACTGCGCAGCAGAAGAGCCGAGGTCCTGCCCGACAAAACCATCGGCGAACACCTTGTAGACTAGAATGGTCGTCGCCTGCTGCGGCCCGCCAGAGGTGATAGTGTGGATCACACCAAAGGTTTCAAAGAACGCATAGACGATGTTTACGACCAGCAGAAAAAACGTTGTCGGCGACAAGAGCGGGAAAACGATTGTGCGAAACCGCGTCCAGAACCGCGCGCCGTCAATTGCCGCAGCTTCGATCACCGATTTCGGGATCGCCTGAAGCCCCGCAAGGAAGAAAAGAAAGTTGTAACTCACCCTGCCCCAGGACGATGCGGCGACAACAAGACCCATGGCCTCAGCCTCGTTCAGGACATGGTTCCAGTCATATCCCAATATACCCAGATACCATGAAACCACGCCAACCCGCGTGTTGAACATGAAAAGCCAGAGCACCCCCGCCACCGCAGGTGCAACGGCATAGGGCCAGATCAGCAACGTTCTGTAAACGCCAGAGCCTTTGATCAGCCGATCTGCAAGAACCGCAAGAAACAGCGCCATCCCAAGCGAGGCAACCGTCACGAGAATTGAAAAAACCGCCGTCGTTGTGAAAGCCGCACGATAGTAGGGATCACCCAGCAGAAATTCAAAGTTTCCAAGACCAACAAACTGGGATTTAAGCCCAAACGGGTCCGGAATAAATAGCGACTGCCAGACCGCCTGCCCCGCCGGGTAAAAGAAAAACACAGCTGTAACGATCACCTGCGGAAGCAGAAGACATATTGGCAACAGCCAGCCTTTAAAGGTGACGCGTTTTTCCATACCAAGCAATCAGTGTGGCCCCAAATTCTGGGGCCACACCTAATTCACTATTGGTTCGCTTGCTCAAAGCGGCGCAACAGAACATTGCCACGTTCTACCGCGCTATCCAGAGCGGCTTGCGCTGTTTTATCGCCAGCCCAGACTGCCTCGAGTTCTTCGTCGATGATCCCGCGGATCTGGTCAAAAGACCCTAGGCGCAGACCTTTAGAGTTCGGGGTTGGCGCATTTGCAGTCATCTGCATACCCGCAATCTCGGTTCCCGGGTTTTCATCATAAAACCCTTCGGCCTTGGTCTGTTCAGCAGCGGCTATCGTGATGGGAAGATACCCGGTGTTCTGATGCCATTTCGACTGAATGTCAGAGGTCGACAGAAAGCTCAGGAATTCAGAAACGCCTTTGTATTCTTCTGACTCGTGGCCGGACAGAACCCAAAGCGAAGACCCACCGATGATCGTGTTTTGCGGTGCGCCGTCGACGCCATCCCAATACGGCAACGGACGAATTTCAAAGTCAAATTGCGCCTCAGCTTTCACACCGGCATAACCGGCTGAGGATTCGGTGAAAAGTGCGCATTCCCCGGCGCGGAAGTTTGCACCACCTTCATTGCGGCGACCCGCATAGATAAACCGGCCATCTGCCGCCCAATCGCCCATCATCTGAACATGCTGAACCTGAACCGGGCCGTTGAAGGCCAATTCGGTATCCAGCCCTGCGAAACCGTTGTCTTTTGTTGCAAACGGCACGTTATGATAGGCTGACATGTTTTCGAGATGCACCCAGCTTTGCCAGGCTGTTGTTAGCGGGCATGTGCTTCCGCCCTCTTTCAAAGCGGTAAGTGCCGCATCAACATTCTGCCATGTTGAAAGGTCCGTGTCCGGGTCAAGCCCCGCATCTGCAAAAGCGTTGCGGTTAACGTAAAGGACCGGCGTAGAAGAGTTGTAGGGCAGCGAAAGCATGTCGCCTTCGGTTGTGGTGTAATACCCTTTTACGGCCCCCATGTAGCCGTCAGAATCAAACGCGGCCCCGCCTTCGGCCATTACCTCGTAAACAGGTTTGATAGCACCGCCAGCAGCCATCATCGTTGCTGTGCCAACCTCGAACACCATCAGAATATGGGGCTGTTCACCCGCGCGAAATGCGGCAATTCCCGCGTTTAGCGTTTCAGAGTAGTTTCCCTTGTGAGAGGCAACAATTGTGTAATCATCCTGGCTTGTGTTGAATTGTTCAACCTGCTCGGCAAGCAAATCCCCCAAACGGCCCGTGAAAGCATGCCACCACTGTATTTCCGTTTGCGCGTAGGCCGTGCTTGTAAAAGCGATGGTCGACGCAAGCGCGAGACTAAGTGACTTAAATTTCATTGTATCCTCCCAGAACAACTATTTATTTTTTTTAAACGAACAGCTTAGGCTCATTTAGCTAGAATTGGCAAGCTTACACAAAGAAAATCACAACCTTAGGTTTTGTCCTTACCGGTTCAGAAATGGCGGCAGAAGCCGCCACACCATTGTTTTGCAATCGCCAAATCCGACCCGCCCAGTCTTGCATTGGAAAACCGGACTTTGCCACAGAGAGCCGTAGCGAATGAAGATCAACTTTTAGTGATAATCCTTAACTTGCAATCTCGGCTTTGCTCAGTTCCGCCAGATGACCCGTTTTAACGTAGATAAGGCAACCCTCTTCTGAATAGGGATGATGCTGCGACATATGTGGGCTGCGAAGCCATGTGCCAGCCGGATAATCGCCATGTTCATCCTGAAAAGTACCTTCCAGTACAAGGATCTCTTCCCCGCCCCAATGCGTGTGTGGCACAAACTTTGTTCCCGGTGCCCAACGAACGAGGGCGGCAGATTCAGTTCCATGCTGATGCAGCGGAAGAACGGTCAGCCCATCAACGCTCCCTTGCGAAAAGGTTGCGTTTTTTGTGTCTATCGAGAATTGCCGCTGATCATCCTCTGCGAATTGCTGCAGTTTCACAAATATTGTGCAGCCCTCTTTGCTGTGCGGCGTATGGCGCGTTCCGATAGGATTGCGCACATATGTGCCTGCGGGATAGTCGCCGCTTTCGTCAGAAAAGACGCCATCCAGAACAACAAACTCTTCTCCGCCCGTGTGTTCATGTTCTGAAAACTGCGAGTCAGGGGCGAAGCGAACAATCGTTGTTGCGCGCGCAACTTCGCCCCCGATCCGGTCAAGCATCATTCGGTCAACGCCATTTTTCGGCGAATTAACCCATTCTCTGTCGTCCGGGCGGATGACGACGCGTTCTGAAAAATCTGCGTTAACGTACATGATGATGATCCTTTTCGTCTATTATTGCCGTCCGGCGGTAACGCCGCCGTCTACAGATAGTACCTGCCCTGTGATCCACGATGCCTTGTCTGAGGCAAGAAACAGCAGTGAATCAGCGATATCGCCGGGTTGACCATTTCGTCCCAGTGGATGAAATGCATTAAAGGTTGGCAGTGTTTGTTCCACCTCTTCCCTTGTCAGGAAGGTGTTGTAAACTGGAGTTTCAACAACCGCGGGCGCAACTGCGTTGATCCGGATGTTATCACTGGCGAGTTCGATCGCAAGGTTTCGCACCATCGCATGAACGCCGGCATTCGCTGCGGAGTAAGCGGCAGATGGTGTTGCGCCAATTGCCTGGATGGCCCAAAGCGAACCCGTTTGCACGATTGCCCCACCGCCGCGTTTTTTCATGGCTTTGGCAGCGGCCTGCGCTGTGAAGAACTTTCCTTTCAGGATGGTATCAAGGAACCAGTCGTATTCGTCTTCTTCCAGTTCAAGAAAGGGTTTCGGGCGGAACACACCCGCATTGTTGAAAAGGACATCAACTCCGCCAAAGCGGCTAGTTGCTATCTCAACCAGTTCCGCTGACGTTGCTGGCTTTGCAATATCGCCCGCAACCGTCGCAATGTTTTGCCCTGTTGGGTCAATCTCTTTTGCCGCTGTTTCAAGCTTGGCCTGATCGCGGCCATTCACAACAACCTTGCCGCCTTCGGCAACAAACCGTTTTGCGACTTCTTTGCCTATGCCTGATCCGCCACCCGTTACGATTGCGATTTTTTCTTTGAACATTAGAATCACCTACCTATCAGTTGATAGCTGACATATAGCTTGCAATTTCAGTTTCGCAAGAGCTATCTATCAGTTGATAGGTTTTAGGTATAGAAAATGACTGAACGCGTAGATGCCATTCTGGATGCAGCAGAAAACAGGATACGAAGAGCCGGTTACAACGGCTTTAGTTTTCGTGAAATCGCAACCGATGTCGGGATCAAAAGTGCAAGCGTACACTACCATTTCCCTACCAAAGCGGATCTCGCCGCTGCAGTTGCTAAACGCTACCGCGAGCGGTTTGAAGAAGCAGTTGCAAAAAACGAAGCTGCTGGTGCGGGACGTGTGGAAACCTGGAAAACGCTGTTTCGGGACTCTCTGGCAGAAGATAACCGCATGTGTTTGTGCGGCATACTGGCAGCCGAAAAAGAAGGTGTTCCCGAGGTTGTCGCAGACGAGGCCCGGCAGTTTTTCGAGATGGGTGTAAGCTCTATCGCCGAAGTGTCCAAAGATAATGCTGAAAATTCGTTAGCCTACGGTCTGAACATCCTAGCAACGCTTGAGGGTGCAATGCTTTTGGCGCAGTCAATGGGCGACAACACACTGTTCGACCTAGCAACCGCAAATCTGAAATAAGACAGCTTGGCACACATCTACAGGTGAATGTCCAAAAGTGATGCAGCAGCGCGTTTCGCGTCATGCGCTGCATTTTTATTGACCCCCATCATCGCCAAAACGATAGACCCCTCTTTCAGAACCATAAGCTGACGCGCCAATCCTTCCGGGTCTTTCATTTTCGCCCGTTTGGCCACGCCGGTGAAATAGTCATAGAGCATGCGCTTGTGTTCTGCGGCCTGTGCGTAAATCGGATGGCTGCTTTCCTGAAACTCGGCACTTGCCTTGATAAACATACATCCACGAAAAGCGGGGAGTTGAAACCATTCATCCATCGCGTCA
Organism: Pseudohalocynthiibacter aestuariivivens; assembly: GCF_018457175.1. GTDB lineage: Bacteria > Pseudomonadota > Alphaproteobacteria > Rhodobacterales > Rhodobacteraceae > Pseudohalocynthiibacter > Pseudohalocynthiibacter aestuariivivens. The sequence continues at coordinate 35,501 of NZ_JAGFNU010000003.1, forward strand.
AACAACGCGAGAAGCTGGCCCTGAGGCGTATCAGATATTTCCTCAATTCGCCGATATAGCCAATTTCGAAAATTCTCGTCCCTCAGCCGCAACACAGCAAGCATCAGTTCATCTTTGTTGCGAAAGTGTTTGTACATGGAGGTCTTGGAAACGCCCGTCTCCCTTACCAGCATATCCATTCCGGTCGCATGGAATCCATTGCGATAAAACACGTCCAGAGCCTTGCGAACCAGTTCATCTCTTTTATTAGGGCGCATATTTTTTCCGAAATTATGTACTGATCTGCAAATAGTTAAACTACGCTAAAATAGCAAGAAGACGTGACAAATTAAGTAATTAACTGCCTTTTACCTTGAGTATTCGATTCCTAAATCTCTCAAATCAAGAATTTTTTTGTTGACTAAGTTTAACCGATTGGTACACCTTGACCCGAAAGATGTACAGATCGGTAAACTAAAGAAATTGATACAGACTGGAGATTGATATGAAACGCCTGCTACCATTTCACGTTCCTATAGAGGTCATTATTCTGACAATTCTTTACGGCTACACACTGCAACTCGGGTCTTCGTAAGAATCGCCCCATGTCGGAACGGCAGCCCTGTTAAACGAAATGCTTTTGGCTGCTCCCCATTCTAATTTTATCGCCTGTTAGAAACTTGAAATATGTTGGTCAGTTTCGCTGACTGGATTAATCACGGGATACAAAATGACTCGCCCTCCTCTGCCCCCCTTCACAGATGAAACCGCACGCCTGAAGGTGCGCACTGCCGAAAACGCCTGGAACACCCGCAACCCTGACATCGTCACCCCCGCTTACACGGACGACAGCGTCTGGCGAAACCGCAATGAATTTGCGACCGGACACGCGGAAATCCATGCGTTGCTGACCCGCAAATGGACGCGCGAACACGAGTATCGTCTGGCCAAAGAACTCTGGACCTTCGCGGGCAACCGGATCGCGGTTCGGTTTGCCTATGAATGGCACGACGGTTCGGAAAACTGGTTTCGCGGGTATGGCAATGAAAACTGGGAATTCGCATCCGACGGCAGAATGGCCAGGCGCCATGCAAGCATCAACGACCTTGCGATAACGGAAGCAGACCGTCTGTTCCGCTGGCCTCTGGGCCAACGCCCCGACGACCACCCTGACCTGAGCGACCTGCTACTTTAGACGCGTTCAAGTATTACTTGCAAATTTAAGATGTTATGCTCCGCGGTTTCGCTGAAACTGCGGGAATGAATTCATGGCGGCCCGACGTTCGTCCGCAAAGTATTTGGCGTGAAAACGGGTACCGTTCCTTGACATCCGAACTTATAGGTGTATATACACTTGATCTTAGTTGTGTTGGTTAAAAAATGAAACTTGAGAAACATTCAAACTGTACATGCTTCAATCTGCGAAAAGCGACGCGGGTTATTACACAGTTGTACGATGAAGCGCTAAAGCCAAGCGGTATACGCTCTACTCAATTTACTTTGCTCTCCACCGTTCAAAGCAAAGGGCCAATTGGCATTGCAGAATTGGCCAAGCTGTTGGCAACCGACCGCACCACCCTAACACGGAATCTGAAACCGCTTTTAGACCGTGACCTTCTTAAAACCGTAAGTGGATCGGATGCGCGGCGGCGGCCTGTTGCCCTGACACCCAAAGGCTCAGAAACGCTACGCCAAGTTGTTCCACTTTGGGAGGCGGTGCAGGCTGAGGTTACGCATAAGTTTGGCCAACCCCGCTGGGAGAACATGATCCGCGACCTCAATCAGATCGTGTCTCAAATTCAGGAGGCATAATTTTTTAACATATTTTTACGTGTATATACACGTTAATCAACAAGAACTGCTCAGGCAAACTTAAAGCTCCGGAGACGACCAATGGAAACACCCCCAAATGCAAAATCCGCCGCAAACATAAACCCAGCTAAAACGATCCGCGCCAACGATTGGTTTAGCGCAGGAAAACGAGTGTTTTACGACACGAAGAACAAGAAATTCCTGCTAAATGGCGAAAACGGTGAAGCGAAAAAAATCGTTCAAATCCACACCCGCATCGACAAAGACGAAACACAAACTGACGGCTCTGTCTGGGCATCGTTTATGCCGGGTTGGCCGGATGGCTCCTACGGTTGGTCACGCGTCAACCAGCATTTGTCCGGACAAAACATCGGCCACAGGCTGTTCTTTGATTATGTCGGCCTGGGCGACTCTGACAAGCCAGCAGATTACCCCTACAGCACCATAGAACGCGCCGATATGATGGAAGCGTTGTGGAAAGCAAACGGAATCAAATCCACATTCATCTTCAGCTTTGATTACTCGTCGCTCGTCACGCTTGAACTTCTTTGCCGTCAGGAAGACCTCATTAAAGCGGGTATCGAACCTGAGACCCGGATCGAAGGTGTATTGCTGATGAATGGCGGTCTTTATGCAGATGGTCATTCGCATCCATGGTTCACAACGCCAATCCTGAAATCCTGGATGGGCGGCTTTGTCACCTCGCTCGCACAACGATCAAAAACCATCTTTGCCGAGCTTATGAAACCCTTGTGGTCAAAAGATTACAAAGTCACGGCCGAGGAAATAGAACAACTTTTCGATGCAATCGGGCGTCGCAAAGGCATCTACGCCATGAGCAAATCCGCCGATTTCGTGAGCTACCACAAAAAGAATGCCGAAAGAATGGATCTGAGCCGCCTCTACAGGAGTATGCGAGACGCCGTTTCATTCCATGTGGTCGGCAGCGAGCAAGACCCATTTGAAGGCCGGCAAGCGTATCTCGCTAAGGAACGGTTGGGCGCAGAGGGTCTTGACGTTCGGATTTTGCCAGGCGGCCATCTTACAACATCCGAACACCCCGACCTTATCGCCGATATCATCTTGGATGTTGGTCCAAGTAGTGAAAAATTCAAGACGGCAAAATCGGCCAGAGAAAAACCCCTGCGTGAAACAACGCGTAAGCTGAAAGTATCGTGATGCAAAAACAAACGAACAATACCTTCACGCAGGTTATCGCGGCGGCTTCGCCACCCTCGGTGTTCAAGGGTGTCCTTCTTCGTGCAGCGATCATCTCATTGATAATTGGTAGCATTCTTACGCTTGTGAACCAGTGGTTGGCGCTATTCGGAGAAGAACAAATTCAGTATCTTCCGCTCACTCTTGTTTATCTGACGCCATTCTTCGTAGTCGCCATTTCACAAGTAATCGCCATTCGAAAAGCGGTAAAGGATATGTTGAAAACTCAGAATTCTACCTTTCAGAAAAAACCGTTCATCCAGACGGCATTGCAACACGGCATTCCTGTACGCGCAGTGTCGCTTGGCCTGATCGTTGGCAGTCTAAACACGGTGATTGTAGCCACAGTTGTTCTTTCAAGCGGTGGCAGCGTCTCGGACTTGCCTGTAAAGCTCCTCGCGCAAAGTTATGCCTTGCCAGTTCTCTTTGGGTTGGTTTCGCAATCTATTTCATATCGACGTGCTGCCGCAGCCTTAAGCGCTGCGCATCAGGCAGCGCCCGGGATCTGAACACTCCGCCCACCTTCCTGAAAATCGTCAAGCGACAAAGGCCAAACGGTGCCCGGCCAGCGAATTTCCATCTGGCGTTTTCGCGGCCGGTAGACCGCCGTGTAAAGCGTTCCAAAACCCGCAGAAAACGCGATCGAATAGAGCGGTGGCTTCAAGAATGCCTTGATGAACTTTTCTTCCGGGTCTCGATGCAGTGTAAGGCGTTGCAGTAAGTAGCGTTCTCTTTCAACGGTCGCAGTAAACCGGGCGTGGCTGACCCATTCCACGGTTTCCTGGTGGTTTGTAGCAACCGCTGCGCGCGTCACCAACGCAGGCTTGTCGGGCGACATCATCACCGTAAGGTAACGTCGCTTCGCATCCAGAACGGTGACGTTATAGCTCATATGGGTCGGAAGCCGCTCTAGCGCTGCCCCCGCCTCTTCTGTGGTGGTGCAGGTTTGTAAAACATATCGCAGGATAAGCGGCACACCGAACCCTTCGCCCACGACACGACGGCCACCAAATGTGAGCGATAATGCAAGCCCTGCATCGTTCATCCCGTCAACCATACCCCAAAGCCCGTCGCTGGTGCCAAGCACGCGCCGACCTTGCCAGCTGGTGTGCAATATCAAACTGTCAAAGGCGGTCGGGCTATAGTCATAGTTGCGCACAAGAACCGGCTCTTTACCCGGCCAAATCGCCTGACTGCAGCCAGCCAGATAAGGTGGAGGACAGTAAAAGCTTAAGAATCGCGCGGCCTGATCGCCCCCGCCAGCAAGTTCACACAGCTGATCATAAAGCGGTACGATTTCCGGCATATGCTTGACCAGCGCGCGGCGGCTTTCGCCATAGCTTGGACGGGCGCTGTCGCCTTCCTTCAGCCACCAGCGTTTGTAATCAGGCCAGTATTCCTGAAACAGCCCGGCCCATTTTGGCCCGGGCTCTGCCTCGGATATTGCGCGCCACATCATTGGCTATCGCCTTTTGTCAGAGGATTTTGAAGGCTGGGTCCGCCAAGGATGGGCTTGCTTCGACCGTTGGTAAGGGCCTTGCCGCGACGGACTGTTTTATGCCGTGAATCCATCGTTTCGCTCTTTCGTTAAGCTGAAAGTTTTTCGTCATCGAGCGACCACGAGTCACAAGAATGCCAATGTCAGCACCTTCATACCGATAATCACCCGGCTGCAGAATACGCAAGAAGAAAGCTTCGTTTTCGCTCTCTACCGCGCGGCGGTGATAGTCAAACCTGTCAAAGATCACACTTCCGTCAGAAAGCATTTTGTAAATGCCGGTTTCCGGAACTTCGGTACAAATGTCTACACTGTCATCGGTATGTTTGATAACCATCTGCGACCAACTGTCGATCATTGACGGGTCGGCCCAGCGGTTATTTAGTTCATTTACATCCAGATCGAATTTCTTTTTCGAGAATTCGAGCAGATGGAACAGGAACAACGGCGCGTCCGCATGGGCAAAGGCCGCGTGGTTCGTCATTGACGACGCCCCGGTGATCCTTGGGTTAAGTTCACCAAGCCAAAGGTCGCCCGTTTTTTTGTCGATCAGAAAGTCGAGTTCAAAGTAGCCGCGGTAGCCTTCTTTTCTGAGTTGTTCACCAAATTTGAACGTCAGTTCCCTTGCCCGTTGCCGTACTTTGGGTGGAAAGGCAGTCGACAAAATCTCGTTTCCACACCAGCCACCGCGATAGGGTGTCAGGTCCTTGAAGCCAACGAGTTCCGTCATTAGCGGACCAACAATGGTCCCCTCTTTTGTGGCACATGCCTCGATCGCAGAACCTCGACAATCGATCCGCTTCATGATCTTGATCTCGCCCTCGCCCACGATTTCATGTTCGTGGCGGCGAAAGTCGGCCTCGGATTTAATAAAGAACGTCGTGTGACCTGAATCCCCAAAAGCAGACTGAAGCACAAGGTCATGACCAATCCCGGCTTTTTCGCAGGTCTTCTTCAGGTCTGCGTAATCTTTGACATCCGCCAAAACATTCGGCACCGAAGGAACGCCTGCTTTGTTGCCGATGCGGACGGTCTCGATTTTGTTGTCCATATTTGTCCGCAGCTTCGCCTTTGGAAACCAGACTTCCGCACCAAGTTCTTTTGAAAGACGCTCTGTTTCTTCGTCAAACATCAGGAATACAAACTTGGGCTTGCCACCACGCCGTTTGATAAAGTCGATAACTTCCTTGTGCTGCAACAGATAGTTATTGATATCCTCGATCGATTGGAATTCCGCGTGCGGTTGTTCCGATGGGCAGAAGACATTCGGGTGTTTGCCGCCGTAACAATCGATGTAGCAGATATATTTGAAATTCTTGACCCACTCATCAAGGCCCAACAGATTAAAGTTGGTTGCCGAAATAAAATAGATGGGGTCCTCGTTCCGGTGAAAAAACCGACGGATTTCCGAGATATTTTTAAGCACTGTTGCTGGCATAATATTTCCTCTTCTTATTCGGCTGCAGTGGGAAGTTTTAATTTAATCTGAGACGCTAAAGCTTCGGGCGTAAACACCCGCAGACCCAGATCGGCGCGATAACCGTGAATTTCGTTCACGTCCAGGGCGCGCATAAAGGCAAGGATTTCCTTGCTGACGACCTGCCCTGGCACAAGGATCGGGAAACCCGGTGGATAAGGTATTATGAAAGAGGCTGATACAACCTCTTGCCCGCTATCCATTGCCGCTTTTACGGACCCGTCGAGTTCCAGGTAGTCACAGTTATTCTCGTCGTAACTTAGGAAAAAGGCGCTGCGGATATCTCCTTCAGACGTCACATTGTCTTTCCGGAAAGCATCGTGAAAACGGCTGAAATCTGGCAACGGAGGCAAATCTTCCATCAGATTTTTAACACGCCGGTCGAACGACAACCGTTCCATGCGCGACGCATCATCAAGAAGGTCGTCCAGCCCTTTGGCAATTTCGACCAGAACCTCGATAAGATAGGCAACAGACGAACGTGTTGTCCCGATGTTCGTCATAAACAAAACCGTATTGCGCGAGGTTTTATTGATCTGAATACCGTATTGATCCATCAGAATATCAGTTTTGAACGTATCCCCATCCCAACCGGTGCCACCAACGGCAAGGGTTACGCGCGTCGCATCCAGAACGAATTCGTCCTTTTCCCAACAATCCCAGATATCTGTCCAACCCTGTTCAGAGTCGTAATAGCTCGTCACACCGCTTTCGCGATGCTTCTCAGGAATCATGTCACCCGCGGTCAGGACTTTGAAGTATTTCTGAAGCAACGGGTGCGTTGAAATAGCACGCCGCATCGACATGGCGGCCTCGACCTGACGCTGAACAAATTCGAAACCCTCCAGTTCGACCTGACGGCGACCGACATCAAGCGACGCGATGATCTGATAGTTGGGCGATGTCGATGTGTGGGTCATGTAGGCTTCGTGAAAAGACTGTTCGACCTCACCTTTGAAATCCTGATCGTTCACATGGATCATGGAGCCCTGTCGCAAGCTAGTAAGGGTTTTATGCGTTGATTGCGTCGCATAGGTCCTGACCCGCGCATTGGGCGGCGGGATAAGCCGTGTGTTCAGCAGGGTTTCCGTATCCGCATCCTTTAACTTTTCCTGCTGTTTTTCATACGCTTTGAGATGGCTCTCACTTCTGAACTTCTCTCGAAGTACATTGGCGGCATTCATCGCGGTACGCTGACGATATGTCGGGCCAAAACGCGCAAACGCAAACCAGGCCTCATCCCAAAGGAAAATAAGATCTGGCTTAATCGCCAGACATTCCTCCATCACGCGCTCGACGTTGTAGACAATACCGTCAAACGTACAGTTGGTCAGCAAAAGCATCCGAACGCGGTCAAGCTTGCCCGCAGCCTTAAGCGCAAGCAATTGGTGCTTGATATCCCTTAACGGAACCGCGCCATACATCGAGTATTCATTAAGGGGGTAGCTGTCGAGGTACACAACCTGCGCACCGCTCAGCACCATACCGTAGTGATGCGATTTGTGGCAATCGCGGTCGACCAGCACGATATCTCCTGGACGAACAAGGGCTTGCACGACGATCTTATTGCATGTCGAGGTGCCGTTTGTTGCAAAAAAGGTCTGTTTTGACCCGAAGGCACGGCTGGCCAGTTCCTGCGCTTCTTTGATGGGACCATGCGGTTCCAGCAAACTGTCAAGCCCACCCGAGGTGGCAGAAGTTTCCGCAAGAAAAATATTCGGGCCGTAAAAAGCCCCCATATCCTGTATCCAGTGACTTCGCGAAATGGATTTTCCGCGGCTGATCGGCATCGCGTGAAAGACGCCTGTAGGCTGCTTTGAATATTCAACCAGTGCGGTGAAAAACGGTGTTTTTTGGCGCGCTTGCACCCCTCTCAGAATGTTAAGGTGCAGTTCCATGAAATCTTCTTGGTTATAGAAAACACGGCGACATATGCCTAAATCCAAACCTGCGATATCTTCGACAGAGCGTTCTGTAACAAGATAAGCGTCTAGTTCTGGTCGCACCCTTGCAATCAGGCGGCACAATTCCGGACCATAGTCTTCGGGCCGCAAAGCTTCCAGTTCTTCCTGCCCACCAGCGCGGTTCAGGTACCGTGCAAGTGTTGGCTGATCAAGTTTTGACTTCAGGACAAGCCCAGGCCGGACAACAATGGCCTGAATATTATGATTAAACAGGATGGCAATTAGCGCATCCTCTAGGCTTGGCACAACCACGGCTTCGAAAAGGTAAGGGTCTTCAGGCCGCCGCATACGTAAAACATTGCTTTTCAACCAACGTTCCTGATGCTCGTTCACCTCGTCAACGATCAGTACCTCGAAATAGGGTTTGCTCATGGCACGCGCTTCCGGGGAAAGCATGGCCTCGTCGTCATGTTCCTCTTTGTCGACTGAATCCCGCTCAAGAGGTATATGGCGCCTACGATAGGCACCTGTTGTAAGTGCGCGAGTCACACGATGTACGGAAAACGCAAGATCTTCATATTTGCGATGCTCAAACTGGCGCCGCATGTGATCAAAGGCTGACATCCCGGGGAAGGCCCAGTACGGCTCTATCAACGCGAGAGAGTTGAACAACTCCTCTATCTTTTTGTGCAGTTCTCCGGATTTCTTGCATTGCGGATCATTAGAAAGCGACCTTGTCACTTCGCGCAATGCGCTCCAGCGATCTGAACGGAGCTGGATCGCAGAATAGTAGTCATTCACAGATTGCATCAGTCGTTCTCCACTTTTTTAAGCGAACGACCAATGCAATTCCAAGAACGTTTTTCGTGAACTGTCTGGTCGCTTAGCCGCTAGATATCTTGCCCAGAAAGGATGAAATCCCATGAGCCCGGTTTCTGGTTTCTTTTACTGGCTGATCGTCTGTCGGAACATCAACGCGCAGCCCTGCGCGCGAGCCTTGTTGGGGAATTTCAAGAGGTCCAAGCGTATGCAAAAAAGCATCCGTCCCGCTGTTACGGTCGTAGACAGAAAAGTCGACAGACCGGTCGCGGAAACTTTTCAAGACTTGCCCCAAACCCTTCATACCGGTTTCACGCTGGCGCCGAACCATGCTCAAGTCAATCTCGATGGGGAACATGTCTTCCTGCCCGCCGGATTGGTGCAGTACGGTCGAGGCCGGATCAATTACGCAAGACTTACCGACACCCCCGGCACCTAAGCCATTGACATCAAAGACATAGCACTGAAATTGCGCTGCTGTTGCGCGCGCGATAGCAAGCTCTGCGTCACGGTCTGTTGTACCCGTAAGAACGGGATGCAAAAGAACCTCAACACCCTGGCTTGTCAGTTGTCTGGTGGTCTCCGGGAACCAGATGTCATAGCAAATCGACAGTCCAAAACGCCCAACTTCGGGGACATCAAAAACGCAGAAATCGGTTCCGGCTGTGATCCCCGCCTCATAGGGGCGAAATGGGAACATTTTACTGTAACGCGCCACGATATCCCCGTCCGGGTTAATCACGACTGAGCTATTAAACACACGCCCGTCTTCTGCTTTTTCAAACATCGATCCGGGAATGAGCCAGACCTTGTGACGACGAGCCGCCTCGCGAAACCGGTCAACAACGTCATTTTCTCTCGGCAGAGCAAAACGATCCAACGGGCCAAATGGTGCCAGCTCGCTGAACAGGACCATTTGCGTCCACGGGAACCGCAGCATCACAATATCCAACCGCTGGATCATGTAGTCGACATTTGATTGTAGCGCGTTCACATACATCTGAACGCCGGCGATTGCGAAAGGGGTCATACAGAAAAGTCTCCATAAGCGCAGACAGCTCCATCTGGAACAAAACCGTAAGAATCTGCGTTGCGCACCTCTTACCCCCTAATACCTAGAACCGAAATAGCAGAATGTCGCTTAATAAAAACAACGCCACAAGCGTTGTAAAGAACCTTCAAACTGCGTTGTTCGCTGCACATCATATTCAGTAAAGACGTCCCATTCCGCACTTAATTCCATGACTAATTATGAGCTTTATCTTAATTTTACCTGTCTATGGACTTACCACAATCTGTTACTTCTGAGTTTTGTCAACAGATATATTCAAATTGAATCACCAGATGTACTGTTTATTATTCTAATCACTTGTTTCTTGAGCAAGTAAAATGTGCCTGGCAAAAAAATCTTGAGAAGCCAACAAGCGCGATGTCTTTTGCATTAATTTTTTGTTGCGATAATGTTGCCCAAAAGGTGGCACGTAAAACAGCACCCCAAATTAGGGACGGGAGAAATGGTTAATGTCGAAACTCATATCATTGGAGCGCTACGCGGTGTTTTTAGGCGTCGCCCTTTTGACGGTTCTGTCTCTTGTTGCAGCATATTGGTTTGCTTGGATGCTGGTACCAGCCTTGTTTTTCGCAGCCCTCACCGCCCTTGGGGTTCATGATGTCACCCAGCCCCGCCATTCTATTTTGCGAAATTACCCGGTGCTGGGGCATATGCGGTTCCTTTTTGAGGGTGTTCGCCCGGAAATCCGCCAATACCTGATCGAAAGCGATCAGGATGAAGAACCCTTTAGCCGCGATGACCGTTCGCTTGTATACCAGCGCGCCAAAGGTGTGGAAGACAAACGTCCTTTTGGCACCCGTAAACGCGTTTATGACGCCGGATACGCATGGCTCACGCATTCGATACAGCCCGTTCACCTGACAGATACAGATTTTCGGGTCAGAATTGGGAATGACGCCTGTAAAAAGCCTTATGATGCGTCGCTTTATAATATTTCCGCGATGAGTTTTGGTGCCCTTTCAGCGAATGCAATTCTGGCTTTGAACACCGGTGCGAAAATAGGCGGCTTCGCCCATGACACGGGCGAAGGTGGGGTCAGCAGATACCACCGTGAAGGTGGCGGCGATCTGATTTATGAAGTTGGTTCAGGATATTTCGGGTGTCGCGCAGATGATGGAAGCTTTAACGCAGACAGGTTTGCAGAACAATCTGCAAGTGATCAGATTAAGATGATTGAAGTCAAACTCAGCCAGGGCGCTAAGCCCGGGCATGGGGGCATGTTGCCCGCCTCAAAAATCTCGCCCGAAATTGCCGAAGCGCGTGGGGTGCCGATGGGGCAGGACTGTGTCTCGCCAGCGTCGCACAGTGCTTTTTCCACACCGATAGAAATGATGGAGTTTCTGGATCTTTTGCGCGAAAGATCAGGTGGCAAACCCGTCGGATTCAAACTTTGTATCGGGCACCGGCGCGAATTCATGTGCATCGTTAAAGCGATGCTGAAAACCGGCGTCGTGCCAGATTTCATTGTCGTTGATGGCACCGAAGGTGGCACGGGTGCTGCCCCTGTAGAATTTGCAAACCACGTCGGAATGCCGATGACCGAAGGGCTGACTTTCGTTCACAACACGCTACGTGGTGCGGGATTGCGTGATCAGGTAAAAATTGGTGCTGCGGGCAAGCTGATCACCGCGTTCGACATTGCACGCGCATTGGCCCTTGGCGCAGATTGGGTGAATTCAGCGCGCGGCTTCATGTTCGCGATCGGCTGTATCCAGGCGCAGGCCTGCCATACCAACCACTGCCCGGTTGGTGTCGCAACCCAAGACCCGCTTCGTCAGCACGCGCTTGACGTGAACAACAAAAGCCAGCGTGTTGCCCGGTTTCATGACAACACACTTAAAGCGCTTGGAGAGATGGCAGGCGCCGCTGGCCTGTCAGATCCACGGCACTTCCTGCCGCATCATTTTATGACGCGCCAAAGCGATGCACAGATGGTCACAGGCGATGAAGCCTACCCCTATTTACCCGAAGGGTTCTTGCTGAAAAAAGGTGCAGACCAATCTGGCTACAAAGAGCGTTGGAACCGAGCGCGCGCAGAAAGTTTTCAGCCCGTTCAATAAGAAAAAGGCGCATAGAACGCTATGCGCCTTTTATCAGAGAAGTTGCTTTTCAGGGGCGGTTTATTGCTCTGCAACGGCTGCAGTCAGCGCCTCTTCAAAGATACTCAAACCTTCTTCGATAATCTCATCAGACGCGGTCAATGGCACCATGATGCGAACCGCATTTCCGTGCATGCCACAAGACAGCAGGATCAGACCGCGTTTCAGCGCATGCGCACAAACCGATTTGGTCAGAGCAGCGTCTGGAGTTGCGGTTTCAAAATCCGTTACGAACTCAACGGCAAGCATTGCGCCCAAACCGCGGATGTCCCACATCCGGTAGGGGGCAGCACGGGCACCAATTTCTGCAAAACGGCTGCGGAAATGTTCCCCAAGTGCTGTCGAGCGGGCCAAAAGCCCCTCTTCCTCGATTGCCTGAATCGCGGCAAGCGCGGCTGCACAGGCAACAGGGTTGCCACCGTAGGTTCCGCCAAGGCCACCGGGCGCCAGCGCGTCCATAACGTCGGCACGGCCAATGACACCAGCGATCGGATAGCCGCCCGCCATACTTTTGGCGACGGTGATAAGGTCAGGAACAACACCGGAATGCTCGATAGCGAACCATGTGCCGGTACGGCCGAACCCTGCCTGAACTTCATCAGCAATAAGCAGAATACCGTGTTTGTCGCAAATTCCGCGCAGGGCCTGCATCAGTTCGGTCGGGACAGGGTAGTACCCGCCCTCGCCCAGCACCGGCTCCAGAATAATTGCTGCAATACGATCTGGCTGCGCATCTGTCAGGAAAAGATTTTCCAGCGCCGTCAAAGCATCAGCAACTGTAATGTCGTTGCGCTTGCTTGGGAACGGAGCACGGAAGACATCGGCAGGGAACGGGCCAACGTCCTTCTTATAAGGCGAAATCTTCCCGGTCATACCCAAGGTCAGCAGCGTGCGGCCATGATAGGCGCCGGTGAAGGCAATAACACCTGTACGACCAGTTGCAGCACGCGCAATTTTGACCGCGTTCTCGACAGCTTCGGCACCTGTGGTCACCAGCAGCGTTTTCTTGGCAAAATCGCCGGGTGCGAGTGCATTCAGCTTTTCAGCAAGTGCAACATAAGGCTCGTAAGGTACAACCTGAAAGCTGGTGTGCGTGTAGTGATCTTCCTGGGCTTTCGCCGCCTCAACCACCTTCGGATGGCGATGACCCGTGTTCAAAACCGCAATGCCGCCAGCAAAGTCGATGTAGCGGTTGCCTTCAACATCCCATAGCTCTGCGTTTTCTGCGTGGCTTGCAAAAACAGGTGCCGCTGATGCAACCCCATGTGGTACCGCCGCCTGACGGCGCGCCAAAAGCGAAGCATTGGTTTTAGCGTCTGGCGTCGCGCTTGAAACAACCTCGATTTTGGCTTTTTTCTTCGCACGCGCTCTCGCGGGTTTCTCTTTCACAACATTTGCCATAATAAACTTTCCTTCATAACGTGACGGCTTGAACTGTTTAGTATTTCAATACGGTGTTTATTTTAATTGTCAATCATGCGAAATACTAAAATAAATCGCGATTCAAAACACTAAAAATACTCTGTTTTGCTTTCCGCTTTGTCATTGTGATGCGGCAACGATAAATAATGCATTGAACAATATAAGAATTCAGGGTGTGATCCACAAAAGGCCAGTCAATTGGATATCGGAAAAAAGCTACAATCTGTAAGAAAACAGCGCGGATTGTCTCAGCGGGAACTTGCTAGTCGGGCCGGTTTGACGAATGGCACAATCTCGTTGATTGAGAAGAACAAGACCAGCCCTTCCATCGCATCGCTTAAAAGCCTGCTCGACGCCATTCCCATGAGCATGTCGGAATTCTTTTCTTCATTTGACGATGAAAACACGCCGAAGTATTTTTTCACCGCCAGCGAGTTCACCGAGATTGCGCCGCAAGTTTCAGGCGACAGCCCGGGGGCATCTGCACAGGTGTCTTTGAGGCAGATCGGCGGCTCATCCCATCACGCGCTACTGATGCTGTACGAAACCTACCCGCCTGAATCCGATACCGGTGTCGAACTTCTTTCGCATGAGGCGGAGGAAGCGGGTGTTGTCATAAGCGGTTCGATTGAAATCACCGTCAGCGATCAGGTTCGTGTTCTAAGCGCGGGGGATGGTTATATCTTTGACAGTCGCCTGCCGCACAGGTTTCGTAACACAGGCCAGCAGGAGTGCGTGATCGTAAGCGCCAGCACCCCTCCAACCTTCTAATCCGGCTTTAAGACACCCACCGATGTTTGTTTTCATAGGGCATGGTCTGCATGGGTTTTCCTGCAACACGCGTGATCGCCAGTTGAAAAATACGATCAGGGCTCTTTGAAAAACTAAGATGTGGCTTCAACGGATCACCCATTGAAACGCTGACGACTGCTGGGGTTCCGTTGTCATAGCTCAGCTGCTTACTTTGAATAAGTTGCTGGGTATGCTGCTCCAGCAACTCGTGGCTTTCACGGCCCGAATTCTGGAAAATACAAACAAAGACGCCTTTTCCAACGTAGGACATCAGGAAAAAGCCCCTGGACATCAGTGTTTCGGATATAGCGCAGCCAACTTCTTTCACGAGACGCAAGAATTCCGAAGAGCTGCCCTGCGTGTGAATAATTTCGGCCTGATCGACCTTCACGGCAAAGATCGTTGAATTGTAGAGCCGCGACTTGGAAAGTTGATTTAGGTAATTTGAAAGCACGTCATATTCGACCGCGCCCTCTATCATTTCCAGACTATTTGCATCCGAAAACTCCACTTTTGCGTCAGTTGAACCATCGGCTTGGCATGTTGGTTCGGAAAACTGACGAGTCCAGTTTTCTTTTTGCTCTGCAATCAGGTTTTCCGCCGCCAGAATTTTTTCTCCAATTGCCATAACATCGAAGGGTTTTGTGACATAATCGGTAGCACCAGCAGCGAAGGCCTGATCGATGTAAGATTTGTCGTTCATTGCCGTCAGCATGAAGATTGGCGTTGTGCGATATCCGGGCAATGCACGGATTTTTCCACAAAGTTCGATCCCGCTCATTCCAGGCATCTGGATATCGAGAAACAGGCAGTCAAATCTGTCGTCTTCGTTTGCGATTGTCGTCAGTGCCTCTTCAGCAGACATGCTGATCGAAACGTCGTGATCCCCGCAATTCGACAAAAGCAACGGTACTAGCTCTGCAATGAACTCGTCATCATCTACTGCCAGAACTTTCATCCCTAAACTCCATAGTTGCATGCGCTGCATTTGGATTCAGCCTAGGGAACAGTGCATAAATATTTATGGAGATATTGTGGCCTAATCGTGTTTTTGCCCGCCAATTCAAGGGTAAATACCGCTTTTCTAACCCTTTTTGATACGAGTTACACATTTTTCAGAACAAATCTCTGGCTCAGCATTTTGTCTGAACTTCAGGCTTTAGCAACAAAACAGCTAACGCTGGCGCCACGCTTCTGAACGCTTCAGAATAGCGCGCGATCCCACGGCATGCAGTAATCTGGCCGCTGCGTTCGTGTAAAATATCATCATGCCCATAGCGGCGGCTGGTGCGATATCGCCTGCGTCATCCATGTTCAGAACCGCGATAGACGCAAGTGCTGTATCGGTTGAATACAGGAACACCACAGCAGAAACCGTCGTCATCGCGTTCACAAACAGATAGATCGAGATGTTCAGTATTGCAGGCATACAGACCGGCACTGTGACTCGCGCAAAGAGCTTGTAAAATGGCTGCTTGAGTGACGAGGCCACGCTCTCGAATTCCGTATCCATCTGCTTAAGGGCCGTCACCGCAGTCAGGTGAGAAACCGTGTAAAAGTGGGTCACTGTCGACACGACCAATATCGCCATCGTCCCGTAGATGAAATTCAAAGGGTTCGCTGGGTTATTAAAGAAGAAGATGTAGGCAAGACCCAGAACCATGCCCGGAATGGCCATGGGCATCATCGCGAGCATCTGGAATCCTGATCTGCCCTTGGTGAAATCGCTGGTTTTCTCGACCATGTAAGCCCCGAGGAAAACCACAACCGTTCCGACAAATGCAGTGAGAAGCCCCAGCTTGATCGAGTTTTTGTAGGCGGCCCACCCGCCCCCATCCATCCGGTCAAAGGCGTAGTTGTTCAGCGAAAGGCTCATATCATAGGGCCAGAACTTGATGAGCGCGGCCATTTGGCAAATTCCGATGATACCCAGAATGAAAACTGCAACAAGGCTGCAGTAAAACAGCCAGCCGGTGTCTGCCTTGCGGTCTGGTTTTGGCTCGAACACGACCGAGCGCGCAGTCAGACCCGCGACTTGTTTTTTCTGCACTTGCCGGTCAATTGCAAAGGCAAGCAAGGCTGGCAGCAAAAGCACAACAGACACAACCGCGCCCATTTCAAAGTTCTGCTGCCCGATCACCTGCTTGTAGATATCAACAGCCAGAACATTGAACTGCCCGCCGATAACCTTTGGCAGACCAAAATCGGTGATCACAAGGTTGAAGACAACAAAGGCCGCCGAGATCAGCCCATACCGCGCCCCGGGAATTGTGACGGTCCAGAACGTACGCCACCTGCTGGCCCGCAAGGATACCGCCGCTTCATAAAGTCGTGCATCAGAGATCGACAAGGCCGTGCCAATGATGAGCATTGCATGGGGAAATGTGAAGAAGACCGAACCAATCACAATTCCGATAGGGCCATAGATGCTCTGCCCCATGAGCAATCCTTTCAGGATGCCCTGATTGCCGAACAAATAGACAAGCGCAATACCCGGCAAAAGGGATGGCACAAGAATGGGTGCCATCGCAACCAGCCTGAAGAAGCCTTTGTATTTCATGCAACTGCGGCTCAACGCGTAGGCAAACCAAAATGCAAGCGTCACTGTTATGATCGTTGAAACCGTCGCAATGAAAACCGAGTTTCCGATCGAACGGAACAATGCAGGGGTCGAAAAATAGCGCGTGAAGTTTGACATACCGCGGCTTTTGACCGGCCTTACAACGACCTTGCGAAAGGTGTTGCTGTCGACCTCCACGCTTTCGGTACCGACGTGCCGTTCTGATCCGACGAGAAAGACAGACTTTTCATCTGTTCCGGCAACACGGTACATCACCGGACTTCTGAAACTAAAGTCCGGAAAAAACTGCGTCAAACTCAGGCGGCCATCTCCCTTGGCCGCCATATCAGAATCGCCCAGCAAACCAAGTTCAGCGTTCAAATCTAATAATGTGACCGGGCCTGTTGTGAAATTGCCTTCCTCATCGCTCGCCTGAACGCTGAACTGGCTAAGATCGTAATTATACACCTCAAACGCTTTGGACAGCATCGCATAAAGCGGAAAAGCAAGGGTGATAATCAGGTAAAGCGCGATGACAACGATAAACCCACGTTGGATCAGCGCGTCCGTGCCAACCTTTTTACGTATCTTTGGACCCGGTATGGATTCGACAGAACTCATTGTTCCGCCCCCGAGGTTTCAGAAAAGGCTTTCAGGCGATCAGCCGGAAGCTCAACTGTAATTTTTTCACCTACTGCCAAAGACAGCCGCCGAACCGCATTGATTGAAAAATCCGCCGTCAGATCCAGACCTTCGGCCTCTTCATCGGATACCGATGTGCGCCAGAAAGACCCCAGAAATTCCATTTCCTTTATCACCACGTCAAATGTGTTTTGCAGCGTTTCAATCACATCAGGCGTACCCGGCAATCGCACGTCTTTGTCATGCGGAATAACGTCTTCGGGGCGAAGCGCGGCAATCACTTTGCTACCGGGTGCGAAATCACCCGTCCGGCACAGCAATGTCCTGTTTCCGACCCTGACTTCACCCTCTTTCGTCACTTCCGCGGGAACCTGGTTCATCTCGCCAATGAAATCCGCAACAAACAGCGACACCGGATCGGTATAAATTTCGGTGGGGGTGCCCACCTGTTCGATCACGCCGTGGTTCATCACGACGATCCTGTCTGCCATTGAGAGCGCTTCTTCCTGATCGTGGGTCACCATGACAGTTGTAACTTTGAGCTTTCTCTGCAGCTCTGTCATTTCGTGACGCAGGTGCACCCTTACTTTGGCATCTAGCGCTGAAAGTGGCTCATCCAATAGCAAAAGCCCCGGTGAGGTCGCGATTGCGCGGGCAAGCGCGATCCGTTGTTGTTGCCCCCCGGAAAGCTGTGCTGGGTATTTGTCACGTTGCTCGGGCAAGCCAATCAGTTGCAGCAACTCGTCGACCCGCTTTTTAACCTCTGCCTTGTTTTTTCCAGCGTTCTCGAGGCCAAAGGAGATATTCTCGCTGATCGTCAGGTTCGGGAAAAGTGCGTAGGACTGAAACACAATCCCAAAATCGCGCTCTGCTGGTGGAAGGTTCGAAACATCTTTTCCAGCCTGATGAATGGTACCTGCAGTCTGAATATCAAGTCCGGCAATTGCCCTTAGCAGCGTGGTCTTGCCGCACCCTGATGGCCCGAGAAAACAAAGGAATTCACCTTCTATGACATCCAGAGAAATATCTCTGAGCGCGACGAATTGCCCAAAGGATTTCCATAAATCCCGGATTTTCAAGAATGTAGTCATTGCAGTTCCTGTTGCTAAGCCACCGCAGAAATTTTTCATGCGATCAAAATGCGTTAAAGCTAAAGCGTGCTGGTTTTAGCGTTGGAGAGATCGGCAAAAACCGATCTCTCCTGGTTTTCAAATCTCTTATTTTGGATCTGATTTTCCGTCATAACGGCTTTGCCATTCTTCAAGAATAGCGGAGCGGTTGTTTGCAGCGAATTCAAAATCATTATCGATCATCATTTCTGCAAGGTTCTCTGGGAAATGCTCGACTGGTTGTGCAACGCCGGGATAAGCAACAACAGCATAGCCTGTGTTGTACATTTCGTTGGCAGCGCGCGTAATGCTCCAGTCAACCAAAGTCTGTGCAGCTTCAAGACTGTCAGTACCTGCAACAATTGCGGTTGCTTCCATGTCCCAACCTACACCTTCAGTTGGCACGATGATTTCGATCGGCGCGCCTGCTGCTTTGGATTTTGCACCGCGGAAGGCAAAGGAAATACCAATTGGTATTTCACCAGACGCTGCAAGCTTGCAAGGCGCGGAGCCGGAATGGGTGTAGCGTGCAATGTTGTTGTGCAGCCCATCCATATATTCCCAGCCGCCTTCTTCACCAAAGATTTGCAGCCAACTGGACACATCCAGAAAACCGGTTCCCGAAGAATTCGGGTTCGGCATAATCAAATGCCCTTCATAGACAGGGTCAAGCAAGTCTTGCCAGCTTGTCGGGACGGGTAAATCGAGCGCACCTGCTTCGACAGTATTGTAACAAATCGCAGCGACCCAGGCGTCCATGCCAACCCATTGGGGAGGGTCGCTTTGGTCTACGAACTTTGGATCAAGCAGCTCAACGCCCTCAGGCGCATAGGGCTCCAGCATGCCTTCAGATTTGAACAGCAGCAATGAGGTCGCAGCTAAGCCCCAAATCACGTCTGCTTGTGGGTTGTCTTTTTCAGCCAGCAGCTTGGCCGTAATGACACCCGTTGAATCACGCACCCAGTTGATCTGAATATCCGGGTGATCCGCATTAAACATTTCGGCGTATCGCGCAAGGTCTTCGGCTTCGACAGCCGTGTAGACCGTGAGCTCTTCGGCCAGCGCACCAGATGCGAGGCCAACAGCCAGTGCTGACGTTAATAGCCATTTTTTTGAATTGGTCATCTCTCACTCCTTGAAGAACGATTCCGATGGGTGAATCCCACCTTGGTATTGTATTTTGATTATTGTGACAGCTTTACGATAACTAAAATCTATTATTCTTATCGTTCCATCAGCTGAACACATAAGTCAGATTGACGTTGCCATCAAAATGACGCCTGCCAGAACAATCCCTGCAGCTAGAATTCTGGGTTTCCAAGGCCGCTCTCCCAGGAAAAGCACCCCGATCAGCGCTGCAAAGATGACGCTTGTCTCTCGCAGAGTGGACACCAAACCCAATAAGGTCAATGATTTTGCGTAGATCACCAGTCCATAAGCAACCGCTGAAACCAGCCCCCCAACCATTCCCGTGGCCCAGACTGACCGCTTCACAAACAGCATTTCACGCCCCCGTCGCCAGAAAATGAAACCGACGACGAAAATTTCCGAAACAAACAGCCATCCTATATACCCAATTGCGCCCTCCGCAACACGCACACCCATACCGTCAGCAATCGAATACGCCGCAATGCAGGTCCCGGTCGCAAGGGCTGCTCCGGTCGCCTTGGTCGCCGCTGCAGACATAAGTGCGCGTCTGGACAGCAACAGGATGCCTGCACTTACCATCAAGATGCCGGCCCACGCCCCGGCAGGCAGAACCTCACCCACCGCAAACTGTGCCCCTAACGCAACCAGAACTGGCGCTATTCCGCGTGCTATCGGGTAAACCTGCGACAGGTCGCCCAACCTGTAAGAGTGATACAAAAGAAAATAGTAAGCCCAATGGATCAGGGTTGATCCAGCAATGAACGGCCAGCTTGCAACCGCTGGCAGAGGCGCAAGCAAAACCAGCACCAGTCCGAATACAACATGGCCCAGTGAGATCAGCGCCAGCACAATGGCCCTGTCCTCTGACGCCTTGACCAACCCGTTCCAGACAGCATGCAGAACAGCCGCCAGCAGAACAATTGCAAAAGCTGTCGTGCTCACCCCGGGATCATTTCGGAAATCGCCGTTTCCACAATATCAAGGGCGCGATCAAGATCGGCCTTGGCAATGGTAAGCGGCGGGGAAAGGGTCAGCACACACCCTTGGCTGATTTTGAAACTCAGCCCTGCGTCCAGACATTTGTAGTAAATCTGTTCAGCAATATCCTTGCCCGCAGATTTGCTGGCCTTGTCCGTGACAATCTCGACCCCAAACATCAAACCCCGCCCGCGCACATCGCCAACGATTGGGCAATTTTTGCCAAATTCAGATAGTCTGTTCAACGCGTAAAGCCCAAGCTTTGCCGAGCGTTCGACAAGACCCTCTTCTTCGATGATTTCAATCGTTGTCAGGGCAGCACGTGCTGTAACCGGGTTTTTTTCATGCGTGTAATGCCCAATGGCAAAGTCACCACAAACATCCAGGTCTTCATGCGCGATACAGGCGGCAATTGGAAGTATCCCGCCACCCAGCGCCTTACCCAAAACCGCAATATCCGGAACGATATCGTCGTGTTCAAAGGCAAAGAACTTTCCGGTTTTACCAAGGCCCGTTGGAATTTCGTCCATGATCAGCAAGGCACCATGGGCGTTACAGGCCTCGCGCACCACCTTCCAGAATCCTGGTGGTGGTACATAGGGCACGGCGCGCATAGGCTCGGCAATAACGGCGGCGACGTCGCCTTCGCGTTCCAACACAAATTTAACCATTTCAGCACAGGCAAGACCGCAGACATCAGGCCCCGCGTGGTTATAGGGGCAGCGGTAGCACGCGAAAGGTGCCACATGCTCTGTACCCGAAAGCAAAGGGCCGGCGATATGCGAGCGGAAGGTTGCTTCACCACCAACGGACGCAGCCCCAAGCCCTGCCCCATGAAAGGAATCCCAGAACGATATTGTCTTGAACCGCCCAGTCGCAGCCCGGGCAATTTTCAGAGCGACTTCATTGGCATCTGACCCACCTGTCGTAAACAGCGTTTTGTTCAGTTTGCCCGGCGCAATGTCTGCAAGCTTCTCAGCCAGTGCAACTGCGGGCTCATTCGTGAACCTGCGGGGGGCGAAAGGCAAATCATCAAGCTGCGCTTTGATCGCTGCGACAAGTTTTGGATGGCCATATCCGATATGGTGCACCGAATTGCCGTGAAAATCCATGTAACGGCGCCCATCCAGATCTTCAATCCAGATGCCTTCGGCGCGTTTTATTGTGCTCACGCAGGGACTTGAAAGGCTTTGATGAAGAAAGGCATCAGAATCTCGTTTCAGCAATGGTGCAGAATTTGGGCCGATCGATTTTTCGAGCCATTTTTGCCGCGCTTCAGAAGTATTCGACTCCCCTTCCGTGTGGCTGAAACGTTCAAATGTTTTCTTCATGCAGTCCCCCGGAAAAAAGCAAGGCCCGAAGGCCTTGCAGCCATTTCATTGAATTTCTTCAAGTCCACGGGAGGGAGAAAGTCTTGACATTGGTGAAGCTTTTCATGGCTTCGATAACGCCTTCTTTGTAGCCGTTTCCGCTATCCTTGATGCCGCCAAACGGTGACATTTCAATGCGGTAGCCGGGAACTTCCCAGATGTTCACGGTGCCAACGACCAGTCCGGTGATGTAGCGCTGCATCCGGTGGAAATCATTGGTGCAGACACCAGCAGACAGGCCAAAGGCGGTGGAGTTAGAGATTTCCATTGTCTCGTCGTCGTTATCAGGAACACGCACGATCGGAATAACGGGGCCAAAGGTTTCTTCCATCACCAGTTCAGAGCTGTGCGGTACATGATCGACAACAATCGGTGGCAGCAAAGCGCCTTGGCGGCCGGGATTGTAAAGCACCTTGGCACCTTGCTTTTCAGCCATGTAAACACGGTTCTCAAAAACCTCTGCGGCCTGCGCATGAACAACAGTTCCAAGATCGGTGTTGGGGTCCATCGGGTCGCCAAACCTGATTTTCTTGGCACGCTCCAGAACGAGCTCTACAAATTTATCTGCCACGCTTTCCTGACACAGGATACGTTTCACCGCAGTACAGCGCTGACCGGAGTTCTTGGTTGCCCCTGCGACCGCAAGATCAGCCGCCTTGGCCAGATCATCATCACTGAGGTCATTGCAGATTATGAACGGGTCGTTGCCGCCCAGTTCAAGTACCTGACGTTTGTATACGGCCTTACCCGCGATCATCTTGCCAACCGGAACACCACCAGTGAAGGTCACCAGTTCGATGTGTTCGTTGGTGATCATCTCGTCACCAATATCCTGTGGCCAGCCGGTCACGACCGACAGCATCTCTGGTGGCAACCCTGCCTCGTACAGGGCATCCGCGAGCCAGATCGCCGTCAGCGGCGTCAGTTCCGTTGGTTTCACAACCATACAATTGTTCGTCGCAATCGCTGGTGCGATCTTGTGACTGACCATGTTGAGCGGATGGTTGAACGGTGTGATCGCAGAGATCGCACGCAATGGCTCGCGCGTGGTGAATATCTTGCGTGCCTTACCATGTGGCGTCAAATCGCACGAAAAAATCTCGCCATCATCATGAATGCACATCTGACCGGCCAGCGTGTAAACATCAAAGGCCCGCCCGCATTCATAGAGACTGTCAGAGATCGAAATTCCGAGTTCCGCCGTGATGATTGGCGCAAGCTCTGCCTTGCGTTCATCAATGATTTTGGCGACGTTCAGCAGGATTTTCTGGCGCTCGTAGCGTGTGAGTGTCGGCTTGTAATTCGCCGCTATCTCAAACGCTTCGCGCGCATGTTCCGCTGTGCCGGCAGGGACAGAGCCGATCACCTCGTCCGTATAGGGGTAATGCACCTCTACACGGGCTTCGGTGTCAACTTTACGTCCGGCAATCCGCATGGATTCATGGCGCATCTCGATAGGTGGTTTCCCCATAGTATTCTCCCTGAACCCTGAATTACTGCGCAGCGGCCATTGTGGCATAAAAGAACGCATCAAAATTGCGCAATTCGGGCGCGTTCCCCAGATCGATCTTGCGATTCACGATGAACGGCACTCGTTGTTCCTGAAGCCCACCATGGCTACGCAATGGTTCCTTTAGCGCTGCCAAATCATGCCTGTGCTCAGACGTGCCGATGGCAATATCCGCACCCGATGTCAGAACGATATCTCCGATCCTGTCGGCAGGCAGTTCAAAGCGCGCACAGGCCTCTTCACGGCCAAGGACTGTTTCGATCCCGGCGATCTTTGCCAGACGGTCGATGATATCCTGGCGATCAGCCCCTTCCGGCAAATACGCCGTTGCAAAAGACCCAAGTGCTCCGTGGTGCACCACATAGGGGTCGGTGATCGGTAAGATCACCCGCGCCGCCGCTTCGCCCAACCATTCGTCAAGCACGTCCTGCACATAGATCACATTAGGCGAGCCATCCGCATGATGCTTTGGCTTCATGCCGTGATCCCCGGTAATGACGATCGCGGCGCCCAGCGCGTCAAGCTGACCGAGATATTTGTCGAACATCTCGTAAAAGTCGTTCGCCTCTTTCACGCCCGGTGCATATTTGTGCTGCACAAAATCAGTGGTGGTCAGATACATGACATCCGGCTTCCATTCTTCCAGAAGCTTCACACCGGCCGCAAAAACGAATTCGGACAGACCTGCAGAGTAAACCTCTGGCACCGACATCCCGAGCCAGGCGCTCGCGTTGTCAATACCGTGTTCTGCTGCTGTTGCGACGTCAGATTTTTCAGCTGAGAAACAGATCGCCCGGTCCTGGTCGAATTCAAGCCCGGCGCCCAATAGCGCACGCAGCTTGTCCTTTGCCGTGACGACCGCCACCTTGGCGCCCGCATCATAAAATTGCTTGAAGACCGTTGGCGCGCGCAGGAAGCGCACGTCGTTCATCATCACCTCTTCCCCGGTTTCCGTGTCATAGAGGAAGTTACCGCAAATCCCGTGCACTGCCGGTGGGCGACCCGTCGCGATCGAAAGGTTGTTCGGGTTTGTGAATGACGGGATCACCGAATGCGCCAGCCGCACCGTTCCGGTTTCCTTGATCCGTGCAAGATGCGGCATCAGCCCCGCCTTGATTGCCTCATCAAGATAGGCCGGTTCACAGCCATCAAGGCAAATTGCAATGGCGCAGGTCTTCGGAGTCGCGTAAACGCGCTCGTTTGCAACAACCGGGGTTTGAATTGTCATTTTTATTCCTCTTAGAAATTCAGGCGGCCAGCTTGGCGCGTTCAATCAGGGCTATTTCGGGGGGCGAGGCATCTGCCACGCCCATTTCGACAAGGGCTTCTTTCGCAGCGCGCACAACATTTCGCATGACGTGTTCATCCATCTGCCCGATACATCCGATACGAAAGCTGTCAACGACAGTAAGCTTGCCGGGGTAAATGATGAACCCTTTGTCCTTCATCAGTTCATAGAACCGGGTGAATTCAAACCGTTCGTCTGCCGGGCAAAAGAACGTCACGATGATTGGCGACAACCAACGGTCTTTCAGCAGTGTCTCAAAGCCAAGGTCGCGCATACCTGCAACCACAACGTCGCGGTTTCGGGTGTATCTTGCACCGCGTGCAGCAACCCCGCCCTCTTCTTTGTGCGCGCGAAGCGCAACCAGAAAGGCCGCTACAACATGCGTCGGTGGCGTAAAACGCCATTGGCCGGTCTTGTTCATATGCGCCCATTGTGCATGCACATCGAGGCTGAGTGAATGACTGTTGCCTTTCGCAGCCTCAAGCGAATCCTTACAGGCAATGATAAAACCAAAGCCCGGCACACCTTCGATGCATTTGTTTGCCGAGGAAACCATCGCCTCATAGCGCACCTCGTTGATATCAAGGTCAACCGCGCCAAAGGCGCTCATACTGTCGACTAGTAACTTACGACCAGCTGCCTCTACCGCGTCCGAAATCTCTTTGACCGGATTCAGGATGCCAGAGCTTGTTTCACAGTGAATGGCAAGCACATGCGTGATATCCGGGTCAGTTGCGAGAATTGCCGCGACCTCGTCACCGCGTGGCGGCATGTAGTCGCCCTTGTCAACAAAGCTCAATCCACGTTCTAAATACTTAACAGTTTCCGCAGCCCGTTTGCCGTAGGCCCCGTTGGCCAAGACAAGAACCTTTCCGGATTTAGGAACAAATGACCCAATCATCGCCTCAACCGCGAAAGAACCACTGCCCTGCATCGGAACACAGTCCAGAACACCCTCGGTATCGCCTGTAAGCGCCAGCAAGCCCTCGCGCAACTCGACGGTCATAGCGCGGAACTCACCGTCCCAAGACCCCCAGTCGCGCAACATTGCCTCTTTGACAGCATAAGATGTTGTAAGGGGCCCTGGCGTCAGCAAGAATGGTTCGCCCAACCTTGGGGATTCCAGCCTCCCGGCGTTCATTTCATTTTGACTCTGAGGTTTGGACATTGACCAGATCCTTCTCGCATAAACGTCCGCGTTAGCGGCACATTGAAACGAGAGCGTATATTTGTAAAATCGTTATTTTAGATTGTCACATCGATTTTACTTTGAAAGTTTCAAGCCAGAATTGCCAGTTTCCGAAAACAGCAAAATCACCGCATATCAAGTTCGCCAATATAAAATTTCATTGCATACAACCACGATAAAATCGATATATCGAAGAAATGTATTAATTTTTCAAATGTCAGGAAAAGACATGCGGTATGTTCAGCTACGGGCCTTTCACCACGTCGCCATCCACGGCGGGTTCTCCCGCGCGGCGGACGCCCTGTTTCTGACGCAACCGGCTATCTCGGATCAGGTGCGCAAACTGGAAGAGGAATACGACATCCTGCTTTTTAACAGGAAAAAGAAACAAATCACTGTTACCGAACAGGGTGAGCGTCTTCTTGAGATCACGAAAAGGATGTTTGAAAACGAGGCCCAGGCGCGCGAACTTTTGTCAGAAAATAGGGCGTTCAGTTCTGGCACGCTCAGAATAATTGTTGATTCAGCCAGTCACGTCCTCGCAACGATCGCGAAATTCCGGGAAAAATTCCCGCTGATCAAAATCGAAATCAAAACCGGCAATTCGGAAGATGTGATTGAATCGCTCTATGCTTATCAGTCCGACATTGGCGTTTTGGGGGCCGCGCCCAGAAACTCTGAAATCGATGTTGTTTCATTGGGGGAAAGCCGGATCATTGCCTTCACCGCAAATTCCAACCCACTTTCCAGCCATAAATCTTTAACACTCGGCCAACTCTCTGCAATGCCGCTCGTTCTGAGAGAGACCGGATCAAAGACACGCCAAAAGCTGGAAGCTGCCGCATCAAAAAACAGTGTGAAACTTGTTGCCGCGATAGAAGCAGAGGGGCGCGAGGCAGTTCAGGAAATCGTCGCATCGGGCGCCGGCATCGGCTTTGTCTCAGAGAAGGAATTCAGCCATGACGACAGGCTTGTTCCGATCCAGATCAAAGGTAGCCCGATCCTGATGGAAGAATCGGTGGTCTGCCTCAGGGAACGCAATGGCGGCAAGCTGATCAAAGCTTTCACAGCCATGGTCCAACAAACCGCCGCTGACGATGGTATCACGACTTAAGGCTTCAAGTTCCCCAAGATTGTCGGCAACCTCAGCCCCTTCTCGCGGGCACAGTCAATTGCGTCTTCGTACCCTGCATCCGCGTGGCGCCAAACACCGCTGGCCGGATCATTCCACAGGACACGTTCCAGCCGTTTTGCAGCCTCGTCCGTTCCATCCGCACAAATCACCACGCCTGCATGCTGGCTAAAACCCATGCCAACACCTCCCCCGTGGTGCAAGCTGACCCATGTTGCACCTGAAGCGGTATTCACCAAAGCGTTCAGAAGCGGCCAGTCCGAGACAGCGTCAGAGCCATCTTTCATCGATTCCGTTTCGCGGTTGGGTGATGCAACTGATCCGCTGTCCAGATGATCGCGGCCAATAACAACAGGTGCGCTCAACTCTCCGGTCTTTACCATCTCGTTAAATGCCAGACCAAGGCGATGTCTGTCGCCAAGACCAACCCAGCAAATGCGCGCTGGCAAACCCTGAAATGCAATCCGGTCCCGCGCCATATCCAGCCAGTTATGCAAATGCGCGTCATCCGGCATCAGCTCTTTGACTTTTTGATCGGTCTTGTAGATGTCCTCGGGGTCGCCAGACAGGGCCACCCAGCGGAACGGCCCAACGCCCCGGCAAAACAGCGGGCGAATATAGGCAGGCACAAAGCCGGGAAAGGAAAAAGCTGTCTCAAGCCCTTCTTCCAGCGCCATCTGGCGGATGTTGTTACCATAGTCGACCGTTGGCACACCATCATTGTGGAAGCTCACCATCGCTTCGACCTGGACCCGCATGGACGCGCGCGCAGCTTTCTCAACCGCTTTTGGGTCGCTTTCGCGTTTTTCGATCCACTGGCCCATGGTCCAGCCCTGTGGCAGGTAGCCGTTGATCGGGTCATGTGCGCTGGTCTGGTCGGTTACGATGTCGGGCCGAACACCTCTTTTGTAAAGTTCGGGGAACACATCGGCGGCATTGCCAAGTAGGCCAACAGATTTGGCCTCGCCCGCTTTTGTCCAGCGGTCAATCATTTCAAGCGCTTCATCCAGACTATCGGTCTTTTCGTCCACATATTTTGTACGCAGACGAAAATCTATGCTGTCCGGATTACATTCCACAGCCAGACAGCAGGCCCCTGCCATCACGGCGGCCAAGGGCTGTGCTCCGCCCATGCCGCCCAGACCACCCGTCAATATCCATTTGCCCGTCAAATCGCCGCCATAGTGCTGGCGCCCGGCTTCGGCAAAAGTTTCATATGTGCCCTGAACGATGCCTTGCGAGCCGATGTATATCCACGACCCTGCGGTCATCTGGCCGTACATCATAAGGCCCTTTTTATCGAGCTCATTGAAATGATCCCAGTTCGCCCAATGCGGAACGAGGTTCGAGTTCGCAATCAACACACGTGGCGCGTCAGGGTGGGTTTTAACAACGGCGACGGGACGGCCTGATTGAACGACCAAAGTTTCATCGGCTTCCAGATCCTTCAGAGTGGCAATGATCCGGTCGAAATCACCCCAGCTTCGGGCGGCGCGGCCGATGCCACCGTAGACCACGAGTTCATGCGGGTTTTCGGCAACATCCGGGTGCAGGTTGTTCATCAGCATCCGCATCGGTGCCTCGGTCAGCCAGCTTTTTGCGGTGATCTCGGTCCCTGTTGGCGGATAGATGTCACGGGTGTTCTTGCGGTCGAGCATGTTGTTCTCCTTCAAGCGTTCAGTTCGGGCAAATCCAGCCCGGCTGCCACGATGATTGTGCCATCCGCAACGAGGGACGCTGCGATTTCAAGATCAGGGGCAAGGTAGCGATCCTCTGCCAGCGCTGCGCTGTCCTGGCGAAGCCGGTCGATCACTGTCTGCAATGGTGCAGAGGTCTTAAGCGGTGCACGGAACTCAACACCTTGTGCGCCGCAAAGCAGCTCTACCCCCAGGATCGCATTCAGGTTCTTAACCATCCGCATCAAGCGCCGCGCACCATGGGCCGCCATGGAAACATGGTCTTCCTGATTTGCACTGGTCGGCGTGCTGTCTGTTACACAGGGGTTCGCCAGATGTTTATTTTCGCTCATAAGCGCCGCTGTCGTAACCTCGGCAATCATGAAACCGGAATTCAACCCCGGATCGGGCGTCAGGAACGGCGGCAGATCATGACTAAGTGTCGGGTCCACCATCAACGCAATGCGCCTCTGTGCAATTGCACCAATTTCAGAAACCGCCAGCGCAATCATATCTGCCGCAAAACCAACGGGTTCTGCATGGAAGTTGCCACCGGAAACGATCAACCTGGCTTGTGACAGAACAAGGGGGTTGTCCGTCGCTGCATTCGCCTCAATCTCAAGCGTGACAGCGGCCTGACGCAAAACATCCATCGCGGCACCAGTCACCTGTGGCTGACAGCGAATACAGTAAGGGTCCTGCACACGGGTGTCGCCTTCGCGGTGGCTTTCCCGGATTTCAGAGTCGGCCAGCAAGGCGCGCATCGTTTCAGCCGCAATGATCTGGCCCCTGTGCCCACGCAGGGCATGGATTTCAGGCTGCAATGGTGCGGTAGAGCCCATGATCGCATCGGTCGAAATTGACGAGGTGATCAGCGCAGACCCCGCCGCGCGCCATGCCTCAAACAACCCCGACAGCGCAAAAGCTGTTGAAAACTGCGTTCCGTTAATAAAGGCCAAGCCTTCTTTTGGACCAAGTGCAATTGGGCTTAACCCGGCTTTTGCAAGCGCCTTGGCCCCCGGCATCGTTTCGCCCTGATATTCCGCGACACCCTCGCCAATAACGACAGCCGTCATATGAGCAAGTGGGGCTAAATCACCCGATGCCCCGACAGAACCCTGAGCCGGAATAACAGGCGTCACGCCCTTCGCCAGCATGTCCTGCAACAGTTCGATCAGCGACCAGCGCACACCGGACGCGCCGCGCCCAAGTGACATCAGCTTCAAAGCCATCATCAAGCGCGTGTGGCGACGTGAAATCGGCTCTCCCACGCCACAGCAATGGCTGAGGATCAAATTGCGTTGCAGCGTCGCCGTGTCTGCTTTTTCAATTTTCATGCTGGCAAGTTTGCCGAACCCCGTGTTCACGCCATAAACCGGCTCGTCTCCTGCCGCAGCGGCAGCGATCGCATGCGCGGCATGTTCGACGACATCGCGACAGGATGGATCAAGCACGACACTGGCCTCTTGCCAATAAATCGTGCCAAGCTGCGCAAGCGTGACAGCCCCGGGCGTTAACTTAAGCGTCTTCAATTTTTCCTCCGAAAATACGGGTGTGAAGCGGGTTGAACCCGATCCGGTAGGCAAGCTCTGCAGGGTGTATAACATCCCAGACAGCAAAGTCGGCACGCGAGCCCGGCGTAAGTGTGCCCTGTTGATCCAGACCAAGCGCCAAGGCTGCGTTGCGCGTTGCGCCAGCCAGTGCTTCCTCAGGTGTCAGGCGGAACAACGTGCAGGCCATGTTCATCGTCAACAACAACGATGTAAGCGGCGAAGATCCGGGGTTCGCATCCGTCGCCAGCGCCATTGGGATGTTGTGCTTGCGCAATAGATCAATGGGTGGCACTTGCGTTTCCCGCAGGGTGTAAAAAGCGCCTGGCAATATCACCGCGACGGTCCCGGCACTGGCCATGGCGGCAACGCCATCTTGATCCAGATACTCGATATGGTCTGCGGACAGCGCGCCGTAAGACGCCGCCAGCTTTGCGCCACCTAGGTTTGAAAGTTGCTCTGCGTGAAGTTTGACGGGCAATCCCAGTTCTTTAGCCACATCAAAAACCCGCGCAATCTGAGTTGTGTCAAAGGCTATGCCTTCGCAAAACCCATCGACGGCATCAACCAAACCTTGAGCGTGCGCGGCTTTCAGGGCCGGAATGCAGACATCGTCGATGTAGGCGTCTGCCCTGCCCTTGAATTCTGGTGGAACCGCGTGTGCGCCCAGAAATGTCGTATGCACGGACATCGGGCGTTCATCTGCAATGCGGCGTGCAACACGCAACATCTTAAGCTCTGTGTCTTGATCAAGCCCGTAGCCTGACTTGATTTCAATAACCGCAACACCTTCCGCGATAAGCGCATCAACACGCCTTAGGGCATCAGAGAGCAGGTCATCCTCGCTCGTCGTACGCGTCGCCTTAACTGTTGAGACAATTCCGCCACCCGCACGGGCAATTTCCTCGTAGCTTGCCCCTTCCAGACGCATTTCAAATTCACGTGCGCGGTTCCCACCGGACACCAGATGTGTGTGGCAGTCGATCAACGCTGGCGTTACCAGGCGGCCTTCAAGATCATGTGTTTCGGAGAGGCCATATTGCGGTGGCAGGTCGGCGCGCGCACCGACCCAAACGATTTTTTCCTGCTCCATGACAATGGCAGCATCTTCTATCAAGCCATACGGCACATCCGCAGCTATCATCGTTGCGATGGTGGTATTGATCAGCAGTGTCGGACGATCAGTCATGCGATTCTCGAGCGATTCAGGGATTGCTTTTGATTTATGTATACGTCTATATCTTTTATGTCTAGACAAATGGAAAAAGCTATGACTGCAATTTTCGCTCAACGCGCGTATCTTGGACAGGGCTGGGCCCAGAATGTCAGGCTCACGCTGTCCGACCAGTCAATCGAGACGATCGAAAAAGATGCTGTTCAGTCACCGAACGATATTGTCGTCAAAACGTTGCTCCCTGCGCTTGCCAATCTGCACAGTCACAGCTTTCAGCGCGCCATGGCCGGGATGACTGAATTCCGCGCCGCAGGACGGGACAGTTTCTGGACCTGGCGAGACCTGATGTATCGCTTTTTGGATCGGCTGACACCTGATCAGATCGAAGATATCGCAGCGCTTGTATTCATGGAGATGCAAGAGGCGGGATATGCCTCTGTCGGGGAGTTTCACTATGTTCACCACCAACCCGGCGGCACTCCATATGATGATCTTGCAGAGCTTTCGAAGCGCATTTTTACAGCAGCAAACCAAACAGGTATTGGCCTCACCCATCTGCCGGTTTTCTATTCTTACGGTGGCGCTGGGAAAAAACCGCTTTCTGGTGGCCAGCTACGGTTTGGCAATGATGTGGAACGCTTCAATCGTCTCGTAGAAGAGGCCCAACGCGCCCTCGTGGGCCTTCCGGCAGATGCCAGAGTTGGCATTGCCCCGCATTCGCTCCGCGCGACTTCGCCCGAAGACCTGACACAAGTTATTGCGGCCCACAAGGATGGCCCGGTTCATATCCATATTTCCGAACAGCCCAAAGAAGTTGAAGAAATAGAGGGCTGGCTTGGTGCGCGCCCGGTTGAATGGCTTCTGAAAAACGCGCCAGTGGATGATCGCTGGTGCCTGATCCATGCAACCCATATGACTGAAACTGAGACTTCAAACATGGCAAAGTCGGGTGCTGTTGCGGGATTGTGCCCCATCACTGAATCCAACTTGGGCGACGGCCCTTTTAACGGTGTCACCTACCTGAATGCCGGCGGGGCGTTTGGGCTCGGATCAGACTCAAATGTACGAATTTCACTGACGGAAGAACTACGAACGCTGGAATACTCTCAACGCCTGCGAGATCTTGCGCGGAACGTTCTTGTCGTTGGTGAAGGCAGCGTTGGCGAAACGCTTTATCTTGGCGCTGCACGTGGCGGGGCGCAGGCGCTTGGCCGCAATGCGGGTGTGATTGCAGAGGGGCGATTGGCTGATTTGCTGGCACTAGACAGTGACGCCCCCGCCCTGTGCACCTTGACTGATGCGCAAATTTTTGACGGGCTTGCCTTTGCCGCCA
This sequence comes from Pseudohalocynthiibacter aestuariivivens, assembly GCF_018457175.1. GTDB lineage: Bacteria > Pseudomonadota > Alphaproteobacteria > Rhodobacterales > Rhodobacteraceae > Pseudohalocynthiibacter > Pseudohalocynthiibacter aestuariivivens. The sequence continues at coordinate 68,253 of NZ_JAGFNU010000003.1, forward strand.
GCGACGCAGTTGTAACCGACCTATGGTCAGCGGGCCGCCACATGGTTCGGCAAGGGCAGCATATCGGCAGAGATGATATCGTATCGCGGTATCGCAAGGCGATTACAGTCTTGCTTGCACAAGGTTAGCTGCGCTTTTGAAGCATCACGAGCAATGCACAGGCGTTTTCGGAAATTATTGCACGGTTTGGATTAGTGTCGAAAAAGGCAGCATCGCCCGGCGCAACGCACTGGCCTTCGATCTGCATTTCACCAGCAATGCAATAGAGTACAAATTGACCACAAGCTTCGAAATCAGATGGAAAGTCATCGCTAGATCGTAGAACAGCAACGGAAATCCTGACCTTAGCTTCATCAAATATAGCATTGAAATTTAATATTTTTCCCCCGATAAGCCGCCCCTCTACCGGCAATGCACCAGAAAACCGCACCGGTGTTAATGGCAAAGCATTGATTGTGCCATCCGCATGGACAAGGTCTAGCCCGGCCCCGTCAATGACCGTCAAAATCCGCGTGAGGCCCGGAAAACTGGAAAACGGCCCATCCGAGGCGACCTCGGCAACGCTCAGCCGCCAGACGAGCCCAAGAGAGTCTTCTTCCTTCTCGATCTCATGAGTGAGACCACCGCCATTCTTCCAGCGCGAGGTACGAAACTGGTCTGAAGAAACGATCCGCATCATCTTGTCATTTCTGTTAACTTTTATTTTGCTGCACATAATGTATATATGCGCATACATAATAAGGAAATAGCGTTTCATGTCATTGAGCGACAAAGTCAGTTTCCGCGATATCAAAGCCCAGATTCTTGCGCGTATCCGTGACCGCGTCTGGGCCCCCGGCGCAATCATGCCGGGCGAAGTTGAACTGTCGCATGAGTTTGGCTGCGCCCGCGCCACAGTAAACCGCGCGATGCGAGAGCTGGCTGACGAAGGCTTCATTGACCGCAGGCGTAAAACCGGAACCCGGGTAAATGCAAACCCCATTCGCCAGGCGAAATTTGAAATTCCTTTGGTACGGGTCGAAATCGAAGCTTCGGGGGCTGCTTACCGTTACGCGCTTGTGAGCTGCGAAAGCCCCCCTACACCTGACTGGCTGCGCGCACGGTTAGGGCTTGGACCCGACGATAAGGTGTTGCACTTGCAATGCATGCACTACGCGGACAACGCCCCCTTTCAGTTTGAAGATCGCTGGATCAATAAAGCAACGGTTCCTGACATTGATTGTTCTGATTTTGAAACCTTAAGCCCGAATGAATGGCTGGTGAACCAAGTTCCCTTTACTGAAGCGGAAATCAGCTTTTCTGCAACAGCAGCAAACGAAAGCAACGCAGATCTGCTGGCCCTACCGGTTGGGGAGCCCGTGTTTACCGCAGAACGCATCACCTGGCTTAAAACCCGCCCTATTACGTTTGCACGTATGTTTTTTGGTCGTGGTTATCGGATGACAACGCGGTTCTAAAGCGCGCGCTTGCCGCTTCCGCGCCTCTGGCTGTGGCAAAAATTCATCACCTGAATATTTGGCGCAAATTTACCGCGACAAGCAGATTGAGACCTGCCACCACTTGGCATACGGCAGCCACGCAATGAGTTGCTCAAAATAAAACCGAGGCAGATACCAGCGCAAAAAATGCTGGGAAAGGTACAGGTCAATGGCACAGGTTCAACCGCCAGAGACGCAATCGAACACCCCCCCAAATTCACCGGAAACAGGATATTCGCCATCAACCCCGGCCAATGTTCCGACTTCCTCGCAAACGCCGCATGAATCAGCGGCTGAGCGAAAAGCGGATACCCCGGTGAAAACCATCCGGATCACGGATTGGGCCAGTATCTGAAACGACGTTGCACCCGGTGTTGGGGCATGTAAGCTCTGCGCTTATGAAAACGCCTGTTTCCAGTATCCGAAACCTTGGCCCCGCCATGGAAACCGCCTGTGCGCGCGCCGGAATCGACTCTGCTGAAATGCTGCGCGCGCTTGGCGCCGATGAAACCTATAGCCGCCTGCTGAAATCCGGAACCCGCCCGCATTTCATTGGCTACTACGTGCTTGTCATGGCGCTTCAGAACCGCCCCTGGAACGACTGTAAGGGACGCGAGAAGGAAGCACTGCGCAAACGTTTTGACAAAATAAAGGCAGAGAGTTTTGACAAGGGGCTGTCAGACCTTGAGACAGCGCTGGATGCGATTGGCGTTGTTGAGCGAAGGTAAAAATAGGACTTGCTCTTACACCATGTCTGCCCATTCCTTAACTGAATCAAGAAGTGAGAAACTGCAACTTCCGATCCGCCTGAATTATTTTAGAAAGATCAATGCTCACGCCCCAATGCCCGTGCCCTCACGGGCGGGCACCGCCCCAACCGGCCCCACGGGGTGGGCGCTTCTCGCCCTTTCCTTGGTTCGGGCTCAGCTACGCTGTAAATCCCAATCTTATAGCGCCTTACGTGGTCGTGACGAGCCGATAACCACAGTCACAATCATCAAGGTCGATCAGTCGTGAGTAACGCTGCTCCCATGCACCGCTTTCCAGATCAGCCTCAAGTCTTCCTAATGCCTCCGAAACGTCGCCCATCGCCCAAAATGGCGACATAGCTGCCCTAACTTTGGGGTCAAGATAGGCTGCGGGCCGCCGCCAATAGGCGCTCAGGAAACCATCTGTACAATCATGCGGAATTGGAACGGGTGAAATCCCTACTGGCCCGAGCGACTGCTCGTATTCAGCCATTCTCGGCATTTGCCCCTCGTCCAGCGTCACGAGTTCCGGGATGTAATCTGCAAGCCAAAACCCACGAAACGAAGGATCAAATGTAAGAATAACGATCTTGCCTCGCGTCACCCGGCGCATTTCCCTAAGGCCCTTCTCTTTGTCCAGCCAATGGTGAACCGTCAGGATCGCCATCGACGCATCAAAGGAATTTTCGTCAAACGGTAGGTCTTCTGCATAGCCCTGAATAACCGTAGCCGCCGATACGGGACGCTGCCTTATCATTTCCTTCGAAGGCTCGATCGCAGTCACCTGCCTGTCCGCAGGCTCGTATGACCCCGCACCAGCCCCGACATTCAAGATGGTTTTCGCAGGCCCCAAGGCCTTTCCGATCACCTGTTCAATCCGGGTGTCGGGCTTTCGCAGATCAGAGTAGTTCAGGCCGATTTTGTCATAGGTGGCATTCATATCGCCCAGTACCACGCGGAGTCGTTTCTGTCAGGACCCTGTTCGCTTTGGCCGGGCTTCAACCGATCGACGCAACACATGCACAGACCTTCTGCGATTCATGTGCCAGACTTAAACAACCGAGTGCGCCACAGAGGTTGCACTGCGGCCCTGCATCCTGTTTTGATACCGCAACACCCTCGGTTGCGTGTTATATGCGGCTATGAATCTCCGGTTCTTGAAGGAAGCTGGCATGTCGAATGGTCCATTGAACGGGATCCGTATTCTTGAAGTTGAAGCGATCGGACCCGGCCCCTTCGCCGCTATGATGCTCGCGGATCTCGGCGCTGATGTGATTGTCGTGCATCGACCGCGTACCGGGCCATTGCCTGGCCTGAAAGACAAGCCTCTCACCGATCGCGGCAAACGCTCGATCCTGCTCGATCTGAAGTCGGAGGCGGACCGGGAAACCTTCCTGCGCCTTGCGGCGCGCGCCGATGGACTGATCGAGGGTTTTCGACCGGGTGTTATGGAGCGACTGGGCCTTGGCCCTAAAGAGTGCCAAAAGGTCAATCCCCGGCTTGTCTACGGTCGGATGACCGGTTGGGGTCAGGATGGGCCACAAGCCCCCCTCGCCGGGCATGACCTGAATTATTTGGCCCTTGCCGGGGCGCTCTGGTCGGCGGCATTACCACACGAACGCCCGTCTGTTCCGCCAACCCTTCTTGGCGATATCGGCGGTGGGGCGCTCTATCTCGTAACCGGCATGCTGGCCGGGTTTCTGGCTGCTGAGCGCAGTGGCAGTGGCACGGTTGTGGATGCCGCGATCTTTGACGGGGCGGCCCATTTGCAAAACCTGTTGCTTTCCGTAGACGGGTCAACTGCAGGCGGGCCTCCTGCCCGATCAAACCCTTTAGTCGGCGCCCACTGGTCACGCACCTATCGCTGCGCCGATGATCGGTTCGTGAGTGTCCAATGTCTCGAACCAAAGTTCTACCTGACTTTTCTGGAGCGGATGGGGCTGGAAGACGACGCGGATTTTCTAGCCAATCAGTTTACTCCAGCGGCGTGGCCCCGGCTGGCTGACCAGCTTTCAGCGCGGTTTGCAGAACACCCTTTGCACTATTGGGAAGCGTTGTTCCAAGAAACAGACGCCTGCGTGGCACCCGTTCTTTCACCTGAAGAATCCTTTTGGACTCCGCACAATCACGCGCGCCAGACATGGCATGAAACTGAGGATGGTTTGCAGGCGGTGGCGGCCCCGCGTTTTTCAGGTTGGCCAGTATCATCACCCCCGCCCGTTCCAGATCGTGGTCAGCACTCCGCTGAAATCATGGCTGAGCTTGCGTCGGAATTCGCAGAGGTCTCGCAGAAGAAATCTTGAGCGTACTCCGCTCACCAACACCACTGATGAACGTTCGTAAAACTCACAGGTCAGACTTGGGACCACGACGTACCGAACGGGTGCTGATATAGGTGTCTAACGTAAGCAAACCCGTGCGCCGCACGGACAGAGCCGAGCCGCCCCCACGAGGCGGCCGGGCTCAAAATAAAAACGGGCCGCCCAATCTGGCGACCCGCTCAATCTTAAGTTCTGAGTTCTATTAGCCGACGAGTTCAAGGCCCGAGAAGAAGTAAGCGATTTCAACAGCCGCGGTTTCCGGCGCGTCCGAGCCGTGGACCGAGTTTTCGCCGATAGACAGCGCGTATTCCTTGCGGATCGTGCCATCAGCCGCTTCTGCCGGGTTTGTTGCGCCCATGACTTCGCGGTTTTTCGCGATTGCGTCTTCGCCTTCGAGAACCTGAACAACGATCGGCTCAGAGCTCATGAATTCGCAAAGTTCATCGTAGAACGGGCGCTCTTTGTGAACTTCATAAAACACGCCAGCCTGCGCTTTGGTCAGGTGGATGCGTTTGGACGCCACGATACGCAGGCCTGCGGCCTCGAATTTCGCGGCGATGGCACCGGTCAGGTTGCGTTTGGTTGCATCGGGTTTGATGATCGAAAAGGTGCGTTGGATCGCCATGTCAGTCTCTCTTTGCTTGCTGTCAGCCCGGCCCCTGCCCAGCTGTGAAATTTGCGGCCCTGCTAACACGCGTAGGAACGCTTGAAAAGCTGTGATTGACGCCAAGGCGCGGTTGATGCACACCGCGCGCATGTTGCGTATTACTGATCTGAACTATTCCGTTGAAGGCCGCCCTCTGTTTGAGGGTGCTTTTGCGACGATTCCCACAGGCCACAAGGTTGGCCTGATCGGCCGCAATGGCGCTGGGAAAACCACGCTGTTCAAATTGATCCGCGGTGAAATACCGCTTGAAGGAGGCACAGTCACAATGCCGGCTCGCGCGCGCATAGGCGGTGTTGCGCAAGAGGTACCCTCAAACGAGGTTTCACTGATCGATACGGTGCTGGCTGCTGATACGGAACGCGCCAATCTTTTGGAAGAAGCCGAGACAGCAACTGACCCGTCCCGCATTGCCGAGGTACAGACCCGACTGGCCGATATTGATGCATGGTCGGCCGAGGCGCGTGCAGGCGCCATTTTGCGCGGGCTTGGGTTTGACCACGCAGACCAGCAAAAACCATGTTCCGCCTATTCCGGCGGTTGGCGGATGCGTGTGGCCCTTGCAGCTGTGCTGTTTTCTGCGCCCGACTATCTGCTGCTTGACGAGCCAACCAACTATCTGGACCTTGAAGGCGCGCTTTGGCTTGAAAACTACCTGTCGAAATACCCGCATACTGTTCTGATCATCAGCCACGACCGAGAGTTGCTGAACCGTGCTGTTGGCGCGATCCTGCATCTCGAAAACAAGACACTGACCTATTATTCCGGCCCCTATGACCAGTTTGCCCGCCAGCGCGCCGAGCAACGCGCGGTTCAGGCCGCGCAGGCCAAAAAGCAAGACCTGCGTCGCGCCCATTTGCAAAGCTTCGTTGACCGTTTCAAGGCCAAAGCCTCAAAAGCAAAACAAGCTCAGTCGCGCGTTAAAATGCTCGAGAAAATGCAGCCGATCACAGCGCCTGAAGATCAGGCGCGCACGGTTTTCAGCTTTCCAGAGCCGGAAGAGCTTTCACCACCCATCATTTCGACCGAAGGCGTATCGGTCGGCTATGGCGATACAGTCGTTCTGCGGAACATGGATTTACGCATTGATCAGGACGATCGGATCGCTTTACTTGGTAAGAATGGAGAGGGAAAATCCACTCTTGCCAAGTTGTTATCGAACAGACTTAAACCAATGGGCGGGCGAATGACGACGTCCAACAAGTTGCGCGTCGGCTTTTTCGCGCAACACCAGGTCGAGGAATTATACATCGACGAAACGCCAATTCAGCACCTCGTGCGCGAACGCCCCAATGAAGGGCAGGCAAAGATACGGGCACGCCTTGCAAGTTTTGGATTGGGCGCTGATCAGGCTGAAACACCCGTGGGCCGCTTGTCCGGGGGACAAAAGGCACGGCTGTCACTCTTGCTTGCCACCCTTCCCGCGCCACATCTGCTGATTCTCGATGAGCCGACCAACCACCTTGATATCGAAAGCCGCGAAGCGCTGGTGAACGCGCTGACGGCTTATTCAGGTGCGGTGATCCTCGTCAGTCACGACATGCATCTTCTTAGCCTCGTTGCAGACAGGCTTTGGCTCGTCAAAGGCGGCACAGTCAAACCTTACGATGACGATCTTCCGTCTTATCGCAAGATGCTATTGTCGCGCGACACGCCAACCAAACCCGCAAAAGCAAAGCCCGCACCGGTAAAAGCATCACGCGATACGTTGCAATCCTTGCGCGCCGAGGTGCGTAAATGCGAGGAACGGCTGGAAAAACTAAACGAGATGGGTGAAAAACTGGCAAAGAAACTCGCAGATCCAGCGATCTATGAACCCGAGCGAATCGCTGAATCGGCCGTCTGGCAAAAGAAATACGCAGAGGTGCGGGACGCACAGGAACGCGCCGAAAATTTGTGGCTAAAAGCGCAAAGTAAGCTAGAAAAAGCAGAGACTTAGACGTGGAAGTTGCAGCACTCCTTACGGCTTTCATAACGCTGATTGTGGTGATAGACCCTATTGGTCTTGCTCCTTTGTTTGTTGCATTGACGCAAGGGATGACAACGGCTGAACGCCGTGCCATAGCGTTACGCGCCTGCTTAATCTCTGTCGGTCTATTGACCCTGTTTGGATTGTTTGGCGAAGCGGTTCTTGGATTTGCCGGAATTTCGCTATCTGCTTTCCGGATTGCTGGCGGTATCCTCTTGTTTCTTACCGCCCTTGATATGTTGTTTGAACGGCGCACGCAGCGGCGGCGTGGGCAGGCCTCTCGTGCCAACGACCCATCGGTCTTTCCCCTTGCTACCCCTTTGATCAGTGGCCCTGGCGCAATTGCGTCAATGATTTTGCTGACAGGACAGGCCGGTGGTGAATGGAGCGGTATCCTTGCCATTCATCTGGTAATGATTGCGGTAATCACTGTCGTTTTGATGTTCTTTTTAGCTGCCGGTCTGCTGGAGCGTTTGCTAGGAGAAACCGGCATCAACGTTGTTACACGTTTGTTGGGCATGCTGTTGGCCGCACTTTCGGTACAATTTGTGATCGACGGATTGCGGTCTGTTGGTGTCATTGCGGGCTGAGGTTCCTATATAGGATTTGAAAGGAACCAACATGCCGGGCGATTCACTTGCGCAAATCATTTATCTTGTCCTTCTGGGAACGGCCGTTGTTGGTTGGTTCATAGCGTCAAACCGCAATTCTTTGGGAAAAACAGCCCAGCACGCGACAATCTGGGGGCTGATATTTATCGGTGTCGTCGCAGCAGTAGGTCTTTGGGGCGATATCCGCGACGATATCCTGCCGCAGCAAAGTTACATCAATGAAGGGGCAACTATTGAAGTTCCAAGGTCCCCTGACGGTCACTTTTACCTCACGCTTCAAATCAAGGGGCAGCCGGTTCGATTTACGGTGGACACTGGCGCAACTTACATCGTCTTGTCACCGGATGACGCGCGCCGAATTGGAATCAACCCTGAAACGCTCGCGTATTTGGGGCAAGCCGAAACCGCAAATGGAACGGTACGAACCGCCCGCGTGAAACTGGACAACGTTCTTTTGGGACCGATCATTGAAGATAACATCCCCGCCTACGTGAACGAGGCGGATATGGATAGCTCGCTTCTTGGGATGTCCTATCTCAACCGTTTTGAGCGTATCGAAATTGCCAATGGCAAACTGGTCTTAACCCGCTAGCGTTCTGCCTTTTTCGTCCAGCTACCGTTATCCTGCGCCCAGTACTGGGCGCTGCATCCGGCATCTGTCAGGGTTTTCCACTGTGCCCGAGCCTTATCAACTGCGTCCGTGTCGTTACCGTCGAACAGAATGCAGACCCGTTCCATCGCAGTCACTACCTCTGGCTCTACATCGGCCCCATCGACTGACATGAGACAGCTTGCGCCATTCTGAAAATCATCATTTGTTGTCAACAAGATAGGCTGATCTGCATCGTATGTTCCACCCGCAAGACCATGCGCGAGAAACGCATCGCCCGCGCCAAGCCAGAGACGCTGATCAAGCCAGATCATTCGCTCTGCTGAACACCCAAGAACAGCGCACCGCCAGCCCGCCTGATCTGCCTTGCCCAAGAGCATGGCCAGAGTATGTTCAAGCGGACTTTCGGTTAAGTGGTAAAAGAACGCAGCGCCCATCAGCGCTCAAACATGTCGTGGATCATACGGTCAAGTGACATGACCCCCCAGCCTGTCGCGCCTTTGGGTGCAAAACTGGTTTCCGCCGCAACACTTGCGACCCCTGCAATATCAAGGTGAATCCAGGGCATGTCTTCCTTCACGAACCTTTGCAGGAACTGCGCCGCAGTGATCGAACCCGCAGGCCTCCCGCCAACGTTTTTCATATCGGCAATCCGCGATTTGATCTGTTTGTCATAGGCTTTGCCCAGTGGCATGCGCCATGCGCCTTCGCCTTCAGCTTTAGCTGCTTTCAGAAACGCGTTGCACAGCGCGTCATCATTGGAAAATACACCCGCATTTTCGTGCCCTAGGCCGATGATGATCGCACCCGTCAGTGTTGCAAGATCAATCATCCCTGATGGCTTAAACCGTTCCTGCGCGTACCAGAGGACATCTGCCAGAACCAAACGCCCTTCAGCGTCCGTGTTGATGATTTCAACAGTGTCGCCCTTCATTGACTTCACAACATCGCCGGGGCGTGTTGCTTTGCCGTCGGGCATATTTTCAACCAGCCCGACAAGACCAACGACATTTGCCTTGGCTTTGCGCAGCGCCAAGGTGCGCATCACACCAGACACGACGCCTGCACCGCCCATGTCCATAGTCATGTCTTCCATGCCAGCGCCCGGTTTCAGGGAAATGCCACCAGTATCAAAAACAACGCCCTTCCCGACCAAAGCAAAAGGCGCGTCACCTTTTTTGCCGCCGTTCCATTGCATGACCACAACTTTTGTCGGGCTTTCACTTCCTTGTCCGACAGAAAGCAGGGTGCGCATCCCAAGTTTTTCAAGCGCGTCTTCTTCCAGAATCTCAACGTCGAGCCCCAATTCCTGCATCGCGGCTAGACGCGCTGCAAAATCATCTGTTGTCAGAACGTTAGCGGGTTCATTTACCAGATCACGAGTGAAAAACACACCCTCCGCAACGGCCGCCTTCGGCGCGGACTCTGCTGCAACCTCCTCGGGTTTGGACAGCATGATTGTTATGTCGCCGTTTTTTTCTTCTTCATCCGATTTATGGTCAGAAAAATCGTACCCCCGTAGCGCAAGGCCAAGCGAAAGTTCAGCGGATTTGGCAAGGTTACCCGCCAGAACCAACAAGGGGTTTTTGCCTTTGGATTTGGCAATCGCTGATCCGGCTTTGCGTGCATCCTCGACCGTTGGGCGACGGTCAAGACGCGTTACAATAACAGCTTCTGCAGCTAACCCTGCAGGAAACGCAAGTTCACGATTGTCCCCGGCCTTCATTTTAGCGAAGCCCGGGTTTTCAACCATCCGTTGCAGTGCACCCTTTGTCAGGCGATTCACCCGCCGCGCCGTCTGATCCATGCGACCGTCAGCGCCAAGAAATACCGCAATGCGGCCTTTCCAATCGGAAATTACGTCCAAGTCTACATCTTTAAAATGGATCACAGCAGGGGTTGTCATGTATGGTCTCCGTAAGCAGGGTTTTGCTATACCTAGTCGCTGGTTGCATTATTGACCAGATAGCAGTTTTCCCCGCCAGCCAAATCCGCTAGGTTGCGCTGAAACGGGACTAAGGGGGATGAGATTGGCCAGATTCGACAGATACATGCTGTCGCAATTGATGGTGCTTTTCGGTTTTTTTTCGCTTGTTCTTGTGATGGTCTACTGGATTAACCGCGCCGTTGTTTTGTTTGACCAACTTATTGCTGACGGACAGTCCGCAACGGTGTTTTTAGAGTTCACCGCGCTCACGCTGCCGCGCGTGGTTCGGGTTGTTTTGCCTATTTCCGCTTTTGCTGCCTCGGTCTACGTAACAAACCGCCTTTCGACGGAAAGTGAATTGGTTGTTATGCAATCCTCCGGTTACAGCGGGTATCGCCTCGCGCGTCCTGTGTTGTTCTTCGGTATCGTCGTTGCGCTCATGATGTCTGTTCTCATGCATTTTCTTGTTCCCTCGTCGCTTCGGGCCTTGCACGAAAGACGTGCCGAGATTTCGCAAAACGTCACGGCACGGTTTTTGAAGGAAGGCATGTTTTTGCACCCCGCCGACGGCATCACGTTTTATATCCGTGAGATCAGCCCGGCCGGGGAATTGCGTCACATTTTCCTATCTGATGTCCGCAACGCAGACTCTCCCGTAACCTATACTGCAAAACGCGCCTTGTTGGTGCGTGATCCGTCCGGGCCAAAACTTTTGATGTTTGACGGTCTTGCACAAAATTTCACACCTGACAGCCAGCGTTTAGCAACGACGAGTTTTGCGGATTTCGCATATGACATTGGATCTTTGATTGAGGAAAAATCAACGACATCAAGCAACCCGGAGCTCTTGTCGACGTATCAGCTTTTAAACGCGTCCGACGAATTCCTGGAAAGCATCGGGATAAGACGCGCACATTTTTTATACGAAGCACATTTCAGATTTGCCCAACCTCTTCTTGCGATTGTCACGGCGCTTGTTGGCTTCTCCTGTTTGATGCTTGGTGGCTTTAACCGATTTGGATTTTGGCGACAAATCGTCGGCGCTATCGTATTATTGATCTTTATAAAAACCTTAGACAACGCCTTGAACGAAATCGCGCAAAATAACGAAAACTATTGGTTCTTGGTTTACGTTTCTGTCCTAACCGGAATCTTGATCTCTTATCTAATGCTCTGGATTTCCAGCAAACCGATGCTCTTCAAGCGACGACGCAAGGTGACTGCATGACTTTGCATCTTTATTTTGCGCGGCGTTTTTTAAGTGCTTTTGCCAGCATTTTCGCAATTTTTGCGATCATCATGTTTTTGCTTGATATGGTCGAACAACTTCGGAAATTTGATAGCGAAGTCATCGGTTTCACTGAGATCGTTTCACTGTCAGCCCTGAATGTGCCCCAGTCGATCTACCAGATTTTACCGCTAATTGTAATTCTGGCTACTTTGACTCTGTTTCTTGGGTTGGCCCGAAGCAGCGAAATGGTTGTTACACGCGCTGCCGGCAGATCAGCCCTTCGGGCGCTGGTGCCACCAGTTCTGGTGGCCCTTCTGATCGGGGTGCTGGCGGTTGCCGCGCTCAACCCTATCGTTGCCGCGACAACAAAAGAATATGAGGCCCGCGTCAACCGATACACAAACAACGAGGCAGTCCTTTCGATTTCGCAGGAAGGTTTGTGGTTGCGCCAGGGCGGCTCCGAGGGCCAGACGGTGATACGTGCTTCGCATGCGAATCTGGACGGAACGCGGCTGCTGGACACGACCTTCATGACATTCTCGAATGATGGCACAGCAATTCGTCGGATTGAGGCCCGCACGGCCTCGCTTACCTCTGGCGCGTGGGAACTGATCGACGCCAAAGAATGGCGGCTACACAACAGTGACAATCCGGAACGCGACGCAATTTTCCATGAAAACCTGAACCTTCCGTCCGAACTGACACGCGACCAAATTCGCGACAGCTTTGGAACGCCTGACACGATCCCGATCTGGGATTTACCAGCTTTCATAGAAAGCCTTGACCGGGCCGGATTTTCGGCAAGCAGGCACAAGGTTTGGCTCCAAATGGAGCTTGCGCTTCCCCTACTGCTTGTTGCGATGGTCATGGTAGGAGCTTGTTTTACCCTGCGCCACACGCGCTTTGGCCACACGGGGACGATGGTGTTAGGTGCTATCCTGTCTGGGTTTACCTTGTTTTTCATCCGAAACTTCGCCCAGGTTCTGGGTGAAAGCGGACAAATACCCGGAATTGTCGCCGCCTGGAGCCCACCCGTTGCGGCAATATGTTTGTCTCTGGCGCTTTTATTGCATCTGGAGGATGGCTGATGTCGCGCGTTCTCTGTATTTTATTTGCCCTTCTGGTGTTGCCTGTGTCCGCTCGGGCTCAGGACGCAGCGAGCCTTATTGCCGACAACCTGCAAATTCTCGGAAGTTCAACGATCGTCGCGGAAGGCAATGTCGAGATCTTTTTTCGGGGGTCTCACCTTAAGGCACGTCGCATCACCTATGACAGAGCCGGAGAGCATCTTGAAATAGAGGGACCCGTCACGCTGATCGAAGGGGATTCGATTATCGTTCTTGCAGACAGCGCCAGCCTTGACGCTGACTTAAGAAACGGTGTTATGCGCGGTGCGCGAATGGTGCTTGACCAGCAATTGCAACTCGCCGCAGCCGAAATGACCAGAGTGGGCGGGCGCTATACCCAGCTATACAAAACCGTCGCTTCAAGCTGCCAGGTTTGTGCAAACAACCCGGTTCCCCTTTGGCAAATTCGTGCAGAACGCATTATACATGATCAGGAAGAACGGCAGCTCTATTTTGACAATGCGCAATTTCGCGTAATGAACATTCCGGTAATGTATCTACCACGCCTCAGGTTGCCCGATCCGACATTGGAACGTGCCACCGGTTTTCTCACACCGTCGCTCAGATCTACATCACAACTTGGGTTTGGCCTTAAGATCCCTTACTTCATCGCGATAGGCGACGACAAAGATATCACGATAACGCCCTATTTTTCCTCCAGCACTAAAACGCTTGAGTTGCGTTACAGGCAGGCGTTCAGAACCGGAACGATAGACTTTGAAGGGGCTTTTTCGCGGGATGATATTTTGCGCGACCAGGACCGCTGGTATCTATTTGGCGAAGGCAGCTTTAACTTACCGCGTGATTACAAGCTTAATTTTGATATCGAAACCACAAGCGATTCATCTTATCTGCTCGACTATGGCTATTCTGATACGGACCGGCTGGACAGCGCAATAGAACTGTCCCGCACACGGCGGGACCAGTTTTTTAGTGCCGGGCTTGTCTTCTATGAAACGCTGCGAACAACTGAAAGTAACAGTACGATCCCATCTCTGGTATCCGACATATTCTACCAACGCAGGTTTGAACCTGCTTTCATCGGCGGCGATGCTGATCTCAGGTTTCAAACGCATAGCCACAGTCGCCGCTCGAGCATTCCGGGCAATCTTGGGCGGGACGTGACACGCGCCAGTGCTGGCCTAGACTGGCGTAAGGACTGGATTGTGAGAAACGGAATGGTCGCAGCCGTACTAACCGAAGCGAACCTCGATTTCTACGATGTTTCACAGGGTGCGCCCGGTGAAGAAGATGGTTTGTTTCATACCATTACACTGGGTTCAGAGTTACGCTGGCCGTGGGCCATGACCAGCCCCGAGGGTGCTTCGCACATCGTTGAGCCTGTGGTGCAGTTGCTCTGGACGAATGAAAACATTCCGAATTTACCAAACGAAGACAGCACATTGCTGGAATTTGACGAAGGCAATCTGTTTGCGTTGACCCGCTATCCCGGCACAGATGCTTACGAGCGGGGATTTCGCGTAAATGTTGGCGGGTCATGGACGCGCTTTGACCCTTCAGGCTGGTCCCTTGGGCTGACGGCGGGTCGCATCTTCCGGGCCGAGGATTTGGGGCAGTTCACGGCTGGCTCCGGCCTCACAGGCAGCACCTCTGACTGGTTGGCCGCGATACAGCTCAAACTGCAAAACAACCTGTCTCTTACAAACAGGGCATTGTTTGATGACACCTTTGATTTCACGCGAAACGAAACCCGCGTGTCCTGGCGCAATGATCGGCTGTCGCTTGCCTCGACCTATGTTTGGTTAACCGCAGCACCCGCAGAAATCCGCCCGCGTACATCTGAATGGATTTTCGATTCTTCCTACCGCTTCGATGATCGCTGGACCGGGAAAACCGATTGGCGTTACGATTTTGTCGAAAAACAGGCATCACGAGCAGGTGTGGGCCTGGAATACCAGAGCGAGTGCGTAAAGATTGATCTTTCCCTCTCGCGTCGCTTTACGTCCTCGACTATTGTGACCCCAGCAACAGACTTCGGTCTGACGATATCGCTCAGTGGTTTTGGGGTTGGCGGCAGTGACCGCAATCTTGCCCGAAGCTGCACCAGTTAAGGAAAGAGCAAACGAACATGAGAAGCTTTAAACCGACGCGTCTGATTTTGGCCTGTGTCTCGATTTTGATGCTCAGCTTGCCAGTATCGGCGCAAAGTAAATTCGCGCCCGCTGTTGTGGTCAATGACAAGGTCGTAACAAACTTTGAAGTCGAGCAGCGGGTCAAGCTGCTTCAGCTTCTGAGACAGCCAGGTAACCTCGAAGAAGAAGCCTTGAACGGGCTGATTGATGACCGTCTAAGGCTTCAGACAGCTGGCCAGCTAGGGATATCCGTTCCAGAAGAAGACATCGAAGCAGGAATGGAAGAGTTTGTTTCCCGCGCAGATTTGACGGTTGAGCAATTTGGCCAGCTCCTTGCAGGCAACGGTATTGAAATGCAGACGTTCCGTGACTTTGTGATCGCCGGTCTGGCCTGGCGAAGTGTTATCAGGGAACGATTCACACAACGCGTGAACATCACTGAATCAGAAATTGACCGCGCGATTGCCTTGTCGTCAAATCAAAGCGGCGTTCGCGTATTGCTTTCCGAAATCATCTTGCCGGCCCCTCCCGGACAAGAAGCATCGGCCAGACGCCGTGCGGAACAAATAAGCCAGATGACATCGCTTGGTGCGTTTTCCTCTGCCGCGCAGTCAAGCTCTGCCTCAGCCTCGCGCGGACGTGGTGGCCGGATCGACTGGATGCCAATTGGCAACCTTCCCGCGCCAATTCGCGCACAGATTCTCACGCTTAGCCCGGGCGAAGTGACGGACCCGATTGAAATTCCAAACGCGATTGCGCTTTTTCAGCTCCGCGCTATCGAAGAAACCGACACACCCGATGAGCAGGCGATATCGGTTGAGTATGCCACCTATTTCATAGCCGGAGGGCAAACCGAAAAAGCCCAGAGTCAGGCAACAAACATCCGAAACCAGATCGACACCTGTGATGATCTTTACGGAATTGCCAAAGGCCAGCCAGAAGAACGCCTTCAACGCGAAACACTACCAGTTGCAGAAGTTCCACAGGATATAGCGCTGGAACTTGCAAAGCTGGATGATAACGAAGTTTCAACTGCCTTGACCCGCTCTAACGGGCAAACATTGATGCTCCTGATGCTTTGTGGACGCGTTACCGAACAAACCGTCGACGTTTCGAGGGAAGATATACGTGCGCGCCTGACAAACCAGCGATTCAGCTCTTATGCGGATGGCTTGCTGGCGGATTTGCGGGCCGAAGCTTTCATCTCATACCCATGACGACACTACCAATTGCGCTAAGCTGTGGGGAGCCGGCGGGTATCGGTCCGGAGCTTGCAGTGCTGGCGTGGTCTGAACTTAAGGAAACACTGCCATTCTTTCTTATCGGGGACCCGGCGCATCTGCCACCAGGGACCCCGATCACAGAAATCGCGACCCCGAAAGATGCAGTTTTGGCTTCAGCGGATACGCTACCTATACTGGTTCACCGGTTCGCCGCACCAGCAACACCCGGCGTTCCTGCACCTGAAAACGCAAAAGGCGTGATAGACGTGATCGCACGAGGTGTCGAACTGGTCACATCCGGTGCAGCTTCGGCGCTCTGCACCAACCCTATTCACAAGAAAGCGCTGAAAGATGGTGCGGAATTTGCCTATCCGGGGCACACAGAATACCTCGCCGCGCTGACCGGGGTTGACCGTGTGGTGATGATGTTGGCAGGACCAGACCTTAAAGTCGTCCCAGTCACTATTCACATCGCATTATTGGAAGTGCCAAAGGCGCTGACGGCCGAGCTTCTTACAGAAACGCTGAAGATTACACATGCCGGTTTGATACGTGATTTTGGCATTGATGCCCCTCGTATCGCCGTTGCTGGCCTCAACCCTCACGCAGGCGAAGGCGGCACCATGGGGACAGAGGACAGCGACCTTATCGCCCCGGTGCTCGAAACACTGCGTGCTCAAGGGATGCGCATCATAGGCCCCCTGCCCGCAGATACGATGTTTCATGCCAGAGCGCGAAGCAGTTATGATGTAGCTGTGTGCATGTACCATGATCAGGCGCTGATCCCGATCAAGACGCTTGATTTCGACAGAGGCGTGAATGTGACGCTGGGATTGCCTTTTGTGCGCACCTCGCCCGACCACGGAACAGCCTTTGACATTGCGGGTAAAGGCATTGCCAAACCCGACAGTCTGATCGAGGCTTTGAAGCTTGCGGACAAAATGGCCAAGACCAGAGAATGAGCAAGATAGACTCTCTTCCTTCGCTTCGCGAAGTGATCAACACCCACGGCCTTGTAGCGAAAAAATCTCTGGGACAGAACTTCCTGCTCGACCTCAACCTTACGGCCAAGATCGCGCGACAAGCCGGAGATCTTGCGGGGTGCGACGTTCTGGAAGTTGGCCCCGGTCCGGGTGGCCTGACCCGGGGGCTGCTCGCGGAAGGGGCACGGCGCGTTCTTGCCGTTGAAAAAGACCCTCGGTGCATGGCAGCACTGGCAGAAATTGCCGACGCTTACCCGGGCCGACTTGAGGTTATCAATGCGGATGCGCTGGACATTGACATACGCGCGCATCTCACGCCACCAATCCGTGTTGTTTCAAACCTGCCATACAACGTCGGGACAGAACTTTTGATCCGTTGGCTTACGCCTGCCAGTTGGCCACCCTTCTGGGAAAGCCTGACCCTGATGTTTCAGAAAGAGGTCGCCCAGCGGATTACGGCGCAACCCGGCAGCAAGGCCTACGG
Source organism: Pseudohalocynthiibacter aestuariivivens (assembly GCF_018457175.1). Taxonomy (GTDB): domain Bacteria; phylum Pseudomonadota; class Alphaproteobacteria; order Rhodobacterales; family Rhodobacteraceae; genus Pseudohalocynthiibacter; species Pseudohalocynthiibacter aestuariivivens. The sequence goes on from NZ_JAGFNU010000003.1 coordinate 85,723, forward strand.
TCGGCTTGGCATTCTTGCGCAATGGCGCACTGAGGCGCGGATTGTCATGTCGCTACCGCCCGAAGCCTTTACCCCTCCGCCAAAAGTTCATTCTGCGGTGGTTCATCTGAAACGCCGTGAAGAGCCGCTTTTTCCAGCGGACGAGAAAATCCTCAATCGGATTGTTGCGGCCGGGTTTAACCAGCGGCGCAAAATGCTGCGCGCGTCGCTGAAATCCATTGCCCCTGATATGGAAGACCGGATGGTTTCGGTTGGGATTAAGCCGACCGATCGGGCAGAGCAAATCTCGATCGAAGGGTTCTGCGCTCTGGCCCGTACTTTCACTTAAAGATTGAGTCATCTCAGCAGTTCCAGTTGATCTGCTGTGGGCACAAAACCGACATGAGTTGAAAACAGAGAATGCTCTGCGGGAAATCCGTTGCAGACAGAAAACGATTTGTCGGCCACCTATTCTGAAACGTTAACTTCCAGTGCAGACCAGCTTTCCTCTACTGGGTGCAGCAGCATCGTCGCGGTGTACCGTGTCCGAAGCATTGCACCGAACGCGTTCTGCGCATCGACGTAGGCAACAATTTGATACCTGCAGTCGCCCAGCGCGCGCGTGCTAATTTCAGTGGCCCATGGGAACTCTGCCGTCGAAGGGGCGCGGAGCTGGCGCTTAACGAATTCTTGGCTCATAACATAGGCCGTGATTTCGTTCTTGTTGCCGCATTCCTCTGCGCGCGTTGCCGCTGCCTCTGCTTGGGCTTTGGCTCTAGCTTCTTGTTGTTTCTGGGCCTCTTCTTCCGCGATCCGGGCGACTTCAACCACATGACGCTCTGGATCGATTACCTTCAATTCAGAAAGCCAGCGATCCTGATCAAAGTCTTCAAGCGCAGCAAGATAGGCGGTCTGGTCTGTGACCTTTAGTTCAGCAAACTGTGCCTCTCGCTGATCCGTGACGATCCCATGCGCGCCGATCGTCACGGGAATGCCGACAAACAAAATCAGTGCAAAATTGACTCCGCGATTGCCAAGCCACAGCTTCGGTATTGGCTTTAGCAAAGCGATTCCTGGTAGGATGAGAAATGCAATAGCGACGTAAAACGCGATCTGGGGTGACGCCACTGCCAGAATTGTCGTGCCAATGAATATTCCAAGGATGATCCCGGCGCTCTTAAGAAATGCGATCACGCTTTAGTACCTCAACCGTAGCTGTTTCGGTTCAGGATCAGGGCTTGGTGTGGCATCATCAGGGCAACAACACGACTGAGACGTGAATTTTGCTGTTCAACGACAAGCGTCAATACCATGCCATACAGAACAAGAACGGCTAAACTTTGATCGCTAGAAGCTCAAACCGGGCCAACACGATTGACTTACAGGCCGTAAGAAAACCCATACACTTCCGCGTATGGGTCTTTGACTTTTGATTACTCAGCAGCTTCGGGCGCTTCGGGTGTATCTGGCATGCCCCCGGATGGTTCTTCTTTCACAGCCTCCGGTGCTGCATCAGCCTTTGGCTTTTCTGCCTTTGGCACGCGTGGTTTACGTGGCCGTTTGAGTTTTGGCTTGGGCTCTGACGCGGACGCGGACTCTGGTGTTTCGACCAAATCACTCTCAGCGGGTGTTTGCATCATCGGGATAGGCGGCATCATGTCAGGCTGCGGCGCCTCTGCGGGGTCAACCCTGCGCTCCTGACGTCGGGGCTGTCTACGCTCCCTCGGCTGGTTGTCTCCTTGGCCTTCTGAAGGCTGTGGAGGGCGGGCATCAGATGTTTGTGCCTGCACGGATTCGTTGCGTTCTGCACGCTCCGCTTCGCGCTGGCTGTTCTGCTGCTCGCGCTGCGCTTCCTGCTCCAGCCGTCTGGCTTCCGCCTCGCGCTGTGCTTCGCCAAGCAGACGGGTATAATGCTCTGCGTGTTGCTGAAAACTTTCAGCCGCAACCCTGTCATTACTCAGCTGCGCATCACGCGTGAGCTGTTGATATTTGTCAATAATCTGCTGCGGAGTGCCGCGGACTTTGCCCTCTGGACCCGAACTGTCAAAGACTCGGTTCAGGTTGTTTCCAGTATTGCGATTGCGGTTCGGTTTGCCCCGCGTACGTTGTTTTGTTGATCTCATAATTTACTTCGTATCCAGCCTTGGTGTGGCATTCGCTGTTACCTCTACCGCGCATTATGCGTGGGGCTAACCAACCGGGTTCGGGCGATGTTCTGGCTTACTGACAAGGGGGACCGCGCTATGCATCCGCCGCCTCGTACATGACTGAGTAAACACGAGCCAAGGGACATGACAAGCAGAATCTAACGTTCAGATGCATTTTGCGTGCTTTTTTGCCACCCTGCGCGCCAGTTTTACACTATTTTCATATAACACGGCAGCTGACCACACGATCATGGCCATTCAAATCCCTTCTAACCACTATATCACGGAATCCCGCCTTTTCAAAAATGGCACTAACGGGCAATGCCTGTTCAAAGCCAATCTCGACGATTAACCGCCCCCCTTGCTTCAGAAACCCAGCAGCCTCCCTTGCGATAACACGATACGCAGAAAGACCATCTCCACCCGGCGACAACGCCTCGAACGGCTCCCACTCGCGCACCTCGGGCTCCAGTGCGTCCATTTCATCCTCGGTAATGTAAGGCGGATTAGACACTATAAGATCATAGGTTCCTGAAACATTGGAGAACCAATCAGATTGCCGAAACTCTGAAACATCTTCCAGACCAAGCGATTCTGCATTGCCGCGTGCAACATCAAGGGCTGCCTCGGAGATATCGACTCCAACACCAGAAGTGCCCGTTTTTTCGGCCAGCAAGGTAAGCAAAATACATCCGCTACCGGTTCCCAGATCGAGAACCCGCTGAAATGGCCGCTCCAATGCACAATCGATCAGCGTTTCGGTATCTGGTCTTGGATCAAGCACATCGGATGTTACCCGAAAGGCCCGGCCATAGAACTCTCGCTCCCCCACAATTTGCGAGACAGGCTGGCGCGCAATCCGGCGCTCTATAACTTCCAGAAATTTACCAGCCACTTCGTTGGAAGGGTGCCCGTCCATTGCCAGCACCAAACGGTCAACCGAAACGCCAAGCACAAACGCAAGCAGGCGTCGGGCGTCACGTTGCGGATCAGGAACACCCGCGATTGTTAGTGTTGTTGTCGCGCGGCGTAAAAGAAGAGTGAAAGCTCCGCCCGAATCCGCAGAATCAGACTCTGACGCCGCCATCTCAGGTCTCCATTTCCGCAAGCATTGTCGCCTGATCATCCGATGTCAGCGCTTCGATCACTTCAGTCAGATCGCCCTGCATGACCTGTTCCAGCTTGTAGAGCGTCAGATTGATGCGGTGATCGGTCATTCGGCCTTGTGGAAAGTTATAGGTCCGGATGCGCTCGGACCGGTCCCCGGAACCAACCTGGCTTTTGCGGCTTGCAGACCGTTCATCGTGCAGTTTTTGCCGCTCGAGATCGTAAAGCCGCGTTTTAAGAACCTGCATCGCGATCTCGCGGTTGCGGTGCTGGGATTTTTCGGAACTGGTGACAACAATCCCGCTTGGGATATGGGTGATCCGAACTGCGGAGTCCGTTGTATTCACATGCTGCCCACCCGCACCTGAGGCGCGCATGGTATCAATTCGGATATCGTTTGCATCGACGTGAATATCAACGTCTTCCGCCTCTGGCAAAACAGCGACCGTCGCTGCAGACGTGTGGATCCGGCCACCTGATTCCGTTTCCGGCACCCTTTGCACCCTATGCACACCGCTTTCGTACTTAAGCTTGGCAAAAACGCCAGCTCCCTGAACATGGGCGACAACATCCTTGATCCCGCCGAGTTCTGTTTCGCTTTGTTCAAGAATGTCGAACCGCCAGCCCTGGTTTTCGGCGTAACGCTGATACATGCGCAGCAAGTCCCCCGCAAAAAGCGCGGCTTCCTCGCCCCCGGTGCCGGGCCGAATTTCAATCATCGCCGGGCGCGCGTCTGCTGCGTCTTTGGGAAGCAGGCTTAGCTGAAGCGCTTTTTCAATTTTCGGAAGCTTTACCTTAAGCTCTTCCAGCTCTTCTTCTGCCAGTTCTTTCATTTCCGGATCAGACAGCATTGATTCTACCGCCTCGACATCGTCGAGCAATGACCGGTAATCCGTTATCTGCTCGACCACCGGCTTCAAATCGGAATATTCGCGGGAAAGCGTCACAATTTCATCACCAGAAGCACCCTGCGCCATTTTGGCCTCAAGGAATTCAAAGCGTTCGGTGATCTGAATCAGTTTTTCTAAGGGAACCATGTCTTCCCAATCTCTCATCAGCGTGACTTGGTCAAGAGGTGCAATTATGCTAACTTTGCACACATGATACGTACGACTCTTTTATTAACGGTCCTTACAGGATCAATTTTGACAGGCCCAGCGTTCGCGGATGTCTCGATGGGCGGCAAAACGATAGACTGCTACTGTACAGACAAGACGGGCTCTCGGGTAGAGTTGGGCGAAGAAATTTGCCTTGTCGTTGGCGGGCGGGCGTTTATGGCGCGCTGCGAAATGTCACTCAACAACCCGATGTGGCGTGAAACAGGGCAATCCTGCATTTCGTCCAGCCTTTCAAAGCCGCTCCAGAGCTTTGACCCAGCCCTCGACACGGGCGGCATTCACTCCCAAATCTGACCGTCCGAAGCGCAGCCTGCCAAAAATAACAACTCGGCTCCCATCCTCAGTGGGCTCGGCATATATTGTCGTGTAGTCTGGAAAACCAAAAACTGCTGACCGGGTTATGTAGGTGACTTGCCCCGATTGTATCGAGCCAGCGAAGCGATGCGTTCGCGCCGTGTCTAAAACAACGCTTTCAATCTTTGAAAGTGTTTCTGTGGGCGTCAAACCCACCCAGTCAGCTTGATACGTTACCGAACCACGCTCAACATTCCAGTTTTGCCCGCATGGCAACGGGTAATTTGAGCCTGACAGAGTGTGCCAGTCTTCAGCCGAACCCGGCGCAAGCCGTAAATAGGCCAGTACCAATATGAGAAGACCCAGAAATATTTTTACAAAAACTGTCAAATCACTGCCCCAGCGTGACTGTCATACTGACCGGTTCGATTGACCTTTGAGCAGGTCGCAATCCGATATTTCAGGCCTCTACCAGAGGCTGGGCTTTTTCAACCAATCGCGCGAAAAAGCTTGCGCCGTGCGGGGATGCCTCGTCATTGAAGTTATACGCAGGGTGGTGCAGGCCTGCCGCATCGCCCTGCCCTAAGAACAGATAGGCACCCGGGCGTTTTTCAAGCATATAGGCAAAATCTTCTGCCCCCATTTCGCGGGGGGCGTCTGGGTTTACGCCAGCTTCACCTGCTATTTCCCGGGCGACGTCCGCAGCGAACGCTGCTTTTTCTGCGTTGTTGACGGTTGCGGGATAGCCGCGAATATAATCCAGCCGGGCCTCAACATTATATGCCGCTGCCTGTCCTGCGACGATCTCTTTAAGACGATCTTCGACCATGTCCTGAACATCTTTTTCAAACGTGCGGACCGTACCGCAGATGTAAGCGTCCTCCGGTATGATATTGTCTGCGGTACCGGTATGAATTTGCGTGACGGAAACCACCAGATCCTGCAATGCGTAATGATTGCGACTTACGATTGTCTGGATGGCGCTGACCATGCCAACAGCCGCGACAATCGGATCTTTCGTATCCTGCGGATAGGCACCATGGCCTCCGTCGCCCTTGATAAATATTTCAAAGGTATCAACCGCAGCCATGATCGGACCCGGCGTCGTGTAAAACTGCCCGACAGGCACACCCGGCACATTGTGAAGCGCGTAGACCTGATTAATGCCAAAACGCTCAAGCATCCCCTCTTCGACCATGACGCCAGCGCCGCCGCCGCCCTCTTCAGCGGGTTGAAAGATCAGCGCGACCCGTCCGGAAAACCGGCGCGTTTCCGCCAGATACCGTGCGGCCCCCAGCAACATGGTGGTATGCCCATCGTGGCCGCATGCATGCATCTTTCCGTCAACGGTAGAGCTATAGTCGAGCCCCGTTGTTTCCTGCATTGGCAGCGCGTCCATATCTGCCCGCAGGCCTATGGTGTCACCATCACCCTGTCCGTTGATAATTGCGACAACGCCGGATGTTGCAATTCCTTCGTGGATTTCATCGACCCCAAATTCCTTCAATCTCTCGACTACGAAGGCAGCTGTTTCGTGGCAATCAAACTGAAGTTCAGGGTGCATATGCAGATGCCGCCGCCATGTTTTCATGTCTTCGGCGTAGTCAGCAATACGATTGACGACAGGCATGGTGGACTCCTCTGGTGTCATCTGAATAATTGCACAGAGCCTTTCTCAAACCCCGGGAAGATGCAATGACCAAAGACAGCGACGCGCTTGTGAACGACCCAGACGGGGGCCTTCCGCGGCTATTGGAAATCATGCGCCGCCTGCGGGACCCGGATACCGGGTGCCCCTGGGATGTTGAGCAGGATTTCACGTCTATCGCACCCTATACCATTGAAGAAGCTTACGAAGTTTCAGATGCGATAGAGCGTCAGGACTGGGCAGAGCTTGAAGGAGAGCTTGGTGATCTGCTGCTTCAGACCGTTTATCATACACAAATGGGTGAAGAAGCCGGCCTGTTCAGTTTTGACAGCGTCACAAAAACCATTTCAGACAAAATGGTAGCACGGCACCCGCATGTTTTCGGAACGGAAAGCCGCGAAAAATCTGCGGAACAACAAACCCATGACTGGGAAAAGTTGAAGGCCGAAGAGCGAGCGAAAAAGGCCGAAAAAGGCACCCTAGATGGTGTCGCAACCGGGCTTCCCGCCCTGATGCGGGCCGTTAAGTTGCAAAAACGCGCAGCCCGCGTTGGCTTTGACTGGCCGTCAACGGATCAGGTGCTTGATAAGATAGTTGAAGAAGCAGGTGAACTGACCGAGGCGCGGGAAACCCTGTCGCAGACCGAGATTGAGGAGGAATTTGGCGATCTTCTGTTTGTTATGGCCAATCTTGCGCGTCACCTGAAAATTGACCCAGAGGTTGCCCTGCGTGCAGCCAATGCAAAGTTCACCCACCGGTTTGAGCGGGTTGAGGCGAAATTGGCCCGGATGGGAAAAACACCCGCGCAGTCAAATTTGGAAGAAATGGATGCGCTGTGGGATGAAGCAAAGCTGGATATGAAAAAATTACCATAGTATTTTAATCAGGTATTGACCTGAGTTATTTAGTCGGCTTTATATCGCGTCAAAACCAACGATGGAAAGTTACATGTTTACCATATTCCGCCCCACCTTTTTTGCTACTGCTTGTCTGGCGCTGGCGACCCCCGCAATCGCACAAGAAGTGAATATTTATTCGTATCGTCAGCCAGAGCTTATTCAGCCGCTGACGAATGCGTTTACCGAAGAAACAGGTATCGCCGTTAATATCGTCCATCTTGAAAAAGGTATGGTGGAACGCCTGCAGGCCGAAGGAAAACGGTCACCTGCTGACCTGGTTTTCACCGTCGATATTTCGCGCCTCAATTCAATCGTTGAAGCCGGGCTAACACAACCTGTCACCTCGGACCTTCTGAACCAGAATGTGCCAGCGCAATACCGCGACCCGGATGGTAACTGGTATGGGCTGACGACACGCGCGCGTATCGTCTATGCCTCACGCGACCGGGTCGCTGATGGCGAGGTTACAACATACGAAGACCTGACGGATCCGAAATGGCAGGGCCGTATCTGCACGCGGTCGGGCACCAGCGCCTATAACGTCGCCCTGACCGCGGCTTTCATGCATCACCACGGTGAAGAAGGCGCACGCGCGTGGCTTGAAGGTGTCAAAGCAAACCTTGCCCGCGCACCACAAGGCAACGACAGGGCGCAGGTAAAGGCCATTTGGGCAGGTGAATGCGATATTGCCATCGGCAACACCTACTATATGGGCAAGATGCTGAACGACGAAGAGCAGCGTGCCTGGGCTGACAGCGTGCGCATCGTCTTTCCAACCTTCGAAAACAGCGGCACCCATGTAAACGTTTCCGGTGTTGCAATGACCGCATCCGCGCCAAACCATGACGAAGCACTGAAACTGATGGAATTCCTGACGTCGCCGGAAGCACAGGAAATCTATGCAGCGGAAAACTTTGAATATCCAATCGCAGAGGGAACCGAGCCAGACGCGCTGGTGAAAAGCTGGGGCGATTTCACAGCCGACGACGTGAATCTTATGGTTCTCGCCCGTCTTCGCGGTGACGCGCTAAGGCTGACCGAAGAGGTGGATTTTGACGCTGGCAACTAAGCCCGCATCCTTTTCACCACAATGTAAAAATTTGCCCTGCCGGTTTCCGCCGGTGGGGGTTCTCTTTCATGCTATCCGCTGGACAATCAGAAAGTGAATCGTCAGTGTCACCGCTCGAACACCAAGGCGCAGGCATGTCCCAGACGAAACGCAAGATCATCATCGATACGGACCCTGGTCAGGATGACGCGGTTGCAATTCTGCTGGCGCTTGCAAGTCCCGATGAAATTGAAGTGCTTGGCATTACAGCCGTTGCCGGGAATGTGCCGCTTACGCTTACTGAAAAGAACGCTCGTATCGTGTGTGAACTGGCGGGCATGCCACTAACACGCGTGTTTGCGGGGTGCGATTCACCGCTCAAACGTTCCTTGGTGACCGCTGAACATGTTCATGGGAAAACCGGTCTGGACGGGCCAGTTTTGCCCGACCCAATCATGCCGCTTCAAGATCAACATGCGGTCGATTTCATTATAGAAACTCTGAGATCAGAACCTGCTGGCAGCATTACACTTTGCCCCCTTGGCCCGCTGACCAACATCGCGACAGCATTTAAGAACGCGCCGGATACTATTGAAAAGGTTTGCGAAATCGTCTTGATGGGTGGTGCCTATTTCGAGGTTGGGAATATTACCCCCACTGCCGAATTCAACATTTACGTTGACCCAGAGGCCGCCGATATCGTGTTTCGCGCCGGTGTACCTATTGTAGTGATGCCGCTTGACGTGACGCATAAGGCACTGGTCACACCCGAGCGTAACAACGCGTTTCGCGCGATTGGCAACAAGGTCGGTATTGCGGTTGCCGAAATGACAGAGTTCTTCGAGCGATATGACAAAGAAAAATACGGCAGCATAGGTGCGCCGTTGCATGACCCCTGCGTCACCGCCTATCTGATCAGGCCAGAAATCTTCTCTGGCCGTCATATCAACGTCGAGATAGAAACCTCGTCCCCCCTGACAATGGGAATGACGGTTGCAGACTGGTGGCGGGTTACGAACCGACCTGCGAATGCAACTTTTATCAAAGAGATAGACACAGACGCGTTTTTTGCCCTGCTGACAGAAAGGCTGGCCCGACTATGAGCATGCTGCACCTCGCAGAGCCGAGTGACATGGACAAGCTTTTACCGCTCGTAGAGCGCTACCATGCCTTTGAAAACATTCAGACAACCGAAGCAGAGCGGCGCGCAGCCCTTGAAGTGTTGTTTTCGGGCGAAGTTCAGGCGGCGATCTGGCTGATTGGCCCGCGCCGTGCACCTGTTGGTTATATTGCGATCAGCTTCGGTTTTTCCATCGAACTGGGCGGTCGCGATGCCTTTGTTGACGAGTTTTATATCCGCGAAAGCGTGCGTGGCCGGGGCATGGGTGGCCAGACCATGTCGACTGTCGTCCCAATGCTACGGGAAATGGGTGTCAAAGCCTTGCATATGGAAGTTGATCACGAGAACACCGGGGCAACGAAATTCTACAAGAAAGCCGGGTTTGAGGCGCGCTCAAAATATTTCCTTATGACGCGCACCCTGTAAATGCAACTAGAAAGCACGGTTGACTTCGACAGCGCCCCACTGCTCGCTCAGACCTTTTAGAATATCATAGCGGCTCACCTGCCCGACAAGCCTGCCATCGCTAAGAACCGGAAATCTTCTGTACTGGCTCTTCAAAAAGGCTTCAGCCGCCTTTACAAGATCTAGGCCAGAGTCCAGCGTTTCAGGTTGCGTGCTCATATAGTCGGCAACCGTTCCTCCCCAATCCTGATAGTAAGCAGCATTCAATGCAGCTTTAAGGCAGTCCTTCTTTGATAGGATGCCAACCAGATTGCCTGCCTGATCAACGACGGGTGCGCCCGAAATCTTAGCGTCTATCAAAACATTCATAGCTCGGGTGATCTCGGTATCAGGTGTAAAGGTAATCAGGTTAGTAGCCATGTAGTCTCTAATCAGTGGAACCTTTGTCATGTGCGCTCCTCCGACGTGGCTGTTCGTGTGCATCCTGCGCATTTGATGGATTTTGTGCAGCCTGCCGTTCCACAGGTCCGCTGCACTGGTTGGCGACCGAAGAGAAGCCCAATGGAAAACACAGCGATCGAAAACGCTACGATAACAAATACCAAAACAAAAACAGACATTCCTGTGCTCCTACAGAACCATATACCGGGCGAAACGCTCAGACATAGCTTCTACAATCTTCGTGCCTTCTCGCAGTTGGAAAAGGACTGGCAAATTCATTCTTTCGGCCAGTTCAAGGCCGCGTTCCGCCCCCATTACAACCAACGCTGTTGCCAGCGCATCCGCTTGCAAACCGGACTCTGCAATGACCGAAACAGAGCCGACGTTGTTCGCGACAGGGCGCGCTGTGTGCGTGTCGATAATATGACTGAAAGCTATATTCGTTTCGGAACCACCGTTGATCGCATTACCCGATGTGGCGAGCGCCATTCCATTCAGTCTGACCAGGCACCGAAGTGAAGGCACCTTGCTGTCTGGCGTCTCGATCCCGACATGCCAGCTACGCCCATCCGGATGGTGGCCACGCGCCAGCACTTCGCCACCCACTTCCAGAAGAAATGACCGAATGCCCAGCACTTCAACCGCCTGTGCCATCCGGTCGATCGCATAGCCTTTGGCGATACCACACAGGTCAATAGTTGCATCGGGCAGGATCTTGCGAAGCCCCTGCCCTTCAAGAGCTATGGATCTGTAATTAGCTACAACAGCACCATTAATTGGGCCGAATCCGTATCGCCGAACCAGCGGGCCGACAGTGGGATCAAAAGCACCATCTGTCAGGCGTGCAATGCGAAGACTTTCAGCAATCACATGATGTGTAGGTTCGGAAAGCGGAATCCGTTGCCCGTCGGTTGACTGATTCAGGCGGCTCAATTCTGACGAGGCTATGTAAGGCGACATCGATGCGCCAGCTACATCAACAACTTCCATAATCGCAGCCCGTACATCCCGGGTATCTGTGCCTGGTGGCAGACTGGCCCGCCACCAACTTCCGAAGGCAGAGCCACCGATTGTCTGCGTGCGGCCCGCAAAGCCTGGCAAAGCAGAGCTTAAGAATGCACCACCAGTCATCATCATTAACGTTCTGCGATTAACCGTCATTCTCTAGCCTCCAAAATCGTCATTGAAGATGCTGTCGGGTTCCACGCCAATCTCTCCGAGCATGGACATGACAGCCCGGATCATCAGCGGCGGGCCACAGAGATAATACTCGCACTCTTCCGGGGCTTCGTGGTCTTTGAGATAGCGTTCATACGCCACGTCATGAATGAACCCAATCGGCCCATCCCATTCGTCGCTGGGTTTTGCGTCAGACAGGGCGGCTGTCCATTTGAAATTGTTATGTTTTTCCTGCAACTCATTGAGCTCGTTTTCGTAGAAAAGCTCGATCCGGCTGCGTGCTCCGTACCAGAACGATATTTTGCGACTGGTGCCAACCCTTTCGAGTTGATCGAACAAAATTGCACGCAATGGCGCCATACCTACACCGCCACCGATAAAGATCATCTCTCTGCCGGTATCTCTGGCACCAAAACTGCCATAAGGACCAGCGACCTTTAGACTTTCGCCTTTCCGCAAGTTGAACAGGTATGATGAAACAACACCCGGTGGTGCGTTTTCAACGGACGGCGGCGGCAGCGCCAGGCGCACATTCAAAACGATCTTGCCCTTATCGCCTGGTCTGTTCGCAATAGAATAGGCGCGTGAAACAGCCGTCTTGTTGCGCGAAACTAACCCTCTGAGGGCAGAGCCCGACCAGATCTCTTCGAACGTTTCCGAAATATCAAAATCGGCAAACCGAATATCATAAGGGGGCGCGGTCACCTGAACAAACGAACCCGCGCGCAAATTGGGAGTCGCACCAGACGGAAGGTCCAGAACGATCTCGCGAATGAACGGCGTCATCATGCGGACGGACGCAACACTGCATTCCCAGGATTCGGTTCCAAGCAGATCGTTGGGAACACGCACCTCCATGTCTTCTCGGACAACAACCTGACAGGCAAGCCGAACATGGTTCCGCATTTCGGCTCTGCCGAGTTTCGCACGCTCTGTTGGCAAAACCTGACCACCGCCAACAGGGACCGCTACACGGCAGAGGCCGCAGGTGCCGGCACCCGCACAGGCGGACGGAACCAGAACACTAGCATCGTTCAGAACCTCGAGCAGTTTTTGCCCGGTTTGAGCCGTGAATTTTTTATCCTCATTTACAGTAACTGTTACCGCGACCTTTCTTGAAAGCATTGCTTTGACTGTCAGAATGCTCAGAACCAATACCATAACGATCAGGGTGAACAGGGCTATGCCCGCCAGAATGCTGTTCATGGCGCACCCCCAGCGGCAAAGGCCGAAAACCCAAGTGACATCAGCCCGGTTACGACGAATGCCATGCCCAGCCCCTGCAGGCCGGCTGGGATGTCACTGTATTTTAACCGTTCGCGGATCGCAGCAAAGGTCACGATAGCGAGCGCCCAACCAATTCCGCTGCCAAAGCCATACACGACGCTTTCGCCAAAGGAATACTGACGCTCGACCATAAACAGGCTTCCGCCAAGGATCGCGCAGTTCACTGTCACCAACGGAAGATAAATCCCCAAGGCATAGTAAAGAGCCGGAACAAAGCGATTGAGCAGCATTTCCAGAATCTGGACCATGGCGGCAATCACAGCGATGAAGCTGAGAAGCTTCAGAAAGCTAAGATCAATCTCGGGCAGTCCTGCCCATGCCCAGGCCCCTTCGACCAAAAGCCCCTGATAAATCAGATGGTTCAAAGGCACCGAAATCGCCTGAACCACTATCATAGCGATACCAAGGCCAAATGCGGTTTCAAATTTCTGCGACACTGCCAAAAAAGTGCAGATACCCAGAAAGAAGGACAGCGCCAGATTCTGTTCAAAGATTGATGACAGGAAAAGATCGCTCATGATTGCGCCGTTTCATCATGACTAAGAATTCGGAATTCGGGAGTTTCGGCCTGCTCGGGCCTCAAGCTCCGAATGACCCAGACAAGAAAGCCGACAATGAAGAATGCGCTCGGGGCCAGTAACATCACGTGCATGGGCCGGAACCAGCCACCATTTTCCACCAACGGCAGAATTTCATACCCCAGCAGCGTGCCGACCCCAAACAATTCCCGGATGGTCCCGACTGTCAAAAGAATGATGCTGTACCCCAGCCCGTTCCCCAGCGCGTCAAGTACGCTTGGCCACACCGGGTTTCTCCGGGCAAATGCTTCGGCCCGGCCAAGGACCAGGCAATTGGTCACGATCAGCCCAACAAAGATCGAAAGACGTTTGCTCATCTCAAAGGCAAAGGCCTTTAGAAAAAGGTCCATCACAATCACCAGCGACGCAATAATGGTGATCTGGACAATCAACCGAATTGCCGTTGGCATGTGGTGACGAATGGCGCTGATCATCGCGCTAGAGAGCACAAGCACGACCGTCAGTGCTGCAGACATCGTAAGCGCAGTAGAAACCGACGTTGTAACCGCAAGTGCAGAGCATATCCCAAGAATGTGCAGCGTGATGGGGTTGGCTTTTATCAGGGGGTCGGTGAGATGCGCATATGCCTGCTTCATAATCTGATCTCCCCGGCTTGAATGCGCTTTAGGAATGGTCCGAAACCAAAGTCTCCCAACCAAAAGTGCAGCATATTGGAAACCCCGTTACCGGTTCGTGTCGCTCCTGAAATACCGTCAACCTCAAAGCGGCCTTGCCCGCTGCCACGTACAACGGAAATTCGAATATCCCCGTTCTCATCAGCCAGTGTCTTGCCGGGCCAAAGGGCCTGCCAGTCAGGCTCCGTGATACGCGCCCCGACACCGGGTGTTTCGCCCTGTTCATAGAACGACAGTCCTGCGATCGTGTTCGCATCTGCTTCGAGTGCAAGAAATGCATAGAGCATCGACTGATAGCCAACGCCGCGCACCGGAAAGACGATCAATTCCAAGGCCTGATCCCGACGAAGAATATAGACCGGGGCGAAATTCGCCCGCTGTCTGATACCGGCAGTATCAGAGTCGCGTGGCAATGAGAGACTTTGGTTCGGATCGCGCGCAGCTTCGCGCTGGTTGTAACTTGTCGGATCAATATCTTTCGCAAAGGTGCCGCTGGATAGATCAACAATCCGAACATCAAAATCGTCTATCTTAAGCTCGCTCAGTATATCGGACATGACGGACAGGGACGCGACCATCTCTTCCATACGCGCCTGCCGTTCGCGATCAAGATTCTGCTGGTAAAATGGCGTCAGTGTAACAGCAGCGACTGACACAATGACCGAGGCCACGAATGTTATCAGGAACGCGAACACCAAGGTCTTGCCAAGATCGTCATTTGGGAGTGCGAGAAAGCGTTTCCAGAGGCGGATTGGGTTGAAATCAGCCATTCCGACGACTCCGCATAAAAACGTTGATTTCGACCACAATTCTGTCGATCAAGGGGGCAAAGATGCTTCCCAGGAAAATTGCCATGATCAGCGGCTGGACCTCATTGGCCGCACCGCCCGACCCTGTGAAAACACAGACCAGAAAACCGGACAGTATACCGTTTGCCCATCGCCCACTGTTGGTACAGGCTGAAGTTGCTGGATCGCATGCCAGAAAAATCACAATGAAAAGAAAATACCCTTGAGTGAGGCTGCCAAGGTCAATCACGGCCCCGAAAAGGGAACTGGTGGCAATCAGCGACACGACAAAGCCCGCAAGCATGCGCCACGACACCAGCCGCGAGACTATCAGGAAAACCGCGCCAGGAATGCTGGCATAAGTTAACCAGTCTGCGGGGCTCGAGAAGGTGATCGTCGGGTATGCAAAGATAATAAACGCCAGGGCGACCACGACCGGATTTAGAAAACTGAACCCCCTGCCTCCGAACACCAGCTCACCTAAGATGATTCCAAAGGACAATCCCAGAACCGCCGGAAAAAGTGGCGCGTCGCCACCAGCGATAACCACGAATATCACGGCGCTGACAAGCACACCCCTGCGCTGGGGAATCTTCCGCCGAGCAACAAAAAGAGCTTGCCAACCCACCACCGTGATCACCGAAAGTACCAAAGCCGGAAAAAGTGCGCCGCCGTTTTCCCAAAGTGTGGCAACCAATGGCGGGATCAGGCAAAACAGCGTTGCCCAGGTTGCGCGCTCGTAAGACCAGAAGCCACGCATGTAAGGCGCGTTACTGCCTGAAGACACCGAAAAGGGCCGATAGAGGTTCATTGCGGCAGCCCCTCTAGATCGACGAGCGCGCGGCGCAGCAGTGCGCCATAATCCGCGCCACTGGTACACAGAGTGGACAAAAGTGCCACGTCCTCTTCCAACAGATCTTTCACACCTAGACGATGCGCTGTTTCCCAATCGCCAACACTTAGGGCGCGCATCAGCGGGACAGGCAGGATACTCCGAGGCAACGTGCCTTCGAAGGTCTCGTTCGGAAGCACGGGCATTGGCATGTTCCGGTTTCCGTGCTGAGAGTACGGGCTCTGTTGATCCCGGGAATTGGCAGGCATCAGGCAAACCTGAACATGCCGGTGGCCTAAAAAGCTCGCGGGCCTGCCTGACAAGACTGACCCGGAAAAAACAATCAATTCACCATCCAGGGCTTCTCCGACCAACATGTCCTGCAGGTTGGCGCATCGCCGCGTTCGCAAGAGCCGGGGATTGCGCGCCATCGGGCCGGCAAGGGCGACAATCTGGTCAGGCGACAGTTGCCCATTCTGAAACAGGTGGCCGATAGCAATGACGTCCTGATAACCGATCTGCCACACCCGCTGTCCGCCAAGCCTGAGCCGCTCAAGATGCACGCCCGGAAGTCCCGCAGGGTGCTTGCCCCGAAACTCGGCAATACGAATGTTTTTACGTTCAGTCTCAATGATCGGCGACCCTGCAGCCTGACAGATGATCACCGGTCCATCCACCAGCGACGCCAGTTTTTCCAATCCAAGCGCGAATTCCGCTTGGGCAGATTGAACAATCACCGTTGGGTCCGCCGCCAAGGGGTTTGTATCTATGGCAGTCACCAAAATTGCCTCTGCCGCCGCGCTTGAGTTTGGAACATTGCCGAACGGGCGCGTCGTGAGTGTCGTCCATAGGCCAGATTTGAGCAAAACCTCACGAACATCGCCGGATGTGTCGAATGTGACAGTTTTTTTTCCGTCACACTGTATCTCGATCTTTTCAAATCGGCTCCGACGGCTTCGGTCAATGTGCGAAACAACTCCCGCTACAGGAGAGGTGAACATCACCTCCGGATCATTCCGGTCGCAAAACAAGGGTTGGCCGATGGCGACTCTTTGTTCCGGCTGAACCAGCAACTTAGGCCGTATGCCCCGCAAGTCGCCGCCGCTCAAAGCAACCGACGATATTTCAGCGCCGTCCTCAATACTTTGCTTGGGGTTTCCTTTGATACGTAAGTCCAGACCACCCCGGATGGTAAATTTCATCTTATGCCTCTTGATCGCGTCGCAGCGCACTAAAACACCGAGAGGAGCCTGCAAAACAGCTTTCCAACCATTTCCAATGATTAGTTGAAAGGCAATCACACTGTGATGATCTGAATCAATTGTCCGAAAGCCGGTAAAATTCGATATCGCGGTCGACAAGACGCCTGAGGAAAGGAATTTCACGCGATCTTAGACCGCACACCTGTAAACCAGCCGCATATTCGCCTATCTCTGGGTCAGGAGAAACGCGCAATGCCCATTACGATCCCTTTTGACAATAGCTACGCACGGCTGCCTGACAGTTTTTTTGCGCATCAGCGACCAATGCCCGTTATTGCGCCTGACCTGATTGCAGTAAACCAGCGGTTGGCGCTGGAACTTGGCATCGATCCCGACATGCTCGGATCTTTGGAAGGGATTGCCGTGTTGGCGGGTAACGCGCTGGCAGCCGGGTCAGAACCGATTGCCCAGGCCTACGCGGGCCATCAGTTTGGAAATTTTGTTCCTCAGCTTGGTGACGGCCGTGCAGTTCTGCTGGGTGAGGTTATTGATCAGAACGGCATACGCCGCGATATCCAGCTAAAGGGCTCTGGCCCCACCCCCTTCAGCCGTAATGGCGATGGGCGCGCATGGCTTGGCCCGGTGTTGCGGGAATATATCGTTTCCGAAGCCATGCATGCTATGGGTATCCCAACGACCCGTGCACTTGCTGCTGTATCTACCGGACAGAAGGTGCAGCGCGAATCTGCCCTGCCCGGCGCTGTGCTCACGCGTGTTGCATCCAGCCATATCCGAGTTGGTACATTCCAATATTTTGCGGCACGTCAAAATACCGAAGCCTTGCAAGTGCTGACCGATTACGCAATTGCCCGCCACTATCCCGAAGCGGAAGGCGCACTTGGCTTGCTGCAGGCAGCAATCGTACGTCAGGCAAAGCTGATCGCGCAGTGGATGAGTGTCGGATTTATACATGGTGTGTTGAACACCGACAATTGCCACATCGCCGGGGAAACGATCGACTATGGGCCATGTGCGTTCATGGACCGATATCATCCGGAGACAGTTTTCAGTTCAATCGACCAGCGCGGCCGATACGCCTATCAAAACCAGCCAGACATTGCCGTCTGGAACCTTGCGCAGCTTGCCACAAGCCTTTTACCACTAATGGGGGGCGACAAAGATGTGGCCATTGAAAAGGCCACTGAAGCTGTACATCGCTTTGCTGATTTATTTCAATCCGAATGGCTAAACTTGTTTCGTGCCAAGATCGGGTTGCGAAGTGCCGAGGAAGGTGATGCAGCGCTCATTGGCGATTTGCTGGCACGCATGACCGCAGGGGACGCCGATTTTTCCAATTGTTTCCGCGCACTTGGTACCGCTAAGGCCCGTGATCAGTTTTCTAACCCCGCAGCCTTTGATCAGTGGGCACCTGCATGGGCCGCGCGGCGCGTGCGCGACGGCAGCACCGAAGAAGAACAGGCTACACTGATGGAAAGAACAAATCCTGCCGTCATACCCCGCAATCACCGGATTGAAGAGGCAATACAAGCAGGTGTTGCAGGTGACTTTGCCCCCTTTGAACGGCTCAATCGGGTATTGTCCAACCCCTATTCCGAGCAACAGAAAGAAGCGGACCTGACCCGGCCGCCACAGCCAGAAGAAGAGGTTCTGCAAACCTTTTGCGGTACCTAATTTTCGTCTGATTTTGAAAAGAAACGTCGGTTCTTGCTGATAAATTCCTTTATCATGCTTGGCAATCCAAGACGCGAGCGCCCTTTGAGATAGGCCACGCCCGCGCTTGCGCCAAAAAGCGCACCAGCCATATCGACAATCAGATCCCACATAGTATCGGTAAGGCCCGATTTTTGCATGTTCAGACCAAATATCTGATCCATTGAGAATTCAAAAATCTCCCACACCATGCCGATCATGACAGCAAAACAGAATCCGAAAAAAGCGATGGCCCACGGTGGCGCGGCGTAACGGTCGCCCTCGAACAACATAAAAACAAAGACAAATCCGATCAGTCCAAACCCAACAGCAGACCCGCCGTGCAAAGCGATATCCCACCACCAGTATCGTTCATAAAAATCGTAAGCCTCACCCAGAAAGATCGTGCCAAAGATGAACACAACAATGGCCGCAAAAAATGAAACCGGAAGGTGAATTTTAAACCAGCGGGCAAACAAAGCGGGCACCATTGACATAAGCAGTGTTGCGATTGCCAGAAAGCTAAGGGACCAGTTTGCATTGAACAGAGAAATCGCAAACGAAAGCAGCAAAGCCGCCCAAATGACGTAAACGACATAGGACTGCCCTTTTAAACCACCACCATCAAAGACACGCATCTTCCCTACCAAATTGCCAATTCGTACTTATGTTTAAGGTATGAAGCTTCGTGTCGCCAGTTACAACATTCGCAAATGCATCGGCCTAGACCGAAAACGCCGTCCGTTGCGCATAGCTAATGTTATCAACAAGATTGAGGCAGACGTCATTGTGCTGCAAGAGGCAGACAAACGGCTTGGGGTTCGACCAGCCGCTTTACCGCACGCAATTGTTGCGCAAGAAACGGATTACACAGTCGTCGAACTTTCGCAAAATGATGTTTCGCTTGGCTGGCACGGAAACGCGATACTGCTGCGTAAGGAATTCAGCCTTGAAAGCTTTAGCCGGATTAAACTGCCCGGGCTTGAGCCACGTGGTGCTGTATTGGCAGAGATTGCGGGCGCAAGCGGCATGTTCAGAATTATCGGCACCCACCTTGGGTTGGCGCGTCGCCACCGCCGCCGTCAGTTGACAGAGCTGCAGGAAAACCTGGCGGTCCGGAAGGATATGCCAACCATACTGCTCGGAGATTTCAACGAATGGTCAAAATCCAGCGGCATGGAGCCCTTGGAAGGTCACTTTGAGGTCCATTCACCGGGGCGCAGCTTTCATGCGGCCCGCCCTATCGCTGCACTTGACCGGATCGCACTAAATCCTCTGGTGGAATTGCGTGATGCTGGCGTCGTTGAAACACTGCAATCGCGCATTGCATCTGACCATCTACCCGTCTGGGCGGATGTCACACTCCGCGCACACGCCTCGGCCGATTGATCAGAAAAATACCGATCGCGACCAGTAGAATCGCGCCAATCGTTGCGAGTCCAATCTCTTCGTCCAAAATCGCCCAGCCGAAAAACACGCCAAAGATCGGCGACAGGAAAGAAAAAGACGCAACACCTGACGCCGGGTAGATCGTCATCAGCCAAAACCACGACACGAAGCCAATGGTCACCACCACCACAGTTTGAAACAAAAGCCCGACCAGGTGAATCGGCATCAAATCCCGCACGAGCGGGCCAAAGAACGGCGCAAGCAAAGTCAATATTATGCCCGAGACCGCGACCTGATAGAAAAGCTGCATCTCGGGGCTGGTTTCTGAAATCGGCGTCACGCGCACGCAAAGCGCAATTCCGGCCCAGCCGATGGCCGCCAGAACGGCAAAGACATCGCCAATCAGGCTCGCCTGCCCACCCTGATCGCCCCGGTCAAGAATCGCGATAGCGACACCGGTAAATGCCAATGCAACACCCAGTGCCTTCTTTCGGTTCATTCGGTCCCCCGGCAGAAAAAAATGCGCCGCCAGACTAAGCCATATCGGCATGGAGTAATAAAGAATGGTGGTCCGGCTGACCGACGAATAATCGAGAGCAAGAAAAAGGCAGAAAAACTCTGCTGTGAAAATCAGCCCGACAAAGAGCCCTGCAACAAAGATACGGCGTGAAAAATCAAACGACTTGCCCCTGAACCTCATCCAGAGCCAAACGCAAAACAGCGCGCCAAGCGAACGTACCCCGGCAAAAAATACGGGTTGCAGGCCACCGTTTACCAGCTTGATAATGACCTGATTAAAGCCCGACAAAAGTGCGAATCCCGTAAGGGCAATGACACCAAAAGCATCAATTTTGTCTTTGCGATCCATGAATTACCCCGAAACCTTGCCTGCGCCACACAATCCCCGCGAAATCATTGTGTCAAGCAGTTCCCGCGTCGCGTGGTCCGTGCTAGGAGAGGGTCAAAGAAAGAGACACACAATGAGCCTGCTACAGATCACCTCCCTTTTGATAGTTATGGCCGGCGCGTTCGGCACGATTAACTATTTGTTTTTAAAACTTCCGAGCTCGATCGGCATTCTTATCGTGGCGCTTTTCGCCTCTTTTGGAGTGATGTTGGCTGATTTGATTGTCCCGTCGCTGCAAATGGCGGACCAAGTTCGTGAAGTGGTGAAAGGCATCGACTTTTCCGACGCACTTCTAGAAGGCATGCTTGGCCTGCTGCTTTTTGCGGGTGCACTACATGTCCGGCTGTCTGATTTGCGCGAACAGTGGAAGGTCGTTTTTCTGATGGCCACAATTGGTGTTGGCCTGTCGACCGCCATTGTGGGGTTTGGGTTTAGCTGGATAACAGGCATGCCGCTGCTTATTGCATTGGTTTTTGGCGCGCTTGTCTCGCCGACTGATCCCGTTGCGGTTTTGGGTGTGCTGCGCGAAGCGAACCTTGCGAAAACGCTGGAAACCAAAATCGCCGGAGAGTCGTTGTTCAACGATGGCGTTGGCTATGTGGTCTTTCTTGTACTTGTCGGGCTTGCCTTTCCAGGTGATGACGCACATGGGTCAGGCGCTGTCTGGGCAGTTAAACTTTTCCTGCAGGAAGCCCTGGGTGGTGCTGTGCTCGGGGCTGTTCTGGGCTGGCTTGTGTTTCGGGTCATGCGCCGGATCGACGACTATTCACTGGAAGTTCTGATTACGCTGGGCCTTGCTTTCGGGGGCTACCAGCTGGCTGTGTGGTTGCATGTTTCTGCACCAATCATGGCAGTGGTTGCTGGCCTGTTCATTGGTGACGTCGGTATGAAACATGGAATGACCGAAGAAACCCGCGGCTATGTTGAGGCGTTCTGGAAACTGATCGATGAAATCCTGAATGCCGTGCTTTTCCTTATGATCGGATTTGAAGTTTTTGCGGTTGCTTTCACGTCGGACGCTCTTCTTGCAGGTGGTTTGGCAGTTCTGCTGGCACTGTTTGCACGGCTTGCTGCGGTTGCTGTTCCCGTGTTCCTGCTCAAACCATTCCGCAATTTTTCACGCGGCGTCATTCCGATCATGACGTGGGGCGGGTTGAAAGGCGGCATTTCGGTCGCCCTTGCGCTCAGCCTGCCTGACAGTGAATGGAAACCCCTTATCCTGACGGCAACCTATGTCATTGTCCTGTTCTCTATCATCGTTCAGGGGCTTACCGTCGCACGTGTCGCAAGCAAATTAGGACGTGAGCCGGAGTTGGTTTGATGGCGGATGAAACGCACTTTGCAAAAGACATCACCCCGATATGTGCATTTGATGTCATGCCTGACGGTCGGGCGATCCCTGCCCCTGACACCCTGCCCACCGCAAGCGAACAGGCGGCGTATCGCTGGCTGCATTTTGACCTGAATGATCCTAACCTTAAAAACTGGGTCGGAACGCATGTCAGCCCGATTGCCGGTGCCGCACTTCTGCAATCTGAAACACGTCCAAGATGTGACATCCATGAAGACGGAATAATACTTAACCTGCGTGTCGTAAACGCGAACCCCGGCCAAGATGCAGATGACATGGTTTCGCTTCGCCTTTGGGTCAGCAAAAACCTGATCATCAGCGCACGCATCCGAAAAGTTTTCGCCGTTGATGATCTTCGACAAGCCGCTGAAACTGGCGCGGCCCCGGGTACCGTTTCCGGGTTTTTGAACCAACTTACCGAGGCCATAACCGCCCGAATTGAAAAGACAACTGTCGAACTCGGCGATGCCACTGACCAATTGGAGGACGAGGCCGAAGACAGTACGCAAAATGACTCACCGACCTTAGCGCAACTTCGAAAAAGCGTCATAAAATTCCGCCGCTATATAGGACCTCAGCGCGAAGCGATGTGGGCGATGGTCGAAACCGAGACTGGTATTTTCAACAAAGCAGCCCGCCTGCGACTGCGTGAAACCGCGAACCGTGTGACGCGAAGTGTAGAGGAACTGGATTCAATTCGTGATCGGCTCACGGTTTTGCAGGACCACCTAGCAACTCAGCATGCGTCGCTTCAGGCAAGGAACAGCCATGTTCTTTCTATTGTTGCGGCGATCTTTCTGCCACTTGGCTTTCTAACCGGGTTGTTTGGCGTAAATGTCGCCGGGATGCCGGGCATTGATTGGCCCTACGCTTTCGCGGCATTGACCGGCGGAACATTGGTTCTTGGAATTCTGGTTTACGCCGTTCTGAAACAGCTAAAATGGTTCTAGCTGAATCTGCAACACGCAAAGAAACTTCATCAAAACAGTGGAAACCCGCTTCTCAATCGCTTAAACCCCGCCCCAAGACGAGATGAGGCCGGGCATGACAGATACAATCATTTCCAGATGCGAGGCGAAAGGCCTGCGTATGACGGGGCAGCGCCGCGTGATTGCGGATGTTCTGCATGAAGCCAATGATCATCCTGATGTCGAAGAGCTGTTTAACCGCGCCTCGGCACGGGACCCGAAAATCTCGATTGCGACAGTTTACCGGACAGTGAAACTGTTTGAAGAGGCCGATATTCTGGAAAAGCATGAATTTGGCGATGGTCGCGCACGATACGAAGACGCCGAACGTGACCATCACGACCACCTGATTGATATGAATTCCGGCGAAGTCATTGAATTTGTAGATCGTGAAATTGAAGCTCTTCAGGAGAAAATAGCCCAGAAACTGGGGTACAAACTGAAGGGACACCGGTTGGAACTTTACGGAGTTCCCCTGACCAAGAAGGACTGACATGAGCACCATTATCGATATTATCGGCCGCGAGATTCTCGACAGCCGGGGCAACCCCACTGTCGAAGTTGACGTTATTCTGGAAAGCGGTGCAATGGGCCGCGCTATGGTGCCATCTGGCGCATCAACTGGCGCATATGAAGCTGTTGAAAAACGTGATGGCGACAAGAAGCGCTATCTTGGCAAAGGTGTTTTGGCGGCCGTTGAGTCAGTAAATGGCGAAATCGCAGACACATTGATCGGCTTTGATGCAACCGAACAGGTTGCGATCGATATGGCACTGCTTGAACTGGACGGAACAGCAAACAAATCCCGCCTTGGGGCCAACGCGATACTTGGCGTTTCCTTGGCGGTCGCGCATGCGGCAGCCGAGTTCACTGAACAACCGCTCTATCGCTATATCGGCGGCACATCGGCACGCACCCTGCCGGTTCCTATGATGAACATTATCAATGGTGGCGAGCACGCCGACAACCCCATCGACATTCAGGAATTCATGATCATGCCGGTGTCGGCCACATCGATCCGCGATGCAATCCGGGTGGGTGCTGAAATATTCCACACCCTGAAAAAAGAGCTCTCAGCAGCAGGCCATAACACCGGAATTGGTGACGAAGGTGGTTTTGCACCGAACCTGTCTTCAACGCGTGACGCGCTCGATTTTGTACTCATAGCGATTGAAAAAGCAGGCTACAAACCGGGCGACGATGTTTATCTGGCACTGGATTGTGCGGCAACCGAATACTTTAAGAACGGCAAGTATGAACTTAAAGGAGAAGGCAAATCCCTGACATCAGCTGAAAATGTCGCCTATCTTAAAGCGCTGGTTGACGACTACCCGATCATCAGCATCGAAGACGGATGCAGTGAAGACGACTGGGACGGCTGGAAAATGCTGACAGACGCGCTTGGCGACCGTATTCAGCTGGTCGGTGACGACCTGTTTGTGACCAGCCCCGAACGGCTCGCGCAGGGCATTGAAAAGGGTAGCGCGAACTCTCTGCTGGTCAAAGTGAACCAGATTGGCACGCTGACCGAAACGCTTGCTGCTGTTGATATGGCGCACCGTGCGCGCTTTACCTGCGTGATGTCCCACCGGTCTGGCGAAACTGAAGACGCCACAATCGCCGACCTTGCGGTTGCAACGAATTGTGGACAGATCAAAACAGGTTCGCTGTCACGCTCTGACCGGCTGGCTAAGTACAATCAGCTGATCCGGATCGAAGAGATGCTGGGCGACACGGCAGTTTACGCTGGACGCAGCATTTTGAAATAATCGCTGTTCTTTAAAACGCTCCTCTGCGCTTCATGTGACGGAGGAGTTACTTGAATTGCGCTTCTACGAGCCAAATTCGCGGTCAATAATCCGCTGAAGTTCATGCAAAGTCACCGCTGACTTTGGGCGTTCGCGTCGGGGTTCCCGGTAAGACGAGTCGAACGGAAGGCAGCGATAGTCACAAATCTGCCGCGCAATCTGTTTCTTGAAATCAATGAACCAAAGCCGCCCGCCCGGCGTTGCAACATAGCCGTTGTGCCGATTTGCAAAATCCCCTTCCACGTCTTGCGCAGAGGGGTATTCGTTCAGGCTGTTCGGATCATAGGCGGCGTGCGTGTGATAAGACGAGAAAATCACGTAGTCGCCGTCGGGGCGAACCGGCATGCAACTATGCGTTCCGCCTTTTGAGGCGCGTGTTGCTGCGATCTGGCCGCGTCCATCATAGTAAAGAAAGCCACAAAACTCGCGGTCTATCTCTACTGATCTTTGATTAAGTGTTTGGAAAATTTCCAAAACAAACTGGTGTTCAGTTGCGTAGCGTGCGTCATGGGCGAGTTTACCGGCATTTTTAGCATCGGTCGGCACCGCAAACATCAAAACAGCGAAAACCGCAATTGTGGACCGCCAGATACTACAAGCTCGTTTCATTTTCTCTCCGCCTCTGCGCCGATAATAACGAGCAGAAACACATTAGGCAAAGCGACTTGAGCAAATTTTTAGATTTAGAAATTCTTCGAAGGCGTCTTTGATAAGGCTCGCTTGCCTGTTGGTTTGCTCAGTATCCCGCCCCCAATCGAAGCACGAACACCCGTGGTGGTTTCACAAGAGGTTGTCATTCCTTTGGCCACCCGAACAGCAAGATAGGCAAATGCCTGCGCTTCAAGCATGTCGCCGTTAAAACCAGCATCTTCGACCGGAGCAACCGGGCACTCCATCAGCAAGGACAGCATCGTCATCAAAGTAGGGTTCTTGCGCCCTCCTCCGGTGACCAGAACGCCCTGCGGCAGCCTTGGGCAATGTTCTAACGCCTTCGCAGCGGATGCGGCTGCTATCGCTGTCAGCGTCGCTGCTGCATCGGCGTCTTCCAGTATAGCGACTTCATCCAGCAGATCCGAAAAATCATTTCTATCCAGTGACTTGGGTGGAACCCGGTAGAAATAGGAATGCTGTAAAAAGGACTCTACGATGTCTTCATCGACGTCACCTTCTGCTGCAAGTTCGCCATCTTTGTCAAAATACTCATGGCGTCGCTGCCACATCAAATCGTTGATCGGCGCGTTTGCAGGGCCAGTGTCAAAGGCAAGCAACGCGCCATCCTCGTCCGGGCGGGATTTGGCTGGATCAACCCAGGTTAGGTTCCCGATCCCACCAAGGTTCAGAAAGGCGATCGGGGCGTCAATTTCCATCAGCTTTGCGCAGGCAAAATGAAAGAACGGCGCGAGCGGTGCACCCTCGCCGCCCATTTCAACATCGGTTGTGCGAAAGTCCCAGACGACTGGCGTTTGCAATACCTCTGCCAGCACCCGTCCGTCACCCGCCTGATGCGTTCCCATGCCGCGTGGGTCATGCGCAAGCGTCTGACCGTGAAAGCCAATCAGCTCTGCGTCACCAAACTCCGACAGCAACGTCGCGTGTACGGTTTCGATCACTTCGGCGGCTTCTTCGACGCCTTCATCTCCTGGCCATCGTCCGAGAGCCGCCGCAATCACTTCTCGCTCTGCCTCGGAATAAGGCCGGTAGCCCGTTTCACCGAATTCGAGTATCTGCTCCCCGTCGGTCTGCAGCAACGCCGCATCAACGCCATCGAGCGATGTGCCCGACATCGCGCCAAGCGCCCAGACGGCATCAGATTTCAACATCGGCTTCCCCTTTTTGTGTGACCCCGATATACCGCAAGTCGCAACGCAAACCATGGACAAAAAATTGATGACTTACCATGCTAAATCCGACTTCATGCGTGTGATGATTGAGCGCGGCTTTCTGGCCGACTGCACAGACTATCAGGCACTTGACGAAGCTTTGGTCAAAGGTGTGGTACCTGCTTATATCGGCTTTGATGCCACGGCCAAGTCTTTGCATGTCGGCAGCCTTATTCAGATCATGATGCTGCGCTGGCTGCAAAAGACCGGACATAAACCCATCGTGCTGATGGGCGGCGGGACAACCAAAGTTGGGGACCCGAGCTTTCGCGCCGATGAACGCCCGCTGCTGACCCCTGCCGAGATTGACGCCAATATCGCAGGAATAAAAGCCGTCTTCACGAAATACGTCAGCTTTGGTGATACACCAACCGATGCAATTATGGTCAACAACGCCGAATGGCTCGACGCGTTGAACTACCTTGATTTCCTGCGCGACATCGGGCGGCATTTTTCAGTAAACCGGATGCTGAGCTTTGAAAGCGTGAAATCGCGGCTTGACCGGGAACAAAGCCTGTCGTTCCTCGAATTCAACTACATGATCCTGCAGGCCTATGACTTTCTGGAGCTTAACCGCCGCTACGGTTGCCTGCTTCAAATGGGCGGCTCAGACCAATGGGGAAACATCGTTAACGGGATCGATCTGACCCGGCGTGTTCTTGACAACGAAATTTACGGCCTGACATCGCCCCTGCTGACCACATCAGATGGCAAGAAGATGGGCAAAAGCCAGGACGGTGCCGTCTGGTTGAACCCGGAAATGCGCAGCCCTTATGAGTTCTGGCAATTCTGGCGCAACACAACGGACGCCGATGTAGGCCGGTTTCTGAAGCTATATACGGAGCTTCCTATTGAAGAATGCGAACGACTGGGCAGCCTTGAAGGGTCTGACATTAACGCAGCCAAGATCCGCCTCGCCAACGAGGTCACAACCTTGGCACATGGGGCAGATGCCGCGAAAGCAGCCGAGGCCACAGCCCACGAAGTCTTTGAAAAAGGTGGTGTTGGGGACGACCTACCGACTTTAGATTTAACTGCGGCTGATATCGGCGATGGAATTTCTGTGGTGCAGTTGATCGTGCGTTCAGGGCTTGCGAAGTCTGGCAAAGAAGCAAAGCGGCTGATCATGGAGAGCGGCGCAAAGATGAATGATGATCCGTTAACCGACGCTGGTTTGATTCTGACAACAAGCGATCTGATCAATCCGATCAAGTTGTCAGCTGGCAAAAAACGCCACGCGTTGGTCACACTAAAAGCCTAAGTGCAAAAAAAACACCGCAAGTAAATCTTGCGGTGTTTTCAATTTCTTAGCGCTCTCATACCAACAGATGAACCGTCAGATCAAACAAAGATCAGAACGTTTCCATGTAAAGAACGGCATCACAGGACGACCCGTCAAAGGTGCCGATCCAGACGTCATAAATGCCATCTGCGGCGGGGCGCGTCAGGCGAATCTTGGGGTCAGCATTTCCGTTATCATCATCGTCGAAATACCAGTTGCCCGAGGCAGTATTAATCAAAAGCGTTGCGTCACAATTACTGACCACGCGGAATTCCAACTGAAAACCGCTTCGTCCGCGCACTGTCATCGAAAAATCAGGTGCAGTTGTGACATATCCGGGCATTGCCCCTCTGAAATTGCGCGCCTTAATACGACAGGCTGCCAGATTGTTGTTGCCGCCGGCAACAACCCGGAAACCCTGTGGGCTATAAAGCTGTTGCGCCGTAAGATCGTATCTTTCGTTTCCCCAAAGTTGAAAATCAGGACAGGCATTTGCAACGCCAGCCCATACCCAAACCATAAGTGCTATTAATCCAAATCTCATTTATCTATCCCTTTTTTGCTCACCCCATTATTCAACAGATTAGGGTTGAATTCGGGCGCAAGTCAAACTTTCGTGAGGCCAAAGTATGTAATCCGACCTATCGGCGAGCCGAAAAAAAGAGGACCACTGCTGAAAAGGTCAGTTAGGAAGCATCCAGTTTCCGTCTGGGAAGAAGGCGTGAAACGCAAAGGCGAACATCACATCATGTGGCACATCACGGCCCGACGCATCGCGAACACGGATTGTTCCGACGTCACGGCCAGCATTAATTTCGCGGCTATCAAGCGCCGAAGCCTGCCCTGAGGCCCAGCTGATCACCAACCCCGCTTCCCTGACTTCTGCTTCATCGCGCAATCTTTGAACAGTCCAGGCACGTTCGCCAACACGCACAACGCGCGCTAAAGGTGGCACATCATGAGGGGGCACTTCGCCTGAATAAAGAAACGGGCGGGAGGAGCTATCGTAACTGACATAGGGGTTCTGACCGTAGGGCCTGCGCCAGTCGGGTTCATCCATGACCAAACCATCCGGATGGCGTTCTTTGAACTCGGCCCAGCTTTCCATCCAGGACGGAAGCTGAGTCAGTGTGTCACCCGTGTGATGGCCAACAATTCCTGTTCCAACGGCCTGTTGCCACCAACTTTCAGTTTCGCGGTCAAACATGACCATGTCGGAATTTCGAAGCTTGCCCGAGACACCAAATGTGCGCAGCGCGCCATTCACCCGACGGTCAAAAACCATTCCGGAATTGCACAGCGGGCAAAATGTAACGGCAACAGGCACGTCGCCGATCACATCATTCACGATCTCATGCCAAGTCAGATACCGGATCGGATAAGCGCGCGCGGTTTGGCCGCTGATCTCAAAACTGATGACCGGTTCACGGTCCCCGATCCGGGTTTCGGATGAAGCCGCAATAAATTTCGGGTCAGAAAGCGCCGGAATACCGTCCTTGGATGGCCCGCCTGACATGATCTCGCGCCAGCTTTCGACCGTTGTTCGTTCAAAGTCGGTGTTCGGCCATTCATTTCGCCAGAATTCAGGGCTCGCATTTGCTATTGTTGCAAACACGCACAACACGATAGCGGCAAAAAGCTGGATCAAACGCATGAAGGTCTCCCCTTTTAGCTTTCAAGGGTGACAGAGAGGGGGCTATACGGCTAGCCCCGCTCACGCGAGTTTGATGTTTCGCTACTTAACAACTGTTACATGCGCCATCTGGTCCGGATCAAGAACAGCGCCGTTGTGTTGGGATGAACCCTTTTTAATCGCATCGACCACATCCATGCCTTCGATAACACGGCCAACAACTGTATATTGGCCGTTCAGATGTGTTGCCGGTTCAAACATGATGAAAAACTGGCTGTTCGCAGAATCCGGGCTGGCAGAACGTGCCATCCCGACAACGCCGCGCTGAAATGGCACGTCCGAGAATTCGGCAGGAATGTTTGGCCGGGAAGACCCTCCCATACCCGCACGAACAGTATCGCCACCTATTTTGCCAAATTCGACATCACCCGTCTGCGCCATGAAACCTTCAATAACCCTGTGGAAAATAACACCATCATATGCGCCTTCTTCCGCCAGAGCCGTGATCTGTTCAACGTGCAACGGGGCGACATTTGGTAATAGGTCAATGGTAATACTGCCATTGGTGGTTCCCGAAACTTCAATCACGAGATTTGGGCCTTCTGTATCCTCAAATGAAACAGATGCAGATTGCGCGTTGCTCTGCCCTAGAAAGAGGTAGGCGGCCAGACCGGCCGCCCCCATAATTGCAAGAGCGCCTGTGATCAGACTGCTGTCACGCATCGGCGGCAACCTTCACGCTGACCATGCGGTCGGGATTCATTGGCGGCTCACCTTTCTGAATCGCGTCAACATGTTCCATTCCGCTGAGAACACGACCGTAAACAGTGTACTGGCCATTCAGGAAATGGTTGTCGCTAAAGTTGATGAAGAATTGTGAATTTGCTGAATCCGGGCTGGCAGACCGTGCGGCACCCAGCGTGCCCCGGTCATGTGGCAATTTTGAAAATTCTGCGGGCAGGTTTGGAAGATCGGACCCCCCGGTTCCCGCGGAACGGATATTGAAATCTTTCTCCATATTTCCGTTTTTCACATCACCCGTTTGCGCCATGAACCCATCGATCACCCGGTGAAAGGCAACATTGTCATAAGCGCCTGAGCGGGCCAGTTCTTTCATCCGCTCGGCGTGCTTTGGCGCAACATCTGACAGCAGTTCGATAGTTACGGTGCCATCTTTAAGTTCCATCAGGATCGTGTTTTCTGGGTCTTTAATCTCGGCCATTGGGCGCTCCTTGTTTCCTTGGTTGGCGCAGACCCTAAAGGGCAACACCCCCAAGGAAAAGCAGAAACCGCTGCTGCGCTGTTGACCTGCGCGGTCTGATCGGGTGTTAAGGAGCAAATTTCTGCCGAAGGACACGACATGACCTGGAAAACACTTGATGACATGGACCTGACGGGGAAAACCGTCCTGACACGCATTGATATCAATGTCCCGATGGAAAACGGGGTCGTGACCGACAGCACAAGAATCGACCGGATCGTACCGACGGTTCAGGAGATTATTAAGCGTGGCGGCAAACCTGTTTTGCTTGCGCATTTCGGCCGTCCCAAGGGCGTAGTCGTGCCAGAGATGTCCTTAAAACATGTTGTCCCTGCATTGACACAAGCAATGGGTGTTCCCGTGAGTTTTGCAGAAGATTGCATCGGACTGCCAGCTAAAAAGGCTGTTGCGGCACTGCGTGCGGGTGAAGTTTTACTTCTTGAAAACACGCGGTTCCACGAAGCGGAAACGAAAAATGACCGCGCCTTTGCGGCATCACTGGCTGCACTGGGCGACATCTATTGCAACGATGCATTTTCGGCAGCGCACCGCGCACATGGCTCGACCGAAGGAATTGCACAATTGCTGCCCTCATGCGCAGGACGGCTGATGCAGGCAGAACTTGAGGCACTGGAAGCGGCTCTCAGCAAACCCTCCCGCCCCGTCGTTGCCGTTGTTGGTGGCGCTAAGGTTTCGTCAAAACTCGATCTTCTGGGCAATCTTGTAGAAAAAGTAGAATTCCTGATTATTGGCGGCGGTATGGCAAATACTTTTCTCGCCGCAAAAGGACTAAATGTTGGAACATCTCTTTGCGAGCGCGACCTTGCAGAGACAGCTCGGGAGATTATGACCAAGGCTAAAAACAGTGGTTGCGAGGTTGTCCTGCCGAAGGACATCGTAGTCGCGCAGGAATTTAAAGAGAATGCACCGCATGCGATTCTAGCCGTCGAAGACTGCCCAGACGTCGGGATGATCCTCGATGCCGGTCCGGAATCGACCAAGGCAATCATCAACGTATTCGAGCATTGCAGTACGCTGATCTGGAATGGCCCACTTGGTGCCTTTGAAATTGCGCCGTTCGACACAGCAACCAATGCGGCCGCTGCGAAAGCGGCCGAGCTTACCAGAGCCGGTTCGCTAATTTCAGTCGCAGGGGGTGGTGATACTGTTGCCGCGCTGAACAAATCTGACGCTGCAAAAGGCTTTTCCTACATCTCGACTGCGGGTGGCGCTTTTCTTGAATGGATGGAGGGAAAAACCCTTCCAGGTGTTGCGGCACTTGACGCCTGAAACGACTGTTAGCGCGAGCATAATTGAAACCCACGCTCCGCTCGCTTAGAAGCGGGGGACGGGGACGTTCCCCAACAGAGTATTTTTTTAGGCGAGGTTGCACATGCCAAATCAGGAACAACTGAATCAAATTCGCAAAGGCAAAGGCTTCGTCGCCGCGCTGGACCAGAGCGGTGGCTCTACTCCCAAGGCGCTGCGTCTTTATGGGATCAATGAAGATGCCTATTCCAGCGATGCCGAGATGTTTGACCTGATGCACGCGATGCGCAAGCGGATCGCTAAAGCCCCAGCCTTCACCGGAGACAAGATTGTCGGAGCGATCCTTTTTGAAATGACGATGGATCGCGAAATTGACGGCAAACCGACCGCCACATACATGTGGGAAGACCGCTACGTCGTACCCTTTCTGAAGGTCGACAAAGGGCTAAACGAAGAAGAAAACGGCGTTCAGTTGATGAAACCGATGCCCGAGCTTGATGCCTTGCTGAAACGTGCAGTGGATGCCGGAATCTTTGGCACAAAAATGCGTTCAGTCATCAATGCTGCTAACCGCGAGGGGATAAAAGCGATTGTCGCCCAGCAGTTCAATATCGGCAAACAAATCCTGAAGCATGGGCTGATCCCGATAATTGAACCCGAAGTTAACATCACAATCACGGACAAAGCCGAAGCCGAGGAGATGCTGCTTGCCGAACTCACGGCGCAATTGGACGCCCTGCCCGATGGCCAGGAAGTCATGCTTAAACTGACTCTTCCGGAAACCGCAAACCAGTATAAATCGCTTGTCGATCATCCACGCATTCTGCGGATTGTTGCGCTGTCTGGCGGGTATTCGCGTGACGAGGCAAACGACCGCCTTTCGCAAAATGCTGGTGTGATCGCCAGTTTCTCTCGCGCGTTGACCGAGGGTCTGTCAGCAAATCAGAGCGATGAAGACTTCAATGCAACCATCGCTGCAACGATAAATTCGATCTACGAGGCATCGATCGCAGGGTAACAAATCACGCACTCCTTACGAAAGGCGGTTCAATTGAGCCGCCTTTTTCAATGTCTGGGCTCGTTTGGGGATTCACAAAGCGAATCACTTGTGGCATTGTGCTCAAACCCACCCATAAAGAGGTGGGACGAGGCAGATAGAATGACCGCAGTCCTGAAACGCCCAACGCTTGGTGCCATTGCTTACTTTGCAGTGTGCTTTTTGCTTGGCGCTTATTTCACTTTCGCTGCTGTGCAGGGTGACTACGGGCTTTTTCAACGCGTCAGAATTGAAGCTGAAACCAAAGTGCTGCGTCAGGAACTTGCCGCGTATACAGACAGCGTAACGCGCATGGAAAACAAAACGCGCCGTCTTTCAGATAGCTATCTTGACCTCGACCTTCTTGATCAGCAGGTGCGCGAAGTTCTAGGTATGGTGCGCACTGACGAAATCGTCATACAGTAGCACCCAAAGCTCTCAGAAATCCGATGCGACATTTTCTTGCTCGCCCAGAGTGGCGGAATGCGTTATAGAATAGTTTAATGCTAAACTATTTAAGTCAATGCCGGGAGATTCACCTATGGCTGTAAGAAAAACATCAAAGAAACCAAATGTTTCGAAGGATGAACTGCTCGCCTTTTACCGCGAAATGCTTTTGATAAGACGATTCGAAGAAAAGGCGGGCCAGCTTTACGGCATGGGGCTTATCGGTGGTTTTTGCCATCTGTACATCGGGCAAGAGGCAATTGTTGTTGGGCTGGAAGCGGCTGCAGATGAGGGTGACAAGCGCATCACTTCCTATCGCGATCATGGCCATATGCTCGCGTGTGGGATGGATCCGAAAGGCGTAATGGCAGAGCTGACAGGCCGTTCAGGCGGCTACAGCGGCGGCAAAGGCGGCTCGATGCACATGTTCTCGAAAGAGAAACACTTTTATGGTGGTCACGGCATCGTTGGCGCTCAGGTTCCGCTTGGTGCGGGTCTTGCCTTCGCAGACAAATACCTCGGCAACGATCGTGTTTCATTTGCCTATTTCGGTGATGGCGCGGCCAATCAGGGCCAGATCTACGAAACGTTCAATATGGCGTCCCTCTGGAAGCTCCCCGTAATCTTTGTAATCGAGAACAACCAATATGCGATGGGCACATCATTGCAGCGCGCATCGTCGTCTCCTGAACTTTGGACGCGCGGCGCTGCTTTCGGCATTCCAGGAGAATCTGTCGACGGAATGGATGTTCTGGCGGTGAAAGAGGCTGGCGAAAAAGCGATCGCTCACTGCCGGGCTGGCAAGGGGCCTTACATTCTGGAGATGAAAACCTACCGCTACCGCGGCCACTCTATGTCTGATCCCGCGAAATACAGAACGCGCGACGAAGTTCAGAAGGTGCGCGACGAACGGGACGCGATTGAGCATGTAAGAGAGCTTTTGCTGCAAGGCAAACATGCAACTGAAGAGGACCTGAAAGCAATTGATAAGGACATCAAAGTTATCGTGAATGAAGCCGCTGAATTTGCCAAGGAAAGCCCCGAGCCCGCGCTCGAGGAACTTTGGACTGACATCTACGCTGAAGCCTGAGGAGACACGTATTATGGCAACAGAAATTCTTATGCCCGCACTGTCCCCCACCATGGAGGAGGGCACCTTGGCTAAATGGTTGGTCAAGGAAGGCGATGAAATCACCTCCGGCATGATCATGGCCGAAATTGAAACCGACAAAGCGACGATGGAGTTTGAAGCCGTTGACGAAGGTACAATGGGCAAAATCCTGATCGCCGAAGGAACGGATGGCGTAAAGGTAAACACCCCAATCGCCGTGCTTCTGGAAGAAGGTGAAGATGCAAGCGCCGTTCCTGATAGCGCCCCTGCGTCTACCCCGGCGCCGGCAGAGGCGGTAGCCTCGGCCCCTGCGCCTGCGCAGGCCAAAGCCCCGGTCCCAATTGTCGACGCTCCGCCTGCTGAAGACGAAATTCCCGCAGGCACTGAAATGAAATCAACCACAGTCCGCGAAGCGCTTCGCGACGCCATGGCCGAAGAAATGCGCCGAGATGATACCGTCTATCTCATGGGTGAAGAAGTAGCTGAATATCAAGGCGCCTATAAGGTCAGTCAAGGTATGCTCGAAGAATTCGGTACCCGACGCGTTATTGACACTCCGATTACCGAGCATGGATTTGCTGGTATCGCGACAGGTTCTTCTTTTGCGGGGCTCAGACCGATTGTCGAATTCATGACCTTCAACTTTGCTATGCAAGCCATTGATCACATCATCAATTCGGCAGCGAAAACACTCTATATGTCCGGGGGGCAAATGGGCGCGCCAATCGTGTTTCGGGGTACGAATGGTGCCGCAGCTCGAGTTGGCGCGCAGCACAGCCATGACTATGCATCTTGGTATGCACAAGTTCCTGGTCTTAAAGTCGTGATGCCCTATTCGGCAGCCGACGCAAAGGGACTTTTAAAATCTGCGATCCGCGACCCTAACCCGGTCGTTTTCCTGGAAAATGAAATTCTTTACGGGCGAAGCTTTGATGTCCCCGTTATGGAAGATTTCACAATTCCTTTCGGCAAAGCAAAGATCTGGCGCGAAGGTAGCGATGTCACAATCGTAAGCTTTGGCATTGGAATGCAATATGCGTTGGAGGCCGCTGACAAGCTTGCAGAAGACGGGATCAGCGCAGAAGTTGTCGACCTGCGCACCCTTCGTCCAATGGACACCGACACTGTTGTTCGGTCCGTGATGAAAACAAACCGCTGTGTCACGGTTGAAGAGGGCTTTCCTGTCTGCTCCATCGGTGGGCATATTTCCTCAGTACTTATGCAGCAGGCCTTTGACTATCTTGATGCGCCTGTCATCAACTGCACAGGCAAAGATGTCCCGATGCCCTACGCGGCCAACCTTGAAAAACACGCACTTTTGACAACCGCCGACGTTATCGGCGCAGTCAAATCTGTAACCTACCGCTGAGGAGAAACGTGATGCCAACAGAAATTCTGATGCCCGCGCTTTCCCCAACAATGGAAGAAGGCACATTGGCGAAATGGCTGGTAAAGGAAGGAGACGAAGTCTCTTCCGGTGACCTGCTTGCTGAAATTGAAACTGACAAAGCGACGATGGAATTCGAAGCCGTAGATGAAGGAATCATCGGAAAAATTCTGGTTGCAGAAGGCTCTGCAAATGTAGCGGTCAATACACCAATCGCTGTTTTGCTGGAGGACGGTGAATCTGCAGATGGCATTGGTGCAACAGCCGCACCTGCTGCTTCAGCTCCATCTCAGGAACCTGCAGCCACAACAGCAGAACCAGCGAGTTCTGCTCCGTCTGCGCCTGCTCCGGCAGCGCCGCTTGCCGCTACGGGTGAACGCATTTTTGCTTCTCCGCTTGCGCGTCGTATCGCTGCAGGCAAAGGTTTGGATTTAAGTCAGATCTCTGGTTCAGGGCCGCATGGCCGCATCGTAAAATCTGATGTGGAATCCGCCGAAGCGTCTCCGAAAACAACCACCGCTTCTGCGGCTTCTTCAACCGCTCCTGCAGCAGCCGCTGCCGCTCGTTCTTACGCACCTACAGGCATGGCAACGGAAACGGTTCTGAAAATGTACGCAGACCGCGAATACGAAGAGCTGCCTCTCGACGGAATGCGCAAAACAATCGCCGCGCGACTTTCAGAGGCAAAGCAAACAATACCGCATTTCTATCTTCGCAGAGACATCAAACTCGATGCCCTGCTAAAATTCCGCGCAGACCTGAACGCGCAGTTGGCGGATCGGAATATAAAACTTTCCGTGAACGATTTCATAATCAAGGCCTGCGCCTTGGCCCTACAGCAAGTGCCTGCTGCCAACGCAGTGTGGGCGGGCGACAGAGTTCTGCAACTTAAACCTTCCGACGTTGCAGTTGCGGTCGCTATCGAAGGTGGGCTGTTCACCCCTGTCCTAAGGGACGCTGAAATGAAATCTCTTTCAGCACTTTCGGCACAAATGAAAGATCTTGCAGTCAGAGCCCGTGAACGCAAGCTTGCGCCACATGAGTATCAGGGTGGCAGTTTTGCTATTTCCAATCTGGGGATGTTTGGCATCGACAATTTCGATGCGGTGATTAATCCCCCCCACGGGGCAATCCTAGCGGTCGGTGCCGGGGTCAAAAAGCCAGTGGTTGGAAAAGACGGCGAACTGGCGGTCGCGACAGTGATGTCTGTAACACTTTCGGTCGATCATAGGGTGATTGATGGCGCTCTTGGCGCAAAATTACTGAATGCAATTCTCGAAAACCTCGAGAACCCGATTGCAATGCTCGCCTAGAAAAAATCAAATAGAGAAAGAGTAAGGCGCGATGCTAATCGCGCCTTTTTCTTATCCAGCGCTTTCGTTCAGCAACTGATCCATTGTCACGGCTGGTTGTGCACAACCCGCTTCGCCAACGATTTTCGCAGGAACACCGGCAACGGTTTTGCATGGCGGAACTTCCTGCAGAACAACAGAACCCGCCGCGATCCGCGAACAGCGACCGACCTTGATGTTACCCAGCACTTTCGCCCCGGCACCAATCAACACACCGTTGGCTATCTTGGGGTGCCGATCTTCATCTTCTTTCCCGGTCCCGCCAAGCGTGACGGAGTGGAGCATCGAAACATTGTCACCAACAACTGCTGTTTCACCGATTACAATCGAATGCGCGTGGTCAATCATAATGCCGCGCCCAATCTTCGCACCGGGATGTATATCAACGCCAAACGCTTCTGAAATCCGCATCTGAATGAAATAGGCCATATCCCGACGCCCCTGCTGCCACAGCCAGTGACCAACGCGATACGCCTGAACAGCCTGAAATCCCTTGAAGAACATCATGGGTTGCAACAGACGATGACATGCTGGGTCACGGTCAAGAACTGCCATTAGGTCTGCGCGCGCAGCTTGCGACAGTTCTGGGTCATCACCAAAGGCTTCGTCCGCAATTTCACGTAATATCTGCTCAGACATTTCGTTTGAGGTAAGCTTTTGGGACATCCTGTAAGAAAGCGCTCTTTCGATCGTCGCATGATGCAAGATACCTGCATGTATCACGCCACCAAGCAAAGGTTCGTCCCGAATGGCTTCTTCAGCCTCGCGACAAATCCGTTCCCAGACAGGGTCTACTTGCGCCAGTTTTTTTCGTGTTTCAGCCATCAGACTTTCCTCTTTTGCGTAGCCGTCATACACAGATAGGTTAAAATACCCAAGCGCAAAGACCTAATATCAGGAATTCACAAAATGAATGAGTCCTTGCAAGAACAGTTCCGGGCGATGTTAACACATTCTCTTGCAGAATTAGAGCAAGAAGACGAACTGGGAA
The DNA here is from genome assembly GCF_018457175.1 of Pseudohalocynthiibacter aestuariivivens. Lineage (GTDB taxonomy): Bacteria > Pseudomonadota > Alphaproteobacteria > Rhodobacterales > Rhodobacteraceae > Pseudohalocynthiibacter > Pseudohalocynthiibacter aestuariivivens. Next base: position 124,212 of record NZ_JAGFNU010000003.1, read on the forward strand.
AATCCGGGCAGAAAACGGTCGAATTAGACCAGCAGTCTGTTGGCCGGCTAAGCCGGATGGATGCTTTGCAACAGCAGGCAATGTCCAAAGCCACGCAAGTACGCCGCAGTCAAATGAAATCAAGGATTCTGACAGCCTTGGCCCGAATGGATGCCGATGAATACGGCTTTTGCTTATCCTGCGGCGAGGAAATAGCCCAAAAGCGGCTCGAACTTGATCCAACACATGCGACATGTATCAGTTGTGCCTCTCGTTAAAGGCTGCTTTTTCCTGCCGCCAATTCACAAGCGAAGTAAAAACCAAGGCCATGCAACTACAATAGTCGATGTCATCCAAAAACGGCTCGATTGCTTTGGGGTATCGTTCAACCGCGCCGCTTAAGCTTCCATTGCCCCAGCGCTGGTGCAGCTTGCCGGTTCTTATACGATATGCATCAGCGGCAGAAGCTTGCGTCAATGCCTGATGGACAGCAGTCGGCCGATCTTTATCTTTCAATTTCAGCAATGTACGGGCAATAGCCGTTACATCGCCAAATAAAACAGGTCGCATTCTTCGGTTCCCAAAAATTGCACACAAAGACTTTAAAACAAATCCTCCAAGATCAAGCTTGAAGTGAGATGACAGCAAAAGGCCCGGGCCCAAATCGGTCCGACAATTGAGCTACGTGAATTTCAAATGCGCCGCTTATCCGCCGTCAGCCGCCACATTTGACGCAAGTGCTTTGCCTTCCAGCTCAAGACCGCGCAGGGCGTCATCGTCGCCTGAGCGCAAATATGCGTTAAACGCTTTCTGATGCGGTGCCTCTGCATCGGCAGCTGCGGAAAGGGCTGGGCGCCCATAAGTCATTGTTTTTCGTTCAAACATGGTTAGTCTTTCATTCTGTTGTTGAAGCTTGGAATTTATGTCGTTCATAAGGCCCGCCAGCGCAGCCGTAACATCTGCAGTTGGTGACAAGCCTTTAGGCACAGCCTCTGCGGCCCGAGCCTTGTTCTCGGTTGTTTTCATCAAAGATTTCCTGATTTTTAGGTTTAGAAAGGCCCGCGCGTGTCGCAGGCCAGCATCAGGCGGGCATCGTTAATCGTCTCCACCAGATCGTTCAGCAGATCAACCTCGGGCTCCTCGCCCTTCGTTCCGACCCGTGCTTCGGAAAGCATCGGGAATGTGACCAAAGAAACCTCCCAAAGCTCCAGTTCCGTCAAGCGCCTCAGGCCCTTGGCGTCTTTTGTTGCTTTCAACGTGCGATACCCGATCGACAATCCGTCAATTGCACCGGCTTCAACCAGTGCGGCGGCTTCGCGGCCCTTGGCAATCTCGGCAAGCAATCGCCCTTTCACGTAAAGGCCACGCTCATCCTCACGCACGTCTTCCCAAACTCCAATCGGTTGTGCCGGGTCATGTTGCCAAAGCATTTTTATGGCGCGTCCCTTTTGGGCCAGCCCCTGCAACGACTTTGCATAGGCCCCCTTTTCAACTACATCCCCGCCTTGATCGAGCTTGCCAAAAAGGGACCCGTACCCTTCAATAACCGCGCCATCTGACACGCTTACGCCCTCTTGAAACCGGCAAAACTTGGTCTCAAGCCCAAAGCCATATTTCGTTGATATCATGTCTTTTTCACCTCTTTTACCTTACTTAGGGGCTGTATCAATCAACGAGGCTATGCCCTGAGACAAAATCACCCCAACCACGCCATACACCATCAGCCAAAGCCGCTTTTCCAGGCGCTCAATCAATGTCTCTATTCGCCCTAACCGCTGATACATCGTGTCAAACTGAAGCTTCGCGATCCGCTCATTTGCCTCGATCCGGGCAGAAGCCGCATCAAAACTCTCGTAGAGAAACCGTGAGCCGCCGGTTTGTGCTTTTCCGTCGCTCATTCCCCCTCCGCAAGCTTCGCCAAACCAAGTATCGCGCGTTTTTCCGCATCCGTTAGGAAAGAGGTTTCACTGATCCGTCGCCATTGCTGGTCGCGTTCCATTGACAACGCCGGCACTTGATCAAGATCGGGCTTAAGGACAAGCTGTTCACCCGTAAACCGCGATAGCCAGTCAGACACACTGACTGCAACACGGGTCGCCAGCGGCACGACAGTTAACCGGTAAAAAGCGCGGTTCGCTTCCTGATAATTGGCATAGGTCGCGTCGCCAGTCAGACCCAGCAACATCGGCGGAACGCCAAACGCAACAGCAATCTCGCGTGCGGCCGCCTCTTTGGTTTTCTGGAACTCCATGTCCGACGGTGAAAACCCCATCGGCTTCCAATCAAGACCGCCTTCCAGCAACATGGGCCGCCCGGCGTTTGCCGCGCCCTGATGGTAGCTCGCCATCTCGTTCTGAAGCCTGTCATATTGGTCAGACGTGAGGGACGCCTGCCCCTCCGCCCCCTTGTAAACAATGGCACCTGACGGGCGCGCCGCATTGTCAAGCAGCGCTTTGGACCAGCGTGAAGCCGCATTATGCACGTCAATCGCGCTTGCCGCCGCCTGCATCGGCGACAAACCATAGTGATCATCCTGTGGATGAAAACTTTTAACGTGGCAAACGGGCGGCGCAGCCCCGGTCATGTCAAACCGGTGTTTACGCCCGCCCACAGCATATTCATAGGCGACCGGCCAGCCATCTGCCCCCGGCACCAATTGCATTCGGTCAGACCGCAGCACAGGTAGTTCCAGCGGCTTTCCGGTCTCTCCAACGATTGCCTCCAGATACCCGTTTCCTGAAAGCAACAAATGACCGTAAAGCGCTTCAAACAGCTCTGCGCGTCCCTGCGCCAGATTTGGGTTCTGTATCAGATCCATCACCGGATGCGTCTCATAGCGCCGTTCACGATCCTGTAAAACCAAAGGCAGCGCCGCCGCTGCCTCCGCAATCAGCCTGACGGAACGAAAACCAACCGGGTTCCCTGTGAAACCCGTCCGTGTCAGTGAAACCGTGTCTCTCGGACTCCAGGCCACCCGCCCAGCGCTATGATAAGCAATCACAGGCCCTGCGGACGACGCCTTTTGTTCCGGGGTTTTCACCACATTGCGGCGGAAAAAATCAAATGCCATTATTGGCTACTCCTCTTTGTCCTTCGGGCATGACTTTGACAACGCCACAGCGTTTTTCTTCACCATCACCAGTTTCCATAAATATCCCCGCCGGAGGCTCCGGCAGCCCTGCAAACGAAACGGTCTAAAGTGTGCGCAGCCTCGGCCTGCGCCACTTCGCCGCCGGAACCAGCAACAAGTCATGAAGCGCCCAGACAAGCGCATCTACCCTGTCCGGGCTGCCACGTCCTTCAAATCCGCGCTGGGTCATCCGGCACATCTGATCTTCAAGTTCCGCCAGGTCCCTTAAGTGACGCACCCTGCCCTGTTCATAAAGCGCCGCTACCGGCTCTGCCCGCACGGCTTTGCCACGGGTGGCCCGAACGGCTTTGTAAGGCACCATAGGGTCGATCTGCCGGACAACCGTTTCAACAAGGTCACCCCCCTGATTGACTTCGGCAACCAACCGCTCTGCACCAAATTCTTCCATCGCGGATATTGCTGCCTGCGCCCATTGAGTGGGCGACGAGGCTTTCAGAGATGCGTCCTTTAGCACCACCGCGTGCCAATCCTGCGGCGGTCCCTGCGTCACCGCGCCAACAACTATGATGCCGCATTCATCAGACCCGGCATGACCCGTTACAGGTGGGTCAACCGCGACCACAATCCGGTCAAGAGCCGGCGCTTCGCTAAGACGCGCTGCCTCAAGCCCTGCAGATGTCCAGAGCGCCCCTTCGGCGTCCTCCAGCAACACCCCGTCCAGCTCCTGCCGCCCCAACCGCGTACCCGCATAGCGGGCGCGCACTTCTTCAAGGAAGGAGGCCGCGAGATAGGCGCGGTTTGCCTCGGTTGGGGCGCGGGTAGTAACGGTCGACAGATTGTCCAGAATAGCCTTTAGGACCGCTAAGTTTTTCGGCGTTGTGGTCACGCATTGCCGCGGGCATTCGCCAAGCCGCAAGGCAAATTGCAGCATGTCCCAGGCGTCTTCGGCTTTCTTCCATTTTGCAAGCTCATCGACCCAGGCCGCGTCAAACTGTGGCCCGCGCAGGCTTTCCGGCTCATGAGCAGAATAGACCTGCGCCACCGCGCCGTTTGGCCATAAAAGCCGTTTGCGTGTTGCCTGCCATTCCGGGCGTCGGTCAGGGGGTGAACAGGCCAATATCCCGCTTTCACCAAAGATCATGACCTCGCGCACCTGATCAAATGTTTCGCCAACAAGCGCCACCCGCGCAGAACGCCCTGCATCAAGCGGCTTGTCGCCTTCAACTTCTCGTCTGACCCATTCGGCGCCTGCGCGAGTTTTTCCAGCCCCACGCCCGCCCATAATGACCCAGGTTCGCCAGTCTCCTTCCGGCGGCAACTGGTGTTCCAGCGCCCAGAACTCAAACAAATAGGGAAGCGCCAATAACGCTCCCCTGCCAAGATCATTCAAAAAATGCTCCTGTACCTCTTGCGGTTCTGAGCAGAGCCATTCTGCGCCCAATCTCATCGCGTGCGCTGCCGAAGTCGATGGCATAGTCATGCACAACTCCTGCCTTTTTTCTGCGATGTTCCTCAAGTCGTTCCCTTTCTTTCAGGGCAAGCACAAGCAATGCTGACGCATCCCGGACAACGCGTTGTGCATCTCCCGGGGCATCAAAATCGCCCGCTTCCCATTTGTTGATCAATCCATTCAGCTTGCCGACAGCGCGCTAAAAATGTTCCTGAGTCACCGAAAGCATCCGCTCCGAAGACGCGTCTTCCCCATCATTGGGCGTGATCAATGTCATAAAGTCTGTAACCTGCCTCTCATGCACTCCGCACGAGCGAAACAGAAAAACGGCCTCCGGGTCACCCCGCGGCCGCTTGCCCACTTCTTCTAGCTTGATTTAATGTATACTTCAGGGAGTTCTGTGAGTCAAGATTAAACTCTTAGGTTGTGTTTCTAGGAGAGTACGCGCACGGCAACAACTTGTTAAGAAAAACAGGTATGTATTTATTTATGAAAGAAATTTTATCCTGGCCTACATTGGGGCAATGACCCACACATCACTCGTTCAACAAACGATGCGATTCACCAGATAACCTTAAGTCTAGCAAAAATTAACTACAGATACAGACAAAACGCGTGGTAAGCTCACCATTATAAGGGCGGGCCTGTGTCCCGCATGACCTTATACAAGGCCATGACATGCTCTTCTTCATAACCTGCCTCAATCGCCCTATCGAAGAAGCTGCCAACATGGTCAGGAAACTCCGTGTTTATCCGTGCATCACGCGCTTGCTGCCGAAGAAGTTCAAGCGATGCTTGCCATACCTTGAGCGTCGCGGTGTTCTGGTCGAAGGTACCATCTCGTATAGTGCCAGCGTGATGTTGAATCTGCTCATCATCCGGGAATAGAGAAGTAAACTTATCCAACCCGACAGCCTCTGACTGACACAAATTCGCGGCGTGAATAATACCCATGAACCTACCAAAACGTGTTGATAGCCATGCTAGGTCTAATGTCGAAGCTGCTGCGACATTCTCTCCAAGATACTCGATCTTCTCGCCAAGGCCGCCTATCAGCTTTTCCACTTTCTTATAGGTTTCCGCTTTCCCGGAGATCAGCAACTGCCCATTTTCAGTTCCCAAATCGTTTGGCCCACAAAGAATTGCACCATCCAGATACTCAGCCTGATGACTAGAAAGCCAGCTTTCAGATTCTCTTGCTTCCTTTGGCAAGCATGTACTGAGCTGAACGAAAATTCGTCCGCTAAGACGCTGTGCAACCTGATTAGATCTAAGGATTGCACGCGTGGCATCGTGGTGATCTATACAGATAATCGTAACCGGACTTGCCAGCACAGCTTGATCAACGTCGTGCGCGCCGACAACTCTGCCGCCTACCAAGGGTTTCATTTTACTGGCCGAGCGGTTCCAAATAGTCAAATTGTAACCTGATTGCTGGAATGTTTTCACCAGCGCCGATCCCATCAGTCCAAGTCCAATGATCGTTACATCACTCATGATTACTGCCCCCCAGTGGTATAGTGGTACCCTAACAGAGTTTGGTCAACTTCCACCGGTTCCAAACAACTATCAGCAACTGGTTGTCGTGGACCCAATAAGCTAACCAAACCTCGTTGCGTCCACATAGCAAGCCTCCACCATCTAGCCGTGTCGCGGCGGCTTTACCTTCTTCAGGTTGCTCAATTGTTGCTGCGTTCCGCCTCGATTGCGCGCCATTTCGCGACGTTCTCATTGTGCTCTGCCAACGTTTTGGCAAACGCATGTCCACCCGATCCATCCGCGACAAAGAACAGATAGTCTGTCTCCTCCGGATTGAGCGCAGCCTCTATGCTGGCCTTTCCGGGGTTTGCAATTGGTGTCGGTGGAAGCGCGTCGATCAGGTAAGTGTTCCAAGGAGTTTCGCGCCGCAGTTCACTTTGGCGCAGGCCACGCCCCAACGATCCCTGACCCAGGGTAATTCCGTAAATCACCGTCGGGTCAGTTTGTAGCCGAATACCCTGACGCAACCGATTCACAAAGACCGAGGCAACCTGCCCGCGTTCCTCTGGTACGCCTGTTTCCTTTTCGACAATCGACGCCATAATCAATGCTTCTTCGATTGTCTCATAGGGAAGGTCCGCTGCGCGGTTGCGCCAGGCTTCTTCCAGAATCGCTTTCTGAGCCTCGCTCATTTGCGTGATCAGCGCGCTGCGCACCGTTCCGGACGCAACCTCGTAACTGTCCGGTGCCAATGTGCCCTCGACCGGAACCCCGGCAACTTCACCATCCAGAAAATCCGCCGCTTTCAACCCTTCGGTGATCTGCCAGCTTGTGGCACCTTCCGCCAATGTTACGCGGAAACGTACATCCGGATCATCACGCACCTCAGTATAATCTGTAGGAACCGCATCCTCTGCCGGATCAAACGACACACGAACAACATAGCGGTTGGTTTCCGGATCAAGCTCGCTCACAACAACCTGATTGCGCAAAATGCCAATCCTGAAATTTACCTCTGTGCCACAGGTTGACCGCCCGCTTCCGGTAATGATTGCGTTGATTTCCGCCATGGAAATCCCTTCACGCAGCAGAAAACTACCTGCTTTTAGTGATCTCGCGCTGTCCGAGTACTCAGCACCGATCTTAAAGATCGTTTCATTGCTGATTGCACCCTCTTCATTCAATTGCCTTGCAACCGAGGGGATCTTGGAGCCGCTTTCGACCCTAAGGCAAATCGCATCTGCCAGTGGTCCGGGTTGCGTGTACTGGTTCTTGGCCCATAAAATCACACCGCCCGCCACAAAAACGATCAGCACCAGCATCGTCAACGCGTTAGAGGCAAAATGACGCCACATCAGTCAGCGACCCTGCCAACCACCAACGAGGCGTTGGTGCCGCCAAATCCGAAAGAGTTTGAAAGTGCAATGTTGATTTCGCGTTTCACGGCTTTCAACGGCGCAAGGTCAAGTTTTGGTTCAACTTCTGGGTTGTTTAAATTCAACGTCGGTGGTGCGATCTGATCCCGGATCGCAAGCATGCAAAAAATTGCTTCAATCGCTCCCGCAGCGCCCAAAAGGTGCCCTGTGGCTGACTTGGTTGAAGACATCGTCGCTTTTGCAGCCGAATTCCCCATCAAACGCTCTACAGCGCCCAGTTCGATGGTGTCCGCCATGGTCGATGTGCCATGCGCGTTGATATAGTCAATATCACCGGGGCTTACATTGGCACGCGCAAGCGCTGCTTTCATCGAACGATAGCCGCCGTTTCCGTCAGAGGACGGTGCGGTAATGTGATACGCGTCACCCGACAAACCATACCCAAGAACCTCGGCGTAAATTTTTGCACCACGCGCCTTGGCGTGCTCATATTCTTCGAGGACAACAATGCCGGCACCTTCGCCCATAACAAAACCATCACGGTCACTGTCATAAGGTCGGCTGGCTGATTTTGGGTCATCCGCAAATTTGGTGGAAAGCGCTTTGCAGGCGTTGAAACCGGCAATGCCAATCTCGCTGATCGGGCTTTCAGCGCCGCCGGCGACCATCACATCCGCGTCCCCCCACTGAATGAGACGGGCTGCATCACCGATTGCATGCGCGCCCGTAGAACAGGCCGTCACAACTGCATGGTTTGGCCCTTTAAAACCAAAACGAATTGAGACCTGACCACCAACCAGATTGATCAGCGCGCTTGGAATAAAGAAGGGCGAAACCCGTCGTGGTCCCTTTTCGTTCAGCAAGATCGCAGTGTCGGCAATTGCGCTCAGCCCACCGATGCCAGATCCAATCATAACACCCGTGCGTTCACGGCTTGCTTCGTCCTGGGGCTGCCAGCCCGCGTCTTCAACCGCCTGAACAGCCGCTGCCATGCCGTAAAGGATGAAATCATCGACTTTACGCTGTTCTTTCGGCTCCATATATTTGTCCGGATTGAACGTATGGTTGTCGCCATTGCCACGCGGAATTTCACAAGCATATTTCGTCGCGACGCGCGCCGAATCAAAACGTGTGATTAACCCCGCCCCCGACTCGCCGTCCAGAAGACGGCGCCAGGTTGCTTCCACGCCATCGGCCAATGGCGTGACAATTCCCATTCCAGTTACAACGACTCGACGCATGCCTTAGTCCCTCTTCTGTCCCGAAGTTCCAGAACGGATACCGCACCTTGGGTAAGAGGGGCAAGCCAAAGCTCTCAGAAGTTGTGGTTTCCTGCCGTCAGATAAATTCCGCAACGCTCTCAACCTCTGATCGCGCGGCTGCCAAAGCCTCTTCGAGGCTTAGCGTTTTGCGGAACAGAGCGCGACTTACAATAGCGCCAGCAACGTTGCCAGCATATTTCAAGCGCGAAACGTCATCAGCAACGCGTACAAGCCCGTTGGCGATAACAGGCGTGCGTGTCCGTCCAACCAACGCCGAGACCAGGCTAAGAGAGGCTTCAGTGTCTTCAACATCTGCATCAATATCTGTGATAATAATCGCGGCAAAAGGGACGCCATCAAATTCTTCAAGAAACGCAGCAGGTTCAAAGGCGCTGGACGTTTTCCAGCCTTCCGTCATCACTTTGCCCTGCCAGACGTCGACAGCCAGTACGATCTGGTCCGGATAGAGCCGCGCCAGTCTTTTGACGAGAACCGGGTCAAGCGCGGCAAGCGTGCCAATGACAACGCGTCCGGCACCCTTCTCGATCCATCCACTAACTTGTTCTTGCGTACGAATGCCTCCGGCAATCTGCACCGGAATCCCGGCTGTCAGAATGATTTCCGCAATCAAATCTTCGTTACAATCATCCCCGACGATTGCATCGAAATCTGTTATTTGCATCCATTCTGCGCCCGCCACCGCAAATTCACGCGCTTTTTCGACCGGATCTACATGCCAAATCATTGGCTCATCCAGACGACCACGGTTCAGGCTCACACAGCGGCCTTTTTGTAGTTCTATTGTTGGATAGATAATCATAAGATCCTCCTCACGTCGAACGACGTTCAAAAGCCCTTACCTGGCAATCTACACGCTCAGGCAACTTGGCGTTTCGATCTAACTCTTCCTCTATTAGCTCCCTTGAGGCGTGTTCTGTCAATCGTCAGATCACCTTTCTGGGTATGCTATCGTAAATTTGATGGATCAAGTTTCGATCTTGAGGCCGTCTATAGAGACACGCAAACAAACAACATGGTCTAAAACGACGAACGGCGCCCCAAAAGGGACGCCGTCATCAATTTTGGTTGCTTAAATAAGCTTAGGAAGCTTCGGTGATGAACTTCGTCGCATCGCCAAAAGTCTGAATGGTCTCGGCTGCGTCATCCGGAATCTCGATGCCGAACTCTTCCTCAAACGCCATAACCAATTCAACGGTGTCAAGGCTGTCTGCGCCAAGGTCGTCAATGAAGGAAGCGTTTTCGACGACTTTTCCTTCTTCCACACCGAGGTGCTCAACGACGATTTTCTTAACGCGATCTGCGATGTCGCTCATTTTATTTCCTCACAGTTTTCGGGTCTGGCCCGATTTTCTCTTGACCTTCCGGCCGCTCATGTCCCGATGCGCGGGACTGCCTGACGTTCAGAACGTCCAGCAAAATCTTCGCCGCCTATAGCATACTGATGCGCCAAGGCAAACGCTTTCGAAGCCCAAAAGGGTTGCTACAACATGGCCATACCACCGTTCACATGCAAGGTCGTTCCTGTGACATACCCTGCTTCGGCGCTGGAAAGGTATAGAACTGCGGCCGCGATTTCACCCGCTTCCCCCATGCGCCCGGCAGGGACATTCGTCAATATCCCGGTTTTCTGATCGTCCGTCAGTTTTTCTGTCATCGCCGTCGTTATGAACCCCGGCGCAACACAGTTGACGGTGATTCCCCGACTCGCGACTTCGTAAGCGATGGATTTTGACATTCCCACCATGCCTGCCTTTGAGGCTGCATAATTCGCCTGCCCCGGGTTGCCGGTTGCGCCGACAACTGAACTGATATTCACAATCCGTCCCCAACGCGCTTTCATCATTCCACGCATCACGCCGCGGCACAGGCGCATCGTTGATGTCAGGTTCACCTCCAACACACTCGACCATTCCTCATCCGACATACGCATGAAGATATTGTCACGTGTGATGCCCGCGTTATTGACCAGTACATCAACACTTCCCATCGCCTCAGCCGCTTGTTTGGGGAGCGTAGTCACAGCTTCGGCGTCGCTCAGATTGCAGGGCAAAACATGTGCACGCTCTCCAAGCTCTGCGGCCAAAGCCTCAAGCGGGTCAACACGCGTACCGGACAGAGCAACCGTGGCACCCGCTTCGTGCAGCGCCGCCGCAATTGCGCCGCCTATCCCGCCGGATGCTCCGGTGACCAACGCGTTCTTCCCCGTCAAATCAAACATATACCTGTCCCTCTTTCTAAATTTGGCAACTGCCCTCAAAGGCCTGCTGCGTCACTTTTGTTAATTCGCATTGCCCAACGCCTTCGCGTGCAAATACGTGCTTAGGTTTTTAAAGCTTCAATCACTGCGGACACGTCTTCCGGTGTTCCGATTGCACGCGTTGCGACAGATCTGTCGATACGCCGGATCATTCCGGACAAGGCCTTGCCTGCACCGATTTCCCATATTTCGCTCACGCCCTGATCCGCCATCCATTGTACGGACTCGCGCCAGCGCACGGACCCGGTAACCTGTTGAACCAGCAAATCGCTTATCTCTGACGCATCGCTCACTGCTGCAGCTCTAACGTTCGCCACAACCGGCACAGCAGGTGCCAAAACCTCGACACCTGCAAGCGCTTCTTCCATTGCGCGAGCAGCGGGTTCCATGAGGGCGCAATGGAAAGGGGCAGACACCGGCAGCAAAACGGCGCGTTTAGCACCGCGAGATTTCGCAATCTCCAGCGCGCGCTCGACCGCCTTTTTGTGGCCTGACACAACAACCTGACCAGGATCATTGTCATTTGCAGCCTGGCAGACCTGTCCTTGTGCCGCCTCAGAGGCCACTTCGGTCGCTGTAGCAAAATCCAGCCCAAGGAGTGCCGCCATGGCACCGACGCCGACAGGCACGGCCTGTTGCATCGCCTGCCCACGGATGCGAAGCAAGCGCGCCGTATCCGCAACGCTGATGGCTCCAACGGCTGCCAAGGCAGAATATTCACCCAGCGAATGCCCCGCCACATAAGACGCTGACGCTGTTGTAACGCCTTCGGCCTCAAGCGCGCGCATTGCCGCCAATGAGGTCGCCATCAGTGCAGGTTGTGCATTTTCCGTCAGCGTTAGCGAATCTTGGTCGCCTTCCCAGATCAGCGCGCTCAGTTTTTCCCCAAGGGCCTCGTCCACCTCGTCAAAAATGGCCTTCGCTGCCGGGTATGCCTCGGCAAGGGCACGACCCATCCCTATCGTTTGGGCGCCTTGACCCGGAAAAACAAATGCACGGCTCATGATGTCTCCTCGTGATATTTAGGTTTTTCTAGCAGATACCGCGCGCAAAGCCATGCTGCAATCAATTGGCTGCATTCTTGCAGAGGGAATGTGCGTCAAAGGCGTTGAAAAAACCGCTCGACCCGCCCAATGTGCTGCGACACATCCGGAGACTTTTATGGCCCTTCAGAATACATCCACACGCTTTGGCGCCGTCACCAAAATTTTTCACTGGTTGACCGCCCTTCTTATACTGACACTTATTCCGCTCGGAATTATCGCACATGGCGCACCTTTTTCGACCGGAGAAGAGATTGCTTTTAAAGCGCTTTTGTTTTCAATCCATAAAACGCTGGGTGTTACCGCATTTTTTGTTGCCTTGACCCGTATCCTCTGGGCGTTAACGCAGCCCAAACCGCGCCTGCTGAACGCAGATCACAAGGCTGAAGCGTTTCTTGCTGAAACAATTCACTGGCTGCTTTACTCTGCCCTGCTGCTGGTACCCCTGACGGGCTGGATCCATCATGCCGCCACAACAGGGTTTGCGCCAATCTGGTGGCCGTTTGGTCAGGAACTGCCGTTTGTTCCAAAAGACACGCATCTTGCGCATCTGTTCGCTTCGCTTCACTTTAGCTTTGAGCGGGTTCTGGCTTTCTCTGTGCTGTTGCATATCGCAGGCGCGGTCAAACACCATTTGATAGATAAAGACGCGACATTGCGCCGGATGCTGCCTGGTCAGCCGCCACTACCTGCACTATTGCCAGACCATAAAAACCGCCTGCCCATCCTTGGGGCAGTTGCTGTATATCCGTTCGCCCTGACAGTCGGCGCGTTTCTCTGGTATTTCCCAGGTCTTGAAACGGTAGAGGTCACCCCGACCACCGAATTGGAGGAATCCTCAGGAAACTGGAAAGTAAGCGAGGGAACATTAAGCCTGACGATCAAACAATTCGGAAGCGATGTTACCGGCGAATTCGGCGAATGGTCAGCGGACATTACGTTTGACGATACACCGGGGCTTCAAAACCCGGGATCAGTAAAAGTTACGGTTAACACTACGAGTTTATCCCTCGGCTCTGTCACGGATCAGGCCATGGGCCCAGATTTCTTCGATGTGCAAAACCACCCGCAGGCGGTCTTTTTGGCCAAAATTTTTCCGGTTCCTGACGGGTATGTCGCAGAGGGCACGCTGACACTGAAAGGGATTGAAGTTCCGATCACACTGCCCTTCTCGCTTCGCATCGAAGAAGACGCTGTACGAATGAATGCGAACACGACGCTGCAACGGCTTGATTTTGGGATTGGCAGCAACATGCCCGATGAATCTTCGCTTGGCTTTTCGGTTGGAGTGTCGATCGAACTGAATGCCTTGCGCAACGACTAAGGTACATAAAAAGGCCGCCGGATTTACCGGCGGCCAATCTTTTTCAACGATGTTTTCAGCTTACTCTGCTTTGCCGACTTCGATAGAAATCATGACTTCTACTTCGTCGCTTACAAACGGCGCAAACTTGCCAAGGCCAAAATCGCTCCGCAGCAAGGTTGTTGTGCCGTCAAAACCAGCCCAGTCCTTGTTGGCCATCGGGTGCATTCCCGCCTGATTAAGTTTTGCATCAAGAACAACAGGTTTTGTCACGCCATTCAGCGTCAGGTCACCTGTGATCAGCGCGGTATTTTCACCTGTTACTTCAATTCCGGTTGATTCAAAGCTGATCATTTCTTCTGCGCTAGCATCAAAAAAATCTGGTGTCATGAAATGGTCAAAGCGGGCCTGCCAACCTGTCAGCATTGACGAAAGAGGCATCGAAACTGAAACAGTTGAATTTGCAGGCTCATCCTTGTCAAACACGACAACACCTTCAAAACCCGAGAACATCCCGTAAGTTGTCGAATAGCCGAGGTGGTTGTAGGAAAATACGATTTGGCTGTGGCCACCATCCAACATATATTTTTCGGCTGAGCCAACGCCAGCATTCGCAATTGTTGAGATACCAGCAAAAGCAGCGGCGAGTAATGCAGTTTTCATGTGATGTCGTCCCTAAACAAAAAAGATATCTTTTCTTTTCCACTCAAAGGAACTGTGCGCAATTCACTATACTGTCACATTATATGTTCAAATTTGAACAGTTCCCGGGCTACTGCCCCATTGCAAGAGCTGCAGCCTTACCAACGCCAGCAGCAGTCTGCCGCTCATTTCTGGTCGTTTTATGCATACCGGGCCGCGGCGTTACACCTTTGATATCTTTACTCAAACGGCTCTGGATTTCCAAAAGCTCAGTTTCCAGCGCTTCGACACTTTCAACTGTTTGTTCATCGTCAGAGATCTGCAAAACCAATGTTGCCCGTTTTTCATCATCTTGCTGGCGAACCACGAAAATGTTACCAACCTGGTCAAAGGAGTGTCTAGCAATTTGGGTGGTCTGACCCTTTTTACTCCGCAAAACTTCACGAAATTCACCTTTGTTCAGGTCGACCTGCAGCTCATATTTCTGACTTGTCGTACCATACCAAAGCGCCAAAACGCCAAGTGCGCACAGAATAACGGTCATTCCCAATTTAAGGACGGCAACGTCGCTTCCCATAAAGGAACCAGGTAAGACCCAAAGACCCAAAGCCGCTACAACAGCACATAACCCAACGAAACCGACCAGCGCTTGTGTAATAATCTCTGACGATTTCTGCCTTGTCTTATCTCGCAGAATGTAACCCCAATAGGTTTCGTCGACATTCAGGCTGCGTGAATGGGCTTCTTTGGCAACGTCGGTTGGATTGCTGTTAATTTGCATTTTCCAGGTCTCCTGATCTATCCAGGTCTTATTCCTGCGCGTCTAACAGGGCAAAAATTAGGCACCCTTGCATCAATTTCACGACCGTCTTATAAGGCCGCTTCCTTCCGCAATTTTCGGAACCAGTGCAGCCTCTCGTGAGTGGGTCGTGGAAGGGTTCAGTCCCCGCTCTTTGAAGTGCGCTTAAAATGAATGGAATACACATGCCGCTCTATGAGCATGTCTTTATCTCGCGTCAGGATATATCCAGCACGCAAGCCGAAGGTCTTATCGAACATTTTGGAACCGTATTGGCGGACAATGGCGGAAACGTTGTTGACCACGAATATTGGGGCGTCAAAACGATGGCCTACAAGATTAACAAAAACCGCAAAGGTCACTTTGCCTTCCTGCGCACCGATGCACCCGCACCGGCCATTCAGGAAATGGAACGCCTTATGCGACTGCATGATGATGTGATGCGCGTTCTGACCATAAAGGTTGATGAGCATAAAGAAGGCCCATCCGTGCAAATGCAAAAACGTGATGATCGCGGCGACCGCGGTGATCGTGGAGATCGCGGCTCACGCCGTTAATCTTGCAGATTAGGAAAGGACCATAAACCATGGCATCTAAACCATTTTTCCGTCGTCGCAAGGTTTGCCCCTTCTCAGGTGATAATGCCCCTGCGATCGATTACAAAGACACCCGCCTGCTGCAGCGCTACATCTCTGAGCGCGGCAAAATTGTTCCATCGCGCATCACGGCCGTATCCGCGAAAAAGCAACGCGAACTGGCACGCGCCATCAAACGCGCTCGCTTTCTCGCCTTGCTGCCCTACGCTGTGAAGTAAGGAGAAAGCACAATGCAAGTAATCCTTCTTGAACGCGTCGCAAAGCTTGGCCAGATGGGCGAAGTGGTAGCAGTCAAAGACGGCTACGCACGCAACTTCCTGTTGCCTCAGGGCAAAGCGCTTCGTGCATCTCAAGCGAACATTGCTTCGTTTGAAGCGCGCAAAGCGCAGCTTGAGACCGAAAACCTCGAAACCAAAACAGAAGCCGAAGCGATGGCTGCAAAGCTGAACGGTCAGCAATTCATCGTGATTCGTTCTGCGTCTGATTCTGGTTCGCTCTATGGCTCTGTCACAACACGTGACGCAGCTGACGCAGCAACCGAGAACGGTTTCACCGTGAATCGCAAGCAGATCATCCTGATCGCCCCAATTAAAGAATTGGGCATACATGATGTGACCGTCCACCTTCATCCGGAAGTTGATGCAACCATCAGCCTCAACGTCGCGCGTTCGGCTGAAGAAGCTGACCTGCAGGCTGCTGGAAAATCCATCCGGGAACTGGCTGCTGAAGAAGAAGCGGAAGCAGAATTCGAAATCTCCGAACTTTTCGATGATATCGGTTCCGCTGCTCTGGAAGACGATATCGGCACTGACAAAGCAGAAGCAGAGCCTGAGGAAGAAGCAAAAGCAGAGTCTGACGAAGACTGATCTGCAATTCATCCAGAAATTTAATGCCGCGTGGACACTTCACGCGGCATTTTTTATGTCGTTTTCGCTGTGTCCTTACTGCCATCTTTGTTAACGAAAAGTTAACAATTGCAGAGCACCATCTGGCTGATCAGCAACTAATCGCTTATCGTTGCGTAAAAATTATTGAAGCGATCAGCAGATGCGTCTTTCAAAATCACTTCTTTCCGCTTTGGTGCTTTCCGTTGCAATTGGGGTTTCGTTAAATGAAGCAAATGCCACAGAACGTCAATTCAGTTTTGGCTTGATCAGCACACCTGATGCATCTCACGACATTGGCGGGTTTAATTCTAACGGTGGATTTAGCAACGTCGATGATAGAAACGCATCCGTAAACGGGCTTTACATCGCATACGGCGCCAAAGATTTGTTTCGGTTGGGTACTTTACCAATTACCGTCGAAGCCGAAATAGCGGTGACCAACAGCGATGTCGTCACCAACAGCTTCCCCGGAGCACCCGGTCCAGTTTTGTTTTTCTACAATACACACATAAATTCCCAGCGCCTTGCAGCCAATCTTTGGACGCCGATATGGAGCCAATCTGACTGGATGTTAGAAGGTGGTACAGGTCTTGGTGTCCAGGCCCTGAATATTCGTGTTTCTGATGGCGTCGTTACCGGTAATAGCAGTGACTACGTCCTCTACGGTATGCTAGGGCTTAGAATGTCAAAGGAAATAACGGAGTCTTCGGGCCTCGAACTTGGACTCCGCTACAGCGATACTGGTACGGCCAACATTCCTTTGGACGGTGGGGCATCAGGCAATTACGAATACAGTCAAAGCGGCCTGTCAGTGCTGCTGGGCTGGCGTCTGGATATGTAATCAAACCCTCGTTACAATCGACTGAAGTTCAGAAACGGGTAAAGTATTGAAACCACTCAGCAATGTGCTTCGATGCTTTGGTTTTCGTCACAGCGTTATGTTTTGCCGAACAACAGTCTTAAGGGTTTCGAAATGGCCAATCCTGCTTCAAGTACGCTTACGCCCAAAAACATTGTTTCCTTTCTGGAAGACATATTTGAGCGTCGAGGGGGTGAAGAATACCTGGGTGAACCTGTCACGATGGCAGAGCACATGCTGCAGGGTGCGCATTTCGCGGAACAAGCCGGTGAGCCTGAAATCATTGTCATAGCAGCGCTGCTGCATGACATCGGCCATTTCACAAGCGAATTTGGTACCTTTTCGATGGATGACACCAAAGATCGGCTGCACGAAGAAGCCGGTGCAGACGTGTTAGAGCAGTTTTTCCCAACGCTGGTAACCGACTGCGTCCGCTATCACGTTGCCGCAAAACGCTACCTTTGCGCTGTAAAGCCGGAATACTTCAACCGGCTCTCAGAAGCCTCTGTTCATTCTTTGAACCTTCAGGGTGGGCCTATGAACGCCGAAGAAGTCGCGATCTTTGAGCAAAACCCGAACCTGAAAGAAATCATTAAAGTTCGCTACTATGATGAGGCAGGCAAACGCGCTGACTATAAAACCCAGCCTTTTTCCTACTATGCACCGATGGTTCAGCGTGTTGTTGATCAACACTGCGAGCGCAGTTACTAGGTGAACTTATTCACTTTAGTATCTGTTATTTAAAGTAAAAAAACCACCAAACTCATCCGCTCTTAGAATTTCAGAAATTCTAAAACGTCGCCTTCCATAACCTTTTCAGCATCCGCCGGGATAAGGGCAAGCCCATCAGCCGCGCAAAGCAAAGCGACACGCGCTGAATATGAAGGCGATAGCACCTCAGCAATTTCGGTACCGTTTGCATCATATCCCACCAGCTTGGCTGGCCGAAACTCGCAACGCCCCGGTCTGCGATTTGTAGTGAACCCGGCTTTTACCGTGGTTTTACGCGGCGCAATTTTCGCTGCTCCGGCTCGCTTCGCCAATATAGGCGCACCAATCACATGCCATGTCACAAAGGCTGAAACCGGGTTGCCGGGCAGACCAACATAGATTGCGTCGCCCATTGTTCCAATCGCTACGGGTTTTCCGGGCTTCATGGCAACACGCATTGCATGAATATTGCCACCAGCGGCACGGAATACTGCTGGCATATGGTCTTCGTCACCAACAGACACACCGCCGGTTGAAATAACCATATCCGCGTTTTCCGCTGCCTTGATCAGCGTTTTGGTCAGGCTTTCAGGGCTATCCTCGACAGTTCCAAGGTCAACAAGTTCGATCCAGGGTTTGTTGAGTGCGGCGAGCAGCATATAACGGTTAGAATTCCAGATCTGACCCGGGCCAAGGTCCTCACCGGGTGCTTTCAACTCTGATCCCGTGCAGAATATCGCAACACGAAGCTTGCGTCGCAAAGTTACATTTCCGTGCCCGGACGCCGCCAATGCGCAGGCCTCACGCGAAGTAATTTCAGTTCCGGCCGGAAGGATTGCACCGCCTTTTGGCATGTCCTCGCCCAACAATCGTATGTTTTGGCCCGGCTCAGGTCTGCTTTTTAAGGTAATTTCTGCGCCGATACGTTCAACGTATTCCTGCATCACGACGGCATCCATATCAGACGGCACGGGTGCGCCTGTAAATATCCGCACGGCAGACCCTTTGGGCGCACCGGTACAACCCGGGTCACCCGCTGCAATCCGCCCCGAAACTGGTAAAGTCCACGACCCGCCCCCCGCAAGATCAGCAGTCCGCAATGCATAGCCATCCATCGCTGAATTGTTGAAAGGTGGCAATGGCACAGGAGACACGGCTGCCTCTGCCGTAATGCGGCCCATCGCCTTCGCAAGTGGAACCGTTTCGGTCTCTGCCACAGGTTCGGCAAGTGCAAGCCCGGTTTCCAGAGCCATATTCACAGGAATGAGTTTTCCAGAAAGTTCCGGATCATCACATCCACATCCTACTGGTTTTGTTTTTGCAAGATTTATCATGCCGTTATCCCGTTATTCGATATATGTTCAGCGCGCACGGTACAATCAAGATCGCGCAGCAAACCGTCCTTCAGACCGTAGATCAACCCGTGCACAGACACGTCCTTACTTTGTCGCCACGCGCGTTTAAGAATTGGGGTACTGGCGACACGCCCCACCCCATCAATGACGTTCAATTCGGCCAGGCGTTCCAGCCGCATTTGAGGCCGACGTATCTGGTTCAGAGCCACTTCATAGGTCACGGCAAGCCTGCGTATTGGCTCTAACCAGTGATCTGCCAACCCGTGGGGCATATCCTCGCAAGCGGCCTTAACACCGCCACATCCATAGTGACCGCATACAATAACTTCACGGATGTTGAGCGCGTCCACCGCAAACTCCAGTGCAGAAAGGAAATTCATGTCGGTTGAATGCACAACATTTGCGACATTGCGGTGTACGAACACCTCTCCCGGATCCAACCCCGCAACCACATTGGCAGGCACACGGCTATCAGAACAGCCAATCCAGAAAAACTCTGGTGATTGATGCGTGGAAAGGCGCTTGAAATAACCGGGCTGGTTCGCGTGAATGGTGCTCGACCAATTGATATTACGTTTTAAGAGATCATCAAGCATCTGGCTCATCCGGTATCAGGCAAAGACCGCGGCGCGCCGCAATTCTAAGGGCGAGTGTTTTACGATCAGTCTCTGTCAGGCGCGCACGTGCCAGCGGCAGGATAATCGCGTTTTCTACAATCAGATGCCGACGCTCATGGTCTGCAAAAGCGTGCAGCCTCGCTGCCTCAGCCTTTGTAAGATGTGTTTTCCCAGCACTGACGGCTTCCAGAACAACGGCTGCACTTTCTGCTAAAGCTTTGCCTGCCTCGTGATCTCCATCCAGCCGGAACAGCGTTTTTTCCAGTTCATCTTCCGGGTGCGCGCGGCGGCGCAAAAGAAGAAAAAGATCTTCTTCTTCGTCCAGCATATGAAGCGGGAGTTCGTCCCGCGTATGGGCCAGAATTTTGCGCGCAAGGTCCGAATCTGCCGGTTCCTGCGTTGCCAGCCTGTCAATGTCTGCGCAAACAACGCGCTGTCGCATGTGTTCTTCAACAAAGAATTCGATGGGGTCGGCCGCAATACGGATGTCGATGCGGTCTTCACCCGACCCCCTTATTCCATGCGGCCCTTGTTCCATCGGTCCTCTCTGACGTCAGGCCGCTATGTGAAGGTCTAGACCTGTCACATCAGCACCCTGCAGTAACTCCTCAACGTAGCGCTGCGCAGCTTTCGCCCATGCCATTTTTTCATACGCTTCGGCAATTTGAACACGCACAACCTCAAAAGGCAGAACAGCACCCGGGGCTTTGGCATCAAGCCGGATGATATGCACGCCATAGCGTGTCAGAACCGGCGTTGAGGCAATTTGCCCCTCATCCAGAGATAAAAGCGCCGCTTCGAATTCAGGCACGGTGTCACCGCTGGCAATCTGACCAAGCTGACCACCATCTCCGCGCGACGGGCAATCACTGTTGTCTTTCGCGATACGCGCAAACTGATTGGGAGCTCCCTTCAGAATTTCCAGCGTAGCCTTCGCTTTATTCATTGCCTTGTCAGTGGCTTCGGTATCGTTTGGATCAACTGCAAACAAGATATGTGCCGGCTCGAACAAAGACGGTGCACAAAACCGATCAGGCGCCTTGTCATATGTCGCGCGAAGAACGTCGTCGCTGGCGGCTTCCGGCGTGATCGCGTCTTCCAAGACAGCCCTGATCTGGGCTTCTTCGTCGGTTTCAAACTTGCCTTTCGCAACTTCGCGGGGATCAGGTTTCAAACCCTGATCACGCGCTTTTTGCAACAGCAATTCACGTATCACCAGCGCCCGGGCCGCCTTGCGCCACGCGAGCCCCGGTTTGCCTTGTGGGGCTTCGTGGTTCTGTGCCTCTGCCGCAATATCTGCGGCAGAGATTGGTGTACCATTCACGGCGACATCCGCCATTAAGGGCTTTGCCATTATTTTGACCCCTCTTTACGACGCGACCGTACAATCTGATAACCCGGACGCGTGATATAGCGCAGCGGAACAGACAGCATGTGAACCAGCCGTGTGAACGGAAACAGCAGGAAGATCGTCAGCCCAAGGAACAGGTGTATCTTAAAGATCAGCGCGGCTTCCGAGATATAGCTGGCCGCCTGCCCGTCAAAGGTGAAAATCCCCAAGGCCCAGGCCATAAACGTTGTCATTTCATGACCATCCAGATGCTGAAGCGAGATAAAGATCGTACCGAGCCCAAGAACCAACTGGATCAGCAGAAGCGCAAGGATTGCGATATCTGCAAAGCTCGATGTTTTGCGAATACGCGGATCGGTCCAGCGGCGGTGAAACAGCATCAAGCCACCCACCAGCGCCATAATACCCGCGAT
The DNA here is from genome assembly GCF_018457175.1 of Pseudohalocynthiibacter aestuariivivens. Taxonomy (GTDB): domain Bacteria; phylum Pseudomonadota; class Alphaproteobacteria; order Rhodobacterales; family Rhodobacteraceae; genus Pseudohalocynthiibacter; species Pseudohalocynthiibacter aestuariivivens. Next base: position 145,703 of record NZ_JAGFNU010000003.1, read on the forward strand.
CCCACCAGCAACAACGGCCAGTACTTGCTTGAAGCCGTGTCCAATACCCAGCGCATCGAACACCTGAATAGGTGTCAGCAACCCGACAAGGTGACCGAAAAAGATGATCAGAACACCCACATGAAACAGGGTCGAGCCGATCACCAGTTGTTTACGCCGCAGCAATTGTGACGAGGACGTTTTCCAGGTGAACGGATCACGCTCATACCTTGCGATGGACCCCAGGATCAGAACCGTAAGGGCGATGTAGGGATAAATGCCAAACAGAAACTCATGCATATCCTGTCTCCTTATTCTGCCGCCGTGGGCGGCGCGTTACGTGGGGTATCCATCTGGGCAAGCATGTCGCGCACTTGCGGACATCCTGCGTTGGGATCGGGGCCAAAAGTGACCTCACTTTCCTCCCAGACCGCATCAAGCGCTTCCAGATCATTCGGATCATCATCCGGCGTCTCAAGCAGTTCTGCGACAGCTGCTGTATCAACCTTTTCACCGGACAGATGTACCAGCGCTTCCATTGCAACAGCATAGCTGCTTTCACGACGTGTCAGCCGCGTATGAAGCGCCTTCAGGATATGGGCCGTATCTGCCAGTATATCCTTGCCCTCGCTGATTGGGCGCGCAGACAGGAACTCCAGCAAAACAGGCAGATGATCCGGCAATTCAGTGGTGGCAGGTTCAAACCCTGCCGCCCTGTAGGTTTCTACCAGATCAACCATCGCGCCACCCCGGTCACGGCTTTCACCGTGGACATGCTCAAACAGGTTGAGGCTGAGTGTGCGCGAGCGGTCAAACAGCTCCACGTACCGCTCCTGCGCGACGTAGATGTCTGCAGTGGCAATTTCATCCATCAGGCGATCAAGGTCGGCAATCAGATCAGAGGACAGCAAGCCCTCTGACGTCAGGGCCGCCATGATCTCTTGTTTGGCTGATTGCAACTCTTCTGTCGGATAGCTCAGAAGGGCTGACATCGCTTTGTATGTCATAATCATCAGAATGCCTCCGACGGAAGGGTAAGGGTCTTTTTCTTCTTCTTGCCACCAAACAGGCTGCCTTGGCTGATACCCGGTGAACATCCATTGCCATCGGTAAAGCCACAGCCACCGCGAATATCGTAAGCCTCTTCCACGGTTTCGCGGTGTGTGGTCGGGATCACGAACCGGTCTTCGTAGTTCGCGATCGCCATGATTTTGTACATGTCTTCGATCACACGACCCGACATGCCGACACGGGCTGCAACACCTTCGTCGATCACACCGTCCACCGTTTTCGCACGCATATAGGCACGCATGGCAAGCATCCGCTCTAGCGCATGAACCACAGGTTCCTCGTCACCTGCTGTCAGCATGTTGGCAAGGTAACGAACCGGAATGCGCAGAGAGCGGACATCCGGCATATCACCGTCATGGCCAATTTGCCCTGCTTCAGCAGCGTTCTGAATTGGTGAAAGCGGCGGAATATACCAGACCATTGGCAAGGTGCGGTACTCCGGGTGCAGTGGGAAAGCGATCTTCCAGTCCATCGCCATCTTGTAGACTGGTGAAACCTTAGCGCTTTCAATCCAGTCGCCAGGAATACCCTGCTCCAGCGCCATGCGCTGAACTTCGGGATCATGCGGATCAAGGAACATATCAAGCTGCGCCTGATAAAGGTCCTTGTCATTTGGCGTATTGGCCGCTTCTTCGATCTTGTCGGCGTCATAAAGCAGAACACCCAGATAGCGGATGCGACCGACACAGGTTTCCGAACAGACAGTCGGATTGCCACTTTCGATCCGCGGATAGCAGAAGGTGCATTTTTCCGATTTTCCAGTGTCCCAGTTGTAGTAAATCTTCTTGTAAGGACAGCCCGACACACACATCCGCCAGCCACGGCATTTTTCCTGATCAATCAGAACAATGCCGTCTTCTTCGCGCTTGTAGATCGCGCCCGATGGGCAGGATGCCGCGCAAGCCGGGTTGATGCAGTGCTCACAAAGCCGTGGCAGATACATCATGAAGGTGTTTTCATACTCGCCGTAGATTTCTTTCTGAATACCCTCAAAGTTCGTGTCAGCAGACCGCTTGGAGAATTCACCACCAAGAATTTCTTCCCAGTTCGGTCCCCATTCAATCTTTTCCATCCGCTCGCCGGTGATCTTTGATCTTGGGCGTGCCGTTGGAAAGGCCGTCATTTCCGGGGCTGATTTCAAATGGTCATAGTCGAAATCAAACGGCTCGTAGTAGTCGTCGATTTCCGGCAAGTCCGGGTTGGCGAAAATATTCGCCAGAATCCGCCATTTTGACCCCTGCTTGGGTTGCAGTTTGCCGCGTTTTGTCCGCTCCCAGCCGCCATTCCATTTGTTCTGGTCTTCCCAGTTTTTTGGATAGCCAATACCGGGTTTGGTTTCGACGTTATTGAACCAGGCGTATTCAACGCCATCGCGGCTCGTCCAGACGTTTTTACAAGTGACCGAGCAGGTATGACACCCGATGCATTTGTCCAGGTTCAGAACCATTCCGATTTGTGCACGAATTCTCATTCTGCTGCCTCCACGTTGGTTGCCGGCGTGTCGAGCCAGTCAACTTTTGTCATCTTGCGAACAATCACAAACTCATCACGGTTGGATCCGACCGTTCCGTAGTAGTTGAACCCGTAAGACTGCTGGGCATAGCCACCAATCATATGTGTAGGTTTCAACGTTGCGCGGGTGACCGAGTTGTGAATACCGCCCCGGTTTCCGGTCCTTTCAGACCCCGGTGTATTCACGATTTTTTCCTGCGCATGATACATGAAGATCGTACCTTCCTTCATGCGCTGGCTGACAACAGCCCGCGCCGTCAAGGCACCGTTTGCATTGTAAACTTCGACCCAGTCATTGTCGACCAGACCAGCAGTCTTCGCATCGACCTCGCTAAGCCAGACAACAGGGCCACCCCGGTTCAATGTTAGCATCAACAGGTTGTCTGAATACGTGCTGTGAATGCCCCATTTCTGGTGCGGGGTGATGAAGTTCAGCACAACATGCGGCTTACCTTCGTCCGTGTTGATTTCAGAGTTGATTGTCTTCATGTCGACAGGAGGACGATAGGCACAGAACCCTTCACCAAAGGCCCGCATCCACAGGTGATCCTGATAAAGCTGCTGACGGCCTGTCAGCGTGCGCCATGGGATCAGCTCGTGCACATTGGTATAGCCGGCGTTGTAGCAAACGCTCTCGCTCTCAATACCGGACCATGTGGGCGAACTGATGATCTTGCGCGGCTGCGCTGCCAGATCGCGGAAGCGGATTTTCTCGTCTTCCTTGGGCAATGCCAGATGCGCGTGTTCGCGACCTGTTGCTTTGGACAGCTCTTCCCACGCTTTTACCGCAACTTCGCCGTTGGTTTCCGGCGCAAGCATCAGGATCATCTCGCAGGCATCAATAGCCGTTTCAAGAACAGGCATCCCTTTCGAGATTCCTTCGTCCAGCACAACGCCGTTCAGGTCACGCAGATGCTGCACTTCGGGCTCGGTGTTCCAGGTGATGCCCTTGCCGCCATTCCCGAGCTTGTCGAGAAGTGGGCCGATTGCTGTGAACTTTTTGTAAAGGTTCGGGTAATCCCGTTCGACCGCAATATAGTTTGGAGCGGTCTTACCGGGGATCAGATCACATTCGCCTTTCTTCCAATCCAACACCTGATCCTGCGCAATCTCTGCAGGTGTGTCATGCAGAATTGGCAGTGCCACGATATCGGTTTCAGTCCCCAGAATTTCCGGGGCGACTTCTGAAAACTTCTTGGCAATCGTCTTGAAGATATCCCAGTCCGACCGGCTTTCGTACGCCGGATCAACCGCAGCTTGCAGCGGGTGAATGAACGGGTGCATGTCTGATGTGTTCAGATCATTCTTTTCGTACCAGCTGGCCGTTGGCAAAACGATGTCCGAGTAGACACAGGTCGTGCTCATGCGGAAGTCGATTGTTACAAGAAGGTCGAGTTTGCCTTTCGGCGCGTCTTCATGCCACTTCGCCTCTTTCGGCATCACGCCGCCTTCTTCGCCGAGGTCCTTGCCCAACACACCGTGTTGGGTGCCTAGAAGATGCTTGAGGAAATACTCGTGACCTTTGCCGGAAGACCCAAGCAGGTTCGAGCGCCAGACAAACAGGTTACGCGGCCAGTTTTCCGGTGCATCCGGGTCTTCACAGGACATCTGCAAATCGCCAGATTTCAGCTGCTCCGCAACGTATGCCGGAATTTCCTTGCCAGCCTTTTTCGCAGCGTTCGCAACATCCAGAGGATTGGTTTTGAGCTGCGGTGCTGACGGCAACCAGCCCATCCGCTCGGCGCGAATGTTGTAGTCGATCAGGCTGATGTCCCAATCACCCTCAGGTGCGGTGGGTGACAGGATTTCACTTGCCGAGATTTGCTCGTAGCGCCACTGATCCGTGTGCGCATACCAGGCGCTGGTTGAATTCATGTGCCGCGGCGGCCGTGACCAATCTAGGGCAAAGGCCAATGGCTGCCAGCCGGTTTGCGGACGCAGTTTTTCCTGCCCCACGTAGTGGCTCCAGCCTCCTCCTGACTGGCCGACACATCCGCACATCACCAACATGTTGATGATACCGCGGTAATTCATATCCATGTGATACCAGTGGTTCAGACCGGCACCGAGGATGACCATGGATTTCCCTTTGGTCTTTTCTGCATTGAGCGCGAATTCACGCGCGACTGTTTCGATCTTGTCGGCAGAGACGCCAGTGATCTTTTCAGCCCATGCAGGGGTGTAGGGAATGTCTTGTGAGTATTTGCTTGCGACCCAATCCCCGCCAAGACCACGATCAAGACCGTAGTTTGCGCAGAACAGGTCAAACACGGTCGCAACAAGGATTTCCTTCTTGCCGGACTTGATGCGCTTAACCGGAAGGTTCTTTGTCAGAACATCCGGATGTTCGCATTTCACGAAGTTCTCGGATGCTTCACCACCGAAATATGGGAAATCAACGCCCATAATATCGTCATGGTCTTCGTCCAGAATGAACGACATTTTCAGATCGGTGTCTTTTCCCTTGGCGCGTTCTTCAAGGTTCCATTCGCCGTCTTCGCCCCAACGGTAGCCAACGGTGCCATTGGGTGAAACCAGACCACCTGATTTTTCATCCCAGGCAACGGTTTTCCATTCGGGGTTATTCTTTTCACCGAGCTTGCCGTGCAGATCGTCGGCACGCAAGAACCGGCCCGGTACAAGTTTGCCGTCTTTTTCGTCGAGCTTCACCAGCATCGGGAAGTCGCTGTATTTACGGGTGTACTCTTCAAAATACTCGGCTTGCCGGTCAATGTGGAACTCGCGCAGAATGACGTGGCCCATGGCCATCGCCAACGCACTGTCTGTTCCTTGTTTTGGAGCGAGCCAGATGTCGCCAAATTTTGCGGCTTCTGAATAATCCGGACAGATGACAGCGGATTTCGTGCCGCGATAGCGGGCCTCTGTATAGAAGTGCGCGTCAGGTGTTCGGGTTTGCGGAACATTACTGCCCCAGAGCAACAGGAAGCCCGCATTGTACCAATCGGCACTTTCAGGCACGTCAGTCTGCTCACCCCATGTCATCGGGCTGGCAGGTGGAAGATCGCAGTACCAGTCATAAAACGACATGCATACACCACCCAGCAAGCTGAGGTAGCGGCTGCCTGCCGCGTAGCTGACCATCGACATCGCAGGGATCGGAGAGAAGCCAAAGACGCGGTCGGGACCATAGGTTTTAGTGGTATAAGCGTTTGCAGCAGCGATGATTTCGGTTGATTCATCCCATGTCGCGCGCACAAAGCCGCCCTTACCGCGGGTCTGAACATAGCTTGCCCGCAAGACCGGATCTTCCTGCAACGCTTTCCATGCTGCAACCGGGCTCATGGTTTTACGCATTTTACGCCATGCGCGCATCAGCTTGCCGCGTACCAGCGGGTTTTTTACCCGGTTGGCAGAGTAAAGATACCAGCTATAGCTTGCTCCACGGGCGCACCCACGCGGTTCGTGGTTCGGCAGATCGGGCCTTGTGCGCGGATAATCCGTTTGCTGGGTTTCCCAGGTCACGATGCCGGATTTCACATAAATCTTCCATGAACACGAACCGGTGCAGTTCACCCCGTGGGTGGAACGCACGATCTTGTCGTGCCGCCAGCGGTTTCTGTAGGTGTCTTCCCAATCGCGGTTCTCACGCGTGGTCTGGCCGTGGCCATTGGAAAACTTGTCCAGTTCTTTTGACTGAAAGAAGTTCAGGCGGTCGAGCAGATGGCTCATCTTTTCTCTCCTAGCTGCTGCTTACATGCCCCCTGCGACTTGCGCAGGGGGCAGGCTTGTTCTTGGATCAGGGGTTTTTCACGTAGGCGCCTGGGCGCAAGTAAAACCACCAGTTGATCAGGATGCAGACCCCATAGAAAATCGCGAAACCATAGAGCGCGTATTCAGGGGTTGCGGCTTTGATTTGTTCACCAAACACTTTTGGGATGATGAAGGCGCCATAGGCGGCCACAGCGGATGTCCAGCCAAGGACAGGGCCAGCCTGTTCTTTGTTGAAAACCACCGCGATGGTGCGGAAGGTCGACCCGTTGCCAATACCGGTAGCCGCAAACAGGATCAGAAAGAGCACCATGAATGGGAAGAAGTATTGCTCGGGTGTTGCCGAAACATAGGCTTGCTTAAGGAAGTAAGCCACACCCAGTGCCGAAGCCACCATGATGATCGAGATCCATTGTGTAACGCGTGCGCCACCCAGTTTGTCAGCAATCATCCCACCTACAGGACGGATCAAGGCGCCAATGAATGGGCCCATCCAGGCGTACATCAACGCAGATGGCCCGTTCGGGTTGGCAATGTTATGCGTCAGCACACCGTCAACTTCGAGGTGCTGGAAGCCAAAGACAACTTTGATCGCCAGCGCGAAAGTTGCTGCGTAACCGATGAACGACCCAAAGGTCATCGTGTAGATCACGGTCATGGCCCAGGTGTGCTTGTTGCCAAAGATCTTGTACTGACGTGTCAGGTTCTGTCCGACTTGTCCGGGGATCAGTTTCAGCAAAAACACGGTCAGCGCAATAACGATTGGCAACACGATCCATTTGGAAACCATGAAGCCAGAACCGCCCACATTCTCTGGCAACATCAACCAAAGACCAAAGGCTGCTGTTACGAACCCGACAAGCAACATTCCAGAGATCGTACCAAATGCCCCGATTGGGTTTGGTATTTCAGGTGAAACATGTTCGTCCCGGATGTTGTTCATGCCAAACCAGCCAAGGAAGGCCAGTGGAACAAGCGCAAGCAACCAGACGAAACCAGCGTTCTGGATATACGTCACCGTCCCTGCCGGGATTTTCCCGATCAGGGTTCCGGAGGTGTTCACCAACTCACGACCATCACCACCAAACAGACCGAATGTCATCACCAGTGGGATAACGATCTGCATCGTAGTCACACCAAAGTTGCCAAGACCCGCGTTCATGCCCAGCGCATACCCCTGAATTTTCTTGGGAAAGAAGAACGAGATATTCGACATCGAGGACGCGAAGTTACCGCCACCGATACCGCTAAGAAATGCCAGAGCCTGGAATTTCCAGAGTGGCGTGTTTGGATCCTGAAGCGCGAATCCTGCGCCAATCGCAGGAAGCATCAAAAGTGCTGTCGTAAAGAAGATTGTGTTACGCCCGCCTGCGATGCGGATAAAGAAGGTTGACGGAATACGAAGCGTTGCCCCCGTCAGACCCGCAATAGCGGCCAGGGTGAACAACTGTGATTTTTCGAATGCAAAGCCAAGGTTGATCATCTGAACAGTGATGATCCCCCAGTAAAGCCAGACGGCAAAGCCGCAGAGCAAACTGGGGATGGATATCCAGAGATTGCGGTTTGCAATCGCCTTACCAGTTGATGCCCAATAAGCCTCGTCATCTGGTGTGTAGTTTCTCAGATCTTGTCCCAAGGTCAGATCCTCCGATATTTGGGATTGTAGCGGGCCGTTTCACCGGCCCGCCGATTACTTGAAAATCAAGTGTTAGCGTGTGGAACATCCGACAGATGTGTGTGTTCACGCAGTTCAGGATGTCTTTCGCGATCCATCTTGCGAATAGCGAGATGCATCCAGATCGTACTGACCGCGACGATTATGAACATCAGCATGAAGACAGCTGACCACACGTGGAATACGTCCAGCAGGATGCCGAAAGAGATGGGCAGGATAAAACCGCCGAGCCCCCCGATCATGCCGACAAGACCGCCAACAGCGCCAACGTTATGCGGGAAGTAAACCGGAATGTGTTTGTAAACGGCTGCCTTACCAAGGCTCATGACAAAGCCAAGAACCACTGTCAGGAAGACAAAAACATAAAGTGGAATGCCGAAGCTGAATTCAATGAGCCGCTCAGAGCCGTCTTCGTAGGGAATACCTTCAACCACATAGGTGGTTTCCGGGTAGCTCATGATGAACAACACAACCAGGGACACGATGAATGTCAGATACATAACAAAGCGTGCACCCCAGACATCCGACATCCAGCCTCCAAGCGCCCGGAAAACCGAACCCGGCAGCGAATACATCCCGGCAAACACGCCTGCTGATGTCAAGGCGACGCCATATGCACCGACGTAGTAGCGTGGCAGGAATGAAGCGAACGCAACGAATGCACCGAAAACAAAGAAGTAGTAGGTCGCAAAACGCCAAACCTGAATATCTTTCAGAGGTTCGAGTTGTTTAATCGCTGATACGGGTTTTTCACCTGTTTTCTTTTGGTGAGCCCGCACAGGGTCTTCCTTGGCGAAGATGTAAAAGGCGATTGCCATGATAACGAGAACCACAGCGTAAATACGCGCGGTATCTTCCCATCCAACGGCAACAACCAGAAATGGTGCTGCAAAGTTGGTAACTGCGGCCCCCACGTTACCAGCACCAAAGATGCCGAGTGCCGTTCCCTGACGCTCTGCTTCGAACCAGCGAGAGACATAGGCAATACCGATGATGAATGACCCACCGGCCAGACCAAGCCCCAGCGCGATCATCAGAAAGACAGCGTAAGTCTGAACTGATGCCAACAACCAGACCGAAACCGCCGTAATCAACATTTGAAGCGGCAGCATGATGCGCCCGCCAAACTGGTCGGTCCAGACGCCCAGAAAAATCCGGCTCAACGAACCGGTAAGAACAGGTGTCGCAACCAGCAACCCAAACTGAGTTTCCGTCAGTCCCAGGTCTTGTTTAATTTTCACACCGATGATCGAAAAGATCGTCCAGACCGCAAAACAAACGGTAAACGCCAAAGTACTGAGACCGAGCGCACGATACTGGTTACCACGGGTAACACCCTCGATATTATGCATGTTCCATACCTCCGATATTTTTGCAGCCGACAAGCCATGATAGTCCTTCCATCATGCCGCTTTGAGGGTGCAGTTCCTGGCGCACAACAGCCATTGCGGGGACTGTGCCAAGCCAAACAGAAAAACAGGAAAGGAACGCAAAGCCATCAATGTGGAACGTTCTGATCTGATCCATTCTCGCGTTGAAGAAATTTCGTAAAAGGCTTGTTGCCTTATTTTGGATTTCCATATCCCCATTCCCTTACCAAGAAGACCACCCTTTTTTTGCCATAAGCGCGACACAGGCGGTTCTTCATTGCGGGGAAGATGAGAGGGTTTCGGAATTCGGAAGTTGACCTAGATCAACAAATGGCCTGATGGGTTGTGAAACAAGGTGGTGTTGAGAAAATGTATGTCACACCGGAAATTTTTGTTTATTGTCGAGTTCGTAAATGGAAATATCGGCTTGACAAATTTCGCAATTGTAATTGATTAATGTCAAACCACAGATAGGGGCGACTCAGAAGATGCGACCAGAAGAACAGCCGGTAATTCGGTCATTGCCCTTGTTTCAACAAATGACGGAAGATAATTTCGACCGCCTGATGCGTGGCGCATATGTGCAATCCTTCCCGCCGCAAGTTGAACTCATCACGGAAGGCGACCCCTGCGATTTCCTGCACATTGTTGTCGACGGAGAGGTTGAGCTGGTGGCCACGTGGTGCGGTCGTGAGACGACCATGGGCATCGTGCGCCCCGTCTCGACTTTCATTCTCGCCGCCGCGGTAAAGGACGCGGTGTGCCTGATGTCGGCCCGTACACTTGAAAAGACCCGCCTCGTTCTGCTTCCTGCAATTGATGTGCGTGAAGTCTTCGAAATCGACAACGGGTTTTCCCGCGCAGTTGTGACAGAGCTGGCAGTGGCCTATCGAGGCGTTATTCGTAACACCAAGAACCTGAAGCTACGTAGTTCTTTAGAGCGGCTGGCGAATTATCTTCTCAGCCAAAAGAATCTGGCTGGTGGTGCAAAGTCTTTTGAACTTGTGATGGAAAAAAGGCGGCTTGCGTCCTTGTTAGGTATGACACCAGAAAACCTGTCACGTGCCATAAAGGCGCTGCGCCCCTACGGTGTCAAAGTTGACGGAAACTGTATTGAAATCGTAGATTCCAGCGATCTCGAAAGGTTGGCAAAACCAACGCATTTGATTGATGGCAACGGCATATAGATTAGGATGCACACCTGGGTGCCGTAGGTTATCCTAAATCGCGTCCGGGTTTGTGGTAGCATCACGCCTTATTTCTGAGAACGGCGGAGCTATATCGTGATCGTAAATATTCATGACAAATATCGCCTGACACACGTAATAAACATGCGCGGTGTCTTTACCCCGCTGGGTGTTTCTAGATCGTCAATCGGTGTCAGCAATGCTGTTGCTCATGCTCTCGCAGAGCATTTTGTGATTGACGAGCTTCAGCAAATCGCGAGCCGTAAGATCGCCGAATTCGCAGGGGCCGAGGCGGCAACTGTCACCCACTGCACCGCGTCCGGCGTAACATTATCTGTGGCTGCAGCCATGACCGGAATATCACCTCAACGAATAGCAGCCCTGCCCGACAGCACCGGAATGCAGAGCCGTGTGGTCCTGCCAAAAAGCCACAGCGTGAACTACGGGCACCCGATCGAACAAGCAATCCGGCTGGCCGGGGCGACACCGGTTTTTGCCGGCGCCAAGGATCAGTGCACAGTGACAGAACTCGGGCAAACGGTTGCTCACGAAGACACCTGTTGTCTTTTGTTAGTTTCCTCTCGTCTCGTTTCAGGCGAACCGTTAGATTTCGCAAGCGCGGTGAGCCTCGCTCATAAAAAAGGTATTCCAGTGATAATCGACGGCGCAGCACAGGATATGCGTATCAAAGAGCTGCTTGCCACGAACGCCGATATTGTTCTGGTCAGTGCCCAAAAATACCTTGCAGGCCCAACAGCTGGACTTGTCCTCGGAAGCGCCTCTTTGGTCGCGGCTGTTCGTGCGCAGGAAAAGGGCATAGGGCGTGGAATGAAGGCTTCTAAAGAAGCGATCATTGGCGCACTCGCTGCTTGCGAAGAAAGAAGCGCAGAAGACGCCCCTGCCTGGGCAGAGATGCAGGCGCAAAAACTGCCCGGCTTCATTGAACGCGCAAATGCGTTTCACGGCGTTAACGCGTTTACGGTGCCGGATCAGACTGGCCTGCCGTTTGAGCGCGTGCACCTAAGAATTGATCCCGACACCGCGAAAATGACTGCATCGCAGCTCGTAGCGGCCCTAAAAGAAGGCACACCTTCAATCTGGGTCATGGACCAGCGTGCGGCCGAAGGCGAGATTGCATTTGAACTCGTGCAATCAACGCCTGATGAAATTGAGACTGTGCTGGAACGCTTGTCTGACCTTCTCTCGAAGCAATAATGCCCTTGGCAATGCCAATATGCTCAATCAAATTTGCGCAGGCGCCTTAGCAACGACGACGTATCCCAGCGCCCGCCACCCATTTTCTGAACGTCTTTGTAAAACTGATCGACCAAAGCCGTTACAGGCAGGCTCGCACCATTTTCGTCCGCTGTGCTGAGACAGATGCCCAGATCTTTGCGCATCCAATCAACTGCGAAGCCATGCTCAAAGTGATCGTCCAGCATGGTTTCATAGCGGTTTGACATCTGCCAGCTACCCGCTGCGCCCTGGCTAATCACCTCAACCACAGCGCGCCCATCAAGGCCGGATTTTTCGGCAAAATGAAGCGCTTCGGACAAGCCCTGCACCAACCCTGCAATGGCAATCTGGTTGCACATCTTGGTCATTTGCCCGGCACCGCTGTCACCGATCCGCCGACAAATGCGGGAATAGGCCTGAATGATCGGCTCCGCCCGGTTGTAGGTTTCCTGAACACCGCCGCACATGACGGATAGCACCCCGTTTTCAGCACCGGCCTGCCCACCTGAAACTGGCGCATCGACAAACCCAACGCCCTTATCTTCGGACGCCGCAAAAAGCTCGCGTGTCACCGCGGCCGAAACTGTGGTGTGATCAACAAACACACTCCCCGCTTCCATCCCGGAAAACGCACCGTTTTCGCCAGAGCAAACTGTGCGCAGGTCATCGTCGTTGCCAACGCAGCACATCACGAATTCTGCACCCTTTGCAGCTTCGGCCGGTGTCGCGCCCATTGCGCCGCCATGTTCTTTGACCCATGCCTCGGCCTTTGCTGCAGTTCTGTTAAAGACAGTAACCTCATGCCCCGCAGTCTGAAGATGCCCGGCCATCGGATAGCCCATCACACCAAGTCCCAAAAATGCTACTTTCGCCATTGTATTCCCTTTCTGACAAACGCCATAGGCGTTTGGTTAGTAATTATGAACTAAATCCTGAGGCAGCCCCGGCACCCATTCAAAGTTGGTCTTTTGGAGTCTTCCCTGCAAAAAATGCATCAAGATTATCCAACGCGCGAAAACCCATTGCGTCACGTGTTCTGGTGGTTGCACTACCTATGTGGGGCAGCATGAAAATGTTTTTGTACGCCGCAAAGGCTGGGTTACCACCCGGCTCTACCGCGAAACAATCAAGCCCTACTGCCGAAAGTTTACCGCTTTTCAGAGCTTCAAGAAGTGCCACCTCATCAACCAGAGCACCGCGCGCCGTGTTCACAACAACCGCACCATCTGGCAACAGCGCAAAGCGGTCTGCGTTCATCAAACCTGTCGTCTCCGATGTTGCCGGGCAATGAAGCGATAGAAAATCAGCAACGCTTAGCAGGCCCTCGATCGTTTCGTGAAAGATTGCACCCTGTTCCTTGTCTTCTGACAATCTGGAGCGGTTGTAATAGTGAATCTCCATATCAAAGCCAAGCGCCTTGCGCGCAAAGGCCTGCCCCACACGTCCCATCCCAATAATGCCAAGCCGCGCGCCGGTTGTTTGTTTGCCCACCATGAAAGACGGGCTCCAGAAATCCCAGTTACCGGAACGCACCAGATCGTCACCTTCTACCGCATGGCGCGCAGCTCCCAACATAAGAAGCATCGCGATCTCAGCAGTCGCATCTGACAGGACGTCAGGTGTATTCGTAATCGTGATTCCACGGGCTTTCAGCGCGGGCAGGTCACAATGGTCCACCCCGACAGAGTGGTTGGCGATAATCTTGAGCCGCGGATCAAGACGTGCCGCAACCTCGGCGCTGAAAAGTTCTGAGTGGCAGGGGATGATTGCATCGACCTTCGCGCTCATTCCGACAATATCATCGGCCGAACTTAGCGTATCATCGGTATTGACGATGACATCATAGTCACGCGCGGCACGTTCTAGCGTGGCGTCAGACAGACGACGGGAAATCCAGACAACGGGCTTGGTCATAGCTTACTTTCGGCGCACGCATTCATCCCAGAAATCATAAAGCGCCATACTCAGCACCGCGATCACGATAACAGTGAAAGGCAAGCCACCCCAGAATCCGGCAAAACCGGTGGAAATCGAATGGGCCAGCCCGATGATAAAGGTAAACATCAGTGCGGTCCCGAATAAGCCGACAAATAATTTTGTTCCGTTTGACATGTCTAATTCCTCCGGTTTCAGGCTTCGGCCTTCAATTCATTCAACACCCAATTCGCGGTGCGCAGCAAGCGGTCATCTTCTTCTTTGGCGCCGATGAGTTGAACGCCAATCGGCAGGCCAGTTTCACCGACAAGCAGTGGCATTGTAACACAGGGCAGTCCGGCGAGGTTCCAGATTGTGCAGAAAATCGGGTCCCCGGTGCTGTCGCCAAATTTCGGGGCCTCGCCCGTCGCCGATGGGGCGATGACCGCGTCATAGTCATGGAAAAACTCTTCAAAGAAGGTTTCGGCAGAGTCCATAACCACAAGCGCGTCTTCGTATTCTGACTGACTTATCTTGCGACCACGCTGCACGATTGGTTTCAATGTATCGCTGACCTGATCCCAATGTGTATTCAGTGTCTCAGAAAGATGATGACAGAATTCATACTCGTGAATCGTGTGCTGAACATCGACGAGCGCTGCAAGTTTTTCCGATGTTTTGATCCGTTCCACCTGCCCGCCCAAAGCTTCGGTAACTGCGGCAAACGCCTCGATGGAATCTGATGTCAGCTTGTCGTGATAAGGCATCTCAAGCCAGACGAGTGAAGGCTTCACCGGGGCTTCGGCCTGAACCCCTGCCCCCATATCTGGTCTGGGACGTGGGTAGGACATAGTATCCGAAGGGTCATAACCTTTCACAGCATCGCAAAGCAGTGCCGCGTCTTCAAGCGTTCGGCCAAAGCAACCAACCTGATCCAGCGTAACCGACGTCTGTAGAATGCCGCGGCGTGACACCACCCCACGGGTCGGCTTCAACCCAAAAATACCGCAGTAGGACGCAGGCCGAATGACAGATCCGTTCGTTTGCGTACCAATAGCCAGCGGCACGTTAAAGGCCGCCACCGCTGCTGCGGAACCGCTTGATGACCCCCCCGGCGAATAGTCCGGGTTATGCGGGTTACGTGTTACTGCGGGATGCGCGAAGGCAAGTTCCGTCGTGACCGTCTTTCCAAGGATCACGGCACCCGCATCTGTCAGGCGTTCAACGATTGCCGCATCGTGGGTCGGCCTGCGCCCGGAAAAGATGGGTGTTCCGCGTTCGGTTGGCAGGTCTTTTGTGTCAACGATGTCCTTTAACGCAACCGGCACACCGTGAAGTGCCCCAATGGGCCTGCCTGCCTTTCGAATCCGGTCCATTTCTGCAGCCTGTTTAAGCGCGGCTTCTTCCTCCAAGCTCGCCCAGGCCCTAAGCGTTGGTTCAGTCTCTGAAATTCGCTGCAAGCAGGATTTCACCAGATCGACGGAACTGAGCCGCCCTTCACGTATGTGACGGGCCGCTTCAGTTGCCGACAAAGCATTCGGCGCAGTGCTCATGGAACGTATACACCGAACAGGTAGTCAGGGAACCACAGCGCAATCCCCGGAAACTGGTACATCAGCACCATGCATAGGATCACGATACCCAGGTAAGGGATGATGCCTCGGAAAATTTCCATGAGTTCGATCTGTTTTTTTAGCACGCCCTTCAGATAATAGGCCGACATCGCCATCGGCGGCGTCAGGAACGAGGTTTGCAGATTAAGTGCAACCAGCATCGCAAAGAAGTATGGGTTCACGCCAAAGACTTCGAGCATTGGCAAAAAGATCGGAACAAAGATAATCAGAATTTCAGACCATTCCAGCGGCCAGCCAAGGAAGAAGATGATGAGCTGCGCCATGACCAGGAACTGCCAGGGTTCAAGGTTCATACCAACAACCCAGTCAGAAATCAGGTCATGCCCGCCGAGGTAGGAAAAGACCGAGGCAAACGTCCACGACCCGACAAAAAGCCAGCACACCATCGCGGTGGCCTTCGCGGTCAAAAAGACGCTTTCCTTGACTTTGAGCCACGTCAGAGAGCGGTACAAAAACGCCAGAACCAAACCACCAAGCGCACCCATGGCCGCAGCTTCGGCAGGGGTTGCCAGACCGCCAAGGATTGAACCCAGAACCAGCATGATAAGTACCGTCAGCGGCACAAAGGATATCAACAGATCGAGGTAGATTTTCCTGCGTGGTGGTATATCGTCAAGGTTGGGCTTAGGCGCGATCGCCGGATTGATCCATACGCGGATCATCACATAAACAATATAGAGACCCGCCAATAGAAGCCCCGGAAAAACAGCAGCCGCGTACAGGCGCAGAGGCGAAAGCTCTGCAATTGCGGCGTAAACGATCAGCATAATCGACGGCGGAATCAGAATACCAAGCGTACCCCCAGCGCAAATAACACCCGAAGCAAAGCTTTTGTCGTAGTTTGCTTTTGCCATAGCCGGATAAGCCAGCAGGCCCATCAGCGTGACAACCGCCCCCACAATACCCGAGGCTGTGGAAAAGACCGCGCAAGTCAAAAGCGCAGCAATCGCTAGCGAGCCGGGCAAATTCCGCGCGGCCATATAGAGCGAATAGAATAACCGGTCCACGATATTGGCACGCTCAACCACGTACCCCATGAACAAAAACAGTGGGATCGCGACAAGTGTGTCGTTCTCCATCACCGAATAGGTGTTCTGGTTTAACAGGTAGAAAATGTTGTTGTTGAAAATGTCCGAAAACGTTTCAATTCCACCTTGGTAGTAGGCGTAATAGCCAAAACCCACGCCCATCGCGAGCAGAGTGAAAGCAATTGGAAAACCGAGCAGCACCAGCAGGATAAACAGGCACAGCATCAGGATGGCAACTTCAGGATTTGTCATCTTATTCTCTTTGTCCTAGGGGGCTTTGTCTGCTCAGAATTTCGGTTCGTTGATATGCATCAGCATATCTTCGGTCTCTTTCACGTCATCCAAACGTTCCATCCAGACACCGGTTTTCATCGCCTTCCAGCACCGCATCAGCTCTGCCAGACCTTGCAGCATCAGCAAGAGGCCAGCGGCAGGTATCAGCGTTTTGAAGAAATAGATTTGGATTCTGGCCGGGCTGTTCCAGCTGACTTCCTTGTACCGCCAGCTGTCGCTTGCGATTTCCCAGCCGTACCAGAAAAGCGCAATCATGCCGGGGAAGAAGAACAGAAGGTACAGTAAAAAATCAACACGCGCCTGCCAGCGGATCGAAAACAGGCGGTAAAGAACATCACCCCGAACATGCGCGTCCTGCGCAAGCGCATAAGGCCCTGCCATCAGGAAAAGGGCACCATACATCTGAACCATCATATCGAAAGCCCAGACTGTCGGAGCGTTCAGGACATATCGCACGAAAACTTCGTAGGAAACTGAAAGTGTTAGGATCAAGATGCACCAGCCGAAAGCGCGCCCTACCCATAGGCTCAAACCTTCGATCGCATAGACCAGTTTTTCCATATTTCAGTTTCCTTAGTCCAATAAAAGTCCGGGGGCCTTTTGCAGCCCCCGGAACAGTTTTTTGTAGCAGCGATCAGCCGAAGTAATGTGCGTAGGCCAGCTTATAGTCAGGCTGGTTCAGATTCAGATAATCCATCACGTTCTCAGCGTAGGCTTTTTGTGAATCGATCACCTTCGCAAAGAATGCGTCCTCGCCCGAAATACGGTCAACCACGATATCCCAGGCATCCAGCTGCGCTGACATAACACTGTCTGGTGTGCGGTAGACATTGACACCCTGCTCGTCGCGCAGAGTTTTCAGATCATCCGCATAACGCTTTGTGTTGTGCCAGTAGAAGTTGGAATTTTCAGCTTCGGACGCATATTTCAGGATCGCCTGAAGCTCTGCTGGCAATGCTTCATACTTGTCTTTGTTGAACGTCACCTCAAAGAATTCCTGTGACTGGTGGAAGGATGCAAGATGGTAGTGTTTGGACACGTCCTGCATACCGAAGTCACGGTCAGAGGTTGGGTTGTTAAATTCTGCCGCATCAATCAGTCCGGATTTCATGGCCGGCTGAATTTCACCGCCCGGCAGTTGGACAACGGACATACCCATTTCGAGCAGAACGTCGGCAGCGAGACCGACAGTACGGTATTTCAGGCCGTCCATTTGTGATGCGTCTTTGATCTCTTCTTTGAACCAGCCCAATGGCTGCGCAGGCATTGGAGAGTTGAAGAATGAAACAACGTTCAGGCCAAGCGAGGCCATCAATTCGTCAAACAGTTCCTGACCGCCGCCATAGTTGACCCAACCCAGAACTTCTTGGCTGGACCAGCCAAAGCAGGGGCCAGTTCCAAACAGCGATGCAGTTTTTGATTTCGAATACCAGTATGCCGGCACGTAGTGTGCGGCATCCAGAACGCCGCGGTGAACGGCGTCTTGCATCTGGCTGGTTTTCACAACCGAGTTTACAGGCAGAAGGTCGATTTTTAGGGCGTCTCCCGCCATGGCGTGAACACGGTCTACGTATGATTGAGCGTTTTCAAGGAAAATACCACCGCCCCAGGCAGCTTGCATTTTCAATACGGTGCCTTCTGCGCGCGCGATTGAAGGTGCTGCAAGTGACGCAGCCGCCGCTACGGCCGAGCCGCGCAGGAATTTCCGACGATTTACGGAGTTTGTCATGTTTCCTCCCAAGGAATAGAGCAATTTATTAGTAATGTTTGTTGCTTTCGGAGCCTGATGCCCTCTTTTCACCGTTTAAAAATACTTGAACAATTTCGATGCGGCAAGAGAATTTTAACGTTTTGGTAAGGTTTTATTGCCAATTAAGCGATTTGGGTTTCTTGGGGCCACTCTGAAAATTGGGTTGCGAAAGCACAAACAGAGTTTAAGCGTCGGCTCTCCGATAAGTTAATCTTCAAGTTTCACAGAAAACTACAGAAGTTTTTTTGTTTATTTACTAATATTTATACTGGGGTGAATCCACGTGTGCTCATGCAACGTTTTACTGCAAACGACATAATGCAAGGCTCTTCGCAGGGAACCGATTTGGTTTTGGCACGGCCAGAAGCTTCCAAACGGAAAACCCCTTAATTTAGCCAATCACAAGGCGGAATGCCTGTTAGCGCCAGAGTCGCGGAAATCTCTTTCGGTCGAGATTCCAAGGCTTCTTTCACAAAACCACGTCGTTTACGGCCCATTTAAAAAATCATGCTGTTCTCAAAAATCCAGCAAACACAATACGAAACAGAATTCCAGACCGCCTGTAATACAGCGTGGCAAGATGAACCAACCTGCCCACTGGACGTCGGTTGTTCTAATCCTTATATATTCGCTCAAGTAATATAAGAGGCACCTATGACCGCCGAAGCACCACATCAGATGGAGGGTACCCCTCTCATCAAACCATCGACAACGGATCATGCGATTTACGATACCGTGGTCGAGGCTTGTCGCAGCGTTTATGACCCTGAAATTCCAGTTAATATCTATGATCTGGGGCTGATTTACACCATCGAAATCAGTGACGAAGGCGAGGTAAACATCCTGATGTCACTTACTGCGCCGGGGTGTCCGGTTGCCGGTGAAATGCCGGGGTGGGTTGCCGAAGCGGTTGAACCCCTGCCCGGCGTAAAAACCGTGGACGTACAACTGGTATGGGAACCGCCATGGGGAATGGACATGATGTCAGATGAGGCACGTCTTGAACTGGGTTTCATGTGACGAGACGTCAACCAGACCCCTCACCGCTTGAGATTAGCCCTCCAGCACCCTAAATTAATAAGCGAACAACCATAAACGGAGCCGTCATGTTTGGCATCCCAGGAAAACAAGCGGTTAGCATTAGCCCAAAGGCCGCCGCGCAAATCGTGCGGCTGATGCAAAAAGATGGCTCAAAAGGCCTGCGCATTGGCGTTAAAAAGGGCGGCTGTGCGGGTATGGAATACACGATGGACTACGTAAATGACGTAGACCCCCATGACGAAGTGGTTGAGCAAGATGGCGCACGGGTGATGATTGCACCGATGGCGCAGATGTTCCTGTTTGGTACCGAAATCGACTATGAAGTTTCGCTCCTCGAATCTGGTTTCAAATTCCGCAATCCTAATGTTGTTGATGCCTGTGGCTGTGGTGAATCAATAAAATTCGCAGATATGTAATGGCGACCGATCCGGAATTTGTCCTGTTCGCCAAAGATTTGTTTGCCGACATTGGACCAATTAAGACAACTCGCATGTTTGGCGGAACGGGCATCTATACGCAGGATGCGATGTTTGCTGTTCTGATAAATGGCTCCATTTACATGAAGGCTGACGAACCCCTGATCGCCGAATACCTTGCAGCAGGATCAGAACCCTTCAACTATGAAACGAAAGACGGCCCCCGAACAATTCATGGTCTGACCACCCTGCCCGACAGCGCGTGGGATGATCCGGACGAAGCAATGGCCTGGGCACGCAAGTCGCTGATCCCAGCATTGGAAACCGCTGCTGCCAAAAAAACAAAAAAGCCAAAAAAAGCAAAGTGATATAGCGCTGATCGGGCACTATTGCTGTTATATCTGCACAATTTCGGCTGTTGCTCTTGACCTGTCCCTGCAGGATTGCGATTTCCGTAAAAGGTCTCAAACGCCGCAAGCAAAGGATACTGACAATGCGCCAAAAACTCGCTGCTGGGAACTGGAAGATGAACGGCACTGCGGCGGCACTTGCCGAAGTGGACGCTCTGAACTCCCATTCATCAATTGCGGCAGTCGACGTCGTGATCTGCCCGCCTGCGACCTTGCTTTCACGAATGTCCGAACGCTTGACCCACAGCTCGATTGAAACGGGAGGCCAGGATTGTCATCCCGCAGCTTCCGGCGCGCATACAGGTGATGTATCTGCAGCAATGCTGGTCGACGCTGGCGCAGCTTATGTCATCCTTGGCCATTCCGAGCGGCGCGAAGACCATGGCGAAACAAGCGCGCTTGTCTGTGCCAAAGCCGGTGCTGCGATGAACGCCGGTTTGACAGCTATTATTTGCGTTGGTGAATCTGAAACCCAGCGTGACGATGGCACGACGCTCACAGTGATTGAAGATCAGCTCGCCGGGTCGATACCGGATGTTGTGACCGCGCGAAACCTTGTCATCGCTTACGAGCCGATCTGGGCGATCGGAACAGGCCGTGTACCAACGCTTTCGCAGATCGAAGAGGTGCATGATTTCATACGTACCAACCTGATTACCCGGTTTGGTGAAAAGACCGGCGCCGCAACGCGTATTCTTTACGGCGGATCCGTGAAACCCAGCAACGCAGCTGAAATATTCCACGTCGTCAATGTGGACGGCGCGCTTGTTGGTGGCGCGTCACTTAAAGCCAACGATTTCTCGGCAATCATAACGGCACTGGCCGCCAGCGCATAAGACCCCTACCCGACGGGTAATTTAACTGAAACACAAAACCGCCAAAAGATAACGGGCCGCTGCATGATGCAGCGGCCCGTTATTAATTTCTTGGTGAGGAGGTGTCGTTAAACGTCACCCCTACTGCATGATGATTTCCGGCCCCATCATCATGTTCGGCAAGAACGTCGACAGGAACGGGATATAGGTAATCATGATCAGGAAGACGAAGAGCACAGCAAGGAACGGCAGCGCCGCCTTCACCACACTCATCATCGGCATGCCAGCCACACCAGACGTCACGAACAGGTTCAGACCAACCGGTGGTGTGATCATCCCGATTTCCATATTGACCACCATGATGATCCCAAGATGGATTGGATCAATCCCAAGCTGAATGGCAATGGGAAACACGAGCGGCGCAACAATCACCAAAAGGCCCGATGGCTCCATAAACTGCCCGCCAATCAGCAAAATAACGTTAACAACCACCAGAAACATTATCGGACCAAAGCCTGCAGACAGCATCGCGTTTGCAACGTGTTGCGGAATTTGCTCCTCGGTCAGAACATGTTTCAGGATGAGCGCGTTCGCGATGACAAACATCAGCGTGACGGTCAGCTTGCCGGCCTCAAACAATGTGCGCTTTGTGTCGTGATGGAAAAACGCCGTCACCACAGCAATAGGTTTGCGCAGAATGCTGATCTTTCCATTGTCGCCCTTCGCTGCGAGCGGCCCCATATCGCGATAGATGAAACTTGCGACAAAGAACGCGTAGACAGAGGCGACAGCCGCCGCTTCGGTCGGTGTAAAGATCGCGCCCGTCACACCGGGAATACCGTAAATCCCGACCATAATGATAACAATCAGCAAAAGGCCCCAGCCCGCATCGCGGAAGGAATCAAACACTTCGCCCCAGCCAGCCCACTCACCACTGGGCATGTTCTTGACGCGTGCCATCACATAGATTGCGATCATCAGCATGAGACCAGCAAGGATACCCGGTATCACCCCGGCCAGAAACATTCGTCCGACGGAAACTTCAACAGCGGCAGCGTAAACCACCATCACAATCGATGGCGGGATCAGGATACCCAGAGTACCGGCATTGCAGATAACACCTGCCGCAAATTCCTTGGAATAGCCCGCCTGTCGCATCGCTGCGATCACGATCGAACCAATGGCGACCACCGTCGCCGGGGAAGACCCGGACAAAGCAGCAAACATCATACAGGCAAAAACCCCGGCGATTGCAAGACCACCCTGGAAATGCCCAACACAGGCGATCGAGAACCGGATGATCCGCTGCGCAACCCCGCCTGTCGACATAAACGACGACGCAAGAATAAAGAATGGAATGGCGAGCAGGGTGAAATGACCCTCAAAAGCACTGAACAAAGTTTGCGCAACAGAGGCGAGCGAACTGTCAGAGAACCATAACAGGAAAAGAACAGACGACATCCCAAGCGAAACCGAGATCGGCACACCGATCAGCATAAAGCCGATCACCATGACAAAGAGTAATACGACATCCATCAGTCTTCATCCCCCAGCTGCTCACGAATTTCCTGAATCTCGTCTTCAACCTCGTGGCTGGCGACAAGTCGATCCATCTTCCCGCTCCAAATCGAAAGCGCAACTTGAATGAACCGATACAAAAGCAGCGCCATTGAAAGCGGCAGAACAGCGTAGGGTATCATGCGCGGTAATTTGTTGTAGGATTCGCCTTCGTTGAACGCGCCTTCCATCCAGCCGAGAAAACCGGGGTGTGGAATATCGTTCACTTCATACCAGCCGCGATAGCTGGTTGGGCGCATGTCTTCAAAGCCGGTCGGGAACCAGCGGCCCGTGGTACCGGGCAGGTTGGCAAAGTTTGCCCAGTAATCCCAGGCGCCCTTCAATAACATCACGCTAAAGGCGATGCAGACCGCGACAGAGATCAATGCCAACAGCCGCCTGGTGCCTGGTGAAAGTATGTTGATGATTGCATCAACACCAAGGTGCGCACCTTTTTTGACTGCGTAGGATGCGCCCAAGAGGACAAGCCAGCCAAACAAGAACACCGTCATCTCGAGCGCCCAGAGAATATTTGAATTGAAACCGTATCGCGCGATGACATTGGCAAAAGTAATCAGTGTCATTGCACCCAGAAGAATCGAGATAAGCGTTTCTTCTATCTTGTCGACAAAAGTTTCACCCGGTTTCGGATGCATGATACTCCCCCCTATATCTCAAAAAAGGCGCGGCCCCTGTTAGAGCCGCGCCGATCTTTCTTAGTTCAGGTTTGCATTGATAGCCTGAGCGGCGTCGATGTTTTCCTGACCCACGTCCTCTGCAAACTGAGCCCAGACGGGTTTCATCACATCGACCCATGCCTGACGTTGTTCTGGCGACAGCTCACGAATAACTCCGCCAGCATCAAGAACAGACTGTCGGGATGCCTGATTAACAGCATAGGACTCTGCGTTGCGCACTTCTGTTACCTCATGAAGAATAGTCATGAACTGATCACGCACGGCAGGATCAAGGCTGTCAACCCATTCGGTCGACGTCACGACCAGATAGTCGATGATGCCGTGGTTGGTTTCAGTGATACCATCCTGCACCTCGAAGAACTTTTTGCCGAAGATATTGGACCAGGTGTTTTCCTGCCCATCAACAACGCCTTGTTGCAGCGCACCGTAAACTTCGGAGAAGGCCATTTTCTGAGGGCTGCCGCCGATTGCTTCCATCTGTGCGACAAGAACATCAGAGGATTGCACCCGGAATTTCAAACCGTTTGCATCTGTGGGTGCAACAAGTGGTACGTTCGCTGACATTTGCTTCATGCCATTGTGCCAGAACGCCAAGCCCTGAAGACCGCGGCGCTGCATTGAATCAAGCATCGCCTGCCCAGAATCTGAAGCCTGAAACGCATCAACCGCTTCAATGTTTGTAAACATGAAGGGCAGGTCAAAAATGCGGAACCGACGGGTGAACGCCTCGAATTTTGACAAGGAAGGTGCTGCAAGCTGCACATCGCCCTGAAGCATGGCTTCCAGAACTTTATTATCGTCATAAAGGGTTGAGTTCGGGAATACCTCCATACAGGCAACGCCGTTCATTTCCTCATTGACGCGCGACTCTAAAAGTGCGGCCGCAATGCCTTTGGGGTGGCGGTCGGTGTTTGTCACGTGGGCAAACTTGATAACGATCTCACCGTCTTCGCATGATGCAAATGCTGCCTGTGCGGTGAATGTAAGTGCCACAGCGGTTGCAGCAGCGGTTAGGAATTTCATCTTGGTTTCCTCCCAGATTGATCCAAAAAATTCTGACAACGCACCCCTCTGGTGCATCTGTTGAAATAAGAGCGGTTGAGCGTTGGTCGCTCAAGAAAAACCTCATACGCTCATGCTTATCTGTATTTATAGCTATATATCAGCATTTTACGCAACATACCTCTTTCGGACTTGCCACGTCGGGCAATCGAACTGGCGGTATTTCACACAGGCAGAAGCGTAGATTGTGTGGTTTTCCGCACAATCCCTAACGGTAAAATTCTGCGCGAATCCCATGCTTTGAAAGTTTATCGTAAAAGGTTTTTCGCGGCAGTTTCAGGGCGCGGGCCGCCTTTGATGCGTTTCCCTGCTGTTTCCTGAGCGCTTCGACCAAAAGGGATCTTTCGACCTTTGCCATCTGTTCCGCAAAGCCTATTTCTTCCACTTCTTCCCCTTCCGAAAGGCCCATTGCAAACCGCATAGCTTCGTTCATCAGGGCGCGGGCATTCCCGGGCCAGTCTTGCGCCATAAGGCGGGAAATAACTTCGGGCGTGATTTCGGGCAGTGGCAGTGCCGCTTGCTCGCAAGCAATCGCGACATAGTGCCGAAACAAGACCGGTATATCTTCTGCGCGCTCGCGGATCGCTGGAATTCGAACGCTCATAACCTCAAGCTTATAGTAGAGGTCCGGGTTAAACCGCCCAGCCAGGGCTTCTGCCTGTAAATCACGATAGGTTGCTGCGATCACGCGGGTGGATTTCTCTGTTTCAAGGTTTTCCAGCAGCGCAAACTGCGTTGCTGGCGTCAATGCCGCAGCTTCGTCAATGAATAAGGAGCCATCTCCCGCAGCCTCAAAAGCCTGTCCCAGCGTTTCCGGAGACAACGACGCCGCAGAGACTTTTTGAAACGGCCGCATGGATGCCGCAGACAATAAATGGATAACTTCCGCCACCTTTGACGTTCCTGTGCCGGGCTCTCCGTAGACCAGAACTTCGGCAGAGGAGTGCGCGACAGACCTTACGCGCGTGCGCAAATCTTCGGCTTGCGGCGATATGCCAAACAACATGCGCGAGGCCGCATCGCCCGTTTCCAATTGACGTCTCAGTCTCCGGTTTTCAAGAACGAGCGCGCGCGTCTTCAGCGCCTTTTCGACCACCGAAAGCAGGTCTTTTGGCGCACATGGTTTTTCCAAAAACCCAAAGGCGCCAGCGGAAATGCCTTTGACCGCCATTGGAATGTCCCCCTCGCCTGTCAGCAAAATCACGGGCAAGTCCGGGTCAACCTCTTGTGCGTATTCAAGCAAGTGAAACCCGTCTTTTCCGGGCATTCTCACATCGGTGACAATCACACCGTCAAAATCAGGAACAATATGATCCTTTGCTTCGATATAACTGCCTGCCGGAATGGTGCTTAGATCAGCGAGTTCCAGTGTCTGGCCAAGCGCATCGCGCACATTCACATCATCATCAACCAATAAGACGCGATGTGTCATGCCGCCTCCTCTAGCCTGGCAGACGTCAGTTCAACGGTGAAAATGGCGCCACGTTCCGGGTGGTTGCGCCCACGGATTGCACCCCCAAAGCTTTGCACCAATCCGTAGGATATGGACAAACCCAACCCCATGCCTTCGGATTGGCCAACCTCTTTGGTGGAATAGAACGGGTCAAAAATCTTTTCAGGATCATCAATGCCCGGGCCTGTATCCCGCACGTGCAGCAAAACTTTGCCGTCCTCTTGCTCTAAAAAGAGTTCCAGGCGCTTTTCAGATGTTGCGCTCATGGCATCCATCGCGTTTGAGACCAGATTCATCACCACCTGTTGCAAACGAACGTCGCCCCCGCGCACAAATACGGGGTGGTCTGGCGCGGCCCAGTCCAACTTTACGTTTCCCTGTGCAATCCGCGCCTCTGAAAGTTCGAGCACAGCTTGCACTACAGCACAAATATCCACATCAGAAATCGGCTCGTTTTCCTGCCGCGCAAAAGCGCGCAGGTTTTTTATGATCCGTCCCATGCGCCGCGCCAGTTCTGAAATACGGGAAAGGTTCTGGCGTGCGACGTCTGGTTTGTTGCGCTCAAGGAAGACCTCGGCATTCTCTGAAAAGCTTCGGATTGCCATTAGGGGCTGGTTAAGTTCGTGGCTGATTCCCGCAGACATTTGACCAAGGGCCGAAAGTTTGCCCGCTTGAACCAGATCGGCCTGTGCCTTTTTCAACGCGGCTTCGGCTTCTTCCCGTTCTGCAATCTCGTGACGCAGGCTTTGGTTGACGGAAACCAGTTCTTCCGTACGTTCCGCAACACGGGTTTCAAGTTCTGCATTGGCAATTGCCAGGGTGCGCCGCCGCTCTGTCGCCCAAAACAAAAACGCACCAAATGCAAGGCAAAGCGCACCGGCAACAGCCGCCTGCAATGTCGCAATTCGTTCGGCCGGGGCGGTATCGACAAGGGCTTCACCAGTCATGCCAATCACTGGAAGAGGCTGCACCAGATGCAATGCGCGCTTGGGCAAGTACCGACCAGCATCAAGCGACCAAACCGAAAGCCCGCTAATCTGCCTTTCCTGATATCGAATGAATGGCTGCAGAGCATCCTGATTATAGCGTATCTCCGGCATCAAATCCCGCGTACGAAACAACAACTCTGATCGGTTTGCGACAAAGATAACTCCCTGATCATCCGTAAAAAAGATGGCCTGTGGATCACCGCGCCAATCTGATTCCTCGACGGTTTCCATGTCGACGCGCACGACAACCGCACCCGCCGGAAAACCAGCGTCAAACACCGGTGCTGCGAAAGCAAACGCGCGCCGCTGGCCATTTCCAACCTGCGCGTGTTCAACACCAAGCGCACCCTGCATGGCCCGTTTAAATTCGGCGGTGTTTGACAGGTTCAACCCAATCGCGGTCTTGTCTGACGACGCCAAAACCCACCCGCTGCGTGACAAGAACGAAATTTCAAGCGATCCGCTTTGGTCGGCTGTTTGCAACAAAAGGGCGCTTGCCCTGTCCCTTTCGCCCGCGCCTTGTGCAAGGGCGACCAATATCGGGTGGTCCGCCATCAGGACCGCCACCTGGCGAAACCGTTCCAGCTGACCAACGAGCCGTTCTGCCGCCGAGGACAGGTCTGCACGACCCCGGTCAGCAACCTGTTGCAGCCCAGAGGTGTAGGCAAACCACCAGACCCCACCGGCAAAAACCGAGACGGCAACTATAAATCCCAATACAGCCAGCAGGCGGCGCGGCATGAATTCCCCTTTAAGGCATTCCGGATACGAGGAAAGTTTATGCAGCCCGTCTTGCAAAGACCAGCGTCTTTCGAAAAACTCGATCCGAAACAGAAAGGTCCCCGTGCAACGGTTTTCGCAATCTCCGACAGACGCCGCGTTTGTTCAGAACCCTTACGCGTTTTATGAACGGGGTCGTGCGGCCGGTGAGTTGATTTGGTGGGACGACTATTCGTTGCCCTGCGCAACCAGCTACGACGCCGTAAACGCGTTACTGCGCGACCGGCGGTTCGGGCGCGAAATTCCCCAAGACAAGCGCCCTGAGATTCCGCAACATCTGGAACCATTTTATGCGGTTGAAGCGCATTCGATGCTGGAACTTGAAGGTGCGCGTCACACGCGCCTGCGTTCGCTGGTACTGCGCGCGTTCACATCACGACGTATTCAGACGCTTGCGCCTGAAATAGAAACCCTGTGCCATCAGTTGATTGATGTTTTTCCAGCAGAGGAGTTTGATCTGCTACCTCAATTTGCGCAGAAGCTCCCTGTCATCGTCATTTGCCGCCTTTTGGGCATACCGGAAGAGATGGGCAGCGAACTTTTGCGCTGGTCCAACGCAATGGTCACAATGTATCAGGCACGCCGCACAAGAGAGGATGAGTTTGCTGCGGTGGCTGCGACCGAAGCTTTTGTCAGCTTCATGCGGTCATATGTTGAAGAGCGGCGAAAATCCCCGCGTGATGATCTGATAACCAGCCTGATTGCAGCCGAGGAAGTGGGGCAAAAACTGACAACAGACGAGCTGATTACAACCTGCATCCTGCTTCTGAACGCGGGGCATGAAGCAACGGTGCATACGCTTGGCAACGGTGTAAAGGCGCTTTTGGAACACAACACTCGTTCAGATGCTTATTCATCTGAAAACATTGAAAGAACGGTAGAGGAGATTTTGCGCTTTGACCCACCGCTTCATATGTTCACACGCTGGGCATATGAAGACGCAGAAGAACTGTTCGGCCATTCCTTCAAGGCGGGTGACGAAGTTGGATTACTTCTCGCCTCTGCCAACCGCGATGATGCCGCCTTTGAAAATGCGGCCCGTTTTGACGTAAGCCGAGCTGTAAAACCTCACACTTCTTTCGGGGCCGGGGTTCACTTTTGTGTCGGCGCGCCGCTCGCTCGGTTGGAATTGCAGATTGCCATACCCATCCTGTTTTCACGCTGCCCCCAACTGACCATGACTGAGCCTGCGTTATACGCAAACCTCTATCACTTTCACGGTTTGAAAACCCTTATGGTATCGCGCTAGGCTACGATCAAATCGGAAGCATCGTTGTTGATTTCAGCTCTTCCATCGAAAGCAAGGCCGTCACATTGTAAATCCGCACCTCGGCGATAAGTGCCTGATAAAACACATCATATGCCCGCGCATTCGCCACACGCACCTTCAGGATATAATCAATATCCCCGGCCAGCCTGTGAGCTTCTTGCACTTCGGGTCTGTCTTGCAAAGCTTTCAGAAACTTTTTCTGCCACTCCGCTTCATGTTCTGATGTTCGGATCAAAACGAAAAAACAAGCCTCAAACCCAAGCGCCTCGGCGTCGAGCAGCACCGTCTGCTGTCCGATAACGCCAGCATCCCGCAATTTGCGGATTCGGTTCCACACAGGTGTCTTGGAAGAGCCGACTTTGCGCGCAATTTCGTCCAGAGATTGCCCCGCATCGCTTTGCAATTCCTTTAGGATCTTCCGATCTACATCATCCAGACGAACAGACATACCGCTTCCTTCCAACTTTTAGAACAGGTGTTCCTATTTCGACAATAGCCAGAACAAACGTCCTTATTCATTGCTGAGACTAGCCCATAAACGGGAAAATATCCTATATCAAGGACAGAAACGAAACGCAAAGGCGCAGTGGATGAAACATTTCCCGATCTTTATGGCAGTCGAGGGCCGCAAAATCACCGTATCTGGCGGTGGCGAAGCGGCAATTGCGAAGCTGCGCCTGTTGCTAAAAACAGAAGCACACATTTCGGTTTTTGCCACAAACCCTGCTGAAGAAATCAAGAACTGGGCCGCCTCTGGCAAGCTTTCACTGAAAGATCGGCCATTTCGGGCTGGAGACACAGCCAGATCTGTTTTGTTCTATGCAGCAAACGAGGATGCAGCCGAGGACGCCCGCGTCGCCGCGATAGCGGAAGATGAAGGGGCATTGGTAAACATCGTAGACAATCTGAATGATAGCCAGTTTATCACCCCTGCCATTGTTGACCGCGATCCGGTTACGATTGCAATCGGCACCGAAGGCGCAGCCCCAGTGCTTGCACGCGCTATCAAAGCTGATCTCGAAGAAAAACTCTCTCCTGTTCTGGGCATGCTCGCGCGTATCGGCAAAGCATTCCGTCACAAGGTTGAAGCCCTTCCAATGGGCCGCAAACGTCGCGAATTCTGGGCTGACTATTATTTCAAGACGGGAACTGCCGCGCTAGAAGCTGATGGTGTCGAAAGTCTTCGTCCAACACTTGATAGCTTGCTGAAAGATCATCTGAGCCGCTCTGAACAGCCTGGTCATGTTGATCTCGTGGGTGCTGGCCCCGGTGATCCGGAGTTACTGACTCTTAAGGCGCGCAAGGCGCTGGATGCAGCAGATGTGGTTGTATATGACCGTCTCGTTGCCCCGGAAATTCTGGAGCTCGCCCGCCGCGAAG
Source organism: Pseudohalocynthiibacter aestuariivivens (assembly GCF_018457175.1). Classification (GTDB taxonomy): domain Bacteria; phylum Pseudomonadota; class Alphaproteobacteria; order Rhodobacterales; family Rhodobacteraceae; genus Pseudohalocynthiibacter; species Pseudohalocynthiibacter aestuariivivens. The sequence goes on from NZ_JAGFNU010000003.1 coordinate 175,953, forward strand.
CGATTTTGCTGAATGTCGGAAAAGAAGGTTTTGGGCCTTCCGCCACTCAGGAAGAAATCAACGCGCTTTTGATTGAACATGCACAAAACGGTGCGCATGTTGTACGGCTGAAATCAGGTGATCCCACCATATTTGGCCGTCTTGACGAAGAAATAGACGCACTTGATGCCGCAAACGTTAGCTGGCGCATCGTACCCGGCATCACCGCTGCCTCTGCCGCAGTTGCAGGCATTGGGCAAAGCCTGACCAAACGTGGCCGCAACAGCGAAGTTCGCTTCCTGACAGGTCACGACATGAAGGGTTTTGCCGAACAGGACTGGCGTGCGCTTGCCCAAACCGGCGAAGTCGCCGCGATTTACATGGGTAAAAAGTCAGCCCGGTTCATTCAGGGTCGCCTGATGATGCATGGCGCTGCACCAAACACGCCCATAACCGTTATCGAAAATGCCTCTCGCCCAACGCAACGCATTGTTTTAACAGTTCTTTCAGAGCTTGGCAACGCATTGACCGAGGCAAGTCTGACCGGCCCCGCCCTGACCCTATATGGCCTCGCGCCCCGGGCGGCGCTCGCCCTTGCTGACACATTTGATAAAAAGGTTCTGAGCCTATGAGCCAAAACTTCGCCCCTAAAATCGTAACAGCGAACCACCTTGTTGAAGGTGATGTTATCTACCTGACCGAAAACGGTGACTGGTCTCGCAACCACAGCGACGCTGAGTTCATCACAGATGAGGCACGCGCCGCGATCCGCCTGGGCTTTGCCGAAGCACAACAGGAACGAGTTGTGGGTGCCTATCTGGCGGACGCAAAGCTTGGCCCGAATGGCCCGGCCCCAATCCACTTTCGTGAAGATTTCCGCTCTCGCGGACCTTCAAACTATCAGCATGGCAAACAGTCGGAGCAAACCAATGTATAAGTATAACGACTTTGACGAAGCATTTGTTCGCTCTCGTAATGCCCAGTTCCGCTTGCAGGTCGAACGTCGCGTTGACGGATCGCTAACCGAGGATGAATTCAAGCCCCTGCGCCTGATGAATGGTCTCTATCTACAGCTTCACGCCTATATGCTGCGGGTGGCCATTCCTTATGGCACGCTTGATTCCGCTAAAATGCGCCAGCTTGCCTATCTTGCTGACCGCTGGGACAAAGGCTATGGCCATTTCACTACCCGCCAGAATATCCAGTACAACTGGCCAAAACTGTCGGATGTGCCGGATATGCTTGACGCACTGGCTGACGTTGAAATGCACGCGATCCAGACATCCGGGAACACAATCCGCAACGTAACCGCTGACCATTTTGCAGGTGCATCTGCTGATGAAATCGAAGATCCGCGTCCAATCGCGGAACTGCTGCGCCAATGGTCAACGGATCACCCTGAATTCCAGTTCCTGCCGCGCAAGTTCAAAATCGCCGTATCTGGCAGCCCGACAGATCGCGCTGTGACGCGCGCGCATGATATTGGCCTGCGCATGGTGCGCAATGAGGCGGGAGAGCCCGGTTTTGAAGTCATTGTTGGTGGCGGCCTTGGCCGTACCCCGATGGTTGGCAAAGTGCTTCGTGAATTCCTGCCAAAGGCAGACCTGTTACCATACTGCGAGGCAATTGTAAGTGTTTACAACCTCTTAGGTCGTCGCGACAACAAATACAAAGCACGCATCAAGATCACTGTTCACGAAAACGGGCTTGATAAAATACGCGAGCTTGTTGACGCACGGTTCACACAAATTCGCCCAGAGTTTTCCGGGGTTGATCAGGAACATCTTGCCGAGATCGAGCGCCACTTTGCAGCACCTGAATTCGTCAGCGGCCCAACTGCTCAATATCAAACCGCGCGCGACACCAACCCGGCTTTCCGGTCATGGTCTGATACCAATCTGAGTGCGCATAAAAACCCTGACTACGCGATCGTCACAATTTCGATCAAGGCGCATGGTCAGACACCGGGCGATGCAACTTCTGATCAGATGCGCGTGATGGCCGATCTTGCCGAACAATATGGGCATAATGAACTGCGTATCAGCCACGAGCAAAACGTGATCCTGCCGCATGTTCACAAGAAAGACCTGCCGGCAATCTATGCCTCACTGAAAGAGGTGGGTCTCGCGACCGCAAATATCGGGCTGATCTCTGACATCATCGCCTGCCCCGGCATGGATTACTGTGCCCTTGCGACCGCACGCTCAATTCCCGTTGCCCAGCAAATCGCAACCCGTTTTGACGAGTTGAAGCTCGAGCATGATATCGGCGAACTGAAAATCAAAATCTCTGGCTGTATCAATGCCTGTGGCCACCACCATGTTGGTCATATCGGCATTCTTGGGCTCGACCGTGCCGGCGTGGAAAACTACCAGATCACGCTTGGCGGCGATGGTACAGAAAACGCCGCCATCGGCGAACGTGCCGGTCCCGGTTTCGCCTATGACGAGATCGTACCAGCAATAGAACGGTTGGTGCTTGGATATCTGGACATGCGTCTTGATGCTGAAGAACCCTTCCTTCAGACCTACAAACGCTTAGGTGCCGGCCCATTCAAGGCTGTGCTCTACCCGGAGGCAATCAAGAAAAATGCGGCATGAAACGCTACACCTAACCGTCAATGAGCGGGTGGAGCAGCTAAATGTACGGTACCAGCACCACGGGGCAACCTCGGTTCTGGAACGCGCACTTAGCGACCCATTTGTTGGACAAATTGGCTTGGTTTCGTCCTTCGGGGCGGAGTCAGTCGTGCTGTTGCATATGATTTCGATCATGGATCGAACCACGCCCGTTTTGTTTATCGACACCGAGATGCTGTTTGAAGAAACGCTCGACTATCAACTTGAGATTACAGAGCGGTTGAAGCTTACAGACGTACGGATTGTTCGTGCAACACAAGTGGACGTGAATCGCCTTGATCCGGCCGGAACATTGCATCAGCATGACACAGATGCTTGTTGTGCATTGCGCAAATTCGCACCCTTGCAAAAGGCCCTCTCAGGGTTTGATGCCTGGATCACGGGACGCAAAAGGTTTCAGTCTGACACCCGCGCTGCGCTCGACTTCTTTGAAAACGAAGAAAATAAGCGCATCAAGGTAAACCCGCTTGCCCATTGGACACGCGATGATGTGCGCGACTATATGGAAAACAATCGCCTGCCGCGCCATCCGCTGGTTGCAAAAGGTTACCCTTCGATCGGATGTGCGCCCTGCACATCACCGGTAAACGAAGGCGAAGACCCGCGCGCCGGGCGCTGGCGCGGCGAAGAAAAAATCGAATGCGGCATCCATTTTGTAAATGGCAAAATGGTACCCGGCCCCCTGCCCGTAGGAGCATCATGATGACGACACTTGTAACAGATACCGGGTTTCAGACCGAAGATTGGGCTAATGGCTTTTTCCGCCTTGAGGAACTGCCCGCAAACACACCGCCTGCCTTGGCCGTTGATCTGGACTCTGACGCGGAACCCGAAGCTTTGAAACCACATCTGTCCCATATCGATATGATACGGGTGGATTTCCCAAGCTTCGCCGACGGTCGTGGTTTTACCATTGCCCGGCGTCTGCGCATGATGGGGTTTCACGGTCGTTTGCGCGCCCGTGGCCATGTCATCGCAGATCAATATGCAATGGCGCGGCGCGCTGGCTTTGACGAAGTTGAAATCAGCGAAGACCTTGCCGCACGTCAGCCAGAGGATCAGTGGCAGTTCCGTGCGGACTGGCGTGCCCATGACTATCAGTCGCGGTTGCGGACCTAGACCTGAGCAAAACAAAATCTTATATCTCCCCAGACAGAGGGCGGGGCGCAGTCCCGCGTAAATTATGAACGAGCATGTAACAGTGAATGACGCCGCCCCGGTAAAAGCCGTACCCACCCTGCCCGACGCTCAGACCGTGACGTCTGTTAAACATTGGACCGACAGACTGTTTTCCTTTCGTGTGTCGCGTCCGCAAAGCCTGCGGTTCCGTTCGGGCGAATTCGTGATGATTGGCCTTATGGGTGAAAATGGCCGCCCTTTGCTGCGCGCTTATTCCATCGCCTCGCCAAGCTGGGATGAAGAGCTGGAGTTTTATTCGATCAAGGTGCAGGATGGCCCGCTGACATCACGCCTGCAACACATCCAGCCCGGGGATGAGATTATTCTGCGACCCAAGCCGGTTGGAACGCTAGTGCATGATGCACTGCTGCCCGGAAAACGGCTTTACTTCTTTGCGACCGGCACCGGTATCGCACCTTTCGCGTCGCTGATCCGCGACCCTGAAACCTATGAAAATTATGACGAAGTTATCCTGACGCATACCTGCCGCGAAGTTGCGGAATTGGAATATGGCCGCCAGTTGGTCGAAAGCCTGCGTGACGACCCGCTAATCGGCGAACTCGTCGGGGACAAGCTAAAGTATTACCCGACAACCACGCGCGAAGAGAGCCCGAAGATGGGCCGGATTACCGAACTTTTGAAATCAGGTCAGGTCTTTGAGGATCTTGGCATTCCGCCGCTAAACCCGGAAACGGACCGCGCGATGGTCTGTGGGTCGCTCGGCCTGAACAATGACATCAAGGAAATTCTGGAAGCCGCCGGACTGCGGGAAGGCGCGAATTCCGACCCCAAGGAATACGTGGTCGAAAAAGCCTTCGTCGGATAAAAACCAGACGAGTTAGAAAAGCAAAGCCCCGGTTTTATTCCGGGGCTTTTCGTGTTGTGGCACACAGGAACAGTCTAGTCGGCTGTAACGCGCTGATCTAACTCATCAGCGGATAACAACTTAATATACCGAAAGGATAGCGGCGCTGTGAAATGGTTAGACGGGGTCTTTACATTTCTTTAGGTTGTGTGACTTAATGGATTTATTCGCATTAGCTGATTTGCTTGCTCTGCCGAGCAGAGCGGTGTGAACAAAAAAACACCAAGTAATAAAAACAGGCTAAATCCATGACAGGCAGCTCATCCAAATTTCTGTTTCTGGCTCTGGCGATAATATTCCTTATTTTTGCTGGTTTGCTGTTTTATACTCAACGGGATCAAACAACTGCAGAATACAATATCTGTAGATCTGCGAAGCAAAATCCGGAGGCCGCAATACCTGCCTGTTCGGAGTTATTGTCGACTTCCGACCTCAGTGATACAAACCGCGCCAGACTATACCATTTTCGAGGTCGGGCATCGTTTTCTTTAGAAGACTGGCCGAATGCCGCAAAGGACTTTGAGCGTTCCACGGAACTGGTGCCGGATGACGATCTCTATTGACAGTGGCTAAGTGATGCCCTTGGTGAAATGGATGAATATCAAGCTGCGTTAGACGCAATTGAAATTGCTATTTCTCTCAATCCGTCCAGCAGATTCAACCACCAGCACCATCTGCAAATGTTGTGGCGTCTGGGGCGCATTGCAGAGATGGAAGCGCGCGCCAAACAATTGATGGCAGATTATCCGGAAGCGGCGTGGTTCCCCGAATTCCTAGGCTACGTGCTCCATCGGGAAAAGCGACATCAGGAGGCATCAAGGCATCTCAAAACTGGTTTGGCACTGGATCCGGCAAGCTCCTATGGAAGAAAAAAGTTCTTTGAGGTCTGCAGATCCGCAAATGACGCGTGCCCACCGCTATTTCCTGAAACTCGCCATATGAGGCCTACTCTGGAATGTGATCAGGCGTGGCAAGCAGCGGCGGACTTATTGCCAGCTTCAAGAAACGATGGGGTGGCTAGGACGATACCAGATTTGGTGCCTGACCCAGCCGGTAATCGATCATTGCAAAATCTTGTGGGTGGCCCGAAAGATGGCTGGGCTCTGGCGTATCCAGGGTTTATGGGCGCGGCACTCTCTTTTGAACAGGATGGCGATACAAAGAGTGCTGAGCACCTTATCATTTTCGATCGCTTGCTCGAATGCACCCAGCAAAGCTATTTTGACCACCCGCTATTCGATCAACAAATGTATCTTCAGTTTCAGGTTCTCTATAGCAAGGAAATTCGTGAGAACCTTCTCGATCTTGCCCACCTGTCAGATGGATAACAGTAAGTGGAAGTGCTTTGTTTTGGTGCGGATTGATAGACTTGCGTGTGTGAGAAAGTTTTTCGAAACCACATCGATACTTCAGCCTTACGGATTCCAATCATTTACGAAAAAATTACCTGCCGCGATTTCCGCGACAGGCATTGGTTGGGACTTTTTGTCTGCATGACACGTTGAAATTCAAAGCGCCACTTTAGAGGAGTCGGGTCAGAGACCCAACGCCTCTTTCACTTGTGTCAGGACTGACTCGACAAGATCAGGGTCCTCAGATGCTTGTTCGACTAGGGCTGACATCGTGGTTTTCTGGATGACGCCAAGGTCGGACCCATCAATCATTTCAATGACTTTCGCGGCGTCAAAACCTTCTGCTGTCAGTGCGGCATCAACCATGGGCTCGGTTGCCATTTCCACCGCTGCCTCTGTAGTTGTGTCAGTCACTGCCTCGGTGGCGGTTTCAGCAGCTTCCGTAGCTGTTTCTGTCACGGTTTCGGTTGCAGTCTCTACCGCCTCTGTTGCGGTTTCAGTCACAGCCTCGGTCGTCGTTTCAACAGCTTCAGTCGGTTCCTCGACCGCTTCGGTCACCGACTCGGTCACAGTTTCCACCGCTTCTCCCGCAGCTTCAGACGCTTCTTCCAGCGCGGCTGGCGTTTCAACTTCGCCAGAATCGCTCTCCATAACTTCACTAACTGGCGCGTTGCTTTGATAATAAGCGTATCCGCCAACACCCGCAGCCGCGAGCAAAGCCGCGATAATCCAAGTCTTATTCATTACTTTATTCCTTACTCTGTAATAGATTCGATAACGCCTTGAACGGCGTCTGTAGCTGCTTCTTCCGCTTGGTCGACAGCTTCTTCCGCAGCCTCAGACACAACTTCGCTTGCAGATTCAACCGCGTTTTCAACAGCTTCCGCAACGTCGCTTGTTTCTTCTGCTTCAGCAGCATCATCCGCGACAGCAGGTGTTTCAACGGTTGGTTCTTCCTCTGCAGTCTGGCTTTGGTTAAATGCATAGCCGCCAATTGCTACGACTGCGAGCAAGGCAAGAATGATCCATATTTTGTTCATCACAATATTCCTTTCCGTATTTAAAACGTGCTCATTAACGCGTGCTATGACAGATGACTGCGGATAGGGAAAGCATGCTAGGGGGAAACTGGCGGCTGTTTGCTCATCTTTTGCTGTTATCGGCTTGAATTGGCGGGGTTTGCCGTCTAGTTTCCCGCACAGCATTGCACAACTGTTGAAGGAAATTTGTTATAGCTCGCAGACCCCACAACGCCCCACCGGTGCGTGAAACTGGCCCCCGCGTAAATGAAAATATCAAGGGTACTGAAATCCGGCTAATTGGCGCCGATGGCGAAAACGTCGGAGTCGTATCCCCCGCCAGGGGCATGGTGCTGGCAGAAGAAGCTGGGCTTGACCTGGTCGAAATCTCGCCCAATGCGGTGCCGCCCGTGGTCAAGATCATGGATTTTGGCAAGTTCAAATACGAACAGCAAAAACGTGAATCTGAAGCGCGCAAAAAGCAAAAGATCATTGAAATCAAAGAGGTGAAGTTCCGCCCGAACACGGACACCAATGATTACGATGTGAAAATGCGGAACGTTTTTCGTTTTTTAAACAACGGCGACAAGGTGAAAATTTCACTCCGCTTTCGCGGGCGTGAAATGGCGCACCAAAACCTTGGCCGTGAACTGTTGGAACGCGTCGCAGAAGACACCAAAGACATTGGCAAAGTCGAAAACATGCCAAAAATGGAAGGCCGGCAGATGATCATGATGATCGGGCCACTGCCGAAGTAACGCTTTTCGTTCTGAAAAACGACTCAACGAGTAAAAACGCAAATGCCCCCGCTTTCGCAGGGGCATTTTTGTTTATGCAATCGCACGATCACCTTTGATCCATCTCCAAGCATCAACATAGTCGAATGCCAGTGAAATTACATTTATGAAAAGCAACGCCCAAAGATAGGTTTGATATTCGCCTACAATTGAATCGGATCTGATTGTCGTCCACAAAATCCAGATCAGAGGAGTCCAGCCAACAATGTGGGAAAATGCCATTGCTCTGGAAAAGCCGCGCTCTCTTGCCATGATGTAAAAGTTGGGCATCATGCCGACCACAATGGCCAACACTGCGATCAGCATCCCCCGCGGCTCTGAAAGAAATGCGAGACTTACCATATTGAGCGGGGCCAGAATAAATGCCAGCCAGATTTGCACCCACCCGGGTAATCTGCGAAAGCTTTTCCATATATCGATTATCATTTTCATACTCACGTTATTGGCGAAATTATCACCACAACCTAAACGTGTATTAACATGACTTCCACAAGAAAGGCCGCAGCACTGCTACTGCGGCCTTCAACTTTATGTGACGCTATCAGGCGGCCGAAACGGCACGCCCTGTCATCACCTTAACCAAATGCGCGCGATACTCGGCAGATCCATGCAAATCAGCAATCATACCATCTGCAGGGACCGAAAGTTCAGCAAGAGCACTCGCACTGAAGTTTCCGGAAAGCGCTGCCTCTGCGTCTGACCAGCGAAAGACACCGTCTTCGGATGCCCCGGTCACGGCAACACGCACACCGTCTGCATATTTCGCAACAAAAACACCAACCAGCGCAAACCGCGATGCGGGCTGCAGGAACTTCTGATAGTTCGCGGCCTCGGGAACTGGAAAACGGACTTCAGTGATGATTTCCCCCTCATCCAGTGCAGTCGCAAACAAGCCATCGAAAAAGTCATCCGCTGCAATTTCACGTGCATTGGTCACAATGGTTGCATCAGAAGCAAGGACCGCCGAAGGATAGCACGCCGACGGGTCATTATTGGCGAGCGAGCCGCCAATCGTTCCCCTGTTGCGCACAGCAGGATCACCCACGCCACCCGCAAGCGCAGCAAGTGCCGGATAGGCCGACGCCCCCGCAGCAACGGCTGCATGGCTTGTCGCCCCGCCGATGCAAAGTGCACCGTCGTCAGCCGTACAGATGCCCTGCATCTCGGGAATACCCGTCAAACTCACCAGCGTATCTGGCGAAGCCAGACGTTGTTTCAGCGTTGGGATCAGCGTTTGCCCACCGCCCAGCGCCTGCGCCTCATCCTTGGCCAAAGCGTCGACTGCACCGGCAATGGTAGAGGGTCGTTCAATGTTAAAAGCATACATGGCTCAATCCTCCTCAGGAATTCATCGCAGCCCAGACCCGGGACGGGCTGAGTGGCATATCAATATGGGTAACATTGGTGTGGCCCGCGCGCTGCAGCGCATCGACCACGGCGTTGACCACCGCAGGGGGTGAACCGATTGCACCCGCCTCTCCACAGCCCTTCACACCCAGCGGGTTGTGAGTACAAGGCGTCTGGCAACTGTGATCTACGGAAAACGACGGCAGATCATCCGCACGTGGCATTGCATAGTCCATATATGAACCCGTCAGGAGCTGACCGTTTTCATCATAGACCGTGTTTTCAAGCAACGCCTGACCAATGCCCTGCCCGATACCACCGTGAACCTGACCATCAACGATCATCGGGTTAACAATGTTGCCAAAGTCGTCAGCCGCAGCAAAGCTTGCAATCGTCACCTTGCCAGTGTCCGGGTCAACCTCTACCTCACAGGAGTAAGCTCCTGCAGGGTAAGTAAAGTTCGCCGGGTCGTAAAACGCGGTTTCCTCAAGCCCCGGCTCAATATCCTCAAGCGGATAGTTGTGCGGAACGTAGGCCGCCAGCGTCACATCCCCCCAGGCTACGGATTTATCCGTGCCCGCGACGGTAAACTGACCATCTTTCAGTTCAATATCGCTGTCAGAAGCCTCCATCAGGTGGGCCGCAATCTTCTTGGCCTTGGCGATGATCTTTTCTGTCGCCCGCACCATTGCAGAGCCACCAACTGCGATGGAACGCGAACCATAAGTCCCCATGCCCATCGGCACCTTCGAGGTATCTCCATGCACGATCTCGACCATGTCGGCATCGACCCCGATCATGTCTGAAATCACCTGCGCAAAAGAGGTTTCATGCCCCTGCCCGTGACTGTGGCTGCCTGTCATGACAACAAGGCCGCCAGTCGCGTTCACTCGCACGGTCGCACTTTCATACAGCCCGGCGCGCGCGCCAAGCTGACCAACAAGGTTTGACGGTGCGATACCGCAAGCCTCGATATAGCAGTTGACGCCAAGACCACGTAACATTCCCTTTTCGGCACTCGCAGCGCGGCGTTTTTCAAAGCCTTTGAGATCAGCGATCTCTTCCAGCTTGGCCATCGTCGCCTCATAGTCGCCTGTGTCATATTCCACCGCAACAGGCGTTGCATAAGGAAATTCAGTAACAAAATTCTTGCGACGCAGCGCAATCGGGTCGATCCCCATTTCACGCGCTGCTTTGTCGATGACACGTTCCAACTGAAACGTCGCCTCTGGTCGTCCTGCCCCGCGATACGCATCAACAGGCACTGTGTTGGTAAAAACTGCCTTCACATTCACGTAAATCAGCGGTGTCTTGTAGTTCCCCGCCATCAGCGTGCCATGCAGCCAGGTTGGAACAGACGGCGCGAAGGTTGAAAGATATGCACCCATGTTGGCATAGGTATCTGTCCGCAATGCCAGGAAATGCCCGTCTTTATCCAGCGCCAGTTCGATCTTGGTCACATGATCCCGACCCTGTGCATCCGAGATAAATGCTTCTGAGCGGCTTGCCGTCCACTTCACCGGGCGCCGGACCGCTTTTGCTGCAAAGGTACAAAACGCCTCTTCCGCGTAGTGAAAGATTTTAGAGCCGAATCCGCCGCCAACATCAGGGGCCACGACACGCAGTTTATGCTCGGGAATGCCAAGCACGAAAGCGCCCATCAGAAGCCGGATCACATGCGGGTTCTGGCTGGTTGTGTAAAGCGTATAGTCGCCCGTTCCGGCACTGTATTCCCCCACCGCAACACGCGGTTCCATCGGATTTGCTACAAGACGCTGGTTTTTCAACTCTAACGTTGTCACGTGATGGGCATTCTTAATTGCCTCATCCACGGCGTCGCGGTTTTCCTCAACGAATCCCCAGTCATAACAAAGGTTTGACGTCAAATCATCATGCACCTTGATATCGCTGTTTGCGACTGCCTCTTTCATATCGATCACGGCAGGCAGTTCTTTGATATCGACCACAATCGCTTCGGCTGCATCGCGTGCTGCCTCGGGGCTTTCCGCAACAACGGCGGCAATCGGATCGCCCACATGGCGTACCTTGCCCTGTGCCAGAACCGGATGCGCCGGCTCCTGCATCACTTCGCCAAACCGGTCAGTGATCTGCCAGCCACAGGGCAGTCCACCAATACCCTCAAAATCCGCCCCGGTGAAAATCCGGACGACCCCATCCATCGCTTCAGCGGCGGATGTGTCGACCCCTTTGAGTTCTCCATGCGCAACTTCTGAACGCAGGAAGTGAACATAGGCCTGTCCGTGTAAATTTATATCGTCGGTATAATGACCACTCCCGGTCAAGAACCGCACGTCTTCGCGCCGCTTTGTGCTGGCACCGATGCCTCCGTCTTTTGGCATGTTTTCCTCCCTGAACAAAGGGGGGTTCTCTTGCGAACCACTCCCTTTCTTTATTCTATAAATATCCAAAATCTACGCGTATCAATCGCACAGACATTGGCTTATTCCGCGGCGATTGCTACGTCCTGACCAGATGCAGCCTGAATAGCCTTCACAATGTTATGGTAGCCGGTACACCGGCAAATATTACCTTCAAGATAGTGACGAATCTCTGCTTCGCTTGGTTTAGGATTCTCCGCAAGCAATGCCGCTGCCGACATAACCATGCCCGGCGTACAGAACCCGCACTGCAACCCGTGATGGTCCTGAAACGCTTGCTGTAATGTGGAAAGCGACCCATCGGCATTCGCCATGCCTTCAATGGTGGTCACTTCGGCCCCATCTGCTTCGGCGGCGAACATCGCGCAGGATTTAACGGCTTGCCCATCAACATGCACAACACAGGCTCCGCATTGAGAGGTGTCGCACCCAATGTGAGTCCCGGTCATCTCCAGGTCTTCTCGCAAAAATTGTGATAAAAGCGTGCGTCCTTCGACGGTACCGGAAACGGCCTTACCGTTCACGGTCATTTTGACCTCGGTCATTCGATCCTCCCAGATTGATATGTTTGACAGGAGTAAAGCACGACAAAACGCCGTTGAGAACCGTTTCTTGACCCTTCAGTCTAATTTTATCGTGATTGCTTTGGGTCCCGGGGCTGCGGGCGGGTCGGAATCTCTTTCAGCAAGCCACCGACACCCATGCGTGCAATGTCGTCATCGCTCACATCAAGCCCGCAACATATACGCTCCAGCACCCAATCGGCACCGTTCAACGCAGGCGCACGCGCGCACCCCGGCAGCCCGATAACAGGATGGTTCCCAAAAGCACCCAGAAACAACAGGTTGCCAGGATCGACGGGCATCCCAAACCGTGTAACATGCCCACCGGCTCGGCGCAGACCTTCAGGGGCCACATCGGCGTTGTCCGAGGTCGCAGACGCTGTCAGCAACAAGATGACATCGCCTGTTGCCTCTGCGATGGCCGTCGCAATCGAATTCGTATCATGCTTACAAATCCGGGTTTCGCAAAGATCAGTTCCAAGTGCTGTTAGCCTCGCAGCAATCGCGCGTTGTCCTTTACTATCTTCTTTCTCTGGTGCGTTGTTCAGCTCTGTCAGGATCAGGCTCGCGTTTTTGTAAACCGCTGGCCGCACGCGAATTGCGCCCTCCAATCCCTTCGCAGCCTGCGCCAACGCTCGCTTTTCTACCCCATAGGCAATTATTTTGACGGTTGCGACCATTCCATTCGGTTTCGTGCGCTGGAGCGGGGAAACCGTTGCAAGGGTAATCATCGGCTCGACCCTGTTCGCCGCATGAACGGCCTCTGCGTCAATTTCAACAATACCCGGCACAGTCGCATAAACATTTACCCGCCCTGTAAAAGCCTCGGACAAACGCAGGTTGAGCGCCGCCGGGTCCGGTGCTAACGCATGTGCAAGCTCTGCCGCAGCGCTGTTTTCATCAACGTCATCGGGTGACAATTCAGCGACAATCACGCTCTCAATTCCGGCAGCGCGGAGCGACGCAACCTGCTCCACATCAAGAACAGCACCTTTTCGAAGCCGTCCAGATGGTAATTTCACCGAATGTGCAAGCACCGTACCTTCGGCCTGATCAAGGGGCACAGGGCCAAACCGCATTAGCCTTGCCTCAGGCGTTGTGTAATTTCAGCCATGATCGAGATCGCAATCTCGCTTGGCGATTTCGCACCAATATCAAGGCCGACAGGCGCATGAATGCGCCCGATTTGTTCGTCTGAGAATCCCGCCGTAAGCAGCCGGTCGACCCTTTTGCCATGCGTGCGTTTTGAGCCGAGACTGCCAAGATAGAACACATCAGAATTCAGGGCCGCCATGATCGCAGGATCATCCAATTTTGGATCGTGCGTCAGTGTCACAACGGCTGTTCGACTGTCCAGCCCGCGCGCGGCCAGGGCCTCATCCGGCCAATCATCAAGGATCACCTCGCCCGGGAAACGCGTGTTTGAGCCAAAAATCGGGCGCGGGTCGATCAGCACCGCGTCATATCCGGCAAGTCGTGCCATTTGCATTAGCGGCTGTGCGATATGAACCGCACCAATCACCGCCATACGCAACGGTGGGTTATGGATTGCGATAAACACCTCGTCTTCGAAACCCGACCTGTCACTGCGGAACCGCGTTGCAAACTCAACTCCCAATGCGCCGTCATCTCGCCCGGCAAGTCTGCGTTTCCAAGTTTCAGTGTTAACAACATAGGCGACCGGGATGCGTGCGGCGCGGCGCCGGACAAGATCTTCAAGCAGTTGCTCTGGCAAGACTTTCCCGACAGGTTCCAGCAAAATCCGAATCCTGCCACCACAGGCCAAACCCACTTCAAAGGCAGTTTCATCACTAACGCCAAACTCCAGAATGCGCGTTTCACTCTGCTCCAGCGCCTCTTGTGCCTCGACAATGACAGCACCTTCAACACACCCCCCGGAAACTGACCCGGCAATTTCAGCCGAGCCACTGATTACCAGTTGGCTGCCCACGGGTCGCGGCGCCGAGCCCCATGTTTCAATCACAGTCGCCAGAACAGCACCCTGCCCCCCGCGATGCCAGGCCAGTGCTGTTTCCGGAATATCATCGTGATGAAGGGTCATTCCTGCGTGTTATCCTAAATGTGAAACAATTATTCGTAGCAGAGCGAACATCAACATAAGCAACCTTTTCATCAGAAAAAAGAGTTTCGCAATAACTCTCCACCTCTGACGTCGGAGTTATCCGCCCGGAGCCATAGATAATACGATTATTGGAACCATAGGCTTTCAACAGGCATTCTGACCGGTTTTTCAGAACCGGCGGTTGTGAGGTTCCGCTGTACGCAACGCACGCATCCGCACACAGAAAGATCGGACCGGCTTCCGCGTAAGGCTGCAGTTCGGGAAAGGGGCGCGCGGCACAAATCAGCATCGGGGCCCCTTTTGGGATTTCATCAAGACAGTGACGGCATGGGTTGCCGCCCCCGTCTGAGATACTGCGCTCAGCAGGCTGACCATTTGCATCCGGAGCACCACTACGAATTGCGGCGACCCAATCGCTGTCATAAGGCTGGTATGTAAGGGGCATCATCGTCTCCATTTATTGTTTCTGCCTCTTACTTGGATCAAATTGAAACAGGTTCCGACCCGATTCCTGCGGTTAAAACGTTGCTCTGGTCATTCCTGAAGCGCTGCCAAAAGACGCTCCTTTTCACCAGTATCGTCGGTTCTTGAAATCGCTTCAGCCAAAGCTTCAAGTGACGCGATGTTGTGGCCCGCGCGAAAACTGTCGACATGCGGCAGCATCGCCATGATGCCCCGCGCTTTTGGAGCGAAACCCTGCCAGCGCAGCAAGGGGTTAAGCCAAATCAGGCGGCGCGCAGAGAGATGCAACCGCTGCATTTCTTTGGTCAGTTCCTCCGGCGCATCCCGGTCAAGCCCGTCTGTGATCAACAAAACAACAGCACCTTGTCCCAACACCCTGCGCGACCAGTCGCGATTAAAACTATGAAGGCAGGCGCCGATACGTGTGCCGCCTTCCCAGTCCTGCGCCTCTGACCCGGCGGCGGTAAGCGCTGCGTCCACATCTTTCTGACGCAAATGCCGGGTGATATTTGTCAGCCGGGTTCCAAATGTAAATCCAAAGACCTTGGCCCACCCCGCACCCTTTTGATTGGCGACGGCGTGCAGGAAGTGCAGCACCGCACGGGAGTAGGAAGACATTGACCCGGAGATATCACAGAGCACCACAAGGTTTGGCCAACGTGTTTTAGGTTTTTTCCAGGCGAGGCGTTCAATCTCGCCGCCGCGTCGCATGGCCAAGCGCATTGTGCCGCGCCAGTCAGCGCGTTTGCCAAGGGCATTCGGCGCAGTCCTGCGCGATACCATCGGACGCATCGGCAGTTTCAGACGCGCGAGCATGCGTTTTGCTTCTGCCATTTCGGCGGTGCTCATCTGCTCAAAGTCAAGGCTGCGCAACCGTTCTTCGGCAGACATTGTGAGGGTTGCGTCGATTTCAATCTCGCTTCCCTCTTCTTCGCTCTCGGGCAAATCAGGGACGTCTCTTTCCACTCCGTCAAGCAGCGCTTCTGCGGCGCGGCGCTCTGCAGATTTTGCGGCACGTTCTTCCTGCACTCCGCGCACAGCGGGCAACAACATCGCCATCATATGTTCAAGATAGCGGGGGTCGCGCCAGTAGAGCCTGAAAATCTGGTGGAAAACAGCGCGCTCTTCGGGTTTTGAGACAAAACAGGCGTGGAGCGCCCAATAGAAATCAACTTGTGTGCTGAAACCGGTTGCTTGGACAGCGCGGATCGCGTCGATCACCCGACCGGGACCCGCCTTGAGCCCGGCAGCCCGTAACGCCCGCGCGAAATG
The DNA here is from genome assembly GCF_018457175.1 of Pseudohalocynthiibacter aestuariivivens. GTDB lineage: Bacteria > Pseudomonadota > Alphaproteobacteria > Rhodobacterales > Rhodobacteraceae > Pseudohalocynthiibacter > Pseudohalocynthiibacter aestuariivivens. The sequence continues at coordinate 191,909 of NZ_JAGFNU010000003.1, forward strand.
CGTGATGTTATGGGTGAGTTTGCCGTCTTCGGGCAGATCCAGCGGGGCATATTCAGGCATGAGCGCAAGACCAAGGTGGGGGGCTGTCTGCCCCCCAAACCCCCCGAGGATATTTTTGGGAAAAAGAAAACATCAGGCCGGAACAAGGCTTTGTTTTGCTTCTTCAAGCAGGCGCGTTGTTTCTCCGCCGGTAAGGCGCTGGATGTCATCCTGATATTTAAGAATTGCACCAAGTGTATCCGCGATCACCTCGGGTGAGAGGCTGATCACATCAAGCGCAAGCAAGCATTTCGCCCAGTCGATAGTTTCTGCCACGCCCGGTTTTTTGAACAGGTCTTCTGTCCGCAGGCGTTGAACAAAGGCAACGACTTCGCGGCTCAGCGCCTCTGATGCTTCTGGCGCGCGGGAATGGAGCACCTCGATCTCACGTTCAAAGCTCGGGTAATCAACCCAATGATAGAGGCAGCGACGTTTCAGGGCATCATGCACCTCGCGTGTGCGGTTGGAGGTAAGAATCACGATGGGCGGTTCTGCCGCCTTTATCGTGCCAAGCTCGGGCACTGTAACCTGAAAATCACTGAGGGCTTCGAGAAGGAACGCCTCAAACGGCTCATCCGTGCGATCAAGTTCGTCGATCAGAAGAACAGGGGCACCACCCGGTTGCGGACGCATCGCTTCGAGCAACGGGCGGGTGATCAGATAGTCTTCGCTGAACAGTTCCGCCTGAAGCGCGTCGCGATCCGCGCCACCTGCGGCCTCTGCCGTGCGAATGGCAACCATCTGGGCCGGAAAGTTCCATTCATAAACTGCAGAAGACGCATCCAGCCCTTCGTAGCATTGCAACCGAATGAGCCGCCGACCGAGGGCTGCTGAGAGTGCCTTTGCTATTTCGGTTTTGCCAACGCCTGCCTCGCCTTCGAGAAACAGTGGTCGTCCGAGGCGCAATGCCAGAAAAACGACAGTCGCCAGAGCACGGTTCGCGATATATCCCTGCCCCGACAGCAGCGTTTCCACCTCATCAATGCTCGAAACTTTCTGACCCATAGAATTCTCCCTTTGTGCCATAGCTCTGCATGTGACCCGCTGACGGTCAAGGGGGAGGATTGACAAGACTTACTGTTGAACGCCAGATAACGGAGTTTTGAAAGGGAGTCCCCATGTCACTTGAGCTTTGGTTTACCTTTGTGCTTGCCTCGGTTGCGCTGGTGGTCATTCCGGGCCCAACAGTTCTGCTGACAGTTTCCTATGCATTGACGCAGGGGCGCAGAATCGCGCTGGCAACGGCAGCAGGTGTTGCGCTTGGGGATTTTCTGGCGATGAGCGCGTCGCTTGCCGGGCTTGGGGCGCTGGTAGCCACCTCTGCCACGTTATTTACAGTGCTTAAGTGGGTAGGTGCGGCGTATCTGGTTTACCTTGGTGTAAAGCTGCTGCGTGCGCCAGCGATGACTGTAAAAATTGACGAAGAAACAGCCCCTATTGGTGCTGTCGCGATTTTTTGGCATGCCACTGCTGTCACGGCGCTGAACCCTAAAAGTATTGGCTTTTTCATTGCATTTGTTCCCCAATTCATGCGCCCAGAGCAGCCCCTGATGCCGCAGTTTGTAACGCTGATCATCACCTTCGTTACAATCGGAGCGATTAGTGCGTTTTCTTACGCAATGTTGGCTGACCATCTGCGCCGCTATATTCGCCGCCCAAGCGTGATGCGCTGGATGACACGAACCGGGGGTGGAACGCTGATCGGAATGGGCGCGCTTACCGCAACGCTGCAGCGCAGTTGAGTCGCCGAGAATAATTCACCTATTTGCGTTTTATTTTGCCGTTTTTGGCAACATCCCTTGGGTAAGGCGCGAACTGTTGCCTATGACAAAACAAATTCTTGAAAACCAGCCTTTGCTTTCGCAATTCTGCCCCATTGCGATGCAAATCAGGGTAAACATAGACTGATGCCCGTCAAATCCATTTAACCCGTGCAAAAGGACCGCTCCCTATGCCGCATTCTGCCGCCGGCCAGACACCGTCCTTGCAGGACCTCGCGTTTGAGGACTGGCTTGAGGCGTTGGATGAGGTGGCAGAGGAACGCGGCTATTTCCAGCCGGTTGGCCCAAACCATTCCGCGCTGTTTACTGACCGGGACCCGGTATTGCTGGTCACTTTTGAGACGGTCGAAACCATTCGTAACGAATGCGAAAAGGCCCTACCGCTTGGGTTTGACCTTGTCGAAGGAAAAGACTGGTCACAGCTTTGCCTGATGGCGCATAGCGCAAGCTGGTTTCGTGACAAAGCAGTCTATGCCTATTTTGACCGGTTAATAGACGACGGTTTTTTCGAAGATTTCGACAAGGTTGTGTTTTATGGCGAAGGCATGTGTGGCTATGCGGCCGCAAGTTTTTCGGTTGCTGCACCGGGCGCCACTGTCATCGTGGTCCAGCCACAGGCAACACTGGATCCACGCATTACAGAGTGGGACCGCCGCTATCCTGAAATGCGACGCGAGGATTTTAAAAACCGTTATGGATATGCGCCTGACATGATCGAGGCCGCAGAGAAAGCATTTGTGGTTTATGACCCGGTCGAGGCGCTGGATGCAATGCATGCAGCCCTGTTCAACCGATCCCACGTGAGCAAGTTGCGTTGTCCATGCTTCGGCCGGAAAATCGGGCGTGACTTGCGGAACATGGGCATTCTTTTGCCATTAATAGAACAGGCCTTTGAAGACACATTGAGCGAACAGTCTTTTTACAAGTTGTTTCGCGCACGCAGAGAGTATTTTCCGTATTTGCGGCATCTGGTGGATCGCCTTGAAGACAATGACCACCTGCGGTTTGCAGCAGCAGCCTGCCGTCATGCAATCATACACACCGGCGCTAGCTTGGAAAGCCGTCTCTCTGCGATCGAAAAAAGCATGTCAGAGGAGGCGTAACCGCCTTCCGTATCGATACAAAAGCCACTTGCATGCGTCACCGCCCCGTTAGCCTTGTCTGAAGGGTAAGTCGGGACTGTGTTGCTCGTGACAGTTTTGAGGGACTGTTTTGACACCCGAAAAAGTGCCCGAATTCAGCAGTAAAACATGTCGCTGAAAACGTGACGAATGATATCGTCTCGTTTAAGACCCATTTGCGCCAATTCCGCATCGGATTTTGCTTGTAAAATCTGTACGATCTGCTGCCGCGATTTTTTCTCCATACTGGAAACTATCGCACCGCCGATTGAAGAGAACACGCGACCGATCCAACTTGAGGAAATGCTGCCGCGTGTGAATGTCTGTGTCGTCGCCATAAGAAATCTCATTCTATCTGAGTTTGGTTTCCTCCCACCCTCAAGATAGCCAAAGGATCCGGCACTTAAAACGGACAGTACTGCATTGCCGGGTTTCCACAGATGCATGGCTCTTTTCCGCCCGTTGCCCGTCTTCTGTTTAGATTCCCGCAGATTCCCCATAGCCCCGCGCTCCCGGATTGTGTAATCCGGGCGTGATGACACAGTCCCTTACGCTCCGACGCCCCGATGATTGGCACCTGCATTTGCGCGATGGCGCAATGCTGAGGGCCGTTTTGCCCGAAACCACGCGCCACTTTGGCCGCGCAATCATCATGCCCAATCTTGTGCCACCTGTGGTCACCGGTTCTGATGCCGCGGCTTACAGAGACAGAATTACAGACGCGTTGCCTGCGGACGCTGATTTCACACCGCTAATGACCCTGTATCTGACAGAGCAAACTGATCCCGATGATGTTGCCGCGGCCGCAGAAAGCGGCCTGATCAGCGCGGTAAAGCTATACCCCGCTGGGGCGACGACCAATTCAGCCAGCGGTGTGAAAGATTTCGACAAGGTGCGCGCAGTTCTTGAGAGAATGGCGGAAATTGGCTTGCCGCTTTGCGTTCATGGGGAAGTTACTGACCCGGACATCGACATTTTTGACCGAGAAGCCGTGTTTATCGACCGTGTGTTAGACCCGATCCGCAGGGCAACACCGGGCCTGCGCACCGTGATGGAGCACATCACAACCTCTAACGGTGTCGACTATGCAAAATCACAGGATAATCTGGGCGCAACGATCACAACGCATCATCTGATTATCAACCGTAACCACATCCTCGTTGGTGGTATCAAGCCGCACTACTATTGTTTACCAGTTGCCAAACGGGAAGAACACCGCCTTGCCTTACGCGCTGCTGCAACTTCGGGGGATGCACGGTTCTTCTTAGGGACTGACAGCGCGCCCCACACCGATCCGAACAAGGAAAATAGCTGCGGCTGCGCGGGGTGTTTTACTGCGACAAACACAATGTCTCTTCTTGCCCACGTGTTTGAAGAAGAAGACGCATTGGACAAACTTGAAGGGTTCACATCGCTTAATGGCCCCGCGTTTTATGGCCTGCCCGTCAATGAAACCACACTTACCCTGACCAAGGGTGAAGCGATTGTTATCCCTGAAAAAATCATTTCTGAAGAAGGGCCAGTCACGGTCTTTGATCCCGGCTTTCCCGTAAATTGGCATGTGAGCTAAATTATGATTCCCACCTCTTACCCCGACGCAAAAACAATTGCCCAGCTGACCGCAAAGATGCTGCTTGATATCAAAGCAGTGCATTTCAATGCGGAAGAGCCCTTTACGCTGGCCTCGGGCCTTCCATCGCCCACCTATATAGATTGCCGCAAGCTGATCAGTTTTCCCCGTATTCGCGCGACATTGATGGATTTTCTGACCTGCACCGTAATGCGCGATGCAGGGCTTGAGGCATTTGACAATATCGCCGGGGGCGAAACGGCAGGAATTCCCTTTGCGGCCCTTGTGGCGGAGCGTATGGCACTGCCAATGACCTATGTGCGCAAGAAACCCAAAGGTTACGGTCGCAACGCGCGTATCGAAGGCGTGATGAGCGAAGGGGAACGCGTGCTGCTGGTCGAAGATCTGACAACCGATGGCGGCTCCAAACTCTCCTTTGTCGATGCGATCCGCGAAACTGGCGCAACCTGCGACAGGACCGCTGTGATCTTTTACTACGGCATCTTTCCGGAAACTGAAAAGACACTGTCAGATCACGGTGTTGGACTGTCATACCTCTGCACATGGTGGGACGTACTGGAAGCCGCGCGTGACAGCGGTGCCTTTGACAAGGCAACCCTCGACGAGGTGCAGAAATTCCTGAACGCTCCCCGTGAATGGCAAGAAAAAAAGATGCGTGGATAATATGTGAACAAGATATTCGCGAATCAAAACGCTGTGGCAGATGTTGAGAGTTCTCGCGAAACATATCCAGATGTGGTATATACACAGGATATTCACAGCTTTTCCACAGCGCCCACGGCGGGTTGTTAACAGACATATCCTGATAGGGACTACGGCACTTATGCTGTATGCCCCTCTGAAAAAGGGCAAATAAGCCCAGGGACAGAAGGTAAGAATGAACGAGATTGCACCGATTGGGGCGCAGCAGCAGGATAGCGACCTACAGGACACGATGCCCCACAACATCGAAGCTGAACAACAGCTGCTGGGCGCTATCCTAACCAACAATGAAGTCTATGATCGGGTCGCCTCGATCATCGGCTCAGCCCATTTCTTCGACCCTGTGCATGGCAAGGTATTTGAAACTGCCGAAGCGCGGATTCGCAAAAATGCAATCGCGTCGCCCGTAACGCTCAAGGCGTTTCTGGAAGATGATCCTGGGCTCGCAGAACTCGGTGGTCCCGCATATCTGGTCAAATTGGCTGGTGCATCCATTTCTTCATTTGCAGCGCGTGATTACGCGCAGTTGATCTACGATCTGGCGATCAGGCGTGAACTTATTGCCCTTGGCCGCGATATTTCTGACAAAGCCGCCAGCGTTGACGTTGCAAGCGAGCCAAAAGAACAAATCGTAGAAGCCGAGCAAAAGCTTTATGCACTCGGCGAACAGGGGCAGACCGACAGCGGCTTTCAGTCTTTCCTGAAGGCCGTGACGGACGCGGTAAATGTCGCCAACGCCGCCTATCAGCGTGATGGTGGGCTGGCTGGGATTTCAACGGGTCTGAAAGACCTCGACCAGAAACTGGGCGGACTTCACAAGTCTGACCTGCTCATTCTTGCCGGGCGTCCCTCGATGGGGAAAACATCGCTTGCGACCAACATCGCCTACAACATCGCCAAGGCCTACAAACGCGGCCGTCTGCAGGATGGCTCTGAAGGGGCAGTCAACGGTGGTGTCGTCGGGTTTTATTCGCTTGAGATGTCAGCAGAACAACTTGCCGCGCGTATTCTGTCCGAGGCTGCCGAAGTTCCGAGCGAGCAAATCCGCCGCGGCGACATGACCGAAGCAGAATTTCGCCGTTTTGTAGATGCCGCAAAACAGCTTGAGGCCTGTCCTCTGTTCATCGACGACACAGCAGCCTTGCCCATTTCACAGCTCGCCGCACGTGCGCGCCGCCTGAAACGCACACATGGGCTTGATGTCCTGATGGTTGACTATTTGCAGCTTGTGCGCGGCACAGGAAAGACCGAGAACCGTGTGAACGAGATCAGCGAAATTACCATGGGCCTCAAGGCGATAGCCAAAGAACTTAATATTCCTGTTGTCGCGTTGTCGCAGTTGTCACGTCAGGTTGAAAACCGTGACGACAAGCGCCCGCAACTTTCTGACCTGCGTGAATCGGGCTCGATCGAGCAGGACGCCGATGTTGTGATGTTCGTGTTCCGCGAAGAATACTACAAGGAACGCGAAAAACCGGGTGATCATGAACTTGATAAGATGGCGGCCTGGCAGGACGAAATGGAGCACCTGCACGGCAAAGCAGAAGTCATCATCGGCAAGGCACGTCACGGGCCAATCGGCCATGTTGATCTTGCATTTGAAGGCCAGTTCACCCGCTTCAGCGATCTTGTGAAACCCTGGCAGCAACAGATCAATGGCGACGGTTATTGATATGTCTGCTTTCAATCATCTTCTGGTGCTTGAGCGCCATTCAGAACATCGCAGAAAGCGATTTGAGGGATAGCGAGGCAGATTGCCCAACGTCCTTCAATCTGTCGTGAAAGATACGAAAATGACTGAGTTCACAGAAATCCCCGTTATAGACGTGGGGCCGCTCGCCCGTGGTGAAAACCTTGAAACGCTTGTTGACGAATTTCGGCACGCCTACAGCACAATTGGGTTTGGCTACATCATTGGCCACGGGATTGATCCGGCGCTGATCGATGCGGTGTTTGAGGCCTCTGCTCGGTTCCACGCGCTTCCCCTTTCCGAAAAAATGCGCATAAAACTCAATCGTTTACATCGCGGCTACATTCCGATCAACACGTCAACCGACGTAAACTCCAAGCTGGCCGATGTTAAAAAGCCAAATCAATCGGCCAGTTTCATGATGATGCGGGAGGACGCGGTAGCAGACCCGGATGTTTACCTGTCAGGGCCAAATCTTTGGCCCACGCTACCTGAATTTCGTGAGGCACTTGTTGCCTACTCTGATGCAATGACTTTGCTTGGTTTTCGATTGATAAAGCTCGCCCTCGCCGCGGCGGGCGCAAATCCCGAAGATGCTACTGCAGGCTTTCAGACGCCCACAACGTGGTTGCGTCTGCTGCACTACCCTCCAACACCGCCACAGGCCCCAGATGACCTCTATGGCTCTGCGCCACATACAGATTTCGGATGCCTCACACTGCTTGCGCAGGATGATGTTGGTGGGCTTCAGGTGAAAACGCCGACAGGCAACTGGATTGATGCACCAAAAATCGATGGGGCATTTGTGGTGAACGTCGGCGATATGCTGCACCGGATGTCAAACGGGCGGCTGCTTTCGACCCCACATCGTGTAATCAACCGCTCGGGGCGCGAACGCTATTCCTGCCCTTTCTTCTTTGATCCACATGTCAGCTATGGCGTCGCGCCGCTCCCCGGCACGGGAACGCCAAAGTTTGATTCCATAAATTTCGGCTCGTATCTGCGTAGTGAACTGCAAGCGGGCTATGACACGCATAAGAAAACCCGATAACGTGATCGGCATTGGTGCAAGACGTTGGGTTTTTACTTGACCTCCACGGCCCGCCTGTCAAAACCACGCTATGGGTAGTGCAACACTTTCAATCGATCTTGAAGCCATCATTGCCAACTGGCGTGCGCTTGACGCGGTATCGGCGGGTTCTGTCGAAACTGCAGCGGTCGTCAAGGCGAATGGCTATGGTCTTGGTGCCGGACGCGTCGCAAAGGCGTTGGCCCGGGCCGGGGCGCGCAAGTTTTTTGTAGCCATCGCGGAAGAAGGCGCAAGGGTGCGTCAGGCCTTGGGTCCGGGGCCGGAAATTTGCGTTTTTGCCGGGCATATGCGTGGAGATACGGATATGATCTATGATCTTATGCTGACGCCGATGATCAATTCGCTTGACCAGCTTACCCGCCACCTAGAGGCGCTCCCAACCCACAAGTTCGGCCTTCAGCTGGACAGTGGGATGAGCAGGCTTGGTATGGACCCTGGGGAATGGGCCGCAGTACGTGACATCGTGTCAGAGCAATCACCCTCCCTTATCATGAGCCACCTCGCCTGTGCGGATGAGCCGGATCACGCGATGAACGCGCAACAGCTCGCTGCGTTCTGTCAGATGACAGACAGTTTTGATGCACCCCGTTCTCTGGCAGCGACCGGGGGCATCCTCTTAGGTCAGGACTATCATTTTGACCTGACGCGTCCCGGTGTTGGGCTCTATGGTTGTTTACCCTTTGCAAAGGCAAAACCGGTTGTTGGGCTGAGCCTGCCTGTGATTCAAACCCGCGCTCTGGAGGCCGGTGACACGGTCGGGTATGGCGCAAGCTGGACTGCGAAAAAACCAAGCAGAATAGCAACTGTTTCAGCAGGTTACGCCGACGGATTAATCCGATCTATGGGTAACAAAGCACAGCTGTTTTCCAACGGCACCCCGTGCCGGTTGGTTGGCCGCGTATCGATGGACCTGTTAACCGTTGATATCTCGCATCTTGATGAAACGCCGAAATCACTGGACATCCTGTGCCCAGAACAGGGCGTTGACCAACTCGCCGAATATGCCGATACCATTGGTTATGAAATTCTGACATCTTTGGGCGCACGCTATACACGGCGTTATATTGGAGCAGGTGGATGACGACGCTTTTGTTTCCTGTGGCCGCAGTGGGCCGCACAACATTGATGATACTGGCGACAATTGGCCAGATTGCGATCTATGCAGGGCAAACAATTAGCCACATGTTTCGCCCACCATTTTACTTTAAAGAATTCATTCATGCCGTTATGACAATTGGATATTTCAGTCTTCCGGTTGTAGGCATGACAGCCTTTTTCACTGGCGGCGCACTGGCGTTGCAAATCTATGCTGGCGGTGCTCGTTTCAATGCCGAAGCTGTTGTTCCTTCTATCGTAGCGATTGGCATGGCGCGTGAGCTTGGCCCCGTTATGGGAGGTCTTATGGTTGCGGCCCGCGTTGCATCCTCCATTGCCGCTGAAATCGGCACGATGAAAGTAACCGAACAGATTGACGCTTTGGTCACGCTTTCGACCCACCCGATGAAATATCTGACGGTGCCAAGGGTGCTTGCCGCAACGCTTGCGGTGCCGGTTCTGGTTGCCGTCGGGGACCTGATCGGAATTATGGGTGGTTACGTTGTCGGCGTTACACGGCTTGACTTTAATTCCTCTGCCTATCTTCATAATACTGTTGATTTTTTAGAGTTCATTGACGTCTTCTCTGGCCTAGTAAAAGGCGCTGCCTTCGGGTTCATCGTTGCACTGATGGGCTGCTATTACGGCATGAACTCGGGCCGCGGCGCACAGGGCGTTGGTAAAGCTACGAAATCAGCGGTGGTGGCAGCATCGGTGCTGATCCTTGCGTCCAATTATCTTCTTACAGAATTGTTTTTCTCAGCATGATAGAGCTTCAGAACGTTCATAAGGCCTTTGGCGACAACAAGGTGCTACAAGGCGTCAACCTGACGATCCAGACCGGCGAAAGCATGGTGATCATCGGGGGGTCCGGCACGGGTAAATCCGTGCTGCTGAAAAGCGTTCTTGGGCTGATCAAACCCGACAGCGGTGTCATCAAACTTGACGGCCAAGATGTGGCAACGGCAGAGCGTGACGCCTTTCTTGCCCGCTTTGGCATGTTGTTTCAGGGCGGCGCATTGTTTGACAGCCTGCCTGTCTGGCAAAACGTTGCCTTCCGCCTTCTGCGCGGATCATTGAAGCGCCCGATAGAGGAAGCGCGCGCAATTGCGATTGAAAAGCTACGCCGTGTTGGTTTGAAATCCGCTGTGGCTGATCTGTTCCCGGCGGAACTGTCAGGCGGGATGCAAAAGCGCGTCGGCCTTGCCCGCGCCATTGCAGCAGAGCCCGAGATTATCTTTTTTGATGAGCCCACGACTGGGCTGGACCCGATCATGGCGGGGGTTATAAACGAGCTGATCCGCGAAATCGTTGTGGAAATGGGCGCAACCGCCATGACCATCACCCATGACATGTCGTCTGTCCGCGCCATCGCCGACAAGGTCGCGATGCTGCACGACGGTATTATTCAATGGACCGGTCCTGTGGCGAAGCTGGACGATTCAGGCGACCCTTACCTTGACCAGTTCATCCACGGCCGCGCCGAAGGGCCGATTGAGGCAGTTCGTTAACAAAAAGTTAACGGTATTCTGCGATAACTCGCCAAAAGCGCTACGGCAATTGAGGCGGGGTTAAAAATGAACCCAGACATTTCCTTTTTCATAGTCCTGTCCCCAATTCTGGCTTCTGGCATATACCTAATGGGCAGCGTATTTTTACTGCACAGGGGCCAGTACAACAAAAAACTTATTGTATTTCAGTTCCTTGCATCAATGGTTCTGGCAATCACAATTTTCGTTCCAGCGCTTGTTGGCTCAAATTTCTTTTTACCAGTTATTGCCACTCTAAACATCGCTTACTGGGTCTCGTTCTTTTTAACCGCGGTTACGCCACCAAGACGAAATCTGATCAGCACGCGAATAGCTTTCTTTGTCGTAACAACCTGTACGTTGGCCACGTTTTTGGTGACCTACATTTGGGTCCTGCAATGATCGAAGATGATCGAAGAGTTTTTGGTCAAATTTTTCAAAATTATTTTTCATGTCTACATAGCAAAATCTTTGGAATACTTATGGACGGTGTTCTACGAAAGAAACGGTGCAGTATCCGAGAAAGAAGCTGTTTTAGGATTCCGTATATCTATATTCTTAAGCAGCTTTTACCTGATGGCCCGTGTATTTGAACGCTTCAATGAAACAGAACAAAGCTTTTTTTAAAATACAGGCTCAGACGATGCCTTCGTTTTTGTCTTTGTAATTTTTACATTTCAATGCGCGGTTTTCTTTTTGGGAGAGCGAAAACGCGGTAATATATTGGTTGCGTATTCCGCCCCTGTTTTTTACCTTCTACTTCTCATCACGAGTATCGTTGATGCTGTGTTTTAATTGGCGATTGATCAAATGAGCTCTCAAATCCTCCGCCTCGCCAACCTCACCCTTCTCATCCTCTTCCCCATCGCTTGGTTTGCGCCGCTGTTGCGGGCGGGCCTGCTCCCGCTTTTCGGGCTCTCTGAAATCTCTGTCATTTCGGGCCTGCAGAGCCTTTGGGAAAGCGATGTGGCGCTGGCGCTGCTGGTTACCTTCCTCGCGGTCTTTGCGCCTTACCTGAAAACCATCGGCCTTGCGCTTATCCATTTCGGGCTGCTGCGGCGCAAAGTGCTGCCTGTGCTGCATATTCTGGGCAAACTTGCCATGGCCGATGTATTTCTCATCGCGCTTTACATTGTCATCGTCAAAGGTGTGGGTCTCGCGACCGTTGAAACCGCCTGGGGGCTTTATTTGTTCACCGGCTGTATTCTGGTCTCAAACCTGATTAGCTATTTGACGGAAAAGCGCGCGCGGTCCACAAAGCGGCATGGCTAAAGCAAATCAATTTTCATGTAATGCATGCGGGGCGTCGCACCAGAAATGGTCAGGGCGCTGTGATGCCTGTGGCGAATGGAACTCTATTGTCGAGGATGTTCCGCTTTCAACCGGCCCAGCGTCAAAGGCGCTTGGTGCTGCACGGGGCCGTTCCATTCCGCTGTCAGACCTTGCAACGGAAGAGGCGCCACCACCCCGCACACAGTCAGGCATGGCAGAACTTGACCGGGTTTTGGGCGGTGGGCTGGTGCCCGCATCTGCCATTCTGGTGGGGGGGGACCCCGGCATCGGTAAATCAACGCTATTGCTGCAAGCTGCCGCCAGTTTTGCCCGCGTTGGGCTGAAATCCGTTTACATCTCGGGCGAGGAAGCCTCGGCACAGGTGCGGATGCGCGCCCAAAGGCTCGGCCTGACGGATGCACCAGTCAAACTTGGCACCGAAACCAACCTGCGCGATATTCTGACGACGCTCGAAAACGAAAAGCCCGATATCGCGATCATCGACTCGATCCAGACCATGTGGGCTGACAATGTGGGCTCTTCTCCGGGGTCTGTCAGTCAGGTGCGGGCTGCGGCGCATGAGCTCACAAGTTTTGCCAAGCGCAAGGGGCTTGCGGTGGTTCTTGTCGGCCATGTCACCAAAGACGGCCAGATCGCAGGGCCTCGGGTGATCGAACATATGGTCGACACGGTTCTTTATTTTGAAGGCGAACGCGGCCATCAGTTCCGCATTTTGCGTGCGGTCAAAAACCGTTTTGGCCCGGCAGATGAGATTGGCGTGTTTGAGATGACAGGCGCAGGCCTGCGCGAGGTCACCAACCCCTCTGCCCTGTTTCTGAGTGAACGAGACAAACCTGCGCCAGGTTCCGTCGTATTCGCCGGAATCGAGGGCACCCGCCCCGTTCTTTGCGAGTTGCAGGCGCTTGTCGCCCCCTCGCCCCATTCACAGCCAAGACGCACCGTTGTGGGCTGGGACAGTGGGCGTCTGGCCATGATCTTGGCAGTGCTGGAGGCCCGCTGTGGCATCCCTTTTGCGGGGCTTGATGTCTACCTGAATGTGGCTGGCGGCATGAAAATCACCGAACCCGCCGCAGATCTAGCTGTGGCAGCCGCGCTACTTTCTGCACGCGAAGACGCTGCTTTGCCTTCTGACACTGTGGTTTTTGGCGAGATTAGCTTATCAGGGGCACTAAGGCCGGTTGGACAGACCGAAAACAGGCTAAAGGAAGCAAAGAAGCTTGGGTTTACAGGGGCAATCGCCCCTGCACGCAGCAAGACTGGGACGCAGTCAGGGTTCAAGGTACAGAAAATGTCCGACCTGACGGCGTTTGTTGGGGACATATTCGGGGCTGGTTAGCCCCGCGAAGGAGCGAGAGCATGGAAGGCTTTACAATAATCGACGGCGTTGTCGCCATCGTCATCATCATATCGGCTCTTCTGGCCTATTCGCGCGGGTTCGTGCGCGAGGCACTGTCGATCGGTGGCTGGATCGCGGCCGCAATTCTGGCATATCTGTTTGCCGACCAGATCCGCCCGCTTGTAAATCAGATTCCAGTCTTGGGCGAATTCGTCGCAGATCAATGCGAACTGTCGCTGCTTGCGTCTTTTGCGGTGGTTATGGTGATTGGTCTGATCGTTATGTCGATTTTTACACCCTTGTTTTCCGGCATTGTGCAACGGTCATTTCTGGGTGGGTTCGATCAGGGAATTGGGTTCCTGTTCGGAGTCGCGCGTGGCGTATTGCTGGTGGTTGTGGGCCTCGTGGCCTATGATTTCGCGGTCACAGACCAATCTTTCCCGATGGTAGATGAAAGCCGGACGGCAAAGGTTTTTGCGCAGTTGCAAACTCAGGTTGGCGATCAAGTCCCTGAGGATGTTCCTGGCTGGCTGAAAGCCCGCTTCGAAGACTTCGTTGGCGATTGCGGTCTGGAATAGAAACGCCGCCGAAAATAACTTTACCGTTCGCTTAGTCAAATGTTGCGCACCTATGCGCTTGCCGTGCTCTTTAGCCGGTTTGGCTGGGCATAAATATTGATCAGCAAGCAGGCAATGACGCCAGCCGCGCCAGCCATGTTCAGCATTAATGAGCCAGGCCAGAGGCTGGCCACCCCGGCAACTGCAACAATCACGCGCAGGACGATGCCAATTTTATTCTCCAGACATCCCTGCAAAGCGCCGGCCAGCCCGTAAATCCCCACAACCGAGAAACCAAAAACCGTAACCATCGCCCCCCAGTCACCCGACAACAATGGTGTATAGGCAAAGAGCAGCGGTACGATATAAAGCCCTTTGGCAAGCTTCCAGCTTGTCACCGCCGTTCCCATTGCAGGAGCTTTGGCTATGGCAGAGGCCGTGATAGCCGCAAGCGCGACGGGCGGCGTTACATTGCTATCCTGGCTCAGCCAGAAAATGATCATATGGGCTGACAACACAGCGGCAACTGCCAGTTCTGGCGCAACCACCATGTCCCGAAGTGGGCCGGCTATCTCAAGCGGTAAACTGCGGATCAGCTCTGACGCATCCGCCCTGCTGATGACATCCTGCACAAGCAGTTCCATCGATTCAGGTGCACCCAGCATCAAAACGGCCTTGGCACTATCAGACAAGACCCCGGCAACGACAGCATCAATCACAACCCGATCTGCAATCATGCCGGCCAACGCCGGAGCAGACAGCGTTGCAAGGACAATGTAGGCCGCCGTTACTGGCAACCCCATGCCCAGAACAAGGCTCGCCAGCGCAATCAGTACAATCGCAATCAGGATGTTGCCCCCGGCCCAGCCAGATATCATCAGGCTGAAGGTGTTCCCAACCCCTGCTGTAGCGATAACATTGACCACCAGGCCAACTGAACACAGCAGAACCGCCGTCATGATCATGCCTTTTGAACCGGCGATCAAAGCCGCAATTACAGCGCGCGGCCCCATTGGGTTTTGCGTGAGCCAGCTTGAGGCGATGACCGCAACTATCCCGACAACCGCCGCATAAGATGGTGTGAACCCCGAAACCAGCATACTGATCAAAATTGCGATTGGGATCACAAAACTCGCGCCGGATTTGCGAAATGCAGACCCCAGCGTCACGCCATCAGAAGGCATAGGTTTAAGATTATTTCGCCGCGCCTCGATCCGGACAAAGAACGCCACACTCAGAAAGTAAAGTAATGCAGGCAAGGCCGCGACCGCCACGATCCGCTCGTATGGGATCTGCGTAAAGCTTGCCATCACAAAGGCCCCTGCCCCCATGATCGGCGGCATCAGTTGCCCCCCGGTCGAACTTGCAGCCTCAACACCACCCGCGAATTTTGGTTCAAACCCGGCCTTTTTCATCAGCGGAATGGTGATAACCCCGGTCGACGCCGTGTTCGCAACAGCGGATCCGCTGATCGTACCTGTTAGACCAGAGGCAATAACGGCAACAATACCCGGCCCGCCAACCATGCGGCCCGCAACTGCGCGCGCCAGATCAATCACGAAGTTGCCTGCACCGGATTGCAGCAGGAACGCCCCGAAGATGATAAAAAGAAAAACGTAGGTCGATGAAATGCGGGCAATTGTGCCAAACATCGCATCGTCCCCATAGATCGACCGGAAAACAACGGTTTCCCAGCTAAGACCAGCAAAAGAGAAGACGCCGCCAACATACTGCCCCCAAAAGCCGACATATGTAATGGCAAGGACAATAAGTGTCGGAATAATCAACCCCGTGACGCGGCGTGTTAGCTCAATTGCACCGGCAATACAAAGGCCAGCTGCAATCCAGTCAAGTGGTGCAAGCGTTACCCCACGCGCGTAAATCGCGTCTTCGGCTTGGGTAAGATAGATAGCGGAAACCGCAATCGCAATTCCGAAGAGAACATCAAAAATATAAACAATTCGGTTAAGCTTCGCCCCGCCGCGCATCATCGGGTAGGACACGGCAGCAAGAAAGGCAAAGCCTGCAAAATGAAAGGCATTTCGTTCAAATTCTGAAATCTTGGGAAAGATCGCAACATAAAGGTGTACAATTGCGATGATCAGCGAAACAGCGGCAATGATCCCAACCATTGGGCCGGTAAGATGCCGCAGTTTTGAGCCGGTATCTTCATCCTCACTCTCGTGATTTGGTGCTGCATGTGTATCTGACATGTCTTTCCCCATTCTTTGGCAAGGATGCTTTTATCTTTGGGTATACGTGTTCAGCGCGCCGAAATATCCGGCGCGCTGTGTTTTTTATCAGGGTCTGATTAGTTTGCGATCAGACGTTCAGGAACATCGACGCCGACTTCCTGATAGTAACGCAATGCGCCAGGGTGCAGCGGCAGTGGCAGGCCGGCAATTGCGGCTTCGATTGCCATGGCTTTGGTTGCCGGGTGAATAGCCTGCAGGAAGGGCAGGTTTTCATAGATCGCCTTGGTGATCATGTAGACATTTTCTTCCGAAATATTTGCATGTGTCGCCAAAAAATTTGGTTGCGCGATCGTGTTGATGTCTTCTTCCTGACCAGGATAGGTGCCTGCCGGAATTGTGAATGGTGTCCAGAGTTCACGGCCACCATCAGCCATTGCGATTTGCTCTGGTGTAAAATTCAGCATTTTCACGCCGTCACCCGCAGCAGCAAACAACTGACTTATCGCGCCTGTCGGCACACCTGCAGGCGTACCGATACCCTTGACCTGACCGTTTTGCAGCGCCTCAGCTGATGGGCCGTAGCCCCCTTCGACCAGTTCAAAATCGTTTTCAACGTCTAGACCAATACCAGCAAGCAACGCGGTGTTTGACCCGATTGTACCGGAGTTCCGCTTGCCCAACGCCATTGCTTCGCCCTTAAGCGCCAGCAAATCCTCAAAGGTTCCGGTTGTTGCGACATCTGCAGACACAACAAACTGTTCGACGTTCTGCCAAAGCATTGTCACAGAACGCAAATCTGTTTGTGGGCCAACCTCGGCCAGCGGCCCTGTTCCGGTCGCGGCAAAGTGGCCGTAAAGCCCTTGCATAATTCCGAACTGCGCCTCGCCCGTGCCAAGCAGGCGCACGTTTTCACCAGAACCGGCAGAGCTGATTGCGGACATGCCAATTTTGGAACCCGGCTGAAGCTTGACTTTCACCAAGGTCGCGAGCGCAACACCCACCGGGTAATAGGTACCCCCGGTCGACGCCGTTGCCAGCACGTAGTTCGCTTCTTCGGCTTGTGCGGCTGTACCGCCAAACCCTGAGCTGATTGCAATTGCGGCAGCGGCACAGACAGTTGTTGCCTTAGCTGCCAGAGCAGAGAATGTGTTCATGGTTTCCTCCCGTTACACATATATGGCACGATACCTCTGGGTGCTCTTGTGAAGGAAGACCCACGGGCAAACGCGCAAACTATACCTTTTCGTACCGCTAAAACCCAAATTTTCCTATGAAGATATCCGCGCGGCACCAGATAAAGGGCTGCGAATTCACGCAGACCTACAGGTAATCGGATTTGTTGAGGCCCAGCTTTGCTATCTTTTCATTAAGGGTGCGTCGACCAATTCCCAACGCCTCGGCAACAGACTCCATCCGCCCCTGATGCGTCTGGATCGCCTTTCCAATCAACATTCTTTCAAAAGCGGCGACAGCTTCACGCAATGTGTCGGGAACATCGCCGTAGTCCTCATCAGTGCTGATCGCTTCTGCGACCGAACCGCGCCCCCGGCGCGCTGCTAGAATGCGGCGTTCTGCAACATGGCGCAGTTCACGCACATTCCCAGGCCAGTCATGAGACAACAGCGCTGTTAAATCCTCAGCCGTTGTTTCTGGCGCGATGACCTCGTAAAGCGCAGCATAATCTTGCAGAAAATGCATATAGAGCAATGAGATGTCATTTCGCCTGTCCCGCAAAGCCGGCAAATTAAACACCACATTGTTGAGCCGAAAGAACAGATCTTCGCGAAACTCTTTTTCTTTCACCGCTGCATCAAGCCGTACGTTTGAGGCAGAAATCAATCTGACATCGACCTGAACAGGTTGCTCGGCCCCACGCGGTACAAACTCCCGCGTTTCAATTGCGCGAAGAAGAGCCGCCTGAACATCAAGCGGGCTGGCCCCGATTTCATCAAGAAACAGGGTGCCTCCATCGGCGCGCAAAAAAGCACCCTTTGCCCCATCAGCAGTGCCAAACAGAATTTCCTCAAACGTGTTGGGGCCAATAGCCGCGCAATTCAGCGCAAAGAATGGCCCGGCGGACCTGTCGCTGAGGTCATGCAGCGCCCGCGCGACCAGCTCTTTTCCTGTGCCGGTTTCACCCAGTATTAGAACGGTCGCGTCCGTCTGGCTAAGATCAAGCACATCTTCGCGCAGGTCTCGCAGCATCTGCGTTTCCCCCAGCAAGACCCGGTCCAGCCCGGAAAGCCGGGACAGGCGCGCCTTAAGCCGGTCCGCGTCCTGGCTAAGCGCGTATTTGTCTGCTGCGTTCTTGAGCGCGATCAGCAGCCTGCGCGGATCAAACGGTTTTTCGATGAAACTATATGCGCCATTCTGCATCGCCTCGACCGCCATCGCGATATCACCATGTGCCGAGATCAGGATGACAGGCGGCCCAACCTGCGCCGTCAGTTGAGACAAAAGCTTCAGCCCGTCCACATTTGGCATTCTGACATCGGACAAAACAACATGCGGCTCGAACGTATTGACCTTGCGCAAAACTCCTGTGCCATCTGAAAGCGTTTCCACCTTGAAACCCGCGCTGCTTAGCAAGTGAGATAGCGATTCACGCATCTCTTTGTCGTCATCAACGACCAGAACACGGTATTTTACGTTGGCCGGTTTCATGAATCTTCCCGCTCATGCGCAAGGGGAAGCTCGACAATGAACTCCACTCCAACCCTGGTGCCGCTCTCGACACCGGAAAAATCCACAACGCTAAGTGTGCCTTTATGTTCGTTCACGATTGCTGTCGAAATCGCTAGGCCAAGCCCCATCCCCTCGCCCGAAGGTTTGGTTGTGTGAAACGGTTCCTGCAGTGTTTCGATGGACCGCCCACCAAGGCCAATGCCTGTATCAAGCACTTTCAGTGTCGCTGTTGTTTCGCTTTTGCTGACTTCAACGACAAGTTTGCGCACATCGCTTGTTTCCATCGCCGAGACGGCATTCCGAATAAGGTTGACCAAAACCTGTTCAAGCTGTTGCCGGTTGCCCATGATTACGACGGGCTTGTGTGGTTTTGAGAATTCAAACTCAATCCCCTGATGTTTAAGATCATGGCGCACCAGTTCGAGTGCGCCATCAAGCACGCGGCGCAGATCAAACTCTTCTACATTTTCTTTGCCCGGACCAGCAAAAAACCGCAGTTGCTTTGTAATGTTCTCCATGCGTGAAACGATGCCGGTCAGACGCTTTGCAAGCCGCGCTGCTCCCGCGTCCGACTCAAACTCTGACGCTGTCAGATAATTCCGCATGGCGGATATGGGCTGGCCCAACTCATGTGTTACCGACGCCGCAAGCTGACCAAGCGCAGCCAGTTTACCAGCCCGGGCAAGTTCGGAACGCGCGCGTTCAAGCCGTGCTTCGGTTGCCCGACGCTCGGCAATTTCCTCTTCCAGCTTGGTATTGACGGTCACGAGATTTCGACGGGCAAGCTGGGACGCCAGCAAAGCAACCTTCAGTCGACGAGACCTGAGATACCCGACGAGCGCCAGAAGCACGAAAGCAACGATGGTTACAAACACCACAACGAGTAAGGCGCGTTCACGCACCCGGCTTTCATCTGCCAGAAAATGCAACGTCCATCCCAACCGCGGAATTGCCGTAACAACATGCAAAAAGGCGGTGCCATCAATATCGACAATCCCGTTGTCGCGATTTACCCAGTCAAGCGGTGCCAGAGGCTCTGAACCGAACTGGCGCTCGGCGGCAATGGCGTTGCGGCGCACGTCTGTAAGAGCCCCCAGTGTTTGGTAGCGCCAGCTATTGTCGGACGATAGAACAATCACGCCATCGCTGTTCGCCACAAAGACCGCCTCGCCACCCGCGCGCCACGCTTCGGTCAGGGGTGTGAGGTCCAGTTTGAGCGCAAGAACACCCACCGGATTTCCGTTTTCGTCACGAACCGCTTCGGCTATAAAATACCCGGGCTGTGATGTTGTTGCGCCGATTGCAAAGAATTCACCGCGCCTTTCATCCATCGCATCCTGAAAATAGGGGCGAAAGTTATAGTTTTGACCCAGAAAGGTTTGTTCGGAGGCGTAATTAGACGCCGCGATTGTTAACCCTTCTGTATTCATCAGGTAAATTGCATCAAGACGCGAGCGAAAGGCAAAATCTTCAAGCCGTGAATTAACAACATCAATTTCAAAGCCATTCAGGCCGCGTCGTAAAAGCGGGTCCTGCGCAAGAATAAAGGGAAGATGTTGGTACCGCTCCAACGCCTCAACAAGCGTACTTTGGTAAAGAACAATGCGGTTTTCGGCGCGCTGCACTTCCACATCTTTAAAATAGACGTAACAAACGTAAAACAGCCCGATTACGAAGCCGAGCATCAGCGCCATAGCCCCGACCACCTTTTTCAGGGTAAACCCCTGCTTAGATTGGCGCGCCTGAGGCCGCTTCGTTTTCATTGCCGTTTTGTCCGTCATTAAGGTGTTGTTGGTCGGTTTGAGGGGCATGTCAACCGAAGTGAACAGTGCTTTTATCGCAGCAACATCAGAGATTCTGCAAAAGCGGCGGATTCCTTACATCTTATTTGTGATCCTTTGATGACAGCGTTGACTTAAGCCACTAAGAGAGGGGCAACTCACTGCAATGGGATTCGGAGCCGCTGCCACAATGCGTGAATTGCCCCCCAGCCACCCTTTCGATGACGACAAGCTTAAAGAAGAATGCGGAATTTTTGGTGTGATCGGTGTTGCCGACGCTGCCAATTTTGTTGCGCTTGGCCTGCATGCCCTTCAACACCGGGGTCAGGAAGCGGGTGGGATCGTCTCGCACGACGCTGAACAAGGGTTCAATTCTGCCCGCCGGTTTGGCTATGTACGTGACAATTTCACCAAAGCCAGCCTGATGGAAACGCTGCCCGGTCCGCTTGCGATCGGACATGTGCGCTATTCAACTGCCGGCTCAAAGGGCGCTGTCATACGTGACGTACAGCCCTTCTTCGGTGAATTCGCCATGGGCGGCGCTGCAATTGCACACAATGGCAACATAACGAATGCCAATGCGCTGCGTCGTGAATTGATTGAACGTGGATCAATTTTCCAGAGCTCGTCTGACAGCGAATGCATCATTCACCTGATGGCTCGGTCTTTTCAGAGCAACATCCCGGAACGTATGAAAGATGCGCTTCGGCGTGTTGAAGGCGCGTTTTCAGTTGTTGCCATGACACGTACGAAACTTATCGGTGTCCGCGACCCGCTTGGCGTGCGGCCGTTGGTTCTTGGAAAAATTGGCGATGGTTGGGCGCTTAGCTCTGAAACCTGCGCTTTAGATATCATCGGCGCGGAATACGTGCGTGAAATCAAACCCGGTGAAATGGTGGTGATCAACGCCTCAGGAATCGAAAGCTACAGGCCGTTTGAGCCAGTGGAGCCTAGGTTTTGTATCTTCGAGCATGTCTATTTCTCACGCCCTGACAGTATTATTGGTGATCGTTCGGTCTATGAAACCCGCCGCCAGATTGGTGTGGAGCTCGCGCGTGAAGCCCCGGTTGATGCTGATCTGGTTTGCCCGGTACCGGATAGCGGAACGCCTGCAGCCATCGGCTTCAGCCAGGAAAGCGGTATCCCGTACGCGATGGGCATCATCCGCAACCAGTACATGGGCCGGACCTTCATTGAACCGACAGAGCAGATCCGGAACATGGGTGTGCGATTGAAACTGAATGTGAACCGTGCGCTGATCAAAGGCAAACGCGTGATCCTTGTTGACGATTCCGTCGTCCGCGGCACAACCAGTATCAAGATCAAACAGATGATTCTGGATGCCGGTGCTGCAGAAGTGCATTTTCGCATCGCCTCCCCCCCAACTGCATGGCCCTGCTTTTATGGTGTCGACACGCCAGAACGTGGCAAGCTGCTTGCTGCCAATATGTCCGAGGAAGAGATGCGTGAATTTATCGGCGTTGACAGCATCAAATTCATCTCGCTCGACGGGCTATACCGTGCAGTAGGTGAAGCAACAGGCCGCAACGCAAAATGCCCGCAGTATTGCGATGCCTGTTTCTCTGGCGAGTATCCGGTTCGCCCAGCAGATATGATCGCCAAAGGCTTCGAACTGAAAGCCGCTGAGTAGCTCTGTCTGGCTCCTTTCAACATCACTCTGCAGAGCGAAATGGAATTCGCATGAACAATCCAGAAAACAAAAAAGTTGCTCTTGTCACTGGTGCATCACGCGGACTTGGCGCTGCGATGGCCGAAGCGTTGGCCGCGGATGGCTATCATGTCATCGCTGTTGCGCGCACGACTGGCGGTCTCGAAGACCTTGATGACCGGATCCAAGCGCTTGGCGGCAGCGCAACGCTGGCCCCGCTTGACGTAACCAATGACGGTGCGATGCAGCACCTGTGCCGCTCGGTTCATGACCGCTGGGGCAAGCTTGATCTTTGGGTGCATGCGGCGATTCATGGTGCGCCACTTGCACCCGCTGGCCATCTTGATGCGAAAGACTTTGACAAAAGCTTTTCCGTGAACGCACGCGCGACTGCAAGGCTTATTGGCTTTGTGGAACCCCTGCTTCTTGCAGCAGAAAATGGCACTGCTGTATTTTTTGACGACCCCCGCGCCGGGCAGAAATTCTTTGGCAGTTACGGCGCCTCTAAAGCTGCGCAAATGGCGATGGTTGAAAGCTGGCAAGCCGAAACCGTGAAAACTGGTCCGCGTGTTTTACGCTTTGCGCCAGACCCAATGCCAACGGGACTGCGTGCCAGGTTTTTCCCGGGTGAAGACCGGGCCGTACTGTCTGACCCCCATACAGAAGCTGCAAAACTTATGTCCAAACTCGGCTAACGCAATCTGGGACACGCAGACGCGCATCGCGCGCGAGTTCGCCACGTCAAGCCCGGGACAGTTCGCAGGCTGCTTTCGCCACACGTTCTTTGGCTTTACCCCTTGGCGTAGGACCGTTATTGAAAGCAAAACACCAAGGGCAGCAGCATGCGCATACTTATCACCAATGACGACGGCATCAATGCGCCGGGACTAAAGGTTCTTCACGCTATCGCCGAAGACATCGCCGGCCCAAAAGGCGAGGTTTGGACTGTTGCCCCCGCTTTCGAGCAATCAGGGGTTGGCCATTGCATCAGCTATACGCACCCGATGATGATTGCGGAACTCGGCCCACGGCGCTTTGCGGCTGAAGGCTCTCCTGCAGATTGTGTGCTTGCTGGGATATATGATGTTATGAACGGCGCCCCGCCTGACCTTGTGCTTTCCGGCGTGAACCGCGGCAATAATTCTGCAGAGAATACCCTTTATTCCGGCACAATCGGCGGTGCCATGGAAGCAGCGTTGCAAGGCCTGCCAGCAATTGCCCTGTCGCAATATTATGGACCCGGCAACAACAAGCTGGAAGATCCGTTTGATGCAGCAAGCAGGCATGGTGCTGCAACGGTACGCGCGATTCTTGGTGCAGGCCTTGACAGCGGCGCTGATGACTACCGACTTTTTTACAACGTGAACTTTCCACCCGTCGCTTCCCCCGACGTGAAAGGCACACAGGTTGTGACACAGGGATTCCGACGCGACACGAAGTTCAGCGTCGAACCACACCATTCTCCGTCAGGACGCAAGTTCCTCTGGATCAAAGGTGGAGCACAGCATACGCCAACCGCAAAAGGCTCTGATGCGGCAGCCAACCTTGCCGGGTACATCTCTGTTACACCGATGCGCGCAGATCTTACCGCGCATGACATGCTGTCCCCACTGCGCAGTTCGGTTGAAACATGAGCGACGCCGAGCGCAAAATGCAGTTTCTCTTTGCGCTCCGCTCCAAGGGGGTTACAGACAACCGTGTTCTGACCGCAATGGAAAAGATTGATCGTGGCGACTTTGTGCAGGGCCTTTTTGCTGATCGTGCTTACGAAGATATGCCGCTGCCGATCGCCTGCGGTCAGACCATAAGCCAACCTTCCGTTGTCGGGTTGATGACACAGGCCCTGAATGTTCAACCGCGCGATAAGGTGCTGGAGGTTGGAACCGGCTCGGGCTATCAGGCCGCAATACTGAGTTTGCTGGCGCGCCGCGTCTACACAATTGAACGGCATCGTCGGCTTGTACATGAATCTCGCACACTGTTTGAAAAACTCGACCTGACGAACATTACAGCGATTACCGACGACGGCAGTTTTGGCTTGCCCGAACAGGCCCCCTTTGACCGGATAATCGTGACAGCTGCCGCCGAAGACCCGCCGGGCCCCCTGCTCACCCAGTTGCGGGTTGGGGGGATAATGGTTGTCCCGGTTGGCCAGTCGGATGCCGTGCAGAGCCTGATAAAGGTCACGCGCACTGAAGGCGGATACGACTATGACGAACTCCGCCCAGTCCGATTTGTTCCATTGCTGGAAGGATTGGGAAAAGAGTAGTATAAGAAGGTAACAAGGGGCCGGAAAACAGGCCCAACACCGAGGAACGAGCACATGGCATACCGCAAAACACCCGCACTCCGATTGCTTTTTCTGGGCACGATACTGGCAGGTTTGGCTGCCTGTGATGAGAGTCTTGATTTTGATCTTCGGGGCACAACGGGCCAAGGACTCGATACATCAGGCGCTGTTCGTCAAGTCACAACACCGCGTCCGATGCCAGATGACCGTGGTGTAATCTCGTACCCGAATTATCAGGTTGTTGTGGCAAATCGTGACGACACAATCGCCGACGTTGCGGCGCGGATCGGTGTCGATGCCGTGGAACTTGGTCGCTACAACGGAATCGCGCCTGATACGCCCCTTCGCCAGGACGAAATTATTGCGTTGCCGGGCCGGGTTGCCGAACCGTCGCCGGAAACCGGTGCAATCACCACAGGACCAATCCTGCCATCGGGTCAGATCGATGTCGAAACGCTTGCATCTGGTGCAATAGATCGGGCGCCTTCATCAACGCGGCGCCCAAGTGCGAGCGCACAAACAGGAGTCGAGCCTGTTCGTCACCGGGTAGAGCGTGGGGAAACGGCTTATTCCATTGCGCGGCTTTACAATGTTTCCGTGCGATCGCTTGCGGACTGGAATGGCCTGGGCTCTGATCTTTCAGTGCGTGAAGGTCAGTTCCTGCTGATCCCGGTCACGACTGAAACCGGTTCTTCACGATCGGGTTCAACCACAGTGCCAGGTCAGGGAACTCCCACACCGTTACCACCCAGCTCTGCAACGCCATTGCCGGAAAATGATACGCTGACCGCAGCAGAGGCGCAAAACAGCGCCCCGCAATCACCAAACCTCGGGGGGCAACGCACCGCAGCTTCTGGCACACCGCGCCTGATGCTTCCGGTCGATGGAAACATTATTCGCCCCTTCAGCAGTGGTCGAAATGGCGGCATTGATATCGCTGCAAGCGCGGGCAGTGCGGTGAAAGCTGCCGACAATGGCACTGTCGCCGCGATTACGCAGAACACCGAGGAAATACCCGTTCTCGTTATCCGGCACGCAGACAACCTGCTAACCGTCTACGCCAACATTGGGAATATCACCGTCGAAAAGGGTGACACCGTTTCGCGCGGCCAGCGCATTGCATCGGTGCGTAACAGCAACCCTGCTTTTGTGCGGTTTGAGGTTCGACGCGGTTTTGACAGCGTCGATCCGATGCCATTCCTGAACTAGGCTTTTGAACTGATTGAAACTGCAAACTCTGACGAAAGTTACCGTCAGAGTTCCACACCTCTGCGGCCTGCAAGGTCAGTGAAATACTGCCAAGCCACCCGGCCAGAGCGGCTGCCGCGTGTCGCCTGCCATTCTATTGCCTCAGCGCGGAGCGTTTCATCATCAATCTCAACGCCATATGCACCGCAGTACCCTCTGATCATCGAGAGGTATTCGTCCTGATCACAGGGGTGGAAACCAAGCCAGAGGCCAAACCTGTCTGACAGCGAAACCTTTTCTTCTGTGGCTTCTGACGGGCTGATTGCGCTTGAGCGTTCATTTTCGATCATGTCGCGCGGCATAAGGTGGCGTCGGTTCGACGTCGCGTAGAAGACAACGTTTTCGGGCCGTCCCTCGATGCCACCGTCAAGCACAGCCTTTAGCGACTTGTAATGTTCGTCGTCGTGCGAAAATGACAGGTCATCACAGTAGAGCAGGAACCGCTGATCAGAACCGCGCAACAGGGTTAGCAAACGCCCGATCGAGGGCAGGTCTTCGCGTTGAACCTCTACAATCTTCAGGGCCTGACCAAGACGCAACACCTCGGCATGGACGGCCTTTACGAGCGATGATTTCCCCATGCCCCGCGCGCCCCAAAGCAACGCGTTGTTTGCTGGTAAGCCCCGCGCGAATTGCCGGGTGTTTTCCAGCAATGTATCCCGTGCCCGGTTAATCCCAACCAACAAACCCACCTCGACACGGTTCACAGATGCAACAGGTGCAAGTCGGTCAGGTGAGACATGCCAGACGAATGCGTCTGCCTCGCTGAAATCCGGGGTGTCGCCCGAAGGCGGGCTTATACGTTCCAGCGCTTCGGCGATGCGCGCCAGTGCGTCATCGCTCATGCCTGGGTCTCATCGTCTAAGTCTTCATCTTCGTCATCAAGCAAACCCTCTTCGCGAAGCCGGTCATTACGCTTTTTTTCGACCCGGCGCACAAGGAAAATAGATATTTCATAGAGTCCGTAAACAACAACAAACAAGATAGCTTGGGTAATCACGTCTGGCGGTGTGACGAGCGCGGCCAACACTAGAATAGCAACAACAGCGTATTTGCGGACTGAACCCAAACCTTCTGAACTGACGAGCCCTGCCTTGCCTAAAAGCGTCAGCAGCACAGGCAGCTGAAAACACATACCAAAGGCTACGATAAATTTGATCGTCAGCGAGAGATAAGCCTGCGCGGACCCCTGAAAGGCAATGCTTGCCGGTGCAGTCCCCTGCCCGTCGCCGCCGAGCGAGCCCGGTTGCTGGAAGCCAAGGAAGAAATCAAAGGCAAGCGGCGTTACGACGTAGTAAGCAAAAGCCGCCCCCAGAAAAAACATAAAAGGTGACGCAACCAGAAACGGCAGAAAGGCATTCTTTTCGTTTTTGTAAAGGCCGGGCGCAACAAAGCGCCAGAGTTGCGCCGCAATATATGGAAAAGAAAGAGCCAGACCGCCCAACAGCGAAATGCTTATCGCAACAAAGAAACCTTCTTGCAGCGCCAGCAAAACCAGACCGCAGTCGCCATCACCACGGTCATTGATCGCGCTGCATAGCGGGCGGGTCAGGAAATTGAAAATAGGGTTCCAGACCGTGAAACAGATTATCATACCAATGATAAACGCCACCGCCGATTTCATCAGTCGCGAGCGCAGCTCAGTCAGATGTTCAATCAAAGGGGCTGAGCTATCTTCAATCTCGTCGTTCATGAGGCGGTATCTTTAGCTGAGGGTTTAGCTGCTGCTTTGCGTGTGGCCGGTTTCTTGGCCGTCGACTTCGCTGCGGGTTTGGACGCAGGTTTTGCTGCTGGATTTTTCGCAGCGGATTTAGCGGCTGCTGCTTTGGCCGCAGGCTTTTTTGCAGCGGGCTTGGCAGCTTGTTTTTTAGCGGGTGCAGGTTTTGCATCCTCGGCTGGCGCGGTCTCGGCAGCAACACGTGCCACCTCTTCTTTCGCCAAACGTTCTGACGCAACCTCTGCGGTTTTTTCGCGAATTTTTCGTGCAGCTTCTGCCCGTTCCGCAGCCAGCTTCGCTGTTTCAGAGCCCATCGCCCGGGGTGGGTCTTCTGACGTCCAGCCTTTTGCAGCATCCTTTACGGCATCCAACCCCATGGCCTTCGGGTTGGCGATATTCTTCAGGTCTTTGGTCACATCTTTAACGCCTGCCTCGTCAGCGGCGTCATTCATGGCGCGCTGAAAATCCCGCGCCATCGTTTTTGCCTTGCCCGTAAACTGCCCGAGGGCGCGAAACATCCCCGGTAAATCTTTGGGGCCGACAACAATCAGCGCAACGATGCCAATGACCAGAAGTTCGGTCCAGCCGATGTCAAACATATGAGGCTACCTGATAAAGAACGTTCAGTTCGATTTGGCGATTACGCTTTGTCTTTTTCCGATTCCGGGGTCACGTCGATCGCGCTGTCCGCCGTATCTGATATCTCTTTCTTGCTGTCGTCCACGCCTTTTTTGAAGGCTGTGATGCCTTTTCCGACTTCACCCATAAGCGAAGAGATTTTGCCGCGGCCAAAAAGGACAAGAACGACAACTGCGATTAATAGAAGGCCGGGAAGGCCGATGTTATTGAGCATATCTGTCTCCCACAGTAGGTGGCACACACGTGCCTCTGATAAATTTCTGTATTGTATGTAGGCAGTTCACAGTCGGAATCATAGCCGCAAAGCGCGTTTTCACCCCCTCAAATCCGCGGTTTTTGCACTTCTTTTGTCAACAACATGTCAACTGACAGGTTTATGGCAGTTGCCCCCGTTTAAACGGAGCGAACTTTCAATAGAATCGGAAACGAAAAAATGACTAAAACGAACCTACCTGTTGCAGAAGTTGTCAGCTTTGAACTGGCGGAGGGTATCAGTGACGCGCAATTCGTATCCCTGAGTCAGGCCAGCGAAAACTTCGTTCGGTCTGCAAAGGGGTTTCTGAGCCGAACCCTTTCCAAAGGTGAGGACGGACGTTGGACCGACTATGTCTTGTGGAAAGATATGGACGCCGCCCAAGCAATGGCTGCCGATTTTCCGAAGCAGGATTTTGCACAGGGCCTTATGGCTGCAATCGCACCTGACACCGTAAGAATGGAACATCAGACCGTACTCTGGCAGATGTTGTCTTGACCCCTGCTATCTGGTCAGAGAGGTTGGCGCTATGCGCCGAACTGACCGCCTCTTTGATCTGATCCAAATCCTGCGCGACGGGCGTTTGCACCGCGCGCAGGACATGGCCAACAAACTTGAGGTGTCTATCCGGACAATTTACCGTGATATGGACACGCTTGCGGCCTCTGGCGTCCCTGTCGAGGGCGAGCGCGGTGTTGGCTACATGATCACTGCTGCAATAACCTTGCCACCATTGAACCTGACACTGACAGAGCTCGAAGCCTTACATCTGGGCATGGCCATTGTCGGCGAAGCGGCGGATGAGGAGCTGCAGTCCGCGGCGAAATCACTCTCGGCAAAAATCGATGCCGTTTTGCCCGAAGACCGGTCTGCCCCACCAACGGGTTGGGGATTTGCAATTTACCCATTTGCGGACGCTGCAAAAGGTTTTCAGCATATGCCGATAATACGCGCAGCAATCCGGTCGCGCCAAAAACTTGCGATCACGTACCGCGCGCTCGACGAAGAAGTCTCTCATCGCGTGATCCGGCCACTACAGCTCGAATACTGGGGCCGGGTCTGGACCTGCACAGTCTGGTGCGAAATGCGTTCGGATTTTCGGGTTTTTCGCGTTGACCGAATTGAGGAAAGTAAAATTCTGCCGGAACTCTTCGTCGAAGAGCCAGGCAAAACACTGGCAGACTACATGGCAAAGATCACACCAAAGGAAGTCTGATCAATGCTTGAACACAAAACAGCGGTCACGCCGCACTGTTAACCATAAGGGTGTGCCGACCTGAGGCAGGAACACAGACGGCACCGTCGCCTTAAGCAATGTGCCGTCGAAATCCATTTTGAATTCAACCAGACTTTCACGCCCCATGAAGCGCGCGCGTTCGACAGTGGCCTTTGCTGCGACACCGTCTGATGGTGTGGGTTCCGGTCCGCGACCACCCCTGTCAAAATCGATTTTAATGTGCTGCGGGCGAAATATGATATCAACTTTTGTGTTGTCCGGAACACCGGGTGCCAGAAACTGACCAAATGGTGTATCGGTCAGCGCGCCTTCAACGATACCGGTAATGACATTAACATCTGAAAAGAACGCAGCTGCCTCGCGGTCTTTTGGCGCATTATAGACATTATATGGTGCGCCCTGCTGAACGATCTGTCCGTCGCGCATCAGGGCAATTTCATCGGCCATACGCATCGCTTCACCGGGCTCGTGCGTTACGAGTAAGACCGCCGTACCCTCATCTTTTAGAACGGCAAGCGTTTCATCGCGAATGTCATCGCGTAACCGGTCATCAAGGCCTGAGAAAGGTTCATCCATCAACATAATCGATGGCCGCGGTGCAAGCGCACGAACCAGAGCAACGCGCTGCTGTTCGCCGCCAGAAAGCTGATGCGGGTGACTGTCCGCGAAATGTGTAAGCCCCACACGTTCAAGCAGCTCATTTACCCGCGCGTGGCGCGCTTTTTTTGGCCCGGTGAGGCCAAAGGCAACATTCTCTGAAACCGTAAGATGTGGAAACAGCGCAAAATCCTGAAACATCAGCCCGATAGAACGCGCTTCTGGCGGCACCCGAAAAATGGTGTCGCAAATCAGCTTACCGTCGACATAGATTTCACCGCTATCCTGCATATCCACGCCCGCGATGATCCGCAGTGTTGTCGATTTACCGCAACCGGACGGCCCCAAAAGGCAGGTCACCTGCCCCGGCATCACTTTAAGTGACACGTCATCCACAACCGCGCGGCCATCGAAATGGCGCTTGATATTGCGAATTTCCAGTCTCGGTATTGTCACTGCGACACGCGCCCCATGCGTTATCCGATTAAAAACATCGGAATTGCCCGAGGATTAGCAGCCCTACCCCTGCGTCGCAACCCTGCGCGAACCCGCCAGTGTTGCGGCAAAACCAACAACAAGCACAACCACGCATATCGCCAGAAGCTGTTCGTATTTATGTCCCTCTGGCAAGATCATCACGACAGGCTCCCAGGCGCGCAAGAAATACGCGGCAGCCCCGGTAATTGCTGCCCCAAAAGCGATAAGATAGGACCAGAGCGCGATTTTCCGCTGCATTACCAGACCAACAAGCAAGATCGGTGTCAGAAACATTGATGCTGTGCCGCTGACGGCAACCGCATCAAACAGGGTCTTGTTGCCCCAAAGCGTTAGCGCCGCACCAAGAACCATGAAGACGATCATTGCTACCCGCCCGCCGTTTACCGTACGCGGTGCCAGCTTGAATTCTTCAACCACCAGCCGCGCAGAAGACGCCAGCGCAGAATCCAGCGTACTGAGCGCAGAAATCAACAGGGAAAGAAGCAACGCAACAAAGATGGCGGGTGGGAACATCAAAGCCCATGTTCCAAGCAACTGACCCTGGTATTCCGCGCCAATAAGCGCAGCCTGAATTCCAAAGAAACCAAATCCGATGATACACACCCCGGAAATCCAGAACGCGTGGAAGAAGGATTTACGTGTCGTTGCCTGGTCCGCCAGGAACCCCCGGTCCATCATCACCGGGTCATGTGCCGGATATGAAAAGACCTGCAAAAAAGCGACCAATAGCAAAATCCAGCCGTTGCGCGCGCCACTGGCGCCTTCTGAGGTCAAAACCGCAGAAAGGGAAAAATCAGGTGCCAATACAAGTGCGCCCAGCGCCACTACGAAAACGACAAGAAACAAAAGCATTTGCACGACATCTGTTCGCAATGCAGCGGAAAGCCCGCCCCAGGCGGAATAGGCAAGGCCCAGTACAGCAAAAATCAGAATTGAGCCTTCGTTGGCCCCCGCGAGTTCTGGCAGAGCGGCCGAAAAGATCAACCCGACAACTAGCAAATTTGCAAAAACTTCCGAAAGCAGCCGAAGCGCGATCACCACATTATAACAGGTTGTGCCTGCCGTCCCGAAACGCGCACCCAGCCAGTCCTGCATCGACCGCGCGCCACCCTGACGCAAACGTCCGACAATAAATCCGCCAGTCAAGAAAGAGCCGTAATAGGCGGCATAGGCCAATGTGCCGGCAATTCCGTAATAGTAGCCCAAAATCGCCGAATTCATGAGCGAGCGCGCAAAAATCCATGTTGTTATCTGCGACAACACCAGCATCCAAAGACCCGGTGCCGTTCCGTTCGGGTTCAGCCCGCTGAAAAAACCATCGACGGTTACGCGGCGTGGTGCGGCGAGCAAGCTGGCAACGATCACCAGTACGAAAACGCCTACTATTGCTGTTGTCTGCATCATGAACCTCTGTGAAACCCAGTTTGCGCGTAACAGCCAGTGCCAGACCCCGCTAGAGCCAACTGTCCTGCCAACGAAAACGTGAAGAATGTAAACGCAGCTGTCACGCAGATGTTAGTTCGAATGGCACCTTTTCCAGAACGCGGCCATTCACCTGAATGCCCAATTGATGCGCGCCCGGATAAAGTGTGAATGTTGTCGCATCGCCTTTAAACCTGTGTGTTTTCTTCAACTCCAAACCGTGTCCGGCCTTTAGGACAAGCATTTTCAATTTGAACACTTTGGTCGAGGTCTTGGCCCCCGCTTTCGCGAAATCAATTACATAATCAATCAGCAATGGTTCATCCGCATCGGCATTCAGCACGAACGAAAAATCCATAGCTTCACCAATCGCCAGAGTTTCAGGGGAAACTTTCAGTTTGGTTACGGTCACTTCCGCAGCGTGACGATACCCAAGCAGGCCCAATGCTGCTGGATCACCCAATTTCACAAGCGTGCGTAACGCATGGCGGGTCATCCATTGTAATTCTTTCGCGTCCTGGCGCGCTTCACTGTGCCATTTTTCTAACGTTTGGACGACCAAAAAGGAATCTGTTTTTGCGATATCATTCAAATGGTTGGCGACCGATCTTGTCACAAAACGTGTTGGATCAGAATGAAGGCGATCCAGAAATGGGATCGGATCTGAAGGCTTCAATCCGATTTTCTTGCCCCAAGGCAATTTTGGACGTGTGCTTTCACTTACCAATCTGCGGACATGATAATGCGGATGATCCAGCCAACCCTTTAAGTCAGAGAGCGTTTCCTCTGGCCATCGGTTCAGGAACGGTCGCAGCGCAAATTCCATTGAAAACCGTTGCGTAAGCTGCTCAAACAGCTGCATTGAACGTTCACGGTGTCGTTTAAGCCCTTGATTTACAACGTATTCTCCCAAGGGCGCGAATATAAAATCACCAAAATCATCATCTGATTTTTCGGCGTCGAGCGACGGTGGAAGTGCCGCACTTATCAGATCAGCGGCCTTGGGAAATTCTGAAGGCAAAAAACCTGACAAGACGTCAGCTATCAAATCGATCCGCTGTTTGAGCTCAAGTTCAAGCAGCCGCTCCATCACCTTTCGCTGAAACCCTTCATGGTCAAAAGATGGGTCAGCATCACGAAAAAGACCCGCCAAATAGCCGACCTTTTCCACGTTAAATAGCTGATCTTTCAGGCTAAAACCCTGAACCATCAAATCGTCGCGTTGAAAGAGCCACCATCAAGCGAGATGTTTTGGCCGATAATGAATCCGGCCTTGTCCGAGCAAAGGAACGCACAAGCCGCACCAAATTCTTCGGCCGTACCATACCTACGTGTAGGTATTGTCGCTGCACGTTGTTTCTTTGCCTCTTCCATCGTTATACCCTGCGCTTCTGCAA
This sequence comes from Pseudohalocynthiibacter aestuariivivens, assembly GCF_018457175.1. GTDB lineage: Bacteria > Pseudomonadota > Alphaproteobacteria > Rhodobacterales > Rhodobacteraceae > Pseudohalocynthiibacter > Pseudohalocynthiibacter aestuariivivens. The sequence goes on from NZ_JAGFNU010000003.1 coordinate 225,361, forward strand.
CACCCGTATCAAGGGAAACGGCCCTATCGGTTGCATGAATCCCCGGTAGCAGATTGTTGATAACCACACCCATTGGCGCCACCTGCCGCGATGTTCCGGCCACATAACCGGTCAGACCGGCACGCGCAGAGTTTGAAAGCCCCAGTTGCGCGATCGGAGACTTGACCGATTGGCTGGTGATGTTCACTACCCGTCCCCAGCCTTTTTCAATCATCCCCGGCAAAAGCGCTTTCATCAGTGCTATCGGCGTTAGCATGTTTGCATCAAGCGCCCGGATAAAATCTTCCCGGTCCCAATCGTGCCACATGCCAGGAGGCGGACCACCTGCATTGTTTACAAGAATATCGACATCTGTCGCTTCTGCCAGCACCTTTGCCCGGCCCTCTTCGCTGGTAATGTCAGCGGCCACCGGTGTCACTGTCACACCATATAGATCCGCGATCGCATTCGCAGCATCCATCAATGGGCCTTCACTGCGCGCATTCATCACAAGATTGACGCCTTCTGCAGCAAGCGCCTCTGCGCAACCTCGTCCCAGCCCCCGTGACGAAGCACATACCAGTGCCTTCTTGCCACCAATTCCCAAATCCATGTCGAAGTCCTTTCTTTGAACGCATCAGCCAGATCAGCCACGCAACAGGTGTTTAATAAGTAGCGCCAAACGGCCATTTTCGATTCGTCAGCACCCAACTGACCAACCTAGTAGATACCCGGTTTACTTCGATAAAAACCCCAAAAGTTTATGTCTTTGTTTTCACTTGGTAAACAATCGCTCTGAAACCAAGGCCCAAAGCCCGACAAGTTTGACCGCAATTCCAACTGTTCGTAACGTGAACCCAAATCAGGCGGTGGGGGTTGCAGGGTGAAAAAACAGGCTTTTTTGCCCTTTGAAACTGTCAAAGAGACGAATTACCGGATGACTGCCGCCAATCATAAACATCTGTCTTCGTGGCAAACGCTGCAGGTTTTTCGCGCGCAGTATTTTTTTGTTACAGACGGTGCCAATCTGGGTGATGCATTGATGCGGGCGTCAGAATTAGCGCTTGATGACAGATACCACCTGTCACCAGACGCCCCGAAAGAGCGTCTGACCATCACAAGCCAAAATCGGGCAAAATCGAACTGCGATTTTGTCGTCGCCGAAAGCTCAGAGCTTGGCCTGCCAGGCTCGTTTTTGATCTTAGACAGTGTTGCGACATTCATGGCGCCAGATGGTGAAACCCTATCAGCAATCATTCTTTTGGAAACCAACCCATCGGATGACGCAGTAACGCAGATTTACCTGCATCCAATAAACGACCTAAGACCAAAAACCGATTACTGTCTGATCGGTGTAGATACGAGCAACGTAAAAACCCTGTTTGCCGAGGTTGCTTGTGTCAGCTTTGGTCGTGGCACCCGCATTACATTGGCCTCTGGCGAACAATGCCCTATCGAAAACCTGCGCATCGGGGACAAGGTTCTGACACGTGACGATGGCCCACAGACCGTGCGCTGGATTGGCCAGAACACGATACGTGCGGTAGGTGAGTTTGCGCCAATTTTCATCAAAAAGGGAGCGTTGAATAACGAAAATAACCTGTTGGTCAGCCACAATCACCGTCTGTTCGTTTACCAGCGTTGTGATGAAATCGGGCTCGGTCGTTCCGAAGTGCTCGTCCAAGCGCGGCACCTCGTGAATGGCACCACCATCTATGAACAGGAAGGTGGATTTATCGATTATTTTCAAATCCTGTTTGACACCCATCAGATCATCTATGCGGAAGGGATAGCCGCCGAAAGCCTGCTGCTTGACACCCGCACAGCAGCAGTGCTGCCCGAAGGCCTGGCTGAAAGGCTTGCCCATGCACTCGGGCAACATCGATCAAGCCCCCACCTTGGCTACGAAGTCGACAAGGCGATGCTGGTTGGCCATGATCCGGCAGAAATTTTGCGCCGCGCCTCATCAGCCTAATTGGTCACCGTCACCAATTGCCCTTTCCGCGCCCCTCGCCTATAGACGCATCCATGTTAGATCGCGTCTCAAACACCCCAGTTCTGCCACCGGAAATTGCCCGGCGGCGAACCTTTGCCATCATCAGTCACCCTGATGCGGGTAAGACTACGCTGACAGAAAAGTTTCTGCTTTTTGGTGGCGCCATTCAGATGGCAGGACAAGTCCGCGCCAAGGGCGAAGCCCGGCGCACACGGTCAGATTTTATGCAGATGGAAAAAGACCGGGGCATTTCCGTTTCAGCCTCGGCAATGTCCTTTGACTACGGCAAAAACCGTTTCAATCTGGTGGATACTCCGGGCCACTCTGATTTTTCCGAAGACACTTACAGAACGCTAACGGCCGTTGATGCGGCCGTCATGGTGATTGATGGCGCAAAAGGCGTGGAAAGCCAGACACAAAAGCTTTTCGAGGTTTGCCGGATGCGCGACCTGCCGATCCTGACCTTCTGTAACAAGATGGATCGGGAAAGCCGTGATGTTTTCGAAATTATTGACGAAATTCAGGAAAACCTTGCAATTGACGTAACACCCGCCAGCTGGCCGATTGGCATTGGGCGCGATTTCATTGGGTGTTATGACCTGTTGCAGGATCGGCTGGAGATTATGGACAGGGCTGACCGTAACAAGGTTGCGGAAAGCGTAAAGATCAACGGGCTGGATGACCCGAAGCTTGCAGACCATGTTCCAGCAGAGCTGTTAGAGAAACTGCGCGAAGAGATAGAACTCGTTCGTGAACTTATGCCTGCGATGGATCAGCAAGCCTTGCTTGACGGAACCCTCACACCGATCTGGTTTGGCTCTGCAATCAATTCCTTTGGCGTAAAAGAACTAATGGACGGGATCAGTAACTTTGGCCCGGAACCACAGGTTCAGTCCGCTGAACCGCGCAAGGTAAGCCCCGATGAAAAAACAGTCGCTGGATTTGTCTTCAAGGTACAGGCCAATATGGACCCAAAACATAGGGACAGGGTCGCCTTTGTGCGCCTCGCGTCTGGTCATTTCAAACGCGGCATGAAACTGACCCATGTGCGTACAAAAAAGGTGATGACCATCGCCAACCCCGTGCTTTTCCTTGCATCGGACCGCGAGCTTGCCGAAGAGGCCTGGGCAGGCGATATCATCGGCATCCCAAACCACGGGCAACTTCGCATTGGCGACACCTTGACCGAAGGCGAGGCGATCAGGGTAACCGGCATACCGTCGTTTGCACCAGAATTGCTGCAGGTCGTACGTGCTGGCGACCCTATGAAATCAAAGCATCTGGAAAAGGCCCTGATGCAGTTCGCCGAAGAAGGTGCTGCCAAGGTTTTCAAACCCTCGATCGGGTCGGGTTTCATCGTTGGTGTGGTCGGTGCGCTTCAGTTTGAGGTTCTCGCGAGCCGGATTGAACTGGAATATGGCTTACCTGTTCGGTTTGAGCCTAGTCAGTTTACCTCTGCCCGCTGGGTGCACGGACCTAAAGCAGCGGTTGAAACTTTTGCAAACGCCAACAAGGCCCATATTGCGCATGACCACGATGGTGACATTGTGTATCTGACGCGCCTTCAGTGGGATATTGACAGAATCGAACGGGACCACACCGATCTGACCCTGTCTGCCACCAAGGAAATGATGGTGTGATTGGAAAAGAATTGTTTCCCTTTAAGAAATAATTTTGTGAAAGCCGCTCATATTGACATGAATCATCGGCAATAGATTGACCCGGGCTCATATTTTCAGTAACTCAGGCGCGTTGGGGGCCATATAGTGATATGGTTTGACCGTTCGGGTCAGCTACCCCCGGAACCGATACGGCACAGATAGCCGTAGAATACGGAAAAGAATGATAAAATTCTCCGATCTGAAACTCGATAAAAAAGTTTTGAATGCTGTAGAAGAAGCTGGCTATGAAACGCCGACGCCGATTCAGGAAGGCGCTATACCTCCAGCGCTGGAAGGCCGGGATGTTTTAGGCATCGCCCAGACGGGCACTGGCAAGACGGCATCCTTCGTTTTACCAATGATTACACTGCTTGGACGGGGCCGCGCGCGTGCGCGCATGCCGCGCTCGCTGGTGCTTGCGCCTACACGTGAACTGGCAGCGCAGGTTGCAGAAAACTTCGATATCTACGCCAAGAATACCAAGCTGACCAAAGCCCTACTCATAGGCGGCGTTTCTTTCAAAGAACAGGACAAATTAATCGACAAAGGCGTCGATGTGCTTATCGCAACACCAGGACGGCTGCTTGACCATTTTGAACGTGGCAAACTGCTGCTGACCGGCGTGCAAATCATGGTTGTGGACGAAGCTGACCGTATGCTTGATATGGGCTTTATCCCTGATATCGAGCGGATATTCAGCCTGACCCCCTTTACCCGTCAGACCCTGTTCTTCTCTGCAACGATGGCACCAGAGATTGAGCGGATCACAAACACCTTCCTTTCAAACCCCGCTAAGGTCGAAGTTGCGCGTGCTGCAACCACTGGCGAGAATATTGAACAGGGCGTCGTGATGTTCAAAGCGTCACGCCGGGACCGGGCGGCAAAGGAAAAACGCGATCTGCTGCGCGCCATGATCGAGCGCGAAGGCGAAGCTTGTTCAAACGCCATCATTTTTTGTAATCGCAAAGTCGACGTGGATATCGTCGCAAAATCGCTGAAGAAACACGGTTATGAAGCCGAACCCATTCATGGGGATCTGGAACAAAGCAAACGCATGGAAGTTCTGGCGCGGTTCCGCGAAGGCGATCTGCGGTTCCTCTGCGCATCCGATGTCGCGGCGCGGGGGCTTGATATTCCGAAAGTTTCGCACGTGTTTAACTACGATGTGCCAAGCCACGCCGAGGATTATGTACACCGGATTGGCCGAACAGGCCGTGCCGGGCGCAGCGGCAAGACATTGATGATCTGTGCTCCGCAGGATGAAAAAAACCTGGCTGCAATTGAGCGGTTAGTCAATCAACCCGTACCGCGCATCGAAGGTGTTGCTGGCGCGGCAGATTCTGTCGACACACCCACTGCAGAGGTGGAAGCGTCACCAAAACCTGAAACTGCAAAACGAAGCAGACCTAGCAGAAAACGCGTAAGCAGGAAAACATCTGCTGAAACAGAGACTCAGACTGCAGATACGGTTACAGAGCAACAACCCGAGGCGATCCCGGCAGCCGAAATCGCCAAAGAAGCGGCCCCCAGAAAGGGACGCCGTGAAAAATCCGAAGATCGTCCTGCAAGAAAACAACAGGATAACAACAAGGTTGTTGGAATGGGTGACCATCTGCCAAGCTTCATCGCCATGAGTTTTGATGAACGGCGTACAGACTAAGACCCGAACAATATGAGCAAAATCCCCGGCAAAAGAACCGGGGCTTTTTCATTGTTGCGAACCGAAAAGCGTAGTTAACCAACCAATCGGCTGACCACGACTGTCACCTCTGGCTTACGGCCTATTTCATCGTTGGCAGACCGGCGTATCTCGCGGCGAATGGCTTCTTCCAACTTGTCATCATCGCGCAGCGTTTTATCGTCCATCCGGTTCAAAATCTGGCTCAGATCTTCCTCCAGCACATCCGTGAGCGGCGCTTTGGAGCGACCCGCTTTCGGTAACCCCATCAGTTCTATCCACGCACCACCCAGCGGCTCGTCTTCTTCGTCAATGATGACCGTCGCAACAACATGGCCATTCAGCGCCATACGAATTCTGTCACGTATGATCCCGTCAAGCGCGCTGATTTGCACTGAGCCATCCAAATAGGTCCGACCAGTTTCAATGTACTCTGCAACTTTCGGCTTATTTCCCGACAAGTTCACCATTGTACCGTTCACGGCCAGAACCGCCGCGCGGCCACCGTTTTCGGCCAGTCGAACATGCTCGCGTAAATGCCGGTGTTCACCGTGCATTGGAATGATCATCTGTGGTGCAAATATCTCGTGCGCGCGCTGCAGATCGGGGCCGTTCGCATGCCCGGAAACGTGATAGTGCCCGGTACTGTCGTCAACGACGTCAACGCCCATTTCTGAATAGGCGTTCATGATGTTGATCACGCCACGTTCATTTCCCGGGATTGTCTTTGACGAGAACAGGAACAAATCCCCCTCTTTCATGGACAAACCCAGATACTTGCCACGCGAAAGCCCAGCAGAGGCTGCCCGCCGTTCACCCTGAGACCCTGTCACAATAAGCATCAGGTTTTCCCGTGGCACCTGTTGCGCCTCTTCTGCAGTAATCGTCGATGGAAAATTGGTCAGAACACCTGTTTCGACACCCGCTGTGATCATGCGCTTCATTGCACGCCCCAACAGGCAAACGGAGCGGCCGGAGGCAATGCCAGCTTCCGCCAGGGTTTGAAGGCGCGCAATATTTGAGGCGAAAGTCGTTGCCACAACCATGCCCTTGGCACCTGTCACAAGCGCCTTGATCTCCGGTGCAACGCTGGTTTCAGAGCGGCCAGGATGCCGGGAAAATACATTTGTTGAGTCACAGACCAGAACTTTAACACCGGGTTTGGCAACCTCGGCCCAAAGATCCGGGTCAAAGGCGTCCCCGACGACCGGCGTTTCATCAAGCTTGAAGTCGCCGGTATGCACGATCCGCCCGTCCGGCGTGTCAATGACGAGCCCGCTGCTTTCCGGGATGGAATGCGCTAATGGCAGGAAAGATACTTTGAACGGGCCAGCTTTTATAATTTCCGGATAGGCCGCTGCAGTTATCACCTCGTCTTCGGGCGCACCGTGTTCTTCCATCTTGCGCCGCGCGTGGTTCGCGGTGAACGTACGGGCATAGACCGGTACCTTAAGCCGGTTCCAAAGGTGGCCGATACCTCCAACATGATCTTCATGTGCGTGGGTGATGAAAATCGCTTCCAGCCTCTCAGCGTTCTCTTCTAGCCATGTCACATCCGGAAAGATCAGGTCCACACCGGGTGTCGTATCCATATTAGGAAATGTCACACCAAGATCGACCAGAATAAGCCGCTCTTTTCCTTCCGGACCATAACCGTAAACATAGGCGTTCATGCCAATTTCCCCGGCACCGCCGAGGGGAAGGTAAATCAGTCGGTTTGAGCTCATATAGTGCCCCGATCCTTGTTATACTTATGAATGACGGTCAAACCGTGCATCGTCAGATCATCATTATATTCATCAAAAAGCATCTCGGTCTGCTGAAACAACGGGGCGAGCCCGCCGGTAGCAACGACTTTCATCGGCACGCCGCGTTCCGCCTTGATCCGAGTACAAATTTCCCGGACGAGTCCGATATAGCCCCAGAACACACCCGACTGCATGCACGCAACCGTATTCGTGCCAATCACTGCCTGAGGCTTGGAAATATCCACATGAGGTAAGGCTGCTGCAGCATTGTGCAAGGCCTCAAGCGACAAGTTTACGCCGGGAGAGATCACCCCGCCGATATAAGCGCCATCCTCGGCCACTACATCAAAGGTGGTTGCGGTGCCAAAATCAACTAGGATCAAGTTCCCACCATGCAAATCAAACCCCGCAACGGTGTTGACCAATCTGTCCGGTCCGACGGCTGTTCCTTCATCAACACGCACGTCTACAGGCAGCAGGCATTCTGGTTTTCCAACGACCAGCGGTCGGCAATCAAAGTACCGGTCCGAAAACACCCGAAGGTTATAAACCACGCGTGGCACAGTGGATGAAATGATTACCTCGTCAATCTCCATCTCGATCTTATGATGCCGCAAAAGCGTTGACAGCCAGACAAAGTACTGATCAGCCGTTCGCTGATGTTCCGTAACGGTCCGCAATGTGCAGAGAAATTTCTCCCCGTCCCAGATCGAAAAAACTGTATTCGTATTGCCGCAGTCAATTGCCAGAAGCATTGGCCGCCTCCTTTTAGAAAAAGACCTCGGCGGCGGAGATCACCCGCCGACCGCTTGCAGTTTTAAGAACCAGCGCGCCGGTATCGTCAATCGTTTCAAAAGTGCCGACAACACTTTCCTTGCCAGTGCGCGCGGTAATCACTTCCCCGATCTTGGCAGCACGGTTCAACCATGCCTGTCGGATTGGGGCAAACCCGTAGGTGCTGAATTGTGCTTCCCAGTCTGCAAAGGCAGGAGCCAGCAAATCAAGAAACTCCTCTGGTGTCACGCGCGCGCCCGTTTCCGATTGCAAATCAACCGGTGTTATCGCGCTTTCGTCGACGTCCGAACGACTGGGCGCCGCCACAAGGTTAACACCAATACCGATGCAGAAATGACTTAACGTGCCACCTGCCCCGGCACTTTCCAACAAAATCCCCGCGACCTTGCCACCATTTAACAAAACGTCATTTGGCCACTTGAGCGCGAATAGTGCAACCCGTCCTGTTGCCGCAACAAACGCATCAAACAGCGCAAGTGATGCAACGAACGAACGCAGCGCAACTTTGTCCGGCGTTTCACCGGGCTGCATCACCAAGGTTGCCGTGAAATTGCCAACCGGGTTCGCCCAGGGCCGGCCACGCCGCCCACGCCCTGTGGTTTGGCGATGCGCCAGAATCCACTCTGGCCCCGAGAGTGTCGGAGCCAGACGTTGTGCCTCGGCGTTGGTACTGTCGACTTCCTGAAGAATGCGACAACCCGTTCCTTCAGGCCAGGGTTTAGCGGACAAGAGTCTCGGCCGCAGCGGCTGCGAAGCCTTCGATGCCAAACAGGTTCACGACACCCACAACCATGATTGCTGCGGACGCCATCAGGAAACCCCACAGAATTGGCGACTTGGCTTTGTCGAGCATGTCACCTTCTTCACCGAAATACATGAAGTAAACGATCCTGAGGTAATAAAACGCTCCTATCACAGAAGCGACCACACCTGCGATCGCAAGCCAGCTCATCCCGGCCTGAACTGCGGCGAGCAGCACATAGTACTTACCAAAGAACCCAACCAGCGGCGGAACACCTGCAAGGCTGAACAGCAACACCATCATCGCAACAGCGCGCAGCGGGTCATGTTTCGAGTACATGTTAAGTGAATCAATATCAGTGACGGGCTGGCCGTCTTTTTCCATCGACAGAATAAAGGCAAAAGTACCGATGTTCATGGTCACATAGATCGCCATATAAACCAGCATGGCCTGAACACCAAAGACGGTGCCAGACGCAAGACCCATCAGGGCAAAACCCATATGCGCAATCGAAGAATATGCCATCAGACGTTTGATGTTGCGCTGGCCAATCGCGGCAACTGCCCCGAGGAACATGGAAGCGACAGAAAGGAAGGCAAGGATTTGTGACCAGTCAGCAACCGCGTTGCCAAAGGCATCATAGAGCACACGGGCGAACAGACCCATTGCTGCGATCTTTGGCGCAGTCGCAAAGAAAGCTGTCACAGGGGTTGGAGAGCCTTCATAAACGTCCGGTGTCCACATATGGAACGGGGCAGCAGAAACCTTGAAGGCCAAACCTGCCGCGATGAAGACCAAACCAAACAACATACCCAAAGGCACATGCCCTGCCTCAACTGTCGTGATAATGCCAGAAAACAGCGTCGTTCCCGCAAAGCCGTATGTCAGTGATGCACCATAGAGAAGAAGCCCGGAACTCAGCGCTCCCAGCACAAAATATTTAAGACCCGCTTCCGTAGATTTAACGCTGTCCCGGCGCAATGCCGCAACCACGTAAAGCGACAGCGACTGCAGCTCTAGTCCCATGTAGAGCGCCATCAAATCGCCCGCAGAGACCATCATCATCATGCCAACAACCGCAAGCGCGACAAGGATCGGGAACTCAAAAAGCATCAATCCGCGTTTGGTCATGTAATCCTGACTCATCAACAGGATTGCAGAGGCCGAGAGCAGAATGATTACTTTTGCATAGCGCGAAAAGGCGTCGTCAACGAAAGCGCCACCAAAGGCAACCCTGCTTCCGTTGCCCGAAATAGCGACCCAGATACCGATGCCAGCAAGCACCATCGCTGTCAGCCACAGGATCATCGGAGCTGTTTTGTCTTTGCCGGTGTAAACCGCGAACATCAGCGCACCCATCGCGAAGACGGCCAGCACGATCTCGGGTAAGACAGTTGAAATATCAGAAGAGATCATCGGACCCACCCTTAGTGTGATGCAACCTGCATACTGCCGTCTGTGACAGGCAATGCAGCGTGATAATTGTGAACAAGCGCCTCAACCGAGGGACCGATCAAATCGGTCACAAGGCTTGGGTAAACGCCAAGAAGCAAAGTCATGACAACCAGCGGCGCAAAGATCGCACGCTCGCGCCCGGTCATGTCAGTGATCGAGCGCAGGGACTCTTTTATCAAATCTCCCATGACGACCCGGCGATACAGCCATAGAGCATAAGCGGCAGACAGGATCACACCGGTTGTGGCAAACATCGCAACCCACGTGTTAACCTGGAAAATACCGATCAGCACAAGGAATTCACCAATGAACCCGGAGGTGCCGGGCAGGCCAACGTTCGCCATCGTAAAGAACATGAAGATCAGCGCATAGGCTGGCATCCGGTTCACGAGGCCGCCATAGGCATCAATGTCACGGGTGTGCATTCGGTCATAAATCACGCCCACACAAAGGAAGAGCGCTCCAGAGATAAAGCCGTGGCTGAGCATCTGGAAAATCGCGCCATCAATACCCTGCTGATTGGCTGCAAAAATACCCATCGTGACATAACCCATGTGGGCAACTGACGAATACGCGATCAGCTTTTTCATGTCTTCCTGCACCAGCGCAACAAACGAGGTGTAGATAATTGCGATCACGCTGATCCAAAGAACGAATGGCCCAAGAATGTCAGAGGCGACGGGGAACATTGGCAGGCTGAATCGAAGGAAACCATACCCGCCCATTTTCAACAGGATCGCCGCCAGCACCACAGACCCGGCAGTTGGGGCCTGAACGTGCGCATCAGGAAGCCAGGTGTGAACGGGCCACATTGGCATCTTGACTGCGAAAGACGCAAAAAACGCGACCCACAATACAGTCTGCAATCCGCCTATGACCTGAAAGCCCATGACAGAAATCGTTTCCGACCCGAAAGTATGCGTCAGCAAGGCCTGAATATCGGTTGTGCCTGCATCCACATACATTGCGATCATCGCAACCAGCATCAGGACTGATCCGAGGAAGGTATAAAGGAAAAACTTGAACGAAGCATAAATCCGGTTCGCCCCACCCCAGATGCCAATGATCAGGAACATCGGAATGAGCCCGCCCTCAAAGAATAGATAGAACAGCACAAGGTCCAACGCACAGAACACGCCAAGCATAAGCGTTTCCAGAACCAGAAAGGCAATCATGTATTCTTTGACGCGCGTATTCACATCCCAACATGCGGCGATCACCAGCGGCATCAGGAAAGTTGTCAGCATGACAAACAGCAAACTGATCCCGTCAATGCCCATCTTATAGGTCAGCCCGATAATCCAAGATTTCTCCTCGACGAACTGAAAGCCAGTATCGTCGGGGTTAAATCCACTGAGCAGGAACAGGGACACGATAAACGTCGCAGAGGTTGCAAGCAGAGCGACCCATTTTGCATTTCGTTGTGCAGGCGCGTCATCACCGCGCAGAAAAAGAGCCAGAATTACGGCCGCCAACAGCGGAATAAACGTGACGATGGAAAGAAGATTTTCCATGTTATTCAGCCCCTCCGCTGATCGTCATCCATGTGACGAGGATTACGATCCCGATCACCATGGCAAAGGCGTAATGGAACAGATAGCCGGACTGCGCCCGACCCGCGAGACGGGTGAAGAACGGGATAATTCCCATTGCCACCCCATTAAGAGTGCCGTCGATGATATTGCCATCACCCCGCTTCCACAGAAACCGGCCAAGCGCCTTGGCAGAGCGAACGAACAGAAAGTCATACGCTTCGTCAAAGTACCATTTGTTCAGCAGGAACAGGTACGCCGGACGCTGGCTTTCGGCCAGGCGACGCGGCAGGCTTGGGTTCACAATGTAGAACAAGTAAGCAAGCCCTAACCCCAGAACCATCGCGATAAAGGGTGAAACTTTAACCCAGTTTGGTGCGTGGTGGGCATTGTCCATCACATGGTTGTCGGGGTGGGTAAAGACCGCACCAACCGGTGCTGTCGCCATAGCATGCCCGGCGTCAGCAAGCGCATCGTCACCGTGACCTGTATCCGCAGTTGCGGTCTCATCATGGCTCTCGGTGGTTGCTGCGGTTCCGTGATCAGCGGTTTCGGTTGTCGCCTCTCCATGGCTTGTATCCGTCGCGTCTTCGCCGTGGCCACCTTCGGCCATCGCAACTTCGTGTGTCGGCGCACCATAGAACTCGTTGACCTGATCATGGTCACCGAAGAAGGAGCCGTACCAAACCATCCCAGCGAAAACTGCGCCAATGCTCAGCACCCCAAGCGGGATCAGCATCGTCATTGGGCTTTCATGTGCATGGTCATGGGTGTGTTTGTCGCCACGCGCCTCGCCAAAGAATGTCATGAACATCAGGCGCCAGCTGTAGAATGATGTCATCCCAGCCGCGATAACAAGCATCCAGAAGGCGTAATTGCCAGCAGCTGAATGCGCACCAAACGCGCTTTCGATAATAGCATCCTTCGACAGGAAACCAGCAAAACCGATTGTCGTCAGCGGAATGCCAACCCCGGTAATGGCCAGCGTGCCAATCATCATTGCCCAATAGGTATAGGGAATCTTTTTGCGCAAACCGCCATAGTTCCGCATGTCTTGTTCATGATGCATCGCGTGGATAACGGAACCGGCACAAAGAAACAGAGATGCCTTAAAGAACGCGTGGGTCAGCAGATGGAACATCGCAGCCGAGTAAACACCAACACCTGCCGCCACAAACATGTAGCCAAGCTGTGAACAGGTTGAATAGGCGATCACGCGCTTGATGTCATTCTGTACAAGCCCCACGGTCGCGGCAAAAAACGCTGTGCTCGCGCCGATGATCACAATAAATGTCGTCGCGGCAGGCGCATACTCCATGATCGGCGACATACGGCAGACAAGGAAGACGCCAGCTGTCACCATGGTGGCGGCGTGGATCAGGGCCGAAACGGGTGTTGGACCTTCCATCGCATCGGGCAACCAGGTGTGCAGGAACAGCTGTGCAGATTTACCCATCGCCCCGACAAACAGCAGGAAGCAAAGCAGGTTTGCAGCGTTCCAATCGGTCCAGAGGAAATGCAGTGTTGTATCAGCCAGCATCGGACCAGCCGCAAAGACATCTTCAAGCCGGATGCTGTCGACCAGAAAGAACAGGCCAAAGATACCAAGTGCAAACCCAAAGTCACCAACCCGGTTCACAACGAACGCTTTGATCGCGGCGGCATTCGCGCTTGGCTTACGGTAGTAAAACCCGATCAACAGATAGGATGCGACACCAACGCCTTCCCAGCCAAAGAACATCTGCACTAGGTTGTCTGCCGTCACCAGCATCAACATCGCGAAGGTGAAAAAGCTGAGGTACGCAAAGAAGCGTGGCTTATAGCTTTCGCCCTCTTTCCATTGCGGATCATTGTCCATGTAGCCAAAGGAATAGAGGTGAACGAGGCTTGAGACCGTCGTGACAACGATCAGCATTGTTGCGGTCAGTCGATCAAGCCGGATCGCCCAGTCGGTGCTAAGCGTACCACTTTCAATCCAGCGCATAATGTGGATTTGCTGGGTTTCCCCGTCAAAGCCAAGGAACACAATCCAACTAAGAAACGCGGCCAAAAACAACAGCCCCGTCGTCAGGATCATCGCGCCCTTTTCGCCGATAATGCGCCAGCCAAAGCCGCCGATGATCGCGCCAACCAGAGGTGCAAACAGGATGATGGTTTCCATGATCCGCTACCCCTTCATCACGTTGACATCTTCAACCGCGATCGTGCCGCGGTTACGGAAGAAACATACAAGGATCGCAAGACCGATCGCCGCTTCAGCTGCGGCAACGGTCAGGACGAACATGGTAAAGACCTGCCCGACCAGATCCCCCAGATGTGCCGAAAAGGCGACCAGGTTGATATTGACCGCAAGTAGCATCAGTTCCACCGACATCAGGATCACGATCACATTCTTCCTGTTGAGGAAGATGCCAAAGATGCCGATGACGAATAATGCCGCGGCCACCGCAAGATAATGTTCAATTCCGATCATCTGTCCCTCAGTCCTTATCTTCTTCGTCTTTTTTCCGGCGTTGCCGGACCGCTACTCCAAAAACGATCATCGCAACACCGATGATCAGCCAAAGGTTCACAGCCCCTGCCCCGGTTTCATATCTTTCAGTTCCATCGCCTTGGCCGGATCACGGTGCATCTGGGCCATAACGTTTTGTCGCTTGATGTTTGGACGGTGGCGCAGTGTCAGAACAATCGCGCCAATCATCGCAACCAGCAAAATCAAACCCGCTGCCTGGAACAGGTAAATGTAGTCGTCATAGATCAACCGGCCCAAAGCGGCCGTGTTATGCGTCCCTTCAATCGCGGGGGCAACGGCCCCACGCAGATCCATTGCCGCCTCTGATGATGTCCAGGTGCCAAGCACCATGCCAAGCTGCATAAGCAAAACAACACCAATCAACAGGGCAAGTGGTACGTATTTCGCCATCTCTGCCTTCAGTTCGGCAAAATCCACATCCAGCATCATGACAACAAACAGGAACAAAACCGCGACCGCGCCAACATAGACAATGACCAGCAGCATCGCGACGAATTCAGCGCCAAGAAGCACAAACAATCCTGCGGAACTCAGAAACGAAAGGATCAGCCAAAGAACCGAATGAACCGGGTTCTTGGACACAACCACAAACAGACCAGAGGTCACTACGGTTATGGCAAACACATAAAACGCAAATGCGGTTAAGGTCATGACTTGTCATCCTCTATTTCGCCCATAACTTCTTGTGCAAGCTGTAGTGCACGGGTCATGGCAGGAATTCCGGCAAACATCGACATCTGGCCAATGGTTTCGACAATCTCTTGTTTCTTTGCCCCGGCCTCTAGCGCGTGGCGCACCGTCAGGCGAACTTGCGTATCGGCCTGAGCCCCCTGCATGGTCAGAGCTGCAATCGTAATCAGCAGCCGGGTCTTTGCATCCAGCCCGTCTTTGTTGACTGCGTTGCCAAAGGCCAGTTCCATGAGGTCTTTTGGCATCGTTGGCCAAAGTGCTTCGAACCCCTTAGGCGTAAAGGACTCCATAGCCGGATTCATGGATTTCGCCATTTCCTGCGCCCGGGCCATCATCTCTTCAAAAGGGTTCTTTGCATCACTCATCGGTAGGGTGCGTCCAGTTCAAGGTTGCGGGCAATTTCTGCTTCCCAGCGGTCACCGTTCGACAAGAGTTTTGCCTTGTCATAGAACAGCTCTTCGCGGGTTTCGGTTGAAAATTCAAAATTCGGACCTTCAACAATCGCATCCACCGGGCAGGCCTCTTGGCAAAAACCGCAGTAAATGCATTTGGTCATGTCGATGTCATAGCGCGTCGTGCGTCGAGAGCCGTCATCGCGGGGTTCTGCGTCAATCGTGATCGCCTGCGCCGGGCAAACAGCCTCGCACAGTTTGCAGGCGATGCAGCGTTCTTCACCGTTCGGATAACGGCGCAGCGCGTGTTCACCGCGAAACCGGGGGGACAGCGGGCCCTTTTCATGCGGATAATTCAACGTTGCTTTGGGTGCGAAAAAATACTTCAGCCCAAGCCCAAAGCCTTTGATGAAATCAAACAGCAGGAAGTATTTAACTGCGCGGGTATAATCCATTGCCATTCTCTTAGCCCCCAATCGCCCAGCGGGCATAGGCCCCGCCGAAAGCACCGTATTGTGCAAAGAACGCGACCAGTATGACCCATCCCAGTGACAGCGGCAGGAAGACTTTCCAGCCAATCCGCATCAGCTGGTCATAGCGGTAGCGTGGTGTGATGGCCTTGACCATCGCGAAGATGAAGAAGAAGAAACACATCTTGCCAAACATCCACAGCACGCCATCCGGCAGACCGGGGATTGGTGACAGCCAACCGCCAAAGAACAACAGGCTTGTCAGCGCGCACATCAGGAAGATCGCGATATATTCACCCGCCATGAACAGAAGGAACATCGTTGCGGAATATTCGACCTGATAACCCGCGACGAGCTCTGATTCAGCTTCTGGCAGGTCAAAGGGTGGGCGGTTCGTTTCTGCAAGGGCAGAGATAAAGAACAGGAACACCATCGGGAAATGCGGCAACCAGTACCAGCTGAAGAAGCCGTAGTCGCCGTCTTGCGCCCGCACGATATCGCCAAAGTTCAGCGACCCACTTGAGATCACGACCCCAACAATGATGAGGCCAATAGAAACCTCATAAGAAATCATCTGCGCGGCGGACCGCAGACTGCCAAGGAACGCGTATTTCGAGTTTGACGCCCAGCCCCCCATGATCACGCCGTACACCTCAAGCGAGGAAACTGCGAACACGTATAGGATTGCGACGTTCAGATCTGACAATACCCAGCCGTCGTTGAATGGAATAACCGCCCAGGCAATCATTGCCAGAACAAAGGAAACAAGCGGGGCAAGGATGAAAACCGGCCGGTCAACACCCGCCGGAATAACAACCTCTTTCACCACATATTTCAGCGCGTCCGCCACCGATTGCAGCAAACCAAAGGCCCCAACAACGTTTGGTCCTTTGCGCATTTGCACGGCGGCCCAGATCTTCCGGTCACCATAAACCAGAAACAGCAGCGAAATCATCACAAAGCCCATCACCGCAAGGCATTGCGCCAAGATGATCACCAATGTTCCCAGTGGGGTGGAAAGAAATTCAGCCATAGGTCCTCACACCGTCGGTATCCCAGTTTCGGCGCAGTTTTGTACAACAACTTCTGCGTCAATTGTTCTTAGCCCTCGTGGCAATGCTGGCGAGATGGTATAAACAGCATCCCCCCGCCAAACGCCACCCTCATTCGCTACGTTTGTGCGCACATGTCGCGCAAATCCATAGCCGCGGATCAATGCATACTGCGCTGCCGCGCATTTTGCGTATTCCGCTACGTCCTCATTCGTACGTGCGCCCGACATCTCGACCAGAAAGGCAACTAGGTCACCGTCAAGAAGCCGGGTCTCTATCCCCATGTAGCTTGGGTCATGACTGGCCTGAGTAGGCTCTTCCACCGATGCACAGGCTGCCACCCCGCCCAGCAGGGCAAGGCCAAGGGCCACATTATGAAAGAGACGCATCATTCTTATTCCGCAGCCATCGGGGTATTTGTCCGCGCTCTAGAAATTGCCGACAGCTCTGCCATCAACTCTGACGCGCGCGCAATTGGGTTTGTCAGGTAGAAATCCGTGATCACGTTGCGGAAATCTGCTTTGGCAGGTTTGCGCAGCGGCACCCGTTTCCATTTATTCTCAGCAACGCCATCAATTGCCGCCAAATGCGGAACCTCCGCAACAAGTGCTTTGCGCAGTGCTGCAAGACTGTCGTAAGGCAATGTCGCACCCAGTTCTGCAGAGAGGGCCCGCAGGATCGCCCAGTTTTCCTTTGCGTCACCCGGCGCGAAACCGGCACGTAATGCAAGTTG
The DNA here is from genome assembly GCF_018457175.1 of Pseudohalocynthiibacter aestuariivivens. Lineage (GTDB taxonomy): Bacteria > Pseudomonadota > Alphaproteobacteria > Rhodobacterales > Rhodobacteraceae > Pseudohalocynthiibacter > Pseudohalocynthiibacter aestuariivivens. Next base: position 242,817 of record NZ_JAGFNU010000003.1, read on the forward strand.
TGGCCGCCCTTCGGTATTCACAAACAATCCCTGCTCTTCTGTATAAGCTGCACCCGGCAGGATGATATCAGCGCGATGTGCACCACGATCCCCGTGGCTGCCCTGATAAATCACAAACGGTCCGGCGTTCACTTCAACTTCATCGGCACCCAGATTGTAGACCACTTCGGCTCCATCAAGTGCTGCCGTAAGCCCGCCTTCGGTCGTACAGCCCACATCCATTGCCCCAACCCGGCCCGCCGCCGTGTGAAGCACCATGAACTTGGACTCTGTGTTTTCGGCGAGTTTCATCGCCTGAGACAGCACCGCTTCGCCATCTGCTTCAAGCAAGGCACCCTGCCCGATAATCACGATAGAGTTCATACCTTTGGCAGCACCGATGTCTTTTTCATTCAGTTCAACCAATGCGGCGCGATCCGTGCCGACGTGAACATAATCATATGTTAAATCAACGGCTTCACCGACCAGACCAATATTGCAGCCGTTGGTCCATGCCTTGCGGATACGGGCGTTTAATACCGGCGCTTCTACGCGTGGATTACAGCCGATCAGCTGAATCATCTGCGCGTTATCAATATCTTCGATACTTGCTGTACCGACATAACCGGAACGGTTGCCTTCCGGCAATTTCGCACCGTCTGTGCGGCACTCAACATTCCCGCCTTGAGCTTCGACAAGCGCTTTCAATCCATAAGCTGCCTCAACAGGAACCAGATCGCCAACGAGACCCGCAACCTTCTTGCCCTTCATCGCAGCAGCGACAGCATTCAATGCCTCACCCCAGCTCGCTTCGCGCAGCGTTCCGTTTTCACGAATGTAAGGCGTGTCGAGCCGCTGACGACGCAAGCCGTCCCAGACAAAACGCGTTTTGTCAGAAATCCACTCTTCGTTCACACCATCGTGGTTGCGCGGCAGGATGCGTTTGACTTCACGCCCTTTGGTATCGACGCGGATGTTTGAACCCAAAGCATCCATTACGTCGAGGGTTTCCGTCTTGGTCAGCTCCCATGGCCGGGCGGTGAATGCATAAGGTTTAGATGTCAGCGCACCCACCGGGCAAAGGTCAATGATGTTGCCCTGAAGGTTCGAATCCAGTGTCTGGTTCAAATAACTGGTGATTTCCGCATCTTCGCCGCGTCCGGTCTGGCCCATCTGGGTGATACCGGCAACTTCAGAGGTGAACCGCACGCAGCGCGTGCAGGAAATACAGCGTGTCATGGTTGTTGCGACAAGCGGGCCAAGATCAAGATCATCGCAGGCCCGTTTTGGCAGATCATAGCGGCTGCCGGACAGACCATAGGCCATGGCCTGATCCTGAAGGTCACATTCCCCGCCCTGGTCGCAGATCGGGCAATCAAGCGGGTGGTTGATCAGCATGAACTCCATCACACCTTCACGCGCTTTTTTCACCATCGGTGAATTGGTCTTAACGACTGGCGGCTGGCCCTCTGGGCCCGGGCGCAAATCTTTGACCTGCATCGCGCAGGATGCCGCAGGTTTGGGTGGCCCACCCACAACCTCAACCAGACACATCCGGCAGTTGCCAGCGATGGTCAACCGCTCGTGGTAGCAAAAGCGTGGGATTTCAACTCCCGCCTGCTCACATGCCTGAATAAGGGTCATCGACGGGTCGACCTCGACCTCTGTTTCGTCAATGATAATTTTTCTTAGGTCAGTCATGTCCTAATCCGTCCTCAGAAATTTGCCGATCGGGCTTTCGGCGTCAATTTCCGCCTTGCCGATCGCACAATAGCTTTCAGGGTTGCCTTCAACCGCACCGCGGTTTGAAAGCCAAGTGTTCACATGCACGAGCAAGCGTGCCTCTTCTTCTTCGTTTTCAACGTATGCTTCGATTTCTTCGTGGCTGAAACCTTGGTCTACAGCGTAATTGTAGATAGAGCGCAGGTACATAAACCCGCGCAGTTTGCGTACGGAAATTGTCGGGCATTTCTTGTAGATTTCCTTGACAATCCCGGCAAGAACCAAGCGGTTTGTGACCCCTTCATTTTCGCGCAACGCCGCCGCCTGCACGCTCAGCGTGCTGACAAACAGCGAAACAACCGCGATATGGAAGGTGCGCTTAAACATTACTCCGCCGCCACCGCGCTGACCCGTCCGGTCCGCTTGTGTTTGATACGATCCTCGATCTCATTCCGGAAATGGCGGATCAGACCCTGAATGGGCCAGGCTGCTGCATCACCAAGCGCGCAGATGGTGTGCCCTTCAACCTGCTTGGTTACGTCAAGCAGCATGTCGATTTCTTCGACCTCTGCCTCGCCCGTCACCAACCGGTCCATCACACGCATCATCCAACCGGTGCCTTCGCGGCATGGGGTGCACTGGCCACAGCTTTCGTGTTTGTAGAACTTGCTCAGCCGCCAGATCGCCTTGATCACGTCGGTCGACTGGTCCATCACTATCACCGCCGCTGTGCCAAGACCCGAGCGTTGCTCGCGCAGCCAGTCAAAATCCATGATCGCTTCGTCCGCGACGTCGCGCGGCAATAGCGGAACTGATGACCCGCCGGGAATAACAGCCTTGAGATTATCCCAGCCACCGCGCACGCCGCCACAGTGACGTTCCAGCAACTCGCGAAGCGGGATAGACATGGATTCTTCAACCACACAGGGATTATTCACGTGGCCGGAAATACCGAACAGCTTGGTTCCGGCGTTGTTCGGGCGACCGAAAGAGGAAAACCACTCAGGCCCGCGCCGCAGGATCGTAGGAACGACTGCAATTGATTCAACGTTGTTCACCGTGGTCGGGCAACCATAAAGCCCCGCCCCTGCCGGGAACGGCGGTTTCATCCGCGGCATGCCCTTTTTGCCTTCAAGGCTTTCCAGCAGCGCAGTTTCTTCACCACAGATGTAAGCCCCAGCACCGTGCACGAGGTATAGGTCAAAGTCCCAGCCGGATTTAGCGGCGTTTTTACCCAGAAGTCCGGCGTCATAGCATTCGTCGATTGCCGCCTGCAGCGCCTCGCGCTCGCGAATAAATTCGCCCCGGATGTAGATATAGCTCGCATGCGCGCCCATCGCGAAAGAGGCAAGTAAGGCCCCTTCGATCAGCGTGTGCGGATCATGGCGCATAATCTCGCGGTCTTTACAGGTTCCGGGCTCGGATTCGTCAGCGTTAATAACAAGATAGGCCGGGCGACCATCGCTTTCTTTCGGCATGAATGACCATTTCAGGCCGGTCGGAAAGCCAGCGCCACCGCGACCACGCAGACCAGACGCTTTCGCCTGTTCCACAACCCAGTCGCGACCGCTCTTGATCAACTTGTCGGTGCCATCCCAATGGCCGCGCGCCTTGGCCCCTTTAAGGGTTCGGTCGTGCATCCCGTAGAGATTTGTAAAGATCCGGTCCTGATCTTTCAGCATGCCATTTTCCTTCGCTCATCAGGCAAGTACGCCCGACATTCCTTTAATTGTTCCGGCGCTTGCGCCAGATCTGATAAATTACAACCAACGCCCAGATAAAAGCCGCCAGTGCCGAGAGGTCGGCCAGAAACACATAGCGTGCTTCAAGGCCGAGTTTTCCCCCTATCCATTGTACGCCCATCCACAGGATCATCGTCGCCGCGATGACAAAGGACACTGTCCTTGCTTGGCGCGCCAAAGCTTTTTCCTGTTCGGGTGTAAGTGTCTTCACAACTCTTTACTTTGTTTCCCTGGCCAGTTTTTTGGCCTGTTTAATCCATTCATCCCGTTCGATCCGACCTTTGAATTTCAGGCGCGTATCGACCCATTCGACTTCTTTCTTCCGCCAAGCGGCGACTTGGTCAAAATGGTAAAATCCAAGTTCATTCAGCGTCTGTTCAAGCTTTGGTCCAACTCCGCTAATGCGCTTAAGATCATCTGCTCCGCCTGCGCGCGCTTTCTTAAGCGTTTCTGGTTTTCCATCTGCAGCAACAGACGCCCGGGCCGGTTTCGCAGCAGCGGTCGCTTTTGGTTTCGCTGCTGGCTTGGCCTTTGTAGCAGGCTTAGATTTCGCGGCGGGTTTAGCTTTCGCGGCAGGTTTTGACGCGGGTGCGGCCTTTGCAGTCGCATCAGAAGACGCCAAAGAAGCAGATGAAACGTGCTTAGCTACCTTTGGTGTCGGGGGTGTTGCGGCCAGTTCGCTCTGTCCGACCCGGTCAACAGCGGCGACATCCGCAGGAGAAGCATCAATATCGTGTTGATGGCGCGCGTGCCCACCAGAAGTAACAGCCATGGACCCAGAGCAAAAGTAGCGTGCCAGAAACCAACCTAATGCGGCACAGACGACAACGGCAAGCACCAACGAAACAAGTCCATTTACGCCAAAGCGCCCGTTTAGCACTAGAAAAGTCATGATCCCAAGAAACACACCGGCAAGCCAGCACAGATTGGTGCAAGAAAACAGTTCACCCTTTGATTCAGAATCCAATAGTCATTCCCCCCTTTAAACCTAGTGTTACAACAGACATGCAGGATGGGCTGTCTGGTGACAGCTCCGGCTTTTTATGATCTGCATGTTTCTTCATCGTACTTATGGTCCACTCAGCGGGGAAAGCTGTCAGTAAACGTCGCCCTTCCCAACTTTCTTAGAAAATTCCGTCTCACCGCCAGCGGCGAGAACTTTAGCTTGTTCAACCCATCCGTCGCGTGACACGCGTCCTTTAAAACCTTCAAGGTTTTCATCAACCCAGACAACCTCGGCAGCGCTCCATTTCGCAACCTGGTCAAAATGATAGAAACCGAGGCTGTGAAGCAGTGCTTCCAGCTTTGGTCCCACGCCTTTGATTTTTTTCAGATCATCTGCGCCCGTTTTTCGCGGTGCCTTCATGGTCCGTGGTTTTTTCTGCGCAGGTGGTGCGGCGGCAGCCTTGGTGGCTGATTTTGGCGTTGTTTTCTTAGCGGCTGGCTTTTTTGCCGCTGGCTTCTTTGCGGTCTTGCCAAGCCACGGCGTCAACAACGGGACTTCGGTGCCATCAATGCGCTTAACCGTGTCACCAAGATCAACCGAGAGTTGAGCCGAGCCGTTATATTGCGTGCGCCCACTTTCATATTCAGTCAGCGATGTCAGGCCCGCCAACGGTTCTGCCGCGAACCGCCCGTTCTGAGGACCCGGGACCGGAACCTTGCCTTCAGCAAGTTCGTTCAGGATTTCGCGAAACCGGTCGGCCGTAAGGTCTTCGTAATAGTCTTTGCCGATCTGCGCCATTGGTGCGTTTGTGCAGGCCCCAAGGCATTCGACCTCTTCCCAGCTAAACTTACCGTCTTCGGACAGTTGATGTGATTTGTCGGCAATAACCTCGCGACAGATACCAATCAGGTCTTCCGCGCCGCAAATCATGCAGGACGTGGTTCCGCATATTTGAATATGTGCAACGGAACCAACAGGTTGCAGTTGAAACATGAAATAGAAGGATGCAACTTCAAGTGCGCGAATATATGCGAGCCCCAGCATATCAGCGATATGTTCAATCGCCGGGCGGGTCAGCCAGCCTTCCTGTTCCTGCGCGCGCCAGAGCAGCGGGATGATCGCGCTTGCCTGACGGCCCTCGGGGTATTTGGTTATTTGCCCTTCAGCCCATGCCAGGTTGGCCGGGGTGAAGGCGAATGTATCGGGTTGCTTGTGGTATAATCTGCGGAGCATAGGCTTATCGTGTCCCCGTGAAATTCATTGCGCCGGACGCTTTAACATTGCGGGCAACTGCTGCCACTGGTTTCGGCTTCAGAATGACCTTTACAAAGGCCACAGTAATGCTTGCAGCCATCAGGCTCAGCAACGAAAGAGTGAAAGTTGCGCTCACCTGTCGATCTCCCCAAAAACAACGTCCATAGTCCCGATGATCGCGGCGACATCAGCCAATTGGTGGCCGGTTGCGACATGGTCCATCGCCTGCAGATGCAAAAACCCTGGCGCGCGAATTTTGCTGCGGTACGGTTTGTTCGTACCATCAGCAACCAGATAGACGCCGAATTCACCTTTTGGGGCTTCGACTGCGGTATAAACTTCACCCGCAGGCACATGGAAACCTTCGGTATAGAGTTTGAAGTGGTGAATAAGCGCTTCCATAGAGGTTTTCATTTCACCGCGTGATGGTGGCGACAGCTTGCCACGCGCCAGCACATCGCCCTTTTCGACTCTCAGCTTGGCAATCGCCTGCGTGATGATTGAAAGGGATTCCCGCATTTCCTGCATCCGGCAGAGGTAACGGTCGTAGCAGTCGCCGTTTTTACCAATCGGGATCTGGAAATCAAACTCGTCGTAACATTCATAGGGTTGGCTGCGCCGCAAATCCCACGGCAGGCCAGAACCGCGCACCATGACACCCGAAAACCCCCAATCAAGGATTTCCTGTTCTGTCACGACGCCAATATCAGCGTTGCGCTGCTTAAAAATGCGGTTTTCGGTCAACAGCCCGTCAATATCGTCAAGCACCCGCGGAAATTCACCCGCCCATTCTTCGATATCGTTCAACAGGTCATCCGGCAGGTCCTGATGTACACCACCGGGGCGGAAATAAGCCGCGTGAAGCCGTGCACCACAAGCGCGCTCGTAAAATACCATCAGTTTTTCACGCTCTTCAAAACCCCAAAGCGGCGGTGTCAGCGCACCGACATCCATGGCTTGCGTAGTGACGTTCAGCAGGTGGTTCAAAATTCGGCCTATTTCACAGTAAAGAACCCGGATCAGGCTGCCACGGCGCGGAACGGCGGTACCAGTCAGCTTTTCAATCGCCAGACACCAGGCATGTTCCTGATTCATCGGTGCAACATAGTCGAGGCGGTCAAAATACGGCAGGTTCTGCAGATAGGTGCGGCTTTCCATCAACTTCTCAGTGCCGCGATGCAAAAGTCCGATGTGCGGATCACACCGTTCTACAATCTCGCCATCCAGTTCCAGCACAAGGCGCAAAACCCCGTGGGCTGCAGGGTGTTGCGGCCCAAAGTTAATGTTGAAATTCCGAATCTTCTGTTCGCCCGTCTGAGCGTCATCGAATTTGGTGCCGTCCATCATGTCACACCTTTACCATATTCTGTTTCCAGCTTTCGGGAAGCGAGCCAAACCGCTGTTCCACAAACGCATATTGCGGGGCAAGAACACGCTGAAGCGCATTCCTTGCACTGTCTTCCATGGGAATTTCAATGCCCTTGTGAACATATCCGGTCAGATCGCCTGGTCGATAATAAATGCCCAAAAACTTGCAGAGTTTTGTAAGGGCCTCTTCCGAAAAGAGACGTTCAAAGAATTCGACAAGCAACGATCCCTTCGGTAACGCGGCATCCATCTTTCTAAGAGAATTCGCATAGTCAGACCGCTTGGTCGCAGCAACCTCTGTACCTTCGATAACTTTCGTGATCAGCCGATGCGCGACACGTTTCACCTTTTCCGGAGAACCCGCGCGTCGATCTGCTATCATTCGCACATTGGACCAGAGCCGTTCAACCGGGTCGCGCAGGACATAAACAAATAGCGTTTCCACCGGCAGATTCGCCATTTGCCGCATCCGCGACTCTGGCAGCAACGAATAAGACGGGGTTATTTCACCAACCAAACGCGCGCGATCAGCATCGCGGTACAGAAACCTCAGATAAGCGTCTGTGTTTTCGCCGTTTTCGGTCAAAACTTTGCGCCATTCCATCAGGTTTCTGCGATGACGCCATTTGCGCCAAAGCTTCAGATCTTCGTTTTCTCTCAGCACTTTACCAATCGCGTCTATGCGCTGATCCAGCTTTTTCACCGCTCTTTCGATTTTGTTGTCTTCCAGACGATCAAAATAATGAAGCTCTTTGGGGTCGGACATCTTACATTCAGGATGATTGCTCAGATAACGGTGGAGCCAACTGGTCCCCGCTTTTGTTGCACCCATCCCAAACATCAACGTCGCCTGCCCCATGCGCGTTACCCTTTGGCCTGTTCGTTTTTCTCGTCACCCGGAAGGATGTATTCCGCACCTTCCCATGGAGACATGAAATCAAATTGCCTGTATTCCTGAACCAGATTTACCGGCTCATAGACGACGCGCTTTTGTTCTTCGTCATAGCGAACTTCGGTGTATCCCGTGGTGGGAAAATCCTTACGCAGCGGATGACCGCGAAAGCCATAGTCCGTCAAAATGCGCCTCAAATCCGGATGCCCGGAAAACAGAATACCGAACATGTCAAAGACTTCGCGTTCAAACCAGTTCGCGCTTGGGTGCACCTCGCAGATCGAGGAAACCATATCATCCTCACGCATGCTCACCCGCAGACGGATGCGGTGGTTCTGGTACATCGACAGAAAATGGTAAACCACGTCGAAACGTTTATCGCGTGTAGGGTAATCGACAGCCGTAATATCGACTAGTGAGGAAAAACGGCAACTACGATCGCTCTTTAAAAATTCAACGAAATCAACCAGCGCGCTCGGAACGACGGAAATCGTCAGTTCTCCGTGTGCAATCTCGTGGGACAACACTGCATTGGGGCGTTTCAGTTCTACGTGCGCGCCAAGCTCTTGTAGTGCTTCGGACATGTTAACCCCTTACCTTACTATCGTGCCGGTGCGGCGAATTTTGCGTTGCAGTTGCAGGATACCGTAAAGCAGCGCCTCTGCGGACGGGGGACAGCCGGGTACGTAAATATCAACCGGAACAATCCGGTCACATCCGCGCACGACAGAATAGCTGTAGTGGTAATAACCGCCACCATTTGCGCAGGACCCCATGGAAATCACATACCGGGGCTCTGGCATCTGGTCGTAAACCTTGCGCAGTGCCGGAGCCATTTTGTTGGTCAGCGTTCCCGCGACAATCATTACGTCAGACTGACGTGGGCTTGCACGTGGGGCAAACCCGTAACGTTCAACATCATAGCGCGGCATCGCCGTGTGCATCATTTCAACCGCACAACACGCCAGACCAAAGGTCATCCAGTGCAATGAACCGGTGCGTGCCCAGTTAATGATGTCTTCGGTCGAACTCAGCAAGAAGCCCTTGTCCTGAAGTTCGCGGTTCAGGGTTTGTGTTGCGACATCCATGTCGACACCAGCCGTATTGGCAGAGGTTGTCACTCCCATTCAAGCGCCCCTTTCTTCCATTCGTATGCAAAGCCAATGGTCAGCACACCAAGAAACACAATCATCGACCAGAACCCGACCAGCCCCACATCCTTGAACGCAACAGCCCATGGAAAGAGGAATGCAATTTCAAGATCGAAGATGATGAATAGAATGGCGACGAGGTAAAATCGGACGTCAAACTTCATCCGTGCATCGTCGAAAGCGTTAAAGCCACATTCGTATGCGCTGACTTTTTCGGGATCAGGGTTTCGGACGGCAAGGATGACAGCGGCAAGGATTAGCACCACTCCCAATCCAACGGCCAGGCCCAGAAAAACGAGGATCGGGAGATACTCTCTTAGCAGGTCTTCCACTTTTGGCTCCTTAAGGATGGCGTTCTTTGCGCTTGCCTTAGCTCTTGAGGGTTTAAACCCGCCTCATCGCGGGGTCAACCAAAGGTGGCTCTGTTTCCACGAGTAATGCAAGAAAGACCGCACAAGTGTTGCACGGATCATTGAGACAGATTTTCAGGGCTTCTAAAACGGACTATTTCACCCAATTTGGCTTTCTTTTCTCAAAGAACGCGCCAATTCCTTCGGCAGATTCGGGGCTGTCCCAGCGCTCTGCAAGGGCCGCAACTGTTTCGTCAATCAACGCATCTGTGATAGGCGCGCCCAATGATCGCACCAGCGCCTTTGCGTCTGCGACGGCACCGGGAGCGCAATTCAGGTAAGCTACAACTTCTGATTCCACCGCCGTATCAAGTTCGTCCGGATTGACAGCACGAGCGAGCAAACCAAGAGTCACGGCCTCGTCAGCGTCAAAAATTCGCGATGACATGAAAACGCGGCGCGCCATCGCTTCGCCCATTCGGGCAACGACATAGGGGCCGATGGTTGCCGGGATCAGACCAAGACGTGTTTCCGTCATACCGAACTTTGCGCCAGTCACGCCAACAGCAACATCACAGACGGACATCATGCCAACACCACCGCCAAAGGCCTGCCCCTGCACACGGCCAATCAATGGTTTTGGCATTGTATTCATCGCTTGCAGCATCTCGGCCAGTTTTCGAGCCTTCAGGCTTCGTGTCGTCGGGTCTGCAGCAACCTGATCCTGCATCCATTTCAGGTCCCCTCCGGCGCAAAAACTGCGCCCGGCACCGGTCAAAACAACAACGCGAACAGAGTCATCATCGCCAAGCACCCGGGCCGCGTCGGTAAGTTCAATCAGCATCTCTTCGGACAGCGCGTTATGCTTGTCTTCGCGTGACAGGGTCAGCGTTGCGACGCCACGTGTATCCTGATCAATCTTTAAAGTTTTGTACATTTCAACCCCGCCGAATTGTAAGTCTTTAAACGTCAGCCTGTGCGCATTGCGCGCGCCATTGTGGCCGCCTCCGCCAACACATCGCTATCAAGACCTGTGTCATACCCAAGTGCCACAAGATGCGCATTCACGGCTTCGGTCGCGACATTGCCTTCAGCTCCGGGCGCATAGGGGCACCCGCCAAGACCGCCGACCGCGCCATCAAAAACCCGAAGGCCCATCGACAACGACACATCGATATTGTCCAGCGCCCGCCCACCCGTGTCGTGGTAGTGACCTGACAGACGGTGCGGTGGAACCTCGTTCAGCACCGCAAGCAACATTTTTGCAATCGAATCTGGTGTCCCTTTGCCAATGGTATCGCCAAGCGACACCTCGTAGCAGCCCAGCGCGAACAGCTCGGCCGCCACCTCTGCCACCTTTTGGGGCGGGGTCGGCCCATCAAACGGGCAATCCGTGACACAGGAAACATAGCCGCGGACTGGCATATCAATATGCCGCGCTGCTTTCAGAATGGGTTTGAACCGTTCGATGCTTTCGGAAATCGTTGCGTTAATATTTGATTTGGAAAACCCTTCAGAAGCGGAAGCAAAAATCGCAATTTCATCAACCTTGGCAGCAACCGCCCCTTCATACCCACGCATATTTGGCGCCAAAGCGGCATATGACACGCCATCAACCCGCTTGATATCTTTCAAAACCGCGTCGCTGTCTGCCATCTGCGGCACCCATTTGGGTGAAACAAAAGAGCCAACTTCAATCCGCTGAAAGCCAGCCCGGCTTAAGCAATCCACAAGCGCTATCTTTTCGGCGGTTGGGATTTCGCGCGCCTCATTCTGCAAACCGTCGCGGGGGCCTACTTCAAATATTTCAACAAATTCAGACATCAGGCACCTCAAAGAACGGTTTTGAATAAAGCAACCGCACGCCATCGGGCGGAAGGGCCTTGGCAAATGATGGTCGCGCCGAGAACCGTTTCCAATAGGCGGCTGTCCGGGGCAGATCGTCAAGCCGAATAAAGTGTTGCCCTGCATAAAGCCCGTAGGCAATTGAACAATCTACAGCGCTAAAGCCTGACGCAAGCAACCAGTCCCGCCCATCAGCGAGCTGCGCTTCGATCCGGCCAATCGTTTTTTCAAGCCGCTTCGCCTCCAGTTTCATCTGTGTCGGAGATCGCATCCAGTCTTCGTACAGAACAATATGTGCCTGCGTGAGGTTCGCGCAGTGTTGACCGATGGTTTCAGAGTAGTGCAGCCAATCCAGCCATTCGGCGCGCTCGGCATCGCCAACTGCACGGCCCAGTCCGGCAGCCGGGAATTTTTCGCTGAGAAACTCAATCATGGCGCCGCTTTCGACCATGCATGTGCCGTCGATTTCCAGCGCAGGCACGCGCCCCGCGGGGCTTAGTTTGAGGTAATCGGCACTGCGCATGGACTTGTCGAAAAAATCATGCAGAACGAGATCGTATTCAACACCAAGTTCTTCCAGCAGCCAGATGACCCGCATGGAACGCGCCTGATGCGCATGGTGTAGTCGGATCATGCTGCAACCTCTTCTTCGCTTTCGAGCTGGATGAGCGCAGCACCGGCCTCGACCTGCGCACCTGCTGATGTAAGCACCTCGGCCACAATACCGTCACGTGCCGCCAACAGCGCATGTTCCATCTTCATCGCCTCAAGAACGGCAAGCCTGTCGCCTTTTGAAACTTTCGCGCCGACTTTCACAAAGACCTCTTTCACGAGCCCCGGCATCGGTGCTTCGATAATGTTGCCATCGCCCGAGGCGGCGCTTGCACGATCAAGCGGGTCAATCCCATGAAAATGATAGCCATTTCCAAAGAACACGCTGACATCTGCGCCAAGCGGCACGATATTCGCGTCAGTCTTAACGCCATCCACTAGCCAGACATCGCCAGCCCGCTCAACGCAGTGGCAGATATCGGCCAGTTCAACGTCAAACAGAGACGGGCCAAGCGTTGTGACCTTGGCACGGATGTCTTTGTCCTTGAAGCGAAACTGCGTCTCCTGCGGCGTGGGCACCCAGAGCGTAAACCCTGCAGATGGATCTTGTGGTTTACTTAATCCCATCAGGCCAAGTGCCGCCAGGGAGCGCGTCTTACTGCAAGGGACGGGATCAACCGCCAGCGTTTCAAGATTGCGGTCAATCAGGCCTGTATCAACATCGCCCTTGGCAAACCCCTCGTGCCGGGTCAGCGCCCTCAGGAAAGCAAGATTGGTGACAGAGCCAGCAACCTCTGTCTTTGCAAGCGCCTGTTCCATCTGGTGCAACGCAACCGAACGTGTCGAGCCATGGGTTGTCAGCTTTGCAATCATCGGGTCGTACCAGGGCGAGATCGTGTCCCCTGCCCGAACACCGCTGTCTGCACGTGTGTTTTCCGGAAATTGCAGATGCGTCAACGTACCCGTGGCGGGTAAAAAGCCTTTTGGCACATCCTCTGCATAAAGCCGGGCCTCAAACGCATGGCCCGTGATGCTGAGGTCTTCCTGCTTTGCAGGCAATGACTCTCCGCTTGCAACGCGCAATTGCCATTCGACCAGATCAACACCGGTAATCGCTTCGGTTACAGGGTGTTCGACCTGAAGGCGCGTGTTCATTTCCATGAACCAGAACCCGTCAGGGCGAAGACCGTGTGATCCATCAACGATGAATTCCACCGTACCTGCACCCGCGTAACCAATCGCCTCGGCGGCCCTGACACCTGCGGCACCCATGGCAGCGCGCATTTCTTCTGTCATGCCGGGGGCTGGCGCTTCTTCGATCACCTTTTGGTGGCGGCGTTGCAGAGAACAGTCGCGCTCGAACAAATGGACGGCTTTAGTGCCATCACCAAAGACCTGCACCTCGATATGGCGCGGCGCGATGATGTATTTTTCGATCAGGACGGCTTCATTGCCAAAGGCGGTTTTCGCCTCACCCTTGGCGCTTATCAAAGCTTCCATGAACTTTTCAGGCGCTTCGACAAGACGCATGCCTTTACCGCCACCGCCTGCAACTGCCTTGATCAGAACCGGGTACCCAATGGTGTCGGCAGCGCCAAACAGATGTTCCGGGTCCTGATTTTCGCCGTGGTATCCCGGCACGACAGGCACGCCAGCCTTTTCCATCAGCACTTTGGCTGCATCTTTCAGGCCCATTGCACGGATTGCGCTGGCTGAGGGGCCGATGAACGCAAGACCCACAGCTTCGACCGCATCAACAAAACCCGGGTTTTCCGAAAGGAAGCCATAGCCGGGGTGAATTGCCTCTGCCCCGGTTTCAAGCGCGGCTGCAATGATTTTATCCCCCATAAGATAACTTTCAGAGGGCGACGGCGGGCCGATATGCACGGCCTCATCCGCCATGGCGACATGTTTCGCACCCCGGTCGGCGTCAGAATAAACTGCAACTGTGCGCACGCCCAGACGACGGGCCGTTTCCATGACACGACAGGCAATTTCGCCCCGGTTGGCAATCAGGATTTTAGTGAACATTCAGCTCTCCAATAATTCTACACCCCTGCGCAGGTGCACTTCAGCTTCGCTCGCTATCGCGGCAATTATTTCACCTGCTGGGCCACGTTCCAAGATCAGTCCAGCGGATTCGCCAACCATCGTACTGGCATTGCGAATATCGCCTGCACGCCACGCGGCCATCCATTTTTCGGCTTCTTCATCCGCAACTTTTAACAACCCATCCTGATCTTCATGCCACCGATCCGTAAAATCGTTCTTTAGTGAATGCGCTGTGTAGCGCACTGGCCAGTCAAGCTTACGCGCGATATCTGAAACAGGTGACCGAATGGTGTCGTCCCCCGTTGCTGCAATGGCCGCGGAGATCATATTTTTATGCGCGAGGGATTCATTGCTCGCCCAAAGTCTGGAACCAACTACAACGCCATCTGCACCCAGCATCAGACTTGCTGCCAATCCACGCCCGTCGGCAATGCCACCCGCAGCCAGCAACAAGACATCAGGCGCATTATCGACAAGCCATGTTGATATTTCCGGCACCAGCGTCATCGTCGTTCGGGTTTCGCCGTGGCCCCCGGCCTCCCGGCCTTGCGCCACCAGTATGTCCGCCCCGGCCCTAACAGCGCTTTGAGCATCTTTCAGTGTCTGAACCTGACAAATAAGTGGCACGCCTGCATCTTTGATCCGGGCAACATACGGGGTTGGGTCATCAAACGAAAGAAACACCGCACGCGGATTTGCACTCAATACAGTTTCAAGCGCTGCGGGGTTTTCCTTGATGGCCCATGTGATCAGCCCATACCCAACCGGTGTTTGCCCTGCGACCGAGATTTCCTTTTCCAGCCAATCGCCTTTACCATAACCCCCTCCGACAAGGCCCAATGCACCCGCTTTACTGACTGCTGCGGCAAGCTTCCCCCCCGCGGCCAGCGCCATTGGTGCCGAGACAATCGGATATTTAAGGTCGAACATTCTGGTCAGTCTGGTGTCGATCATGTTGTATCTCTCTTTTGCAAAACTTACTGTGGGAAGGGAAAAGCGCGGCCTTTCCGATCTGTTAAAATCTCACAAAAAGGCAAATGCAGACACGAAATTGGTGTTTCATTTGCATCAGTCTTGTAACGGGTTCGAGAAGCAATTTTCACACTGACAGAATTGCACAAAAGCGGCCAATGCCAAGCTTGCTCTAAATCTGTGAGGTGGGTCATTCGTATCTTTCACTTACATCCGGAACACGCCAAAGCGTGTCTCCTCAATCGGGGCGCACAATGCGGCGGACAGGCTAAGCGCCAGCACATCGCGGCTTTTGCGTGGGTCAATGATGCCGTCGTCCCATAGCCGGGCCGAGGCGTAGAGCGGGTGAGATTGTTCTTCGAACATATCAATCGTGGGCTGTTTGAAAGCAGCTTCTTCCGCAGCTGACCATTCCCCGCCTGCCCGTTCAATCGCGTCGCGTTTCACGGTGGCAAGCACCCCTGCCGCCTGTTCGCCCCCCATCACGGAGATGCGTGAATTTGGCCATGTCCACATGAAACGCGGCTGATAGGCCCGCCCCGCCATGCCGTAGTTGCCAGCACCGAAGGACCCGCCAACAACCATTGTGATCTTTGGCACATTCGTTGTGGCGACTGCTGTCACAAGCTTGGCTCCGTGGCGCGCGATACCTTCGTTCTCATACTTGCGACCAACCATGAAACCGGTGATGTTCTGCAGGAACAACAGTGGAATATTCCGTTGACTGCATAATTCCACGAAATGCGCGCCCTTTTGTGCAGCCTCGCTGAACAGCACACCGTTATTGGCAATGATGCCAACGGGGCAGCCTTTGAGATGCGCAAATCCGGTCACTAGCGTTTCCCCAAACCGCGCCTTGAACTCATCAAAGCGCGAGCCGTCAACGATACGCGCAATCACCTCGCGAATGTCATAGGGCGTGCGCAGATCAACCGGAACAACACCCAGCAATTCCTCGGGATCATATGCGGGCTCTTCCGGTGTTTGCCACTGAACGGTTTGCGGTTTGGCCCGGTTTAGGCTTTCAACCGTACGGCGGGCAAGCGCCAGCGCGTGAGTGTCATCCTCGGCCAGATAATCGGCGACACCTGACAGGCGCGTGTGAACATCACCCCCGCCAAGGTCTTCTGAGGTTACAACCTCGCCCGTTGCAGCCTTTACAAGCGGCGGGCCTGCCAAGAAGATCGTACCTTGTTCTTTCACGATGATCGTCACGTCAGACATTGCCGGAACATAGGCCCCGCCTGCGGTACAAGACCCCATGACAACGGCAATCTGCGGAATGCCCTTGGCGCTCATCCTTGCCTGATTGTAGAAAATCCGGCCAAAATGGTCGCGGTCCGGGAACACCTCGTCCTGATTGGGCAGGTTCGCGCCACCACTATCGACGAGGTAAATGCAGGGCAGATGGCATTCTTCGGCAATTTCCTGTGCGCGCAGGTGTTTCTTGACGGTCATCGGGTAATAGGTTCCGCCTTTTACGGTGGCGTCATTGCAGACAACCATAACCTCGTGGCCGTGCACACGCCCGACACCGGCGATCACACCTGCACAAGGGGCCGCACCGTCATACATGCCATGCGCTGCCGTTGCGCCAACCTCAAGAAACGGGCTGCCGGGATCAAGCAGGTTCGCCACACGTTCCCGCGGCAGCATTTTCCCCCGCGACAAATGCCGTGCGCGAGACTTTTCGCCACCGCCAGCCGCAGCGAGTGCAGCAACTTCTGTCGCCGTTTCAAGAGCTTGTAGGTTAACGTCGCGACGACGCAGGAAGTCTTCAGAGGTTGTGAGGGTTTGGGACTGAAGACGCATCAGCTCATCGCCCCCATCAACTCGCGTCCAATCAGCATGCGGCGAATTTCACTGGTACCTGCGCCGATCTCCATGAGCTTCGCGTCGCGAAACAGGCGGCTGACAACGCTGTCGTTCATGAACCCGGCCCCACCCATGGCCTGCACGGCCTGATGCGCCTGCACCATGGCCTGTTCAGACGCGTAGAGCACACAGGCAGACGCGTCCTGACGCGTGACCTGCCCGCGATCACAACTTTTCGCGACCTCATAAAGATAAGCGCGGGCAGTGTTCATTGCGGTGTACATATCCGCGATCTTGCCCTGCATCAGTTGGAAAGACCCGATTGGTTTGCCAAATTGCTTGCGCTCGGCAAGATACGGCATCACCTCGTCAAGGCAGGCTGCCATAATGCCAGTACCGATGCCCGAAAGCACGACACGTTCATAATCAAGGCCTGACATCAGAACGGCAACACCGCGCCCCTCTTCGCCCAGAACATTCTCAAACGGTACTTCAACGTCTTCAAACACCAGTTCTGCCGTGTTGGAGCCGCGCATTCCCAGCTTGTCAAAATGCTTTGAGGTGGAAAACCCCTTCATCGATTTTTCGATCAGGAAGGCAGTGATCCCTTTTGACCCCGCGTCGGGGTCTGTTTTTGCATAAACCACCAAGGTATCTGCATCCGGTCCGTTGGTGATCCAGTATTTTGTGCCGTTCAGCGTGTAGTAGCCGTTTTTCTTTTCAGCCCGCAGCTTCATGCCCACAACGTCAGAGCCTGCCCCGGCCTCGCTCATCGCGAGCGCACCTACATGCTGACCAGAGATCAGACCCGGCAAGTATTTTTCTTTCTGCTCCTGGTTTCCGTTCAGTTTGATCTGGTTGACGCAAAGGTTTGAATGTGCGCCATACGACAGCGAAACAGAGGCAGAGGCGCGGGCGATTTCCTCGACCGCGATCACATGCGCGAGATATCCCATCTCTGCACCACCAAATTCCTCTGGCACGGTGATACCCAGCAGGCCAAGCTCGCCCATTTCTTCCCAAAGCTCCGCGGGAAATTCGTTCTTTTCGTCAATTTCCGCCGCCATAGGCTTCAGGCGCTCCTGCGCCCAGCGATGCACCATATCACGCAGTGCATTAACATCTTCGCCCAGATCAAAATTCATCGTTGCGTTGAACATGGCGGTCTCCTCGGGGATAATATTTATTGAACGATTGTTCATTTAATACGCCAAAGCAGTGAGTCGGGTCAAGAACGCAGATCAAATCAATCGAAACTACTGATTTCCAAGCCTGTTTTCCGCAGCACTTTTGGGTCGTCAAAGCAAGTTGGAAACCGTCACTGCGTTTCAGCAAAGATCTTTATGCACCTCTGGAACGAAGGTCTGGTCTTCTATCGGCGGGCGTACATACCCGCGTTGCTGTGGCCTTTCTTCCAATTCAATCGGCTCCGGGGTAAGGTCCTTGTATGGAATCAACGACAGCAAATGGCTGATACAATTCAGCCGCGCGTGTTTCTTAACGTCAGATGACACCACATACCACGGTGCCTGTTTGATGTCTGTGTGCGAGAACATCAAATCCTTGGCGTGGGAATAGTCCACCCAGCGCTTGCGGCTTTCCAGATCCATCGGGCTTAGCTTCCAGCGCTTGGTCGGGTCTGTCAGACGCTTTTGGAAACGGCGCTCCTGTTCCTCGTCGCTGACCGAAAACCAATATTTGATAAGCTGAATGCCAGAGCGAACCAGCATCCGCTCAAACTCCGGACAACTGCGCATAAATTCCTGATATTCCTTGTCCGAGCAGAACCCCATAACCCGTTCAACACCGGCACGATTGTACCAGGAACGGTCAAAAATCACGATCTCACCCGCTGCCGGCAGATGCGGCACATAGCGTTGGAAATACCATTGTGTTTTTTCACGTTCGGTTGGCGCAGGAAGTGCGACAACCTGACAGATTCTTGGGTTCAGCGCCTCGGTGATCCGTTTTATTGTTCCACCCTTTCCGGCAGCGTCCCGGCCCTCGAAAATGAGCGCAACCTTGCGACCTGTCGCCTTCACCCATTCCTGAAGTTTGACCAGTTCGATCTGCATACGCGCCAGCTCTTGTTCATAGACAGCATTTTTGATCTTTCCGGATTTTTTCTTGGCAGTCATCTGACTTTCCCCTTGTAGTAAAAGACTCGGGTCGCGCGATTATTTGGCTCATTACGCTTGGGTTGCCCTTTAAAGTCAACGAAAGCACGTGAACTTAAACGCCGGTTACTTCATCCGCAGCAGCATTGTGAGCCTGATAGACCGCGCTCACCTCTTGGCGGATGACCCGGCTGATCAGTGCACAATCGTCCAGTGAAAAGGTAAGTGGCAGGCGCATATCCATGATACCGCGTAACACGCGGTCAGAGGTTGGCATTGGGGTTGTTGGGGCATATCGCCAGCTATCGTAGCGCGATGTAAAGCCCGTTGGTTCTGCACCACCAAACCATTTGAGTTCCACCCCGCACGCGGCACACCGGGAAACAACCTCGTTGATAGCTACGCCCGACCAATCGAGCAAAAGAAACTGAAATGAGGACGCAACGTAGGCTTCCTGTTCTGGCCGTTGGATCAGCGTGAGGCCCGGCAGGTTTTGCAACCCTTCCTCAACAATTTTGTACCGCGCGTTCCACGCGGCGCACTGACGTTCCAGATCACGAAGTTGCGGGCGCAGAATTGCAGCGCGCAGGTTGTCCATTCTGCCAGACATGTTTGGTGTCTCGTATCGCAGTGTTTCAAAGGCTTCCGGCGGAGGTGCCGCCTTGTGACGCGCGTAAAGCATGTAGGAGCCTGACATCATGATCGCCTTGGCCATTGCCTCTGTGTCGTCCGATATCAGCAACCCGCCTTCGCCCGAGTTCATGTGTTTGTAAGTTTGCGTGGAATAGCAGGCCATCACGCCGTGTCGTCCCGACAGCACACCGTTCCATCTGGCACCCATTGTGTGGGCGCAATCCTCGATCACCTGCACACCCGCAGCGTCACAGATTTTCATCAAGGCATCCATGTCGCAGATATGGCCGCGCATGTGCGACAGCAACAAAACCTTTGCACCACTTTGTTCGATCCTTTCTTTGAGGTCATCAAGATCAATCACAAGCGACTCTGTAACCCCCACAAAGACAGGTACCGCACCGACACCCGCAATAGCACCCGGCACCGGGGCAAGCGTGAAGGCATTGGTCAACACCTTGTCACCGGGACGCACGCCAATCGCGCGCAGCGCAGTCGCAATCGCATAACCACCGGAAGAAACGGCAAGGCAATACTTCGATCCCATGTAGTCCGAAAATTCCTGTTCCAGCAGCGCGGCCTCGGCCTCTTCGCCGTCAACCACGTTGTAGCGATGCAGACGTCCATTGCGCATGACTCGCAAAGCTGCCTTGATCCCTTCCTCAGGGATGGGTTCCTGCTGGGTAAAGCTGCCGGCAAATTTTTCAGTCATCGCGGACTCCTCTGCTGCATTCTTGGGGGCCTTCGTAGGCAGCGTCAATGTCGTTTTCGGTTGCGTTTGATGTCGTCAATGTCTGGCAAGACTCTTTTCGCTAGTCGCAACATGTGCGTATGGCACTTACACATGACCCGCTTTCATTCATTCATGCGGTTGCGTATGACGATCTGCCCAAAGCGGTGCAGGATCAGACAATTTTGAACGTGCTGGATCTTGTGGGCGTTGGGATTGGCGGCGCGCAAACTAAGTTGTCGAAGATCATTTGCAATCACGCCGAATTCCAGTTTGAAGGCCGCCACCGGATGTTGTTTGACGGGCGGCGGGCCTCGGCAACGGGCGCGGCACTGGCCTTGGGAATGACCATTGATGCCCTTGATGGACATGATGGGTTCAACCCGGCCAAAGGTCACATTGGCTGCGGTGTATTTGCCGGGGCGGTTGCGATCGCTCAGGAAACCGGGCTGAAAGATGGGCGCGAGTTTCTGGCAACAATCGCAATGGGGTACGAGCTTGGTGGAAGGCTCGCACTGGCTTTACACGGCACCGTTCCAGACTATCACACATCAGGAGCCTGGGTCGCAGTTGCGGGTGCAGCCATCGGTGCGCGGCTATTGAAACTTGACCCGGACCAGACCCGGCACGCGTTGGGGATCGCCGAATACCATGGCCCGCGCAGCCAGATGATGCGTGACATTGATTATCCAACAATGGTCAAGGATGGGTCAGGATGGGGTGCGATGGCGGGGGTTTCAGCGGCCTTTCTCGCACGCGACGGGTTTACCGGCGCGCCTGCAATTACGCTGGAACAGGCACCTGAATACTGGGCCGACGTTGGGCAACGCTGGATTTCGCTCGAGCAATATTACAAGCCCTACCCTGTTTGTCGCTGGGCGCAGGCCCCTATCGAAGGCGTGTTGGAACTACGCCGGACGCATGGATTGACACCTGAGGACGTGGAGCGGATTGAAGTAGAAACCTTTCATGAATCCGTACGTCTGGCGACAAATGAACCAAAAAACACAGAAGAAGCGCAGTATTCGACCTCCTTCCCCTGTGCAGTCGCAATGGCAAAAGGCACGGTTGGCCCCGAGGATATTGCCGATGATGCGCTGACGGACCCGGAACTGATGCGCCTTTCCAAATCACTGCGTATGATCGAAGACGAGTCCGCCAACGCGATGTTTCCGGCAAAACGCCTCGCGCGGGTCAGGTTAATTCTGTGCGACGGTCGGACGCTGCAAGGTGAATGGATGACACCGCGCTGGGATGCCGAAGCCCCACCTACACCCGACGAACTGCGAGAAAAGTTTCACAGCATCACGGACCCGCTGATCGGAGAAAGCGCTGCGGGGAATATTGAAGCATCGCTCTTTGGCTTGCCTGACTTGGGGTTACGCCCCCTGCTCGAATTGCTCTCTCAGCCAATGAGACGCTGAACGACATCGCCCAGATCATCATAATGATCAAGCAATGCTTCGGGCGACAGATCCGCAACACCACGCCCATCCGGGCCGAATGTCACCAGAACCGAGGCAACACCCGCTGCGCGCGCGGTTTGACGGTCTGTGGACGTATCGCCAACAAGCAGTGATTTCTTTAAAGAGCCGCCAACACGGGAAACCGCCTCATTGTAAGGCGCGGGATCAGGCTTTCTTACCGGCAGCGTATCAGCCCCGATCAAAGCCCCAAAAAGGCCCCGAACCCCAAGGTTTGTCATCAGAACTTCGGCCAATGCCTCGGGCTTATTGGTGCAAATTGCAGTCTGATAGCCGGACTTGAGCAGGCTTTCGACGGCATCGGCCATCCCGGGATAAAGCACTGTGTAACGATCAATATCTGCGGCATACGCCTCTAGAAAAATAGGGAATTGAGCGTCTATTTCGGCTGAATCTGCCACACCATTCAAGCGTTCAAACCCAAGTTTCAGCATCGCACGACCGCCACGAAAAGCAGTAGATTTGTCGTATTCGGGATCTAAAAGATCGCCATGACCAAGACCACTAAAACAACGGTTGGCCGCTGCGATCAGGTCGTGCCCTGTATCTGCAAGCGTTCCATCCAGATCAAATACGACTGTACGCATGCGCATCTCCCTTGGCGGTTTCCCGCTATTGCCTGTAATAATACGTAAATACTTTTGAACCCTTAGGCCCTTGTGACTTGCCATAAGACCGATAAAACGGACCGCACCAGAAGGAAAGAGCACAAACGCATGTCAGTCAGCCTGATAATTCTTGCCGCCGGGCAAGGAACACGGATGAATTCCGATTTACCGAAAGTCTTGCACCCCCTCGCGGGCGCGCCATTACTGGTGCATGCGATGCTGTCCGGAGCAGCGGTTTCACCAGAAAAGACGGTTGTTGTTGCCGGTCACGAGGCCGACGTGGTGGAAAAGGCCGCAAAAGCACATGATCCGGAGGTGACAATCGTTACTCAGGACGAACAGCTTGGCACCGGCCACGCGGTTTTACAGGCTCGCGATGCACTGGCAGATTTCGACGGCGATGCTGTCGTTCTTTTCGGCGACACCCCGTTTATCCACCCTGAAACGATTGGGGCGATGGTTACGGCACGATCTGACCACGCTGTTGTTGTGCTTGGATTTGAGGCAGAAGACCCCAAACGCTATGGACGGCTTGTTATGTCAGGCAATACGCTGGAGCGGATTGTCGAGTATAAAGACGCCACCGAAAAGGAACGCGCGATATCGCTATGTAATGGCGGTGTCGTCACAGCGAATGCACAGGTGTTGTTTGATTTGCTTGATGCTGTTGGAAACGACAATGCCTCTGGCGAATATTATCTGACGGACATTGTTGGTATTGCGCGAGAACGCGGCCTTTCAGCAACGGCCGTCACCTGCCCCGAAGCTGAAACGCAGGGTATTAACACCCGACAAGAGCTGGCAAAGGCCGAAACGACATTGCAAAGTCACATGCGCAGTGACGCGCTGGACAATGGCGTGACGATGAGCGCGCCTGAAACGGTGTTTTTTTCCCATGATACGGTTATAGGTCGTGATGCGACGATTGAACCCAACGTGTTTTTCGGCCCCGGCGTGACCATTGAAACTGGTGCAAAAATCCGGGCCTTCAGCCATCTGGAGGGCTGCCATGTTGCCCGTGGTTCTATTGTCGGCCCCTACGCCCGGCTGCGCCCCGGCACAGAATTGTCGGAAGATGTACGCGTTGGCAATTTCGTTGAAATTAAGAACTCTACGATTGCCGAAGGTGCGAAAGTCAATCATCTGTCCTATATTGGTGACGCCGAGATCGGCAAAGCGACAAACATCGGTGCAGGTACAATCACCTGCAACTATGATGGTGTAATGAAGCATAAAACAACAATTGGCGAACGTAGTTTCATCGGCTCAAACACAATGCTGATTGCACCGGTTACAGTCGCTGATGACACGATGACCGCCAGCGGATCTGTCATCACAAAAGACGTTGAAGCAAAGGCGCTCGCCATTGCACGGGCGCAACAGGTAAACAAACCGGGGCTTGCTGTCAAAATGTTTGAAAAGTTAAAGAATTTGAAAGCTAAACGCGATAAAGGAACCAAATAATGTGCGGTATTGTAGGTGTATTGGGCCAGCACGAAGTCGCCCCAATCATTGTAGAAGCGCTGAAAAGGCTAGAGTATCGCGGCTATGACAGCGCCGGCATTGCAACGGTAAACGATGGTCAGCTTGACCGCCGTCGCGCTGTTGGCAAACTGGTGAACCTATCCGATCTTCTGGTTCATGAACCACTTGCCGGCAAATCCGGAATTGGTCACACCCGTTGGGCAACCCATGGTGCTCCGACGGTTAATAACGCGCACCCACATCAGGCAGGCCCGGTTGCCGTGGTGCACAATGGGATCATCGAAAATTTCCGCGTGCTGCGTGCAGAGCTGGCCGAAAAAGGCATCAAGTTCCAGACGGAAACCGATACCGAAACCATCGCCCTTTTAGCGCAGTATTACATAAGCGAAGGTCTGGACCCCAGCGAGGCAGCCGCCAAAACAATTTCCCGGCTAGAAGGCGCATTTGCGTTGTGCTTCCTGTTTCATGGCGAAGACGATCTGATGATCGCTGCACGGCAGGGCTCGCCTCTTGCGATTGGTCATGGTGACGGAGAAATGTTCGTAGGCTCTGACGCGATAGCGCTGGCACCGATGACCAGCCGTATCACCTATCTTGAAGAAGGTGATCGCGCCGTTGTGACCAGAGCCGGAGCTGAAATTTTTGACGCAAAAGGCAAGCGTGCCAACCGGCCCGTCAAAAAGATTAAGATCGATGCAACGCAAGTTGAAAAAGGTGGCCACAAGCATTTCATGGCCAAGGAAATTGCAGAGCAACCGACTGTCTTGGCCGACGCAATTTCACACTACGTATCAACCGATGGCACAGCCATTACATTGCCGGACGGTGGGCTGGACTTTACCCAATATGACCGGATCGTCATGGTCGCCTGTGGCACAGCAAATTACGCCTGCCTGACCGCCAAATACTGGTTCGAGCAAATTGCACGCTTGCCGGTCGAGGTCGATATTGCCTCCGAGTTTCGCTATCGCGAACCCCCGATCACTGCGCGCACACTGGCCATTTTTGTCAGCCAGTCCGGTGAAACCGCAGATACGCTGGCGGCCCTTCGCTATTGTGTCGACAAAGCCGACAAGATTCTGTCTGTCGTGAATGTTCAGGAAAGCTCTATCGCGCGGGAAAGTGATATGGCTCTGCCCATTCTGGCCGGAACTGAAATTGGTGTTGCGTCGACCAAGGCCTTTACCTGCCAATTGAATGTGCTGGCGCTGCTGGCTCTGAAAGCAGCACAAGACCGCGGCGTGATGGACCAACAAACACTGTCAGACCACCTTTCAGCACTTCGTAACCTGCCCGGCCTTATGAACCAGGCACTGGGAACTGCTGATGCGATGAAATCTGCAGCACGCAAGCTCGCACAAGCGCAGGATGTGCTGTTTCTTGGCCGCGGCGCGATGTTCCCTCTAGCATTAGAAGGTGCTTTAAAGTTAAAAGAAATCAGCTATATACATGCTGAAGGCTATGCCTCTGGCGAGTTGAAGCATGGGCCTATCGCGCTTGTCGATAAAAAGGTTCCGGTCGTCGTCATAGCCCCAAGTGACCCGTTATTCGACAAATCTGTTTCAAACATGCAAGAGGTTATGGCGCGCAACGGTAAAGTTATTCTTGTCACTGACAGCAAGGGTGCAAAAGACGCGGGCGACGGGGTCTGGCAGGTGCTTTTAATGCCGGAGATCGAGCCGTTTCTGGCACCTATTCTTTATGCGATACCGGCACAGCTATTGGCCTATTACACAGCCGTTGCCAAAGGGACGGATGTTGATCAGCCGCGCAATCTTGCGAAATCTGTGACGGTGGAATGAATCGCCGCCTAACGACCGTCTAAATGTACAGGAACACCAAAAATGACCCCAGAGGACGCGCTTGAAGAACTTCGCGCTTTTTCCCAACCTGGAAAAGCGTTGCAGATGGCGGCGTATCACAAAGTTGACCGTGTTTTTTTGGGTGTCGCCAACCCCGATATCGATGCGGCACAAAAAACCTGGCGCAATTCGCTTGATGTTTCGGAACGTGTTGCGCTTGCAGATGGGCTCTGGCAATCCGGTATCTTCGAAGCGCGGATTGCTGCGGCAAAACTGCTGACGCAGGCCCGTCTTCGCCCGGACGAGACAGCATGGGCGCTAATCCAAAGTTGGGTGCCAGAATTCGATTGCTGGGCACTTGCCGATCATGTTTGTATTGCAGGGCAGAAGCGACTGATCGCAGATCCGTCGCGGATTGAAGCGGTAGAGACCTGGACCAAATCCGAACATATGTGGACCCGGCGCGCTGCAATGGTAATCACGTTACCCTGGACCAAACAAAATCACCCAAAGCCGCAGGATCTGGCAATTCGTGACCGGGTATTGGGCTGGGCTGCGGCATACGTCGCAGATCGTGACTGGTTCATCCAGAAATCGATTGGCTGGTGGTTACGCGAGCTTTCCAAACACGACAGACCGCGTGTTGAGGCGTTTCTGGAAAAACACGGTCAGGAAATGAAAAGCTTTGCGCGTAAAGAAGCCGCTAAATATCTGTAAATTACATGCGGTTGGAATTTCAGCGTGCGTAGACCGTTACTTCAGGCAAGCTCGCCAACGGCGCATCAAGCAATCGCATTGCCGCAAGTGATATCCGGCTCCCTGCCCCGTCGATTGGCAAAAGGTCAACATTCACCGATCGCCCATTGGCACCGTAATACACACGGCCCGCTCTGGCTGTATTGACAAGTGGTGTTTTGAGCCAGAACCCCGCTTCAGTTGGATCACCAAGCGAAACAACGGTAGACCCAAGCACCCTTTCACCCTGCGACGCAGACCCCGCAGCGGCCTGGCGTTCTGCGGCGGTGGTTGTATCAAAATCCTCTGGCGTGCGTGCGTCTTCAAACCCAGTGTCATCCGGCCTCGGTGCAGGACGGGGCGCGCTCCCCGCTTCCGAAGCAGAGCTGTCTTCGCGAAAAATTTCAAAAAACTCTTGGCCGCAACCAGAAAGGCCAAACCCTAGAGATAAAACGCAAACAAAATTTTGATACTGTTTCATAATTCCATTTCTAGTGATCTTTACGCATTCGTTCAACGCAAAGAAGTGACTTGCCGCCGACCGCGCGCGCGCATACGTTTACCGCTATGATAACGCCACTGATAGATCCCTTCCAGCGCGCCATCACCTACCTGCGGGTTTCGGTGACGGACCGTTGTGATTTTCGCTGTGTTTACTGCATGTCGGAAAATATGACCTTTTTGCCCAAGAAAGAACTGCTGACACTGGAAGAGCTTGATCGGCTTTGCAGTACGTTCATCGGTTTGGGCGTGGAAAAACTGCGGATTACAGGCGGCGAACCGCTGGTGCGGCGTGGAATCATGACGTTTTTCGACTCTATGTCCCGGCACCTTGGCACAGGGGCACTGAAGGAGCTAACGCTTACAACCAACGGCTCGCAGCTCAAGAAATACGCGCAGGATCTGGTGAATGCCGGGGTAAAACGGGTCAACATTTCTCTCGATACGCTGGACGAGGCAAAATTTGCCGAGATTACCCGTTGGGGCCGTCTGAAACAGGTCATCGAAGGCATAGATGCCGCCCAGAAAGCCGGACTTCGTGTGAAAATCAACGCGGTTGCGCTGAAGGGTGTGAACGATGTTGAACTGTTCGACCTGACACGCTGGTGTGCAGAACGTGATATGGACCTCACCTTTATCGAGGTGATGCCGATGGGCGATATCGGTAATGAGGATCGGCTTGATCAATACTGGCCGCTCAGCGATTTACGCGCGCAGCTTGAGACACGGTTCACAACCACCGACCTGGCGGAACGCACAGGCGGGCCCGCACGGTACCTGCGGCTTGAAGAAACCGGCCAGAAGATTGGGCTTATCACCCCGTTGACCCATAATTTCTGCGAAAGCTGCAACCGCGTGCGTGTGACCTGCACCGGGGAAATCTACACGTGTCTTGGGCAAGAAGGCCATGCAGACCTGCGTGAGCCTCTGCGCGCCAACCCAGAGCACGATGCGCCCTTACAGGATGCGATCCGTGCCGCAATCGGTCTGAAGCCGAAAGGTCATGATTTTGACTATTCCCGCCAGCGCACAGATGGGCAAATGTCACGGCACATGAGCCATACGGGCGGATGACACAGCACCTGATCCCGGTTTCCGGGGTCTTTTACCGGCTGGTCTTTAGCACCACACGCAATGCCCCGATCACGGCCGCTAAAACGCCGCAAGGTCGTTTTCACTACAATGGCCAGTCTGCGCTTTACATGTCTCCGACCAAGGAATGGGCCGCGAAAGCTTTAAAAGTTTATGTACGCCCTGACGATCCCCCGCGCGAATTCATCTCGCTCAATGTTACGGGTGCAAAAATTCTGGACCTGCGCAAAGCATCTGTCAGAGAGGCGTTTCAGATCAGACTTCCTGATATCAGGGCGCATTGGCGCGAAGAAACGGCCAATGGAAGCCCCGGTTCCAGTTGGAAAGTTTCAGATCGTGCAAGAGAGCTACAGGCCGACGGCCTTTTCTACCCGTCCCGCACAGAACAGGCGCGCTGGAACCTTGTTCTTTTTCGCTGGAACAAGGCTGGCGCACCTTCTGTTGAATACACTGACTAAGCTAAAACGGGCAGCATCCAAAGCGGATGCCGCCTGATTTTTAAGCTGCCGGCATCCTGCTTTCGATGATCCCGGCCCACCAGCTACAGCCTGCGGGGATCACTTCGTCATCAAAATTATATTCTGGATGATGCACCATTGCCGTGTCACCATTGCCAACCAGAATGTAGGCACCGGGCCGAGCATTTAGCATAAAGGCGAAATCCTCGCCCCCCATCACAAGGGGTGCATCGGCACAATCGCCTGACACATTGATGGCAACTTTGGCAGCAAATTCAGTCTGTTCCTCGGAATTCACCATCACCGGATAGCCGCGTTCATAGTTGACAACCGCTTTCGCACCAAAGGCTTCGGCAGTGGTTTCAGCAAGCTTTTTCAGCCGCGCCTCGGCCAGATCCTGAACGTCATCGTCAAGTGTGCGGACAGTCCCCCGCAGCTTCACTTTTTGCGGGATCACGTTGTGAGCTTTTGACTCAGTCTCAAACGAAGTCACTGAAACAACAACTTGTTCCACCGGGTTCACATTCCGGCTGGCGATGCTTTGCAATGCTACCACGATGTGACTGGCAACAAGTGTGGTGTCGATACAGTCATGCGGTTTGGCGGCGTGGCCGCCTTTCCCCTCGACATCGATTTCAAACTGGTCAGCCGCTGCAAAAAACGCACCCGGACGAATTGAAAAACTGCCAACCGGTGCGCCGGGCCAGTTGTGCATGCCGTAAACCTCGTCGATGTTCCAGCGTTCCATCATGCCATCATCAACCATTTCCTTGCCGCCGCCGCCGCCTTCTTCGGCGGGCTGAAAGATCACCACACAGGTGCCGTCAAAATTTCGGGTTTCAGACAGGTATTTCGCCGCGCCAAGCAGCATCGAAGTATGGCCGTCATGCCCACAGGCGTGCATTTTTCCGGGAGTCTTTGACGCATAGTCGAGCCCCGTTGCTTCAAGGATTGGCAAAGCGTCCATATCAGCGCGCAACCCAATGGTTCTGCCTGAATTATTGGTTTTGCCTTTAATTACAGCAACAACGCCAGTACGTCCGATGCCAGTCGCAATCTCATCGACACCAAAACTTTTAAGCTTTTCTTCCACAAAAGCCGAGGTTTCATGCGTGTCAAACAGCAGTTCCGGGTTTTCGTGCAGATGGCGGCGCCATTCTGCTATTTCTGGTTGAAGCTCGGCAAATCTGTTCTTAATCGGCATGGGTTATTCCTTAGCAAGATGGTCAACAAGGCGGTGCATGAACTGCTCTCCGGCGTTGAATTGTTCAATCGTAATGTATTCGTTTGGCTGGTGGGCCTGCGCGATGTCACCGGGTCCGCAGATAACGGCGGAATACCCGCGTTCCTGAAACTGTCCGGCTTCGGTTCCGTAAGACACGACGTGAGTTGCGTTATCCCCCGTCAAGGCACGCGCAAGCGCCTCGGAAGCACCAGCCTCTTCGGGTTTCAAGGCTGGAACATCAAAGCAGAGTTCGGCGTCTATGCCCGCGTCCGGGTGGATCGCTTTCATGGAAGCCTCAACCTTTTTGACCTCTGCCATAAAGGCAGCGTTCCAATCGTCCTGGTTGTCCCCTGGAACACAGCGGAAACTAAGCACAAAATTACAGTCCTTGGCCGTAATATTATGCGCTGTGCCACCTGAAATCATACCGACATGTATCGTGGTAAAGGGCGGGTCAAACATTTCCGCTAATGGCCCGGGGGTGCGGGCCTGATTTTCCGCATTCATGCGATTGGCCCACTCGATCAGCCTGGCCCCTTCCATGATTGCACTCACACCTGTGTGCATCAGCGATGAATGCACCTCAAAGCCTTTCATATGCACCGCAAACCCTGTGCCGCCCTTGTGCCCATTTACCGCCTTCATCATCGAAGGCTCGCCGACGATCACTGCACTGGCCGAAGGCAGTACGGTTTTCATATGATCGATCATCGGTGGCGCCCCAAGGCAGCCGACTTCTTCGTCATAAGACAGAGCAATTTGCAAAGGGCGTTTAATGCCGCGTTCCAGCGCAAGCGGAACTGCGGCCAGCGCCAAGGCATCAAAGCCTTTCATGTCACAGGTGCCACGGCCATAAAGCCGACCGTCTTTTTCAAAAACACTGAAGGGGTCTGTGTCCCATGCCTGCCCATCGACTGGCACGACATCTGTGTGGCCCGACAGCACAACTCCACCTTCAACTTCCGGTCCGACAAGGGCGTAAAGGCTGTGTTTGGTGCCATCCTCGTTCGGCACGCGGTGCGAGGTCACACCGAAGGATGAAAGATAATCTTCCACCCAATCGATCAGATCAAGATTGGAATCGCGACTGACAGTGGGAAAGGAAACCAACTTTTCCATCAGGTCGCGCGCAGACATTCGCATCGGCATTCAATCTATCCTTCTGATCAAAAATTGAGCGGTTTAGTCGTTTTGCAAAACAAAATGCCCCGGAGAAACCTCGCTGTAGACAGAAGGCCCCGGCTCATACCCTACTGGAAAAATCGGTGAAGGGATTGGCTTAAAGTTCATCTCTTTGCCGATCAGTTTCTTTCGGGGGTCCGCAACAGGAACAGCAGACAGAAGCGCCTGAGTATAGCTGTGCTGCGGGTGTTCAAAAACCCGCGCTCTTGGCCCGATTTCAACAATCCGGCCCAAATACATAACTGCGGTATGATGGCTGACGCGTTCGACAACAGCCATGTCATGACTGATAAACAGCAGCGCGATACCCAAGTCCTGTTGCAGCTCCATCATCAGGTTCAGCACCTGCGCCTGTACGGAAACATCAAGCGCTGACACCGCCTCATCCGCGATGATGAGTTTCGGGTTCAGTGCCAGAGCCCGCGCAATAGCGATACGCTGACGTTGCCCACCGGACAATTCGTGGGGATAACGACGCATGAAGTTGCGTGGTAAATGTACGCGATCAAAAAGCGTCGCAACACGATCTGTCAGTGAG
The DNA here is from genome assembly GCF_018457175.1 of Pseudohalocynthiibacter aestuariivivens. Classification (GTDB taxonomy): domain Bacteria; phylum Pseudomonadota; class Alphaproteobacteria; order Rhodobacterales; family Rhodobacteraceae; genus Pseudohalocynthiibacter; species Pseudohalocynthiibacter aestuariivivens. Next base: position 274,047 of record NZ_JAGFNU010000003.1, read on the forward strand.
GAACCCGAATCGAGTTTGTAATTTCGCAGAGGCTCTGCAACCTGATCGAACAAACGCACTTGCGGGTTAAGCGATGCGAACGGGTCCTGGAAAACCATCTGCATATTGCGACGCGCCATGCGCATATCGTCAGTCGACAAGCTAAGAATATCTTGCCCGTCCATGTAAACCTCGCCGGATGTCGGCTCAACAAGCCGCAGGATCGACCGTCCACAGGTGGATTTTCCGCAACCCGATTCCCCGACAAGCGACAAGGTTTGCCCAGCCTTCAGCGAAAAAGAGACATCTTCGACCGCATGTACATTCGCGACCGTTCTGCGAAACAAGCCCTTTTTCACCGGAAAGCGTGTGATCAGGTTTTTGACTTCAAGCAGCACTTCGGGGTTTTCCCCGGCGGCCGGTGCCTTCGCCTCTGCAGCCTCCTGCCCCATGATCCGCATTGGTTCCGGCGCAGATTTACCCCGCATCTCACCAAGCTTTGGTACAGCCGCCAACAGCGCCTTGGTGTAATCTTCTTTCGGGTTTTCGAAGATTTCCTCGACAGTGCCTTCTTCGACCATATTGCCCCGGTACATGACGATCACACGATCCGCCATTTGTGCGACCACCGCCATATCGTGCGTAATAAACAACACGGCCATGCCATTTTCACGCTTCAGGCGGTCAATAAGTGAAAGGATCTCTGCCTGAATGGTCACATCAAGCGCAGTTGTCGGCTCGTCCGCGATCAGCAGTTTCGGCTCGCACGCCATCGCCATCGCAATCACAACACGCTGGCGCATTCCACCGGAAAGTTCGTGGGGATATTGGTTTACCCGGCTTTCAGGTTCTGGAATCCGCACTTGACGTAGCAGTTCGATCGCACGTGCCTTTGCTTCTGCGTCGGTCATGCCCATGTGCAATTTCAGGCCTTCGGTCAGTTGGCGCCCGACAGTAAACACCGGATTGAGCGAGGTCATCGGCTCTTGAAAGATCATCCCGATTTCGTTGCCGCGAATATCGCGCATCTTGTCAGAATCAGCCTGCGATAGTTCTACGGTTTCATCTTCGCTGCGTTTGAACAGAAGTGTGCCACCGGAAATTTCGCCGCCGCCAAACTCCACAAGGCGCATCAGCGACAAGGAAGAAACGGATTTCCCTGATCCCGATTCACCCACGATACAAAGGGTTTCACCCGGTTTGATCTGAAACGTGACATCTTCGACGCCAACAACCATACCACTAGACGTCTCAAACTCGACCCGCAAATTTTTCACGTCTACAAGCGGTTGATCCAGCATTTCGGGCGAGCTCCCTGTTCTTCTTCTGAAAGCACGCTACGCGCCAATTTGCAAAGCTGTCAAACACCTTGGCGTCTCAAAGGAGAGATAAGATTCGGGATTATTTTGAGTTTACCACCGGTCACTTGGCCCGATCAGGACCTATTGTCTTTGTCATTTAGCGTTAGCGCTCGCTCAAACGCTCTTGTTTTCTTGCCTTTTTGGTCAATTTCTTTTTAGCCGCTTGCTTTTTCAACTGGATTTGTCTGAACTGTTGCCATGCCTGCCTGGTAAATTTCCCAAAGAGCCAACGCTCACAACGAGGAAAAACCGTGCCTGCAACAACTTCTGATGCTTCCCTTTAAAGGGCCGCATCATCCAACAAGGAGAGAAGAATGAACCTCAAAGCAACCCTACTGGGCGCTGCCGCCGCATTTGCCCTGGCCCCGATGGCCATGGCCGAGCGAGGCTCGGACGGCCAGCTTAACATTATCTATTGGCAAGCGCCTTCGATCATGAACCCTTATCTATCGGGTGGTACGAAAGAACTGGAGGCGGCGAGCCTCGTTATTGAACCACTTGCCCGGTATGACGAAACCGGCGCTATGGTCCCGTGGCTGGCAGAAGCAGTTCCAACCGTAGATAACGGTGGCGTCTCTGAAGATTTGACATCAATAACCTGGACCCTCAAAGAGGGGCTGGTATGGTCCGATGGATCTGCTGTGACCTCTGAAGACGTTCGTTTTTCCTGGCAGTATTGTACCGCTGACGGCGGTGGTTGTGCCCAAAGCGAAAAATTCAACAACGTCGTGGATGTTGAGATCGTCGACGAGCGGACCGTAACTGTTCGTTTTGATGCGCCAAAGCCCTTCCCATATGGCCCCTTCGTTGGCGCGCAGGCACCTATCATTCAGGCCGCGCAGTTTGCTGACTGCCTTGGCCCACGTGCACCTGAATGCACTGACGCAAATTTTAATCCCGTCGGCACAGGCCCTTTCACAGTGACGGAGTTTCGTCCAAATGACGTGATAGCGCTTGCAGCGAACGGAAACTACCGTGACCCTGCAAAACCTGCGTTTGCAACCGTGATCTTCAAAGGTGGTGGCGATGCAACATCGGCTGCCCGGGCAGTTTTTGAAACCGGAGAATTCGACTACGCATGGAACCTTCAACTTGCACCTGACGTGCTTGCAAGGATGGAAGCTGTAGGTAAAGGAACTGTAGTTTCAGCCTATGGTACCAGCGTTGAACGGATCATGGTCAACATGACCGATGTGAACCCTGATTTGGGTGATGAGCGTGGCACAGCAGCGCATCCACATCCGTTTTTAACGGATATCAATGTTCGCAAAGCAATGTCGATGTCAGTTGACCGGGAGCTTCTGAACGAAGTTGGTTATGGCCCAGCAGGCCGACCAACCTGTAATGTTTTGCCTGGTCCCGAGATTTACGCATCAGCCGCAAATGACAACTGTCTCGTACAGGATATTGAAGGCGCGAAAGCGCTTCTTGATGCCGCTGGCTGGGAAGTGGGCTCTGATGGTGTAAGGGTGAAAGACGGCGTGCGTTTGTCGGTCCTTTACCAAACCTCTACCAACGCCGTGCGGCAGGACTTTCAGGCGCTAATCAAAGGCTGGTGGGATGAAATCGGTATCGAAACCGAGCTACGCAACATTGACGCATCTGTGTTCTTTGGCTCGGATCCGGGTTCTCCTGATACGTTCCAAAAGTTCTTTGCCGATGTCGAAATGTACACAAACAACTTCGATGGCACAGATCCGGAAAGCTACATGGCGAACTGGGAATGCAAGCAGGCTCCGCGCCCTGAAACACAATGGCAAGGCAACAACATGCCACGTTATTGTTCGGAGGAGTATGATGCTTTGGTTGCTGAGTTTGCCGGAACGGCAGGCATTGAAAACCGCGCAGCTATAGCCAAAAGGCAAAACGATATGCTGATGCAGGATTATGTTATAATTCCGCTTGTTCACCGCGGTCGTGTGGCTGGTCACTCAAATGCATTGGGTGGAGTCGTTATGAACCCTTGGGACAGCGAGCTGTGGAATGCTGCTGACTGGCATCGCGTAAGCAACTAAACAGAATGACGATGCGATGAGCCCCCGCCTACGCGCGGGGCTCATTGCCTTTACGCTTATGATGTTCCTAGCGCGCCCGAGGCTTTCATGCTGAACTATACGATCCGTCGGCTGCTTGTTGCGATTCCGACGCTTCTTCTTATCTCGCTTGTGATCTTCCTGTTGCTGGAACTGGCACCGGGGGACCCAATGGCCAATGTGCCCCTAACCGTCCCACCGGAAGTGAAACAACAAATGCGCGAGGCTCTGGGCCTTGGGGAACCTTTGCCAATCCGTTTTTTCAAATGGATGACCCAGTTTTTCTGGATCGAACCCTTAAACTTGATTGATAATATTTTTGGAACCGGATTTGCCGAAGGCGAGCTGCGTGTGATCAGCTGGCAATGGCGCAGTTCCGTCATGGATGTTGTTGTTCAGCGCTTGCCGCAAACCCTATGGGTGGTTGGCCTGTCTTATGTGCTGGGCACACTGATAGCGCTTCCGATTGGTATCATCTCTGCCTACAAGCAATACTCCCTGTTCGACCAGTTGGGCACGTTTGTGTCGATGATCGGTTTCTCGGTTCCGACCTTCTTTACCGGCGTTCTGCTGATTGTAATCTTCTCGGTAAATCTGGGTTGGTTCCCGTCAATCTATGACACAACACATGTCGTAAGCGACTGGTCCAGCTTCGTATTTCAGCTTAAGCAGATGATCATGCCTGTCTCGGTGCTTGCACTTTACAACGCAGCCCAAATCAGCCGTTTCATGCGGGCCTCAATGCTCGACAATCTCAATCAGGACTATGTACGCACGGCACGCGCAAAGGGCCTCTCCGAACGGGTGGTTGTACTGGTGCATGTGCTGCGAAATTCGATGATCCCCGTTGTGACAGTCATCGCGCTTGGTGTGCCACAGGTCTTTGGCGGCGCCATCATTACGGAACAGGTATTCAAGGTGAATGGTCTGGGTCAGATGCTGATATCTGCCATTCAGGCAAACGATTTGCCCACCGTTCAGACCCTTACAGTGATCTTTGCGGTGCTGATCATCGTTTTCAACCTGATTGCCGACATACTTTACGGCATTCTGGACCCGAGGATCCGCTATGACTGATATTGCACAAATCGAAGAAGGCGCCTCTCGTAGTCAATGGTGGGATGTCTGGGATCAGTTCAAAACCCACAGAGGCGCGCTGATTGGCGCAGTTTTCTTTCTCCTTCTCGTTCTTGTCGTTTTCCTTGGGCCCTATGTTTGGACGCTGGACTACGAAGCAACGAATGCACGCGCACGTAACCTCCCCCCAAGTCTGGAGCACCCTTTCGGTACAGACCGCATTGGCCGGGATTTTTTCGCGCAGATGCTGAAAGGAGGCCAGACATCGCTTGCGGTTGGAATAGCCGCAATGCTGCTGTCGTTGTTCTTCGGAACACTCGTCGGGGTCGTAGCCGGGTACTATAAGCGTCTTGATGGTATTCTGATGCGGTTTACAGACCTGTTTCTCGCGCTGCCATTACTGCCTCTCTTGCTTGTTATCATCATGCTGTTTCGTGACCCGTTGCGGTCTGCCTTTGGTCCGGAAACCGGGATATTCATTCTGATTGTTGTCGTTATCGGCATTACAAGCTGGATGCAGACCGCCCGGATTGTACGTGGTGATGTCCTTGCCCTCAAAGAACGGGAATTTGTGCTGGCAGCGCGCTCAATCGGAACACCCAATGTGAAGATGATCATGCGGCATATCCTGCCGAATGTTTTGTCCCCGATCATGGTGTCTGCAACGTTGGGAATCGCAAATGCAATTATTACGGAAAGTGCTTTGTCATTCCTTGGTCTGGGGTTCCCCTCAGACTTCCCGACTTGGGGACGGCTGTTGTTTGACAGCACAGATTACCTGCAACAGTACCCCGAACGCGTTATATTGCCGGGCCTCGCGATTTCGCTTTCCGTGCTGTCGGTCAATTACATTGGCGACGGGCTACGTGATGCGCTCGACCCGCGCATTCGCGGGCGCTAAGCAATAACGAAAAGACGCTACCTTTACGAAAAGAGCCGTTTGCTCATCAAGGGGTCTCTGGGCGATGGGTTGCTTACGGTTCTGACTCGCCTCTTTTGCTTGAAAGGTATTCGTCTATGGTGTCAACACTGCCATGGCTGGCTTTAATGTAACTGTCACATTCTTGGCCATGCAGCCTCTAAATTTTGAAAGATTCGTTCCAACCAAATCCGATTGAAACCGGGAACGAAACCCGCAAAGTCACTCGAATTTATCCGTCATCTGATGGTGCGGTCGAGAAGACTCGATACTCAACTATTTCTCGTAACTCATTAAAAATAAGGATTATTTGAGATGCGTCACACATAATTGTGTGACGCTATGTGTGACACAAAAAATGAGAACTTTGCGGTTTTTTAGATTTCTTTTCTCCCAATCACTTTTCAATCTCCAATGTTCCGCATTATTGCCTTTCAAATACCACGATGCTCCAAGATTGTTGGCGGTAACTAAGTTTGTAAACAAGGTGCCAGTACAAGTTCTTTGGGTATCGCGGAGCGCGTTAATGACATCAATGACTTTTTATGCTCGCGGAGATAGTGCGTCAGCAAACAATGGTTCCCTGAATGCTCAAGGTACCAATACAACTCCTACAACCGAGCTTGTTTTCACAAGCGGACCAACTGGTGACATCGTTCTTGACTACAACAATGGTGCGCAGGACCCCGATACCACTGTCTTAGTTGATGGTGTCGAGATGAATTTCACAGTCGAGTTTTCCGGTTTGCTCCCTTCCACAAACAAATTGTCGAATGTGAACGGGGAAGACCTTAGAGGTGAAGAAATTGTTGTTGTCACCACTGAAGATGGTCAAAGGTATTTTTTTCTAACGAACGGAACAACTTCTCTTGCGACCATGGATGACTTCCCGAACGGTGCACATGCTATTGAAGGTGTAGTATCCGGAACGGATGTGCTGATCTGTTTCTTACGAGGCACTTACATCCGTACGCCCAAGGGTGAAGTTCCCGTTGAAACTCTGCGTGCTGGTGACCTTGTAACGAATTCCAAGGGAGAGCAGATTGCTCTCAGGTGGATTTCTTCACGCAAGCTTAGCCCCACGAACCTGATGTTGGAACCGAAGTATCGACCAATACGAGTTCCGGAAGGAAGCTTTGGGAATAACAAACCTTTTGCAGATTTGTGGCTCTCTCCCTTGCACAGAATTGTCGTGCGCGGATGGGAAGTGGAATTGTATTTTGGTGAAGTGGAAGTATTCGCAGCTACGAAGCATGTAGTGCAAAATCAAACAACTTCTCGATCAGCTCGGTTTCGCGACATAGAGTATTTTCACCTCCTTTTTGATCAGCACGACGTCGTGTTGGCAAACGGCTTGGAAACGGAAAGCCTATTCCCCGGAGACAGAGCCATTGCGAGTCTGACTGAGGGTGAACGGAACAAACTAGATCAAATACTAGAGGAACAGGGACATAGTATTGATAACTACGGATCGACCGCATTGCCGACGATTACGAAGCATGAAGCGCATCTGTTAAAGCGCTCCGTCATCCAATCGGATGATTTAAGCCAAAGCGTAGGTGATCAGAAGCTGATAGCAGCCTGATGGTGTTCTTAACGTATTCAACTACTAATTGATCATATTGCAATGTGTATCTCCCGGAAGTTTCGCATTTAGCATCAACAAGCTCGAACCTTTCTTACTACTTCCAATATTGAAACAAATCACAATTCTGACACAGTTCGGTCACAAAAAAACCCTGATAAGTTTGAAATAATGGCAACTTGGGGGCATTCTGAACACACTGAGGGGTGGTGAGCAGATGCAAAGGGTACTAATCAGGGTTCTAGCTGCTTTTAGAAAAAGTGAGAGCGGTACAGCGACAATAGAAGCCGTTCTTTGGCTGCCAGTCTTCATTGCGTTTATTGCATTGGCGACGGACGCATCCTTTATTTTCTTTGGTCAAAATAAGGCTTACCGCATCGTTCAGGACGCAAACCGCAGCCTGTCTGTGGGCCGTCTGGAAACCGAAGCGGAAGTAGAGGCTTTTCTCACCAGCGCACTTTCAGGCATGTCGCCGAACGCAACAGTTTCTTCGACAATCGCAAGTGGCGCGGTAACAAGCCAAATCACGATCCCCACTTCTGATTTAACATCGATCAACATGATCTCTGCGCTTACAGGGCAAAATGTCTATGTCAGAGCGCGCCACCTAGTGGAGTATTGAAAATGTACATTTCATCTGAGAGCGATCAAGAATTCCAGTTCAATTTTCTTACAGATGAAAACGGCGCCATGACTATCTTTGGTCTCTTTGTTTTTGTTGTCATGATTTTTGTAAGCGCTGTTGCGGTTGATGTTGCGAACCTTATGGCCGCGCGCAACCAATTGCAGGTTGCTGCAGATACTGCAGCGCATGCTGCTCTATATTTCCGGGACACAAATGACGAAGACGCGGCGAAAGCAAAGGCCGTAGAGCTTGCTTCAGCGGGAATGCCCGTTTTGGTCTATGGAGAGGTTCTTTCAACCGATGATGTGCAATTTGGTACGTGGGATTTTGACGCACAGGCCTTTAGTGCTGACAGCACTTCCAGAACCGCCGTCATGGTGACAACCAGACGCTTGTCAGAACGCTCAAACAGCATTGCCAGCTACCTGTTTCAATTTGCGGGTAAAAGTGATTGGGACGTGATTACCTCGGCTGTATTTACGACTTATAAGCCGACATGTTTCCGCGAAGGTTTTGTCGCTGATGACGTTGTCGATATCCAGAGTAATAATGGCTACTCAAACGGGTTCTGCATCCATTCAAACGAATATGTGTCCGTTAACTTAAACAACACATTTGAACCCGGTACGGTCGTATCCATGCCCAACATGGATGAAATCGACCTGCCCCAATCAGGTTTTGAAAACAACGACGGCTTGCAGGCAGCGCTGCGCTCAGGCGTTTATCGGTTACGGATTATCAACAAACTGGACGGCATCATTGCTGGTCTGGCAGTCGGGAGTGACAAATATATTCCGGACTACATCACATCTGACGAACCCGTGGTTATATTAGGTGGTCACACGTTGGACGAAGACGATTTCATTCCCGGTCGTATTCACACCATGCACTGTACCGGTGCAGGTAAGGTAACAATTAGCCCAACTGTACCGCTGACCGAGATTGTATTTGTCTCAGATTGCGAGGTTAAATTTGGGGCTGGTACGATCCTACAAGATGTCGTTATCGCAACTACCGATACAGGCGCCACGTCAATGAACAGCCCGGCATCATTTCAGATTGGCCGTGACGACAATTGTGCCGAAGGTGGTGGCGCGCAGCTTCTCAGCTTAGGTGGTATGGATTTTGCCGCTGGGCTCAAGATGTTTGGTGGTCAGATTATTGCAAAAGGTGACGTTGAATTTTCTGCCGAAGCAAATGGCATTGAAGGCGCGTCCATAATCTCGGCAAGCACGATTTCGGGCACGTCCAATATGGAAATGGCTTTTTGTGGGACTGGCATGGAGGACAACTTTGAGGCTGAATACTTCCGGCTCGCCGGGTAGCAAGGCTGCAAGCAGTGGCAGCCCACGGCGCGATATAGGTGCATCTGGAAAATATCCAAATCTATTTTCTAACCAGCACTTCAGTCCAATATCGCGCCGTTGGCCTCAATCAATTCCAACCCTTCAACCATTTGCCCATTGGAACGAATTTAGCTGACCGCAAAAGCAGATTCTTCACCAAATCTAAACTGCACACGACATATAAGACCCCCTCTATTGAAGTTCTTAGGGACCGCGAGAATTCAATTACCTTCACATCGGCACATACAATTTTTCACAATTTTTGTTCAGTTTGAAAATGATGGAAAGCGGATTTTCGCCTGTAATCTCTCCAATTGGCGCCAATGAAATAGTCGCGCTTGAAGAACAGATATGCGCCTGCCATCGTTTCAATCCCCTTCGATCGGCTGGATTGTAAACGATTTGGCCGAAAATTAGCCGCAATTGGCTATTATTGACCACGAATAAGAAACAATAGAGGTAAAACACATGGCGCGTACCAATAGAGCACTACCAATCAATGCGGCACCTCGTGCAGGTGAAGCATTTGAAGACATCGACAATTTTGAGCTTCCGGCATCAGCCGCAGATATTATCCCCGGCGAAACGGTTCCAGTCGTGGCGAACGAGAATGCAGAGATTCCAGCAGATGGTGACATGCCCGGGGAATTGCCTGAGGGTGCGATGGCGGGCATGGAACGCACAGCGCCTTTCGAAATGGCATCTCCGGCAGAAACAGTTGCAGCGGAAAAGGCAGGCTTGGCACTTCCGGACGCTGCAGCAGATATCATTCCCGGTGAAACAATTCCCGCTGTCGCCGATGGACATGCGGGTATCCCGGCGGATGGCGGCATGCCCGGGGAATTACCTGAGGGTGCGATGGCGGGCATGGAACGCACAGCGCCTTTCGAAATGGTATCTCCGGCAGAAACAGTTGCAGCGGAAAAGGCAGGCTTGGAACTTCCGGACACTGCCGCAGGTATCATTCCCGGTGAAACAATCCCTGCTGTAGCGGATGGACATGCGACGGTTCCGAGTGTCGAAGAAATCCTTGCGGCGCTACCGACACCTCCCGCTCATGACTTTGAAGATGACCTCCTTGAATTGCCGCAAGAATCTATGGCCGAAGAACGTGGAAATTTTGGCACCCACGGCGCAAGTTTTGAGGACCGCGGCGGAAATTTTGAAGACCACGCAGGTAACTTCGATGATTTTAGTGAGGCCAACGATTTCTTCTAACTAAGAAATCAATTTTCTCACATGGTAGGGGTCGGAAGCGTTTTCCGACCCCTACTTTATGGTTGCATGAAGATATTTAGAATAACCTCAATTTCCGAACAGCGCATTCTGAACGTGAAAGGATGCTCCTATGACTTCCATTAGGGATGCGGTAACCTTACCAAAAGGTCCCGCTACTTGGGGAATGTCGATTTTTCAAAACAACTTGGCCCGGGCGCAATGCTAATTACGAAGAGATTCAAAAACACCAGCTTTTGCGCAGTGGTACTTGGTAGTTTTGCATTAGCGCCCATAGCGAAATCTGAGGTGGTTCAGTGCGAAAAATTGGAGATCAGCGTTGATACACCTGACAACGTTCTCGCCCAGCACATCTGCCACGTTGCTGAGCAGGCGCGTGATCAGTTGAAAGTTTGCCATCTATTTCAGACGGAACCTGTTCTCATAAAAATTGTAGAGCAACCAAAGCTTGACCAGTTTGATTGTTTAGGCGTGTTTCGGTGTGATGACTCTGTTGTCGAAGTCATTGAACCATCACGAATACCTGAAGTTCTGGTTGAAGATGATCCGCTTTTACTGATTTCAGAAAATATCGTTTTTGACAGTGTAGTAGTGCATGAACTGACACATGCTTTTATGCATCAAACGTTGCCAACAAGAAGTGGGAGCGTCGCTCAGGACGAGTATCTTGCTTACGCGATGCAGTTTGAATTTATGCCTGAAGACGCGCGAAATGTTATGCTAGAGGCGCGCCCAGTCACAACAGATGTCACTCTGGATTCCCTCAATGAAATGATCTTGATGTTTGCACCCACTTTGTTTGGCTTGCGCGCTTGGACGCATTTTAACTATGAGAACAACGGATGTGATTTTTTCCAGCTTCTTTTGGGTGGCAAGGTGAATTTTGCACCGGAGTTCGAATGAAACAACAAAACTCATCATCGACAACGCCCAGAATGGATAGTGGCTGCCGATTCACCCCGGCAGTATACTTTTGCTGAAAATGGTGGAAAAAATTATTAGCGATCCACGATTGGAAAACGGGCAAATTGAAAACGGTGTAGGTTCATATTTTCAGAACGTATATCGGGGAGCAGTGGCTAACACGTATAGGGTGTATTCAGGTACCCCCTAGATGGGTCCCGGCAACTCTTTGTTTTTTAACACTTATTCCGCTAACGCGGGCACAAGTCGTCTGATGCAGTGGCTTGGTGAGCTTGCCTGTGACTGAGGCGGTGTCCGGGTGCAAGGGATGGACGGCGTTAGCCGTGATCCTACATTGACTGCCCCTCACGATGATCTTTTAGTATGCGGTAGACTGAAGCTCTCGATACGTTTGCCTGTTTGGCGATCTCATTAGGTTTGAACCCTCTTTTGTAGAAGTCCAGCACTTCAGGAGCTTTCCGCTGTGCGGTGGGCACGCGACCTTTATAACGGCCTTCAGCCTTCGCCTTCGCTATACCGACAGCTCGACGTTCAGCCAGTCTGTCACGCTCGAACTGGGCGATAGCGCTGGTAATGTGGAACAGCAACACTTGTGCAGGATCATTGGGGTTGAGTGGCTTGTCAGACAGGTCCAGCAATGTCAGGAACACGTTATGCTTTGGCAAGCGCTTTGCTTCGAGCTGTGCCTCAGTGACGTCTCTGAAGGCCCGGTCCATCTTTGTACAAACGATGTACACTGGTTTGCCTGTATCCGCCGCCCTGTCGATGGCATCAGACAGCATACGCTGAAACACAGGGCGTTCGTGTCGGGTCGAGGCTTCTTCCTCATATATGCGGTTTGGATCACAGGCATTCTTAAGCAACGTGGCACGCTGGTCTTCCCAGCCTGCAGCCTGCTCTTCTTTACTGACGCTGACTCGAATGTAGCCCCAGCGTTCCGCATTGGTCTGTATATCCATAACTTCACCTCATGATTCGCACACGGTTCTAGAACTTATGATACTTTCTCACACGGATGGAGTCCAGCATCATGTGAGACAGATATGCAGTGTTTCAGGAATCTATTTGGGGACGTCCCGTGTGAGACTGTCCAAATGGCTCCGGATCGTTGAGATGAACGCCGTTAGGCGTAATATGCCTTTGCTCCCTCCCCGGTTATCGACGTGTTCCACACCCTCAGTTGTGAACGATTCTTAACTAATGCTTGGAGGTAAGTTGTACCGATCTGTTCACTTTGAGCAATTTCTACCGTTTTAACCTCGGCAGGCGCTAAACAGCGAATATCTTACATTATCAAGGAATATCATACTAAAGGACTCAGGTATTGCCCACGGGATGGATATAGTATGTATGGGAATCGGGGTTGGGTCGTACACCCGCTGACGCGGGGGCAGTAGCAAGCCGGATACGCAGTAAAGCCGGATACGCAGTAAAAGCCAGACACGGGAATGCGGTAAGGCAGTTTGTCGGCAGTGTCGTTGAACTGGTGATAACCGCGTTAGCGGTTTGTTACATGATGATGGGTAGCGACCCCAGTGACCCCAGTGCGATGGATGGACTGGGGTCGCATTTTGCTATTACATTACAAAGCATTAGGCAGAAAAATACCCGTCAGACCCCAGTGACCCCAGTCGATGGTAACTTTGTGCGGTTGCGAGGGAGAGCACTTGGTGTCCTGTTCTTTCCTTCTTATTTCTATTTTCCATTAAATTTATAAAAGACTGGGGTCACTGGGGTCTTTCAACATTAAGACATTGAAAAAGCACAGTTTTAAGCGACCCCAGTCGAAACGATGTACTGGGGTCGCACTGGGGTCACTGGGGTCGCTTGACGAAAAGCCGCTCACGCGGTCTGCACCGTCTCCGTCTTGCCCTCTCCCGCATCTCTCCCGTATCTCAGCAATACGTCCTGCAGATCGTTGAGGGACGGGAAGCTGATGTACTTCTTCCGAGTGTCAGTTTTCTTAACCGCTCGTGAGTCATCATCAATCTCACCGAGATATTCAACAACCCGCTTATTTTCTCCACTAAACGCGTTATTTCCTAGCAGGGATTTAGTCGCACTGAGTATTTCGGCAGCTTTATTGCCGAACGCACGTGATCCATCACTAAGCGCTTGGTTGAAATGTGGCTGGGCCACAATCGTCTCTTCTTCCTCACTAAGGTTATAGTGAAACACGTCCCCATCGGGCATGCGTCCAGAAAGTTCTCCACTCACGATGATATCCATCAGTCTCGCAGCCGAACCTGCTAGCCCCATACCTGCCTGCTCACGCAGGTAAATAGTTGCAGGAGGCGCGCGTAGGCTATCCCACGTCAAATCTACGTCAGCCGGATTCCAGTTGGTAAGTTCGTGAACCATGGCTTCAATGCCCCCATTCTCCATCTGGTCATCTATCGCGCCGAAGTATTTCGCATCCTGAATCTTCGCCTCCGAACACGTCAGGACAAGAAAGCGGCGCGCATCCTCTTTATCCACGGGGACCATCCATTCATCATTCGATACAAAAGCAAGGTTAACGTAGTTTGGTCGCTCTATCAGATTGACGTGCTTGCTCTCAATCTGCAGCGTGTCGGAGCTGATAAGGTCTTTCATGACCCCCCCCGCAGACTTGTCCCCGGCCCAGAACGCTTCTTCGCAGGTTAGGAAAATCTTGCCGTCTAAGTGCGCGTTAAAATTCCCAGTCAGGTGACGTCCGGAACTAACTTTCAATGCCCCACATCCAATAGCCTTCCTAATCCAGTCAAATACTTTAGATTTGCCCGTGCCCTGTCGCCCTCTAACCGCGATTGCGCTGGGGATTTTAACGCCGGGACGCGCAAACAACGATGCAAGCCACGTCATAACCCAATTGAAAATCTTTTCGTCATTTTCGCAGATATTTTCTTTAATGTGTTCGCGTAATTTACTCCAATCACCTTCCACCCCCTCAACAGCAAAACCCGTCCACAGATTGTACTCTGCACGCGTCCGGAAAGCGCGCTGGCCCTTCACAGGCTCAGGCTCGAAGCATGTCCCCATGTAAGTGGCGCGCCGACGGTTATGGAAAAACACTTTGTCAGGCTCCACAAAACCGATCTTCCCATCCTCTTTAGTGTAAGAGACAGCGCGGTTTTTATAGAGTTTTGAAAGCGTGGCTTCTCTCCACAGGCGCACAGGCTCGCCCGGTCCATACCGCATCGCCACACGCGCTTCGCCATCCATCACAACGTAGTCAAAACGGTCTGTGGTCGCGGCTGCAATTTGGTCGCTGACAATGTTCTTCAGCTTTAGATATGCAGCGTCGTCTTTGAAGTTCAGGCCATGTTCTCTGAAGACTTTTGCGTTTTCAGCTTCAGCATCGACTAGGAATCCACTGGCGGTAACTAGGTCTTCATCGTGGAGGGGCTGCAATGCCACAGGCATATCTTGCCCCCCGATTGCGTCGGGGCTATGCGGATCAGCATCCAGAGGGTTACGCTTCTTGTCTTCATCACGCTCCATAAGCTGACGCGCTACATGCGATTTTGCATCCTCCACATGCTCACGCACGTACGTGGGCCTGACACCAAGTTCCGTAAGCTGCTGTGACAATGTTTCAGCTTTTACGCCGTCATCATCATCAGTCCCATTCTCACGCCAGAAAGCGCGCGCCTCTGTTTCTCCCAATTCTTCAATAGGGGTGAGACAGGCGAAAGAGGCCTCTTCCTTTCCGTCAGGAAGGTCAAACATAAAATCAGGATCGCTCAAAAATACCGGGTCCAGCCAATCGTTTTCAATCGACTGCGCCAACATGTGTACAAGCTTGTGATCGTTCGATTGGCAATAATTGCGAAGACATTTCCAACTCGCGTAATCTTCAGGATCATCGCCCATTGCGCCTGACGGGTTACAAGCCCGAGTTGCTGCACCATCCTCATTCGTATGAAAATCATGGTAAGGACAGCGTGTGTGTGCGGTCTCATCACCGGCTGCGCCGCCTTTAAGAAAGATGTCTTCCCCAAACGTATCGATGATCGATGTCAGGTCCCAGCGTTTACCGTACCGACGATAGAGCTTCGTTACATCAATGATCTCGCCTTCATATTCCACTGTAACTTCAGGAATGGATGACTTTCGGTTGGTGTTCGCACCTGCCTGTTCAAATGGGTTTGAAGGCGCATTTTTGAAGTCTTGTTTAGTGGCTTCCGGCACGTCTTCGAATGCCAATGATTCTCCACGAAAAATGACGGCCTCAAAATCAGCCCCCTCTGGGTGTGCACCCCGATAGAATAAACGGCTCGGGTCGGTACAGCTACCATCCGGAACGACATCCAGAGTTTTCGCCATTCCCCAAATCTTACGGCTCCACAAGTCTAGCCGTTCTCTTTCCGTATTACCCCAGTCGCGAAGAATTACACGATCTTTGAATGGGAAAATTAACCGCATCTTGTGCTGTGGTGGTGTGGAATATGTAAGACGCTGTTTGCCCATATCGTCTGTAAATTCGCCTGTCAGATTACACTGCGCTGCAAAATACACAGAGAAGCCTTTCTTGGCTTCAAGAAAACTCTGAAGGTCTGCTTCGGTTGGGTCGCCATCACATTTTGTGTGCTTCACCACATTGTCACGCATTGTGTCGTCTTTGGTCTTAAGGTGGTTGAAGCTGGTATAGAGGAAGCAGGTCAGACCGCTGACGCGGACTTTCTCTTTGATGGTCTCAATGTCTCCCGACGCATCAAGGTCCAACGCAAGAAAATCCATGCTAATAATTGTTGAAGCAAAACGCTTTCCTGTGTCCCCGTTTCCCCCCATAATGTAACATGGCCCATCTTTACGATGTGCTACTGGATGCCGACTGAACCCCATCTCCGGGGATTTCCCATCTACCGGTCCCCCCTCGACCCACTTGTAAACAGGTAGCTCTGTCGAAAACCATTTGTCTGGGCGGGTACTGCCACCTCTGCCCACGAACTGACAGCCTATGATTATCTCCGACCCACGACGCATCAGATCATCAAATTCGTGAGATTTTGGCCCCTCTACGGTCGCGTCATTCCATGTGTTCTGATTCCACGGTTCGCTGTCGCGCGCATCATCGACCCGATTAGCCGCGTTGTCGCGTTGTTCGCGAATGAGGGTTTCCTCAATGTCTATGACGTTGTCCGCAGCGACGTCTGCCTCCGGCGTACCGTCCGTGTCGTTCAGTACTGACGCATCAAAATCAGCGTCTTCAATTACGGAATTGGGGTTGTCTTTAGTATACATATTCTGCTCTCTCAATCGGCCTACTGCCGTATTATTTTATTTTACCATTTGGTAAAAATACTTGTTAAAGAGCCAGTGATGTGATACACATAATCAAACGACTGGCTCGTTTCTGTTCTCGTAGTTCCTACCCCCCCACTGTTTCTGCAGCGGGGGGTTTTCTTTTTGCCACTGGGCTTATCTGAGCCTTTTGGCTCGCTCTTTTTTTAAGGTAATTGGGTGACAGCCCATCCCGCTGACGCGGGATGAAAATCTGTCGGTGTGGTAGTACCCCGCGTTAGCGGGATACCGCCTTTTCATGGCGCTTTAGATGTTGCGCTGGCAGTTTTGCCACTGTCGTTCTTCTCCCTCAAAATTGTGTCCGGGGGGCGTCTGAATTGTGGCAGAGGTGTGCTAATATATTGATTATATTGAATATTTTCAGCTTGAAGCGTTTTTAATGCTTGCAAACACGGGCGTCCAGTCAGACTGGACTTCCTTCAGGATACCCCACGGGATATCTAGAGGCTCAACGATGATTGGAGCGCGATACCCGCCCCACCAGCCATCATTCCCACGTTTCCACCCACCCGCATACAGGGCTGACACTACAACCTCTGCACCACCGAATAATGCACACAGTTCAGAAAAGTCTTCGGGCGTTAGCTGAAAATGCTTCCGTTTGCCTTCGTTCTAAATGTTTTGTTGTTCTGCCAAAACTGCGGCAATATCGTCTGCTATTCTCATAATCGTATTCCGTTCTGGATTCCTAACTTTGCGCTGTGTGTCGGGGATGGATGCGGGCAGCGCTTACGCATCCAGTCGGGACGTGGTCGGCGGGGAGTTCTGGGAGAGAACTCAACCCGCCCCCATCGTGGCTGCAGGAGGAACGATCAGCCACTAGGATTCTTATTTCGCTAGAAGCCCGCAGGCCGCACACAGGCGAGGTCTCTCTCGTTCGGGGATACGTCCACCCAAACTTTTCAAGCTCGACTTCTCTGCGTTGCTCAGAAGGCGTAAGGACATCAGAACTGAAAGACCCTCTCGACGTGTCAGATTGAATTTCTCCAGATCAGACTCATCCACGATTTTTTCAGCGATGGTCTTCAAGCGCTGGGCATCTACCCAATCGGCCAGAACTCCAGCTCCACTTTCCTCGAAGCCCTCTAGCGTCGACGTTTTGACACCACTTCTAGACTGAACTTCTTCCAAACTAGTTAGTAGGTCTTCTAGAGAAGCCACCAGCGAAACGAGCGCGCGTATGACGTTCGCGCTCTCTTTAATGGCTAATCTCAGATAAGGCGTCGGATCATTATCACCTTCGCTCTCGCTGCTCAGCACGGCTTGCTTCATTGTGCGACGGCTGGAATTCAAAACCCAGAGAAGGTGATTCAGGTTATCCATGATGGCACTGACACCATAGACTCGGCACCACCGGCGCGTCACACAGCGCGCTAACGCGCGTATCTGCTTCATCAATCGACTGGAGTGCATCAAGCCGCGATTTCATCTTACTGATGCTGCTGACCAGCGCGGTCTTAAGATTGGCAGAATCTGAATCAAGACCGTTCCTCTCGCACAATTCCGCCAGAAACCGTAGGTCAGTGATCGTGTTGTTCAGCGTGTCGACAAGGCTATCACGTGTGTGTGCCGTCTCGTCAATCTGGAGAGATGCAGCACGTTCCCTACGCAGATACGCAACTCTCGCGATCACATCAGGCCTATGAAATACCTTGTACGCCAATTGTGCGGAGTTACGGCCCGACCCAAATACCTTCTGATAAATGGCGGTACGAGACAGGTCACCGGACGCCGCGATTCTGCAAATTTGCTCGTGCTTCGTGTTCTTCAGCGGTGTGCTACCAAGTTCCGTACCGGTCATAGCGGTAGGGCCACGGAACGGGGCGTCAAATCGGGGCGGGACGCGATAAATTCGGCAACTTCACGGGGCAACCTCTCAGCTTCCTAAGCAACTAACTTCGAGAAGATTTTGGCAGGTAAGCTCTCCCGGGCAATTTGTCCGCGCTGACGTCGGATACGCGCCGATTTCTCCGCGACGGTTTCGCGCATGGGCTTATCGGTGTAACCGGTCAACTCAATCATGCTTGAAAAGAAACCATTCATGAGTCTGATTCCTCACCATTTTCAATTCCAAATTTTCTCGCATAGTCGAGCCTTGCCTTGGAATTTGGGAGCTTCGACATTTCTATCTGGTGCGGCGTCATTTCGCGTTGGGGCTTACTCGCGATCCAGTGCCCGACCTTTGCTGAAGATTCCACGATTTCGGAAATCGCCCCCTCAACGTCGAGGGGATAGTCATCATCCGCCAAAGTGTACAACTTCACGGAATGTAAAGCCGCCACCTCATCGCTGGACGGGCTTATGGCATGGATAGATGCGCACGCAACTGAGATTTTCTGTACTGCCGACATCAATCGAGAAACGCGCTGGGCTGAGAGATTGGATAGAAGCCCTTCGAGTGCTCCGGTAGCTCTCTCGTTAAAAGCGATGTGTCGGTCGGTTATTGTGAAGTCGGACATTTAAGCCACCTTTGATTGAGTTTGATAAGCATTGTGAAGATTTGCGGTGTAAAACTGGAGCGAGAATGCCCGCCATTCGGATTCCAGCATGGGTATTGCGTCTGACTGCCCTGTCAGGATGTATCGGAGTACGTCAGGATGAAGATGTAAGACATGTGTCACGATTGAGTGCACTGGCGTCGACCAGAACGCCGTGACCAGTCCGGTCACGAAGGCAATCTGAACGCGCTGCAGCCGTTCGAGTTCTGGCTGTGTGAAGGTGGTAAGGAGTTCAGCAGCACGTGCCGTGGCATCGTCGCCAAGATCGACACCGGGTTCGGAATGGATTCTCGCAGCAACATCCGCAGCAACAAGCGATTCAATCTCAACAGTACTGAGACCCTTTTTTCGGGCTTGCCGTAGGCGGACCACCGTATTCGACAGCCGATAGAATTTGGTGTGTCCCCGGCGTTCTGATGGGAGACCTCTAAGCCACCCGCGTAATGCACGCATTGTGGATGGGATCAGGGCATGGATAGCCGGTGTGGGAAGTGAATAGATGTCAGTCAAAACGCTGACCTCCTGAATATGGGAAGATTTCGGGTGAAGAGTGAAAAAACCATCACCTCGTATGCACATGTCTAGCACACTGATTCGTAAAAAGCAATCACGCCAGCACAAAACGGGTCATTTTGCAAGCATTTTCTTCCGGCCCCGATGTCACATAGGATGACACAGGGAATGACACACAGAATGACATTGTGAATTAGAGTGGCAAAATCGTGTCATTCTAAGTGAAATTATGCTTTATTGTCAGTATGTTAGACGATAGTATCGTTTGATATTCTGAAATGCACAGTTTAGACTAACGATGCCGCGACTTCCGTGGTGGTAAACAAAAGAAAGTACAGGCAATGACTTTGAACGAGATGATCATACGCGTGACTGACGAAGTAAAAACGTTGGGAGAGAAGGAACTGGATGCCAACAATATTCAACGGCTGGAAGTCTCACTGAAAGAAGCCGCCGGTCTTCTAGGCATGGCGCAATTGGTTAAGGAAGTGGATATCTAGAAGACGTGACTACTGGTTCCCCTCGGACATCCGGATATTCGATGTATTAGTTCGACGCGCCGAATTGATTCGACAAGAACTGAACGATCGCATCTCGCGCCTCCTTATCCGGTGCATGATGTCGTGTAAGAAATACATCCAGTGCCTTCGGACCAGCCTCATTCAGCAGTCTTCGACTGAAGGAGAGCATAACGGCTGGGCCGTGGCAGAAGACACACCTAGCCCCGATAAGAGCAACCGGTGACGGTTGATCGATAGGTTGAAAGGCGTCCTTCTGTTCTTGGCCAGACACGCGCCCCGCGAGTGCAATCGATAGGGCAAGGACGTACGCAAAATAACGTAGCAGCACCATGCGAGCCTCCATATCTGGCACAGCATCGAAGCTGATCGAATGGAAACATACTAATCAGCTATGGGAATGCGCTGCATTGATTGTAATCAAAATCAGGACGGAAAGGCACAGATTTAGTACGTCTGCTCTGGGCTTATTCTGTTGAAAAACTCCAGTTTCGGGCCTAATCGATGCACTTTTTTGCCATGCAGGCCGATTAGTTAGTTTTGGCGAAGGGGTCGGCCAAACGCAATCTTCGACGCTGCTGGGCGACCGCATCAAGTCTGGTTCATAATCCTATCTAACTTTCGCCGGTCGCGCGTTTCCACCGGAAATTCGTGATTTTCAGAATTCGGTGTTTTTCAACATGGCGTAATCTGAAACTGGCTCTGCAAATTGATTGGTAGACTGTGTCCGCAACCATATGAAGGAGTTGACAGATGGAATATTTTTCTGGTCTCGCATCACGGTGAGACTGGCCGACCGGTGAGGAAAGCCGGAATGGAGTGAATGAATTGTTATACAACAAATCGACGCTGGTCAGATCGCGACAATATTAAGCTCACAAATTTAATTCAGACTACGGATTTACCCATTCAAAAATGCCTGCATTTAGGAAAAGCTTCTAAATAGCGAAGCGAAGAGTCGCATGAATACCGCATATGAAATGGCAACTTAATCCGAAAGCAGGCATAAGTTTGTTTTGAACGGTCAGGCATTGATCTGAGTCAAAACTACAAGCTTCATTGAATGATATAAAGATTAAATGAGCCACTTCACATCCCGCAAGAAAGCAGGAGAAAATGGTAACAGTAAATCAATTACTCAACGAAAAGGGGCGCAATGTTCTGATGGTTGGGCCAGATGATACTGTGCTGGATGCTATATCAAAAATGGCATCTAACGACGTTGGATCACTCGTTGTATTAGAGAACGGAGAACTGGTCGGTATCATTACCGAACGGCACTACGCACGGAATGTGTTCCTAAAAGGCAGATCATCGCCAAAAACAACCGTCGGCGAGATTATGTCAACCCGTGTTGTCTGTGTAAAACCCGAGCAATCTGTCGAAGAATGTATGGCAGTCATGACCGAAAACGGTGTGCGCCATCTGCCCGTTTTAGAAGAGAATCGAGTGATTGGACTCATTTCGATTGGTGACCTCGTAAAGTCTATAATCAGCGATCAGAAGTTTGTCATCGAACAGCTTGAGCATTACATCTCCGGCTAGCGACTCCCGGCCCTGCTGCTACCCCACCTTCTTCTAGGAATTGGACGACTGCGGTTTGTGGTCGCTTCAAGCAGACGCAGCAGAATACCGGAGCTGGCGGTCGCCACGCTAGAAGCTGAGAATGTCTTAGTGTTCTGAGCGATGCAACAGATTTATCTCGACCACAACGCCAGCACGTCGATCGCGCCTGAGGTCACTGCGGATCGCCCGAAGGAGCTCTGTGCGGCAATCCGGGCCTTTACAGGAAATGGCGTTTCTTATCACTAGTTCTTGAAAATTTGGCCTTGAGGCCTTATAATCAAAGGGTAGATCATGCTCACTATGGTTCGCTTGCGGAGGCGCAAAATATCGTGGTGAAGGGCGCGCAAACGCGCACTGTCAGCGAGACTAGTCAAGCTTTTGAATACCGTTCTCTGATGCTACGTGAAACGGATTCATCGGTTCAACAAAACACTTACATTACCCTTCAGCCGTGAACATTCACGGCATACGAGTAGCCGTTTTGGTCGCTCATCAACCGAATGGAGGAAGAGATGGGTGTTATTAGAGAAAATCAACAGAATATCGGAAACATAGGTGAAAAAGAAAGAAGTCGGAGTGGTTCGGAACGGGCTCAAATCTTGGCGCGTCACATTATGTCGACGCACATTACAACGACAAGCCCCGAGACGAGTGTCAGGGACGTTGCCAAGCTGCTCTGCAAGAAGAAAATAAGCGCCGTACCGGTCATGAAAGGACATGAGCTTGTCGGAATAGTAAGCGAAGGCGATTTAATCCAGCGTGAGGAAATCGGAACCGCGACAAGTCTAGCCGGTTTCCCGGCACGCTTGGGGATAAACGCGGATTATGACAAATCTCATGGTCTGTACGCAAAGGATGTCATGTCGAGCAATGTGGCGACGGTTTTGGATACCAGTCCGTTGACCGAGATTGTGGAAACCATGCAAAACAGGGGCGTCAAACGAATACCGGTGATGGCAGAGGACACATTGCTTGGTGGAGACACGTTGGTTGGTATCGTCAGTCGCTCGGATATCGTCCGGGCTCTTGCGAGCAGGCCAGAAGGCGCAGGAGAACCCATACAAGCTGATGACGATATTATTCGCTTCAAAGTCATTGATACACTCCTTTCGATACCGGGAACCAGTCCATGGCTGACAGATGTTGAAGTAAAAGAAGGTGTAGTTACCTTAACTGGTACAGCCGAAGATGAAACGAGTGTTGAACCATCAAGACAGGCTGTAAATGAAATCGAGCACGTCAAACAGGTCAAAGACCGTCGAATTATCTTGCAGCCCTACTGATCGTATCGTGGCTCATGAGGGATTGGCCAAGGTCCGCTTGGTCCCGCTCAGCGACCATTCGCCGGGCAACTCGAGCTACCCATAAGAGTTGGTACGCATTGTTCGAGAATTTCGCGATCGCACAGGTGGTGTGACAGATTTATCAGCTTCTGAATCGAAGGAGGAGATGTCTGGACTCGTAAATATCGGGAAAGCGTTTTGGGGTTACAACCCACTGACAAGCCTTGTTCTGGCGGCTGCAACCGTTATAGGTGCATTCTTCATCGATTTGCGGGAGCAACGCAAAACAACCTTGGCGGCGTTTACAAATGCGTACGGAACTTATCAAACTGCTGAGAGGCAGTTTGTGGCAACTGCTCTAGAAGCTATTCAGACACATGGCCGAAAAGGCGACACGATAACAAAAGAACAAATTCGCGAATTGGTGTCCGCAACGCAAACAGCACGGGAGGCGCTTAGTAAAGTTCCCACCCCAACGAACTCACTTCGGCAGTCTCGCGCCAATTTACTGAATGCTTATGCATCAAGTCTGAGGGCGGCCAACAAATTCACCGAGGGAGCTGATGGCACCTTATCGGTCACCATTGCTATTAGTGCCACAGATAATTCTGCATATATTTTTTGGCTTGATGCCGATGATTTCAAAAACTCAACTTGGCGGTTCTACTGGGCGTCTTTGTGACACTACTTAAAATTTTACAGGCAACCAGTTTTTCTTTGTGTAGTAATTTCTTAAAATGAGTTTCCTAGGTTAGCTACTAACGCGGTCGTTCGCTGCACTCGCAAACCTGACGGGCTCATACTTCAGAAGCAGACTTTCAACGGGTTGCTATGCCGCATTTTCCTTCTGCGCTGCGGCGGTCCAGTTAGAGATCTCATCTGATCCCGGCAAAGTTAACTATTTAAGTGGAGATGGCCATACCTTGCGCCGTTCGCCGCGCTTAAAGCCTACGCATTGATTAAGATCAATTATCGGTCCAGCTAACCTCTGTATGATTATCAGGTGTCCCTTACTACTTTGTCAATTCTGGAGGAAAGCAATGATCCATCACGCAAAATCTATTCTTTCGGCAATGGCACTCATCATTGCCATTCCAAGCGCGTCAGTTGCTCAAGAAATCGGCAAGGACTCGTTTATAGCCAACTGTGCAGTTTGCCATGGTGTGAATGGAAAGGGAAATGGTCCAATTGTTGATTTATTGAAGAGTGCGCCCTCTGATCTGACTAGGATTTCTGAGCGTAACGGAGGACAGTTTCCGATTAAACGCGTCTATGAAGTTATCGCTGACGCTGATCAGAGCCGTGGTCACGGAACCAGCGAGATGCCAATCTGGGGAAACCGATTTAACGCTGATACTATTGCTCAAGAAGGGGAGTATGGGACTGGCGGTAGCGGAGTACCTACAGCACAATCTAGGGTTCTTGAGCTGGTCTTCTTTCTCGCGACAATCCAAGAGCCGACATAATCGAACTTTTGTCCGTCATCAGGGATAATAGTCTTAAGCGCTGCTTGAGCTAATAGAGTATCTGGCCCATCTGGTTGGATTGATTATGCAGCAGTCTTGCGGTGTTGCAAGCGCGGGGCTTCGATGGTTTATCGTTTAATCCTTTCTCGTTGTTTCAGAATGGCTTGGCCCTTTCCGCGTCTCAGCAGTCGACTATCTCACCACCTCAGAAATTCTGCACTCACCCGCTTGTGTACTGGCGTACTAATGCTTCCTTCGGTACGTGACCGGCACGCCGTGTTGCAGTTTTAAGGTCCGGACGCATGTCTGCTCAGCGGGGTTTAACTGCCATAGGACATCCATAATTTTTGAAACTGCTGCAGTCTAAGTGAACATTTGACCGTGCTGAGATCGGAACGCGCATTCTGTATAATAGTCCAAGACGCGTGCAGAAACAGCGCCGCAATGCCAAAGGCTACCACGTGGTCGGGCCATGCGGCGTCAAACAGCGCTACGAGACCGGCGGCGATTACAACTGCCAAGTTCCCGATCGCGTCGTTCCGAGAAAATAACCAGATCGCACGCATGTTTGCATCGCCCTCTCGATGTTTGAGAAGCGGTAAGACCGCCAGCACGTTCACGATCAAAGCCCCGACACCGAAAACCCCCATCAACCCTGCATCTGGTGAGGTCTGAACAATCAGCCTGTAAAGCGTCGCCACAAGGACACCTAGACCGAGAAATCCAAGAAACACCCCTTGTATGAGCGCGGACATCGCCCGCCACGCAACGGTCCAGCCAACAGCCACAAGAGCCAGTAAGGTAATAAAACCGTCGCCAATAAAATCGAGTGCATCTGCTTTTAGGGCTTGTGATCCACCGAAAAACCCGGCTGCCATCTCGATAATGCCGTAGCCGATATTGAGCAGCACCACGATCCACAAGGCACGCCGATAGCCGGGGGCCTGATGAGAATCTGTGCCTTCATCATTCTCCTCCAGCCGTTCCGTTCCGAAACCGGCGTCGGCCACGGCGCGCTCGATATCGGGAAGTTTTTCCAGCGGAGCTTCCAAGCTCATAACATGTGTCGCTACAGAGATGCGTACACCGTCGGCTCCCGCCCCACTGGCGGCTGCCTCGATTCGGGCGGCATCTTTGCCGCAGTCCATACCGCTAACGAGGTAACGCAAGCTAATTACTGGACGGGCTGCATCCACCCTGTATGCCGATCAATTTGCAGTCGCTGCACAAGCGAACCGTCCTTTGTTACAATGTCTGCGGAGATAGTGTCCGCATCCTTTTCTTCGACATTGCCAAGCCCGATGTTTGGGTTATTCATCCAGCTTAGCCTGTGTCCCATCATGTGCCGCACATCGTCTACGCTAAGATCCTCGCGAAGGGGCTGCATCATACTGGGCCCATAGTTTCCACGCCCATTGAAGCCCTGACCCATCATGTGGCCCTGACCCATCATGTGACCCTGACCCATCATGTGGCCCTGACCCATCATGTGACCCTGACCCATCATGTGACCTTGACCCATCATGTGACCCTGACCCATCATGTGACCTTGACCCCAACCATTTTGCCAGCCTTGTGAGTTGTTGAAGTCATGCGCCGATGTTGCGCTAGACAGGGACAAGAAAGCCAAACCGGCAACGCTTACAACTTTAACCACAGCTCTCAGTTCCATCGTTTTTCCTCCCGTTTCAGATCTTGTCGGAACACTATACCATCCAACCTACTAAAGAAAAACCTGCATACAACCACGCCACCCAACCCTAGGTCCGCTGTGGGCTCAAAGTGGTCGATAGGCACTCTGTCAGACTTTGTGGCCCTGTGTGTCTGTGGTGCTATGTCAGCATTTGGGATGCGGCATGCCCAGCGCCTCGTGTGTTGGTGTGGGCCGCGTTAGCGGCTGTGAGGAATGTTGGGCTTGGACGTATGACTATTATGCGGGATGGAGCTACCGTTCGTCACACCAGAAGCATTGACCGTCTCCAAGGTGACAAGACTGAACGAATGTTCAGGTATTGGCTGTCCGAGCCGAGATACCTTTGCAGAGCGAGCAGACCCATTCCGCAGTTCCGTCAAGTGCGCGACCAGAACTCTTCAGCTCGTGGTGAGAAACAACTAGTATATCTCTGCAATAAGGACACGTCGCTAGCGCATGGAAATCCGGAACATGGATGATTTTGGGCGGGACAGGATTGCAAACCATCTTTCTCTCCTTTGCGCGGGCGGTCTCCTTGGTTTCATTTCAAATGGAGCACTTCGCGGTGTTTGTTTCTCTAACATATGAGCAGCATGCTAACAGAAGTCGATTGAACGCGTCAAAACTGACATTCGTACATCGTGAGGCCGTGTGTATTGGGCTTGGACGTATGACTGCAATCCGGACGAAGCAGACCCTCGGTTTGGGCGCGCTAAAGGCCGCTCAAAGCGTATACCCAAACCGCTGCGCGAGATCGCACAGTCAAAGATTCACCTGTCGTGTCTACTCCTGTATCGATTCCAGATAGAGTGCCAAAGACAGGATCCGCCCGCGTATAGCAATCTCTGCTCCGTAGGGCCCGATTTCACCTACGATCGGCGACTTATAGACCGCTCCCCAGACGGGCATGCTGGCAGCCGTTCCATGTCCTCGCACCCCAGTACGACCATCAATTATCTGAATAACCTCCAGCATTGGGAACTCGCCATCATTAGCAGCAGACAGCCCCGTTAGAGGCTTTGGGATGTTTATTGATAGCGCACTGGCAACGGGTCCAGCGCCTTTTCCATCAACCCCATGACACGAAGCGCAGGAATTCATGTACTCTCTCTCACCGGTTTCGTCTGCAGAAGCAGCAAGTCCTGACATGCACGCCAAGACTACCCCTAAACCTAAGGCACGAAACAAGTTCTTTCTTCTATCTCCAAAAATCATATCGATCCCTCCATGCTAATAATCTCAGCTTTGCATATAGTTGGGGTGCGAGTCTTGATTTGTGTCATGTTTGAGTCCGCTGTGGGCTCTTAGCGGAAGTTCGCCTTCCTTCACAATCACAGCGCTACTGGTTGTCAGAAATCAGCAACGCTGCAGGACGTCCTTAACGGGGCATAAGACGTTTCAGTAAGACAGCGTGCATTGAGTAGGAAAGGCGGCTGTGTGGGTGCTACAGAAGCTCAAGGAAGTGCTGACGCAGGAAATTGCTAGCTAGTTAGTTTGCGCTGTGTAGCGCCCCTTAGTATCGCGGGTGGCCTTTCATATCGCTATCGTCAATCAACGGCATTACAACCGAAAACGGTTTTCGAAGAAGGCCAGAAAAGACACGAAGAGTTGTCGTTCGGTGTGATGTTGAATGTAAAAGCATGCATCGACACGTCACTTCATAAGCGTTGGATTAGCTCGGTATTTCCAGCTACAATAGCACACGAGGAGCGAGCAAGGGCGGATATAGTGACAGACAAACGCTACCAAGTGTTCATCAGTTCGACCTTTGAGGACCTCAGGGAAGAACGAAGAGCGGTACAGGACTTGGTGATCAGTACTGGCGATTTTCCAGTACAGATGGAGTCTTTTCCTGCGGCTGACGAAGATCAGTTCGAGTTCATCAAATCCCTTATCGACCAATGTGATTACTACGTCCTAATCATCGCAGCGCGGTACGGTACCGTCGCGGACGACGGGATGAGCTACACAGAAAAAGAATATCACTACGCCGCCTCCAAGGGCGTGCCTGTTTTGGTGATGCTGCACAGCAATCGTGGAAGCATAGCAACCGATAAATCCGAAGAAACTCCGGAAGGGAAGGAAAGGCTGCGCAAATTCATTGAGGAAGTTTCGAAAGGTCGGCTGCGCAAGACATGGGACTCTATAGGAGTACTGAAACTCGCAGTTCGCGAAGCGCTAGAAAATGCCAAAGCCACGAAACCACGGGTTGGCTGGGTTCGCGGGGATGCTGTTGCCAGTGTGGAAGCGCTAGAAGAACTGAACGAAGTCCGAAAAGAGAACCTGAAGTTCAGGGACGCACTGGGGCAGTTTGAAGTAGATATTCCCTTGCCGGAAATTCCGGATCACGACGAAAAAATTGAAATCGATATTTTTCCAAGCCGTAGAAACACTGGATTCGGTTCGGCAGCCAGCACCGAACATGTTGCCAGAATTCGGGGTAGCTGGATTTCTCTTTTCCCTATCTTCTACAGTAACTTGAAGTGGGGTGTAAACGATTGGAATGATGAATACTTTTACCATATCAATGAAGAGGATAGCTGCGTCTCCATCGGTTCTGCGCTAGCAAGCGAAGTCTCCGGTATAGACGCTGCAGGAACTTTCAAGCTGAATCATAATGCGCTGGAAAAGCTAACTAGCTACTTCATTGAATCTGGGTTTATGAAGCCCGACAATGCAGGCGAGCCGTTCTCGGAAATGGCTAAGCGTTACGCACGGCGTGTTAGGATCAGAAACGATCCCGGATCAGGGTTTGAGTTAGTCTCTGGGCAGTTTGACGTGGAAGACGAAATCCCCTTTTGAATGGCGCGAAAAAGGCAATGTGGCAGTAGTATTTAGTGCAGTGCCCTGTCCGAACTCTGGTTCGATTTGCAGCGTTGTGTACGGAAGCCTGCTAATCTGAAGCAGTTATGTCCAACACCGGGTCCAATAAGGGGTCCAATAAGGTGATTCGTGAACCGTTTAAGTTATTGAAATTATTAAATAAAACGTCTGGCGGAGGAGGTGGGATTCAACTCATCCCGTTGTGGGATCGATCCGTGCAAGGCTTTTAAGAAGAGATTTCATTGATGCGCCTTCCCCATATCCGTCTTCAGTCGCATCTTTGTTTGCCCTGCCCGTGAGATAGCGGCGGTGCGAGTCGGGGATTCCAACCGTATCTGCTGCGTCCTGCAGTCGATGCCTAAACGAATGGAATACAATACTCGGATCTTGTAGTTCGAGACGATCCATCTGAGATGCAAAACGCTTTCCATAAGCGCCTGAAACCCGGCCTCTGCCGTCGAATTGTAGTTCCCCCAGTCGCTTTTTGTATCGCATCCAATACTGAAAAACGAAGCTTTCTGGATTCTTAGCCGCTTTCCGTTCCGCAACCTGCTGACGCAGGCCTTCGACAATTAGCTTGGGATGGACCGGCACCCACCGTACAGACGCTTTGTTTTTCGTACGCTGGCCTTCCCCCTCGTCTGTGATCTGCATGCACCAGATACCTTCACGCTCTTGGAAATCACATATTCTGAGCTGACAAACCTCCTGAATGCGGAGGCCGTGATGAGACGCAATCCACGGTGCCCACCGATCAATGGTTTCGGAACCAAATTGTGGTTGGTTAGACGATCTGACAGCATTCAGAATTCTGTCTAACTCTTCAGTGGTAAATGGGCGTCGTGTGCTTTTAGCCGAATGTTTGGTTTTTGCTTTCTTGAACTTGTACACAGCCCACCTGTTAACATCCAAATAGCCCTGCGTAACCGCGTGCGACATAAGCCCTTTCAGCATCGAAACGTGTTTTGAAAGGGTACTGTCGCCCAGTGTCTTTGAATTCTTTTTCTTCGCAATGGCCAGAAGCTGTTGAAGCGTCTTATCGCGCATGCCTTTGCCAGACGTTATTGCGGGCAGGCCTTTTATGGCGTCCACGTATTCGCGCAGATGTCGGACCTCTAGGGATTTAAGGGCTAGTTCACCATGTAACTCGTTAAAGCGACGGACACAGTTACGGACCGCGTCAGCGGTTTGGGGGTCCACCGTCTCGGAATATCCCTCTTCGATCAAATCACGAAGGCTAAAAACATCGCCGATAAGTTGGACATCCTGCCCAAGCCGTTTAAGCACCTTGCCACCCGCATTCACTTGAGCTGCAGTTGCGGCAATCTCTGCGCGATGTCCTGCTAGATCAACTTCGATCTCTTCACTCGAGCGCGTATCGCTATCATCGTTTGGTGTGTGGTGAGGCGCTCCAGCCTCCCTAAATTTTATTCCAATTTTTCCTCTTTCGAATTGAGCTAGTAATCCTTCAACACCTCCTGCGTCTCTTAACAGCTTATTCTGATCTGGTGGCAAAAGTTCAGCCAGTCGTTTCCATTCAGCATCTCCTCGGAACTTGTCACGCTGAGCATTCATCTTTGCTCGCATCACGGCGACACGGTCACGCGCCATGTCGGGATCAGACGTTTTGAGGCTTTTACGAACCATTTCCACGCCGCCAAACTGATCACGAAGGTCAGCAGGGACTCTCAAATTGGAATAGTACGTCCCCTTACGCTGGATTGTGTTTTCGATCTTTTTCACGGCATCACCTCAAGTGTCACACACCAATGTGTGACATAATGTGTGACAAAAATATAGGTCTAAAGCCCTTAATTCATTAACCATTATATAAATAAGGGGGATGGTGATGGTGCGGTCGAGAAGACTCGAACTTCCACGGGTGTTACCCCACAGCGACCTCAACGCTGCGCGTCTACCAATTCCGCCACGACCGCACGTGATCAGGTAGTTGGCGCTTATTAGCGAGTCGGATGCGGGATGTGAAGAGGTTATTTTGACAAAGCCGAGGGGCGCCTACCGGTCGCCCCTCAGATATTTCTACTCGGTGCAAACTGCCGCGCGAAGTCCCTAAGGATTCAAGGAAAACGTTGGCAGCGTTGTGACTGGCTGAACCGTTTCGGTTTCGCCTAATGCAGCTTGATCATCCTGACCATTGGCTTGGTAGGCCGCGCGGCGGATCAATGCGTTTCGGTCTGGATTCCCAGGTGCAAAGACGGCCGTCGCCCCATTGTCGGACGCATCAAAGCCAATCTGATACCATGCAAGCGCCAAATCAGGCCGCGTGCTGGTGCCAAACCCTTGCGATAGATGGTGTCCCATCAATTCGCCATACACCTGCTCTCCCAGAACCGTCAGCAACAACGCTGAACTCAACGCGACATCTAGGTTGTCGGTGCGATAGCCAACTGAGAGACAAATTTTCGCCGTGCCGGACAATTGGGCAGGCGACATTCCTGTCGACAGAATAAAACCGCTAACGTCCTGCATCACCTGATCATGCGGCTTCAGCGACAACGCAGCTACATAGTCTTTCATCGCAGGCCCGAACGCTTCGCACTGCGCCTCTATTTGCGCATTGGTTGCACCTTGCACCCGGCTTGCAAGGTCTTCGCCCTGCGCAATCGCGTAAGTCCGTGCCAGACAGAATTGTTCATTCAAGGCAAAGTTCGGATCCGACATAGACGCTTCGGTTACAAAACCACCGTTGCTGTTTGTCAAAAGACTGACTTGGTTACAATGCGATGCAAGCGAACGCTGATTACCACTATCCGCCATAAAGTTTGGCAGGCTCACCATTGCGGTTTGTTCGGTATCGGTCGAGCCTTCAATTATTGCGATTATTTCCGGCACATCTTTTGATGTTGAGGCCAGTGTGTTTTCGTCCGCACCTTCAGGATCATAGCCGTTTACCGTCTTGCCAGCGGATTGAGGCAAAGGCTGGTTATAGGTGCCGTTCGCCTGGTCCCTGTAGGTTTGAAGAAGGCCTTTGGAGCCATAGGGACTTGAGGCGACAATCTGAGTTGTTTCATAACCGCCGGAAATGGCCCGGTGATATGATGAAACCAGGAAATCCCGTTCGTAATGCGTAAGCTGGCCCGTTGCCGGATACCCCATGAAAACCTGATACTGCGAAATCGCGCCGCGTGAGCGCCGACCCAACTGGCCATCTGGTGTTCCGGCAGGGAAACCAAAATAGTTCAGCGATGTTTGAGTCTCGCGGTTGGCGGCGCGTGTTGCGCTGCTTACTGATGTATTGCGGGTCGTCTGTGTGGTCGTTGTGCGCCGTTGATTGTTTGTCGCACTATTTACGATAACACCCCCGATGACGCCGCCAATTATACCCCCTACAATATCCCCCCCGTCAGCAAGCACTTTTGAAGCTGGTGAAAAAGCGAGTGCACCCGCAAGACAGGTCATTACTATGCGCTTTGAAAACATGTGCGCCTCCTATAAACAACTGTTGCTTTATAAGCGTTATTTTAACACAGAGCCGCTAGCCGATCTGCGTAAAAGATTTATAAAGTTGAGCTAACTGGTCAGATTTGAGGCTGAAAATGGTAGAATGGCTGACCTCTCGAGGCTTGGTTCCGTACGAAACGGCCGTGGCCGAAATGGAAGCGCGCGTTGCGCGAATCGTCTCGGGCGAAGCAACCGAAGCTATCTGGCTCCTCGAACACCCCCCTCTCTATACAGCAGGAACCTCGGCCAATTCTGATGATCTGACAGACCCTGGCCGGTTTCCAGTCTATGACAGCAAACGCGGTGGCCAATATACCTACCATGGCCCTGGACAGCGCGTTGCATATGCAATGCTGAATGTGGGAGAGCGTGGGCGAGATGTGCGCAAATTCGTCAACCAACTTGAAGAGTGGGTGATCGCAACCCTTGCAGAATTTAATGTCAAAGGGGAACGCCGGGAGGGGCGTGTTGGTGTTTGGGTCGTGCGTCACGATAAACCACTTAACGCGGATGGCACCGCGCAAGAAGACAAGATTGCTGCAATAGGTGTTCGTTTGCGAAAATGGATCAGTTTTCACGGAATATCCATAAATGTGGAACCAGATTTATCCCATTTCGATGGAATCGTACCCTGTGGCATTCGGGAACATGGTGTCACAAGTCTGGTTGATCTGGGGTTGCCCGTTACCATGATGGATTTGGATGTCGCGTTGAAACGCTGCTTCCATAGAATTTTCGAAAGCGAACCTGTTTGACCGCAACAGTGGTACTAAACCAGCACACCAGAAAAACTGCGACAACATCCCCCCTTTAACTTACAGGATAAATCCTATGTTTTAGGCGCGACTCCCTTCCTGTTCAAACGAGGTCAAAATGAAACCCATTACACTGATAGCAGCTCTTGCGATTTCCACAGCTGCGCTGCCAGCATTTGCTGAAGGCGATGCCGCTGCCGGAGAAGACGCTTTCAAAAAGTGCAAATCCTGTCATGCAATCGCAAATGGCGACGAAGTTATCTTTCGCGGTGGACGCACCGGGCCAAATCTTTTCGGAATGATCGGTCGTCAGGCCGGAACTGTTGACGGCTTTCGTTATCGCGATGATCTGGTCGCAGCTGGAGAAGCCGGTCTTGTTTGGGACCAAGAATCGCTTGCTGAGTATGTAGCCGACCCAACAACCTTTCTTCGCACCTATCTCAGCGATGATTCTGCGCGCTCGGGGATGACCTTCAAACTGCGCGAAGGTGGCGAGGATGTAGCCGCATATCTTGCAACGTTCAGCGAGTAATTAGCCGGAAAAGCTATCTAAATGGCATTGGGAGCGACAGAAAAACCCAGTTGAGCCAGAAAAAATTGCCCTGCGGCGCAGTGGATCATTGCCCGCAGGCCGATACCATTCTAATAACGTACCGGAACGTGCCGCAAAGTTAGTGACTTTTGCGCCTTAATATTTTGGGAACTGGGAGGCAGACATGGCCGACGCAGCCATTCATGGCCACGAACATCATGATGAACGCGGGTTCTTTACCCGCTGGTTTATGTCAACAAATCACAAAGATATCGGGATCCTTTATCTTTTCTCGGCCGCAGTTGTTGGCCTGATTTCAGTCCTCTTCACCGTTTACATGCGGATGGAGCTGATGGAACCCGGCGTACAATACATGTGTCTTGAAGGTGCGCGCTTTGCCGCTTCTGATGCGACCTGTACGCCAAACGGGCATCTTTGGAACGTGATGATCACTTATCACGGCGTCCTTATGATGTTCTTTGTTGTTATTCCTGCGCTTTTTGGCGGTTTCGGTAACTACCTGATGCCGCTGCAAATCGGCGCGCCGGACATGGCGTTCCCGCGTATGAACAACCTGTCTTTCTGGATGTTCATCACCGGCACGATGCTGGGTGTTGCGTCTTTGCTGTCTCCGGGTGGTAATGGGCAGTTGGGGTCTGGCGTTGGCTGGGTTCTGTACCCACCTTTGTCTACCACCGAAGGCGGCTATTCGATGGACCTGGCGATTTTTGCCGTTCACGTTTCGGGTGCGTCGTCCATCCTTGGTGCGATCAACATGATCACCACCTTCCTGAACATGCGCGCACCGGGCATGACCCTGTTCAAAGTGCCGCTGTTTTCATGGTCAATCTTTGTGACAGCCTGGCTGATTCTTCTCAGCCTGCCGGTTCTTGCTGGCGCGATCACCATGCTTCTGACAGACCGGAACTTCGGAACAACCTTCTTTGACCCTGCTGGTGGCGGTGATCCCATTCTGTACCAGCACATTCTGTGGTTCTTTGGTCACCCTGAAGTTTACATCATCATCCTGCCCGGCTTTGGCATTATCAGCCACGTCATCGGAACATTCGCTAAGAAACCAATCTTTGGGTATCTGCCGATGGTCTGGGCCTTGATCGCGATTGGCGTCCTCGGTTTTGTCGTGTGGGCACACCACATGTACACCGTTGGTATGTCGCTGACGCAGCAATCTTATTTCATGCTGGCGACAATGGTTATCGCGATTCCAACTGGGGTGAAAATCTTTAGCTGGATCGCAACTCTCTGGGGTGGTTCGATCGAATTCAAAACCCCGATGCTCTGGGCGTTTGGCTTCCTTTTCCTGTTCACCGTTGGTGGTGTAACCGGGATCGTGCTTTCGCAAGCGGGTATCGACCGGGCCTACCATGACACCTACTATGTGGTTGCACACTTCCACTATGTGATGAGCCTTGGTGCGGTGTTCTGTATCTTTGCAGGTGTCTATTTCTACATTGGTAAAATGTCGGGCCGTCAGTACCCTGAATGGGCAGGTAAGCTGCACTTCTGGATGATGTTCATTGGGGCAAACCTGACCTTCTTCCCACAGCACTTCCTGGGACGTCAGGGTATGCCACGCCGCTACATCGACTATCCTGAAGCCTTTGCTTACTGGAACGTCTGGTCGTCTTACGGCGCATTCCTGTCATTCGCTTCGTTCGTGTTCTTCATCGGTATCGTGTTCTACACGCTGAAATACGGTAAACGCGTAACCGAAAACAACTACTGGAACGAATACGCTGACACGCTTGAGTGGACACTTCCGACACCTCCACCAGAGCATACATTCGAAATTCTTCCAAAGCAGGAAGAATGGGACAAAGGCCACAGTCACTAAGTGCCCTACGAATGGACTGGAACTACGAAAGAGGCCTCGGGTAAATCCGGGGCCTCTTACGCGTTTTCTGACGGACACCCGCCCGTTTGCACGCTATCGCTATGGCCCTTTAGGTCGCTTCCCAAGCGCGGATTCGTAATTTTTATTGCTGCCACATGCATATTGCTTCTGCTGCCGCTTCTGCCACTTCTGGGCACACCTTTCGTCTGGACCCTACTTCCGTTCCTGCTTGGTGCCGTTGCACTGATCTGGTACTTCCTCAATCGCAGTTACTGCGATGGTGAATTGCTTGAACTTCTTTCTATATGGCCCGACCGAATTGAATTGATCCGCCACAACCCACGAGGCCCGCAGCAGGAATGGTCAGCAAACCCTCATTGGGTACGCGTACAAATCCACCCGGCCAGCGGCCCTGTTCCAAGCTATGTCACATTGACCGGTGAAGGGCGCGAAGTCGAAATCGGCGCTTTCCTGAGCGAAGACGAACGCAAGGCGCTTTTCACCGAGATTAACGAGCAACTTTCATATTTACGACCTTAAGCACGTTTCGGGTCGTATCCTGCATATAACGTGAATATTTTGCCCCCATGGTACAACAGCAAGACATACCAACCCGCGCATGGATGGAACTCTGCCTTCTCGGTTTGATCTGGGGCGGAAGCTTTCTCGCCATTGCGATCACACTGCGCGAAGTGGGTTTTGTCACCAGCGTTGCACACAGGGTCTTCTGGGCCGCGATTCTGCTTTGGGGGTGGGTGGCGTACCGCGGTCTGCCAATTCCGCACTCACCGCGTCTCTGGCTGTCCTTTCTTGTGATGGGAATTCTGAACAATGTGCTTCCCTTTTCGCTGATGGCCTGGGGGCAACTTCACATAGAGTCTGGCCTGACTGCAGTGTTCAATGCGGCAACCGCTATTTTTGGCGCATTGGTCGCTACCGTAATTTTTCCGGACGAAAAGCTAACGGTCCGCAAAACTATGGGTATAGTTGTTGGCTTTGCAGGGGTTGCGACAGCGATTGGGCTTGAGTCTTTTCGCAACTTCGACATTCGATCTTTGGCACAGTTGGCGGTAATAGGCGGTACAATCTCTTATGCCTTCGCCAGCGTCTGGGCCCGCATTCGTCTTAGTGGTCTCGCACCAGAAGTTGCGGCTGCCGGTATGCTGACCGGTTCATCTGTCGTGATGGTGCCAGCAGCCTTTATTATCGACGGTGTGCCGAGCTTCGCAGTTTCAAGTTCAACGCTCCTTGCAATTGGATACTACGTTTTTTTCGCAACGGCCGGGGCCTATTTGCTGTATTATCGCATACTCGCCCTCGCAGGCGCGTCGAATACGATGCTTGTAACGCTTTTGGTCCCGCCAGTTTCCATCGTTTTAGGCGCAATTGTTCTGAGTGAATCTCTTTCGACCAACGTCTACCTGGGACTGTTCATGCTGCTTTCCGGGCTTCTCATTCTTGACGGTCGTTTGTTTCGGAGGTTCAGACGCGCAAAAACAGAGGGTACCAAATAACCCCCAGACACCAGATCGCGTCTGAGCGTTATCAGTCTGCAAACTAACAGAATTGATCAACCGAGCCGATCTTTGACCATTGGTCCAACACGGCCAAAATCCATTTGCCCCGTGTATTTCGATTTTAGCGCGCTCATGACTTTTCCCATGTCGCGAATTGATTCTGCGCCAACAGAAGCAATCGCTTTGTCGATCGCTTTCTGCGCGTCTTCTTCGGACAATTGCTTTGGCAGAAACGCCTCGATAACGGTGATCTCGCTCAACTCTTTCTCGGCAAGTTCAAGCCGACCACCTTCTTCGTACGCCCGTGCACTTTCGTGCCGCTGCTTAACCATTTTCCCAAGGATTCCAAGGATATCCCCGTCTGTCAAACGGGTTTCTTCACCCGTACCACGCATGGCGATTTCACGGTCTTTGATGGCTGCGCTGATCAGGCGGAGCGTTGAGAGACGCTCTGCATCTTTACTTTTCATCGCTTCTTTCAAAGCCGAACTCAGTTTGGTCTGCAAGTCCATCGGCATCCTTATCCTCAAGGCTTCCATTTACGTCATAAGGATGTGACCTTACCCGCAGATCGGAATTGTTACAACCTTGCAACATATCTATAAGTTATTGTTTTTTATAGATAACACAAATTTCCTATTTCCGGCTTATCTCCTTGACCCCGGCGCGCAACGCACTTAGTTTCTCGAAAATTTGAGCCGGGGAGTCGCATAATGTCTACCGCCAGCACCGCGAAAACTGCTGAAATAACTTCACAAACAAAACGTACCGCGTGCCTTGTGTTGGCGGATGGGAGCATTTTTTACGGCGTCGGATTTGGCGCAACCGGTGAAGCACAGGCAGAGCTTTGTTTCAACACGGCGATGACAGGCTATCAGGAGATCATGACCGACCCATCCTATGCTGGTCAGATCGTCACTTTCACTTTCCCACACATCGGAAACACCGGTGTTACCCCAGAAGACGACGAAACGACCGACCCGGTTGCAGCTGGCATGGTTGTAAAATGGAACCCGACAGAATCGTCAAACTGGCGCGCAACAGAAGAGCTTACGGAGTGGCTAAAGCGGCGCGGCAGGGTAGGTATTGGCGGTATCGATACGCGGCGCCTGACGCGCGCAATTCGGCAGCAAGGTGCGCCACATGTCGCCATGGTCCATGATCCGGACGGCAACTTTGACATACAGAAACTTGTTGAAAAAGCGCGCGCTTTTCAGGGCCTTGAAGGATTGGATCTCGCCAAGGACGTGACATGTGCCCAGTCTTACAACTGGAATGAAATGCGTTGGGCTTGGCCAGAAGGCTATACCCCACAAACTGCACCAAAGCATAAGGTCGTCGCCGTCGACTACGGTGCGAAACGCAATATTCTGAGGTGCCTGGCCTCGGCTGGCTGCGATGTCACTGTTTTACCCGCGAGCGCGACTGCCGAGGATATTCTGGCGCAAAATCCAGACGGACTTTTCTTGTCGAACGGGCCTGGCGATCCGGCTGCGACCGGTGAATATGCAGTCCCTATGATCAAACAGATCCTCGACACATCAGATATTCCTGTTTTTGGCATCTGTCTTGGCCATCAAATGCTGGCCCTGGCACTTGGTGCAAAAACAATAAAAATGAACCACGGACATCACGGCGCGAACCATCCGGTGAAGGACCTTGACACCGGCAAGGTCGAGATCACGTCAATGAACCACGGCTTTGCGGTCGATAGTCAAACATTACCCGACAATGTTGTTGAGACGCATGTATCATTGTTTGATGGCTCAAATTGCGGTCTGCGCATGAAAGATCGGCCCGTGTTCTCTGTGCAATACCACCCGGAAGCCAGCCCCGGCCCTATGGACAGTTACTACCTCTTCGAGCGTTTTGTCGAAGCGATGAAGTAAGACAGAAGCATAAATAACCTTTTGTTAACATTAGCTTAACTCAACATTAACTCAGATTGCGGAACTCTGATCTCAGCCAATTGGACTGATTTCGCATGATGCACGTTAAACCACTTGAAAGAACTGCGGTCACGACCCGCGTCGTTCCGGCGAAAAACACACGCCTTTTACTTGGCCCGCTTCTTGTGGAACGCGGAGATCTCAAGCCCGAAGATTTGGAAAGAGCGCTGGCTCTCAAAAAACGTCGCGGTGCGTGTCTTCGCAACGTTCTGCTGACACATAATATGGTTAACGAAAACAACCTGTTTCTTGCTTTAAAGGAACAATGGCGTTGCGAAATAGCCGATCTCGAAAACACACCACCTGACCCGGAACTCATAAACCAGGTAGGGCTTATAACCTGTATTCGAAACTGTATTGTTCCATGGAAGCGCATTCCAGGTGGAGTTGTCTATGTAACCGCTAACCCGGAACGCTTTGACAAATTCGCGCGCTCGCTGCCCCAACAGCTCGGAACACCTCGTATGATGATTGCGCCGGAACACGCCATTCACACGTCATTGATCCATCAGCGAAGCGACAACCTTGTGGAACGTTCAGAAAAGCGTGTGCCAGTGACCGAAAGTTGCCGATCATGGAACAGTAAAGCGCTGCGTATCAGCCTTTTTTTCTTAACGATGGCTTTGATCTTTGGGGTGCTGCTCGCTCCATCTGTTGTGTTTGGGTTGTTTTCCGGATGGGCCATAATCACGCTGGGTCTATTTGCTATTCTGAAAATCGCCGCAGTTGTTACCCAATTGCGAAAATCGAGACCCGCAGAGATTGCAAATACAGCCTTGTATCGGGAGAACACAACAGCCATTCTGCCGACCGTCTCTGTGCTTGTTCCATTGTACAAAGAACAAGAAATCGCACAGCAATTAATACATCGCCTGAAACGCCTGACATATCCGAAAGAGTTTCTTGATATCTGCCTTGCGGTTGAGGCGGACGATGACACAACCCAAAACACGCTTGCCGAAACGAGTTTACCACGATGGGTGCGCACAATTATTGTTCCCAAGGAACAGGTGCGCACCAAACCGCGCGCGTTAAACTTTGCGCTCGATTTCTGCAGGGGCTCGATTATCGGTATCTACGACGCCGAAGATTCCCCTGACCAGGACCAGATCCAAAAAATCGTTCGCCGATTTAGCGAATGTGGTCCCGAGGTGGCATGTTTGCAAGGTATTCTTGATTACTACAACGCGCGGACAAATTGGCTATCTCGTTGTTTTACAATTGAATATGCGTCTTGGTTTCGGCTTGTCCTGCCCGGTCTTGCAAAGCTAGGTTTCGCCAT
The DNA here is from genome assembly GCF_018457175.1 of Pseudohalocynthiibacter aestuariivivens. Lineage (GTDB taxonomy): Bacteria > Pseudomonadota > Alphaproteobacteria > Rhodobacterales > Rhodobacteraceae > Pseudohalocynthiibacter > Pseudohalocynthiibacter aestuariivivens. The sequence continues at coordinate 314,130 of NZ_JAGFNU010000003.1, forward strand.
TCCGCTTGGCGGAACCACGCTTTTCGTTCGGCGCGATGCCCTTGAAGAACTTGGGTGCTGGAATGCACACAATGTGACCGAAGACGCTGATTTGGGTATCCGACTTGCCCGCCACGGTTACAAAACCGAATTGGTTGATACCGTGACACAAGAAGAAGCAAATTGCAGGTTTGTGCCCTGGATTAAGCAGCGTTCCCGGTGGCTTAAAGGATACGCCATGACTTGGGCAGTCCACATGCGTTCGCCACGATTATTGCTACAGCAACTTGGTTGGCGGCAATTTTTTGGCTTTCAGCTGGTTTTCCTCGGCACACTTTCACAATTCGTACTGGCGCCTTTTCTTTGGTCTTTTTCGCTGATTATGTTTGGCCTTTCGCACCCTCTTTCAGAGGTCATGTCAGGAAACCTTGCTATCTTTTTGGCCGCTTTGTTTTTATTTGTGGAGCTTACGTCCGTTTGTGTCGGCATCATTGCGGTTTCGCGCAAAAAACACAGCTTCCTCAAATGGTGGGTGCCAACGCTCTTTTTTTACTTCCCGCTCGGTGCAATCGCATCCTACAAAGCACTTTACGAGATACTAACGCGGCCATTTTACTGGGATAAAACAAAACACGGTGTATTTGAGCCAACACCGACTAAAACCAAAACTTAGGACCCTGCGTCGGCATCCAGTTTCAGCCGCGTTTCAAAGGCCTTTGAAATGTGAGCTTTTAGCGCTTGATAGGCGGCTTCACCGTCCCCATTCTCAATAGCGGAAACGATATCGCTATGTTCCTGAAGCGCACCTTCCCCCCGCCCTTCGGCCGCAAGTGATGTTGACGCCAAAAGCGCCATTGACCGGTGAACAAGGTCAAGTTGCTGGACAAGATACCGGTTGTGCGATGCCAAATGAATCTGTTTGTGGAACCTCCGGTTGGCGCGCGACAGCGCGTTGGGATCGCTCAGAAGTTTCTGATCATCCTCAACCATCTCACGTAGAACGCGCACCTCTTCGGGTGCGGCGTGGCGCGCTGCAAGACGTGCGGCCAGCCCTTCAAGCTCTGCACGCACAACATAAAGCTCTGCCAATTGATTATGGTCCAGCGAAGCAACAATCAGGCTCCTGCCATCGCGCGTTAGCATCGACTGCGTTTCCAAACGCTGCAGGGCTTCGCGAATTGGCGTACGCGACATTCCAAAACGCTCTGCCAGATCGCTTTCAACTAGTCGCGAACCGGGTTTGTAATCCCCGATATCAATCGCTTCCAGTATCAATGTATAGGCGTCTTTTTGCGTTTGCTTTACTTCTGCCATCGAAATCTCCGCGTCTGACCGTGCAGGACACTACCCACGCCTTGCCCCTGCAATCAACCCATTGTCGCGTTGCAACTGCGATCACTTCACCCTAGTTTGCGCCTATGGTTGCGAAACACTTCTCTCACGTTCAAACATGGGTCTTTGATCTCGATAACACGCTTTACCCACCAGCAGCGCGGTTGTTCGATCAGATCGAAGTTCGCATGACAGCCTGGGTGATGGAATCGCTGAACGTGACGAGGGACAGGGCTGACCATCTGCGCCGCCACTACTGGAAAACCTATGGCACGACGCTTGCCGGGTTAATGCGCGAACATGATGTCGATCCCGGGCCGTACCTTACGGATGTACATGATATCTCTATGGATCATCTGGAGCTTGATCCAAAGCTGGCAATGGCCATTCGCAACCTTCGCGGACGCAAGATCGTCTATACCAACGGCACAGCCCCCTACGCGCAGCGTGTGATAGAAGCCCGCGGATTGGCGAATGTTTTTGATGCCGTCTATGGGGTTGAACACGCCGGCTTCAAACCGAAACCAGAGCGTGAAGCCTTTGAGCATGTGTTTGACCTTGATGGCACGCGGCCAGCAGAGGCAGCCATGTTTGAAGACGACCCCCGCAATCTTGCGGCCCCACATGCAATGGGAATGCGTACCGTCCATGTGGCCCCTGACCCGCATGATGCCGATTTCATCCATCACCATACCGATGATCTTGCGGGCTTTGTGTCGCAGTTGTCTGGCTAAGTCTTTTCGCGCCCCCTAGCGCCCCCTAAGGTCCTTTCCATGGAACGAGAAAACACAGACATCCTGATTTCCGGCGGAGGCGTCGCTGGGCTGACTGCAGCATCGGCTTTTGGTGCCGCCGGGTTTTCGGTTATTTGCGTAGACCCGACGCCCCCGGTGACAGAGGCAAGTGCTGAAGGGTCTGATCTCAGAACTACGGCTTTTTTGCAACCCGCACGCACGCTACTGGATGAGTGCGGATTATGGGGTAGATTAGCACCCTTCGCCGCTCCGCTACAGATCATGCGGATTGTGGATGCCGGTGGTGTGGAGCCAGAACCCCGCGTGGTCAAAGATTTTGACGCAAGCGACATTTCCGATCAGCCCTTTGGCTGGAACCTGCCAAACTGGTTGCTACGGCGTGAAATGGTTGCGCATTTAGACGAACTTCCGAATGTGTCGTTCCGGCCCGGTGTTGGCACAGATCGTGTAATGACACGTGAGCGCGAGGCGTTGGTCACGCTGTCAGACAGTTCACGCATTTCAGCCAAGCTGTTAGTCGCGGCTGATGGACGTAGTTCACCTGTGCGCGAAGCCTTGGGTATTGGCGTTAAAACAACGCGTTACGGGCAAAAGGCCCTCGCCTTTGCTGTGACACATCCAATCCCACACGAAAACGTCTCGACGGAAATTCACCGTTCGGGTGGCCCATTCACACTTGTCCCGCTTCCTGACCGGGACGGCCTGCCCTGCTCTGCCATCGTCTGGATGGAAACGGGACCCGAAGCCAAGCGGCTCTACGATCTGCCCGGGGTCGAATTCGAGGCCGCAATGAACGAAAGGTCCTGTTTATTGTTCGGCCCCCTGACGCTCGCCAGCCGCCGCACGATCTGGCCGATCATCAGCCAAATTGCCGAACGAATGGAAGGTGAACGCACCGCCCTGATTGCGGAATCTGCCCACGTGGTGCCGCCAATCGGGGCACAGGGTTTGAATATGAGCTTAGGGGATTTGCGTATTTTGCTTGAGTTGGCACAAAGCAGCCCTGATCAGCTTGGCACACGCGAAATGCTGACAGCCTACAACCGCCGCCGCCATCCCGAAGTCCGTCTTCGTGTAACCGGGATTGACGCGCTCAATCGTGCGTCAATGATGGGCGCACAGGGGCTTCGCGACATGCGCGCGAAAGCGCTCAACGCGTTCTATTCAGTTGCACCGGTGCGAAAAACGCTGATGCGCGCCGGGCTAGGAACGCGATAAAACCGCTTTCCTAGCCAATTTTTATGACGGGAAGACCTGATCTAGCGCTGCTTCAAGTCGCGCAAGGCTCGCGTCTACGTCATAAAGCTTGTCGAGCCCGAACAGCCCCAAACGGAAGCTTTTGTATTCTGGCCCTTCATCACATTGCAGCGGTACGCCAGCCGCGATCTGCATTCCAAGGGCGCCAAATGCTTTTCCGGTCTGCACATCCCCATTGTTCGTATAGCAAACCACAACGCCCGGCGCGCCGAACCCATCAGCCGCAACAGATTTGATGCCGCGGGCAGCCAAGGCCGCCCGGACACGATTGCCTTGCTCCCATTGCGCATCACACAGCTTGTCGAACCCATAATCGCGGGTTTCGATCACCGTATCGCGAAAGTCACGCAACGCATCTGTTGGCATTGTCGCATGGTAAGCATGGCCACCGTTCTCATAGGCCTCCATGATCGAAAGCCACTTACCCAAGTCTATTGCAAAACTCGTGGATTGCGTTGCTTTGACTTTTGCAAACGCGGCTTCGTTCATCATGACAATCCCGGCAGACGGGGACGCAGACCAGCCTTTTTGCGGGGCAGAGATAAGTACGTCAACGCCGGTTGCTTTCATATCGACCCACGCGCACCCTGATGCGATGCAATCAAGTACAAACAAACCACCCACGTCGTGAATAGCATCAGCCACGGCACGCAGATAATCATCTGGCAAAATCATCCCTGAGGATGTTTCAACATGCGGTGCAAACACAACATCGGGTTGTTCAGATTTTATTTTAGCAACAACCTCGTCAATCGGTGCCGGGGCAAAGGGTGCGTCGACCGCATTTCCGCTGCGATGCGCCTTCATCACGATTTCTTCTGACGAAACGTTGCCAGCTTCGAAAATCTGCGTCCAGCGGTAGGAAAACCAACCGTTGCGGATGACCAGTGCTTTCTTGTCTGTTGCAAGCTGGCGGGCAACCGCCTCCATCGCGTAAGTGCCACCACCGGGGATAAGGGCAATAGCGTCAGCGTTGTAAACAATTTTCAGATTCTCCGAGATATCCCGCATCACCTGCTGAAAGGCCGCACTCATGTGGTTCAGCGAACGGTCGGTGAAAACCACCGAGTATTCAAGCAGGCCGTCCGGGTCGATATTTTCAAGCAAAGCAGTCATCGCAGATCTCCGAGAAACGTTTTGAAATGCCTAGCGCGTGTTGAAAAGGAACGCAAAGTCTATATCAGTATACCATCAACCAATTGGCCCGGGCCTGCGTTCTTCGGACAGTAAAACATTCGCCTCGACATCGCCCACACCGGGCAAGGTCATAATGCGGCGACGCAACACACGCTCGAAATCGGAAATATCACGTGCAACAACCCTAACCCTGTAATCGTAAAGACCAAGAATATGCTGCACGGTTTGCACCTCGGGAATGGCCGTTATGGCGCGTTCAAAATCTTCAAGACTAACGCGCCCTTTGGTGGCCAGTTTTACCCCAAGAAAAACTGTTACGCCAAACCCCAGCGCCTCGGCGTTCAGAACAACCCTTCGCTCCTTAAGCACGCCCGCATCTTCCAGCCGTTTGATGCGACGCCATATCGCGGGCTGGCTGAAGCCGTGCTGCCGCGCCAATGCACCTGCGCTTTGTGTGGCATCTTCTGAAAGGGCACGCAGAAGCGTGCGGTCCATATCATCAAGGTCAATCACAACGGTAATCCTTGCGACGATTTGATTTCCGCAACATGCATCAGCGCCTCGATATCGGCGATATGCGGCAAGGTCAAAATTTTGGTGCGGTAGATATGCTGGTAATGCGCCATGTCTCGGGCCAGAACGGACAGACGCACATCAACACGGCCAAGAAAGGTCTGAAGTTCAATCACTTCCGGTACGGCCCGCGCAGCCTCCATAAACTCGTCAAACGCCCGGGTTTGGGTTTTGTCGAGCGTTATGCGAAGGCTGACTTCGACAGTATACCCAAGTGCTGCCCAGTCAATTACAGCTTGCTGGCCAAGCAGGATGCCATTTGTCTGTAGCTTCTCAAGCCGTCGCCAGCAGGTTGCCGGGGTAACACCGGCGCGTTCTGCAAGCTCGTTGTTTGAAAGCTCTGGTGCGGCCTGAAGCTGACGTAGAATGCGGCGGTCTGTATCATCTGGTTGCATGATTATTTCGGTAATTGTTGATTTAATGAATGAGTTTTTTCACATATTGATAAACACGTCAAATTTTGCAGAGCGTATTCTTGATATCGCAGTATTCTGCGCCAGACGAAAACAAACCCAAAAAGGAGCGCCCAAATGCGCGTTTACTATGATCGCGACTGCGATGTTAATCTGATCAAAGACAAAAAAGTCGCCATTCTTGGCTACGGCTCACAAGGCCATGCCCACGCGCTGAACCTGCGCGACTCTGGCGCTAAAAATGTTGTGGTCGCGTTGCGCGAAGGCTCTCCTTCTGCACGCAAGGCAGAGGCCGAAGGCCTTGCCGTTATGGGTATTGCCGAAGCTGCGGCTTGGTGTGACCTCATCATGTTCACAATGCCCGATGAGCTTCAGGCAGAGACATACAAGAAATACGTTCACGACAACATTCGCGAAGGCGCTGCAATTGCTTTTGCGCATGGCCTGAACGTGCACTTTGGTCTGATTGAACCAAAGGCCGGTGTTGACGTCATCATGATGGCACCCAAGGGCCCGGGCCACACCGTGCGCGGAGAATATGTCAAAGGCGGCGGCGTGCCTTGCCTTGTTGCGGTTGATACGGATGCAACCGGTAAGGCTATGGAAATAGGTCTTTCTTACTGTTCTGCCATTGGCGGTGGACGCTCCGGCATTATCGAAACCAACTTCCGTCAGGAATGTGAAACAGACCTCTTCGGTGAACAGGCCGTGCTTTGCGGTGGCCTTGTAGAGCTGATCCGCATGGGTTTTGAAACCCTTGTCGAAGCTGGCTACGAACCTGAAATGGCATACTTTGAATGTCTGCACGAAGTGAAACTGATTGTGGATCTGATCTATGAAGGCGGCATCGCCAACATGAACTATTCGATCAGCAACACTGCGGAATACGGCGAGTATGTTTCCGGCCCGCGCATCCTGCCATATGACGAAACAAAGGCACGGATGAAGGCGGTTCTTGCTGATATTCAAAACGGTAAGTTTGTGCGTGATTTCATGCAGGAAAACACCGTTGGGCAGCCTTTCTTTAAAGCGACCCGCCGCCTGAACGACGAACATCAGATCGAGCAGGTTGGCGAAAAACTTCGCGCAATGATGCCGTGGATTTCGGCAGGCAAACTCGTCGACCAGGCCAAAAACTAAAACGTAAGCCGCCCCGCATTACACCGATGCGGGGCGGCGATTCTTTAAACTCTTTAAAGCTCTCAGTGGGTCGATTTTAAAAACTTGCAAGTTTTTAAACACCAGAATTTCCCCGCCGACCCACCTACTATTCCCAAAATGTGCCTGGACCGACAATAGAGGACGTTCGCGGCTGATTAGTCAGCGTCCGCTATGCGGACTTTCCAGGCCTTCGTCGTACGTACATCAATGTCCGGTTTTGCTCAAAGACGGTCCACTGTGTCCAAAATAGGAGCTCATTGTACGTCGATAGCTTCGATCACATCACTGAACTTACCGGAAACATACAGCAAGCTAGAATAGTTTATTACTTGGCTGCCACGCTTGTTGGCTGCGATTTAATTCAGCGTGTTCGTTTGATTTCCTATTTTTGAGAAGTATCAGAGACAGTCGGTAAATTCGGTTTCCAGTTCCTTAACCAGCATTCGTGCTGGCTTGCCAAGGAACTGCACTTGCGACCTCACGACATGAGCGACCTGTGTAGGCGGCTCAATACCTGTCGTGACTTCCACCACGCCGTAAGGAACGCGGGATTTCGACACCAATGCATACCCCAGTCCTGCCCGGACGGCCTCGATGATCCCAGCAACACTCGCACACTCCATAACCACGCGCAGCGGGCGCCCCAGATCGGGTGTGCAGGTTTCCAGCCAGTGGCGGTAGAAACAATTCCGGTCAAAAGCGATAAACGGCAGATGGCGGTGTTTTGAAAGATCATGATCCTGTGGACCGATCCAAACCAGTGAATCCTTTTTTACGATCACGTCGGTCTTCTGCACGTCACTCGCAAACACCTGCACCACACCGATATCCAAATCGCCGCTCACCAGCATCGCGTCGATGGTGCGGCTCTGTTCGACAATCGTTTTCAGTTGCACATCGGGATATTTGCGCGCGAACCGACCCATCAGATTTCCCAAACCTGATGTGATCATATCCTCGGTGATCCCGAGACTGATCTCGCCGACCAGATCTTCGTTGACGAGACTGCTGACTGCTTCGTCGTGCAAGCTGAGGATACGGCAGGCGTAGTCATAAAGGCGACGACCATCATCGGTTAGAGCGCCGCCACCCGTCGCGCGGTTCAGCAGCACCTTGCCCAAGCTCACTTCAAGCCGCTTGATCTTGTGACTGACGGCGGACTGCGAAAGCTTCAGCGCCTGCGCGGCGTTTGTGACGCCTTCTTTTTCCACCACAGCGCGCAAAGCCCGCATATCGGCGACCTCAACTTGCGCCCCCATAACACCTCACATGACAAATCTTGATTGCATTATGATATTCATTCATTTGTGTCATGTTGTCAGATGGGCCATCATCGGTCAAACAGTTTGGAGAACTATCATGCGTTCAATCGTCCCCGACGACACACTCATTAATGGCTACCGCGTGGCCCACGGCACCCATGGGACAGGCGAACCCGTTGTGCTCGTTCACGGCACGCCGTCATCGTCCTATATCTGGAGGAACGTGTATCCAAAGCTGGTCGATGCGGGATACAAGGTTCACCTTCTCGACCTCCTTGGCTTTGGCCTGTCCGAGCGTCCCTGGGACCAGTCCGTCGACACATCCGTGTCGGGACAGGTGCCGATCCTGCACGGGCTTTTTGACGAATGGGGATTGGACAAGGCTCACGTTGTCGCCCACGACATTGGCGGTTCTGTCGGGTTGAGGTTCGGTGTGTTTCATCCCGATCAAGCGGAAACCCTGACCGTTCTGGACAGCTGCACGTTTGACAGCTGGCCATCGGCGCGCACCAAACAGCAGATGGCCGACGGCCTCGATGTGCTTATCAGGAAGCCGGATCAAGAACACCGTGATCATTTTCGCGAGTGGCTTCTCACAACGGTTGAGGACAAAGAAACGTTCGACGCCGATGCCCTGAAGGTCTTTCTGGAATATATTTCTGGCCCTGTGGGACAGGCGAGCCTGTTTCAGCATCAGATCAGCCATTACGATTCCAAGCACACGATGGAAATCAACGACGACCTAACGGGACTCGGCGAGCGTCCGATGCAGATCATCTGGGGCGAGAAAGACGCATGGCAGGTCACCGACTGGGCGCACAAGCTTCATGCGGCGATCCCCGGTTCGGACCTACATATCGTGCCTGATGCTGGTCACTTCTTGATGGAAGACGACGCGACAACCGTGGCTGATCTGCTCACAACGTTTTTCCGCGCAAACCCCCTGAAGCAGACTGGATGACCGATGGCATATGATCCACTCTGGGTTCCTATCCTGACCCACTACAGGGGCGAAAACACAACAGACCTTGCTGCAAGGAGCAGCATGGTCAAATTGAGCTTATTTTGTTCTCTAATCTGTCAATGTGCACTTTTCATATTTGCAGGGTAATTGACGTCTGAGGTTGCCTTGGTTCTCTTCGAGCTGACGGGCTCATGATGGGGTTGGCTGGGTGTGGA
>NZ_JAGFNU010000030.1 GCF_018457175.1 Pseudohalocynthiibacter aestuariivivens
TTAAAAATCCCATGTCAATCACTCCATATCTCCCTGAACAAAAGCGTCAGGGTAGCGTCGTTACATGGGTCAATTCTCAGTGAAAATTTAGGGGCCTACCGGGTCAGTTCTCAACGCAAATCAACAGGCAGTTCCCCGTTGGTATCTGTTTTGGGCACAAAGCATTCACAGGCCCTGCATTACCCGACAAGTCCATTTGAAAAATTCACAAAATTGTGATAGAAATTATTCACAGCAAAGAGAGAAACCTGCAAAAACAGGGCGTGTCGGGGCAATTTTATTCAGCGAATGCATCGAGCTATAAGCTGCTGCAATAGGCAGCCGCATATGGGGGGAAGCGATGAAAGACTGGAGTATCGAAGGCGAAGAACTGGCCAATTGCAACTGCAATTTTGGATGTCCTTGCCAATTCGGCGTTTTGCCGACGGACGGTACATGCGAAGCGGCGGTCGTTTACAGGATCGATAAAGGCCACTACGGGGACACCAAGTTGGATGGCCTGATGACAGCGGGCGTTTATAAGTGGCCCAGTGCCATTCATGAAGGCAACGGTCACATGCAGCTAATCATTGACCCGAAGGCAGATGACGATCAAAGATCTGCGCTTGAAGCCATCATGACAGGGGCCGACACTGAGGAAATGGCGACTATGTGGTTTGTCTTCAGTGCCATGTGCCCAAACAAACATGAAACTCTGTACGCACCAATTTCGCTCAACATGGATTTGGATGATCGCATCGGCACGGGCGCTGTTGAGGGTATTTTTGAAATCAATGCTGAACCAATCCCCAACATAGTCTCTGGCGAACCACACCGCGTTGGAATCGCTTTGCCACATGGATTTGAGTTCGGTTTTGCTGAAATGGCCAAGGGCCGCACAAAAACCACAGGTGGTGAACTCGAATTGCTAAAAAACACTGGGACACACGCCCATTTTGCCAGTCTTCATCTAACGGGTAAGGGACGGGTTGCTGCGTAAGCGAGGGCCGGAACAGTGTTTGACACCACTCAAGGAACATCGGTCGGACCAGTTGAAAGATTGGTTCGACAGGATCAGCGCATTGTAGCCTTCACGGTAAGTCTGGTCGTCGTCGTTGCCGGGCTTTACACGTATTTCGGCGTTGGCATGAACATGACAACGCTTGAAATGACACAGATGGCCCGCCCGATTGGCAATCCGATGGAAATGGGCGGGCAACCTGTTTGGACAGGTAAATATGCGGCCCTAATGTTTATCATGTGGTGGATGATGATGATCGCCATGATGACACCAAGCGCCGCGCCAATGCTACTTCTTTACACCGCGCTGAAGCGGATGGGGTCTGATAGAGATAGATCTGTTTTGCTCAGCTTACTTTTTCTTTTTGGGTATCTGGCCACTTGGGCGCTTTTCAGTGCATTAGCTACGGGAATTCAATTCGGTGCCGATAGTTGGGGCCTTGCAAGCGGCCCGATGATGACAATCAACTCTCGCATATTTGCGGCGCTTATTTTCATTTCCGCTGGCCTGTACCAGCTCTCCAGTCTTAAAGAATCCTGTCTCCTCTATTGTCAGTCACCCGCGCACTTTCTTGCCGAACACAGTCGCGCTGGAGCGTGGGGAGCATTCAGGACAGGAGCACGCCACGGCGTGTTCTGCCTTGGATGTTGCTGGGCACTGATGGCTCTTCTCTTCGTTGGAGGGGTTATGAATCTGTTCTGGATTGTCGGAATCGCCATCTATGTTCTCATCGAAAAAGTTGTGCCGAATGGGCGAATTTTTATCCGATCAACCGGCGTCGTGCTGATCCTCTTTGGTGGCTTCCTACTGGTAACTTAGCGTGGCGGTCAATTCCGAGTTAACGAGTTCGCACCCTTTAAAACCTATGCTCTATTCAAACTAGTAAGGAGACGACTATGGCATTTACGGATTGGTACGTAGAAGGGCCAAGCTTTGGAAATTGCAACTGCGGTTACTCATGTCCATGTCAGTTTGAGGAAAGACCCACTCATGGTGACTGTCGCGGCTTTGAAGTGCTGGAGATTACAAAGGGACATTTCGGTGACGTCGATTTGAAGGGCACTAAGGCGGCGCTTCTTTATGCTTGGCCCGGCGCTATCTTCGAAGGAAAGGGTGAAATGCAAGTCATCATAGACCCCGGTGCAAGTGATGCTCAACGCGACTCTCTGCGTCGGATATTTCACGGCGAAGAGACCGAGGAAGAGGCGACGCATTGGTGGGTGTTCCGCGCCATGTGTGACAAAGTACATGACACGCTTTATCAACCCATCAACTTCGAAGCCGACATCGAAGGGCGTACCGCCAAGGTTCAGGTGGGTGATGTGTTGACTTCGACGGGTCGCCCAATCAAGGCACCGCATGGCGGCGGCGAACATCGCGTTCGGATCGATATTCCCGGCGGTATAGAGTTTAGCATTGCCGAAATCGGTAATGCCTCGACAACTGCAAATGCAGGGATCAAGTTGAACCTAAAAGATAGCTTCGGCCAGTGGCATTTTCTCAAGCACGGGCCTGGGGGTATCGTTCATTGAACTGTCTGACGTCAGCGCCTATGGGGCCAATTAGGTTGATTTGATAAAAGAGAGTTCTTGGAGCAGCGTGACCACTGAGGAGCGGAACATGTGACAGCCGACCAAGAGCACCGTTTTTGGCTGTCGTTTAGGATAAATATTTTATCGTGATACCTTCACAATTGGAAGCGCAACAAACTGACAAAGGAGTTCTATAAAATGGCGAATGCGAAACAGTTAGAGGACCTTAAAGCAGGATGGGCAGCTCTGGCGGATGGAGACATGGATAAACTTGCCAGTTTTTATGCTGATGACATGATATTTGTCCTACCCGGCCAAAACGATATATTGGAAGGACGCACAGCATTCCGGGCCGCCCTCGACGGAATCGGTCAAGCGCTGCCACCGGGTTTCGACATTAAAGAACTGCGCTATTGCCAGGGCGAAAACGAAATCACCAATGTTGTTGAGTTTACCGCTGACAAATTGCCGAACGGCTCGCAATGTGCCGTCCTTTTCAAGTTTGGGAATGATGGTCTAATTACCGAGGAACGTTGGTTCGTCGATACTGAGCAATGGAAGGCGGCATTTTAGCGACAAATTCTGCTGCCCGCCATTCGCTGCATCCGAAGAATGGCGCGGAAGAACTAAATGCGAATCATAGAGCTGACGAAAGTGTTTCGGGACAGTACTGCGGTTGGTAGCAAGCGATGCGACGTCAAAACACAGTGGCCGAGGTCCTGCCAACGACTGATTGACAGCAGCGCCAGACAAAACATTGGCCATCATGAAATTGGAAGCAGCAATGACAAATCGAGAATTCCTGAAGCAGGAAAAACAGTGACTATTGGCCGAGCATAATAAGGGTGAGATTTGACTGCTTACAACACCTTGCGGTCATGCACGTGCGTGCACAACATGAGAGGCATGCGGGAATGCCAAAGCATGACCGTCATAGTAGGAGCCAAAGGTATTCAGAAATTCCCGAAAAAGCTCCTGTCGCTTCTCTTCGAGGAGCTTTGAGATCGCGTTTGCGGCAGGCGTCGACAACATGTTGCCTGCCACAAACGCTTTGCCATCGGGATGCCGCAGTGTGAGTGTCACACTCTCGATGTCGATTTCGGGAAAACCAGCGCCAGTAAACAGATCGTGAATCATTCCTGAATCCGACAAGCCGCAAACTGCGCGGATGGCGTTTGCAGCGTCTTCACCAATGTACCGCGTGAGGATTTCGATCTGGCCATTCATCAGCGGATTGTGTTCAAGGCTTCGAGCGACACAGATCACACATCGTCCACCGGGTTTCAGAACGCGACGAAACTCTTTCAGGGCAATAAGCTTATCGGGGAAAAACTGAAGACCTTGTTGGCAAAATACAGCGTCGAAACTGGCGTCGTCGAATGGCAAATTTCCGACATCTGCTTCAACCCAGTCAATCAGCTTACCTTCTTCTTCCGACTTTGACCTAGCTACAGCCAGCATTCCGGCGTTGATATCTGCGCCAACCACCTTTGCATCGGGTCCAACTCGATCAGATGCCATCCGCGCCACAATGCCGGTGCCACAAGCGGCGTCGAGGACAGCGTCTCCAGCGACAAGTTCAGCGCGTTTCAGTAACTCCTGCGCCCAGGGAATGAATATGACGGGAACCAAGTTCTCTTCATAGCGCTCAGCTGCGTCGCCAGAGACCTGCCACTTTGTGTTGGCTTTCATGTGGACATGCTTCCCTTCGGTTCCCTGTGCGACTCCATCATTGGCAGCTTCCTGCACACTTCTTTCGGCTTAATAGCCGTTGTCAGAACGAACCAACAAAACTAACGTCCATTTAATGCCATCAACTGCGCTGTAACTGGAAGGGATAATATATGGTTCCCGAAGTCATGTCAGGTGTCTATTTGACCCGCCACGGTGGCCCTGATGCGTTGGAATGGTGTGACGATATCCCAGTGCCGTCGCCAGGCGCCGGGCAGGTCCTAGTCAGAGTGCTGGCGGCTGGGGTGAACAATACCGATATCAACACCCGCGTCGGTTGGTATTCCTCTGATGTTTCTGGTGCTACCGAGGATGTTGGCGAAGGTGCCGACATCGAGGACGGCGGATGGGGCGGTGCGGTCGGGTTTCCACGCATTCAAGGTGGCGATATTTGCGGCACTGTTGTTGCTGTTGGGGATGGCGTCACGTCTGTCGAGCTTGGCGCCCGGGTTACCAGTCAGATCAATATTCCCAGGCCAACGCCAGACAATCGCTTTGCTTATGTGGCGCTCGGCTCTGAACTGGATGGCGCCTTCGCCCAGTATTGCCTTTTGCAGGAAGGCGAGATTTTCGATGTCAGTGCTTCACCGCTTTCCAATGAAGAAATTGCCGCAATTCCGTGCGGCTTTGGTACAGCCTACAACTTGCTGACCCGGTCGGATGTTGGCGAGGGGCAGAAAGTTCTGATCACCGGGGCGTCCGGCGTCGTTGGGCTTGCAGCCGTCCAACTGGCGGTGCTTCGCGGCGCGCAAGTAACCGGAGTTGCTGCGGATGAAAAGGCTGCTGCTGTGCGCCAGGCTGGTGCCATAGAGGTGCTGCCGCGTTCGGTAACGCCTCCAGCGCAAGAGTTTGATGCAGTCATTGACGTCGTGGCCGGAAAGGTTTGGCCCGACCTAATCCGCGCCTTGAAACCGGGCGGCCATTACGCGGTTTCAGGTGCAATCGCCGGGCCGATGGTCGAAGCCGATTTGCGCGAAATCTACCTGACCGACATCACAATTCACGGCTGTTCTTTCATGTCACGCGAAGTATTTTCGGGCCTAGTCAAGTTAATGATTGAAGGGCGGGTGAAGCCTGCCATCGCCAAAATCTATCCATTGCGCGATATTGCCCAGGCTCAGGTAGATTTTCAGTCGAAGAAAAATGCAGGCAAGCTAATCCTCCTGCCGTGACAAAGGGCTCTTCGCCCGAAAGGTCGAGCGCCAAAGAGTGGAATTTGCGAAAAACAGCTGAAAGGGTAATGAAAATGCTGAAAGGACAATGTGGGTGCGGCGCTGTAACCTATTCTATGTCATCCAAACCAATTTGCGTTCATTGTTGCCACTGTAGCGAATGTCAAAAGCAAACCGGGTCTGCGTTCGTCTTGAACGCAATTATCGAAGCTGATCGGGTCGAATTTGACGGTCCCATTGTTGAAAACACTCTCCCAACGCCGAGCGGAAAGGGACAGGTCATAACCAGATGCGCGACATGCGGAGTGGCCGTATTCAGCAGCTACATGGCCCGTCTCGGAAAACTTCGATACATCCGGGTTGGAACGTTAGACAACCCGTCCGATTGCCCGCCTGATGTTCAGATATTCACATCCAGCAAACAAGATTGGGTTCAACTAAATACAGAAATCCCAGTATTTGAAGACTTCTATGATTTTGCCGAGGTCTGGCCAGAAGACGCGTTGGCAAGATGGAACACGTTATTTGGAGAAAATGCTTAGGCAAAGGGCAGGATTGTCTAAGGTTTGTAGCTATCCAGCCACTGTGTCGCTTTCTCGCGAACGTCCTCGGGGATTTCTGCGGCTCTACGCGTTTCAAGGCTCAACATTACGCACTTGAACTCCGTCTCGAAAGCTAATGTGTCGCCATCTGCTCGAAAAAGTCGGTGCCTAAAGGTCATGGATTTGGAGCCAATCACGACAATCGAAGTCTCCAACCGTATCACGTCACCGGCGGACAACTCGGCGCGAAAATCGCTTTGGGCATTCACGACAGCAAATGAAAGCCGCCGTCCAGTTCGCATGTCATTCGCGGTCAAGCCCATATCGGATTGGATCGCGAAAACGCCGTCGGAACACGCGGCAAAATAACGCGAAACGTTCATGTGACCTAGAAAATCACAATCCGCCGGATCAACCACTGATCGGAATGAATCCATAGCAGGCATCGATTTCCTCCAAGATTAGTGGCTGGATAATACGCCAGAACTTGTGGTTTTTCCAGGTCCGCTACATCTGAACCGCCATGCTGTGACCCGGCGAAAGGTGATGCCCTATCAATCTGAAACCAGCCGTTGACCGCAACTGTCGTGCCCGGTGCCAGGCTGTTTGAAACCTTGCCATTTGCGAGACCGAATCCAGGGCCATCTGCCATTCACTCTCAAACAGGAGCCGTTCCAGTTTGTCCGGCGGGCGTTCGCTTTGAGCCCAGAGCGGACTAGACCGAGAGATGAAGATTTCGTCTTGAGAGCACACATGTGGCAAGCTGATGCCGATCATTAAGAGGTCACAGTAATATCTCCATCTGGCGCTCGGCCTAGATGTCAACGCCCGCTCTCCTGAACCCATTCAGCCAGTTATTTCGATCATCTTCCCGTAGACAAGTGATGCATTGAGCGGCCACAAAGGCTTCCACGTCGAAACCGACCGGTTTGACGTTGTAAAGATGCAAAAGGCATGCATGCGCTTCGTCTAAGCGTCCCATCTGGGCATGGCATGCGGCGAACACGGCTTGCGATTGCGGTGGCGCGTCGCCTTGGTCGTTGTAGCTTTCCAGAGCTTTTTCATAGTCGCCCATCATGTAGTAAGTGTCCGCAAAACACTCGGCGATCATGTAGTCCCCGAGCGGATTGAGCAACGAGACGCGCCTCAGCAATGCAATTGCCTGTTCATGATTTCCGGCGAATGCAAGTTGCCATGCGTGAAGGAGCATCAATTCGCAATCATTCGGATTTAGCGTAGCCGCAATCGAGCTGTGCTTCAGGCCGCGTTCTTTTTCGGCAAGAGGTGAAAACCCAAAAGCCATACTGGCATACGCGTGCACTACCGGGTTTGTGTCATCCAAATCCAGAGCAGTTTCGGCGTGAAACCTGCATTTCTCTGCAATGGTATCTTGCGACAACCCCATTGAACCGCTGAAGTGTTGATTTGCGTTGAGAACTGACCCGGTAGGCCCCTAAATTTTCACTGAGAATTGACCCATGTAACGACGCTACCCTGACGCTTTTGTTCAGGGAGATATGGAGTGATTGACATGGGATTTTTAA
>NZ_JAGFNU010000031.1 GCF_018457175.1 Pseudohalocynthiibacter aestuariivivens
GCTGCCACCGATCCCACATCTCAGATTTCTGTTTGTCCGTGTAAAACGTCCGCGTCCGATATTTCATCTCTAACACTCCATCTTTCCAAAAAGACTAAAGTGTTGCGACCACCCGTTGAAACCGCCACCAGAAGCAGACCGTGTCCATCTCTCTGAGTGCGTTTTCACCCCGTTTTGTCACCCAATCCGAGTGACCGAGAGGTGACCCGGGACCTCTTGTAAAAGAGTGACCGGATACTTCAAAGGTATTGGAGTACCGTGCAACCCATTGAGAATGTTATGTAACATGTACTCGGAATTTGGTGGAGCCTAGACCGGTGAATTTATTAAGTTCCTGATTGCGTCGATTGCCAGAAAAGTATCGATAGTATATTCGGGGATCACGTAGTCAGGCCAGCTGGAAAGCTTGACGACCAAGTAGTCATTTTCCCGATCCACATAGATCATCTGACCGAACACTCCTCGTGCAGCGATGTCGCCACGATCAACATCTCGTATCCACCATTTGTTCTTGTACGCACCATTCGGGGTTACATTGATATAAGGAGCGTGGAATTTCTCGGCGTCGCCCTTCTGGCAATCTTTAACCCACGATAGCGGAACAATGTCGGGTGCTCCTGTCTTTCCGGAATCAAGGATTAAACGGCCAAAACGAGCATAATCTCGTAAAGTGGCGTTGAACCCACCGTCTGCCAGCGCAGTGCCGTGTCGGTCGACGGTGAAAAACCCATCTCGCTCCGCCCCCATAGACTGCCAGATCAACCGACTAACCAAGTTCGGTAAGCTTTCACCACTTACACGTTCCAGTACCCATGCGATAACGTCTGTTTCGATAGAGCGATAATCAAAAACTTCGCCGTGTTCCCTGACTTTGGGAAGGGTCAGGATGATGTCGCGGATGGATTCATATTTGCTGCCGGCTAAGGCCGGTCTCCAGCCACAGGCAACGTCAACACGAGTCATATCTGAATGAGGCAAACCATAGTCTTCGGTGAACTGAACGCCTGCCTGCATAGAAAGCACATGGTCTAGCGTTGCGTCACCGTAACCGCAGACCGCGAGTTCGGGGACATATGTTTTCAGTAACGCATGACGCTCAAGTGTCCCGTTTTCCAACAGTATTCCTGCAACGGCACCTACGATTGTTTTGGCGACTGATTGAGACAGGTGGGGCGTTTCAGGGTGCATGTCGTTGGCGTAATGCTCAAATATCAGCTTTCCCTTGGCGTAGACAAGCATTCCATCTGTGTAGGTCTCTTCGAGAAAGCTATCGAAACCTTTTTCATTCCCCGCAAAATTGGTGAATTTCATATTGGATAGGTCGATGAGAGATTTTTCAAATTCCGAAGCCTCCTGAAGTCCGCGTCGAACTTCGACTGTTGGAAACAGGCTGCGGATGTTTAGAAACGTCCAGCGATTGAACGGCGCAAGATCCCAGTTTTCAAGCGAAGGGCGTTTCTCCGGAGGTGGTGGAAACCCTTGCATGATGCCGAGTTCGCGGGCGGTTTTGGGACGGATGATGTTTCCGTTATTCATACCGACTGTCCGTTACAATGGAATAGCTAGAAGGAAAGGAGGCGCCTTAAGGCACCTCCTTGTGGCAACATCTTACTGCTTCAGGCGCGTCCAGATCACATTGTAGAAATCAACAACACTCTGATCACAGGGTGGTACGAAATCTGGAGCTGGTGCATCTGCCGGCATAACAATCTCAGGGGCTTCGGTCATTTCCGGGTCCATGAACGGTTCCGATCCCATAATGCCGTTGGCATAGCGCGCGAAATTTGAGATCAGTGCTGCGTTTTCCGGATCCATGATATAGTTCACGAAAAGCTTAGCGTTCTCGAGGTTCGGTGCGTCCTTCAGAACCGCAACATTATCCATCCAGCCTGTGAAGCCTTCTTTCGGATATGCGTAGACCAGGGTTGGCCGCTGCGCGCGCGCGCGCATGGACGCGCCGTTCCAGTTTTGTGAAAGGTCCACGTCGCCCGATGTCAGTTTTTCGATGGTCGAGTAATCCATTGTGCGCCAGTGGGTCTTCGCTTCGAGAAGAAGCGCCGTCAGTTCCCTCAATTCATCTTCGTTTGAGTTGCAGCGTGGATAACCCAGATAACGTAGTCCAGCGTTGATCACGTCATTCATGTCATTCAACATATTGATGCGGCCTTGCAGTTCTGCGGGTGGGTCAAAGATCAAGCCCAATGTGTTGATGTCGCCGCTGTAAACCTCGCTGTCGACAACAAACGAGGTGGTGCCCCATTGGTAGGGGACGGAGTACTCCCGGCCCGGATCCCAGTAAACATCAACCCATTTTGGATCCACGTTCCCAAAGTTTTCCATTGTGTTCGCGTCGATGTCTTCAAGCAGGCCCTGCTCAATCATGATCGCAATCATGTAATCACCAGGGACAACAATATCGTAACCCGTATTGCCCTGCTGGACTTTGGCCAGCATGGTTTCATTCGAGTCATATCCGTCTAGTGTGACCGCAATGTCGAACTCTTGTTCAAACTTTTCTATGAGTTCGGGGCTGGTGTAGTTGCCCCAGTTGTAGATATGCAATTCGCCTTCTGCAACGGCACCGCTGCTGCAAAGTGCGACACCACATGCGGCGCTAAAGCCTAGTAGTTTATGTTTCATTTTACTCTCCCGTTGTTAAGTTTTTATGGTCGTTATTTCTTTGTCTTTCTCTGGAAGAGAAAGAAGACTGCGACGAGCAAGATTGAGACCGCCAAAAGGATTGTGGAAACTGCGTTGATTTCCGGTGTGATGCCGCGCCGGATCGCGCCTAGAATAAAAATTGGAAGTGTCGTTTCACCGGGGCCGGCGACCATTAAGGTGATGATCACATCATCCAGCGACACGACAAAGGCCAACATCGCACCCGAAACGACCCCCGGTATCAAAAGGGGGAAGGTCACTTCCCAAAAAACCCTGATCGGCGAGGCATAGAGATCGGCCGCCGCCTGTTCCAGAGTCAGTGTCATATCCTCGAGCCGCGCGCGGATCGGCATGTAGGCAAAGGGAACGCAGAACACGGTATGCGCCAGCATCAGATACCCGATACCGGTCACCCCAGTGATCTGCTTTATCAGCGCAAACAACGATAGCGATGCAATGGCGGTTACAATTTCAGGGATCATCAGCGGCTGATTGATAATCGCATACGCCAGATTCATACCGCGATAGGGTCGGGTTCTCGTTGTGGCAAGCGCGGCCATTGTGGCGAAAATTGTGCCGAAAACGGATGCGACAAGTGCCAGTTTTAGTGAGGTAACCGCTGCAGCACGTATACCGTCATTTGCGAATGCTTCTGTGTACCACCGAAAGCTGAACTCGGTCCACTTCACGACTGAGCGGTTGTCGTTGAACGAAAATAAGACCAGCATAAGGATCGGGGCATAAAGCATGAAAATGCAAAACCAGGCGATCTGCGAAAAGCCGGGCTGTCGGCGAAGGTCATAGCGTTTAGCCATGGCTGTGGCCCTCCTTCGCAGAGTGGCGCACGTACAGCAGCAATGCGACCATCACCACAGCCATAAGGATAAGCGCTGCGGCAGAGCCAAATGGCCAGTTGCGCGATGACCCAAACTGAATCGCGATCAGATTTCCGATCATCAGCTTTTTACCGCCACCCAAAAGTTCGGGCGTGATATACGCACCAAGGCCTGGAATGAAGACAAGAATACAGCCTGCAACAATTCCCGGTTTTGCCAGTGGCAGGATCACGTTAGTTAAAACGCGAAAACGGCTGGCATATAAATCGTAAGCAGCTTCGATCAGGCGAAGATCCAACTTTTCAAGACTTGCATAAAGCGGGAGTACCATGAATGGCAGATAGCTATAGATCAGTCCGATAAAGACTGCGGTGTCTGTATAGAGAATTTCAATAGGTGCTTCGGTGATACCGAGCGACATTAGACCTGTGTTTATTACACCCTGATCGCGAATGATCAGCAACATGGCGTAGGTGCGTATCAGAAGGTTTGTCCAGAAGGGCAAGGTGATCAGAAATAACCAGAAGTTTCGTTGATCTGCTGGTTTTGAGGCTATGAAATAGGCGGTTGGAAAACCCAGTATCAATGCACCTATCGTAGCCCCCAGAGACAAGCCGATGGAACGGCTGAAGATCGACAGATAGGACCAGTTGACTGATAAAGTATCGTCAAAAATATCGCGTTGGGCGATGAACTGGATGTAAGCGTCCAGTGAGAAAACCCATTCAACACCACCGAATGACCCCGGTTTCAGGAATGAATACACGAGTGTTATTGACAATGGCATCAAGCCAAAGAGGCCGATCAAAATTAACGCAGGCGATAACAGTATCCATCGCGCCCTTGTTTTCCGCTGCGCATCTACGCGGCGTGCGTGCGCCAATGTTTCGGATGCACTGAGGCTGATATCTTGGTCAGTACTGGCCATCAGTTCCTCAATACTTTTGCGGCCGAGTCGGCAAAATT
Source organism: Pseudohalocynthiibacter aestuariivivens (assembly GCF_018457175.1). Classification (GTDB taxonomy): domain Bacteria; phylum Pseudomonadota; class Alphaproteobacteria; order Rhodobacterales; family Rhodobacteraceae; genus Pseudohalocynthiibacter; species Pseudohalocynthiibacter aestuariivivens. The sequence continues at coordinate 4,464 of NZ_JAGFNU010000031.1, forward strand.
AACTGATACTGCATCTCCCAGTGAAAGCCCGGTTTCGCTGCCCTGTGTTTGAACAACAAAATCCACCCCGTCAGAGAGCGACACATGAATGTTTGTCCCTGACCCAAAAAAAACGATGTTGTTGACGACACCAGAAAGGGCGCCGGTGCCTGATTTGGCAAGAGTTGCTTTTTCTGGACGTACCGCTACGAACAGGCTGTCTGACTGTATTCCATCGTCGGGTAAATGAACTTCTGAACCACCTGCGATCATGACCACAAGCTTTCCATTCTGTCTGTGCTTCACTTGTCCAGGCAATACATTGATGTCACCAATGAAGTCAGCAACGAAACGATGCTCGGGCGCGTTGTAAATTTCTTTGGGTTGTCCGACTTGTAAAACACGCCCCGCGCTCATTACAGCGATACGATCAGACATGGTCAGCGCTTCTTCTTGGTCATGCGTGACAAAAACAAACGTGATCCCGGTCTGGTCCTGAAGGCGTTTCAGTTCTATCTGCATTTCCTTGCGCAGCTTCAGATCAAGCGCTGCCAGCGGTTCATCCAATAGCAACACCCTTGGTGCTGGCGCGAGCGCGCGTGCTAGTGCAACCCTCTGTTGCTGGCCACCTGACAATTGATCCGGTTGTCGGTTTGCCAGATCAGACAGGCGGACCATATCAAGCATCTTTTCTACTGCATTTGTAATCTTGGCTTTGTCCCAACCAAGCATTCGCAGCCCAAAGCCGATGTTGTCCGCGACCGATATATGGGGAAACAGGGCGTAACTTTGAAACACTGTGTTGACCGGGCGCATGTGTGGAGGAAGATGCTCTATCCCCTCACCATGCAGCAAAACCGTGCCTGAATCCGGCAATTCAAATCCGGCGATCAGGCGCAGCAACGTTGTCTTTCCACAACCAGATGGGCCAAGTAGTGTGAAGAACTCGTTTTGCTGGATATCAATTGAAACATCATCCAGCGCCGTGATCTGATTGCTGCTGTGACCGAATGTCTTAACTAACCCCTGAACTGAAATTGCGGGGACTTCGTCCGCGTCGTTCTTCGCCAAAACCGTGGGTTTCAACTGGTTCATGTTTTGGGTTACTGGCAAGCCTAACTCTCCTTAGCGAGCCTGGTCTTTGCCAGACTCTTGCTGTGTTCATGCTAGGAGAGTAATCAAAGTTTGGTAAATACCCCCGAAGGGATAGGTGCCAAGTTACTCAAAAACGCTTTCAAAAAAAGCGTGGAAAAGCTCCGCTTGTGACGAAATATTCAACTTACGATAAAGGTTTTTGCGGTGGATTTTGGTTGTTCCAATTGTTGTACCTGTCTGGGCGGCTATCGAATGTGAAGAATGGCCTTTTAGTATGAGCCCAGCGATCTCGCTTTCTCTTGGCGTTAGCCATTTCTCGCCGAAGTTCAGCATAGCTTCATCGACATCGCGCCCCACAGTTTGAGATGAGCCGCCATGCCGGAATCCATCGAAGTGTCGACGACTGAGCGCCTCAATCACGGGGAGGATTTCGCGAAATTTCTTGGTTTCTGCTTTCGAGAAACGTTTTTCATGCGTATGCCGACCCAATGAATAGAAAAGTGTATTTTTTTCTGAAATCTGCACGAACAATCCTATTTCATCTTTTAATTTCAAACCTTTATAGTATCTTTCATAATACGTTGAACTTTGAAACCGGTCAGGTGAAATCTCCACAAGTCTGTGAACTTTGGTTCCCGGCGACTTTAGGTTTGAATTAAAAAAGGGATCAAGCAGATAGTTCCGTTCAATATAGGTATCAACGACATCAAGCCGCCGCTCGCTCCGAACGTTATCGTATATGTGAGTGGGCTGCTTTTTACCTTCCAACTCAGTGACGAAAATGCCTATAAAGCCGACAATTGATTGTAGATACTCAGTCACCCTTGTAAAGAAATCCTCGGTGCCCACCGCAGAGATTGTTGCCGCCAAACTGTCATTTGTGCATCTTCTAATGTTCATAGAATACAGATTGTCTTTGTTGTGTTTTGAAAACCAATCTACGCAAAATGTTGCTGCAATGCCAATGCAGAGACACGATAGCAGAAAAAAAGGGGAGGTAATTCTGTTGCGTTGTAATCTTGTGGCTGCTGTGAAAACGCGAGTTAAACTAAGTGCTGGATATTCGCAGGTTAACTTTTTGGAAGATTGAGGTTTATCCAAGCTTAGCCTGAATTCGCTAACATCGGTGTTTTTGTGAGATCGAGTATCGAACGATCGGGCGCCATTTCAGACGATTGTAGCTCGCCAAAATTTTTTTCAGTGTGTGACAAAGAAAGTTGCAGCAGCGTGGGTTTGAGAATACCCCCACCTAACCCTCTTCAGCGATATCGAGCAGTAGACCATAAACATGATCTGCTTGTTCGGTAAGTTCTTCTCTCGACAATAGATCATCAGGTTTCAGTTCCAAAATGTACGGGTTCCGAGATTTACCCGGTGACACACCACCCAGTGGCCCAACGATTGGTTCACAGCTGAGGTCGACCATTTGAACATAAAAGTCTGAGAAGTCGCCCTGTACGTAGTTGTGATGGATCAAGGACATTACTATTGCTGGCACGTGGCCCGTCAAACGTTCACGTCGAGGATATACCCATCTGAAAATACCGCGATCCCCATCAACGAAATAGTGCTCAACACCCATTGGGATTGTGCGATCCAGATGTCTAGCCCCCAATTTCAGTACCAGTAATTTTCGTTTTCTCTAATAAGGTTTCAAGCACTGGCGGGCGCATGTTCAATGCGTGATGTGGTCTTATCCGGTTGTATTGCCTGAGCCAAACATTGATG
>NZ_JAGFNU010000032.1 GCF_018457175.1 Pseudohalocynthiibacter aestuariivivens
GATCCCACATCTCAGATTTCTGTTTGTCCGTGTAAAACGTCCGCGTCCGATATTTCATCTCTAACACTCCATCTTTCCAAAAAGACTAAAGTGTTGCGACCACCCGTTGAAACCGCCGGACAAAGCGCACGATACTTCGTTCCGCACGAATGTCCGCTTTGGATGAGGCTTGACGATAGCAACGATGTCTGTAGCAATCACAAAACAAAGTTTGTGAGCAACGTGGAATAGCTGATCATTGACAGATTTTGTTGCGAGCATGTCACCAGTTGGCCGATGGTTTGAGTGACGGCGACTTGGACTCATGGATTGTATTGTTCCTCCCGGTACAATGGCCTCAGCCAAGGTGCGGGCATATCGGCCCCCCCGCGTCAGCCACGCCGAGTTGCCAACATGCGCGTTAATGTGAGGCTGTCGCAGCGTCCCAGTGCGTCTCGCACAAACACGGAAAAGTCGTTCGCAGGCGGCCTTGCAGGCACTTGGTACATCATGTCATTGACGAACCCGCGATGGTAGGTCGCGTGGTTGACAAGATGGAGTAATATCTCCTCTCGTGTCATCGCGCCTGCGCCGCCGCCGACGAACGCAAAGCGGATTGTTTCGGTTAACCTCACGGCATCAAGGCCGTTGCCCAGGTCAACAAACCACTGGTTCATCTCGCGCTGTCGGTCGTACAGTTCCCGAAGCGGCGGCGTATCCGATGTATTACGGGCGGTGTAGCCGTGTTGGCGTCCGGTTAAGTGATGGCGGAATATGTCGTCGACAACAAGAACATGGTTGAGCGTGTGTGCAATGGTGCCGAAGTTCGATTGCCGAGGCTTGGTTACCTCGTCTTCGGGCAAATCGAACAACGCGCCATAAGTGACTTCATCCGCCCAATCCTTGTAACGTAAGAGTTTCTGTATCGTGCTAGGCATGGTGTGATCTCCTGAGGCATTTGTGATTTCCCTTGATAGTGACAGGGCGGCTTCTATTAGCTATTAATTCACTTGACATGGATAAAGATGCATCTGAGACCGAGTTTCGGTCTTTTAAAGACCGAATGAACCGCGAGGCGTACACGACACCCCGTCACTTTGCCGGTATCACGGGCGCGATGGCGGCTTTCGTCGCGGTTGTAGACGCGGGAAGCTTTGCAGGTGCTGCCATCTGGCTGGACATGACGCCGTCCGCCGTCTCGAAGGTTGTCTCTCGATTGGAATCGCGTCTTGGCGTCCGGCTCCTGACCCGAACCACTCGCAGGATCGCACTTACCGACGCAGGTGGGGTGTTCCTGCATCATGCACGGGTCACCCTTGACGCTGCTGAAACTGCCGTCTCGCAGGTTGCGGCGTTGGGGGATGAACCATCAGGCAGGGTCCGTGTGTCGGTGGGCTCAGCTTACGCCAAGCATCAACTGGTTCCGCGCTTACCAGCTTTCCACTCCCTTCACCCGAAAGTCACTATTGAACTGAATGTGAGCGACGCCTTGGTCGATCCACGCTTTGATGCGGTTGACGTGGCAATCCGGCCTGGCGGTAGTCTCACACCCGGTCTCCATTTGACGTCACTCGGAACAGCGGTGCGCTTTCTCTGCGCGTCGCCTGCCTATCTTCAGCGCAAAGGCGTACCTCGCACTCCTGATGACCTCGCCTTCCACAACTGCCTCGTGATGTCAGGGGCGGGGTTCGAACGCTGGCCGTTCCGGGTCAGCGGACGCGTGAGAGACATAGAAGTCATTGGGTCAGTGCGTGCGGACAACGCTGACATGCTTTTGGATTTAGCACTTGCTGACCATGGTATTGTGCGCCTTCTCGATACAATAGTAGGCCCCCCCCTGCGCAAAGGGAGGCTGGTTTCTATCATGGAAGACGTCCATGTCGGGGATCATCAGCCGGTAGACGCACTCGTCCGGCGTGGCCGTGAGATCGTACCACGCATATCGGCGCTGCTTTCCTTCCTGCGCGACGACCAGGTTTTGAGTTAAGCTGGCAACAGAATATGCCCATTGATCACATGAACTGATGAAGCGGACATTCAAAATATTGTAGGAAATGACTGCTAAGTCCGCATTGCCGACCTTAATGCAGAATGCGGCGAATGGCTGGATCGAGCCCTCTTTTCCGATATTCTGCAGTGCCGCGAATGACCTAAGTGCAGGCGGGTGGCAGTTTATCGGTTCGCTACACCTTACTTGGACCTTTACCGACCCTCGGGTCGGCGCGTGTACCGGTCGATACACCAATACAAAGCACAATCTCATCCGCGCGTGGCGCGTCAGGCAGCCACAATGTCATGGTGTCAATATGGTCAAATGACCATGGCTCGTCCTTATGCCCAAGTGGTAGATCGATGCTACTCCCTACGGCGCCGACCTTGTGGTTGGACGGCATGAGGGCCTTTCCGCCGCCGACAGCTTCCCGCACAGGCTTACCCAGTTTGGGATGCAGCACCGCGGCTCCGTGCTCCATTGCCCCTGTAGATCCAATCAGGGCAGCTTTGCCATAGCAAACCGGCGGCGTCGGCAGGATATTCACCAAATCGCCCGCGAGCTGCTGGCCGACTTCTGCACTGATATCAAACAATTTCGACAGATCGTCCTGATCGGTCCCGGCAAAAGGGTTGTTGACGATCGCCATCGCGGCGGCACGTGTGATTGATGGACAAGGCTTTCCCATCTCGTCGGAATTTATGATTTCTTTAGTTATAACCGATTTGCGAATGAGCATGGTTAAACTTCTCCCCTAACGGCCAGAGATAGCCCTGTTTTGAGATATTGATACACAAACGCAAGTGGAACCACCAAGGCGTACAGGATCATGGCAAGCCATATGGGGCCTTGTGCGCTTCCGGTTGCGTCCAGAGTCGCGCCTGCGGCCGGAGGTGTGATCATCATAATCGCGTAGTACACCGTAAAGAAGATCCCCATGCCAAAGGCCCGAACTTCGGGCCGCAATGCTTGTCCGGCCAAGGCCATAATAACACCCGCCGGTGCCATGCCGATCAGGCCGAAAAGTACGCTTGCGCTCAACCCGGCGCCCGGCACACCCAAAAGCAGAAGCGAAACAATCGCGCCCCCCATGCAGACAGCCAAAATCGTATTTCGCCGCCCAAAACGATCCGAGATCTGTCCGCAGAGCGCACCAGACAGGATCATGAGCCAGCTGCCGACGCTGATGATGCCCGCAGACGCCAAGGCCGTTTGGCCGAGGCTCTCAAGCACTTTTGGCCCAAATGAAAGATAGGTGACATAAGCTGCGTTGAACACGCCCCAAGCCGAGGCTGCGCAAAGCACAAGCCGCCATTCCTGGGCTGAGAGCCTCGGGGTTGAGTCGCTTTTGACTACAGGTAAATCATGCGGCGCCTTGTAAAATAGAAGCACTCCCAGTGCAGCGATCAAACAGTAGCCCGATGCAACCTGAAACGGAATCCGCCAGCCGAAAGCGTCTGCAAACCACGCATGACCCACCTGACCCATCGCGATTCCAAATGGCCAACTCATGACAAGTATGCTCATCGCGGTCGCGATTTCGCGCCCCTCAAACCAGTCAGCGATCATTTTGGTGAAATAGAGGGTGGTAAAAAGAAAGCCTACCCCCCCGAAGACGCGGCCGAGCCCAATCATCCAACTCTCTGTTGCAGCGGATGACACGACACCCCCGAGAGCCAGCGCACCCAGCCCAAACACGACCATGTAACGATCTGAGACAAAGCGACCCCAGTATCCGGCAGGGAGTGCCAGGAAAAGACCAGGAGCCATGAACAAACCGATCAGAAAACCGATCCCAGCATAGTCGAGCCCGAAGGCGACAACCAGGTTATCGCCAACGGAGGCCAGTGTCTGAAACTGAAATCCAAGCCCGATGCGTGCCAGAAAAAGCAACGCCAAGATGCGCCAGCGCATCACGCCCAGCCAAGTCCACGCAGGGCATGCACATCGTTCCAGATCTTGGTCATGTGACGGATTTTGTCACCATCAAACTCCATGACATAGGCGTAATCCGAAACCACCGAATTGCCGGTTGGAGCAACGGGCCCGCCTTCGCCAGTCTGCGTTCCATGAAATTCGGCCGCCGCAACAACTGTGCCACGTTCCTGATCCATCGCAAACGCCTTGAGAACATAACGCCCGTCGGGCACCGGGGTCAGGAGGCCCTTCATCCACTCGCAATAATCCGCAAGCATCTTCGTGTCGGTCAGTGCGTCGGCCTGGCAGGAGAAAGTTGCGTCCAGTTGACACCAACCCCGGCAGGCATCCCAGCCCTTGCCGGTTTCGCAAGCGTCAAAAAAAGCCTGTGCGGTTTTGTGGTGTGACATCTGTTGATCCTCCATGTTGTGGTGCCATGGACAACACTATGCCGGGAACGTTGTGGTAGATATCAGGCAGATGCAGTAAATTGGGCCTTGCGCGTGCAGTATTAAACTACATCATTTGCGGGATTGATTGTGTAGAGCGCTGTATCCACACTCGATTTTAAACGCAGGTCAAAGGAGCCGCGGAAGTGCCAGCACAGTCCGATCTCAGTCCAAGGGAGTTGGAAATCGCGCAATCCTACGCGACCGGCTCTACCTACCAAGAAATTGCAGGGACGCTTTGCATCGCGCCATCAACTGTCCGCACGCATTTGGCCACGATCTACCGAAAAATGGAAGTTTCCTCAAAACTTGAACTGATGACCCGTCTCAAAGGCGATTCCCCGCAGCCGCGCAGTCAGTCTGAATTAAACTCGGTGATTTCAGAGCTGGCATTGAGCCTTGAAGAAGCGATCAGTCGCGAAAAAGCACTTAGTGAGGTACTTCGAATCATCAGCGCCTCGCAGGGGAATATGGGCTTGGTAATGCCCTCCATTCTGAATCACACGTTGGAACTGTGCGAGGCAGAGTTCGGTATTCTGTTTGAATATCGGCAAAATAGGCGATTTTGTGCGAGCTTCACAAAAGGCATCCCAGAGCCCTTTCAAAGGTGGCTTGATGAGAGTGGCGAATTCTCTGCTAGCGCACAGACGGGCCTTGGACGGATGGACGCACAGCGCGAGGTGGTTAACATCATTGATGTAAAATCCGAATATATCTATCGCACTGACGATCCTCTGCGCTATGCAACAGCTGACCTCGGCGGGGCACGTTCCTTTGTGGCGATCCCGATGCTTGCCGCGGACAGGCTGGTGGGAGCCTTCACGATCTACCGGCAAACGGTTCGACCCTTTACCGCGGACACAACTCGACTTGCTCAGATGTTCGCGGACCAAAGTGTGATCGCCCTTGAAAACGCTCGGCTGATGAGCGCAGTGCCAGAGGTCAAGCGATGAACCGGAAATCGCAAAGCACAGGAGACTTGAGTGCGCGGGAACAGCAGATTGCGCAAGTTTATGCGCAAGGTGAAAGCTATCAGCAGATTGCAGATCGACTTTGTCTCGCGCCGTCTACCGTGCGGACGCACCTGGCAACGATCTATCGCAAACTTAGGGTGTCCTCGAAACTGGAACTGCGCGACGCCTTGCCCTCCGCCGCAACACCGCAAGCCGACCTAGTTGAAGGATTTCCGGAGCGGCCAGAGAAGCCGTCCATCGCCGTCCTGGCATTTGAAAACATGTCGGGCGATCCCGAGCAGGAGTATTTCTCCGATGGGATCAGCGACGATATCATCACCGCGCTCTCGCGCTCGCCGTGGCTCTTCATAATCGCACGCAACACGACCTTCACTTACAAGGGGTCCAACGTTGATGTCAGGCGTGTGGCTGAAGAACTGGGCGTTCGGTTTGTACTGGAAGGCAGTGTCAGGCGATCCGGCGATAGAGTTCGAGTCACGGCACAGTTGATCGACGGATTGACCGGCGGCCATGTCTGGTCTGACCGCTATGACGGCCAGCTGGAAGACGTGTTCGATTTGCAGGATGAGATAACGCGCAATGTGGTTGCCTCGATTCAAACAACGGTTCATCTCAGTACTATTCAGGATCCGGTCGAGAGGGCGTCTCATCCGGACTTGACCGTTTGGGAGCTGACCATGCGTTCCTGGCATCTGCTCTATGATTTTGATCCGGAAAGCTATGCCCATGCCAAAACGCTGCTTGAGCGCGCTTTGGCGATCGATCCTGAAAGCGCAGAGGCGAACATGGTCCTCTCGCTGATCAATCACCACATTGCAATCATGGGTTTTGCGAAAGACGAAGTACCTGCAATGGAAACGGCCTATGCGCTTGGGCGTCGTGCAACGCAGTTGGATGATCGGAATGAGTATGCCCATTGGGCGTTTGGCATCAGTTGTTGGGGCCTGCTGAAATACGACGAGTCCCTCGCCGCCCTTGAACGCGCTGTTGCCCTGAACCCGAATTGTTCTCTGGCTTATGGCAGTCTAGGCACTTTGCTAGGCATTTTGGGGTGCTCCGAAGAAGCAATCGCCAATCAGGAAATCGCGATCCGCTCCAACCCCTTGGACCCAAGCATCTTTTTCCGGTTCTCAGGGCTTGCGCTTGCACACTACATGGCCGGGCGATACGTGATCGCGATTGAGTGGGCCGAGCGCGCCATTCATCGAATGCCCCGTTGGTATTTTGCGCATTTCGTTTTGGCCGCGAGCCACGTGGCACTTGATCAACACGAACAAGCGTCTGCAACTGCCGAGGCATGTGTGGCAGTGATACCAAACATCCGCATCCGAGACCTTGATCGAGTCCCTTTGAAAGACACAAAGAAAATGGACAAACTCCGCAACCGCTTACGTATTGCTGGGTTCTCTGATTGATCGAGACCTCACCAAAGCGGCCATTGGGGCACGTGCAACGAAAGGACGCTCTGTCCCGGCGGTTTCAACGGGTGGTCGCAACACTTTAGTCTTTTTGGAAAGATGGAGTGTTAGAGATGAAATATCGGACGCGGACGTTTTACACGGACAAACAGAAATCTGAGATGTGGGATCGGTGGCAG
>NZ_JAGFNU010000033.1:0-2500 GCF_018457175.1 Pseudohalocynthiibacter aestuariivivens
ATAAATTTTGGTTGCGGGAGTAGGATTTGAACCTACGACCTTCAGGTTATGAGCCTGACGAGCTACCGGGCTGCTCCATCCCGCGACAGTTTTTTCCGGCCCATTGCCTTTTTTTTATTTTTGGCATTGAGCGCTTTTGTTTTGTCATCATTCAGAGAGATAATTTTCACGTTTCTTACTAGGTTTGGCGGTGACCTACTCTCCCACGCCTTAAGACGCAGTACCATCGGCGCGACAGCGCTTAACTGCCGAGTTCGGGAAGGGATCGGGTGTTTCGCTTGTGCTATGACCACCAAACCGAGAAAGAAACGCAATTTATTATCTGCGTTTATAGCAGATATCCAAGTCAAATATTACTGTGTTGTGTGTATGCTTTTGATTTTCCATAAAAGTCTGGCTTCTACTGGATCAAATCAAGCCTATCGGGCAATTAGTACCAGTCAACTGAACGCATTGCTGCGCTTACATCTCTGGCCTATCGACGAGGTGGTCTACCTCGGCCCTCAGGGAGATCTTGTTTTGAAGGGGGCTTCCCGCTTAGATGCCTTCAGCGGTTATCCTGTCCGATCATAGCTACCCAGCACTGCTCCTGGCGGAACAACTGGTACACCAGTGGATCGTTCACCCCGGTCCTCTCGTACTAGGGGCAACTCTTCTCAAATCTCCTACACCCACGGCAGATAGGGACCGAACTGTCTCACGACGTTCTAAACCCAGCTCACGTACCTCTTTAAATGGCGAACAGCCATACCCTTGGGACCTGCTCCAGCCCCAGGATGAGATGAGCCGACATCGAGGTGCCAAACACTGCCGTCGATATGGACTCTTGGGCAGTATCAGCCTGTTATCCCCGGCGTACCTTTTATCCGTTGAGCGATGGCCCTTCCACTCGGGACCACCGGATCACTATGGCCGTCTTTCGACTCTGCTCGACTTGTCAGTCTCGCAGTCAGGCTGGCTTCTGCCATTGCACTCAACGAGCGATTTCCGACCGCTCTGAGCCAACCTTCGCGCGCCTCCGTTACTCTTTAGGAGGCGACCGCCCCAGTCAAACTACCCGCCACACAGGGTCCCGGATCCGGATAACGGACCGCGGTTAGACATCAAACAGAATTAGGGTGGTATCTCAAGGGAGGCTCCACAGGAACTGGCGTTCCTGCTTCAAAGCCCACCACCTATCCTGCACAAATTATGCCTGATGCCAGTGTGAAGCTGTAGTAAAGGTGCACGGGGTCTTTCCGTCTAACCGCGGGAAGCCTGCATCTTGACAGGCAATTCAATTTCGCTGAGTCTATGTTGGAGACAGCGGGGAAGTCGTTACGCCATTCGTGCAGGTCGGAACTTACCCGACAAGGAATTTCGCTACCTTAGGACCGTTATAGTTACGGCCGCCGTTTACCTGGGCTTCATTTCGGAGCTCTCACCCCTCCATTTAACCTTCAGGCACCGGGCAGGCGTCAGACCCTATACGTCGTCTTGCGACTTCGCAGAGCCCTGTGTTTTTAGTAAACAGTCGCCACCCCCTAGTTTGTGCCCCCCGCCAAGACTTGCGTCCTGACAGGGCCTCCTTCTCGCGAACTTACGGAGGTATTTTGCCGAGTTCCTTCAACATAGTTCTCTCAAGCGCCTTGGTATTCTCTACCAGTCCACCTGTGTCGGTTTAGGGTACGATCCAGTGGAGGGCTATTTCCAGGAACCTCTAAGCAGCCTCTTCAATCCAATTAGAAGAAACTACCCTCGAGATCCGTCACATCCTCCTGGCTCAGGAATATTAACCTGATTCCCATCGACTACGCCTTTCGGCCTCGCCTTAGGGGTCGGCTTACCCTGCTCAGATTAGCTTTAAGCAGGAACCCTTGGACTTTCGGCGACAGGGTCTCTCACCCTGTTTGTCGCTACTCATGTCATCATTCTCACTAGTGATCTCTCCACCGGATCGCTCACGCGCCGGCTTCACAGAAAGCTCCAGATCCTCCAACACAGCCCGAAGGCTGCTAAAGAGGAAAGGAACTATGTCACACTACGCTCTGCTACCATGCGATAAACGCATCCTAAGCTTCGGCTCATGGCTTGAGCCCCGTTACATCTTCGCCGCAGGACAACTTAAATTAGACCAGTGAGCTGTTACGCTATCTTTAAAGGATGGCTGCTTCTAAGCCAACCTCCTGGTTGTTTTGGTCGTCCCACCTGCTTTCCCACTTAGCCATGAATTAGGGGCCTTAGCTGTAGGTCAGGGTTGTTTCCCTTTTCACTACGGACGTTAGCATCCGCAGTGTGTCTGCCAACTATTACTCCCGGGTATTCGGAGTTTGGTTAGGATCAGTAAGGCGGTGAGCCCCCATTACCCATCCAGTGCTCTACCCCCCGGGGTATTCGGTTGACGCTCTACCTAAATAGATTTCGCAGAGAACCAGCTATCTCCGAGTTTGATTGGCCTTTCACCCCTAGGCACAGCTCATCCCGATCCTTTTCAACGGATGTGGGTTCGGTCCTCCAGTGC
>NZ_JAGFNU010000034.1 GCF_018457175.1 Pseudohalocynthiibacter aestuariivivens
CGCATGAAACGATCTACCGCAGCCTTTATGTGCAGACCCGTGGTGTTTTGAGGAAGGAATTACAGCAGTGTTTGCGCAGCCCGCGTGCCATTCGACGGTCACGGCATGCGACCCAGAAAGGGCTAAACGCTTTGGGGAACATACCTTGAGGCTGGCAATACGGCTTCAGCCCTTAACCAGGATATGCAGGTTATGGATGAGCTTATTAAACTTGCACCACAGGGTCCAATCTCGGGACGCTTAGCGAGTGCTTTCCCCGGCGTTTCCAGCGCAGGCGATGCATTCCAGTCTGTTGTTAAGCGGGTTGCGCCCACGCTTCGCGCCGAAGGTTCAGGTTCTACGTCAGACATTGAATATGAGGGTATGCTGCGCAGCCTCCCGGCCCTTGGCAATAAGCCAGAGGCAAACGTGATGATTGCCCAAATCATGCGCCAGAAAGCGGCGATTAACATGGAGCGCTCTCAGATTGTGCAGGACTACCAAAGTGACTTGATTGACGTGCAGGAAGCGCGGACCAGAATGCGCGAACTCGACCAACGCTCAATCATGACACCTGAAATGCAGCAAGCACTTACGGGACTTTCAACGGGTTCTCTGGATGGCGGCTCGGATGAGCTATCAGACGATGAATACCTTAAATCGTTAGGACTAGAATAATGGCCGCAACATATAAAGAGCTAATAGCCAAATCTCGTGAGCTTCACGCAAGCGGCGATATTGATGGGGCGCGGCGTGTTGCGGAAATTGCAGTTTCCCGCAGAGAGCCTGAACGGTCTTTTGGTCGAACAATCTATGAGAATGTCATAGGCAGCGGCGAAGCTGACACCCCCGGCGAAAAGGTGGGCCAGGCAATAAACGATGCAGGCAAATCTTTCTTCGCAGGTGTCGGGCGTGGTGTGACTGGTTTGCTTGATTTGCCAGGGAACATTGTTTCCGGCGCGGGTAACTATGCAATCGACAAGGCAGAAGGCGCATATGAAGCCACTACAGGCAGGGAAAGCCCCGCATTCGATGGTGCAAGGTATGCCATTGACCGTTTCCCTATGGGTGATGGTTCGGCGGCTAGGGACATCTCTGAACGTGTTACAGATGACGCTGTGAACTATCGCGGTGAGAGTCGCGGGTCTCGCATTGCCGGAACAATTGGGGAATTTCTCCCAGGCGCAGCGGCATTGGGTGGGACAAATGCCCTTCTGCCTTATGCAGTGGCTCCTGGTGTTGCGTCTGAACTTGCTGGAGAGGCCACAGAAGGCAAGACGCTACCCGAAAACATTCCGCTTGTCGGCGGCAAGGACGCAGAGCCATTTGCGCGCATCGCTGCGGCTATAGCGGCCCCAGCGGCTTACAACGTTGGCACCAATGCTATCAGGTCGGCAGTGACACCACACCCAACAGATCCGGCACGAATAGCAGCGGCACAGCGATTGGAGTCTGAGGGCGTTCAACTCACAGCGGGGCAGAAAACCGGAAACCGCAACCTGAGCCGCTCTTATGGCCGGGGTTTCTTTGAGCGAAGTACCAGGAGCAAAACCCATCTGAGAACACGACAGGCTGGCTTCGTTTCACGGCAAGGCCAGCCACCCGGTGGGGAAAACCGGAGTTTAGCGCATGAATTGTTACTCGATAAATCGTCGCTGGTTTGACCGCTTTCTTCCCGAAATCAAGCAGATTGTCGGGGCGCAATTGTTGCGTGAAGCCCCAGATGAACAAGATTGGCACAACGCCACGGATCTCATGCTGTTTGATGCACGAGACATTCGCGTTGCCGCCCGCGTTCGCAGACCCGGCTATGTGCATCGTTACCCCTATCAGTTCACCATACGCGCCAGGGTCACGTCAGGGGCCGAGACAGAGCTTTCCAAGATAGTGAACGGCAAAGGAGATTGGATGTTCTACGGCCACTCCAACGAACGCCAGGACGGCTTTGCGCTGTGGTGGTTGATTGACCTAAACGCGTTTTGGGCTGCGTTAATCCGGCAAACAGCAAACGGCTACAGGATTAGTTGCGGCGACATGGCCAATTCGGATGGCACCTGTTTCAAGTGGTTTGATATCCGGTCGTTTCCAACCTATCCGCCGTTGGTGGTGGCGAGGAGCAGGATTTTGCCGTAGTCAAAGAGGAATAAACCAATGTTGAAACCCAAGGCCGATATTCTGTTTAAGCCACTTCAACATTCGCTAGGATTGGAATTTGATTTATGGATAACGCTGGCCCAAAACGAATTTGGCTGTATATAATTCCCTGTGTTGTATCGGTTTGTTACGCTACTTTCACACTGGTTAGTGTCATTATTACAGACAATTACTTTTTCCAATATCCAGCAGAAGGATTAGGGAGAACGGCTGGTGCTGCGGGATCGGCGTTTGTTGCCACCGTCATCATTGAAATAATTGGTGTGGGAATTTTGATCCCAGTAAAGTTTATTGTGAAAGCAATCCAATCAATATTTAGGAAAGCACCCACGAAGTAGTGGAATCTCGAAAAAGGTATTTTCCAAAACCTCCCAATCGATTCTTCGTGGCTAGTTTAGTGTTCGTTGTTTCCACGCAACAACTAGGGCGCAAATCGCAAGGACACGTGAGACGTCTAGATCAAGCTTTTCGCTGTTGAAATTGAAAGTATCGATGGCCCAGGATGCGGCACTGAAACATCTAGACGAAACCGCTTGAATTGTGGGGAATCTAGCAGTTATATCTGCATCGGTAGGAAAAATTAAATTCTGGTCGCTTGATTTCTGCGTTATCCAGTACCAGCCGAAATAGTCAAAACGGAACCCCTAAATCTATGGCAAATCAAGTAGGCATCGCGATAAACGCGCTCGCTGTTTTAGTTCTTATTTCAGCTTTAATAGTCGGATTAATTCATGCGTATCTTTGGCGCAGAAAGAACTCCGAAAGTCTGGGATTTAAATGGGGCTTTTTCGTCATTTATTCAACGATGATACCCTACATCCTGCTCAGTGGTTTTTTTGCATATGCTTTTGTTGAAAATGGAGAAAGCACTCGATCCAGTATTGGTTCGGTTCTATTCCTAACATTTGTAGTTATGACTTTCTTGTTTGGTGTAAAGCGGCGTCGATGGGCATTGGTGACTATTACAGTGTTATCAATCAACCCGCTTTGGTGGATAATTAATTCGATTTACCTGAAAAACCGATGGCTCGAATTCAAAACCACCTAGCAGTAAACCTTCGTGGCCACATCGACGAAGTATCAATACAAGACTCTGCTTCGGTGGCGTCTTGTGCTTTGCTGGGGCAGCATGAAAAACCGACTCATAAACATAACAGCGACATGGGATGGTAAGGCTGGTGCCTGGGTTGCAACCAGTACTGATGTACAAGGCTTAGAAATCGACGCAGAAAGACCTGAGGATCTTGAGAGTAAGGTAGAAACTGCGATTGCCGACCTGTTAGGGCTATCCAATGCAGAGGCGCTTGATGTTATCATCCGCTTTCAATGGATAGCATAGAGCATACTTTTTGCAGCATTAGAAATTTACTTGAGATTTATGTCGCCACCACTTCCAATCTCGTGGGTGGCAACAGGCCCTAAGCACCTTCACCAGGAGGTTACAATTAGATCGTATTTATGTAGAGCCATGTGATACAATGGAAAAGTACACTCATGCATGTTTTAGCACCCCTAAATAACTGGAGAGCTACTATGAGCGATTACCAAACAATCTCTTGTTTTCATTCCAAATCGAGAAATGCGCCAAAGTCATTATGCCGCCAGCCACCGAGCGCGGAACTATCGAACGAGTTGCTTTCTGCCGCGAACGCATTCGGTCCGTTCCCTTCGGCATGCCTTGAGACATTCGTTGACCTTGGCTTGTCTGACGAAGAAATCGGACACTATGTTCACATACCTTCCAGAACGGTAAAACAACTTCGCCAAGTATGGCACATCACACAATAGTTATTGCGACCACTCAACCAACCTAAGTCCAAACCTATCCATAAAGCGAACGGCAATCGCCAGGTCGTTGAAATAGAATGCGCTCGCTTCTATCCCCGGCACTGAATCACTGTTCCAGGCGAAGTTGTCTCGGCCTGCATGTTCAAGCAACCATTCCTGCATTTCGATGTACTGACGCCCGTATCCGTCTTCAGGCACTTTCACCCGAATGCGGATTGGGAACGCTCTTTCGTCTTTGGCTTTTTTGGGTGAGCGGGAGCGTGTTCTCATCGGAAAAGATTAGCCGTGTATTCTAGCCACCGCCAGATGCCACTTGATTTAAATCAAATGCGAAAATCGAACAAGCTGTTAGCAGTGTACTAGGGTGCTTAGGTTTTTCGATACTTGTTCGCGCGTTTCTTCGAAGAATGTCCCTAGACATTTCCTAAGTACCCTGTCCCCTTTTCCAATTGGCAACTTTGAAGCTTAGGCGTCCGGCGGGGATGTTTTAGTTGCGAGCACATCAGACATTTGCCATGCAATTGTTCAACGGCAGCTCAGCGGTGTGGTTTCAACTGATCGCCGCAACACATGCTTCAAATTTCTCTGCTGGCGTTTGGTATTGCAAGGTCTTTCGAGGTCGCTCGTTGAGTTGACGAGCGACGGCGCTGAGTTTGGCTTGACTAAAG
>NZ_JAGFNU010000035.1 GCF_018457175.1 Pseudohalocynthiibacter aestuariivivens
CTCTGAGGCCGCAAAGAAAACACGAAAGGAAACACCGACATTGACCGCGAAATAAACGCTGATACATAATCAAGGGTGGGTCAAATCTCGGTGAAAATACCGGGTCAGTTCTCAACGCAAATCAACAATTGAAGCTCTGGAACACACTGGCGGGCAGATCGGGAAGGCCGCGAAACTGGTGAATGTGTCACGGACGACTCTGTGGGAAAAGATGCAGAGGCTGGGCATTGAAGTAAGTTCTAACTGAATGATTTTACAACTCGAAACGATGTTCAGAAATCCGAACAGAAAAAATAATTAATTTAAAACAATATATTGCAACGGCGGGGGGCGCAATTTTTGGCAAACCTTCCTTACGGCCAAAGTGGTAAACTTTCCATATAGTTTAAATGGGAGGAACCAACCATGAGATGCAAAAACATGGTGAATGTAGGGCGGCGCCAGTTTCTTCGTGGTGGCGCATTCGCCACTGCTGGGGCGGCGGTTGCGTCCGTATCCGGCACACAAGCAAAGGCAACGCCAGCGAACGCACGGGTGGACTACCCATCTAACCGTCTAGCTAATCTTTCGGAACTGGTTGTCAATGAACCACTTGATATCGAATATCCTGACGCTGACAGCCCGGGCGTTCTGATCAAGCTGGGTCAGGTCGTCGAAGGAGGTATTGGTCCGGACGGTGACATCGTAGCCTTTTCTACCCTGTGTCCACACAAGGGCTATTACATGTCGTACAACAGCGAAGACCGTACGCTGAATTGCCCCGGCCACTTCTCGCGTTTCGATGTTGAAGTTGGCGGCCAGCAAACCTGGGGCCACGCGACCAACAACCTGCCGCAGTTTGCGCTGCGGGTTGATGACAATGGTGACATTTACGCCGAAGGCGCGGACGAGCTGATCTATGGCCGTCTGAGCAACGTGCTGTAAGCGGGGAAGAAAAAAAATGGCTTATAAAAGACAAATCGATCGCCTGCCCATCATTCCGGCGGATGCGAAAGAACACAATGTAACATGTCACTATTGTATCGTTGGCTGTGGCTACAAGGCCTACACTTGGCCAATGAACAAGCAAGGCACAACATCAAACAACAAGTTTGGACAAGATTTGGGCGAACAACAAAGCGCTGATTCAAATGCGTGGTATTCGCCATCAATGTACAATGTCGTCCGGCAAGATGGCAAAGATGTTCAGCTGGTTGTAATGCCGGATGGTGATTGCGTCGTGAACGCAGGGCTCGGTTCGATCCGCGGTGCTCGGATGGCAGAAAACCGTCCTTCAAAAGTTACCGGCACGCAACAGCAACGTTTATCGGACCCTCTGGTGTGGCGCAACGGTGTGATGCAACCGACCAGTTGGGACGACGCCCTGGACCTCGTGGCAAAAGTAACCGCACGCGTCGTGTCTGAAGGGTCCGAGGACGATCTGGTTGTGTCCATGTTTGACCACGGTGGCTCTGCCGGCGGGTATGAAAATACCTGGGGCACCGGCAAGCTCTACTTCGAGTCAATGAAAATCAAGAATTGCCGTATCCACAATAGGCCCGCCTACAATTCGGAGGTCCACTCAACCCGCGACATGGGTGTGGGTGAGCTGAACTACCAATACGCGGACTACGAACTGACCGATACGATCATGATAGTGGGTGCCAATCCGCTGGAAACTCAGACCAACCTGTTCCTGAACCACATGGTCCCCGGAATGCGGAATGGAGCACGCGTCATCTTTGTTGAGCCACGACGCACCGTTTCGATCAATGCGGCTGAAGAGGTGGCGGGCGCAGAAAATGTACTGCATCTTCAAATCAACACCGGAACTGATATGGCGCTCTTCAACGCTCTGCTGACTGAGATCGTGGACAAGGGCTGGATTGATGCCGATTTCATTGCCAACTCAACCTTCGAAGACGGTGTGGCCCAACCCGAGGATGCTGCCCACCCAGCAGCGCTTGGCAGCCTCAAAGTGGCGATGGAATCCTGCCGGGTGTCTCTGGACGAAGCCGAGGAAATCTGCGGCGTTTCAGCAGGTGATATCGCCACGGCAGCCGCGTGGATTGCCGAGCCCAAAGACGGAGCACGCCGTAAATGCGTGACCGCCTATGAAAAAGGCATCATCTGGGGCAACGACAACTACCGCACAATCGGTGCGCTGGTGAATATCGCGCTAGCCACCGGCAATGTCGGTCGCGAGGGTGGCGGTATCTGCCGTTTGGGTGGTCACCAAGAGGGCTACTATCGTCCGTCAGACGCCCATGTGGGCCGCCCAGCGGCCTATGTCGATCGGCTTCTAATCAGCGGACAAGGGAAAATTCACCATATCTGGGCCTGTGACCATTACAAAACTACCCTTAACGCCGCCAAGTTCAAGCAAGCACACAAGCGGCGTGCAGACATGGTGAAAACCGCAATGGACAATGCAGCGGGTGGCACACGTGAAGAGCTGATCGACGCGATTGTCGGTGCTGTCAACGCGGGTGGATTGTTCGTGGTTGATGTTGACATCATCCGCAGTCAGATCGGTGAAAACGCCCATGTAATCTTGGCAGCATGTGAATCCAACGAGATGAACCTCACTTCGATGAATGGCGAGCGTCGGATGCGCCTGTCAGAAAAGTACATGGATCCATTTGGCAACTCCATGCCTGACTGCCTGATTGCAGCCGGAATTGCCCAGCATATGGAGGCAGCACTTCGCGGGCTTGGCGAAGATGCTTATGCAGATCAGTTTCAAGGGTACGACTGGAAGACTGAGGAAGATGCCTTCATGGACGGTTACAACAAGGGCAACCCAGAAGTGACCTACGAGCGTTTGCGTGCAATGGGTAATAACGGTGTGTTGGAGCCAGTTGTCGGTTACGAAGACGGCAAGCTTGTCGGCACCGAGCGTCTGTATTCCAATGGCACCTTTGGCACAGGTGACGGAAAGGCGCGGTTCTGCGCAGCCGGATGGCGCGGTTGGCAGGCAGATGGCAAGGAAGCCGAACAGAAGAAGTTCCAATTCTGGATCAATAACGGCCGCGCCAATATTTTCTGGCAAAACCAGTTCCTCGATCAGGATAACGACTTCATTCAGGATCGCTTCCCCTTCCCGTTCATTGAGATGAACCCGGCAGACATGGCCGATCTGGGTGCCAGTGCGGGCGACCTTGTCGAAATTTACAACGACAATGGGGCAACGCAGGCAATGGTCTATCCGACACCGACTGCGCGCAGGGGTGAAACACTGATGGTCTTTGGCTCTCCCGCCGGGTCGCAAGGCAACGTGATCAATCCTGGCGTAAACGAGTTGGTTCTTCCGGACTACAAGCACACTTGGGCCAATATCCGCAAAGTCGCGGACGCCCCGGAATCGGCCAGGCACATTTCGTTTAAGTCGAAGGAATACACTACCTAAGACAAATGATGTGATTGAAACGGGCGGCATACGGGCTGCCCGTTTTCATTTGTGAGAGCTATCTGCCACTGACAGTCGCATATTTAGCGCTTGGTGCGTGCATAGCTGTTTGTAATGTTTAATCCCATTATCTTGCCAAGTTCAAAGCGGCCGCTTTGTCCCGCTACCGCGGTCATTAGTGCAGAATGCAGCAAACTAACGCTTTGAACCCAATTTGATCACGATTTTATCGAAAGCCTATTACTGCTGCGAAACCAGTAGGAATACTTTGACACCGAGATTTGCAATGCTTCTATTGAAGCAAGCGCACGGCT
>NZ_JAGFNU010000036.1 GCF_018457175.1 Pseudohalocynthiibacter aestuariivivens
AAGAGCGCACAGGCCAGCAAACCAAAACGCTACTTCCATCCCTAGCACTGGTGCTCTTGGTGCCAAGTGCGGTGTTTGTACTGACTGGCATGCCGCTCAGCTGGGATATGCCAACGCTGCAAGGCTTTAATTTTGCAGGCGGAACCAGCGTGCCACCGGCATTCCTGGCGCTGCTTGTGTCGCTCAGCATCTACCACGCGGCCCAGATCGCCGAGGCCGTGCGGGCCGGTATTTTGTCAGTCAACAAGGGACAGAACGAGGCCGCACTTTCCATCGGTTTGAAACCTAGCCGGATCATGGCGATGGTTGTCATCCCGCAAGCCATGCCTGCGATTGTGCCGCCCTTGATTTCGCAATGGATGAACACGGTCAAAAACTCATCGCTGGCCATCGCCATTGGATATGCCGACATCGTCTCATTGTTTATGCAAACCACGCTTAACCAGATTGGACATGCGGTTGAATTGGTCGGAATGACCATGGCGTTCTATATGTTTATCAGCCTGTCAATCTCCGGTCTTCTGAACATCTACAACAAACGCGTGCAGTTGGTGGAACGCTGATATGGCTATAATCAACGCCACAAAAACCCCTGAACGCGCAGCACCCCTTGGCGAACGCTCCGCCATTGGCTGGATCCACAAGAACCTGTTCAGCTCGTGGTTCAACGCAATCCTGACCGTCGTCACCGGTTATCTGGTTTTCATCACCGTATCGGGGGTCTGGAGTTGGGGGTTCACCGACGCGACCTTTGTAGCCCAGAACCGGCGCGAATGTTATGACAACAGCCTGACCGGGGCCTGCTGGGCCGGCGTTATCGACTGGCTCGACAACATCTTTTACGGCCGCTACCCGCGTGATCAGATTTGGCGGATCAACTTTGGGGCGCTGATGCTGGTGCTGTGGATGGCCCCGTTATGGATGGGCCGCGTCAAAGGCAAGGTCCTGATCGGGGCGGGTGTTGTTGCGTTCTATCCTTTCCTTGCGGGTTATCTGTTTTCGGGGGGCGACAAGGGCCTGTTCATGCAGATTATGGTCAGCGGTGCCATTGTCGCGCTGATCGCAAATACGGCGAATATGCTGACCGGTGTGCTGCGGGGCGAATTCCTGCCGGATTATCTGCTGCGCGTTCTGGGCAAAACCACTGCCCCGGACAAGATCCAGCGCAATATGTTGCTGGCAATCGCACTTACGGTCTTCGCGGCGGTGTTTATCTGGCAAGCAAGCTGGACGGCTGAGGAAGTCAGTTGGACAAAATGGGGCGGGCTGTTTCTGACAATGGTAATTGCGGGCATCGGCATCGCGTCGTCATTGCCCGGTGGTATCATTTTGGCTTTGGGCCGTCGCAGCAAACTGACGGTCGTCCGGGTTCTGTGCGTTGCATTTATCGAAGTGTTCCGCTCGGTGCCGCTGATCACCGTGCTGTTCATGGCGACCACCATGTTTCCGCTGTTCATGCCCGAAGGGTTTGTGTTGAACAAGCTAGTGCAGGTCATCATTGCCGTTGTTCTTTTCAATGCCTGCTACATGGCCGAAACCGTGCGTGCCGGGCTTCAGGCCATCCCAAAAGGTCAGTATGAGGCAGCCCATACCATCGGGCTTGGCTATTGGCGCACGACCGGGTTAATCATTATGCCTCAGGCGCTGAAACACATGATTCCGAACATCGTCGGCAGCTTTATCGGGCTGTTGAAGGATACTACGCTGGTGTCGATCATTGGGCTGTTCGACATCCTTGGGATGCTGCGTTCAATCAGCAAGGATATGCCCTGGTTGGGCCTGCACAAAGAGCCGCTGATCTTTGGCGCATTCCTGTTCTTTGTTCTGTGCTTTTCGATGTCGAAATACAGCCGCCATCTGGAAGTGAAACTTTCGGCGGGGGATCAACATTGACCCAGCCTTCGAGGAGAAACCCATGACAATCGAACTCACTCAGGCTCAACTTGCGTCGGCCGCCTCGACCGAGGTCATCATCGAAATCGCGAAAATGAACAAATGGTACGGCGCGTTCCATGTTCTAAAGGATATCGATCTGACGGTTCATCAAGGTGAGCGGATCGTCGTTTGCGGCCCGTCTGGGTCGGGAAAATCAACGTTGATCCGTTGTATCAATGCGCTGGAAGAACACCAGGAAGGCGATATCATCGTTGACGGGATCAAACTTGGTAAAAACCTGAAGAACCTCGACCATATTCGCACCGAGGTCGGCATGGTGTTTCAGAACTTCAACCTGTTCCCGCATATGAGCATTCTTGAGAACCTGACATTGGGGCCGATCTGGACCCGCAAGATGAGCAAGGCGGACGCGATAGAAGCCGCAATGACCTATCTGGAGCGGGTAAAGATCCCCGAACAGGCCGACAAATACCCCGGCCAACTCTCTGGCGGACAGCAACAACGGGTCGCCATTGCCCGCAGCCTGTGCATGAACCCAAAGATCATGCTGTTTGACGAGCCAACCAGTGCTCTTGATCCCGAGATGATCAAAGAGGTGCTGGATGTGATGGTCGAACTGGCGGATACGGGTATGACAATGATCGTGGTCACCCATGAAATGGGCTTCGCGCGGACCATCGCCGATCAGGTGATATTTATGGATGAGGGCGACATCGTCGAGCAAAGTGGCCCGATCGAGTTTTTCGACAATCCGCAACACGAGCGCACCAAAATGTTCCTCAGTCAGATT
>NZ_JAGFNU010000037.1 GCF_018457175.1 Pseudohalocynthiibacter aestuariivivens
TGTTGATTTGCGTTGAGAACTGACCCGGTAGGCCCCTAAATTTTCACTGAGAATTGACCCATGTAACGACGCTACCCTGACGCTTTTGTTCAGGGAGATATGGAGTGATTGACATGGGATTTTTAAGTGTAATACGACGTTGGGCATTGCGTGAAGAGATGCCAATTCGTGAGATAGCCCGCCGGACGGGTTTGTCTCGCAATACCATCAAGAAGTACCTGCGCGAGGGCGCGGTTGAGCCGAAGTTTAAGACGCCCAAGCGGGTAAGCAACCTAGATCCGTACGCGGACCGTTTGTCAGCTTGGTTGCTGGCTCAGACACGCAAGTCGCGCAAGGAACGGCGCACTGTGAAGCAGATGCATGCTGATTTGGTGAAGCTTGGTTATGAGGGATCCTACGCGCGCGTGGCCGCTTTTGCCCGTGCCTGGCGTGAGGACCGGCAACGTGTAGAGCAAACAACTGGGCGCGGCACGTTCGTACCTTTGGTGTTCCAACCCGGCGAAGCGTTCCAGTTTGACTGGAGCGAAGACTGGGCCACTATCGGAGGCGAACGCGTCAAGCTGCAGGTCGCCCATACGAAGCTGTCGCACAGCCGTGCATTCTTGGTGCGCGCCTATCCATTGCAAACGCATGAGATGCTGTTCGATGCCCATTGGCATGCGTTCCGCGTGTTCGGCGGTGTGCCTGGGCGCGGTATCTATGACAACATGAAGACTGCGGTGGATCGCGTTGGCCGTGGCAAACAGCGCGACATCAACGCGCGGTTCAAAGCGATGGTCAGTCACTATGTTTTTGAGCCTGAGTTTTGCAACCCAGCGGCGGGCTGGGAGAAGGGACAAGTGGAGAAGAACGTCCAAGATGCGCGCAATCGCATGTGGCAAGTTATGCCCGTCTTCAAGGATCTGGATGAGCTGAACCAGTGGCTAGAAGATCGCTGTATTGCTCTTTGGACTGAGACACCGCATCGCGACCTCCCTGGGACCATCGCCGATGCCTGGGAAGCAGAGAAGCCCATGTTGATGGCATTGCCACCGGCCTTCGATGGCTTTGTAGAACACAGTAAGCGTGTGTCGCCGACATGTTTGATCACCTTCGAACGCAATCGCTACAGCGTGCCTGCCAGCTTCGCCAACCGGCGCGTCAGCTTGCATGTCTATCCGGAACGGCTGGTCATAGTGGCCGAGGGGCAAACTGTTTGCACACATGAACGCATCATAGATCGATCACACCGCAAACCAGCCAAGGTCGTTTATGACTGGCGACACTATCTTGCTGTAATCCAACGTAAACCTGGTGCTCTGCGCAACGGCGCACCGTTCATTGAGATACCCGATGCCTTCCGCAGCCTGCAAGATCACATGCGCCGCAGAGAAGGCGGTGACCGTGAGATGGTCGATATCCTGTCATTGGTTCTGCACCACGATGAGGATGCCGTTCTGTGTGCCGTAGAATTAGCGTTGGAGGCCGGCGTGCCCACCAAGACCCACATCCTGAACTTGTTGCACAGGCTGATCGACGGGAAGCATGCTAATCTTCCAGAGATCGACCCACCCGATGCTCTGGCATTGGAAACAGCGCCAAAGGCAAACGTGGGCCGCTATGATGATCTGAGACAGGCTGGGGAGAAGCACCATGCGTCATGACCCAGCAGGAGCCTCAATCGTGATTATGCTGCGCAGCCTCAAACTCTATGGCATGGCAAACGCGGTGGAAGATCTGGTTGCCCAAGGTGGGCCAGCTTTTGAGGCCGCAACACCGATGTTGTCCCAGTTACTCAAAGCCGAGATTGCGGAACGGGAGGTACGCTCAGTCGCATACCAAACAAAGGTTGCACGGTTCCCGTCGTACAAAGACCTTGCTGGCTTTGACTTCAAATCCAGCGACATAAATGAGGCCACCGTCCGGCAACTGCATCGGTGCGAGTTCATGGAGAACGCTGAGAACGTTGTGCTCATCGGCGGCCCTGGAACGGGCAAGAGCCATGTTGCAACGGCCATCGGCGTTCAGGCCATTGAACATCACCGGCGCAAGGTTCGCTTCTACTCGACTGTTGAATTGGTCAACGCGCTAGAACAGGAAAAGGTGCTCGGAAAGACCGGAAAGATGGCTGAGATGATGACCAAAATCGACCTCGTTGTTTTGGACGAGCTTGGCTACTTGCCATTCAGCCCATCGGGCGGCGCACTCCTGTTCCATCTGCTGAGCAAACTCTACGAACGGACCAGCGTTATCATAACCACAAACCTCAGCTTCTCAGAATGGGCTCAGGTCTTCGGGGATGCAAAGATGACGACCGCGCTTTTGGATCGCCTCACACATCGCTGCCACATCCTCGAAACCGGCAACGACAGCTACCGCTTCAAAGCCAGCTCTGAGGCCGCAAAGAAAACACGAAAGGAAACACCGACATTGACCGCGAAATAAACGCTGATACATAATCAAGGGTGGGTCAAATCTCGGTGAAAATACCGGGTCAGTTCTCAACGCAAATCAACA
>NZ_JAGFNU010000038.1 GCF_018457175.1 Pseudohalocynthiibacter aestuariivivens
ATCTGCTGCACGAGCGTGGCATTGGGATCAGCCACGAAACTGTGCGGTTTTGGTGGAACAGATTTGGCGCGATATTTGCAGCCGAAATCCGCAGGAAACGCGTCGAGCGGATGCGCGCGCATTCAAAATTGTATATTCTTTCGACTTAACTGGTGCTGTTCTCAACTCAGCATCTGTGAATGCAGTTTTGTCTAAACCTTTGGCCTTGCGACATTTTACAAAACGAGTTCTGGATTTCGTAGGGCGCATATAGAACACAAACCTCCGGGCGGTCCCGGTATGGTTCGAGCATATTCTGTCGGCGCGTTCCTGGAAATATATAAAAGTATTAGATACTTATCCTAAATGGTAGGAGAAGGTACAATTCGGCACAGCCGACTATTTCGCTTGCTTGTCAATATCTCAGGTCGGCAGGTTGTTTGGATCAGTCTTGGACACGGCGGACTTAGGGCAAGTCGATCTTGGACATCCCGCGCCCCATAACGCGAAGCAGGCTGATCGCCTGATGCGGCGGCAAATCCAAGCGCACTACGCGATCCACATCAACAATAACCGACGTTCCTGACCAGGCCGATGGCGACCCCGGAAGGAAGACTGCACTGCGATCCCCCATGCGTTCGACTTCAAATGCTAATTGGTCAAAGTCGTCGAATCTCACCAGAACCGGGCTCAAGACAGGCGTGGTATCATCTTCGCCTGCGATTCCTCCGACGATGCCTCTCGCAACCGCATATCCGGGTATGATATCAATCAGAGTGTCGTCCAAGCGCCCAACGCGTTTGGAGATCATAGTGGTCTTCGCCGCAAGACCGGCTGCAAAGCAGATTGCAAGGATCAGAACGATGGCGATGATATTCGCCATCGCGATACCTGCAAGACTATCCAGCGGGATCAAACCGTCGAGCGGTTGGGCCAGAAGCATGCTAACCTCAAACGCCTTGCCCAACACAATGGCAATAAACGCTAAAGGCACTAGAAACAGAATCCCACCTAGAATGGTTGTTTTCATGTGTGTTTCTCTCGGCTTGTGAGGCTTTTAGCCTTTGGATTGACCGTAGCGATACGCGCTTGTCGTCATGCCGGTCCAGCGCAGGAAGGCTCGGGTGAAATGGGCGCTGTTACTGTAGTGCAACCTGGCAGCAATCTCATTGACCGAAACAGTCGGATCGTCGAGCAACCCGATCGCCACTACCATCCTCCAATGGTCGAATATCTCGAAATATGTCGTGCCTTCGTCGGCCAATCTTCTCTGAAGCGTTCTGGGTGAGAGATCGAAACTGTCTGCGAGCAGCTGCACTGAGATTTTGGTTTCGGGCTCGATCGAATCCAGCAAGGCATACATTCTGCCGTCCATAGTTGGTGCAATGTGTGTCGGATCGACATAGGCGCCAGACATCCGCGTGGCAAGATCAACCGTCTCAAAGACCAGCCTGTTTGCCAACTGGCCCGTGCGTATCGTCGTGTTGTCCAGCCCGCGAATGCTGTCCAGTATCGATTCGTCTTTTGAGACCAGATCGATCTCTATTGGTGCCCATGCATCGCCGCACGCCGCGCGAAACCCATCGAGCGCGAGGAGGAGTGAAAACTCGGATTGCCAATTTCTGGTCTGTTGGTCCACGTGATGAAAGCTGTCCACGAAAATAGATTTGGGGCCCGACACGTTCAGAACTATCGTTTCGTTGGAAAGAATACTACTTTCCGGTTTGGTCGACAAATGAACTGCAGACAGAAGATCCGGCATCCCCATAATCGCGTCGCCCCAACCGGGAATGTTGTTCATTCGGTATGACCGAACGATCTCTAACCACATCTCGTGCCCCATTCGGGAGCGCACGGCATCAAAGAACGCAGCGACACGTGAAAGCGGCAGGCAAATCCCTAGATCCCGCATGTTGAACACGTCCAGACCGGACTGGGCAAAAAGGTCGTTAGTATTGGCGTTCTCGCGGTTTAAAGCTTTAAGCGCCGGAGCAATGAAGACACCATGTACAAATTGCAATGCAGCACACTCCGTTTCTTAAGCTTCCAACGCGCGATCGGCCAGATCATTGTTAGCGCAATTTTTGAATGAAATCAAATCGAAGTGATATTTGATTGGCTTTTTCTCAGGGCCACTAGTCAGTACTCGACAGGTTCGGTTTGTCGCTTAATGGATATTGCGAAGCAAATTCCTTCTTACATAATGCCCCTGATTAAAAGTCGGGTAAGGTGGCACTAGCTTTTGATTCCCCAGGGCTTGCAATAAGCAGCGACGGGCGAGAAGGCAGTCTGTTTTTGCATGAACACAATAGTGGGGGCTAAAATGTTCAAGTTAATTTATACGAGTCTCGTTCTGCTGCTTGTAATCGGGTTCACAGGAAGCCCATTACGAGCCGAAGAACCAGTCTCGTTCGACAGGTTTGATGGTTTCTATCTGGGCGCGCAGGCCGGAGTTGGCTCAGCGGCAGCCAAGTTCACCATCGCCAACATACCAAT
>NZ_JAGFNU010000039.1 GCF_018457175.1 Pseudohalocynthiibacter aestuariivivens
CCCATAAGCGTTCGACTTTCTTGTGATTGACCTTCCAGCCCTCCATCCGCAAAAGGGCTGTGACCTTCCTGTAGCCATACCGACCATACTGCTTGGCCAATCTGATCATCGCCAAACGCAGCGCATCAAGGAGTCTGCAGGTGAGAAAGAAGCCAGGTCAGTATTGAAAACTAACTAGTTTAGTTTGAGCGGCTCGGATCAAGGCTCATTGAGCATCGGTATTACGGGCGGAAAGCAGCAATTCGCTGCGTTTCGCTCTTATGTCTGAGATCTGGGACAAATCTGCCATTTAGCAAAGTATGGCGGTGCACCAGCGCTTGCGCCCTGATCACGGTTTCCATAGGACCGGATTCATCCATGGCTCAGGCAGCGACAGTCGCCCTGGAGCGAGCGGAGCCTGTGCCGCTAGCAGTATAGATTGCCAGGCATCCGCCCATTCTTCGGGAATGGGATAAGGGGCCAACACTTGCCGTTCAGGCGAAAAACCGAAACGCTGGTAATAAGCCGGATCGCCGAGAACGAAGACCTGCTTGATCCCCCTCTTCTCCAACCGTTCCAGTCCGGCGCGGACAAGTGAACTGCCCAAACCCAGCCGCTGAAGCAATGGTATCACGCCGAGAGGTGCAAGAAGCGCACCGGTTCGATCCCACTCTTCAGTCTCACAAATGGTGAAGAGGACATGCGCAACCAATGCATCCCCGTCAAACCCTGCCAGTGATAGGACATCCAGACCGTCCTCGAGAAGTGCCAACACGACTGGTCTTAGCTCCTCCTCTGGGAAGGCTAGCGGGTAGAGGGCTAGAACCTGCGCAATGTCTCCCGATGTGGTTTCGCGGATCATCCACTTTTTCGTCACGTTCTGCCTCCGGTCAGTTGCAGCCAAAAGCCAGATTGAAAATCATCTAGAACGACATTGCAAGAATGAGTCCGCTTCGTCCGCCGCTCGATCCGGACCTTTGCAGCGCTTTGCGTCGATGTCTGCTGTGCGGAAAAGTTGTCGTTCAAGCCGACCGATGATACGTCAGCGAGCGGCACGACACCGACGATTACGAATTGTGCAGCTACTCGACGGCAGGGTTGCCGAGCGTGGGCATTATCCAACTCGGCAATGTCGCCTGCGATGGAGAGCCAACTTCGCTGCGACGCACCCAGCAGTCCGCCCGAAGCCGGTTTCAAAGAAAAAACCGACTAACGACCACCGAGGCCGGGACTGCGTTTTAGTTGGTTAAGACACCAACGCCCGCGCCGACGACGGCACCCTCAACGCAGCGACCGTCGGCAAGTACCTCTCCGGCGGCACAGCCGATTGCGGCGCCCACGACGGCACGCTCCAAGTCCGTATTGACCTCGTCGCACGCAGAAAGCCCCACTATAGAACCAACTGCAATGATGATGAAAAATCTCCGCATGTTAAAACTCCTCGAACCCAACAAATAAAAAAACATACCATGTCGAGGGGCGACCAACCAACATAAAACCGCACTTACTGCAGTTCACGGACCACGCGGCACTGCAACCCCGCGCCCGCTCTGAGCTCGAAGCGGTGGTTCGCTGCGGGATACGCCAAGGTCTGCTATGCGGGTGTGGTTTCAACTGATCGCCGCAACACATGCTTCAAATTTCTCTGCTGGCGTTTGGTATTGCAAGGTCTTTCGAGGTCGCTCGTTGAGTTGACCAGCGACGGCGCTGAGTTTGGCTTGACTAAAG
>NZ_JAGFNU010000004.1 GCF_018457175.1 Pseudohalocynthiibacter aestuariivivens
AGCCGTGCGCTTGCTTCAATAGAAGCATTGCAAATCTCGGTGTCAAAGTATTCCTACTGGTTTCGCAGCAGTAATAGGCTTTCGATAAAATCGTGATCAAATTGGGTTCAAAGCGTTAGTTTGCTGCGCAGGTTACGAAGGTCTGTTTTGGAGCGGGACCACCGCTGCTTACCTCCGAATGCCCGCATTCAACACCCGTCACCGCAACAAAAGAAAGGCGCTAGGCGGCGGTTTTAAAAACCGCTGCCCACACTCAGGACGCCACCTACCATCGATCAATCCGGAATGGCCTTTCTGATGGCATCCAGGCTTTCCTGACCAAGCTGAATGTGGTGTTGAATGCGCGCGCGCTCGGACTCATCTTCCTCGACTTCGAGTATATCGCTCAAATCGGCAATGCCGTCTTCCAGCACTTTCTTGGTACGCACCAGATCATCCCATTCAACCTTTTCCTCTTTTGTCATCGGCCCCATGATACGGGCTGTCCCGGATCTGTAATCGATGATCAAATGTCGGGGTGCGGCAAGGGTTCAGAAAGGCCAGCAACTCCCAGTGCCTCGCGCCGACGCAGCTCTTTTTCCCATTCGATCTTGTACTCGGTAGCACCTTCAATCCATCGGTCATGCAATATCCTGCTGGCACTTTCGGTCGAGGCCAGAAGTTCGGCGAAGAGACGCTGCGAACGGTGATCGCCCTTGGCGGCCTTTACCGACATCGCTCGGATCACGGTCTGCGCCATCGGCACGGCGATATTCCGATCCCCGTCGCGCACCGTAATCTCGCGATAGGCCTCGTCGAGAATGATGTCCTTGAGGCGCTCTTCATTGAGCCTGGGCCGTTTGTTCTTTGCGCCTTTTGGGCGCCCACGTGGATTACCCGACTGACCGGGCTTGAACCGGCCGTGCGCTGGGGGCTTGCCATAACCAACGTCGTAGCCGGTCGTTGCCGTGAGGCCCGCACCAATCTTGCCTTCACGATCACTCATTCCGCGGCCTCCCGAACCTGCATCTCTTGCGGCCAGCCGCAGACCGTCTGCTCGGCCTCATCTTTCGCGTAGGCTTCCAAATGCGCCAGAATGCGGCCGCAATAGATCGGGTCGAGCTCGCAGAGATACCCGCGCTGGCCGGTTTTTTCCGCCGCGATCAGCGTTGATCCCGAACCGCCGAAGATATCGAGCACGATGTCGCCCCGACCCGATACATCCCGGATCGCTTCCGCAATCATCTGAACCGGCTTCACTGTCGGGTGCAGGGCCAGTTCTTCCATGCGCCCAGCGTGCCGGCTGTCCACCCCGCGATACTCCCAGACATTGGTGCGGTAGCGCCCTTGCTGGCCAAGCTCAAAATTGTTGATATGCGGCGCCCTGCCCTGCTTGAACACGAAGATTAGCTCGTGGCGGGAGCGATAGAACGTGCCCATACCGCCATTGTCCTTGGCCCAGACGATCAGGTTCTTCATCTCGTCATAGGCCCCCTGCCCCGCAGTCAGCATCTCGCACATGTGACGCCAGTCCATGCAGAGGAAGTGGATCGAACCATCGACGCTGTGCTTGGCGAGATTGCGGAATGCTGTTTCCAGGAAGGCGGTGAACTCCTGCTGGCTCATCTCACCTGATGCCATGGCAAATTCGCGGTGCTGGATCTTGCCGGAGTTGCCGACATGGCCATCAATTGGCACATTGTAGGGTGGATCGCTGAACACCATCCGGGCATCTTCACCATTCATCAGCGAAAAGATCACATCCGCTTCAAGCGCATCACCACAGGCCAGGCGATGCCGGCCCAGCTGCCAGATGTCACCCAGTTGCACTCGTGCCAGCGCCAGTTTCGGAACAACATCATCGTCAGGAACGCCCGGTTCCTCCGGCGCCACGGTTTCCAGCAATCCATCGATCTCAGGGATGGAAAAACCGGTCACCGATACATCAAACTCGAGATCAGCCGACATGAGCGCCCCAAGCTCCACAGCCAGCAGATCCTCATCCCAGCCAGCATTGAGGGCCAATTTGTTGTCCGCCAGCACATAGGCCCGTTTCTCCTCTTCACTCATGTAGTCAAGCCGAAGGCACGGCACTTTGGTTATGCCAAGAAGCTTCGCCCCTTCAATACGACCATGACCCGCAAGGATTGTTCGCCGTTCATCAATCAGTGCCGGGTTGGTGAATCCGAAGGTCTCGATGCTGTCCGCAATCTGGCGAACTTGTTTCTTCGAATGGGTCCGGGCATTCCGCGCCCAGGGGTTGAGATCGCGGATCGCGATATGCTCGATAAGGCAAGTCATTTGCTTGCTCCTTTTTTTGGCGGGTCTAAAAAAACCTCGCGTTCTTCGTCGCCAAACTGGCTTTCTATGTCGATTGAAAGTTGCCGTGGTCCTATCGGAGCACGGGCTTACCGGGTCCCGGCTTAAGAGTGACGCGGCTTCGTCGGCGACGACTTGTCCTGGCGAATTATCCGCGCCCGGAACCTGCTTGCCAGGGGCTGTCCTTACCGGAGGGCGCCTTTGGGCAGGTTGTCCGTGCGGACCGATACTGCTTCACTAGTAGAATCGCCCAACGAGAACATAGAAGGAACATTCTAGTTCACAAGATGGAACGAGAAGTCGCGTTCGCTGGCCAATACGTAGCCCGTCCGGCAACGAGCCCAGCCTCGCCGATCTGGCAGCCGGCAAGTTCCCAGAAACGTCAAGGACCTTCCCTGAACTCGTCGGGAATTTCCGTGATCAAAAGGCGAAAATTCCCTGATAACTCGAAAACAGGGAATTGGGCACTAACGCTTTGTAAACACGCCCAATATCAGGAGCCAATTCTTCAGATCGTGCCGATATCACGTCGTAATCGGAAAATTTCCCTGTAAATTCCCTGTAATCAGAGAATTCCACCTGAGACGGGTTCGACGCAGACTGCGACCACCAACATTTTCCACAAAACCAATGACTTAGAGGTCGTGATGTTCTGGTGCGCCATTAAGGTGAGGCACAGATCATGCATAACGCTGCGTATCTAAGCCAATCAAGACACGGCATATTTTACGTCCGTTGACCTATTCCAAAGCACCTGCATCCCGACAGAAAGCCATAAGACGTCCGCATCTCCCTTCGAACCCGCATACCGCAGGTGGCGAGGGAGCTACACGGCGTCCCGGATGCTCTCCCCCAAAGTCACCAACACCCTCATGCTAGAAGAACTGCACAAAGGCTTCCGTAGTTTCCTGAAATCCGCATTGGACTTCAACGCATCCTTTGATGGCTACGCGCTCGGAAACGTTTCGTGTTCCAGACTAGGTGGATCAATTTGGAGCTGAACAAATTTGGCGCGCATTTTTTGATGCTGCAATAGCGGCACAGCACCATATTAATAATCTCGTTCACTATTGAATACCGTTCCCGCGCTGAAGTGCGCGAATGTATTCGATTATGTTCTTGATCTCCCCCTGTGTCAGCCCCTCAACGGGGGCCATGTTGCCGAACGGCCAATGGTGCCCGGATGCACCGTTTTCAATAGCACTTTGGATTGCAAAATCGCCATGATGGCTCGGTTCATAAATCTTATGAATCAGCGGAGGTCCATCCCCTTCTTTGCCTGCGGCGTTGGTGCCATGACAAGATGCGCATTTCGCGTTGTACGCTGTTTCACCCAGAATTTCGTTACCGGTTAGCACCGGAAGTTTAACTTCAACCATTGGCGCACCGCTCGCTGCAGCCGTCATTGGCATGGTGTCGTGATTGGGCATTCGTAAATTGTTGTACGCAATTACTGCAACAGCAATCAGTGCGACCGCCAAAGCTATTTTAAATTTCATTGACTTGTTCCTTCTCTCGGTCGGGTGCCATTTCATGCCAGTTGGTCTTGACGCAATCGTTCGACCAAACTTTTTTGAACGAGGCCACCTAAGCGGCCTCGTTGGCTTTCACTATCGAAATTCAGTGACTGTTAGCTTTCCCTCAATTCGATCTGCCAGAAATTCAATTTCCTGCCCTTCGCTCATAACGTCTAACATCTCTGGGTCGGCCAAGCGGAAAACCATCGTCATCGCTGGCATTCCCAGATCCACAAGTTCTTCATGGATGATTGTGACTTTACCCGCCTCTGGATCGATTTTCTTAACGACCCCACTGGTGAAAGTTTCTGCAGAAGCGGTCAAAATCGACGCTGCGAATATTGCCGCCGAGAGAGCGAGTGTTTTTACATTGATCATATCGATTTCCTTTAATTCCTAAGCCTTGTTGGGGCTGCGTTTCACGAATCCGGGTTTTTAATCACAGCGAGCGGACCATGCATGCCGGATTCGTAGTGACCGGGTATGAGGCACGCAAATTCAAAGCCGCCGTCGTTAACGAAAGACCAGATGATCTCGGCCTTTTCACCCGGAAGCAGGCGGACAGCGTTGGGGTCATCATGTTCCATAAACGGAAATTCTTCCATCAACGCTTTGTGTTCAGCAACAGAAGCCATCGTGTCCATCACAAATTCATGCTCCTGCTCGCCGATGTTTTCGATGGCAAACTTGATGGTTTCACCTTGGGTGATTTCAAGAACCGACGGTTCAAAAATCATGTCCCCGTCTTCGGTTTCCATCATCTTGATCTCGATCACGCGCGTGACATTCTCGGGGTCACTTGGCCGACCAATCTCCATCATTTCGGCGTGATGATCTGCATCACCATCCGTCATCATGTCGCCGTGACCATGGCCGTCGCTGTGGGACCCGCCTGCCAGAACTGCGCTGCCGCTCAGTACCATCGCACTTGCCAGTAAAATCTGTTTCATCTGCTCTTCCTTTTGTAATCCGGACGTTGCCGGGGTGGGTTAACCTTTCGCGTTGCCCTCCGGGCGCGGCGAAAGTTGGGTTTTAGGGCTGTCATTCGAAGTGATTTCCGGCAATTCGCCTGTCCACTCATAGGCTTGAGTGCCAGGGGGGTTTTCGTACCAACCGGGATCCGAGTAATCGTCGGCTCCGATGCCTTCCCGGACTTTTACGACCGAGAACATGCCACCCATTTCGATAGGTCCATGCGGCCCCCATCCTGTCATCATGGGTACGGTATTGTCTGGGAGCGGCATTTCCATCATGGCCATGTCAGCCATGCCGGCGGTACCCATCGGCATGTATTCAGGTTGCTGCTGGCGGATCATGCGCGTCAATTCAGACTTATTGGCACCGATGAAGGTGGGAACATCATGGCCCATCGCATTCATCGTGTGGTGCGATTTATGGCAATGTATGGCCCAGTCACCTTCGTGCATGGCATCAAATTCGTACGCCCGCATCCCGCCGACCGGAATATCAATTGTCACTTCGGGCCAACGGGCGCCAGGTGGCACCCAACCGCCATCGGTACAGGTGACTTCAAAATCATAGCCGTGCATGTGGATCGGGTGATTTGTCATTGTCAGGTTTCCGACGCGCACGCGCACCCTGTCACCCTTGTTTACGACCAACGGGTCAATGTCCGGGAAAATCCGGCTGTTCCATGTCCAGAGATTGAAGTCGGTCATCGTCATGATACGCGGAATATAGGTGCCGGGGGCGATGTCGAACGCATTCATAAGGAAAGCAAAATCCCGATCCACTGGCATGAAAGACGGATCACGCGGATGCACGATGAACAGACCCATCATCCCCATCGCCATCTGCACCATTTCATCGGCATGTGGGTGGTACATGAATGTTCCACTTTTTGTGAGATCGAACTCATAGACATAGGTCTTGCCGGGCGGGATTCCCGGATGGCTTAGTCCGCCAACACCGTCCATTCCGGACGGAAGGATAATCCCATGCCAATGCACGGTGGTGTGTTCCGGCAGCTTGTTAGTGACAAAGATGCGAACCCGGTCTCCTTCAACCGCCTCAATGGTTGGACCTGTAGACTGACCGTTGTAGCCCCAGAGGAACGCCGTTGTTCCCTCGGCCAGTTCACGTTCGACAGGCTCCGCGACAAGATGAAACTCTTTTACATTACCATTCATGCGATATGGCAGTGTCCAGCCGTTGAGCGTGACGACAGGGGTGTAATCAGGGCCAGATGTTGGCCGTATTGGGGTTTGCGTTGCCGCGCTTTCCATAATCGCGGCCTCGGGCAAGCCCATATTCGAGGTTTGACCCCAGGCGCTGGTTGTGACGAGCGCTGCACCGGCGCCAAGTAACTGACGTCTGTTCATGGTTCTAATCCTTTGCTCAATGTCCTGCACCGCTGCCACCGGCAACGTCACTTCCTGTTGCTGTTCCGCCTACTGAAGTAGAGCCGCCACCGCCGTAGACCGCAGCAGCAAGGTTTGCGTTAGCCGACCAGAATCCACGACGTGCAGATGCTTCTGTGATGTTGCTATTCAACCGCGCACGCGTGTCAGCCAGCAGTTCAAAAGTGTTGGTGATCATGCCGTTATAGCTAAGCAACGCTTCTTCCTCGATCGTGCGGCGAAGCGGTAAAACAGCGTCGCGATAGTGTTGCGCAATCTGATGCGTCGACGTGTAAGCCAGATAGGCGGAACGCGCCTCCGAGCGTACATTTACCGCATTCTGAGCTAACAGGTTCGCCGCGCGCATATAGATCATTTCGGCTCTGCGAAGGCGTGCTTTACCGCTATCGAAAATTGGTATGGCAAACTCCAGTTCGACCTGCGGCGTTGTTTCGGTTACCCGATCGCCAGCATCCAGTTCGCGTTCTGACTCGACCCCAACAATGATTTCCAGATCGGTAACGAACCGTGTTGCCTCGGTAAGACCTTGTTCCTTTGCAACCGCCTCAAGTTCGAGCCGGGCAATTGACAGATCAATCCGGTTTTTCAGTGCTTCAGCTTCGATATTGGGCCGTCGAGAGACAGAGCGCGGGAGCGCTGGCAGGGCATTGGGAACATAGTAGTCGACCTCGGTTCCCCAGAGCCCCAGTTGCCTAGTCAAAGCCTCCTTGGCGAGCCTTGCAGCAAGCGTTGCTTGTGCACGTTGACCCGTCAGTTCCGCATAGAAGACATGTTCTCGTGCTTGCCCAGCTATGTTTAACGCACCAGTTTCGCCCAAACGAGCCGCGAGTTCTGAGGATGCGTTTGCGGTTTCCTGTGCCTGCCGGATCAAACCGCCTGCTTCAAATGCCGCAACAGCGTTAATCCATGCGTTACGCGCTTCGCCCGCGACACGCAGAGTTTCCAGAGCTGCGCGTTGTTGTGCCTGACGGAAGCGGATCTCATTTATGCCTGCTCTGCTGTCACGCGTGAATAGTGAAAGCAGATTGTTGGCAATCGTTGCTTCAACAGATCGAAATCCACCAAGCCCATCTGCTCCGATGCCCAGAACGCCAATCGACACTGTAGGATTAGGTTGCAGTGTTTGTTGCCAGATATCGGCGGCGGAAAGACCAAGCTCTGCATAAGCAGCCTGAAGCCCCTTGTTGTTCAGGATGGCAACCTGAACAGCCGTGTCAGCACTTATGGTTTTTTGGTGAACGAGATTGTGAACACGCGCGGCGTTCGCTTTGGCCTCTGCTGCGTTTTGAATCCAGACTGCGTCTTGGCCGGTTAAGGCATTTATCCCTTCCGAAACTGAGGCAAAGCCTGCTCGCTGACTGGAATACTGGGCAGTCAGTTCAGGAGACGCGCAAGCGGATAGAAAGGCAAAGCTTGCAACACCTGTGAGTTTAACAATCGACATGCGCATCAGTTCGACCCTCCGTGAGCGGGGGATTGTTCGTCATTTGACTGACGCCAAGGTGCAGGTCCGGAAGGGGTGCGTGGCGTATACCCCGCCACGCCGCTTGGGGCAGTGACAGTACGAATTCCAATGCTCGGATCATCAGGCCCGGAAAAAGGGTTGCTGAGAGCGGTATCCGGCACGGCGCAAGCCGATAGGATGGTAAACGGCACTGCCGCTAGAATAAGAGATCGCATAAAAATTCCTGATCATTTGCAAGTTTTCGATACCGACAAACCCGAAAGGCCGTGTCAGCAGGAAGTTTGCCGGAAAACCGGTTGGATCAGGTGTTTGGAGGACGGTGGAGGCCGTAAACCGTTTCTAAGAGAACTGTTTCATCCGGCTCAATGAAAACGGAAGCTACGATGGGTCCTAGAAGGACGGGGCTGCAGAAGGCTCTGGTTTCAACAGCGGAGCAAATATGAGGCATACAGGTTGAAGGAGCTTCAAATGGAGCCCTCGCTTCTTCATCTCGAGTGTCGGTTGCTGATACTTCGTGAGAATGGGATTGGTCATTCACAACGACAACCGAAGCAAGCGTTTGGCTGCCACCACAGTGTTCCGAATGATCAACACTCGCAGATATCGGGCCACTCAGCGAGATCATAAAGACCAACGCATAGAGTAAAATCACTGCCCAAACTGGCTTGCGTTTGCGTTCCATCCTTTTCGATAACATAGTTCAATCCCTTGGCAACCCTTTAAGTTCGCCTTAGGTGAAGGTTCACCAATCAAAAAAATGTGATCAGCTAAGGGAATTCCGTAAAACTACCTAATCATATGGTAACTATATTTAAAATTTCGACAAACCTTCCAGTACAGGAAGGTTTCAGGTTCGACCCTATGCCAATATCTATGCAGAAATTGCAGGATTTTGGCTGAGCTTTTGTATCACGAATGCAAGATCTGACTATCCCGTGGAAACCACTTTGTAGGGAGAGGTTGAAATCGGCGACAGCCGTTTCTTGCGATATGTAGAAGCCGGCATTCCAACGTATCGGCGGAATGCATTCCGAAAACTTGATGTTTCAGTATAGCCAACCTCTGCTGCAATCTCTTCGATCGGCATGTCTGTCGTCTCCAGCATTTGCTTAGCTTCTTCGATCCTCAGCGTCTGAATATACTCGACCGGCGTTTGCCCCGTCGACTTACGAAACCGACGCAACAAGCTACGCTCAGTCAAGCCGCAACGGCCAGCCATTGCGGCAACCGGCGTCGCCAGCGCGTAATTGTCTGCGGCCCAAATCTGCGCCTCTGCGATCAACCCATCCTCGTGCTGGGCGCCTGCAACGAGCGAGGCATAGTGCAACTGCCCTTCGCTGTGTGGTTGCAGCAAGTAAATCTTCGCTATGCGTCGTGCTTCTTCCTGACCCGCAATACGTCCAACCAGATAGAGCACCAAATCGCCCCATGCCGATGCGCCGCCCGCCGTCACAATCCGGTGTCCTTCGCCGGCTGGAACAAGAATTCTTTCCCGCCGCACTCTGATTTCGGGAAAACGCCGAGCAATCACGTCGCAAAAACCCCAATGGCTTGTGGCGTCCAGGCCGTTCAATAGACCGGCTGCCGCAAGCAACAACGCGCCAGAACAGACCGATGTAATCATTGCGCCGTTAGAATGCGCATTAACGAGCCAGGGAATAATCTGTGCAAATTCCTCTGGAAGCGGCGCACTGGGATCAAAATGCAGATCAGGAACAATGATCAAGTCGGGTTGACCAAAGCCCTTTAGCGTACCATCCGGGGTGATCCGCCGTCCGTTGATGTCGATGTAGCTCTCTCCATCTATTGAGAGCAGCGCTGCATCGAAAACTGGTGGCTTAGGTTGCGTTCCGTGCAGCATTTCCCAGTCGCGCCCGACGGACGCCAGAGCGTCAAGAATACAGAAGACCGTCGAAGTGCCGGCGCAGGGCATCGTCACCACAGCTGTACGGCAAGCGGGTTTTGTCATCGTCATGAAGTGTCCGATTTTCACCGTTTCAATCGTTTTAGAGCATATCATGACTCGAAAGAGTCCGGCAATACCAGCGCAGAAAGTAAACCAACCTGTTGGCTAGATGCCGGAGAACGACAATGAACGAACAATCTACAATCGCCTTTGACGACGCGAAAGCGGAAGCCTTTGCAACCCATCTGGTTGGCGCGCTGAACGGGGCCGCACTTGCCTTGATGACCTCGCTTGGCCACCGCACCAACCTGTTTGACGTCTTTGCTGCCATGCCGAACGCAACGTCTCAGGAGCTGGCCGAAAAAGCTGGGTTGGCTGAACGTTATGTTCGCGAATGGCTGGGGGTCATGGTGACGTCGGGCGTGGTTGAGTACACGCCGCAAACCAAAACCTATACGTTGCCAGCTGAACACGCGGCCTTCCTGACCCGCTCTGCAAGTCCGGATAACATGGCGGTCACCTGCCAGTTCATTGGCGTGATTGCATCCATTGAGGAGGAAATGGTCGCTAGGTTTCGCGATGGTGCGGGCACGCATTATCACGATTACGGCCGGTTTCACGAAGTAATGGCGGAAGACAGCGGGCAACTTGTTGTGGCGGCCCTGACGGATCACATTCTACCGCTTGTACCCGGATTAGTTGAGCAACTGGAACGCGGTGTCGATGTTCTTGATGTGGGCTGCGGTGCTGGTCGCGCGATGATGCACCTGGCCATGACGTTCCCCGCCAGCCGCTTTACCGGGATCGATCTTTGCGAAGATGCATTTGCCGAAACGCAAATTACGGCGGCGCGGCTGAATCTGTCGAATTTGACCTTCCGCGCCCAGGATTTGTCGCAGGTTGCTTCGCTTGGAAAATTTAATCTTATCACCGCCTTCGACGCGGTCCACGACCAGAAGGACCCCCAGGGCCTGTTGAGCCTTGTGTTCAACTCACTGGCGCAGGACGGGGTTTTCCTGATGCAGGATATTGGTGGCTCTCGCGATCTGGCGACAAACATCGACAACCCGTTTTCGCCGCTCCTCTACACCCTGTCCCTCATGCATTGCACACCGGTATCGATCGGCCAAGGTGGTCCGGGGCTTGGCGCAATGTGGGGTATTGAGACGGCTCAGGAATTCCTCGCCATCGCAGGTTTTGGGCAGATCGAGACCTGCCGTCTGCCGCACGATCCGATCAACGCTTATTTCCTCGCCCGCCACTAGGTGCTCTTTTTAAGGATTTTCACAATGAAACCGAACCAATCGGAAAACGCGATCGTGATCGGCGCGGGTCTTTCTGGCCTTGCTGTGGCCAAGGAACTGCGTGCGCGCGGTATCCCGGTCACCATTCTGGAGGCATCAGACCGTGTCGCCGCACCTTGGCGTGCGCGTCACCCGAAACTTCGCCTGAATATCCACCGACACTTTGCCCGTCTTCCAGGTCACCGGACTATCCGCAACAACGATACCTTCCTGCGCAAGGATTCAGTTGTAGAGTATCTGGTCGAATATGCAGATAATTTGGATGCTCAGGTCCATTTCGAGACGCGTGTTCTCGCTGTGCAGCGCGAAGGTGACATCTGGCACATAGAAACGAACAAGGGCGATTATCACTGTGCGTATCTGATCGTAGCAACCGGACGGGAAAAGTTGAAGGACATCCCGGTTTGGCCGGGCATGAACGAATTTGGCGGAAAAGTTATCCACGCCGCCGATTTTGCTGATCCGCTTGAATATGATGGTAAAAAAGTGCTGGTTATCGGTGCGGGAAACTCCGGTACGGATGTCCTGAATCACCTGTCGCGCAGCAATCCCGCGCAGGTTTGGGTGTCTGTACGACACGGCCCGGCGATCTTGCCAGCAGGAGTTCTCGGATTTCCGCTTCACCGTCTTGCAAACCTGTTCGCGTGTTTACCCAAATGGTCGCTGGATCCAATTTTTGTGATCATGCAGCGGTTGTTCTTTGGCAACTTGCGCCGCTACGGACTGCGCCGACATTCTTTGGGTGGTGGCACACGAATGATCAAAGATGGTGTGACATTCGCATTGGACGATGGATTTGTAGCTGCGCTCAAGGCTGGACGCTTTGAAGCGGTCGAGGAAACCGTAGGCTTTTCGCCGACTGCTGTTGAGTTGTCTAACGGACGCGAGATCTTTCCGGATGTAGTGATCTGCGCCACTGGCTATCGGCCCGGTCTTGATGAATTATTTGGAAATCTTGGGGCGCTGGATAGCAAGGGCTATCCTTTGCACCCAATGGGTCAAGCGGATGTTCACAATCCCGGACTCTGGTTCACCGGTTACGGCGTGATCTTCCAGGGCTTCTTTCATGCGGCCGGAATAAGCGCAAAACGTATTGCAACCAGCATAGCGTCGCGAATGGCCTCGTCCGATGAAGTTCAATCCGTGTACCGCATTGCCAATTCCAAAAAACCGCAACCCTTTTCATTGAAAGGAACAGATCAATGACGTCGATCAAGCAAGCAAATTATGGAGATAGGCGGTACGCAACTCGACATGGGGTCGTACAAATATTGAACTGGTGGGCGGAACGTTGGCACTGCGTAAAAGATCGCCGAGCAATTGCTCGTTTACCGGATCACCTGTTACGCGACATTGGCCTAGAACACCGCATCCCTTCGAACCACGCTCCAACACTCCGTAACATATGGCTCTAAGTTTCGTTCAGATTTAGGAGTTCACAAGAGTTTCAGCCCGCTTTTTCGCCCAGATACACCGGTAGATTTTTCAAAACCGGGGCTAAACCACTTGAGAAAAAGGTTGTCAGTGATTGAAGATCAGCTTTCGCGGTACGCATTTTTGAACGTAAACGGCCCGACAGCGGCTGATTTCTACCTGTTTACGCTGTGCCGTTGGATGGTTAACGTGGGTCTTTGCCTCAACGACTGGCCCTGTATTTCTAAGCATTCGGATTTGATCCGATCATGCGAAGCAGTTCAGTTAGCTTTTATCTCGGAAAACCTGTGCCCAGATTCATTGCAATGCGGAGCAAATAGAAACGTGAAACAAACTGGAATGGGATGCCGCTGGCAACAGAAACCGATGAACTCTTCAACGACCATTGCCTGCTCTGCTGAAAAATCCGCCAAACACGTTTGGCTTCACATTGAAGGCCAAAAATTCAGATCGTTCGCACATCTCCATCTTTCAAAAAAGATTAAAGTGTTGCGTCGACCCGTTGAAACCACAACCCGGACCATTCGTTTGGCACTTGGCAGCGAATATTAGCGAATGATGACCCGGGCACGAGCTGATTTCTGGACGACTAATAACGGCGGCATAGTCCAAATCTTCTAAAAAATGCATTGAACAATTCGCGCGGCAACGCGCTATTTTCAACAAACGACGACTAAAACGAAGAAGACTTTTTCAGACCGCAACCTTCGAAAAAATCTGTTGTGCAGTCAAAGCTTAAACACTGGGTGTGAAGGTGCCTGACCTTCGATCTAGGATCTACGCGCCTTGCGGTGTCCAAACATCCGCTGAAGCACGACATAAAAGACCGGTGTCAGAAA
This sequence comes from Pseudohalocynthiibacter aestuariivivens, assembly GCF_018457175.1. Classification (GTDB taxonomy): domain Bacteria; phylum Pseudomonadota; class Alphaproteobacteria; order Rhodobacterales; family Rhodobacteraceae; genus Pseudohalocynthiibacter; species Pseudohalocynthiibacter aestuariivivens. The sequence continues at coordinate 13,145 of NZ_JAGFNU010000004.1, forward strand.
CAAGCCCAACAGTGTCACACCCAACATGCCCGAGAATACAGCGGTTCCCAAGGTTTGGCGCATTTCCGCACCAGGGCCCGTCGCGATCAGCAAAGGCACGACACCCAGGATGAAAGCAAAGGCAGTCATCAGAATTGGACGCAGGCGCAGGCGGCTGGCTTCCAACACAGCCTCGACCGGACCCATTCCCTTTTCAGCTTGTGCCTGTTTGGCGAATTCCACAATCAAAATTGCGTTTTTCGCCGCAAGCCCGATCAAGACGATCAAGCCGACCTGTGTCAAAATGTTATTGTCCATCTGACGGTAGCTGACGCCAATCAACGCGGACAACATAGACAACGGCACAATCAGAATAATAGCAAAGGGCAAAACCCAGCTTTCGTAAAGAGCGGCCAGAAAGAGGAAAGCTAGGACGATAGACAGTGCAAAGACGTAAACAGCGGTATTCCCCTGGTTGCGTTCTTGCAAGGCAAGCTCTGTCCACTCATAGCTTACGCCCGGAGGAACGATTTGGTCGGCCATCGCCTCAATCGCCAACAGCGCATCACCAGTTGCAACCCCGGCAGCGGCAGAGCCTTGAATAGGGACAGATACCTGTTGGTTATACCTTTGGATCAGAATAGGCCCTGCAGTTTCGCGGAAACTGACCAACGTGCCCAGTGGGATGAGCGCGCCGGTTGCAGAGCGAACCTTCAAAGCGGCGATATCGGATTGCTCTAGGCGGAATTGTTCATCTGCCTGGGCACGCACCTGAAACAAACGACCGTAAGCATTGAAATCGTTCACATAAGCCGAGCCAAGGTTAATCGCCAGCGTTTCAAATATGTTGCCTATCGGCACGTTGAGGATTTGCGCCCGCACCCGGTCAATATCTAAATAGGTTTGTGGGCTATTCGCGGAAAATGTCGTGAAAACACCTGTGACTTTGTCAGAGGTCTGCGATGCTCCCATAATCGCATAGGCGGCGCCCAAGACCCTGCTGATGTCCGCTTCCTCGCTATCTTTGAGTTGCAATTTGAAGCCGCCACCATTGCCGACGCCGCGCACTGAAGGGGGTTGTATTGCGATGATAAACGCCTCGCGGAGCGACTGCATTCGTCCAAACAACGACCCGACAATTTGCCCGGAGGACAGCCCACTAATGGCACGGTCTTCAAAGCTGTCGAAGGGTGTGAAAATCACGCCCTGATTGGATGCATTGGTAAATGTTGCCCCTGAAAACCCAGCAAATGCAACGGCATTGGCAACGCCCGGTGTATCCAATGCTATATCTGAAGCCTGCCGCATGATGGCATCGGTTCTTTCGAGCGAAGCGCCGTCCGGTAGCTGCACAACCACAATTGCATAGCCCTGATCCGCGTCCGGAATAAACCCGGTCGGCACTTTCTGAGACATATAGATGGTCCCCGCCAACAACGCGACGAAGACCAACAAAGAAGCAGAGAGTCCGCGCCAACTGCTGACCAACATGGCAACGGTTGCCTCGAACCGGCGCGTCACTTTCGCGAATGCGCTGTTAAAGCCCGCACCCAGCAGGGACAGGAAACGGCTGATGGGATTGGTGGGCGCGCTGGTATCGTGGGAGCGCAATAAAATTGCAGAGAGGGCAGGTGACAGGCTAAGTGAATTGAGGGTCGATATCACTGTTGCGATGGAAATCGTTACCGCAAATTGAGTGTAGAACTGCCCGGTAATTCCAGGCACCATAATCGTCGGAACAAAGACCGCAATCAGTACCAGAGATGTGCCGATAATGGCGCCCGAAACTTCCTTCATCGTTATCGCCGCAGCGTCGCGTGGCGACAGGCCGTCGGCGATATTACGTTCGACATTCTCAACCACGACGATCGCATCATCCACAACGATGCCGATCGCGAGGATTAGACCGAATAAAGTCAGCAGGTTCAGCGAAAACCCCAGGACAAGCATGAAGGCAAAGGTGCCGACAAGCGACACCGGGATTGCCAACAGCGGAATGATCGCCGTGCGCCAGTTTTGTAGAAACACGACAATAACTGCAACAACCAGCAGGATAGCTTCAAAGATCGTTTTATAGACTTCGTTGATCGACGTTTCGATAAATTCTGTCGGATTGTAGACAACCTGATATTCCAGTCCGGGTGGGAAGTCTTTGGAAAGTTCTTCCATAACTTGCAGGACTTCTTCTGCGGTCGCCAAAGCATTGGAGCCCGGGCGCTGGAAAACACCAAGCGCCACAGCAGGGTTGTTGTTCAGATAGGAATTCGTGGTGTAGCTTTTGGCACCAATTTCCACTCTTGCGACGTCGCGCACCCTGACGATACGCCCGGCGTCCGTCGAGCGCACGATCACCCTGCCAAATTCTTCTGGCGTTTCCAGTCGGCCTTCGGTTGTAATGGTTACCTGAAAGGCGGTGCCCCCTTCATTGGGCGGGCTACCCAGAGAACCGCCAGACACCTGAACGTTCTGTTCACGCAGCGCGGCAACAACATCTCCGGCAGTCAGTCCCAAGGTCGACAGTTTTTCAGGATCCAGCCAAACGCGAGCCGAAAATTCACGCTCTCCAAAAAGCAATAAATCGCCCACACCGTCTAACCGCACAAGCAGGTCACGTACCCGGGACCGCGCATAATTTGACACATAAAGCTGGTCAAAACTGTTATCCGGCGACAGCATATGCACCACCATCATCAGATCTGGCGAGCTTTTCGTTGTTGTCACACCCAGATCACGTACCTCGCGCGGAAGCCTGGGTTCGGCAATCGAAACCCGGTTTTGAACCAGCACCTGCGCGGTATCCAGATCGGTCCCCTGCTTGAAGGTGATGGTAAGACTCATCGAGCCGTCAGACGTCGCAAAAGAGGACAGATAGAGCATCCCCTCGATGCCGTTGATTTCCTGCTCAAGCGGGGTCGCCACGGTTGCCGCCACCGTCGCAGCATCTGCGCCGGGATAATTCGCGCGCACCACAATCGAAGGTGGCGCGATCTGCGGATATTGCGCGACAGGCAACTGCGTGTACGCAATGCCACCAAGTATCGTCAGAACAACCGAGATAACGATCGCAAATATTGGGCGATCAACGAAGAAACTACCCATCTTATTGACCGGCCACTGGCGGAAGCACGACCAGCTCCGGTGTCACCACAGCGCCGGGGCGGGCGCGGACAATGCCTGAAACAACAATGGTTTCACTGCCAGTCAGCCCTTCACGGATTACACGGTACCCATCCACTTTCGGCCCGGGCAGAACAGGTCTTGGGCTGACGTTGCCTGCTTCATCAACCATCATCACCAGTCGGCGATTCTGGTCGGCAACAATAGCATTGTCAGGCACAAGAATACCCTCGTAGGGTAATGATCCCGGCACGCTCACACGCCCGAAAAGGCCCGGGGTCAATACACCTTCTGCATTGCCCAGAACGGCGCGGATGCGCATTGTACCAGTTGCAGGATCAATCCGATTTTCAGAAAAATCCAGGTGCCCGGAGATGGGCGGAATACTTTCATCGGACAGCGTAACTACAACTTCCAATCCGCCGCCGCCTTCTTGCAGCGTAGTCCCGCGCGTGCGGGCGTCCCTTGCGTAAGACAGATAATACCGTTCATCGATATCAAAGAAAAAATAGATGGGATCATGCGAAACGATGGTGGTCAGAATTGTCGCATTCGCATTTACCAAGTTTCCCACATCCAGAAGTTTCTGGTCGATGCGTCCCGAAATTGGCGCCCGGATTTCCGCATAATCGTAGTCAATCTGCGCACGCTCCAGAGCGGCTTTCGCTTGTTCAAGGTTGCCTCGGGCCTCAAGATGTCTCTCGCGACGCTCATCCACAACACTCTGAGAAATATTGCCGTTCTGGATCAGTGACTCGGCACGGGAGAGTTGCCCTTTGCTGAAATCAAAAGAAGCCTCAGCGATGTCGATTTGTGCCTCTGCCTGAAGCAGGGCCGTCTGAAACTCGCGTTTATCAATGGAAAACAGCAGTTCCCCGGCCTCGACCAATGTACCATCTTTGAAATGAACGCTGTCCAGATAACCGGTAACGCGTGAGCGTACTTCCACTCTTTCAAGCGCATCGAAACGGCCAACGAATTCATCGTGTTCGACAATTGTCTTCACAACCGGTTTCGCCACGGTAACTGGAGGGGGCGCTTGTTGGGCACTCACACTTTGAAAAGTCTGTAAGGTTAACAAAGCTGTCGCGAGGAACAGAATTTTTCGCATATCAATCCGATTGTCTTGTTTGCAGGTGAGTCGGCCTGGTTACTACTACTCCTTAACTGAATTTCAGTAAGCAACAACCTGAAGCATCGTATTTTTTCGTTGATCACACTTTTCTAATGCGTTGCTCGCCGGGCTGCAGGCGCTGAAGCGCAAATGTTGCTCAAGCGCCGCGTTTTACGGCGATCCGGCGGCAGGTCGGGTCGCTTACTGGATATCACCGGCGAAGCCCGCGGATTTCAGTCGATCTATCTCGTGAGACGTGTGTTTCGGTGCGTGTAACACTCACGTGCCAGACTCTGTTTTAGCCAATCAGGCAGGGCGATCCTGCGCCCCAAAGAGCTAATCTGTCGAAATGAGGTTCGACAGCTCGGCTGCAGCGGTGCGCATAACCGGTAAAAACGAAACAGCCTGATCAAGGGGCAAACGCTGTACGGGGGCATGGAACGACAGGGTTGAAAGCAAACGCCCGTTTGATTCAACGATCGGCACAGCAACGGCAATCATGTCGTCCATGAATTCTTCATTGTCAGTTGAAAAGCCCTGCTTGCGTATCTGGGAAATTTCCTGGTGAAGAGCCTGAGGCGAAGTGAGGGTTTGTTCTGTGTGCGCAGTCATTGTTGTTGCGTTCAGATAGCTTTCAAGATGCCTGTCATCCAGTGAACTCAGGTAAAGTTTGCCGCTTGCCGTGCAGTAAAACGGTACGCGTGTACCAACTGGCAACTGGATTCGAAGCGGCCATTTGGTTTCGATCCGGTCGAGATAGATCATCGCATCACGATCAGGCAATGCGATGTTGCAGGTCTCGCCTATTTCCTCTGCAAGGCGCGACAGAATTGCGATGCGCGCCGTACGCACCCTTAGCGAAGAAAGTATTCCAGTAGAAAGGGTTCGCATTCTAAGACCGGGTGTATAACCACGCCCATCAATTTCGCGCTGGATAAAGCCTTCGTCCTCTAACGTTGCAAACAAGCGGTGAATTGTTGGCTTTGGTAACCCAAGCCCCTCATTCACCTCGGTCGGCGTTACAGGGACGCCTGCAGTTGCAATAGCCTCAAGAACCAGCAATGGGCGCAGATTGGTTGGGATACTGTTTTTATCCTCGGCCGTAGCGTCCATCACCATCGTTCATCCCAGTCGGTTGCTGTCTCACCCCCTCTTTATCGTGCGGGTAAGAGTATTGTCGATAGCGCAGGCACCAACGCGACAATGATCCACACCGAAATGAGAGCGACAAGGTAAGGCACCGTGTAACGTAATAGCCGGAAGTACTGCACACCCGTCACCCCGGACGCAACATAAAGGTTCAGACCGTAAGGCGGCGTGATAAACCCAATAGATGCACCAACTAGGAAAATAACTGCGGGTTGCACAGGCTCGACACCGACCGAAGCTGCGATTGGCGCAAGGATTGGAGCAAGAATAATCGTTACCGGCAAGCTCTCCAATACCATGCCACAGACAAACACAATTGCCATGGATGTGAACAGAACCGCATAGTAGCCGCCCATAGAGGTCACAAAATCACCAATGGTTTGTTGTGCACCAAGTATTGACAGGATTTGCTGCATCACAACCGAAAACGCGATAAATGGGGCAAGAATTCCCGTGATCTGAGCGCTTCGCATCGTAATAGCTGGCAGCTCCATTGGGCCAAAAAATTGCACGGCTTGCCCCGCTCGCCTTAAAAATATCAGAAGAATTCCGGCCAACATCGGAACTCGATATCGATGACGATGACTGCACACTGGATTGGGCGCGCAACTATTCTTCGTCAATTTACCATCCGACGGGCACATGCAAGATGGGGACAACCGGCGACAGCGTTGTGGACGCTCGACTTTGTGTCCATGAGATCACTGGTTTGCGTGTTGCTGATTGTTCGATCATGCCAGAAATCGTTTCCGGCAACGCAAATGCGCCCGCAATCATGATTGGTGAAAAAGACAGCGACCTCATTATTGAAGACAGGAAAAACACGCGCTGAAACCCGGCGCGTGACGCATCTAAGAAAACTTCCGTTGTTACCCCGCCGAGGCGAGAACACCCAAAAGTTCCTCGCTAGAAAGTGCAACTGGGTTTCCTTTCATCGAGGAAGACGCCTGTGCTGCCTCGACAATTTCACCGTGATCCGCCGGCTGAACGCCCATGTCAGACAGACGTGACAAGCCGTTTTGGTGAATCCATACCTCAAACAACTTCAAGGCAACATCTGACTCCTGCGCGCCAGTAAAATTAGAAATACTCTCGTAGACTTCTGAAATGCGCGCGGCGTAGCGTGACTGATCGATCGAAGCTTTGGCATTACAGCGCAAAACATGTGGTAAAAGAGCGCCGCAAATCGCGCCATGCGGTGCCCCGCAGTGGCCGCCGATTACGCCTGCAAATCCGTGGACCGCACCAAGGCCCGAATTTGCGAGCGCCAAGCCACCACAAAGACTTACCCAGGCGATTTCATCGCGCGCGTCGGCATCTTCACCCTCCATCAACCGCCCAAGTGCTGCGAGGCCGCGTGGGATCGCGGGCTTGCACAGCGCATCTGACAATGGCGTCGCCTTACAACTTATGTAGGGCTCTATCACCTGAGTGACAGCGTCCAGTCCGGCTGAAAGAGTTATGCCCCGGGGCAAACCATCGGTCAGGCGTGGGTCGATGATCGCGATATCCGCCATCATCCTGTCATCCCGCAGGCTTACTTTACGTTTTTTCTGCAAGACACTGATCACAGCATTTTTCGTTACTTCCGCACCGGTGCCCGCTGTTGTTGGGATCGCGACAAATGGAAGTGGTTGGCTGTCGAGCTTTTTCCCTGCGCCAACGACTTCCAGATAATCAATCGCCTGCCCCATCGCTGGCATCAAGGCCGCGACAGCTTTGCCAAGATCAATCGCTGACCCGCCGCCTACCGAAACGATGACATCTGGCTTAATAGCGCGCGCAACATCAACTGCGGTTTCAAGCAGCATTAACGAAGGCTCGTCCGGGCAGGAAAGACAACTCACGTCACCACCCTGTTCTAATATGTCATTCAACAGCCATTCGGTCCGCGAATGCGAAGCGCCATGAACGACCATTACGGTTGAACCAAACGCTGTAATCAGATTTGCGGCGTGTTTCGATTGCCCGGACCCAAACAGAATTTTTCCTGCGGTTGAGAATGAGAATGGCTGAGTACCCTCGGACATCGTCAAACGCTCAACGTTGCATTGACTGCACGTTTCCATGCCGCATATTTCGTTTCTCGCACATCGTCATTCATAGCCGGGTGAAACTGCCGCTCAAGCGCCCATGTTTCTGAGAATCCTTCCTTGTCCGGATAAATTCCTGCACGCATACCTGCGAGCCACGCTGCACCAAGTGCCGTTGTCTCGAGCACCTCTGGGCGATCAACCGCCGCGCCTATGATGTCCGAAAGGAATTGCATAGCCCAGTTGTTCGCGCTCATCCCACCGTCAACACGCAGCTCGGCGGAACCGCTGCCATGCCAATCAGCGGTCATAGCCTCAAGTAAGTCGCGGGTCTGAAACCCAACGCTTTCAAGCGCTGCGCGTGCAAATTCTGCCGGGCCGGAGTTTCGTGTCAGGCCATAAACCGCACCGCGACATTCCGCATTCCAATAAGGCGCGCCCAATCCGGTAAACGCGGGAACCAGAATTACAGATTGCGAGTCATCGGCAGATTCAGCTAACTTTTGAGTTTCTTTTGCATTTTCAATTATCTGCAAGCCATCGCGCAGCCATTGAACGACCGCCCCAGCAATAAAGATTGAGCCTTCCAAAGCATAGGTTGGCTTCCCGTCAAGCTGATACGCAATTGTCGTCAGCAAGCGATTGTTTGAGACAACAGGCGTGTCACCGGTGTTCAGCAATGCAAAACACCCGGTTCCGTAGGTGGATTTCATCATGCCCGGCTTAAAACATGCTTGTCCTACGGTAGCGGCTTGTTGGTCCCCGGCCACTCCGAGTATCGAAATTCCGGCCCCTAGAAGATCGGCCTGTGTCGTTCCGAAATCGGCTGCGCAATCCTTAACCTCTGGCAGCATCGCCATTGGAATATCGAGCAACGCGCAAATACTGCTGCTCCACCTTCCTTTGCGAATATCATAAAGCAGGGTGCGCGCGGCATTTGTCGCATCGGTCACATGTGAATTGCCCCCGGTCAGCTTCCAGATCAAGAAGCTGTCGACGGTGCCAAACAGCAATTCACCTTTTGCCGCACGGTTCCGGGCGCCGTCGACATTATCCAATATCCATTTCAGCTTTGTGCCCGAAAAATACGGGTCGAGCAAAAGTCCGGTCTTTTCCGTCACCATCAGCTCATGCCCGTCAGCACGCAACGCGTGGCACATATCGGCGGTACGCCGGTCTTGCCAGACAATTGCATTGTGAATGGGTTGGCCTGTTGTGCGGTCCCAGACAAGCGTTGTTTCGCGCTGATTGGTAATACCGATTGCAGCTATGTCTGATGCGGAAATCTTCGCGCGTTCTATTGCGTCGCGGCAGGTCTCAATTGTCGTATTCCAAATATCTGACGGGTCATGCTCTACCCACCCCGAAGCAGGGTAATATTGTGGAAATTCTTTCTGGGCAACCGAGACGATTTTCATCTTCGCGTCAAACAGAATGGCGCGGCTGGATGTCGTTCCCTGATCAATTGCGAAGATGTAGCTCATGTCGCTGTACTTTTTTCTAATGCCAAAATGTACGCACGATCACACCGAGGCGTAACCGTTTCACAACAAAACAAACTTATCGGCGCAGAAGACAATATTCTCTGCACAAAGAAAAGGTAGGCCGGGGCATTTTTTCACGCCCCGGCCTTCATTTTTAGTTCCAGGATGCGATCAGTTCATCGTAGCCAATCGTAACCGGGGTTTCACGCTCGTTTTCCAGACGCGCTTTTGGCGAACCAGGCTTTGCCAGCCATTCGGCAGGATCAACCTCATCATTCAGCACCGGGCCAAGGTCGCCCTGAACGCCGGAACGCTCAAGCCGTGACAACACGCGCTCTTGTTCTGAGCAGAGTGAATCCAGTGCTTCCTGTGCTGTTTTAGCGCCTGAAGACGCGTCGCCAATGTTCTGCCACCAAAGCTGCGCGAGCTTTGGATAATCAGGAACGTTGGTGCCAGTTGGTGACCAAGCAACACGTGCAGGCGACCGATAGAATTCAATCAGACCGCCAAGGTTAGGTGCACGTTCGGTAAAGCTGTCATGGTTAATGGTGGATTCACGAATGAACGTCAGACCCGTGTGCGCTTTTTTCACGTCCACAGTTTTTGACACCACGAACTGAGCATAGAGCCACGCAGCCTGTGCGCGATCAACCGGGGTAGATTTCATCAGCGTCCAGGAACCCGCATCCTGATAGCCAACTTTCATACCCTCTTCCCAGTACGACCCATGCGGGGATGGGGCCATCCGCCAACGGGGTGAACCATCATCGTTCAGGACAGCCTCGGCACCTTCGCCAACAAGGCTCGCGGTGAACGCAGTGTACCAGAACATTTGCTGGGCAATTGCACCCTGTGATGGCACTGGGCCAGCTTCAGAGAACACCATACCAGCAGCAGCAGGTGGCGCGTAGTTTGTCAGCCAGTTCGTGTAGCTTTCAATCGCATAAACGGCTGCCGGGGAGTTTGTCGCCCCGCCGCGTGCCACACAGGAGCCGACGGGCTGGGAGTTTTCGTTTACACGAATGCCCCATTCGTCAACCGGCAGGCCGTTTGGTTCGCCAATGTCACCCATGCCAGCCATGGACATCCACGCATCGGTAAAGCGCCAGCCAAGTGACGGGTCTTTCTTACCGTAATCCATGTGGCCAAAGACGGTTTCGCCATTGATCTCGCGCCCCGTAAAGAAGGCAGCAATATCCTCATAGGCAGACCAGTTGACTGGCACGCCCAGATCGTAACCATATTCGGCTTTGAAGTCTGCCATGATTGCCGGATCTGTGAACCAGTCATAGCGGAACCAGTAAAGATTCGCGAATTGCTGGTCTGGAAGCTGATAAAGCTTGCCATCTGGCCCGGTGGTGAACTGGGTGCCAATAAAGTCATCAACGTCAAGAGTTGGCAAGGTTACACCCGCACCTTCGCCCGCCATCCAGTCGGTCAGGTTACGCACTTGCTGATAGCGCCAGTGAGTACCGATCAGGTCAGAGTCGTTGATATAGGCATCATAGATGTTTTCACCTGATTGCATTTGGGTCTGAAGTTTCTCAACAACATCACCTTCACCGATCAGGTCATGAGTGACCTTGATGCCGGTAATTTCTTCAAATGCTTTTGCCAGAACTTCGGATTCGTAAACATGGGTCGCAATCGTTTCAGAAACGACGTTGATTTCCATACCCTGATACGGCGCTGCCGCGTCAACGAACCATTGCATCTCTGCTTCTTGCTCTGCACGGCTCAGTGCCGACATTTCGCCAATTTCTGAATCCAGAAAGGCGAGCGCCGCATTCATGTCGGCAAAGGCCGGCGATCCAAGGATCGTCAGTGCCAAGCCAACAGCGGCGGTGGATTTAAATCGAAAGTTCATTTTTTCCTCCCAAATACTCCGATTTCATTGACGACTGGCCAGCCTCATACCGGCCCGTCGCGTTCCTTTGCCCCGTCACACCCAGCGAAACACTGCTGCGGCATAAACCAGGCATACAATCAGCGCGCCCCATTGGGGTGCACTGACCAGTCCAAGCCAGGCCAGATTGATAAAGGCCGAGCCTAATAACGTAATGAAAAGACGATCTCCGCGTGTTGTTTCGATCCGCAAAACACCCATGCGCGGCGTTTCAGGGTATTTGATCGCCAGCACCGTAAAAAGAACGAGCAGACAAGCGATTGTACAAAAGAAAATTGCTGTCGGTAGTGTCCAGGCCATCCATGCCATAGGTCTGTTCCTTTCCTATACGCGACCGAGGGCAAAGCCCTTGGCGATGTAGTTTCGGACAAAGTAGATAACGAGCGCCCCCGGTACGATGGTCAGCACACCCGCAGCAGCAAGCACGCCCCAGTCTTGCCCGGCGGCCCCTGCAGTGCGGGTCATGATTGCAGAGATTGGCTTTGCTGCGACGGACGTCAGAGTACGGCTCAACAAAAGTTCAACCCAGCTGAACATAAAGCAAAAGAACGCTGCGACCCCAATACCAGACGCAATGAGCGGCATGAAGATTTTCACGAAGAACCGGCCAAAACTGTAGCCGTCGATATAGGCGGTTTCGTCAATTTCCTTTGGAACACCGCGCATGAACCCTTCCATGATCCAGACCGCAAGCGGAACATTGAACAGGCAGTGCGCCAACGCCACCGCAATATGCGTGTCAAACAGCCCGACAGAACTGTAGAGCTGGAAAAACGGCAAAGCGAACACTGCAGGCGGTGCCATCCGATTGGTCAGAAGCCAGAAAAACAGGTGTTTATCACCCATGAAGGTATAGCGACTAAACGCATAGGCTGCAGGCAACGCAACCGCGATAGAAATCACTGTGTTCAAAACCACATAGATCAATGAGTTGACGTAACCCATGTACCATGTCTGGTCCGTGAGGATCGTCGCATAATTCGCAAATGTCAGGCTATTTGGCCAAAGCGTGAGCGCCCCAAGAATTTCACTGTTGGTCTTCAGGCTCATGTTCAGCAGCCAATAGATCGGCAGCAACAGGAAGGTAAGGTAAAGCACCATCACCACAACGTTGCCCTTGATCTTTGGCAGGGCAATGCCACGCGAGGCCGTTTTGTTCAAACTTGCATCAGCCATCACACACCATCCCTTTTGTCGAGGTTTGTCATCACAGTGTAAAACACCCAGGATATCAGCAGGATCACGAGGAAATACATCAGCGAGAACGCTGCGGCCGGCCCAAGATCAAACTGCCCAAGCGCCATTTTCACGAGGTCGATCGACAGGAAGGTCGTGGCATTTCCCGGCCCACCCCCAGTGACAACGAAGGGTTCCGTATAAATCATGAAGCTGTCCATGAACCGCAGCAAAATAGCGATCAGAAGCACACCCTGCATCTTTGGCAGTTCGATGTAGCGAAACACCTTCCAGCGGCTTGCCTGATCAATCTTTGCCGCTTGGTAATAAGCGTCAGGAATGGATTGGAGTCCGGCATACGCGAGCAACGCGACAAGCGATGTCCAATGCCAGACATCCATAACTACAACCGTTGCCCAGGCCGCGAAACTGTCTTGGGTATAGTTATATGCAATCCCTAGGGCGTCGAGCGTGTAACCGAGCAGGCCAATATCAACCCGGCCAAAAATCTGCCAGATGGTGCCAACCACGTTCCACGGTATCAACAGAGGCAGGGCCATCAGTACAAGGCACACCGAGGCCCAAAACCCCTTTTTCGGCATGTTGAGGGCGACAAAAATACCTAACGGCACTTCGATCGCCAGAATGATCATCGAAAAGGCAATCTGACGACCCAGAGCGTTGTGCAGCCGTTCTGATTCAAGAAGCTCCTTGAACCACTCCAGACCCGCCCAATAGAACTGGTTGTTCCCGAAAGTGTCCTGCACGGAATAATTTACCACGGTCATCAGCGGTATAACCGCGGAAAAGGCGACCAGCAAAAGAACTGGAAGCACCAGAAACCAGGCTTTTTGATTAACGGTTTTTTCCATTATGCGGCCTCCCCAGCAGGACTTGCCTGCGTGCCCATCGGCTCTACACGCCAATCATTTGCGTAAACATTGATATGCGCGGCCTCAAAAGTGACGCGGTTCATATCCGCGCCAATCTCTGCACCTTCGCCTGCAATAACATTGATTTCATTCTCGAAAAAATCGGCACGAACAATCTTGTGGCGGCCCACATCCTCCACCCGGCGAATTTTTATGGGCAACCCAGTGCCATTGCTGGACAGTGAAGCAAATTCAGGCCGTACACCAATTTCAACTTTCCCGTCGGGCACGCTGTACCCGGCACCAAGGTCTACTTCGGTCCCTTCTATGTAAGCGGTTGATCCATCAACCGTGGCAGCAAGAACATTCATCCCCGGCGAGCCAATGAAGTACCCGACAAAGGTATGCGCTGGTGTTTCAAACAACTCTTGCGGCGTGCCGATTTGCACAACACGACCGTCGTACATGACAACAACCTTGTCAGCAAAGGTCAGTGCTTCGGTCTGGTCATGCGTCACATAGATCATTGTATGCCCAAATTCGTGGTGCAAAGACTTTAGCTGGGTCCGCAGTTCCCACTTCATGTGAGGGTCAATTACCGTCAAAGGCTCGTCGAACAACAATGCGTTTACATCTTCACGCACCATGCCCCGCCCAAGGCTGATCTTCTGCTTTGCATCAGCAGTCAGGCCACGCGCCTTGTGATTAAGCTCCCCCTCCATCCCAATCATCTTGGCAATGTGTTGAACGCGATCCTGAATGTAGCTTGCGTCCGCACCACGGTTGCGTAAGGGAAATGCAAGGTTATCGCGCACTGTCATCGTGTCGTAGACCACCGGGAACTGAAAAACCTGCGCAATGTTGCGCGCGGCCGTTGGCTCTGACGTGACATCGCGATCATTGAACAGGATGCGCCCCTGTGAGGGATGTAACAGGCCAGAAATAATGTTCAGCAAGGTGGATTTACCACAGCCAGAAGCCCCTAGAAGTGCGTAGGCTTCGCCATCGACCCAGTCGTGGTTCAACTCTTTCAGTGCGTAGTCATCTTCGCTCTGCGGATTGGGCAGGTAAGAATGCGCCAGATTGTCGAGTGTGATCTTCGCCATAACCGTTTCCTCCTCAAGCCGCCAGCGCGTAGGACGCAGGCGCGACGAGGCCACCATCCTCGGCAAAAATGTAAACATGCGACGGGTCCAGATAGACAGTTAGTGCGCTACCTAGCTCAAGGTCGCGCACACCGTGAATCAACCCGACCCACCGTTCGCCCTGATGTGTGAGATGGACAAAGGTTTCTGACCCGGTGATCTCTGTCACGTTCAGATGTGCGTTGAACTTCAAGGCGTTATCACGCTTTTGTTCGAGCTTAACGTGATTAGGCCGGAACCCTGCCACATAGCGCCCGTCTGCAAGCTCAGCAAGCGCGCCCGTCGCCGCCGTTGATTGCCCATCACCAAACAGAAGTTTGGTTCCGGCCTTTGAAATCTGCAGAAAATTCATTGGAGGGTCAGAAAATACCCGCGCCGTCTTAGCATCAACAGGTTTGCGGTAGACCGATGGCGTTAGGCCAAATTGCGTTACACGCCCTTCCCACAGGGTTGCGGTGTTCCCTCCCAACAGCAAAGCCTCTTCAGGTTCTGTTGTGGCATAGACAAAGATCGACCCGGCCTCTTCAAATATCTTGGGAATCTCCGCGCGCAATTCTTCACGCAGCTTGTAGTCAAGATTTGCGAGCGGCTCATCGAGTAAAACAAGCCCCGCATCCTTCACCAAGGCCCGCGCCAGCGCACAACGCTGCTGCTGACCGCCCGACAATTCAAGCGGTTTGCGGTCCAGCAATGGTGTGAGTTGCATCAGGTCGGCAGTTTTTTGAACAGCAGCATTTATCTCTGCGTTCGTTTTGCCCAGCAGGCGCATGGGCGACGCGATATTATCATAGACTGTCATTGAGGGGTAATTGATGAACTGTTGATAGACCATCGCGACCTTGCGGTCCTGAACGCGCATACCGGTTACATCTTCGCCATGCCACAGAATGCGGCCAGTTGTCGGTACATCCAGACCTGCCATTAGGCGCATCAACGAAGTTTTCCCGGACAAGGTAGACCCAAGCAGTACGTTCATTGTACCGTTTTGCAACGTAAGATCAGTGGGTTGTATATGGGTCATACCATTTAAAACCTTTGATACCCCCTCAAGAACCAGAGTCATTGTTCTCTCCTATCGCTCTCATACTGCGGCCGATACGCGTCGACTGGAGTGCAGAGCGCCCTTCATCCATTTGTTCAACTTAACGACTTCAGCCTTGCTCATCCGCAAGCCCAGCTTTGAGCGGCGCCAGATAACATCTTCGGCGGTTCGGGCGTATTCCCGCTCCATCAACCATATCACTTCGCGCTCTGTCAGGGTTGCGCCAAATGCGACACCCATATCATCCACAGTTTCAGCACTGCTCAGTATTTCGCGTGCTTCGGTGCCATAGGCTTTGACAAGACGGCGTGCCCAAAAATCGTCAAGGAAGGCGTAATCCTTTTTCAGGCCTGCAGTCAGGTCCGCGACCCCGTTCACCGCAAAATCCCCGCCCGGTAGCGCAACACCTGCTGTCCAGTTTCCGGTCGCCTTTGGAAAAAATGGTGTGATTTTCGCCAATGCGCCCTCTGCCAAACGACGGTAGGTGGTTATTTTTCCGCCAAAGACGTTCAGTAACGGCGCCCCGGCATCTGTGTTCAGTTTCAGCACATAATCTCGGGTCGCCGCCGTTGCTGAATTTGCACCATCGTCATAAAGTGGGCGAACACCAGAATAGGTCCAGATAATGTCTTCTTTTTCGACCGGCTTTTTTAAGTAGTTCGAAGCAAAACTTCGCAGATAATCCGCTTCTTCAGGTGTGCACTCGGGTTTTTCTTCCGGGTCGTCATGCTCCGCGTCCGTCGTTCCGATTAACGTGAAATCAGTTTCATAAGGAATTGCAAAAATGATCCTGCCGTCTTCACCCTGAAAGAAGTAGCATTTGTCGTGATCAAACAGCTTGCGCGTCACAATATGGCTCCCCCGAACCAGCCTGACGCTTTCCGACGCATTTAGCCTAAGCGTTTTGGTGATCACGCTTTCGACCCAAGGGCCGCCAGCATTCACAAGCATCTTTGCCCAAACAAACTGAATTTCGTCTGTTACAGCATCGATCAGGGTTATTTTCCAAAGATCGTCCGTTCGCTCTGCCGCGACAACACGCGTACGGGTCATGATCTTGGCACCACGTGATTCCGCATCACGCGCATTCAGGACAACCAACCGCGAATCTTCGATCCAGCAGTCCGAATACTCAAACGCCTTCTTGAATCTGTCTTGCAAAGGTTTCCCAACAGGATCGGTACGCAGGTCTACAGTCGTCGTTGCAGGCAGGATTTTTCGCCCACCCAAAGTATCATACAGAAACAGACCAAATCGTATAAGCCAGGCAGGCCGCCTGCCCTTCATCCATGGCATAAGAACATTCAGGATGCGTGATGTTGGCGTTTCTCCTTCAAAGCGCATATCCCTATGATATGGAAGAACAAAACGCATGGGCCAGCTTATATGTGGCATCGCCCGCAAAAGCGTTTCACGCTCAATCAGTGCTTCCCGGACCAGACGAACTTCAAAGTATTCAAGATAGCGCAAACCACCATGGAAAAGCTTGGTCGAGGCGGAAGACGTTGCTGATGCCAGGTCGTTCATTTCAGCAAGGGACACGCTAAGCCCGCGCCCTGCAGCATCGCGCGCAATTCCGCAGCCATTGATTCCACCGCCGATCACGAAAAGATCGTAAACCTGATGCTGAACTGCCGACAATTGAACAAAGTCCCCCACTTTGCTGAAATATTTGCAATACGAAGCATGTTAATGCGCGGTTTGTCAATTATTATGTTCTTTTTTTTTCGCTTTGATAATTTTTGAACTTTTTACGAAATACATTGCCACCGCCCCTAACCTATTTATTTCAAACCACTATTTTGAAAACCCTGTCACCGAATGTGCGTTTGAGTGCGGATTCAAAGCAGAAATTCGAATTTCTTTTTCTAACCAACTTAGAAAAAGAGTTTAATTGCAGTGAAGAATTGATACGAATGTCATAAAAGGGAACCGCTAGAAAGGCCCCTATGGCACAGAGTTTTCGACAACCCGAC
This sequence comes from Pseudohalocynthiibacter aestuariivivens, assembly GCF_018457175.1. Lineage (GTDB taxonomy): Bacteria > Pseudomonadota > Alphaproteobacteria > Rhodobacterales > Rhodobacteraceae > Pseudohalocynthiibacter > Pseudohalocynthiibacter aestuariivivens. The sequence goes on from NZ_JAGFNU010000004.1 coordinate 30,138, forward strand.
ATTCTAGAAATCGCCCGCACAGAGGGAAAAGTCACAGTTGAAGGCCTTGCTGAAAGGTTTGAAGTGACGGTTCAAACAATCCGGCGCGACCTGAGTGATCTCGCGAATGAAGGAAAGCTTGAGCGCGTTCACGGTGGGGCGATCCTGCGATCAGGGGTATCCAATATCGGGTATGAAGACCGGCGCGGGTTAAATGACGAAGCGAAAAAAGATATCGCACAGCGTTGCGCGAAGGCTATTCCTGACGGCGCGTCTTTGTTTCTGAACATCGGCACAAGCACCGAAGCGGTCGCACGTGAACTACTGCACCACCTTAACATCATGGTTGTCACTAATAATATGAATGTTGCCAATATCTTGGTCGCCAACCCTGATTGTCAGATCATGGTAGCGGGCGGGATGTTGCGACGCTCGGATGGAGGGTTGGTTGGCGATTTGACGGCGCGTGTGATCGAACAGTTCAAGGTTGACTATGCCGTGATAGGGTGTTCAGCCATGGATGAGGACGGCGACATATTGGATTTTGATGTCCAGGAGGTTGGCGTCAGTAAAGCAATCATTCGTCAGTCCAGAAAAACATTCCTTGTGTCGGATCACTCCAAATTTTCACGCAGCGCCCCTGCGCGCATTGCATCGCTTAGCGAAGTAGACTCGCTATTCACAGACAAACCGCTTTCAGAAACGCTTACGAAACGGTGCGTCGAATGGGGCACAGAGATCTATACGCGCTGAGCTTTACACAAAATGTTACGCTAATGCGCCCGAGTAACTTGGTCGGGGCGATCGCATTGCCCACAACTCGGTCTCTCAATTTCAACTAAAATTTGATGCTTTACGTTTGGTCAAAAAAATTACCACCTGAGGTTGTATTTTTGATTTGACCATTCTATGGCTAGAGTAGAAAGGAATATTTTTTTGTGAATACCGAAAAATATCGAACCTACTTTCGCTGCGACCCTTTTCGATTGGGTAAAATTTTTTCTTTCAAAAATCCTTTACTGACATCTCTGGACTTCATTGAAGGATCAAACCCGTAATGACTTATCTCTCGCTTTGGAGCCTTGCCGCCATCATTGTTGTGACTTTATGTTTGGGACTGCTTTTTCGCCTAAAGCAACGCAACAAACAGCTTTCCAAAGCTTTGAAAGCCTGCGAATCCAGCTTTCAGACCGAGAAAAATAAAACCTCATCTCAGTCAGCTTCAAAGGTTGGTGGCTGGGAATTTGATTATCAGAGTCGCGAGCTTTCCTGGGACACGCATACAAAAACAATCCATGATGTTGATGAAACATTCAGACCGACACTTAAAAAGGCTTTTCGGTTTTTGACACCAAGCTCTCGCAGGCTTTTGTTCCCCGCGATAAAAAAGGCAAAAGAGCAAATCGCTCCTTTTGACAAGGAGGTCCGGCTGGTCACCGCTGGTGGGCGCCACATTTGGGTTCGTATTTTAGGTCAACCCATTCTGGAGAATGGCATTTTGTCCAAATTTTCCGGCGTTTTTCAGGACGTAAGTCAATACAGACGTTTGCAGGATGAACTGCGCCTTGCTGCTGTGACCGATCAGTTGACAGGATTGATAAACCGACGTGGGTTGCACGAGTATCTGAACGAGCTAAACAAATCGGATCAGCACTCGCGCCATGCTGTTCTTGCAATAGATCTGGATAACTTCAAATCTGTTAATAACACCTCTGATCACGAAACCGGTGACAATCTCCTTCGCCATTGCGCAAAAATTCTTACGTCAGAAGCGGGTGATGCTGATTTGGTTGCTCGGATCGCCGGCGATGAGTTTGTGATCGTTCTCAAAGATGCAAACGACCGAGCGCAGACGAAACAGCTCGCTCTGTGCTTGATGAGAAAGCTGTCTAAACCAGTTGAGATTGATGGAAGATGCTGCCGGATCAGTGCGAGTATTGGTATAAAATTTTGGGATAAAACGGCAGAGCCAACCCTGAAACGCGTGTTGATAGATGCTGATATAGCCTTACGCCAAGCCAAGCGTGAAGGCAGAAGCCGATACCGTTTTTTCAAAGACAGTATGCGACAGCAGATTGAACGAAACTCCACGTTGGCCGAGGAGATCCGGGAAGGGTTACGGCGCGACGAATTCGCGCCTTTCTTCCAACCTCAGATCAACATTCGTACGCGTACGCTAAACGGGTATGAAGCTTTGCTTCGCTGGAAACATCCTTCGCGCGGTTGGCTGGAACCCGAAGATTTCATTCACGCAGCAAAAGATGCAGACCTACTGGATAATCTCGACAGACAAATGCTGCTGAAAAGCAGCCAGTCTCTCGCGCACCTGCAGGCACTGGGGCTACCTGCCCCGCAAATCAGTATCAACATGTCAAATTCCAGGTTGAGCGATTCCAAGGTCGTTGACAATTTGATCGACGTCGTCAAAGCGCAAGGTTTGCACCCCCATCAGATTGCCCTCGAAATTCTGGAAACGGTTTTTCTGGATGATCCCGCCGGACATATTGCAAAAAATGTACATGAGCTTTCGGCAGCGGGTTTTTCCGTGGAACTGGATGATTTTGGAACCGGGCACGCCTCAATTTCCAGTTTACGTAAATTCCCGGTCGACCGGATCAAGATAGACAGAAGCTTCGTATCGGGAATTGACCAAGACAAAAGCCTTGAAGAATTAACAGGTGCCATCGTGCATCTTGCGAAGAAACTAAACCTTACTGTCATTGCAGAGTGTGTCGAAACCGACGCAGAACTAGCAGTTCTTACCGCAATGGGATGTGACTGTGCCCAAGGATTTTATTTCGCACCTGCAATGCCGCTGGCCGAGCTTGAAAATTGGTTATCAAGTGAAACCCAATTCACGTCCCAAGCGCGTTAAAATTTCCGCAATTGCATTTCTTTTCGCTTTAGACTCGAAACAATAAAGCAGCGTTGTTTGCGAACCACGTCATTCAGCGCTTGAGGAAGGGGGCGCGCACGAGGCATATTGTGCGCAACAGTCGCGGCAAGGCCAAATGCCCGAAGGACGCCAGTAAAGGCAAAGAGGCAAGCAATGTTAGAAAAAATAGACCCACTCCAATCTGTTCTGGCATCGCTCAGATGTTTTCAGGACGGGCTGGAACAAATGCAGGCGGAGCTCACAAAAAACGGCAATGGTGACGTAATCTCCGATACGGCGCGCCTGATCCTAGAAATGAAGGGGCGGCTGATCCTGTCTGGCGTTGGGAAAAGTGGCCATATCGCGCGCAAACTTGCTGCAACATTTTCTTCAACCGGCACCCCTGCCTATTTCGTGCACCCGGCTGAAGCCAGCCATGGTGACTTGGGTGTCATACAGGACAATGACGTCGTTTTGTTGATGTCATGGTCTGGTGAAACCCGCGAACTTTCAGATGTTGTTGCCTATTGCGCGCGCTTTGATGTTCCCATGATTTCGATCACAGGAAATAGCGAAAGTACGCTCGCACGTAAAACGCAGTACCCAATCATCCTGCCCCACGCAGAAGAGGCATGCCCGCACAATCTGGCTCCCACAACATCAACATTGTTGCAATTGGCTATGGGCGACGCCTTGGCAGTTACATTGCTTCGGATGCGCGGTTTTTCCGAAGAAAGTTTTCGGAATTTTCATCCCGGCGGCAAGCTCGGTTCCGTGCTGCAGCCAATCAGTGAGCTCATGTTTAAGGGTGATCAGCTACCACTCGTCGAAATGGATGCACCTATCATCGAAGTCATCTCTGAAATTTCAAACAAAGGGTTTGGCATCGTCGGGATGCGAGACGTGGGTGGTAATCTGGTTGGTGTCATCACGGATGGCGATATCAGACGCTACCTTGAAAGCAATGCCTCTGGCACAATGAAGTCAGTGATCTGGAAGGCCACAGCCGCAAGCCTGATGACACCGGGCGGCGTGAGACTTGAGCCCGAGCGGCTAAGTGCGCGCGCCCTGAATATCCTGCAAAAAAACAAGATTTCTGCTGCTTTTGTTGTTGAAGACAGCAAGCCGGTCGGGCTTGTCACAGTATTACAGCTTCTGCAACGTGGTGTCGCCTGACCCTCAGCTGACTTCTGCTTTCGTCAAATTATCAATCGCCTTCAGGCGCTTCAGCATTGCTGCCATCTGATCGAGCGGCATCATGTTTGGCCCGTCGCTTGGCGCGTTGTCAGGGTCAGGGTGCGTTTCTATGAACAGAGCAGCACAGCCGACTGCAATTGCCGCGCGTGCAAGCGGCGGTACAAACTCTCTTTTCCCGCCAGATGATGTGCCCTGTCCACCCGGAAGTTGCACCGAGTGTGTTGCATCAAAAACCACCGGATATCCGGTATCTGCCATGATCGGCAGGCTTCTGAAATCACTGACCAGCATGTTGTAACCAAAGGATGTTCCACGGTCCGTCAAAAGTATGCGGTCGTTCCCGGTGCTGGCAATCTTGTCAGCAACATTGCCCATATCCCAGGGTGCGAGGAATTGTCCCTTTTTCACGTTTATCGCTGCCCCGGTTTCCCCCGCTGCAAGCAGCAGGTCGGTCTGACGGCACAGGAATGCTGGGATTTGCAGAATATCAACGGCTTCGGCCGCAACTGGGCACTGCTGCGCACTATGTACATCGGTCAGGGTCGGGCAGCCAAATTCAGTGGAAATTTTTGACAGAATTGACAATCCTTCGTCGATCCCAAGCCCGCGTTTACCCGACAGGCTTGACCGGTTTGCCTTATCAAAACTGCCTTTAAAAACCAGCGGAATCGCAAGATCGCTGCAGATACCAACAAGCGTTTCAGCAATCTGACGGCTGTGACCAAGGCCTTCAAGCTGGCAAGGGCCAGCGATCAGCGCAAAGGGTGCAGTGTTCGAAAAATCCGCATTTCCGACGGTTACAGTTTTCATTCTTCACCTCTTTGCTGCAGCACAGCTTCGATCCGTTCAACATCAATCGGGTTGTTTAGTTCCCAGAAAACATGGCCGCGTGCATCTACCTCGACACAGCGTACTTTAACTCCACGCTCCAGAAACCGGAGTTGTTCCAACCCTTCAAGCTTTTCCAATGGACCTTCACCCCAGTTTACATATTCAGCCAATGTAGCTGGTCGATAGGCATAGGCGCCTACATGATGAAAGACGGGTGTTTCAGCTTCATCCGCATAGTCGCTGTCGGTATATGGGATCACTTCTTTCGAAAAATAGAGTGCGTCTCGCGTTTTATCGAATACCGCAGTGGTGCCACCAACCTGATCATTTCGGCGGTCCTCACGGAAATTGGACAGGGTCTGACCGTCGCACCGCAAAACGGGCGTTGCCATCTGGACAGACACATCAGCCCGCATTTCATCAATCAGAGCTGTTAAAAACCAATGTGGGGTCAGCGGGGCGTCACCCTGAAGATTTACAACGATATCAGGAAGCTGCGAAAGGTCTTTAAGTGAATCTGCCACCCGCTCTGTTCCGTTGACGCAGGCGTCCGAAGTCATCAGAACTTCGGCGCCGAAACCGCGCGCGGCCTCTGCAATACGCGCGTCGTCTGTAGCAATATAAACAGCGGCAACACTTGGCACCTGCATCGCGGTAATCCAACTGCGTTCAATCAGGGATTTTGACTTACCTGTTGCCCCTACCAGCGGTGCCAAGGGCTTTCCTTGGAACCGGGTCGACGCATAGCGGGCGGGGATTACAATAATAACATCTTTGCTCATGCCACGGTGATGGCTTATCCAGACGACGAGTCCAAGCTTTTTGTCGCGCGAGTTTGCATTTATTGCGGCATTGCGCTGACAAGGCGAACTTTACGCTAGTAGTCTCGCTCGAAAAATACACCCATGCTGGTGTTACCATCTTGCCCAAGCCCACCTTTGACGGTCAAAGCCGGGGAAATATCCAGGTTCAGGTTAATCTCGCTCGTTCCATCGCTGCCAATCGTCACGTCGGTATAGACGTTCTCGGAAATGTACTTCCCGGCACGTACTCCGGTGGTGCCTTCTTGGTTACTGGCAACATCAAGATCATCCAGACCAAACTTGTCCCTTAGTCGCGACACGAGCCCAACACCGCCCCGCCCGGATAAGGTTGCAACAGCAGACGCAAGCTGGGCCGCCTGAAACGGAGAAATTTCTGTTATAGCGCGTCCAAAGAAGAGCCTCGAGAGCACTTCGTCCTCGGGCAGTTCAGGTTGAGATGTGAAGGATATCGTCGGATCCGCAGCATTGCCTTCAACGATAACATTGACGGTAAACTCATCTGCAGAACTTGTCGCGACGAGCCGTAAGTAGGGCACAAATTCACCCTGCAACTGTGCATAACCTTCATCAAGTGTCAGGCGTTTTCCCAGAATGTCGAGCCGCCCCCGGATCAGATCAAACCGCCCTGACGGAATGAGGTTATCCGTTGTTCCGCCCAAGCGCAGCTCACCACCAAGTTCGACGTCAAGACCGCGACCACGAACAAATATGCGCGATGGCGCAGAAATTGTCAGATCAACCGGATAAGCAGCACCTCCACTGCTTCCTGCATCGTTGTCTAGCAATCCAGCACGGCGCCGCGTTTCCCTGACGCTGGCAGGTTCATTCACATGAACAAGCCCGGGCAAGTCGCCGCCCTCTGTAAATCCAGATGTTGGAACCTGTATTTCGGTCGGTCCAAGTGTCAAATCACCGGCAATCAGCGCGCCCCCCGTAACTGGCCCATTTACGGTCACAGCGCCATTGACGTTCGTCTGATAAAGCGCCGGATCTATCAATCCAACGCTGCGCAATTGTACCGCCAGTTCGCCAGCATATGGTGGCGTCAAAGATACCGGGCCATTCACTGAAAACTGACCGCCCGATGTGACCGCACCCGTTGAGTCAATTACCGCGCGGCCACCGGAAATCTGTGCGTTTACAGCGACGTTTGTTAGCGCCAACCGCAACAATGGGATCGACGCACGCACCGCTCCCGCCGTCGCCTGACCGGAAATTGACGACAACGCGAAAGGCCCGTCCAACCGCAGATCAAACCATGCGTTACCGTCAAGCGTGCGCGGCGTAATAAGTGGGTTTGCAAGCCCCAATGGCGCATTGCCCGCCAACGCAAGGTTGGCTGATTGGCCGTCAACGACAACGCCACCAGTAATACTTAGCACGGTTCCAGCAGGGCCATCGCCATTCGCATCGATCTGCCAGTCGCCACCGTTCCGGCTTGCCGTACCGTTCAGGCTAAGCGGGCCATTCAACCCTGAAACAAATATTCCGAGGTTGTTTAAACTTGCAGCATATCTGAGATCACCAGTCTCTGATCCTAGCTGGCCGGATACGCCTGCGGTAAGTTCCGGTGTGGCGATTTCAAACTGGTTAATTCTTAGACCCGTGGTATCACGCGCGACAGCTACCGATAGATCAGCCGTGCCGCGAAGCAAACGATCAACCTCTGACTGACCTATTCCAAGGTCTTGTGTCTGGCCTTTCAGTGTCAGATCAAAAGATCCGCCCAGCAGATCACCCTGCCCCGCCAAGTTAATACGTCCAGACCCCTTCAGCGGGCGACCAACAAGCAGAGAGAAGCGTGAAAGATCGCCAGATGTTAGAAGTATTTCCCCTTCCACATTAAAATCATCTTGCAGCCCTGCAAAGGCGGCCTGTCCTGAAATGGAAAAGTTATCGCCGTTTAAGATTACGTTGCGCAATACGACGGGTTCTTCCTGAATCCATTCCACCTGAGTGTCACCGGAAATTTCAGAACCCAGCGCAGCGGCCAAACCTTCGTCCCGCAGAATTAAACCGTCCGCACTGTAAAACACTTCGCTTGTCACGCGGCCAAGCGCTGTTCCGTCTCTTGCAAAAATCTTGCCTGTTGCAGCCAGCAACAGAGTTTCAGCTGTCAGATTTTCACTGACCAGCCCATCTAACAGAAGCGTTCCTTTCCAATCGTCATCATTTGCATGATTATATGCAAGATCAAGCGTAAGGCTGTCGACAAGCGTCTTGCTTCCTGAAAGTGGTAACAAAACAGGCGAACCCGATTGATCACTAATTTCTGCTTCTAACTCAAAACGTTCTGGCCAGCCCTCTGCCCCAATCGCGCCACTCCCTTCAATCGAAACGGAGCGCGCCTTCAAGGCCAGTGTGTCCAGCGTCACCCGCCCGTCGGTCAGCCGTTCACCGCGTAGTTTCAACTGGATATCCGAGCCAAAGAAGGACCGGTAATCAGGCGCGAACAACGGCGCAATATCACCACCTATCTCAGCACCAAACGCGTGGCCAAGATTTGAGCTGTCATTTTCATCCCGCAGTGCAACAATTGTAATCTGGCCGGTAAGTCGGGGCTCGTTGTCAGACAAGAGACTTATGTCGGCTATATAGTCATCAAGAGCTCCTGTTCCCTTAACAGTCATCGCAATCGCTGGCGTATCGGGAAGATTCAATAACGTTGAAACAATGCCGCCCTTGCCTTCGCTCAAAGCGACATCCAGGCTCAATTCGCGTGTCGCGTTACTATAACCACCCGCAAAGCGAAGCGTTCCGAGTTCACCATCGATCCTTGCAATACTGACTTCTGCGTCTCCAGCACCAGCATTTAACGAAAGACTCGCCTCTAACTTGACTGTCGCTTCGCGGCTCAGAACAGCGGCACCAAGAACCACGCGGTCTGCCTTGACCGCGGCTATTTCGACAGAAACTGGCAATTCCGGCAGTGTAAATTCTGTTGCTTCAGGGCTTGGTGTGGATGCGTCGGTCTTTGGAAAGCGAGGGAGCAAAATTTCGCGCGCACTCAGTGTGTTCACCTCAAGGCGACCACGCAAAAGCGCCGATTGATTCCAGTCTAACACCACATCGCGCAACGTGATCCAGACGCCACCATCATCTGCAATGGTGAGTTCTTCAATGGTGGACTCGGCGCTTAGTGAACCTGAAAAACCTTTGACGCGCACCTCACGCCCTGCATCAGAGAGATTATCTTCCAGAAACGCCGTCAGAAAATCACGGTCATCCTTGGTCTCTGTCTGCGCGAAAGCAAAACAGGGCAGCAGAAGCAACAGAACTATTGCGGCAAACCGTTTCAAAATGATTGTCCTATGCCAACGTAGATTTGCAGACCATTCCCAGTTCCCCCTACAGGTGCGGCAACGTCAAAACGTATCGGCCCGATGCCGGTGTTGTATCGCAGTCCAAGCCCGAAGCCACCGTGCCAATCCCCGTTACCGTCATAAAAGGAACCCGAGCCAACGTATCCCGCATCTGCGAACGCGACGGCGCCCAGTTTTTCGGTAAAGCTTGTTCGCAGTTCAGAGGAAAGGCCGATAAATGAACGCCCCCCGCGGCGTATGCCACCCCCAAGATTAACGCCAAGCGACTGATAAGACTGACCCCTAACAGTACCACCACCGCCTGAATAAAACAGGTAGTCAGGCGGCGAATCGATTACAGTCGGCCCTACGACCGAGCCAAGTTGAAAACGCCCTGCCAAAACAAACCGGTTCTCTTCACCAAAGCCACGATAAGTACGTGCATCAGTTTCAATCCGCAGGCCCGAGGAGGTTGTTCCAAATCCAACGAACGGGCGCAGTTCACCGGCCAGATAAAAGCCACTTGTCGGATTTAACGCATTGTCGCGCTTGTCCCATATGAGCGTGGCAGGCAGGCTCAGCAGATTGAAATCTTTTATTCCGCTGGTGTCGGTCACACGCGCATTGCGCACTTCAATCGCAAGCTCACCTTCAAGCGTGTCTGAAAATATCCGATGTGCACCAACACCAAAACCGAGGTTGTCAGATTGAAAATCCGGTTCGTCCAAGCGTTCTGCTTCTATCGTCACAAAGACAGAAGTATCAGGACCAATCGTCGCTGGCCTTTCATACCTTGCGCCAAAGCTATAATCTGTGCCACCCGTTTCACCGCCAATGCCGCTGATTTCGCCATCTATGCGCAGCCGTTCCGCACCGCCGAGAAGATTTCGGTGAAACCAATACCCAGACAACAACAGCCCTTCGAGTGTTGAAATTTCTGCGCCAACCCCGTAACGGCGCGGCTTTTCGTCAACAACTGCAGCCGTGATATCGAGTGTATTATTCGGCCCGACTGTTTCAGCTTCGCTCAATGCGACAGACCGGAACGTCCCGGTTCTGCGCAGCCGTATGGCGGCTGCCTCCACATCGTCCGGAGAAAAAACGGCGCCCTCCGGAAGACCTGCAATTGTTATGATACGTGATGTATGTACGTTACTTTGGCCTTCGACGAGAAGTTTGCCAAAGCGAAGCCTTGGGCCTGGCGCAACGCTAACATCAACCTCCAGAGTCTGTGACAAGTGATCTGCGCGCAAAGACTGGCGTTCAATATTTGCCTTTGCGTGCCCGATATTTCGCCATCCATCAATGACCGCGCTAACGGCATCACCCACCAGCGGGCTGTAGGCTGTCGCGCCTCTTGCAAAACCAGTTGGTAATTCGCTACCCCATGCAACCGGCCTTACCTGCGCGTCCCCAAACCGGAAAACCGGGCCCGGACGAATACGAACTTCTATCCTGCGAACCTCGGTCAACCGCTGAAATAGCGGGATCGAAGCTGCCTCGCGACCATCAATCAAGATGTTCACAGTCCCACTGTATCGCCCTTGCGTATAAAGTGCTGCAACCAGGCGCCCATAGTCTGCGCGCGCAGCCGCGACGAGATCTTGTGGGGCGGAAACCCCATCTCTCTGTGCAGCTAAAATCAAGGATGTCTCGCGAAGAACGTCTGTAACCCGTTCCGGCACATCCCCTGTTTCGAATAGGACGGTGTCCAGCGCTGCGGCAGGCTGAACAAACCCCATCGCCAGACAGACAGCAAAAGCACCGCTTTGCCATATCCTCGTCAGAGACCGTAAAAAATCGGCCATCATGGATATCACCCCAAAAACTCACCTTACTGATACGTCGCAACGCGTGGTCTTACCATACGGATTGTTACGTTATCTGAATATAGACGTCGGGTTCTGTATATCCTGAAAATCAAAGTTTTACTTTGTTTGACGTCAATCGAAACAGGTGTGTCGGATTGGGCTTTATCTTTTATTTTAACTTGTAGAATAACTTGGTCGGGATCATTGTGACCTTACATCAGAACAGAGTAATCGGCGCTTTAAATGAATGACATTCTGCAAGGATTAAGCGCCGCGTTTCGCCTTATCATTACCTTTGACGGTGAACTTGCAGAAATCACCCTGCGGTCGTTTCAGGTGACGCTAAGTGCAGTCGCCATCGGTTCGTTGCTGGGTTTGCCCTTTGGTGCATGGCTTGCGGTAAATCGCTTTAGAATGCGGCGTTACACGATTGCTGTGCTTAACGCCCTGATGGGGCTGCCACCCGTTGTTGTCGGGCTTTTTGTCTATATTCTGTTTTCACGTTCCGGGCCATTCGGCGTATTGGGGCTTTTGTTCACGCCAACGGTGATGATCATCGCGCAAGTGATAATTATAACGCCGCTTATTGCGTCTATCGCCCATCAGGCAATCCGGGAACTCTGGGCAGAATACCATGATCTTTTGCTGTCTCTGAACACAACGAAACGTCAAAGAATCATGACACTGATATGGGACGGAAGGCGCGCCTTGCTGACGGCAGCATTGGCTGGGTTTGGGCGCGCAATTGGCGAAGTTGGTGCGATCATGATTGTTGGTGGAAACATTGATCACGCAACACGCGTTCTGACAACCGCCATCGCGCTTGAGACAGGCAAAGGCGACTTCGCGCTCGCGCTTGGGCTTGGGTTCATCCTGATCGGTTTGGCCATCGTTCTTAACCTGGCAATCCACATTTTGTCGCGTACAGAACAGGGAGGAAGATGGTGAAATCAATCCTGCCTTTGGTGCTAACAGGTGCAGCGACCCGAAAGCGGGGCAAAACCCTTATCGGTCCCGTAGACCTGACGGTTGGGGCCAAAGGGTTTACCATTGTGATCGGGCCGAATGGGTCTGGTAAGACGAGTTTTCTTCAACTCATGCATGGCTTGGGGCGCGTTTCCAAAGGCGGTGTTCGCTGGAACGTTTCGCAAGCAGAGGCGCAACGACAACAGGCCTATGTCTTTCAGACCCCGATCATGATGCGCCGACGTGTCGTAGACTGTATTGCTTACCCGTTGCTTCTGACTGGAACGGGCAGAAAAGCTGCACGCGCGCGCGCAGCAGAATGGGCAACCCGTCTTGGTCTAGGCGAGGCGCTTGATCGCCCTGCAACGGTTCTGTCAGGGGGCGAAAAGCAAAAACTTGCACTCGCGCGCGCATTGATCCGCAAACCAGAAATTTTATTCCTGGATGAGCCCTGCGCGAATCTTGACGGTCGGGCAACCCGCGAAATCGAAACCATTTTACTGGAGGCGTACCGGGCAGGAACCAGAATCGTGATGGCGACCCATGATATGGGTCAGGCGAAGCGCTTATCAACAGAGATAGCGTTTCTTTACAAGGGTATGATCCACGAATATGGATCGGCTGAAACATTTTTTTCAGCACCCAAAACCCACGAAGCCCAAGCCTTTTTACGAGGAGACATATTGGAATGAGATTTTCTAAAATTGCGCTGGCAACCGCATTTGTCATGTCAGCATCAATCGCCATAGCAGAAGAAATTAAAGTTGCGGTAACGACTTCTTTTCACAACTCTGGCCTCTCAGATATCCTGTTGCCTGCAATCGCAGAAGATATCGGGCTTGACGTTCAGCTTTTGGTGGTTGGCACGGGTCAGGCATTACGCCTGGGTGAGGCCGGGGATGTTGACGCAATTCTCGTGCATTCCCGCAAGGCTGAAGACGCCTTCCTGGAGGCCGGGTATGGAACCCACCGACGCGAGATTATGTATAATGACTTTGTGCTGATCGGCCCCAATGACGACCCCGCAAAAATTGGTTCTGCCGAGAATGCGGCGTCTGCCCTGACGCTCATTTCCTATGCAGAAACGCCTTTCGTCAGCCGCGGTGACGACAGCGGAACACATAAGAAAGAGCGTGCGCTTTGGGCCAGCGCAGGTCTTGACGACAGTACATTTGAAAGCTGGTACCGTTCGGTTGGCGCAGGTATGGGCGCGACACTGAATACCGCTAGCGGCATGAATGCCTACGTCATGTCAGACCGGGCAAGCTGGCTTAACTTTGGTAACAAGGGCGATCTGGCTTTGCTGTTCTCGGGCGATCCGGTTCTGTTCAATCAGTACGCAATTATACCAGTGAACCCGAAGCTGCACACGCACGTAAAAAACGACCTTGCGAATGCTCTGGAGGAATGGCTGGTCAGTGACCGTGCGCGCGTTTTGATTGATGGCTACACAATAAATGGTGAAACGCTGTTCACCCACAACGCGGTGGCAGAGTAAGTCTTAGGCAACGATATCGGCGGCAGCCTCACGGCTGTAGCCGATTGACGCCTCAAGCAAGTGTTTCGTGTACGGATGGCTTGGGCGCATTGCCCGCATATCTTCGGCCGTCATCACTTCAACAATTTCGCCAAGCTGCATCACGGCAATACGTGAACACATGTGCCCAACGACCGCAAGATCATGTGACACCATCAGATATGTCAGGCCGTGTTCTGCCCTAAGGTCCGTGAGCAGGTTCAGTATCTCCGCCTGTACCGACACATCGAGCGCCGAGGTTGGCTCATCCAGCAACAGAAACGATGGCTCCGGCGCCAAAGCACGTGCAATCGCCACCCTTTGACGTTGCCCACCAGACAGCTGGTGCGGATAGCGGAACCGGAAAGATGGCCCCAACCCAACATCATCAAGCAGGGTTACAATTCGTTTTTCGATATTGTCAAAACCATGCAGGTAAAGCGTTTCACTGAGCACCTGATCCACCGAATGACGCGGATGAAGCGATGCATAGGGATCCTGAAAGACCATTTGCAGAGTCTTGTAAAATTCGTTGTCCCGGGTGTGATCCAAGGTCTTTCCAGCAACATGAATTGCGCCGGACCAATTAGGGGCAAGTTCAGTTATGGCGCGCAGAATGGTAGATTTACCAGACCCGCTTTCCCCGACGAGGCCAAAGCTCTCGCCCTTTGGAACATCAAATGTTGCGTCTTTAACAGCATCGATCCGGTCTTTTCCTGATCCGAACCAGACTTTCAGGTTTTTTACTGAGATTCCGTTCATCGCGCCCCGCTCACGCTGTCTGTATCGCGCCATGTTGCATCGCGTTCCAACACCGCGAGACGCTCTTGTTTTACGTCCAGTCGCGGCAGCGAATTCAGCAAACCACGCGTATAGGGGTGTTGCGCCTCGTGCAGTTTGTCCGCCACGCAGGTCTCAACAATCCGGCCACCATACATGATCAAAACCCGATCACAGAAAGACGACACAAGATTAAGATCATGGCTGATGAAAATCAGCCCCATGCCGCGTTCCTGCACCAGCTTGTCCATGATCCGCAGCACCTGGGTTTGCACGGAAACATCAAGGGCCGATGTCGGCTCGTCCGCAATCAGAATTCTGGGGTCGGGCACCATCATCATCGCAATCATCACCCGCTGGCCCATGCCACCTGACAATTCATGCGGATATGAACGGTAGACCCGCTCCGGATCGCGGATCGAAACAGCTTCGAGCATCTCCATTGCCTTGCGTTTTGCATCTGCCTTGGTTGACTTGGCGTGGATCGCGTATGCCTCCACAATCTGGTCTCCGACGCGCATCACGGGATTGAGCGAAAACTTAGGGTCTTGCATCACCATCGAAATGCGCTGCCCGCGAACCGAGCGCATTTCCTTTTCGCTCATCGCCATAATGTCGTCGCCTTCAACCGCGATACGTTCAGCCGTTACCTGACCCGGTGGTCGGATCAGGCGCAGAATTGCGCGGCCGGTCATTGATTTACCGGAACCGCTTTCACCAACAATACCAAGGCGTTCCTGACCAAGGGTAAAAGACACTCCACGAACCGCATCAAAAACACCGTTGCGGGTAGGAAACTTCACCCAAAGGTTTTCCACATCAAGCAGGTTCATGATCCACCATCCTTTGGATCAAGCACATCCCGCAAACCATCACCAAGCAGGTTAAACGCAAGACTGACCGTAAAAATCGCAAGCCCAGGAATGGTGGCAACCCACCAGTGATCAAGGATGAACCGTCTGCCTTCTGATATCATGGCGCCCCACTCAGGGCTCGGCGGTTGCGCGCCAAGGCCAAGGAAACCAAGCCCCGCGGCTGCTAGAATAATACCCGCCATATCGAGTGTAACCCGCACAATCAGCGACGAAATACAAAGCGGCCAGATGTGTTTCGTTACAATCCGTGTCGCCCCGGCCCCTTGCAGCTTCACGGCACTGATATAGTCGGAGTTACGAATGGTCAGCGTTTCAGCCCGCGCGATTCGCGCATAGGGCGGCCAGGCCGTAAGCGAGATTGCAAGGACAGCATTTTCAATCCCTGCACCAAGTGCTGCAACAAAGGCCAGCGCCAAGACAAGGCGTGGAAAAGCAAGGAAAATATCGGTGATCCGCATAAGGATCACATCGAGCCACCCACCAGAATACCCCGCAACCGTCCCCACCAGCAAACCCGCAACTGGCGCGATCAGCGCTACTAAAGCAACAATATACAGCGTAATCCGCGAGCCATAGATAAGACGGCTCAGAATATCACGGCCAAGGGAATCCGTGCCAAACACGTGACCCTCGGACCAGAGAGGTTGCAGCCTGTTTCCAAGTTCCTGCGCGAACGGATCATGTGGCGAAATCAAAGGTGCAAACAACGCAACCAGACCAAGACATATCAGGATGCCAAGGCCGAACATCGCCATCGTGTTGGTGCTAAATGAGAGCCACCCCTGATAAAGCGCCACCATCCGCGCCTGATGGCGCGACTGCGGCGTATCAGTCAAAAGCCATTCGCGCAAAGTTTGTTTTTGTGCTTCTGATTGACTCATTTCGCCCTCGGGTCAAAATATTTGTAAAGAAGGTCCGAGAAAATGTTCAGACAGACAAAGACCAGCCCAACAACAACGGTTCCACCCATAACTGCGTTCATATCCGCAGATAGCAAAGCAGTTGTGATGTACGAGCCGATACCGGGCCACGCGAAGATAATTTCGGTCAAAACCGAACCTTCGAGTAACCCGGCGTATGACAGTGCTATCACTGTGATCAGCTGAACCTTGATATTGCCCAGCGCATGGCGCCAAATCACAGCGCGTTCTGACAGGCCTTTCACTCGTGCTGTCGTGATGTACTCACTGCTCAGTTGCTCCAGCATGAAGCTGCGGGTCATACGGCTGATATAAGCCAAACTGTAATACCCAAGAAGCAGTGCAGGTAAGATGATGTGGCTCAACGCATCGCGGAACACATCCCAGTTGCGGTCAAGAAGACTGTCGACAAGGATCATGCCGGTCACTTCGGGAACGATATCCACATAAAAGATACCTACCCGCCCCGGTCCACCAACCCAGCCCAGAATTCCGTAAAAGATAAGAAGGGACACGAGGCCGAGCCAGAAGATCGGCATCGAATAACCAACCAGAGCCAGAACACGTGCGATCTGGTCAATCCAGGAACCGCGCTTGACCGCCGCAATCACACCCAGAGGAACACCTACGAAAACACCAATCAGGGTGCCGAGGGTTGCAAGCTCAAGCGTTGCGGGAAAAACGCGTTTAATATCATCGGCTACAGGACGTGCATTAAGAAGCGAAACACCGAAATCGCCAGTGATGACATCCCAGATGTAGGTTGCGAACTGCACGATCAGGGGTTTATCCAATCCGATCGCCTTGTACGCCGCGTCATATGTTTCCTTTGACGCACTTTCGCCGACAATGGACAAAACCGGATCAACCGGCATCACCCGCCCAATTATGAAAGTGATAAACAACAGCCCCAGCATCGTTATCGCGATGGAGCCTATAATTCGTACAATTGAAAGTAGCGCTTGTAGAAAGGGCGGAGTGTTCCGCCCTTTCGAGGTATCAGTCGTATTTGCCACTTACTTTGTCACCGGCCAGTAGGATACTGCGGTAATAGCGCCGCCGAGGCCTAGGTTCTGGACGTTGGAGCGACGACCGGTCTGTTCGATTTTCTGGAACATGACCGCAAACGGTGAAATTTCCAGGAACTTGCGCTGAATGTCGCCATACATTTGCGCCCGCACGTCACGGTCACCTTCGACAACGGCAGCCGCTGTCATTTCGGTGAGCCCTCCCGTGTCCCAGCTGTTGCGCCAAGCCAAAAGGCCAGTTGCACCTGCTTCGGTCGAGTTATCAGGGTTATACGCAAAAGTACCTGCGTTGGTATGCGGGTCAGGGTAATCCGGACCCCATGCACCAAGGTAAACGTCAAGCTCACGAGCACGGTAGCGCCCAAGGATTTGCTTCGCTGTACCGACGGTGATGTTCACCTTGATGCCCGCAAGCGCCATGGTGTTCTGGAAGCTTTGCGCGATTTCGATCCGCTCTTGTGCTTCACGTACGCCAACTTCGATTTCCAGACCTTCAACACCAGCGGCGGCAAGAAGTTCCTTGGCACGGTCAACGTTCAGGCTGTAAGGCGCATCGTCAATCGCACCCAGATAGGTCGCAGGCAAAAAGTTTTGGTGGATCGTGTATTGACCACGCAGGAAGCTGTCCTGCATACCCTCATAGTCGATCAGGTATTTGATCGCCTCACGAACTTCCGGTTTGCTAAGCACAGGGTGAGCCTGATTAAGAGAGATATACATCAGGCGGCCACGAAGTTCGCTATCAACGTCAATCCCATCAACACCCGTGATACCTGAAATGTCTTCCGGGTTCAGGTTGCGCGCAACGTCGATATCTCCTTGCTCAAGCAGCAAACGCTGCGTGGCGCTTTCCTGAATGTGACGCACGATCACGCGTTCCATTGCCGGAGCGCCTAAATAGAAATCAGGGTTGGAAACCAGAGTTACAGACTCATTTGGCTTCCAGCTTTGGACAGAGTAAGCACCGGACCCTGCAGTGTTCGTCGCAAGCCATGTGTTACCCATGTCACCGTCGACTTCATGCTCCATCACGGTTTTCATATCAACGATACCGCCGATCGTAGCCGTTAGACAGTTCAGCACAAAAGAGGTCGCATAGCGCTTGTCAGTGGTGATCGAAAGGGTGTTTCCGTCCGCCACAATCGTTTCACTGACATTTTCTGGCGTAAAGCCAAATTGCGTCAGAATGAACGCTGGTGTCTTGTTCAGGATAATTACGCGGCGCAGTGAAAACTCAGCATCAGCCGCCGTAACCGGATTGCCGGAATGGAACGTTACTCCTTCGCGCATGGTAAACGTGATGGTCCGGCCGTCTTCAGACACGGTCCAGCTTTCCGCGAGATCAGGCTGATAACCTGCGGTCAGGTCTAGTGGGTCAAAGTTTACGAGCTTGCCGTAAACATTTCGGCTAACGTCGCTGCCCGCAAACTCAAAGGATTGCGCCGGATCAAGTGTTGTTATGTCATCTATTCGGTTTGCAATCACAAGCATGTTGGCCGGCGTTTCCGCCGCCGCAGGCAATGCGGTCATCCCCGTCGCAAGCGCAAGCACTGCACCCGCGAGGATTGGTTTAAAGTTTATCATTTCTTGTCCTTCCTGTTGTTAAAAGAAGAGTGGTTTATTACGCGCCCCAGATTCTTTCCAGAACACGCAACCAGTTTTCGTGGCAAAGTTTTTTTATTAAGGCTTCGTTATAGCCGTGTTTTACCATTGCTACTCGCAATTTAGGCAGACCGGCAATGTCGCCGATCTGTTCGGGAACAACCGCCCCGTCAAAATCAGACCCAAGACCAACATGGTCCTCACCAAGGCTTTCAATCAGGTGATCAAGGTGGCGCAGCATCGTTTCCAATGGTACTTCGGGCAGCATCTGGCCGTCCTCTCGCAGAAAAGCTACAGCAAAATTAAGCCCAACCATACCATTACTTTGCTTGATTGCAGCCAATTGTTTATTCGTCAGGTTTCGCGAATGCGGGCTGATCGCGTTACAATTAGAATGGGTCGCAACCAAAGGCGCGTTGCTGTGCTTGGCAACGTCCCAGAAACCAGCTTCGTTCAGATGCGAAAGATCAATCATGATCCCGAGCTCGTTGCAGCGCTCAACCAGATTCAGTCCATGTTCGGTCAAACCACCACCAATATCGCCGTCGCTCGGAAACCGGAAAGGAACACCTTCGCCGAATATTGTTGGGCGGCTCCATACCGGCCCAATGGAACGGAGCCCAGCCCGATAAAGCACATCAAGCGCATGAAGATTTGCGTCAATCGCTTCCGCACCCTCGATATGCATGATCGCGGCAAGCTGACCTGATTGAAGACAGGTTCGAATTTCCGCAGCCGTTTTGCATATGGTCAGTGCGCCTATCTCTTGCAGCCGAAGCAAGATTGCAGCTTGTTCCAGAACAACCGGCAATGCCTCTGCGCGACCTATCTGATCTGGCAGCGGTAAATCATAGGTCGGCTTGGTCATCTGCGCGTATTTGAATTCCATGTCGATCGGAGACGGTACATAAATGGCAAAGAAACCGCCGCCAAAACCAGCCGTTTTCGCGCGGGGTAAATCAATGTCGCCGTCACGCCCCGAAACAAAGCCATCGACTGCAGATATACCCCCTGCCCTGAAGATTTTCAGCAGAACGTCGTTGTGCCCGTCAAAGACCAGAGGGTGGGTCATATCAGTCATTGCAGCGTCCAATGTTGTTTAGCCAGCCAGTTTTAATGATGTGATGTGGAATCGTTCAGCAGCCCAAGCGTCACTTCAACAAGAATGAGTGTAACAGATAGATTTTCATTCAATAGTCTCAAAGTTATGAGTATTACTCATAGAGCAATGACTAAAAACCAACTGCTTTTGGAGCGTGGAAAATGCGGAAAAACTGGCACAGCGTAAGAGAATATCAGGCTCTGCGTGCAACTATCTCTGGTGGTTCAACAACCTCTGCTGCCAGGCGGCTTGGCCTTACGCAATCGGCAATCAGCCGGTCGATTTCCAGTCTTGAAACAAGGTTAGGTAAAACACTGTTTCAGCGAGAATCCGGCCGGTTGCGCCCCACGGACGAAGCGATCCAGCTAAATGCGCGGCTTGACGATCTGTTTGTCGCGCTGGACCAGATTGACGGAGAGAATGACCAAAGACAGGAAACGCTGAAGCTTATCGCGCCCCCGACCTATGCACACCGGTTTCTGGTGACACGTGTCGCCAGCTTTCTGAAAGCTAACCCCAATATCTTTATCAGCTTTGAAATTGGAACATCTGATGAAGTGGTCACAGGTATTCTGGACAATCGGTTCGACCTTGGCATCACAGGTGTCGAGCTTACGCGAACCGGGTTGAACCTTATCCCCTTTCGCAACTCCCAAACCGTTTGCGTCATGAAGCCAGATCACCCGCTTGCAAAAAAGAAAATCATTCGTCCCGAGGACCTTGATGGTCAGGATATTGTCGCCCTGTCCTCGCGTCATGCACGACGCGCGCAGCTTGAGCGCGCCATCGCCGAAGTTGGCGCCAAGGCTCATGTTGTTGCTGAAACTGGTACAACAGTTGCCGCAATCGAAATGGTGCGTGCCGGGCTGGGGTTGGCCGTCGTCAGCCCGTTTCCCGCCATTCAAGCAAATGAGCAAGACCTGGCAGTGCGCCTGTTTGAGCCCCCTTTGCAATATCGCACTTATTTTGCCGTCTCTGACCATCGGCCGCTTTCCCGCGTCGCGAGGGCATTCATGCGGCACGTGCGTTTAACGACGCCAGGCGACAGTTTTGATACGGCACTGACAGCAGATTGAGGTGACAACACTTTTGATGCTGTAAATCTCAATCAACAGCATCATTTTATTTGACAGACTAGCTGCTCAAATATAATCCGACAGTGCGGTGTGGGCAACGATGGCGTCGTTGCATCCAATCCTATTCACACCGTGGTCATCGCACTGATGTACCAACCATCCTGCACGCCGGGGTGTGTTTGCTGGGCGTGAATTTCCGTCCGGCTTTTGGATAGGAAATGACGATGGATATTAACTCAAGACCTGAAATGTTCACGTGTCACAACGGTGACAAAGCCCCGCTGCCGTTTTCGAACGCTGAATATGAACGCCGCGTTGCCGGCCTGCGCAAAATCATGGCCGCAAAAGATGTGCCTGCCGTTCTGCTTACCTCAATGCACAACATCGCTTACTACACTGGCTTTCTGTATTGTAGCTTTGGCCGGCCCTATGCCTGCGTTGTCACGCAGGACGCAATCACAACCGTTTCGGCCAATATCGACGCGGGCCAACCCTGGCGGCGTTGTTTCGGTGAAAACGTGATTTACACCGACTGGAAGCGCAATAATTACTGGCGTGCGGTTGCATCGCTCGTCGGGTCTGCTGGCCGTATCGGCGTTGAAAACGACCATATGACACTGACAAGTCGTGCAACGCTGAAAGAGTTTTTGGGCAACACAGAACTTGTCGACATTGCTGGCGACACAATGGCAGCGCGTATGCATAAATCGGCTGAAGAGATTGTCCTGATCCGCGAAGGTGCGCGTGTAGCAGACATTGGCGGTGACGCAATCCGTGCCGCAATCCGCGAAGGCGCACGCGAGATCGATATCGCCATGGCAGGGCGCAACGCGATGGAGCTGGAAATTGCCCGTTCGCACCCTAACAGTGAAATCCGCGATAACTGGGTTTGGTTTCAGTCTGGTTTAAACACAGACGGCGCGCATAACCCCGTGACCACCCGCGCGCTGGAACAAGGCGACATCCTGAGCCTCAACACCTTTCCGATGATCTCTGGCTATTACACCGCGCTGGAACGCACCCTGTTTCTGGGCGAGCCTGATGCAGAAAGCCTGCGCCTGTGGAAAGCCAACGTCGCAACACATGAACTGGGCTTGTCGCTTATCCGCCCGGGTGTTACATGCTCTGCAATCTGTGATGAGCTGAACCGTTTTCTGGCTGACGAAAACCTTCTTCAGTACAGATCATTTGGCTATGGTCATTCGTTTGGTGTTCTTTCGCACTACTATGGCCGCGAGGCCGGGCTTGAGCTGCGTGAAGACATTGATACGGTTCTGGAACCCGGAATGGTTGTTTCAATGGAGCCAATGCTTTGGGTTCCCGAAGGAACTGCCGGCGCCGGTGGTTACCGCGAGCACGACATTCTGATTGTTGGCGACGATGGTGCAGAAAACATTACAGGTTTCGCTTACGGGCCCGAAGCCAACATAATCTGAGAAAATAGGCGCGCGGGTTCACTCGCGCGCAACTTTCCAAAGATGGAAACATAACGCCACTAGAGGGCTGAACTAGCTCAGGGTCAGAATTTATGAACTGATTGAAGGAGCCAGATGACAGTTACGATCCCATACTTTCTAATTAGTTAAAGCGTAGCTAACGTCTGCTTTCAAAATGCCGCCCTAAAACCTTTCAAAACACCACCCGTTTTGTCGCGAGTTTTCGTAATAGCGAAGCGCTTGATCTTTCAGCTTTAGATTGTTCGCGACAAAAACCACCGTTTCTTGTTCCATTTGAACTCGTAGATTCGCTTGAAAAACTTCAGTTATCTATAGGCAGGGTATCCATGATCGGCTTACTTCAAATTTTGATCTCGCTGATATTCTCGGCACACTGGCTTTCATTTATTTTTGGCAACAGGGAAGCTAAAGTTCTTGGCCTACGTTACGAAACACTGATGTTCATCAGCATTGTTAGCGCAGTTCTTGGATTCATTTTTATTAGGATTGGGATATAATGACAGAGCGACAGAAAATGGCGGCGGGCAAATGGTACACCTGTCTTGATGACGAGCTAGAGGCGCTTCGGGTCAAGGCGCGGTCAGCGGTGCATCAGCACAATACTCTGCCTTTAGAAGACCGGGGGGCAATCGGACCGAAACTTGCCCGACTCATTAAGGCTAAGAACGCCATCATCGAAGCACCGTTTCACTGCGCCTATGGCATCAACATTGAACTCGGGGACAAGGTTTTCTTAAATGCGGGCTGCACCATTCTGGATTGTGCCACAGTGACCATCAGCGATCAGTGCCAACTCGGGCCCAATGTACAAATCTATTGCGCCGAACACCATAAGGATCCGATCAAGCGATGCCTTGAAGGACTAGAGATCGCCCACCCTGTTCACATCGGCAAACGGGTTTGGGTCGGTGGTGGTGCTATCATTCTGGCGGGTGTTACAATCGGTGAAGGGGCAGTCATAGGTGCGGGTAGCGTTGTCACAAAGGACGTCGATCCTGGCCAAGTAGTAGTGGGCAACCCTGCACGGCCAATTGGCAGCACAGGGTGACTCTTTCTGCTGGTGCTCTTTTCACTCTTTGCGTCAGTATGGGCCCGCAACGATCATCCACACACTTGCAGAAAATTGTCGCTTTGTCCCGCATAGCAGCCCTTCGCTTTTCTTAGTTTATAGGTCCTGCTCTTAATCCTTCACAAACAACTTCCGGGGAGTTGCGCACAGGCATTCCACCCCTGTATCGGTGATCAGGATAGGCTCTGTTATCTCCACCCCACCATCATCAAGCCATAGTGCTGGCATAAAGTGAAAAGTCATTCCGGGTTTGAGTTCTGTACGGTCTCCGCGGCGAAAAGATACCGTTCTTTCACCCCAGTCCGGCGGGTAGGACAGACCAATCGCATAGCCACACCGACTGTCCTTTTCAAAGCCAAGCTGGTTCAGTTTCGCATTGAACGCATTCGCGATATCTTCGGCAAAGTTTCCGGGTTTGGCTTGTTCAAGACCCACTTCAACCGCTTCCAGAACCGCCTTTTCCGAATCAAGATATTTCTTTGGCGGCGCCCCAAAAAACAGGGTGCGCGATTGCGTTGCGTGGTAGCGTCTGTGAACACCTGCCAATTCAAAAAAAGTGCTTTCCCCCGCCTTAAGAGGTTTATCATCCCACGTCAGATGCGGGGCTGTTGCATCCATTCCCGATGGGGCCATAGGCACAATTGCCGGATAGTCTCCCCAGTGCCCGTCAGCCCCGCGAACTGCTGTCCTGTAAATCTCGGCCACCAGATCATTCTTGCGCATGCCGGGTTCTGCGATTTCGATAATTTTTGCATGCATCGCCTCTACGATCTTCGCGGCACGGCGCATGTAAGAAATTTCAGTCTCAGATTTAATGCCGCGTTGCCAGTTCACGAGGCCAGTCATGTCCTTGAAACCGGCCGTGCTCAACGCCCCGACAAGCGACGCGTGCGCGGCGGCGGAGTAGTAGTAATTGTCGAGTTCAACACCAATGTTTCCCTGCGCCCAACCGCGCTCTGACAGCAATGCAGCAAGTGTTTCCATCGGGTGTTTTTCAGGGTTCTGGACGTAGGTATCATCATAGCCGACAATGTTGTCGTGCTGCATGAATGCGGTAAGTTTTGCACCCAGGCCATCCATCGCACGACCCCACCACACAGGTTCACCTTCCATGCCCAGAACAACCGCTTGGTGCACATAAAACGACCAGCCGTCATATCCCGTCAGCCAGTGCATATTCGAAGGGTCTGAAACAATGAGAACATCAACGCCCCTCGCTTGCATGGCGGCGCGTGTCTTGCCAATACGTGCGCTGTATTCTTCGTGGTTAAAATTCAGATTTGCTGATGACATCCCTTGAACCCTTCGGTGACTAACTTGGAAAACTTTAGCAGCACATTCAATTTATAAACGCACAAAAGCGACTTCCTAATGCTGGGTTTTTTTGCCGTTTTCTGTCGGGCTACTGCCCCGACGCTTGCTAAGGCATATGCACAATGCAGGAACAAAAAAAAGGCCGGGCAATTGCCCGGCCTTTTTTTTGGTACTTGTAGCCAATTAGGTTGGCGACATACCCCTCAGGCGCTCGGACCGGCGGCGAAGTAATTCCACAGTTGCAAGCAACAGGATCGAAATCCCCACGAGGATCGTCGCAACTGCTAGAATGGTCGGGCTGATTTGCTCGCGAAGGCCGGTGAACATCTGCCAGGGTAGTGTTTTCTGGCCAGATGAGCCAACGAACAACACAACCACAACCTCGTCAAAAGAGGTGATGAACGCGAATAGTCCACCAGAAATAACACCCGGCAGGATCAGCGGCATCTGAACCTTGAAAAAGGTCGTTACCGGGTTCGCACCCATATTCGCCGCTGCACGTGTGAGACTTCTGTCAAAACCAACGAGCGTTGCCGTGACAGTAATGATCACAAAAGGTATGCCAAGAGCAGCATGCGCCAGAACAACACCGATGTAAGTTCCCTGCAAACCGATCCGAGAATAAAAGAAATACATCCCGGCGGCTGAAATGATCAGTGGAACAATCATCGGAGAGATCAGGATCGCCATGATCGCACGCCGGAAAGGCACGTGGTCCTGGCTAAGGCCGATTGCAGCTAATGTTCCGAAACTGACCGACAGAAGTGTTGCCAGCGGAGCAATGCGCACTGAATTGTAAAGCGCATTTTGCCAATCCGAATTGCTGAAGAAATCTTGGTAGTGTTTCAGCGAATAACCTTCAGGATCAAACGCCAGCATTTCAGGTGTAAAGGTAAAGAAATCCTCTGCGTTAAAGCTTAGCGGGATAATGACGACAATCGGTGCGATCAGGAAGAAAAAGATCAACCCGCAAATCACCCGAAAGCTGTAGTACCAGACCCGCTGGGGCGTCGTTGCATATGGTGGTAAAGCGCTCATTTTGTCACCCCAGTTTCACGTTGTCGATGCCAACGATCTTATCGTAGGCCCAGTAAAGAAGGAGAACCGCCGCCAGCAGGATAGTACCCAAGGCAGCCCCAAGACCCCAGTTAAGTGAGCTTGAGATGTGGTAAGCGATCCGGTTCGAGATAAAGACACCTTTGGTTCCACCCACCAGTTCAGGCGTGATGTAGTAACCAATGGAAAGAATGAAGACGAGGATACATCCAGCTCCAATCCCCGGTACGGACTGCGGAAAGTAAACTCGCCAGAACGCTGTCCAGTTTGTCGCGCCCAGCGATTTTGCGGCGCGAAGGTAAGTCGGAGGAATAGTTTGCATCACCGAATAAAGCGGCAAGATCATGAACGGCAATAGAATATGCGTCATCGCAACAATCGTACCAAACTGGTTGTTGATCATGATCAGCCTGTTTCCATCATCCACAAGACCGACCCAGACCAGGACATCATTTATCACCCCCTGTTGTTGAAGCAGCACCTTCCAGGCGGACGTTCGCACAAGCAGCGATGTCCAGAAGGGCAACAACACCAGAATAAGCAACATGTTCGACGCTTTCGCAGACAGGTTTGCCAGCAGCCAAGCGATTGGATAGCCCAGCAGAACGCAGCTAAACATGATCGTCAAAGACATGAAAATTGTTCGTTTAAACAGTGTGATATAAATCCGCTGATCTTCTTCGCGCGCAGCTATGCCGTCGGGGCTAAGCTGCAAATCGACCGAATTCAGGAAGTAGCCACTCGTGTAGCGAGACGAATATATCTGGATCATCGCCCACATTCCGACATCAGCCCAATCTTCGTCGAGTTCAATGAATTTCTCGCGAAATGGCCCATCCGTTGCAAGGTCCCAGCGCTTGACACTTCTGCCCGATTTCCGAAACAGCGACGATATACCAGTCATTTCATAGTTTAGGCGCGAGCCAAGCCGGGTGTGGGTCTTTGTCTCGACCGCAATCACCAGATCCTCTGCCAAGGCGGCAAAAACCGCCTCATCTGGTGGCTCACCAGTCATTCGGTCCCAGCTTTCAAGCGCGACTACAGTGCGGGGAAGCGTATCCTCGACAATATTATTCTCGACAGAACGGAACAACATATCCGCAATCGGTGCGATAAACGTCACAAGGACAAAGAGAAGCAGAGGTGCAATCAACATCAACGCGCGCAATTTTTCGCGTCTCAGAGCACGATTCAGACTGCGTTTTAGCGGTGTGCCGTCGGCGGCCAGGACCGGACCGGTATCGGTTGCGTCGCTCATATCATCCCCTCGTGTTTTTTTTGTCGTCTTAAAGGTAAAAACGAATTGTTCGGAAGGCGCCCGGAAAGGGCGCCCTCCTAATTTCACTCAAATTATTGAGACAGCCATGCTTGGAATTTTGCATCCAGATCGTCACGGTAGTCTGCCCACCATTCGTAGTTATAGAGGAAGGTGTTTTTCGCATTTTCAGGATCGGTTGGCATATGTGGTGCCATGTCGATGCCCAGTTCTGCATGCATACCAACCAGAGGTGCGGAAGACGCACGTGCTGGACCGTAAGAGATGTACTTTGCCTGATCAGCAAGACGCTGTGTGTCAGTTGCAAAATAGATGTAGTCAAGTGCGCGTGCTTTACGCTCATCGCTCAGACCAGCTGGAATGATCCAACCATCAAGGTCAAACACCTGAGCGTCCCAAAGCATTCCTACAGGCTGCTTTTGCTCTTCGATCAGTGCAAAAAGACGACCGTTATAGGTAGACCCCATAACAACTTCGCCATCTGCCAACAGCTGAGGCGTGTCAGCACCAGCAGACCACCAGATCACATCTTCTTTGATGGTGTCCAGTTTTGCGAATGCCTGTGCCTGACCTTCTTCTGTTTCCAGAACGTCATACACGTCTGCTTTCGCTACGCCATCACAAAGCAGTGCCCATTCCATGTTGTTGATCGGGCGCTTTTCAAGTGACCGACGGCCTGGATAGGCGTCTGTGTCGAAAATTGCGCAAACGCTGGTTGGAGGAGTGTCGCCAACCATATCGGTGCGATAGCCAAACGTGGTCGAGTAAACGATCTGTGGAATAAAGCACTCTGAAACAAGCAGTTCACCAAAGTCTTCGCTGGCAAGGGTTCCATCAGGTGCAGGAGCGAGCTGTGTGTCCGCGTCGATTTCCATTGCCAGACCTTCGTCACACAGGCGCATTGCGTCTGCTGCAACAACGTCAACAACGTCCCATGTCACGTTTCCGGCTTCGTTCATCGCACGAAGTTTAGCCACAGCTTCCGCAGAGCTTTCATCATTGATGATGTTCACATCTGGATTAGCAGCCATGTAGGGGTCGTGATACGCGTTTTGCTGTGAAGAGGAGTATGCGCCGCCCCAGGATACGATCGTCATATCCTCGGCCAGAGCTCCCCCTGCAACCAGCGCAACAACGCTTGCCGTCATTAGTGTTTGGGTTACTTTCATTTAGGTTCTCCCTTAAAAATCCCGTTAATATCTTGCGGTTCAGCACCCCGGGCAAGGTGGCAGACCAATTGTGATGCCGTGTTTTCACACGGCACATGGTAAATCGCGCGCTTTAAGCGTCAAGCGCGCGGCAATCATCAGGCATCCAACCAATTTCAATCGTTTCACCTGGGGTCAGGCGCCGTTGATCCGGTGCATTTCTGGTTTTGACTATGAATTCGTCATTTCCGCCTACCCGCAGACGCGTCCGGAAAATATCACCCATGTAGATAAATTCCAGCACTTCAGCTTTCAACGTGTGTGCGTCGGGGCTTAGCCGGTCTCGGTTATATTCAACACGCTCTGGGCGGATCGAAACACGCGTACGCTCGCCCGCTTTGGAGACATTGATTGGTTTCGCGTCAATCATACCGCCGCTGTCCAGTTTGACCAAAGCAACGCCGTTCTTGATTTCCTCAATAGTGCCTTCCATCGTGTTGTTTTCACCGATGAATTGCGCAACAAAACTATTCTCTGGCGCTTCGTACAACTGATCGGGCGGCGCGATTTGCTGAATACGTCCGTCGTCGAAGACCGCGACGCGGTCAGACATCGTCAATGCCTCTGTCTGGTCATGGGTCACGTAGACCACAGTGATCCCCAAACTATGCGCCAGATGGGTGATCTCAAACTGCATTTTTTCGCGAAGCTGTTTGTCCAGCGCCCCCAGCGGTTCGTCCATCAAAACCAGTTCGGGTTCAAAAACCAGGGCACGGGCCAATGCAACACGCTGTTGCTGGCCACCAGACAATTGCGCCGGGCGACGTCCGCCGAAATCGCCCATTTCCACCATATCTAACGCGCGCTTAACCTTAGCCTCGCGGTCAGATTTACCTATTTTCCTGACTTCCAGCGGAAACGAAAGGTTTTCTGCAATCGTCATATGCGGAAACAAGGCGTAATTCTGAAACACCATGCCAATCCCACGTTTGTGAGGTGGGATGTTGTTGATTGGCTTGCCGCCAAGGCGGATATCACCATGTGTTGCGGTCTCAAACCCGGCCAGCATCATCAGACAAGTCGTTTTGCCAGAGCCTGATGGCCCGAGCATCGTCAAAAACTCGCCCCTGCCGATTGATAGATTAAGATCTTTTACGACGAGTATTTCGCCATCGTAACTTTTCTGAACGTGGTCGAAGACGACAAAGCCGTCATCCTTGGCACTATCTGTCAAGGCATCCCCCTATTTTTTCTGGTCAGCTTCACGCTGATCCTTTGTCTGCATGCAAGCATATCGTAAAATTCATTACAACGCTGCATTTCTTAAAACGCGCACACAATTGCACAAATTCACACGTTAAAGTTGAAACAACATCCCTTTGCCGGTTTCTTGTGCGCGAATGCCAGCAAGTCGCAGCATATTCCAAGCGAGCGCTAGGTTGCTGGAAATAACGGGTTTTCCGATTCGCTGCTCGGCAACGTCTACTATGCCCGCAGTTCTGAGATTAGTACAGGAAACGACGATCGCATCGCATTCGGCCTGCGCTGCGACTCGTTCTATTGCTGACAGAATATCATTTGATTTTATGCGCGCAACGATCCTGTCGTCACCTTCTTCAAATGACCCGAATGCCACAATTTTTCGTCCGGAGTTTTCAATCATCTCACGCATCCTAGCCGAGACTTCAGCAACGTAAGGTGTCACAAATGCGATGGTTTTGGCATCAAAAGCGTCACATGCGGCGATAATACTGCTGATCGGGTCAGCCACTTTAGCGTTTGGATGAACGCTTTGAATCGCTTCTGCGACACCTTTTGGCCCGATCACTGTTGAAGCAGAGGTACAGCCGTACCCTATCACATCAAAGTCAGCAGATGACGGAAGTAACGCCGCCGACGCTGGTAAATCAGCCTGCATCGACTTCAACGTTTCAGATGTAACTTCAGGCTGCATCGGAATGCGACTATGGTACAGTGCAAGACCGTCGATATTCATCAATCGCGCGAATTCGGTTTCGATGGTTTCATCGGTCTGTAAAACGATTAGGCCCAGTGTCGCCCGCGTCCCGATCCCCTCATCTGTTTCAAATGGCAACCGCATTTTCATTCCTATCCGATCACCGGCAACTCGGGTACGGCCCGTTTTGAAAGCAGCCGAGGTGTGCCATCTCTGATCACGATATTCTCCTCATGTACCATGATACGGCCCGAACCATAGCTTAACGACGGTTCTAACGTGATGACCATATCTTCCTTTAGCACGGTCTCGTCAAAAGCTGCGTGCGATGGCCATTCGGTCAATTGCATCCCAAGCCCGTGCCCCAGACGCCCGACATCCCCGCTCTCTTTGTCAAAGGTGCTGATCACATCCTGCATGGCCGAAAACAACTCGCGGCACGTAACACCCGGTCGCGCCGCGTCCAGCCCTGCCTCTGTTGCGTGATAAAGCACCTCATAAGCCTTCTGCGAAAGTTCATCTGCTTTGCCAATCGCGAAATTGCGGTCAAAATCACAAAAGTAGCCGTCAAAAACCGACCCGGTATCGAGCATCAGAATATCACCTCTCTGAAGCGGACGGTCGGTTGGCGGTGAAATGACATCATTATACCCGCCCTGATCGGCACCACCAACCAGATATGGAACATCATCAGCACCTTCTGACAGACAGGCCATGCGAAAGGCGCGGAATACTTCAGACAGGGGCTGGCCCTCAAAAAAGAGCTTGCCTGCCTTATCGAAAGTACGGGATGCAACCCTGCAGATATGGGCGATTTTTTCAATCTCGGCTTCAGATTTCACCATTCTGAGAGAACGGATAATATCAGTAGCGTCCCCGATCTTGAGACCGGGTAAACCAGAAATCAGGCGTTCATAGTCGCCAAGGGGCATCCGAAGCCCGGTTTCATGCCCTTTTAGAATGCCAATCGTCGCGCCGCGCTTTGAATATGGCGTCAAAAGATCTATGAGTAATGAAATGCCATCATCCGACGGCGCTGGCGCGCTCCACGACCGGATATCGTCAACCCATGTTCGACGCATCAAAGCAGCGCCAATTTCAGGAATGACTGCTATAGGTTTCCCCTCCGCAGGCAGAAACAAGAACCAAGGGCGGGTTGGGCTTTGCCAAAACAAGGTTTGGAACCCGGAAAAGTAACGTATCTCCGGCTCACTCAGCAGCAGCATCCCATCAAACCCATGACGTGCCATCAAATACTGGGCTGCAGAAAGCCGCGTTTCATACTCCGCGATCTCAAAACCCCGTTTAGGAGCAACTTCAGGCATGAGCGTCCTCTTGCATCATTTGCGCATAAATCTCGGGGTCAGTGATCCCTTCAGAACCAATAACCAAAACAGTGGATGTTTCATCAAGGTTTAAGGTCATACTCAAATCCGCACGGCGTGCCGCCGCTATTACCGCCGCGAGCCCTGCCACAGCGGACTCACCGGCCTGAATTTCAGGATCACCCGGCAATGGACGCGCGAGCAAGCGTACAGTTGGGCCGACAACCGCGTCGGGTATCGTCAGAAAGTCTGACGCCTCATCATCTAGAATTTCCCAGGCCATTGCAGAAGGTTCCCCGCAGGATAGCCCTGCCATAACTGTTTCCTCGTTAATCGGAACCGACCGCATTTCGCCCATTTTCGCGCTTTCAAACAGGCAAGCTGCCAAGCCAGGCTCTGCAATCACAACGCGGGGGCTGTCTTCGCCCCAGTGCTGTCGAAAGGCCGCACAAACACCAGCGGCCAAACCGCCAACACCACCTTGCAAGATGACATGGCTGGGTGATGTTTCCAGAGCATCAGTAATTTCCTGCACCATTACACCATAGCCTGACATGACATCGCGCGGCGGGTCTGAGTATCCTTCCCAAGATGTATCCGACACAACGAACCACCCATTTGCTTCGGCCTCGCTGCGGGCCAGTTCAACCGACGCATCATAATCGCCATCAATACGAACAACCTGTGCTCCCAGATCGCGCATCGCCTGCGCGCGGCCTTCGGACACCTCGGCATGAATGTAAATCCGGCAAGGCGCGCCAAAGCGCTGGCACCCCCAGGCGAGCGACCGCCCATGATTTCCGTCTGTCGCAGAGACAAGGGTGATCTTCGAAACCACATCAGCATATTTGCCTTTGCGAATGTCCGAGAGCGTAACCTCTGCTCCAACGAATTTGGAGACTTCTCTTTGCAAAACACGAAGTGCGGCATAGGCGCCGCCCAGCGCCTTGAAACTGCCAAGCCCAAACCGCGGGCCTTCGTCTTTGTAAAGGATGTTGCTGAGCCCGAGTTCACGGGCCAAAGCCTTCAGCTCATACAGCGGTGTTGGTTCATACCCCTGCCACGTAGTAATTTCAGACCTTGCTGTTGCGAAATCTGCGCGGCTCAGAACTGTTTCTGCAGCTTGGCCAGTATGGCGTTTGTGAGGAACGTGGTGCACCTCGGCAGCATCGTATGCAGCGAACATATCAGGTATCCTTAAGTGGCAAGCGTTGTTTGGCAAGTGCAGCCCAGAACCCTGCACCTGTCAGCAACACGTCATCGTTGAAATCATAGTCCGAAGAATGCAGAGGGCGGCCATGCGCCCCGTCCTGCCCGTTCCCCAAAAGCAGAAAACAGCCGGGAACGGCGTTGCTGAAATGGGCAAAATCTTCGGAAAATGACATTGGAATGCGGTCGGGGATGATTTCGTCAGTCACTTCAGCAGCGGCTCTCAGCACGGCATTTACAGGCTCCTCAGCATTTATCGTCTCAATAAATTCGGTCCGAAAATTCACGGTAATCCTAACCCCGTGTGCCGCCGCAATCCCCTCTGTGATCTGGCGCATAAAACGCTCTACCGCAGCACGCGTTTCCGGATCACGCGTACGCACATCGCCCTTCAGCTTAGCCCGCCCTGGCAAGACATTGCGCTGCCCGTCGGTTATGAATTCAGTAACGGAAACTACGGCGCCAGCAGAGGGTGGCAATTTACGCGCAACGATGCTTTGCAAAGCCTGCACAACATCTGCACCAACAAGAATTGCATCCACCCCAACTTGTGGCATGGAGGCGTGTCCGCCTTGCCCTTCTATTTCAATTTCAAAAAGGCTTTCGCTTGAGCAGATAATCCCGACGCGAGTAGAGATTTCGCCCATGGGCGCACCGGGTAAATTATGTATGGCATAGACCTCTTCGACGGGAAACCGATTGAAAACCCCATCCTCAAGCATTGCCTTGGCACCTAACCCATGTTCCTCGTTCGGCTGGAAGAGAAACACAACGGTCCCATCGAAATCGCGGTTATCTGCCAGCCTTTTCGCAGCCCCAAGCAACATTGCCATGTGCCCGTCGTGACCGCAGGCGTGCATTTTCCCGGGTTTCTCTGAAACGTGGTTGTGTGTGCTCGCTTCATGAATTGGCAGCGCGTCCATATCGGCGCGTAGCGCGATCGCCCGGTTTCCCTTCCCATTGCGCAAAACGCCGACAACACCAACGCCCTCGTGCACTTCGAGCCCAAAACTGCGTAGCGCCTCGGCTACTTTCGCAGCAGTCTCATGTTCTTCAAACCCAAGCTCCGGTCTTTGATGAAACAAATGGCGGTACCCGACCATCAGGTCGTGCAATGCAGAGTCATCTGAACGCTTATCTTGCATGGGCAGCCCTTTAATTTCAGGTAAATCTTAGCAACTTTAGTCGCGGAAAAAACCCAAGTTTAAACCCTGATTCGCGTTATTTAGTATCTTTTATGCTCATTAGTGAATTTTTAACGCTCTGTTCGCAAAGCACTGCAAATCCCAAGAAATTGCGGCACTGCCAGTTCGACCCGCACCCAAACCTGAGGTGGTGAGCTAGAACACTACTTCTCCAACGACGCTGCGGTCGGGCTGGTCCAAACGAGTTTCTTATAGTCAAAACCTTGAACAAGCGTTGGCTTCACAACTTCAAAATAGGGTGACAGATCAAAATCGCGAGGTGTGAACAGGGAATGATGGCGAATTTGGTATATTTCCTGTCTGGCAAAATCACCCTCAGGTCCTTTTATTTTCACATCAGGTAAAATCGGGTATCGCACAGACTGGAACGCCTGCGCAATCAGGGACGAGCAAATTGCGCGCGTCGGGTCCCCCGAACCGAATGCCAGCATCCTGCGCCGCCAGCGGACGGGAACAGGGGGTGTGGGAAAGAAATACCGGAGCAGATCAAATATATGACGCAGGTCATAGCGGAGGCCAAGCTTGCCAACCATGAAATCGACGACCATGGCGCGGTCTTCGTCGGTCAAATTCTTTGCTCGGCAAATGCGGGTGTTGTAGGTTTCATATTTAGACAGGGGTGCTGCAACGCAGCCTTCACCAAGGTTGACCTCTACCAGTCGTGGGCGTTCTTCGCCCGTCTGAAGTTCGGGCAACACATCGCCCACAAAAATCGCTGCGTGCGACCAGGTTGACTGCGTCAGATACTTGATTGCATTTGAAATACGCTCATTGCCCTCAATCAAAAGAACATCGCCGGGCAGAAGCGTTTGGCAGAGCGTTTGATAGTCTGACGGCGTGTAGGGCTGATAGCCAGAGCTGCGCATATGAAGCTTGACCGCTAGGCGACCACCGATCTTGCTTAGAAAACGGCTGTAAGCTTTACCCAATCTCGTTTGCATATTCCGCCCTCCTCATTCTAATTTAGTGAAAAGCTACCCCGCTGATAAGCGAAACGAGGCATTGTTCACGCAGACGGGAATAATCGTGTCAGGCTCTGAAGTTTGCGACGCGTTTCACTTTCCAAACGCATCAACGGCAATCTTGGGTCAACGGCCCACAAAATCGTTGCGTATTTCCCCGGTAACAGCAAGTCTTGTGCTGTTATCGTTAGCAAGAGCTATCGTGTGGGCAAGCAAAAATACAGACCTGCAAGACAGTTTGCACGGGTCAGTAAAACCGGGGGAAAATCTCTATGGCATTCAATCAACCACTGGGCGGCAATGACATGCCACGTTTCGGCGGGCTACCCACTATGATGCGGCTTCCGCTTCAGGAGACTGCAAAGGGATTGGACGCGTGTTTTGTGGGAATCCCGATGGATATCGGCACCTCCCACCGATCCGGCACCCGCTTTGGACCTCGGCAAATTCGTGCAGAATCTGCAATGATCCGCCCCTATAATATGTGGAGCAAGGTTTCCCCGTTTGACTCGCTCCAGATAGCAGACATCGGCGACATCGCGATTGATACGTTTGATCTGAAAAACTCCGTTAAAATTATAGAAGAAGCTTATGACGAGATTCTGGAACATAACGTTATCCCGCTGGGCATCGGGGGCGATCACACACTCACCTATCCGATTTTACGGGCAATCCGAAAAAAACACGGCCCCGTCGGGCTGATCCATGTGGACGCGCACGCCGATATTAACGATCTGATGTTTGGGGAAAAAATCGCCCATGGCACTCCGTTTCGACGGGCTGTCGAGGATGATTTGCTTGATCTTAATCGCGTCGTTCAGATTGGGGTGCGCGCCACAGGCTATGAGGCGGATGATTTCGACTGGCCGCGAAAACAGGGCTTTCGTGTCGTTCAGGCAGAGGAGATTTGGTATAAGTCACTTGCACCGCTTATGGGTGAGGTGCGCGAACAAATGGGTGACAGCCCGGTCTACATCTCTTTTGATATCGATAGTTTTGATCCGGCTTTCGCACCGGGTACCGGCACAACGGAACCAGGCGGCCTGACTTCAATTCAAGGTATTGAAGCGATCCGAGGCTGCGTCGGCCTGAATATCGTGGGGTGCGATCTTGTTGAGGTTTCGCCGCCTTACGATCACACCGGTGCAACTGCCAACCTGGCCGCCAACATCTTGTTCGAAATGCTTTGCGTCTTGCCGGGGGTCAAACCACGTGCGTGAGAGATTCGTCTAAAAACTATTAACCCTAGTATCTCACATCCATACAGAAAATTACTGTCATCGCGGCCCTTTGAAAACCTTACAAAAGGTACAGCAGATGGAAAAATCCTCATCAAAAAGACTTAACGGTTCTTTTAGTTCCAGAATGCAATCGTTTTGCCGTAACACCTCTGTTTGTTGCAGCAATACACGGAATACCGAGTCGCGTTCTTGCTGAAACCCCTCTCCATCACCTGCGGGACAGTACAAGAAAAAGCCATCCATGATGGAAATTTGACAATCGTAAGTATTCTGTAAGCTAAACTCTTCATTTCACCAACCAGACTCAAGAAAACTCGTTTTGGTGGAGAAAACATGCGTATCCTTACATTGATTACTGGCTTGGCAATTGCCTTTGCAGCGCCGCTTAATGCGGCATCTATCCCCGCATCAGGGCAACTCAACTTTGATGTTGTGCGCAAAGGTAAGGATATCGGCGATCACAGCTATCGTTTTTCGGGCTCGCCGGGGTCATTTTCAGTGACCGTTTCAACCGATGTTATAGTGCGTGTGCCATTGATCCGCATCGCAGCCTACAGGTTCGAACATTCAAGCGTTGAAATCTGGCGAGGCGGCGAACTGCAGACACTTGTTTCGACAACAAACGACGATGGTACACCGCACGAACTGAACACCGGAAACCAAGGGCCTTTGCCCGCAAGTCTGTGGAATGGCGATATCGTGCGCAGCGGTCAGTTGATGAATACAATCGACGGAACAATTATGTCTGTTCGTGTCGCAGACCTAGGCAGTGAAAATGTCCCGGTCAACGGTGGAAACCTGAATGCCCATCACTATCGCATCTCAGGCGGCTTGGAACGCGATCTTTGGTATGATGAGAACGGCAACCTTGCGCGCGTCGCGTTCAAGGCAGAAGATGGCTCCACGGTGACATACATTCGAAAATAGGCTCTGTTTCATGCGGCTACTTTATGTAGAAGATAATGAAAAGCTGGCGCAAAATACATGCGCCAGTCTTGAGAAAAGCGGTTTCACCGTAGATACTGTGCATACGGGTGAAGATGCGCGCCATTCTGCAAGGTCCTTCACCTATGATGCCGTTATTCTTGATCTTGGCCTGCCGGATGTAGACGGTCTTTCGGTGTTGTGTGAAATCAAACAAGCAAATAGCGAGACGCCTATCATCATCTGCACTGCGCGGGATGCGCTTGATGACCGCATCAAAGGGCTGAATTCCGGCTCGGATGACTATCTGATCAAACCGTTTGACGTTTCTGAACTGGTCGCCCGGATCAAGGCCGTTATGCGCCGCCCCGGTGGGGTCCTAGGGCTGGTGCTGACATCAGGTAACATTAGCTTTGACACGATTGACCGTTCTGTTTCGATTGATGGAAATGCAGCCCGATTTTCAAAACGAGAGCTTGATTTGCTTGAGTTATTCATGCGCAAGAAGGGCCGCATCCAATCAAAAGATGCGATTGAAAATGCGCTTTACGGGTTTGATGAACCGCCAACACCCAATGCGATTGAGGTTGCAACGCACAGACTGCGAAAGAAATTGATTGATCTTGGGGCTACAACCGGCATCCATACCCTAAGGGGGATTGGGTATATGCTGGAAGATGATGGTCAATGAACACATTCGCCGCGTTGTTTGGGGAACGCTATTCCCTTCGGCGAAATTTGGTTTTCAATATTACCTTAGCGCTTTGTTTTTGTATTGCTGCTGCTTGTATTATTCTGATCCGGGAATTTTACGAGCATCTCGATGAAAACCTCGAAGCCGCGCTGAGCCTGGAAGCAAAAGAAGTTATTGGGCAGATCGACCCGGATGCAACAAACTATGGGTTGAACCCTGACGCAATTCGGTTTCGGGGCGTTGAGGGGATCTATCGATACACCGTTTTTGAAAGCTCAGGCAACCCGGTAGCCGGGGGCGAAACATCGCCTGAGATAGCGCAGCAAATGCTTGCGCTTGATCTTGGTGCAACTGAGAAAATTCGTTTGTTAGGCGACCGGATCGGCGTTGGGCTTAAGGCCAGAATTAATGACACCGATTTCTATGTACTTGTCTCGACGTACCCAGCCAACCTTGAAGAAACACGACTACAGAAACTCTATCATGAGGTCGAGGAAGAAATTGGCTGGGTCTTTCTGGGAATATTTTTAATCCTGACTGCTGCACTGCTTGCCACCCGCCAGTCCCTTAGGTCGTTGCACGAAATCTCGCAGCAGGCGCAAGACATTGGGCCAACAGACCCGGATCGGCGTTTGTCCACAGACAAGTTGCCTTCTGAAATCGCCCCATTGATTGACGCGGTAAACGGTGCCTTTGCCAGATTGGAACAAGGTTACCGTTCGCAACGCGATTTCTCGTCCAATGTTGCCCACGAAATAAGGACGCCACTGGCGGTTTTGCGTTCCAGTGTGGAAAGGATTGAAAATTCAAAGCTTCGGACCGACATCAAACAGGATGTCAGCAGGCTCGACAGAATGTTTGAACAACTTATCGACCTGTCTCGCGCCGATGCCTCGGCACAAACAGCCTATTCCAAGGTCGATTTACGCAAGCTAGCAGTTGATCTTGCATCAGATATGGCCTCCGAAACCATCCGCTCCGGCAGAACGCTCGCTGTTACCGGAGCGTCACAAAGCTTTGTCGTGGGTAATCCGGGGTTACTGACGATAGCACTTGGAAATCTCGTTCGAAATGCGCTGCACTATTCATCCGAAGGCACCGAAGTTGAGATTGAAGTTTTGGAAAAACCTGCAGGCTTGCGCGTGCTTGACCGCGGTCCTGGTGTGCCTGAGAAATTAAAAACCGATCTGTTTGAACGTTTCAACCGCGGGTCCTCTTCTGGGTGCAAGCCCGTCGGTTCTGGACTCGGATTGGCGATCGTAAAATCTGTAGCCGACGCGCATGATGCGAAAGTCCGCATTGAGGACCGACAAGGTGGCGGAAGTGATTTTGTCTTTGATTTTTCGCAACACGCCTAGAGCAAACCCAATCTACTGCTCTGAGGTCAGGAATTTTCCAGGTCTTGGGAATCAAAAAGATTCAACCGCTATTATTTAAGAAAATTCAGCACATTATCCAAAATCTTTTAGAAATCTGATTGCCTGTAAGAATTCTGTAAGCCTGCTGTCTGCACATGTGTCTAGACGAGCGATAAGCTGGCATGAGGCAGAACATGAAGATCGAATTTTTAGAAGGTGCGTGCGCCGAAAGAATGGCTGCGCAAAACCATATCCGGAAGGTGTATCAGGAAGCATATGGGGCAGAGCTAAACAGCTTTGCGCCGCTGCTTGTCACCGCGACGAATGCTGAGGGTAAAATTCTGTGCGCTGCCGGTATTCGAACGGCTACGGATGGGTTTTTCTCTGATACTTATCTAGATGGTGACTTTAGCACCGCATTATTGCACCGCGCCGGAATTTCCCTCCCTGCCGAAGAGATAATGGAAGTTGTGTCGCTTGCTTCCATCACACAGTTTCCCGTGTTGCCTGTACTTGATTCCATGATTTCCTGGGGTCGCGAACGCGGCATGACCTGTGGCGTGTTTACGGCCACAGCTCCGCTGCGTCGGCTTTTGAAGCGCACGGGTCTGACATATATTCCCCTGTGCCCGGCCAGCCCTGCATGTGTGCCCTCACCTGCGAACTGGGGCAGTTATTATGAAACGGATCCTTGGGTTTGCGCGTTCAGCGAAGCCCAGTCTTTGCCGGTAACCCTGTCGCCCCGGCACCGGCACCTGTCGGCTGATCTGCGTTCTGAGGCCTCCTGATGAAACCAGTATTCGAAGCGCTGGCGCGGCATGTGGCCACGCGGCCAGAAATTGTCGCCTTTCGGGATGATGCGAAGATCGTAACCTGGGCTGATCTATCCACCCGTGTTGTGGACCTTGCATCCCGGCTTGCCGGGGCCCCAAATACGGTTGGCATCGCGCTTGCCGGGGGTATTGACTATGTCGTTGCAGACCTTGCCGTCACGCTTAGCGGACGAACACAGGTTCCATTGCCCTTTTTCTTTAGCAACGAACAAAATGCGCACATACTAATGGATGCTCAGATTAGCGCTGTTATTGCGCTCGATGCTTCCTTGTTTTCGGCCTTGCCGCATATAGAGGTCATTGATCCGACTTTCTCGGGAAACGAAGGACCATCAATGCCAGAGTATCAGGGTGGCGCGGAGCGTGTGATTTACACCTCCGGATCATCCGGTCGCCCCAAAGGCGTGGTTATCGGTGACCGTCAATTAGATGCGTCTCTTGCCGCACTGAGCAAAATGAGTGGTGCCACAGCGACGGACCGGCATCTTTCAATCCTGCCTCTTGCCCAGTTGTTAGAGCAGATTTGCGGGATATTTCTGCCAATCCTCGCAGGCGCCGAAACGATCTTCAGATTCGACGCAACAAAGGCGCTTTTTGGTGCTCCGATCAAACCGTTGACCGATACGTTTTTCACAGAATTGCCAACGACCAGCCTTTTGGCTCCATCCCTTCTTGGCCGATGGGTCGCCGATCTGGAACTGAGATCAGAAACCGCCCCGGACAGCTTGCGTTTCGTCGCTGTAGGCGGGGCTTCAACCGCGCCTTCGCTTGCGACATCAGCAAGGGCTGTCGGCATCCCGTTGCACGAGGGCTATGGCTTGTCAGAATGTTGTGCGGTTGTCGCAATGAACCGTCCTGGTGAAAGCGTTGTCGGAACGGTTGGTCCGGTTTTGGATGGTCTGGATGTAAAGCTCGAGAATGGAGAGATCACAGTTGAAGGCCCAACCGTTATGGTCGGGTATCTGAATGGTGATCCGGCACCCGCACGATGGAAAACGGGTGATCTTGGCCATTTCGTCGGGAATCGACTTGTAATCGATGGCCGCAAGGATGCGTTGCTGGTGACTGGTGCGGGGCGCAATATTTCGCCTGAGTGGGTCGAACAGCGCATCAACGCCGACCCAAGAATTGTAAGTTCGGCGCTTGGGCTTCGGGATGCCGACGGGTTTTTGGTTCTCGTCGTCGCGACTGCTCAATCGTTACCTGTAGAAAAGATCGCCCGGTCTTTGGCTGATCTGCCAGATTACGCAAAACCCACGGAAGTGATCTTTGTGGATCCCGCGGAACCCGGCCTTTTATTTCCCGTGGGAACACCTGATCGCGCTGTTGCCAAAACGCTGATCAACACACGCGCAGCGCTTCCCCTACCAAACCTTGAAACTATTGAAAGCCTTGCATCATGACACAAAGGAAAACAGCCCTGATCACCGGGGGTGGGTCGGGAATTGGACGCGCACTTGCCGTTGAGGCTGCAAGACTGGGTTTTGATCTGATCCTTGCCGGGCGAACCGCTTCCAAACTGGACGAAACAGCATCGATGGTCGGCGAGACGAATGTTAAAACCGTTACCGCTGACGTTGCAACCGCTGAAGGGCGGGCCGCTATTCGTGAGGCTGTGGGCAACAAGCTGGATTTTCTGATTAACAATGCGGGCACGCTCAAAGTTGGCCATCTGGCGTTGCTGAGCGATGAAGACCTCAACCAAATGATCGGCACCAATCTGACGGCACCCATTGCGTTGACACGTGACCTTTTGCCCGCATTGGACATGGTTAAAGGCCGGATCGTGAATATCGGGTCGGTGTTTGGGGATATCGCTTACCCGTTCTTCGCTGGGTACTCAGCGACAAAATTTGGTCTGCGCGGTTTTTCTGACGCCATCCGCCGAGAGCTTTCCGGAACCGGGGTGGGCGTGACTTACATCGCACCCCGTGCAACCCACACCGCTGCTGAAACCGAATTTTCAGCTTTGGTTGAACCCATGCAAATGACACTCGACAGTGCTGAAAATGTGGCTTCGCAAGCTTGGGAAGCGATCCTTGCAGGCAAACGCGAGAGTTTTCCAAAGGGTAAAGAACGCTTCTTTGTCAAAGTGCAGCGTCTGTTTCCCAAGCTTGTCGATAATTCTGTCTGCGCACAGGCGCAGGACCCAAAAACATTGGCAGCGCTCAAACCCGCCACCTGAATGCACTTTACTTTTGACCAATGATTTCCGATTCAAGAACAGGACTACAAAATGAACTATAATGTCATTCGCGCGACTGAAGCAAAAACTCCAACCCTTGACGCATCTGTTGTTGCATCGGTCAAAGATTACTTGGAAAAAGATGGCTGGGTACTGTTGCGTGGCTTTGACGTTGACATGCAGGCGTTCAGCGACCTGACAACGCTGCTTTGCAAAACAATCACCTTTGATCCGGCGCGTGAAAATACCGACAAGACGACCCAAAAGGTTGATGCCGGGCTTGGCCCCATTGGTCTTCACATCGAAAACGGCAATACGCCTGTTTGCCCGGACGTTGTCGCATTCTATTGCACAAAGGCTGCTTTTGAGGGGTCACAGACAACGATCTGCGATGGGCGAGAAGTATTCAAGAAGTTTGATGACAGGCAGAAAGAACGCTGGTCACAAAAAATGACGGTGAAGCGTACGCTGCCCGAAGACCTCTGGAAGCGCTACCTGGCGAATGAACATCCCGCGATCAGAGAGCCGGAAGAAGTAACCCACGAACACATCCTACAATTCAAGGCGGCGATTCCCGATCAGGATTTCAAACTGAATGAGGACGGTTCACTGGATTATGAACTCACGATTGCGCCGGTGCGGCCTTCCTCGCTTTCCAACGGTCACGCTTTCGCAAACGCGATCCTTGGACCGTCTCATAACTACGAGCCTCCGGTCTACACGCTGGAAGATGGAACGAAGGTGACGACGGAGGAAATAGAGGCTCTGCGTGACATCGCAGAAACCTGCACCGTCGAA
Source organism: Pseudohalocynthiibacter aestuariivivens (assembly GCF_018457175.1). Lineage (GTDB taxonomy): Bacteria > Pseudomonadota > Alphaproteobacteria > Rhodobacterales > Rhodobacteraceae > Pseudohalocynthiibacter > Pseudohalocynthiibacter aestuariivivens. Next base: position 72,833 of record NZ_JAGFNU010000004.1, read on the forward strand.
ATTAACTGGCAGGATGGCGATATTGCAGTCATTGACAATACCCGCGTGATGCATGGCCGCCGCGCCATCAAGGATCAGGACAGGCAGCTTTATATTGGAATGGGTCGGGTTTGAATTACGGGGCAGCTATTTAACTCTTTATTCCATTCCCGCCAACATTCTATGATTACGCTCAATGCACGGCCTTGCGAATTTGCCGAACGACAAGCCAGACACCAAGGACGACAAGCGGGGTCAGGCCCGCAGTCAGCCATATCTTGTCAAAGCCCATCCCTTTGGCGATCGGCAGGGCCATGTAGCTTAGCAAATTCACAGCGTAGTAACTGATCGCGACGACGGACAGCCCTTCGACCGTTTTTTGCAACCGAAGCTGAAGATCAGCCCGCCTATCCATGCTTTCCAACACTTTCTGGTTCTGTGCTGACCGTTCCACATCCACCCGCGTACGCAGCAGTTCGCCTGCACGCCAACTTTGCTTTGCCATGTTGCGCAGCTGACGCTCAGCCGCCTTGACCGTTCGCATTGCAGGGTCGAACCGGCGCATCATGAACTCGCCAAACGTCTGACGACCCTCAAAACGTTCTTCACGCTGCACTTCTATCCTTTGGCTTACAATAGCCGCGTAAGCAGCTGTCGCACCAAACCGGTAACTGGTTTGCGTTGTCAGCTTTTCCAACTCCGCAGAAATGGGCGTCAGGGCCGAAAGCGTTTCCTCGGCATTCACGGAGTCCGAGGCCATTTCCTCAACCAACGCAATCAACTGGTTGTCAATTTCGCGCAGCCGTGCCGACAGCTTGCGCGACTGTTGAAAGCCAAGCATGGACATCGCTTTGTAGGTTTCAATTTCACACAGCCGTTGCACGATGCGGCCGATCCGGCGCACCCCGATATCCGGCGCAACAAACACCGAAAAGCGCATATGGCCTGCCTCATCGATCCGAAAATCACCCGCGATGACGGCCGAACGATCCAGAACATAGCTGACGGCCAGACTTTCCGGCACAAAAAACGCGTCTAAATGCGAATGTATCTGCGCAAGGTCAGGCATGTGATCTATATGGATCATCGCAGACGTAACCCGGACGCCGGGTGCCTGGGTCAGCCATTCTTCCGGGAAAATCTCGAACGCAACGGGGTCGAAAACCCGTCCGCTAAGGCCGTCACAAAACACCGTGTAGGTTACAAATTCACTATGGCTTTCCCACTTAAGATGATAGCGACCGATTTCTCCGGAATAATGTGTTGCCTCGGGTTGCGGATGTGGCGCGCCATAACGATCAAGCAATGCCAGAAGGTGGATAAGATCCGCGTCCCGGTCACGATTAGCAGCGGCCAGCGGGCGCTTTATAGCAAGATATATGGCATGGCTTGGCGCTGCGAGCGCTGGAAATGGACGCGCGTGAAGCTCATTCGCCAATTTATAGCGCAACGGATGATCTTTGATGCGGCTCATATACAGGCTCCGGAATTTTTTACGCTAACTACGCGGTAACCCGAGAAGTGTAAATAAAATAATCTTTATTTTCAATTGCTTACCTGCACACAATTGCATACCAACCGTCTTTCCTTGTGCGTAAAATAAAAAAGCCCCGCAGTTCTTCACTGCGAGGCACTTTTCGTTAACGCGTATGGTCCTAGCTGATCATCGTCAGCAGTTGATCAAGCGAGGCTTTGGCGTCACCATAGAACATGCGTGTATTTTCTTTATAGAACAGCGGGTTCTCGATGCCAGAATACCCCGTACCCTGCCCACGTTTGCTCACGAACACCTGCTTGGCTTTCCAGCATTCCAGCACCGGCATACCAGCGATGGGGCTGTTGGGGTCTTCCTGCGCGGCGGGGTTCACGATGTCGTTGGAGCCGATCACGATGGCCACATCGGTTGATGGGAAATCGTCGTTGATTTCATCCATTTCCATAACGATATCGTAAGGCACGCGCGCTTCGGCCAGAAGCACATTCATGTGGCCCGGCAAACGCCCGGCGACCGGGTGGATGGCAAAGCGTACCTCTTTGCCCTTGGCGCGCAAACGTTTTGTCAGTTCAGAGACTGACTGCTGCGCCTGCGCAACCGCCATACCGTAGCCCGGAATGATGATCACGCTGTCTGCGTCTTCCAATGCCGCAGCAACACCCTCGGCCTCGATTGCGATCATCTCGCCTTCGACTTCCATCTGCGGGCCAACGGCACCACCAAAGCCCCCAAGGATCACCGAAACAAAATGTCGGTTCATCGCACGGCACATGATGTAAGACAGGATCGCACCGGATGAACCAACAAGTGCGCCGGTCACGATCAGAAGGTCATTGCCAAGCGTAAAGCCGATGGCCGCTGCAGCCCAGCCGGAATAGCTGTTCAGCATTGACACAACAACTGGCATGTCAGCGCCACCGATGCCCATGATCAGATGATATCCAATGAAGCCTGCGATGAGCGTTACAGCAACCATTGTCCAGATACCGGCACCGTTGAAATACATGAGGCCAAGGATAATGCAGAGCGCCAGTGAACCCGCATTCAGCGCGTGACCACCCGGCAGTTTCTTTGGCTTGCCGTCAAGCTTGCCTGCAAGTTTGCCAAAAGCCACGACAGAGCCGGTGAATGTCACCGCACCGATGAAGATACCAAGAAACACCTCGACCTTCAAAATGGCGACTTCGATGGAGTCTTTATGCGCGAGCTTTTTGGCAAAACCATGCAGCGCGTCACGCGCCGCCTGATCCATGCCCTGCACGGCAGAAAGCTCCAGATCGGCGTTCAGCCCGATAAAGACCGCGGCCAGGCCTACAAAGCTGTGCAGCGCTGCCACAAGCTGTGGCATCTCTGTCATCTGAACTTTGCCAGCAACATAATAGCCAGCGTAAGAACCAATCGCGACCATCAGCAAAAGGACGATGTAGTTGCCGCTGTCAGGGCCAAATACGGTGGCAACAACCGCCACCGCCATGCCCACGATCCCGTACCAAACGGCGCGTTTCGCGCTTTCCTGATTGCTGAGACCGCCCAGTGAAAGGATAAAAAGAACCGAAGCGGCTATATAAGCCGCGGATGTAATACCAATGCTCATGTCGCTCTCCTCAGGACTTCTGGAACATGGCAAGCATCCGGCGTGTCACCAGGAAGCCACCAACAATGTTGATCGAGGCAATCAGCACCGATATCGCGGCGAGGATCATCACAAGCCATGAGCCCGAGCCAATCTGCAACAACGCGCCGATAATGATGATACCTGAGATCGCGTTCGTCACCGCCATCAGCGGCGTGTGCAGCGCGTGGCTGACGTTCCAGATCACCTGGAAGCCGATAAAACAGGCAAGCGCAAAGACGATGAAGTGCTGCATAAAGCTCGCCGGTGCATAGGCCCCGATGATCAGCATCAGCAATCCGCCAATGGCGAGCATACCAACCTGACTGCGCGTCGCCTTTTGAAAAGCTGCCACTTCGGCGGCGCGTTTTTCCTCGGGCGTAAGCTCTTTGGTGGCTTCTTTCGGTTTGGCGGCGATCGCCTGTATCTTCGGCGGCGGCGGCGGGAAGGTGATTTCACCCTTGAAGGTCACTGTCGCGCCGCGGATCACATCATCTTCCATGTCATGATTGATCTTGCCGTCTTTTTCCGGGGTCAAATCCGTCATCATGTGGCGGATGTTGGTTGAGTAAAGCGTGGACGCCTGCGAGGCCATCCGGCTCGGGAAATCTGTGTAGCCAATGATGGTCACGCCATTGGCTGTGACAATCTTTTCGTCGGCCACCGTCAGTTTACAGTTACCACCCTTTTCGGCAGCGAGGTCCACGATCACAGAACCGGGCTTCATGGCTTTGACCATATCTTCGGTCCAAAGCTCTGGCGCTTCACGGTTCGGGATCAGCGCGGTGGTGATCACAATGTCCACTTCCGGGGCAAGTTCGCGAAACTTCGCAAGCTGTGCTTCGCGGAATTCTGGCGAGGAAACAGAAGCGTAGCCGCCAGTGGCTGCACCATCCTGCTGTTCTTCCTCAAATTCGAGATAGACGAATTCAGCCCCCATCGATTCAACCTGCTCCGCCACTTCAGGGCGCACGTCAAAGGCGTAGGTCACAGCGCCAAGACTGGTTGCAGTTCCGATTGCAGCCAAACCGGCAACCCCTGCCCCAACCACAAGGATCTTGGCAGGTGGTACCTTACCCGCAGCCGTGATCTGCCCGGTAAAAAAGCGGCCAAAGTTGTTGCCCGCCTCGATCACCGCGCGATAGCCCGCGATATTGGCCATAGAGCTTAGCGCATCCATCTTTTGCGCACGTGAAATACGCGGCACCATTTCCATGGCAATCACGTTTGCGCCTTTGGCACGGGCGGCTTCCATGCCCTCTTCGTTCCCTCCGGGGTTGAAGAAGGAAATCAGCGTCTGCCCTTTGCGAAGGCGTTTAAGCTCTGTGTCATTGGGCTGGCGCACCTTGACCACGATGTCTGCCGCCTTAAAAAGCGCCGCACCGGTTTTCACGACCTCAACCCCCACAGTCTTGTAGGTGGCGTTGGAAAAACCAGCCGCATCACCAGCGCCGGATTCGATAACACAGTCATAGCCCAACTTTTGAAGCTGAACCGCACTCTCGGGAGTCATGGCTACACGCGCCTCTCCCTCAAAAACTTCCTTCGGCGCACCAATTTTCACGTCGATTTTCCCCTTTTCTGCGGATGTTACGGAAAACCGTTCCAGTTTGAGCTAAAACGAACCCCGTGCAGACATTTTCAGATAAGAGCGTCATACCCTGCGCAATATTATTTCACAAGAAGTTGACGCTAACGGTTTATTGAAGGTCGGCCTTTGCTACAGCCAGCGGCGGGTTTTTCGCATGTAGGCCGCGAACTGAACCCTGAACTTTTTACGAAGCCGATCCTCCTCTGGTATAATAAAGCGTTTTTCCATAATCCAGACGAAGATCGGAACAAGCGGCAGAGATAACACCGCGTCCCAATACAAGATCAGGCCCGTCAGGATCAGCACATCGCCCAGATAGATTGGGTTTCGCGACCGTTTGTAAACACCTGTCTGAATCAGATTGCTGGATTCTTTGTGCGGATGCACCGTGGTTTTGTGGCGGGTAAATTCCCGAAGCGAAAGAATAAGAAGTAATATTCCACCGCCGAGGCAAATTCCACCCAGGAAGTCGGCCCAGGCGCCACCAAATGTTAAGCCCGGTAAATAGACTGTCTGGCACCAGGCCAAAGCCAGAAAAGCTGCCAACCATACCGGTGGGACATCAATGGATTTCATGGACCCTACTCCTTTTCGGTTTCCTACAATTGTGCTGTCCATTGCGAAATTGCAATTCACATACCTGCGCTCTTGCGCCTCAGGTTAGATACGATAGCTTTCGGGGTGCAGCATCGCTTGCCAAGATTTCACAATTTCAGGGCTTTCAACATGACCGATTTTGCAGCCACCAAGGCGATGTTTCATTTGCCTGACGACGCAACTTACCTTGACGGTAATTCTCTGGGTCCGCTTCCAAAGGCCGCCCCGAAACGGCTGGCGCGCACCATGCAGGACGAATGGGGCGAGATGCTGATCACTGGCTGGAACAAAGCGGGCTGGATGGGGATGCCAACTGAAATCGGCGATCGCATAGGAAAGCTGATTGGTGCGGAACCCGGCCATGTCGTGTTGGGGGATACGCTGTCGATCAAGGTCTATCAGGCGCTCGCCTCTGCACTTGAGATGAACCCGAAGCGCCGCGTGATACTTTCAGATAACGGGAATTTCCCGTCAGACCTCTATATGGCCGAAGGGCTGTGCAAAACACTTGGTTCTGATTTCGAGCTTAGAACCGTAAAGCCGGAAGACGTGGAAAATTCGCTTTCCAGCGACGTAGCTGTTCTGATGCTGACCGAGGTAGATTACCGCACGGGTCGCCTTCACGATATGAACGCGCTAACTGCAGAAGCACAGGCGCATGGAATCATCACTGTCTGGGATCTTGCCCACAGTGCCGGTGCTTTGCCCGTGGACGTTGCTGGGGCAAACGCTGATTTTGCGGTGGGGTGTACCTATAAATACCTGAACTCCGGCCCCGGTGGACCCGCGTTTATCTATGTTGCGCCCCGGCATGTTAACAAAGTTCGCCCCGCGCTTTCCGGCTGGCTGGGGCATGAAGCGCCGTTTGAATTTGACCTATCTTACCGGCCCGGTTCTGGCATTGAACGCATGCGGGTTGGCACACCGCCGATCCTGCAACTTGCCGCATTGGAGGCGGCAATGGACGTTTGGGATAGTGCCAACATCCATGATGTACGCGCGCAATCGATAAAACTGTGTGATCAGTTCATTGCAGGGGTTGAGGCGAGCTGCCCTGAACTGACACTCGCCAGCCCGCGCGATGGCACTGCCCGTGGCTCGCAGGTCTCTTTCCGGTTTGAAAATGGCTACGCGGCGATGCAGGCCCTTATTGTGCGCGGCGTAATTGGTGACTTTCGTGCGCCTGACATCATGCGTTTTGGTTTCACGCCGCTTTATATCGACGAAGCAGATGTCGCTCGTGCGGTTGATGTTCTTACTGATGTTACGATGAACCGCCTGTGGGACACGCCGGAATACAAAATGCGCGCGCGCGTTACATGAAGCTTCATATACGCGCCTCTGGGCCGGAAGATGATGACGCGTTACATCATATCTACTTCCGCGCCGTTCGCGAAGGCACCGCACAGTTTTACACACAAGAGCAGCGGATTGCCTGGGCTCCGTCCGAAAAAAGGCAAAAGCCTTTTGACGCTGCGCTCATCTGCTGGGTTGCGGAAGATGAAGCGCAACCCGTCGGTTTTGTGGCTGTGGAACCCGGCGGCTATTTAGACCTTGCCTTTGTGCTGCCAGAGTACATCGGTCGTGGCGTTGCAAAAGCGCTTTATTGCGAAGTACTGGAGTGGGCGGACAAGGAAGGCCTAGACCGTCTCACTGTGCACGCAAGTCATCAGGCCCGAAGGTTTTTCCTGCGACAAGGATGGACCATCGACTATGCCGAGACAGTGGAGCGAAACAGTCAAAAACTGGAACGGTTCGCAATGAGCCTTATGCTTAAGAACCCGCGGTGAAACCCAAATGGGTTAAATGGCAGTCAATTCCGATCTAGGCGTGGCGCAAAGATGGTGACGTCCGGCCCTCCGACCACGCATGCACAGCCTCGCCAAAGCTGGCGAACAAGGGGCGCGAGACAGGGTCTTGCGCAGCACGCCATTCCGGGTGCCATTGCACCGATATTGCATAGCCCGGCGCACCTTCGACATATATCGCTTCGGGTGTTTCATCAGGCGCCCAACCGTCAATGACGACACGTTTTCCGGCCGTTTTGATACCCTGACCATGCAGCGTGTTTGTCATCACCTCTTCCGCACCCATCATGCGGTGAAACACACCGTCTTTTGCGAACCGGACGGTATGGCGCAATGCAAATTTTTCTTCCAGCGTGCCCTCTGGTGGCATTCGGTGGTTTTCGCGACCGGGCAAATCCCTGATTTCCGGGTGAAGTGTGCCGCCCAACGCGACATTAACCTCTTGAAAACCACGGCAAACCCCTAAAATCGGCTGACCGCGCTCAACACAGGCCCGCACAAGCGGCAGGGTGATCGCATCACGATTGCGATCAAATTCGCCGTGCGCATCGGTTGCGGGTTCACCATATTCTTCCGGGTGCACGTTAGGCCGCCCACCAGTCAGCAAGAAACCATCACAGGTCGCGAGCAGTTCTTCGACTGTAACAAAACGCGGATCTGACGGGATAAGCAGCGGCATACAACCAGACACTTCGCTAATTGCTTCGGAATTCATGGTTCCGCCTGCGTGCGTAGGGTAATCGTCGTTGATCAGGTAGCTGTTTGAGATAATACCAACGATTGGGCGGGCCATTTGATACCTTTGTCTTGAACTTCAGATACCTATAAGCTGTTTCTATTCTTGTGTGTAGAGCTACCTTGCACATTCAGATGTGCAAGGTTGCAATACTGAAAAATCACGCCTCGCCCGAAAGGCCCGCGGCTTCAATACCAGCAAGCCCCGCTTTTGCATCGTTGTCAGAGGTATCACCGGTTACACCCACGGCCCCGATGACCGCGCCTTTTTTGTCGCGCATCAGAATACCGCCGGGAACAGGCACAACCTGCCCTCCATAAACCCCATTTACAGCAGCCATGAAATACGCTTGCTGCTCGGCCCGCATCATCTGGGCAGTGCCAGCCATGCCCAGCATGACAGCGCCATATGCCTTGCCCTGCGCAATCGCAAAACGGCCCGGCGAAGCTGTGTCTTCGCGCTCAAACGCTTTGACGTGGCCGCCCGCATCAAGAACCACAACAGAAAGCGGCTTGAGCCCAAGCTCTTTGCCTTTACTAAGGGTCGCTCTGATAATCGTTTTCGCTTTTCTAAGCGTAATTTCTGACATTTGAAGCCCCTTGTTGATGTCGTTTTTTAAGTTCAAGCCGACGTGCATGCAACACGGGTTCGGTATATCCAGATGGTTGTTCGCGACCTTTGAAAACCAGATCACACGCCGCCAGGAAAGCGATACCGTCGAAATCCGGTGCCATAGGTAAATAGCCCGCATCGCCTACGTTCTGCTGATCAACAACAGCCGCCATCTTTTTCATCACGGCCATGACCTGCTCTTGCGAAACAACGCCATGATGAAGCCAATTGGCCAGCGCCTGTGATGAAATCCGGCAAGTCGCCCTGTCTTCCATCAGCCCCACATCATTGATGTCCGGCACTTTCGAGCAGCCAACCCCCTGATCCACCCAGCGTACCACATAGCCAAGTATCCCCTGAGCGTTGTTTTCAATCTCTTCCGCGATTTCCTGCTCTGACCAGTTCACGCCCTTTGCGACGGGGATGGTCAGCAGATCGGAAAGTGTACCAAGCGCGCCACCCTTGGTAATTTCATCCTGACGCTCAAACACATTTACCGTGTGATAATGCGTTGCATGCAACGTCGCGGCGGTTGGGCTGGGCACCCAGGCGCAATTTGCCCCGGACATCGGGTGGCCAATTTTATCACGAAGCATTTCAGTCATCAGATCAGGTGCCGCCCACATGCCTTTGCCGATTTGCGCACGCCCCTGAAGACCGCAGGAAAGACCGATATCGACGTTTCTGTCTTCGTAGGCTGTGATCCAGGCGGAATTTTTCATCTCGCCCTTACGGACCATTGCGCCCGCTTCCATCGAAGTATGAATTTCATCCCCTGTGCGGTCCAGAAAACCCGTGTTGATAAAGGCAACACGTGATTTTGCGACCCGGATGCATTCCCTGAGGTTTGCCGAGGTGCGGCGTTCCTCGTCCATGATCCCAAGCTTTACTGTGTATTGCGGCAAACCCAACGCTGCTTCTACACGGCCGAAAATTTCATCCGCAAAAGCCACCTCTTCCGGGCCGTGCATTTTTGGCTTCACAACGTAGACTGATCCGTGAACCGAATTTCCACCGTCCCGCTGCAAATCATGCATTGCGATGGCGGTTGTCATTATGGCATCCATCAGGCCTTCGCCAACCTCGTTGCCGTCCCTGTCAAGGATGGCTGGGTTGGTCATCAAATGCCCAACGTTGCGCACCAACATCAAAGCCCGGCCCTTCAGGGTCTGTGTCGCGCCATCCGGTGCGGTGAATTCCAAATCTTCGTTCAAAACGCGCTGGAAGGTTTTGCCGCCCTTTGAGACCTCTTCTGACAAATCGCCCTTCATCAGACCAAGCCAGTTGCGATAGGCAAGAACCTTGTCTTCGCCATCCACGGCGGCAACGGAATCTTCGCAATCCATGATCGCGGAAAGCGCACTTTCAAGCACAATATCCGAAATTCCGGCGCTGTCTGATTTACCAACCGGCGTCTCTTTGTTGAGCACAAGTCTGATGTGCAGGTCATTGTTTTTAAGAATGATTTCACTTGGATCAGTGGCGATGCCAATAAATCCGACGAAATGCCTGGTGTCTTTCAGGCCCGCACCGGCCTGAAGGTACCCGTCTTGTACTGCCAGATTATCCAGATCTGCCCAACTGCCTGTTTGTAGCGGAACCGCATCATCCAAAAAGGATTTACCCCAGGCGATAACGCGCATGCCGCGCGCCGGGTCATACCCCTTTCCAGCAGGCAGATCACCAAGTGCATCTGTGCCATACAGCGCATCATAGAGCGACCCCCATCGCGCATTCGCCGCATTCAGTGCATAGCGGGCATTCATGATCGGAACCACCAATTGTGGGCCTGCAATCGACGCTATCTCTGGATCAACATTGGCTGTGTCGATGCTGAAATCCTGCCCTTCCGGCAAAAGATACCCGAGATTTTCCAGGAACGCCCGATAGGCAGCGGCGTCATGAACCTTTCCGCGATTTGCGATATGCCAATCGTCAATTGCCGCCTGCATATCTTCCCTGATTTGCAGAAGCGCCTTGTTCTTGGGACCAAGGTCATGAACGAGGTCCGAGAAGCCGGACCAAAACTGATCTGTGTTTACTCCCGTGCCGGGTAAGGCCTGCGCCTCAACAAATTCAACGAGCGTCGGGTCGACCTGAAGTCCGTGTTTATCAATGCGGGCCGGCATGGAATCACCTCTGAATGGTACGGTATACAACTGAATTGCGCCTATTTAGGGCCAAAGTTTCCGATGCGCAACAACTGTGGTAATATTAAGTTACCAATTTAGGCAATTTGTGAGGTGCTATCCTCTTTTTTCCAAGCCTTGCGGCGGCCAAGCATTCCGTTACATCTAGGACAAATTCGGTTGCAGGAGCCCGTGATGCGCAATGAGACGATCTTTCTGAAAGATTACACCCCCCCCGCCTATCTGATCGACGATGTGCATCTGACATTTAAGCTGGACCCAACCAAAACCCGGGTTCTTAGCCGCATTGCATTTCACCCCAATCCCGAAACGACAGACCGGGACTTCTTTCTGCACGGCGAACAGCTATCGTTGATTTCAGCCACAGTAGATGGGAAAGCGTGTCGACCTGAGATTGCAGATGAAGGCCTTATAATCGCGGTGCCCGATGCGCCGTTTATCTTTGAGGCGGAAGTAGAAATAAGCCCGTCGACCAATACGGCGCTTGAAGGGCTTTACATGTCAAACGGAATGTATTGCACGCAATGCGAGGCGGAAGGGTTTCGCAAGATAACGTATTACCCCGACCGTCCGGATGTGATGACGACCTTTACCGTGCGGGTTGAGGGTGATCTGCCAGTGCTGCTTTCAAACGGCAACCCTGCCGCGTCTGGTGATGGGTGGGCTGAATGGCATGACCCCTGGCCAAAGCCATCTTATCTCTTTGCGCTTGTCGCGGGTGACCTTGTCGCACACCCCGACAGCTTTAACACAATGTCCGGCAAACAGGTTGAGCTAAACATCTATGTGCGCCCCGGGGATGAACACAAATGCGCCTTTGGGATGGAAGCACTGAAACGGTCCATGGTCTGGGATGAACAGATCTATGGTCGCGAATATGATCTCGATATTTTCAACATCGTGGCGGTTGATGATTTCAACATGGGGGCGATGGAAAATAAGGGGCTGAATATCTTCAACTCCTCGGCCGTTCTTGCCAGCCCGGAAACCTCAACCGATACAAACTTTGAGCGTATCGAAGCCATCATCGCACATGAGTATTTCCACAACTGGACAGGGAACCGGATTACCTGCCGTGACTGGTTTCAGCTTTGCCTGAAAGAAGGGCTAACCGTTTTTCGCGATCAGCAGTTCACGGGTGACATGCGCAGCCATGCGGTGAAACGCATTAATGATGTGCTTGCGTTGCGCGGTCGTCAGTTCCGCGAAGACAATGGTCCGCTCGCCCACCCCGTGCGCCCCGACAGCTTTGTTGAAATCAATAACTTCTACACCGCAACGGTTTACGAGAAAGGTGCCGAAGTCATTGGGATGCTGAAGCGTCTGGTTGGGGATGCTGACTATGCAAAAGCGCTCGACCTTTATTTTGAACGCCACGATGGCGATGCAGCCACGATAGAAGACTGGCTGAAGGTGTTTGAGGACACGACAGGCCGCGATCTGGACCAGTTCAAACGCTGGTATGAACAGGCTGGCACGCCACGTTTGACTGTGACTGATCACTTTGACAACGGCACCTATACGCTGCATCTGAAACAAGAAACTCCGCCAACGCCGGGCCAGCCCAAGAAAGACCCGCGGGTTATTCCGGTTGCTGTCGGGCTGCTAAACCCCAACGGCGACGAGGTGGTGGAAACCACCATTCTGGAGATGACCGAGGCAGAGCAGAGTTTTGAGTTTAAGGGGTTGGCAGCAAGACCGGTTCCGTCAATCCTGCGCGGGTTTTCCGCCCCGGTCATCTTGCAACGAGACACCACAAACGCAGAGCGCGCGTTTTTACTGGCCCATGACACGGACCCGTTCAACAAATGGGAAGCCGGGCGCGCGCTTGGCAAAGACACCCTGAGCCGTATGGTGACCAATGGCACACCACCGGATAACGCTTACCTTGATGCGCTCATGGCCGTTTTGCGCGATGATACCCTTGACCCTGCGTTTCGCGCACTGGCCCTCAGTCTTCCAGGTCAGGACGACATCGCACAAACATTGTTTGACGCTGGGTTGACGCCCGACCCCGACAAGATTTATCGCGCCTCGCAGACATTGAAACAAACACTCGCCCAGCACTTACAGGACTTACTGCCAAAGATTTACGCGGAAATGCATGTGCCCGGACCCTATTCACCCGATGCTGAAGCTGCCGGGAACAGAGCGTTACAGGGAGCAGCACTCAGCCTGTTGTCACGCCTTGACGGTGGTTCTGCCGCATCACGTCAGTATGAAAGTGCAGATAACATGACCCAGCAGCTTGGCGCGCTGTCCTGCCTGCTGACGATTGAAAAGGGGGAAGCAGAGCTTGCGGCCTTCCGCACGCAATGGGGCCAAGACCGCCTGGTAATGGACAAATGGTTTGGTCTGCAAGTCACTTACGCAGCACCGGAACGCGCCGCTGCAACTGCTGACAGGCTGACCAAAGACCCTGAGTTTGATTTGATAAATCCAAATCGTTTTCGTGCGGTTTTTGGCGCCCTCGCCATGAACGCAGCGGGCTTTCACGACCCGACTGGGACGTCCTACAACCTGGTGGCCGATTGGTTGATACGCCTTGATGCGCTGAACCCACAAACCACGGCACGCTTGTCCACAGCGTTTGAAACCTGGCGGCGTTATGATGGTGATAGGCAATCCCTGATCCGGGACGCTTTGGAGCGAATTCAATCAACACCCGGTCTGTCACGCGACACAAGCGAGATGGTCGGGCGGATACTGAACGGATAAGCTTCTTTTCGGGCGGTCTATTGTTTCAGTCCCGGGCCCATTCCCCATTCGTACATGGCGCCGATAACCGGTTTTAGCGACTCGCCCTTTTCCGTCAGGTGATACTCGGCGCGTGGTGGATGCGTTGAGTAGAATTCACGGCGTATCACACCAGCGTCTTCGAGTTTTTTGAGCCGCGCCGATAAGGTGTTTGGGCTGACGGACAAGACGTCTTCAAAGTCTTTGAAACGACGCGGTCCTTCCAAAATCAGCTCTCGCATAATCAGAAAGCTCCACTGATCGCCAACCACATCGGTTGTGCGTTTGATCGGGCAATTTGTTTTGTCAGGAATCTCCATGCGTCTTGCCTACCATATAAATTACCGTTCTCGAATTGACTTCCATATTTATAGTCACTACGTGATTTATATCAATATAGGAGAGATATATGTTCGTTCAATTCGTAGAGTACTATGTCCAAAGTTTTGTGGTGCTTGTTCCTGCAATAGTTCTGGGGATAATTGCGTTTCACGCACAAAAAGCCGAATTTTCATTAGGCCGAATGCTCGCCACTGTGGGCATTGTCGGACTTTTACTTGGCGTTTGGTATGCGGGCGCCTCGGCACTAAGCCTTGCCGGAATCTTGATGCCGCCCGAAACTTTCGCTGACCCACCCTTCGCGCTGATGCCCATTTTGATCGGTGGCCCGCTAATCTGGTTCCTCGGGCGCAAAACCGCCACCGGCAATGCGCTGTTTAACCAAGCAAGCCATTCCTCGCTGATTGCCATTCAAATGCTGCGTATCATGGGGTTCATCTTTCTGGTTGGCTGGCTGACCGGAGATATCCCATGGCAGTTCGCCTTGCCCGCAGGCCTTGGTGACATCTGGGCTGGTTTCGCTGGTATTAGTGCCTATCGGGCCGTTCAGCAAAATGCTCCTGATGCCCGTAAAAAGCTCGTTCGCGCAAATGTCATCGGGCTGCTCGATTTTGCCGTTGCGGTTGGAACCGGGGTTTTGACCACAGAAGGGTTTGCTCACATCTGGTCGCTTGATGCACCAAATATTATCAACAGCTATCCGATGGCGCTTTTTCCAGGATTTTTTGTACCCATTTTCATTGGATTTCACCTGCTTTCGCTTTCGAAACTACGCGCAGAGAAAATTTAGCACGAAAATAACTCACTTGGCCGGCTGCGAAATGCGGACCGGCCAAAAGACGACAACTGGCGTCGCAAACTGCAAAGACGGGATCACGCACCACAGCCTTGATGCGGAAAAGCGAGGCGCGCATCATGGCACATGATCTTTCAAACCTGTTTTCAACCCTGGCGTCCCTTTATGAAAGGGAGGGCCGTGATGGGGCAAATGAAGCCGTTACCGCGCTAAAGAAGGCGACAACATCCGATCATTCGTTTTCAGAGGTTGACGAAACACCATTTCTTGAAGAATTCGAAACTGCCTTTGCAACCAACCCAGCGCCTGAGGCTATTGCTGTGCAAGATGTTCTGCCGCTGATCAAATGGCACTACGCGGGTTTGGAAGATGGCCGCATCCGCCCGGAAATCGCCCGTCATATGCTGACCGCAGAACTTTTGGACCCAGATGGCATGATTTTTCATCCAACGGTTCGGGTCGGCCTTTTCATGCAACGGGCCGGCTTGAACTATGTCACCCGCAACCACGCCGCAGAAGAGTGTTTCATTATGCTGGCAGGGGAAGGGTTCTGGAGCACAGATGACGGAGAGCGATATCACAAAACCGCAGGTTACGTGATTTTTCATCCATCGATGATGCCACATCGCAGCGAAACGCGCGAAAAACCACTGTTAGCCGCCTGGCGCTGGAGCGGTGATATCGGTTGGGATCAGTATCAGCTGAAAGGTTAACACTTGTTCCCCGGTAAAGCGCTGCGTAGGGTCTGCGTGATCTGAGGTTATTGATGCAAGAATTTTCCTATAAAACGAGCGGTCGAACTACGCGTACGATCATTGTCTTGGTACTGGTTTATTCTGCATTGGCAGCGCTTTTGGTGGTCTTTGACGCTGCGTGGTGGCTTGTTGGTGGTTTAGTAATCTTTACGCTACCCGCGCTTTGGGACATTGCAATAGATCGTCCATCATCTCTAAAACTCAATGATCAGAGCCTCGGTTGGTCTTCGGGCAACGTGACGCAGGAACTACCACTTGAACAAATCGTCAAGGCGCGCTTTGATACGCGGTTAGATTTTTCCGTGCGCGTAACGCTTTTTCTAAGCAGTGGAAAAAAACTCCGCCTGCCCTATGACTGCCTTCCCCCGCATAAAACGCTTGAACGAGCGATGAAGGAACGCGGCGTTGTGACGGAACGCCATCACTTCTCGTTGTTGTGAATACCGTTTAAGCCACAAGCGCCTATAGTGCCCGAAAAGGGGATTCCACTATGCGTTATGCTCTGCCAATCTTGCTGTTGTTTTGTCTTCCGGTCTTGGCACAAGACAGAAGCGGAGGCGACACTGCTGGCAGTTGGCGTGTGACCCACCACCAGATTTTTGGTATCTGGAATGTTTTTTGTGACGAACGGCTGACCGGCGATACCCTTGAAGAACGCTGTTACATCCGCCGGGTTGACGTATTTTCCCCTGCACCAAAATTCGCGGCACAGTTTCTTTTCATCACACCACACGCAGATGGTGTTGAAATCGACTTTGGGATGGAACGCAGCACGGCATTTGAACCTGACGGGTTCCGCATCCTCGCTGACGAAGGTGTCATCTGGTCAAACGACCGACGTGGATGCCTGAGGGGGCGCAATTGCAATTTTACAGGTAAAGAGGCGGCCACGCTGATATCAATGATGGAAACTGGTGAGAGTTTTCGCTTCACCTTTACCGACAGACACGGCAATCCGCAGGATTTGAACTGGGAACTGTCCGGTTTTCCGGCTGCATTGAAGGATTTTCGCACTGTAGCGGCTGAACGTGGGCTTATGTGATCTTGCCCCGCACTTCGCCCTGTCTTAGAAAGCGCTGAATTGCTTTTCGGACGGATCTGACATGCTCGACCTTACCTACACTGCCCCGACCCCCAAAACCATCGCTGGCGCCAAGGAAGATTGGGAGCTTGTGATCGGGCTGGAAGTCCACGCGCAGGTCACGTCAAAGGCCAAGCTGTTTTCCGGGGCTTCGACCAAGTTTGGGGCGGAGCCGAATTCCAACGTTGCCTTTGTCGACAGCGCGATGCCGGGCATGTTGCCGGTGATCAACGAATATTGTGTAGAGCAGGCCGTGCGCACGGGATTGGGCCTGAAAGCGGATATCAACCTTTACTCCGCCTTTGACCGCAAGAACTATTTTTACCCGGACTTGCCGCAAGGTTATCAGATCAGCCAACTTTACCACCCAATCGTTGGCGAAGGTGAAATTCTGGTGGAAATGGGCGAAGGGATTGCGCGTAAAGTGCGGGTGGAACGCATTCACCTTGAACAGGACGCCGGCAAATCCATTCATGACATGGACCCGAACATGTCTTTCGTTGACCTAAACCGCACAGGTGTTGCGCTGATGGAAATCGTCAGTCGCCCGGATATTCGCGGCCCCGAAGAGGCAGCTGCCTATGTCTCTAAGCTGCGCCAGATCCTGCGATATCTCGGAACTTGTGACGGCAATATGCAAAACGGCAGCATGCGTGCAGACGTGAACGTGTCTGTCTGTCGCCCCGGCGACTATGAGCGTTACCAGGAAACGCAGGATTTCGGCCATCTTGGTACGCGTTGCGAGATCAAGAACATGAACTCCTTGCGGTTCATTCAGGCGGCCATCGACTATGAGGCGCGCCGCCAGATCGCCATTCTTGAGGATGGCGGTTCAGTCGTGCAGGAAACGCGCCTCTATGACCCCGACAAAAACGAAACGCGTTCTATGCGGAGCAAGGAAGAAGCGCATGACTACCGTTACTTCCCAGACCCCGACTTGCTGCCGCTCGAAATCGAACAGGCCTGGGTTGATGAAATAGAAGCCTCGCTTCCGGAACTACCGGATGCAAAAAAAGCGCGGTTTATAGCGGATTTCGGCTTGTCAGACTATGACGCGTCCGTCCTGACCGCCGATGTTGAAAGCGCGCATTTCTTTGAAGTCGTTGCCAAAGGGCGCGATGGAAAACTGGCCGCGAACTGGGTAATTAATGAACTGTTTGGCCGTTTGAAAAAGGACGATCTTCTTATCACCGATAGCCCGGTTTCGGCAGAACAGCTTGGCGGCATCATTGCGTTGATTACCAAAGGTGACATTTCCGGCAAAATTGCCAAGGAACTGTTCGAGATAGTCTATACTGAAGGCGGTGACCCTTCGGATATCGTCGAGGCACGTGGCATGAAGCAGGTGACAGACACCGGTGCGATTGAAGCCGCTGTTGATCAGATTATTGCGGACAACCCCGCACAGGTCGAAAAAGCACAGCAGAACCCCAAGCTTGCCGGATGGTTCGTCGGCCAAGTAATGAAGGCGACCGGCGGCAAAGCAAACCCCGCAACCGTCAACGCCCTCGTGAAAGACAAGCTTGGTTTATAGTGCTGCTATAAATGAGCGTACCGGTGACGTTCTAATCTCAACAACGTCATCCGCATGCATCGGCAATAAAGCAACAAAAATACGGACATAATCGCAGTATTTTGGACAAATCATCCCCGAATCGGGTAATGAGTAACTTCGCCAGAACCGATCAGGGAAAACGGTAATGCCAAAATTCGAATATAAAGTTGTGCCTGCCCCAAAAAAGGGAGAACGCGCAAAAGGATTGAAAAGCTCTGACGCGCGTTTTGCCAATACCTTGATGGGTGTGATGAATGAGCTTGGTCAAGACGGCTGGGAGTACCAGCGTTCAGATACCCTACCTTGCGAAGAACGCTCTGGTCTGACCGGAAAAACAACCGTTTTCCAGAACATGCTAATTTTTCGCCGTGCTATTGAAACCGGTGCTGAAACCAAGACCGATTCTTCAGTGACGCTCGCTGTGCCACAGGCAACGGGTGGTTTTATGCATAGCGCGCCAACAATCCAACCAGCGCTTCAAGATCAGGAAAATGCGGCCCCCGCTTTGGGATCTGCAAAAGAAGCCGGCAAAGACGAACCCAAGTCAGAAGTTGCTGCTGAGTAACTTGGCTCAGGAATTGATATCCAATGTAAGCGCGTGGATACGTCCGATAATCTCGGGTCCAATCGCAACGTGCACGGCTCTGTGGCGCGCAATACGGCTCATTTCTGCAAATTCCGGCACTACAATAGCAACTCGAAAATGGCTTTGACCACCCTCCTGATATCCGGCATGACCACGGTGATCCTCGCTTTCATCAACAACATTTAAACTCTCCGGCGAAAACGCGGATGAAAGTTTTTGGTAGATTTCGTCCTGAACGGTCATATTTTTTGCCCTAGCCCCTTCTCTAATGCTCAAAAAACACTAAACTCTCTTGTCCGAGTCGAAAAGGTAAAGAACATGAAAAAAGCTGATCCCTTCGGATTCGATATTTCCGTTTCTTCGGACAAAAAGAAGCGGACAAGAGGCAAGCGTGGGATGTCTGGGGCCTTCGAAACCTCTACCCGTCAATGCGAGCATCCCAGCTGTCAGGAGCCGGGCCAGTATCGTGCGCCCAAGTCACCGGATATTCTGGATGATTTCTATTGGTTCTGCAAAGACCACGTGCGTGAATACAATCTGAAATGGAACTTTTTCAACGGTGCGACCGAAGATGAGGTCGAAGAACAGGTTCAGTCAGACCGCGTATGGGGCCGTCCGACAAAGCCCTTGAAGGCAACTGATGAACAGCGTGCATGGGCGCGCCTTGGTGTTGATGACCCGCATCAGGTTCTGGGAAGCAATGCGACGCAAAACCCCGGAAAATCCATAACTGGCACCCGTAAACTGCCACCGACGGAACGCCGGGCCGTTGAAATTCTGGAAGCGCGCGACCACTGGACTAAAACTGAGATTCGCAAACAATACAAAGCGCTGATCAAAATCCTGCATCCAGACATGAATGGCGGTGACCGATCCGACGAGGACCGTTTGCAAGAAGTTGTCTGGGCCTGGGATCAGATCAAGGAAAGCCGCAGTTTCAGAAACTAGCACTGGAAATTTAAAAGGACCGCCAAATTGCGGTCCTTTTTTTATTCTGCGATAGGGGTCTTTGCGATTTTTTCGTGTTAGTTTTAGGCAGCCACAAAAATTAATGAAACGCCATTCAGACAATGCCGCATGCCTGTCGGCTCTGGCCCATCATCAAAGATGTGGCCCAAATGACTACCGCAACGGCGACAATGCGCTTCGGTTCGCGTGGTAAACAATGTGTTGTCCGCTTTCGTGGCAATCGCACCTGGCAAACTTTGGTAAAAGCTTGGCCAGCCGGTACCACTGTCATATTTGGCGGAAGAAGAATAAAGCGGCAGCTGGCAACCGCGGCAAATATAAGTTCCATCCGCATAGTTTTTATCATACGGGCTTGAAAAAGGTGCCTCTGTGCCCTCTCTGCGCATCACGCGGTACTGTAATGCGGATAGCCTGGCACGCCACTCTGCCGGTGTTCGAGTAACCTCAAAATTGCCTGTGTTCGCAAATGCGGGGCTGCACGTTGTTCCAATCAGGGCAAAAGCCGCTGTAGCAGAAAGAAAGTGACGACGCTTCATAGAATCCTCCTCCAATTGGGAGAAAGAATAGTAGGTTAGCCCTGTTCTGAGCAAGTGAACACCAAGCAAATCTGCGTGAGACCAGCGTTACTTTTTTTGACCAAACCAAGCGAAAAAAGCGTGAAAGCACGGATTCTGAGGCGGTTGAGCCTGGAATATTCGTTCATCATCGCCGCGCAAGACCAGATATTCGGACCTAAGTGTTAAACAAATGAATACTCCCTAAGTGATCCATTTCTGCCATTGCTCCCCTTGCACCTCCGTGAATTTTGTTGCACGACAATCGCGTTGCTTTGCTTGGGGCAGGCAACAAAGTCTGGAAGGATACGTCATGGCAGATGGCACAACTGATGTCGCAGCAAAACCAACTGAAGAAATCTCTGTACGCGAGGTTTTTGGAATCGACACCGATATGGTTGTCAAAGGCTTTGCAGATCGCAGTGATCGGGTGCCCGAAATTGACGCCACTTACAAATTTGATCCTGATACAACACTGGCAATTCTTGCCGGGTTTTCCCACAACCGCCGTGTCATGATTCAAGGCTACCACGGCACCGGGAAGTCGACACATATCGAACAGGTGGCTGCTCGCCTGAGTTGGCCTTGTGTGCGCGTTAACCTTGATAGCCATATCAGCCGGATCGACCTTATCGGTAAAGACGCAATCAAGCTGCGCGACGGCAAACAGGTGACTGAATTTCATGAAGGCATCCTTCCTTGGGCGCTGCGCAATCCGGTTGCGATTGTTTTTGATGAATATGATGCTGGCCGCGCCGACGTGATGTTCGTTATTCAGCGTGTGCTGGAACATGACGGCAAGCTTACGTTGCTTGACCAGAACGAAATCATCACCCCGAACCCGAACTTTCGCCTGTTTGCCACTGCAAACACCGTTGGATTGGGGGACACGACCGGGCTTTATCACGGTGTGCAACAAATCAACCAGGCCCAGATGGACCGCTGGTCGCTTGTCGCAACGCTGAACTACCTGAGTCACGATGCTGAAACACAGATTGTGCTTGCGAAGAACCCGCTGTTCAACAATGAAAAGGGCCGACAAACCATTAGCCAGATGGTTACAGTGGCCGACCTGACCCGCACGGCCTTTATGAACGGGGACTTGTCGACAGTGATGAGCCCGAGAACCGTGATCAACTGGGCTCAGAACACCCATATCTTCCGCAATATCGGCTATGCTTTCCGTCTGTCCTTCCTCAACAAATGCGACGAGCTTGAGCGCCAGACGGTAGCGGAATTCTATCAGCGGTGCTTTGACGAAGAACTGCCGGAAAGTGCCGCATCAAGCGCGATGGTCTGAGTAAATGCATATCGGTCTGATCGGTGGCATCGGAGTTGCAGCAACTGTTGTTTACTATCAACGTCTTACGGCGGCGATAGAAGCACAGGGTGGCGCCCTCGAACTGACCATCGTTCATGCTAATGTACATGAGCTGATCAAGAACAACCTAGCGGATGACCGGGAAACACAAGCTGAAATTTATGCTCGTTTAATTGATCGTCTTGCAGCCGCCGGATGTGATTGCGCCGCAATAACCTCGCTTGGTGGACATTTCTGTTTTGAAGAAACCGAAGCCCGCAGCGCCTTGCCTTTGATATCTGGCGTTACCCCGCTTGATGATTTTTTTGTCGAACAGGGCATTAAGAAAGCAGGGATTCTAGGCACCCGTGTTGTCATGCGTACACGGCTCTACGGGCAAATTAATAAAACCGGGGCAACCGCCTTGGATGACTATATTGAGCACCTTGGCCAGACATATCAGGACATGGCTGTTGCCGGTTTCTGTACAGATGAACAGCGTGCAACGCTTGTGAATGCGGGTGCCCGCATGGTACGCGATCAGGGGGCCGATGCGGTGGTGCTCGCAGGAACCGATTTGAACCTCGCGTTTAATGGGCAGAACACGGGCTACCGGGTGATTGATGCGCTTGACGTTCACGTCGACCAATTGGCGAAACTAGCACTGGGTGTTATCACTCTGGATGATGTGAAGACCGGCAAATGAATAAACCAACAGATAACCCAGCTGAGCCGTTCAAGAAGGCTCTTGCAGAAGCCACCAAAGTGCTGGCCGATGACGCTGAGCTTTCGGTCACTTACTCTGTTGATCCTCCTGGCAAGACGGAAGATTCAGTCCGTTTACCGCAAGTCACACGCCGCATGACGCGTGACGAAGTTCTGCTTGCCCGTGGCACTGCAGATGCTTTGGCGATGAAGCACAAGCACCACGACCTGACGACACATAACCGCTATCTGCCTCAGGGTCAGATGGCGCGTGATCTTTACGAGGCTATGGAAACCGCGCGCTGCGAAGCCGTGGGCGCACGCCAAATGCCCGGCACCTTGTCTAACATTGATGCAAAGATTGCGACCGATGCGACCCGCAAAGGCTATGAACAGATAACTGAACGTGGTGATGCACCGCTTTCTGTGGCGGCTGGATATCTGGTACGTCATCTGGCGACTGGGCGCGACCTGCCTGCAGGTGCTGAAAATGTGATGGAACTCTGGCGCGGTTTCATTGAACAACAGGCTGGCGGAACACTTGAAGATCTGTCTTCAAACCTTTCTGATCAAACGGCTTTCGCTAAATTTACCCGGCAAGTTATAGAAGACCTTGGATACGGTGACCAACTGGGTGATGACCCGGACAACGAAGATGAGGATTCAAGCGAAGACGCTGAAGAAAATCAGGACGACGACGAAAACCCGGATAGTCAGGGTCAAGATGATGAATCGGAAGAAGCCGAAGCATCGCCCGAAGAATCTCAGGAAGAACAGCAAGATTCCGGTCAGGCTCAAGTCTCGCTTGATGAAATGGCCGATATGGAACAGGGCGACGAAACGGAATTGCCCGAAGGCGATGCTCCGATGGAGCCACCCCCGCCTGCACCTGCATCGGATGCTGACCCGAACTATACCATCTATTCAACTGAATTTGATGAAGAAGTCAAAGCCGAAGACTTGGCGGAACCTGCGGAACTTGAACGTCTGCGTGCCTATCTGGACCAACAGCTTGAACCCTTGAAAGGGGCGGTTAGCCGTCTTGCCAACAAATTGCAGCGCCGCCTGCAAGCACAGCAAAACCGCAGTTGGGAGTTTGATCTGGAAGAGGGCATTCTCGACGCAGGCCGCCTTGCCCGAGTAGTCGCGAACCCAACAACCCCGCTTAGCTTCAAAATGGAACGCGATACAGAATTTCGCGATACCGTTGTCACCCTGCTGCTTGATAATTCCGGCTCCATGCGCGGACGCCCCATTTCCATTGCCGCCATTTGTGCAGATGTTCTGGCGCGTACGCTGGAACGTTGTCAGGTCAAAGTCGAAATTCTGGGCTTCACAACACGTGCCTGGAAAGGTGGGCAAAGCCGCGAAGGCTGGCTGGCCGAAGGGCGCCCACAACAACCCGGACGCCTGAATGACCTTCGTCACATCATTTATAAATCCGCAGATGCGCCATGGCGGCGTGCACGACCCAATCTTGGCCTTATGATGAAGGAAGGCCTGCTCAAAGAAAACATAGACGGCGAAGCGCTGGAATGGGCACATCGGCGTATGACCGGTCGCCCTGAAGTCAGGAAAATCCTTATGGTTATCTCTGACGGTGCACCGGTTGACGACTCAACTTTGTCCGTTAACCCTGCTAATTATTTGGAAAAACACCTTCGCGACGTGATCGCCATGGTCGAGAAACGAAATGCTGTTGAACTGCTTGCAATCGGCATCGGCCACGATGTGACACGTTACTACGAACGTGCCGTCACAATCACCGATGTCGAACAACTCGCCGGTGCTATCACCGAACAGCTTGCAGCGCTTTTTGACAATGATCCACGCGCCCGCGCCCGGTTTTTGGGAATAAAGCGGGCGGTCTGATGTTCCAGAGCTTTGAAATTCGCACCCACCCCAAAGATGGCCCACCACGCCTTGCGGCACTTAGAGCAGAACTGGTTGCGGAACCTCTGGATGGCTTTCTCGTGCCACGTGCGGATGCCCATCAGGGTGAATATGTTGCCGATCATGACGGTCGCCTAAGTTGGCTTACCGGATTCACCGGGTCAGCAGGGTTTTGCGCTGTTCTTACAGACCGCGCGGGGGTGTTCATTGACGGGCGTTACCGCGTTCAGGTGAAATCGCAAGTTGACCTTGAGCATTTCACGCCTGTGCCATGGCCCGAAACAAAACTTGGGAATTGGTTGAAAGAGGCCCTGCCAGATGGAGGGACCATTGGCTATGACCCTTGGTTGCATGCCTATAACGAAATCGAAACGCTCAGTGAACTGCTGAAGGTTAGCGGAATTTCACTGCAAACCAGCGGAAATCTGGTGGATCGCATTTGGCATGACCAGCCGCCCCCACCGCTTGGCAAAGTTGAGGTTTACCCGGCTGAATTGGCTGGCGAAAGCCATAAAGACAAACGCAAGCGGCTCGCCAAAGCTTTGATCGACTCAGGCCAAAGTGCCGCCATCATCACCCTGCCCGATAGTCTGGCATGGCTTTTGAACATTCGCGGCTCCGATATTGCACATAACCCGGTGGCGCATGGGTTTGCGATCTTGCATGCAGACTCAAGTGTTGATTTGTTTATCGACGCAGCCAAGCTTGATGAAAATGTCAACGTTCATCTGGGCGCAGATGTGCGAGTTCACGCCCCTGCAGCCTTTGCAGTCACCCTGGCGTCCCTCTCGGGAAAGATTCTGGTCGATAAAAACACTGTTCCAATGCAGGTCATTCACACGCTTGAGACTGCAAAAATTCACACCGTATTTGATCGTGATCCCTGCATTTTGCCAAAGGCGCGGAAAAACCCTGCCGAAATTGCTGGCTCTGCCGAGGCCCATTTGCGCGACGGTGCCGCAATGGTCGAGTTCCTGCATTGGCTTGATCAGGAGGCCCCAAAGGGCGCGCTCACAGAAATTGACGTTGTTAAGAAGTTGGAAGGTTTTCGTCGCGCAACAAATGCACTGCGGGACATCAGTTTTGAAACAATCTCCGGTGCCGGGCCGAACGGCGCAATCATTCACTACAGGGTGAACGAGGAATGCAACCGCAACATCACCTCCGGCGAACTACTGCTGGTTGACAGCGGCGGCCAGTATCTGGACGGCACAACAGACATCACGCGCACAATCGCAATTGGCGAGATTGGTGAAGATGAAAAGATCTGCTTTACCAGAGTCTTACAGGGAATGATCGCCGTGTCCCGCGCCCGTTGGCCCAAAGGTGTTGCCGGTCGTGATCTGGACAGTCTCGCACGTTATCCGCTTTGGCTGGCTGGTCAGGACTATGACCATGGTACCGGCCACGGTGTTGGGGCGTTTTTAAGCGTTCATGAAGGCCCCGTCCGGATCGCGCGCACGTCCGACCTGCCGCTTGAATCCGGTATGCTGTTATCGAACGAACCCGGTTACTACCGCGAAGGCGCCTTTGGCATCCGGATCGAAAACCTCATCGTTGTAGAACCTGCAACGGATCTGCCCGGGGCTGATAACCGCGAGATGCTGGCTTTTCGCACGTTGACCTATGTGCCAATCGACCGCCGCCTGATTGTATCTGATATGCTTTCGACCAATGAGCGCGACTGGGTCAACCAATATCATGCAGATACACGCCGCTTCCTGTCGCCACGTCTCTCAAAAGAAGCAAGAGAATGGCTTGACGCCGCGACCCAACCTCTGTGACACTGATTTGTTGCGTTTTCTTTGTTAGATTGCGCAGCAAGTTTTAGAGGTGGGAAAAGATGACTGATCACATTCATATTCGAAAAGCAGACGGCACATGGGTTGTCCGCGCGGGCGGCGCCGTTTTGGCAGAATCCAAAAACGCTCTGGAACTTTCAGAGGGCAGCTATCCACCGGTGATCTACTTCCCGCGCGCGGATATCGCGATGGCGTTTGTTGAACCGTCCGCAACCACCTCTCATTGCCCACATAAGGGCGATGCAAGCTATCATTCGATCCAGACCAAAAGCGTGCTTATCGATGACGCCGCATGGTCATATGAAAACCCAACAGAAAATGTTTCGCGGATAAAGGGCCACCTTGCGTTTTATCCGGAGAAAGTAGCTGTGGAACAACTTTAAGCTCTTTATTCAACACTTTCTTTTTCCAAGAAATATCCTCGCCGAAGGCATAGAATCTTTTAGATGGACCTTCCCATTCAAAGCGCTGGTCTTGAGCTTCAGGAATGCTCTTCTGCGGCTGTTTCCATCAAAGCTTTGTTATACGCCCTAAGCGCATCAACCTGAAACAACGCACCCCAAAGCTCGGGAGGCTGATCTTCCCCCCCCAAAGTGACCACTGGAATGAAGGGCAGCCCAGATTTTTCAAAGATTGGCATAGCTGCCTCAAGCGTTGCGTTACCATCGACATAAACGCCCTGTTCGATCAGCTCCCAACAGGCGTCATCCGTTGCACCGTCTTCCTGCCCTTTGGCACGCATCACCTGGGCAACATTGAACGTCGCCAAGAGATAGGCCTGAGGTCCGGCTGCAAGATGAACATTTCGTCGTTCAAGCTGTGTCAGGAAAAACGACCGATCCACGAGGCGGCTCGCCAGCGCCGTAGACAGCGATACGGATACCATGACAGCAAGTCCAGTCTGCCAGTCCCCCGTCAGTTCAAACACGATCAGCGTCGTTGAAATGGGTGCGCCAAGCACCGCTGCTGCAACCGCGCCCATCCCAGCCAAGGCGTAAAGCGTTTCCGAACCAGAAACATTCGGCAGTATTCCGGTTGCCACAATTCCAAAAGCGAGTCCTGTCAGCGCACCAAGCATCAACGAAGGGGAAAAAACCCCTCCCCCCATGCGTCCGGCTAAAGTGATCGCAACAGCCGCCGTTTTTAAAACCGCAAAGATCACCACTTCATGAAACAACAGCTTACCGGTCAATGCTGCAGACGTGGTTTCATAACCAACCCCAATGATATGCGGATACCAGATTGCCATTGCCCCAAGCAGTGCGCCAGCAATCATCGGGCGCGCCCAACGCGGAATATGCAAGCGCGCCTGTATATGGTCGCCGATGTCCTCTGCCCAGAAGATCGCCCACATCAGCGCGACAGCCACAAGGCCCGACACCAGCCCGAGAATCAGAAATGCCGGCAACTCGACATAAAACGCGATCGCACCATCAACCGGCAACATGAACTCGGTAACATCCCCAAATTCCAGACGGCTGATCACGGTACCCGCAACACTGGCAATAACAATTGGCGCAAAGGCATGCACCGCAAAGTGGCGCAGCACGACCTCAAGCGCGAAAAGGGCACCGGCAATCGGGGCATTGAAAGACGCCGAAACCGCAGCGGCCACTGAACATCCCAGCAGATCACGCCCGGTGATTCCGTCGGCATGTATGCGGTTTGACACCCAGCTTGAAATCACTCCCGCAAGGTGAACGACAGGCCCTTCCCGGCCACTGGAACCGCCCGATGAAAGCGTCACGAGCGAGGCAAAGGCAGAGGCCAGACCCGCGCGCTTTTCAACGCGCCCTTCCCGCAGAGCAGCCCCTTCAATCACATCCGCAACAGCGCGTGCCCGCCCATCGGGCGTGAACCAATGCAAAACCAGCCCAGTCAATAGCCCGCCAAGGATTGGGATTATTAATATCCAGTACCAGGGTAGAGTTTCCGCAAACGTATGCAGCATGCGCACATCTTCAGTTCCATAAAGTGCCGTTTGAACGGCCGAAACGCCTTTGCGAAAAAACAGCGCTGCAAAGCCAGCGCAAATACCAATCAGCAATGCAATGAACCAGAATTGAATTTGGCTTGGTCCACGTTTGAGCAAGACCTGCCAGCCTTGGCGGAGTGCGCGGACGGCCTGGTCTTTTTGCTGCACGATCAGGGATTTGCCCTGTTCTGCCATCTAGCACCTACCTTATTGTGCGGTCCAATAACGACCGGTTTCTATTTTTGCAGGCTTTCCCATGTTACCAGCTTGGCCTAGGGTCCTTCCGGTTACAACTTGAACGAGGCGACAATGTCCATCCAGTCCGCAATTGCCGAGCTTTCTCTTGTTTTAGGCGATAGGCTATCCTCAGCAAAGCCCGATCTTGAGCTTCACGGTCAAAGTGAGACACATTTCACTACAATGCCGCCTGATGCTGTTGCCTATCCGGAGAACACAGATGAGGTCAGCAAGATCGTGAGAATTTGCGCAGCTCAAGACTGCCCGGTCATTGGCTGGGGCGCAGGCACATCATTGGAAGGGCATACTTCGGCTTTTCGCGGCGGGGTCTGCGTTGATTTTTCTCGCATGAACAAAGTCTTGGTTGTCAATGCTGAAGACATGGATGTTGTCGTACAACCCGGCATAACCCGTGAAGACCTGAACACGGATCTGCGCGCGACCGGGTTGTTCTTCCCGGTTGATCCCGGGGCCAACGCTTCGATCGGTGGCATGGCGGCAACACGGGCCAGCGGAACAACAGCCGTGCGCTATGGCACGATGCGGGACAATGTTCGCGCGCTTGAGGTCGTGCTCGCTGACGGAAGGATCATTCGAACTGGCAGCCGGGCGCGAAAATCCTCTGCCGGATATGACCTGACCAGCTTGTTCGTCGGTTCCGAAGGCACACTTGGGTTGATCACCGAACTGACGCTCAAGCTTCAGGGACAACCCGAGGCGGTTGCCTCTGCGATATGCGCCTTTGATGCAATCGAAGATGCGGTGAACACAGTTATCACGACCATCCAAATGGGGATTCCGATGGCGCGGATCGAGTTTGTCGACAGCGCCACCGCTACCGCTTTCAACATATATGCCGGGGCGAACATGCCTGAAGTACCGCATCTGTTAGTCGAGTTTCACGGTTCAGACACATCTGCTTCTGAAGATGCGCGCCGATTTGGCGAAATCGTCGATGACATGGGCGGCAAGGGATTTGAATGGTCAACCAAGGCAGAAGACCGGCGTGCGTTATGGGCCATGCGCCACAACGCCTACTACGCCTGCCTCGCATTGCGCAGAGGGGCGACAGCGCTTGTCACCGATATCTGTGTTCCGATTTCCCGTCTTGCCGAGGCCATTGAAGAAACCCGTGCAGATATCACAAATAGTTCGATTCCCGGCCCAATTCTGGGCCATGTCGGCGACGGCAATTTTCACGCGATCCTGTTGGTTGAGCCGGGCAACACCAAAGAACTCGAGGTTGCCAAGGACCTGTCCCACCGCATGGCGGAACGTGCGCTGCGGCTGGGCGGCACAATTACTGGAGAACATGGGGTCGGTATGGGTAAGCTTGACTATATGCAGGCTGAACATGGTGACGGGTGGGCTGTCATGGGAGATATCAAACGCAGCCTAGACCCGAAAAACATCATGAACCCGGGGAAGGTTTTGAAGCTAAATTAAGCCAATCCAACATTTCAGATTTGCCTGCAGTAGAAAAAGCAACAACACGGCTATCTGGTAAACGGCGAGCCCAGCCTTTCTTGAAAATCTCTTGTAACAGCGCCTTTCCAAGACCCCCGGCCAGATGGTGACGCCGCATGCTCCAGTCAAGACAGCTTCTGCAAACGGGGCGGCGCTGCGATTCTAGTTCATCCATATCAAGACCAAAGCGCGTCAATGCCAGCCGTCCAGAATTGCTTAGTTTCAATGAGGCTTCACCATTCGACATCCACCCAAGTGCCTTCGCTCTGTCAAACAAGGTAACCCCTATTTCACCCGCCAGATGGTCATAACAAACACGGGCGTAGCGTAGTGCGGGGTCTCGCGGGCCAGGGCGAGCACGGTGGCCCGTGCGGTGTGCTGAAATACCCATCAATGCTTCAAGCACCGCTCCTACATCTGAACCAGTCAGACGGAAATAGTGGTGCCGGCCCTGCACTTCACGCGTCAGCAGTTGGCCTTCGACAAGGCGGGCAAGATGCGTGCTCGCCGTTTGTTTCGTAACTCCCGCCTCGGTTGCTAACTCGGTCGCGGTTAGTGCGCGACCGTCCATCAACGCCACCAACATATTTGCGCGGGCAGGATCACCGATCAGTGATGCAGTCAGAGCTATGTCAGGGCCTTCTTTCATAGTTCGACGGTAACCGAACCATTGTCGAATCTCAAGATGCTAAGACACTTTGTACAACTTAGAGGAACTGATCCATGATTACCTGTTTTATCCGCTACGAAATTGATCACTTCAAACGCGACGCGTTTTGCAGATACGCACAAAACTGGGGAAAGGCGATTCCCGAGTGTGGCGCTGATTTAGTCGGTTATTTTGCACCACACGAAGGATCTGCCACGACGGCCTACGGCGTTTATACATTACCGTCGCTTGCGGAATATGAGGCGTACCGTGCCCGGCTTGCCGTCCATCCATTGGGACAGCAAAACTATGCCTTTGCAAAGAGTGAGCAGTTTATCCGTCGCGAGGACCGCATATTCCTGTCATGTGCATCCAAACCACACGCCCAAAGGAAACCCTTATGATTGCAGTAATATTCGAAGTTCAGCCCGCCGAAGAGCAACGCTCTGTCTACTTTGATATTGCGTCAGGGCTACGCGCGAAGCTGGAAGAAATAGACGGCTTCATTTCGGTTGAGCGTTTCGAAAGCCTTGTCACCCCGAACAAGATATTGTCGCTGTCATTCTGGCGTGATGAAGCCGCCGTGATACGCTGGCGTAAGACTGAACAACACCGTGCAGCACAATCCGTGGGGCGTCGAAAGGTATTTGCAGACTATCGACTGCGGGTTGCCAATGTATTGCGAGATTACGGCATGGATCAACGTGCGCAAGCGCCCGGGGACAGTCAAGATTTCCACGACTGATCTACTCTTTTTAGATTTAGGATTCTAACAGTCATATCCGGAGCGATGTTTGCATTTCTATCCAGCGAGCAAAGCCGCTGCCGCTGCCCGTGCCTGTTCTGTCACCGTATCACCTGACAGCATGCGCGCTATCTCATCTATCCGGTCGTGCGGATTGAGTGGGACCACGGTCGATGTGGTCTGGGCATCTTTCACGTGCTTCTCTACCCGCCAATGATGGCCACCCAAGGCTGCAACCTGCGGAGAATGAGTCACCACCAGCACCTGTGTCCCATTGGCAAGCGTTGACAGGCGCCGCCCTACCGCATCCGCCGTCGCCCCGCCGACACCTCTATCAATTTCATCAAAGATCATTGTCAGGCCAGAAGCGCCGGAAGTAAGACAGACTTTAAGCGCCAACAGGAACCTTGAAAGTTCGCCCCCCGAGGCGATCTTATTTAACGGGCCCGAAGGTGCGCCGGGGTTGGTTGCAACGGTAAACGCAACGGAATCACGGCCTTCCGGCCCTGCGGGTGCTTCGGTAATTTCGGTCACAAATATCGCGCGCTCCATTTTCAGCGGTGCCAGTTCTTTTGCCATAGCGCGATCCAGGAGTTGCGCTGAGTCTCGGCGAGCTTTGCTTAGCTTGGTTGCTGCTGCGTCATATTCAGTTTCCGCATCGCGCACAGCTTGTTGTTTACTGCTCATTTCAGTTGCGCTGTTATCAAGCGCATCCAGTTTAACGCGCAGTTGCGTTGCAAAAGTTCCAAGATCATCGGGCAATACGTCGTGTTTACGCGCAAGACCGCGAATAGCGAAAAGGCGTTCTTCTGCCTCTTCCAGCTCTGATGGGTTAAAAATCAGTGCCTGAAGACATTGTTCCACACCGCTCTGAGCATTTCCAAGTTCTGACAATGCGCGGTACAAAGCCTCGGTCGCCTCTTCAAGCTGTCCCTCTGCCTGTTCGGCCACCTCTTCAAGCCAGCGCAGGGCGTCCCCTATTTTGCTCTCAGCCCCTTCCAGACCTAGTGCATTCTGCGCTTTGACGATATCTTCGCGAATACGTTCTGACGCCTGCATCATTCGGCGACGTGCGTCCAATGCTGCTTCCTCGCCCGGTTGCGGATCAAGCAAGTCAAATTCACTGACTGCGTGACGCAGGAAATCTTCTTCGGCGCGGACTGTTTCAAGTGCGTCTTCGGCGGTTTGCAGGTCTTTCTTTGCATCTGAAAGCGCCCGCCATGCCGACCGGCATGTTCCGACCTTTGTGGCCAACCCCGCATAATCATCCAGCAACAGCCGGTGGCCGCGTGGATTGAGCAAACCACGATCATCGTGCTGTCCGTGAAGCTCTACCAAGGTATCAGAAAGCTGGCGCAGCACCTCGCCTGAACAGCGTCGGTCATTGACCCATGCGGTTTTGCGCCCGTCACGTCCGTTTGTGCGGCGCAGGATCAGCTCTTCGCCATCTGGCAAGCCAGCCTCTTCAAGAATCTGATGGGCGGGGTGGTCTTCTTCAAGGTCGAACCACGCAACAACCTCGCCCTGTTCAGCACCAGTGCGCACAAGCTCTGCGCGTCCACGCCAGCCAAGTACGAATCCAAGTGCATCCAGCAGAATCGACTTTCCTGCTCCGGTCTCTCCTGTCAGAACATTGAGGCCCGGCTGAAACTCCAGTTCCAGGCGGTCAATGATCAACATGTCCCGGACGTCCAGTCCTCTGAGCATCGGTCCTCCGCGCGCTCTGGATCAGAGCCATTGGCCCTTAACAGTCTGGCGATAAATCTGTGCCAGCCAGCCGCCGCCGCGTGCTTCTGGCGCCAGTCCCCGCCCTGTCAGCAAGGCATAGCTGTCCTCGTAGAACGCGCTGGACTGGAAGTTATGGCCCAATATTGCAGCTGCAGTTTGGGCTTCCGCATTCAACCCGAGTGACAAGTAGCTTTCAACCAGCCGATGCAATGCTTCTGCGGTATGGCTGGTTGTCTGGAACTGCTCTACCACAACACGGAATCGATTTATCGCTGCTGTATAGTGGCCCCGTGCAAGGTAATACCGCCCGATCTCCATTTCCTTGGCAGCGAGGTGATCAAAGGCCAGGTCAAACTTGAGAATCGCCGAACGCGCATATTCACTGTCTGGATAGCGTTCAATTACTGTTCTTAGCGATTGAAGCGCCTGAAACGTCAGACCCTGGTCACGACCGATTTTATCAATCTGGTCATAGTAACTTAGCGCGAGAAGGTATTGCGCATAGGCTGCATCTTCGTCAGCTGGATAAAAGTCGATGTACCGTTGGGCTGCAGCACGGCTGTTTTCGTAATCGCGGTCTTTGTGATATCCGAAAGCCTGCATTATAAGGGCGCGTTTTGCGAATTCCGAATAAGGATACAAACGCTCGACTTCGCCAAACAGGCGTGTCGCCTCATCAGCTTTACGCCGATTTTCAAGCTCAAACTCTGCTTGTTCAAAAATTTCCTGTGCGGACATCTCTTCAATTTCGCGCTCGCGATTACGCTCGCCGCGTCCACACGCCGTCACCAAAACCAGTGCCAACAAAATTCCGACTGTCCTAAACGAAGACCTGCCGCGTGCCATCACCCGCCTACCCCACTTGAATATCAAAAAGGACCAGTTGTCCTAATATGTCAGGAGTTTCCTAGCACAGAAAAATCCGGTGCAAAACGACTTTACGCGGTTTTTAACACGCATGCGCCATGGCAGGAATATCAGAAGGCCGCACACCCACGCCCGGAAGCCGTGCAGCCATGGTTTCATCGCAGACAACCATCCGGAATGAGTCAGGTTGCGCGAAAAGCGCGCGCAAGAGTTTATTGGTCAGAGCATGCCCCGCACGATGCCCGGAATAGCGTGCCATCAAAGGAGCACCCGCCAAGGCAAGATCACCAAGTGCATCCAGCATTTTGTGGCGAACAGCCTCATCCGTGTGACGCAAACCACCGGGGCTCAGAACTTCAGCGCCATCCACTACGACAGCATTGTCAAGCGTACCGCCCAATGCAAGCCCATTGGCGTGCATCACATCTACATCGACCTGACGGCAGAAGGTCCGGCTATCGCACAATTCGCGCACGAAACTGCCGTTTGCCATGTTCAGTGTTTTGGTCTGACGGCCAATCGCTGAGTCGGCAAAGTCGATATGAAAATCAATATAAAGCGTATCGGACGGATCAAGTCTCGCAGTTGCATCACCGTCACGAACTTCGACGGGCGCAAGCACCTCAATCGCACGTACCGGTGCATCAAGACGACGCAGACCCTGTGCAACGATTCCTTCCACAAACGGAACGGCGCTACCATCAAGGATAGGAATTTCCGGGCCATCTACTTCGACAAGAGCGTTATGAACGCCACACCCCGACAAAGCCGCCATGATGTGTTCTATTGTGGAAACTTCGACACCGGCTTCATTGGAAATTCGGGTACACAGTTTTACGCCCGGCAAAACCTGATCCCAGCGCGCAGCGATAAGGGCGTTCGAATCAACATCCGTTCTGCGAAACCAGATCCCGTATTCAGCAGACGCAGGATGAATCGTCACCCGGGCCGCGGCACCGGAATGAAGCCCGACTCCATCGAAGCGAACTGGCGATTTGATCGTTGTTTGCAAAACAAACCCCTTCAGCAAAGCACGGCACGTATCAGTGGCCGGCACCGTTGAGGTAAATGCAGAGGGCCAATAGCTCAACTCAATCTTTGCAACGTTCTGAAACATCGTAAATTAATATGCGCGATAAATTGCCGAAAAATTTATGAAGGTGATATAAATCACTGTTTATAAATAAAAAAAAGCCGGATAAATCCGGCCTTTCTTTAACATTTATTAAACCGACTCAGTTGGCTTGACGGCGGAGAAACGCCGGAATTTCGATGCGTTCCTGCTCAGGATCAGTCTCGGAATCGCTCTCGTAAGACTGAACCGGCGGTTGACGTCGCGTCGACTGGCTCTGTGTTTCGCCAGGTTCGGTGCCATGCCCCGTCATCCGATTGATCAAAGAATTGATACCAAATCTAGGGCGGTTTTCTGCCCTTGGCTGCGTTTGTTCCGGCTCACGGCGAGGTGCCATGCTTTGTGTTGCGGGAGCCTTTTGCACAGCGGCCTGCAACCTCGCAATCGCCTCGGGCGATGGCGTACCCGGCGTCGGGGCCCGTGGTGCAACAAACTCGGTCGCCTCTGCACGTGCGTCGAACTGCGAATCAGACGCTTCTGATTGTGGCTTATAGGCGGGTGGTGGAAGATCGTCGCTTTCATCAAAGTCGTCAAAAATATCTTCCGCCTGTTCTTCCGCTGCGGCTGTTTGCGCATCCAAATCTTCGAACAGGGATTGTTCTGGTTCAGATACTGATTCGGCAACGAATTCAGCTTCTGCATACTCCTCTTGTTCTTCAGTCGCGTGTTGTTTTGGCTGAAGAGGCTCTGCCATACGGCGGCGTGCGACCGGAACTTCCGGAACAATTTCGCTTGCGTCGATTCCCGTCGCAACAACAGAAACGCGCATCATACCTTCCATGGAAGTATCCAAAGTAGAGCCGACAATAATGTTCGCCTCTGCATCCACTTCTTCCCGAATGCGATTTGCTGCTTCGTCAAGCTCAAACAGCGTAAGATCGTAGCCGCCAGTGATGTTGATAAGAACACCACGTGCGCCACGCAGGCTGATCTCATCAAGCAATGGATTGGCAATCGCTTTTTCCGCTGCCTGAATAGCGCGATCTTCACCTTCTGATTCGCCGGTTCCCATCATCGCTTTGCCCATCTCATCCATCACAGCACGGACATCAGCAAAGTCGAGATTGATCAAACCGGGCCGAACCATTAGATCGGTCACGCCTTTAACGCCCTGATACAGAACATCATCTGCCATGCTAAACGCTTCGGTGAAGGTGGTTTTTTCATTGGCCAGACGGAACAGGTTTTGGTTTGGGATGATGATCAGCGTATCGACAACCTTTTGAAGCGCGTCAACGCCGTCTTCGGCCTGTTTCATCCGTTTGATTCCCTCAAACTGAAAAGGCTTCGTCACAACACCAACTGTCAGCACACCAAGCTCGCGCGCGGCTTGCGCGATAATCGGTGCCGCGCCGGTACCGGTGCCCCCACCCATACCAGCAGTGATGAAACACATATGCGCCCCAGCCAGATGATCGACGATTGCTTCGATCGTTTCTTCGGCGGCGGCGGCACCAACTGCAGGCCGGGCGCCAGCGCCCAGACCTTCAGTAACTTTAACACCCATCTGGATTTTCGCCCCAGATTTGCTGGACTGCAGCGCCTGGGCATCGGTGTTCGCCACAACAAACTCGACGCCTTCAAGCTGCTTATCGATCATATTGTTCACGGCGTTGCCGCCCGCACCACCTACGCCAAAAACCGTAATACGTGGTTTCAAATCATCCTGCCCTGGCATCATGAGGTTCAATGTCATCGATTTATCCGCCTGTGTGTTAACTTACTCTGTTGGCAATTTGCCCCTAATCCACGTCAATCCTACCGTTACAAAGCCGCAACGTCACCTAAAAAACACCCAAAAGACACAAAATATAGACATTTTTGGGGCGGCTTCGGCGGGATTTCGCCGGGTTAGCTAGATGTTGCGGTCTACCAGTTGTCCCTAAACCATTTAACGGCGCGGCGCAGCGAACGCGCCGGGTATCGTTCTGCGGGAATTTCAAAATCCCACCACTCGTCTTGCGGGTGGGCCGCAAAGAGACACAACCCCACAGAGGACGCAAAAGCGGCACCCGTAGCGGCTTGGGGTAGTCCCTGAACGCGTAGCGGACGACCAAGTCTCACCTGCTGGCCAAGAATGCGCGAGGCAAGCCCATCAAGTCCCGGAATCTGACTGCCCCCACCCGTCAGAACGATTTGCTGACTTGGAAGCCTGTCGAACCCGGCAGCATCCAGACGGGCGCGCACCTCTTCAAGAATCTCTTCGACACGGGGGCGCATGATTCCGATCAGCTCTGCGCGGCTGACAGTACGCCTGTCGTGCTCCCAGTCACCGGTCTCTCCGCCGATTTCGATCATTTCGCGGTCATCCATTCCGGTCGCAACAACCCCGCCGTAGAATGTCTTGATCCGTTCAGCCACCGTCAACGGGACCTGCAGCCCTTTGGATATATCTCCGGTCACATGTTCGCCGCCCAAGCGCACGCCATCGGAATAGATCATGTGTTTTTTCATGAAAATCGACAAACCGGTCGCACCGCCGCCAAGGTCTATGCAGGCTGCGCCCAGTTCCTGCTCATCCTCAACCAGCGAGGAAACACCCGACACATAGGCCGAAGACGCAAGCCCCGCGAGCTCAAGATCACATCGCTTAATACAATAGAGCAGGTTTTGGATTGCTGTGCTGTCCACTGTCATCATATGCATATCTACAGCCAGACGATTGCCGATTTGGCCGCGCGGATCGTTTAACCCGCTGCGATGGTCAATCGCAAAATTAACAGGCTGCGCATGTAAAACTTCACGACCCTGCCCATAATCCGGCATATCGCATGCCGAAAGAACGCGCGCGATGTCCTGTTCCGTTACAACACTGTCCTGAAGCTCAATCTCGCCCGCCAGCCCGTAGGATCTGGGTTGAGCCCCGGAAAAACAAGCGATGACATGGTCGACCCGGACATTTGCCATCTTCTGCGCGGCCTGCACTGCGGTTCGGATCGCGCGCTCGGTTTCCTGCATGGCATCGATTTCACCAAAACTTACCCCACGTGAACGGGTTGTCGCGGCACCAATCACCCGAAAGCTGGACTGACCGGCCATTGATCCGATACCGTCTTGCTCTCCAAAATGCTCTGGCCCGTCAAAGCGCAAAACAAGGCAAGCGACCTTAGATGTACCAATGTCCAGAATTGCCACCACACCGCGCTGCATCGCTGCTTTGCGCATATTTCGCATTGCCCGCTGGCTTTCATAGAGGTTCGTCATCATTGAGTCGTGTCTCCTAGAACCTGTCCACGGATCCTGCGCAGTTCGGTAACTGCTGTCTCTGCGAGCCGGACTGTTGGGCGGTTTTGGTTGCGCATATCAATTACGACAAGGTCGCGCGCCATGAGGTCTTGCACATGATCCAGTGCAATCACACGCTCAATCGCCTCGACCGGGTTTTCTTCTGGCAAGAGGATTCGCTGATTGCGATCAAGTGCAACATCCCAGCGCCGTTCTCCCATCCGGACGAGACCACGCACCCGGCTCGCCAACGGTTCTGCTGCAGCGAAAAGATCGAGTGCTTCGGGCACCGCGAGTTCGGCCCCCTCCCCTGTCAGCAGCGGTAGATCAGGGCGCTCAGCCCGGGCGATCAACGCGCCAACCCGGTGCCCCGTACTATCGAGCAGTTCAACACCTTGCGGGCCACGCCAGACAACCGAAGGAATCCGCTCAATAACATCTATCTGCAAAACGCCGCCGGCCCGAATTCGGACTTCTGCAGATGCGACCGCATCCAGTTCCGCAATGGTCAGGCGCATTTCTTCGAGGTCGAGATCAAAAGAACTGAGCGGAAAATCAATTGGCACAATCTCGCGAATGTCGCCGTTTACTTCCGGCGATGCACCGTCAATCGCCATGAGCTTGACCATGAATTCCGGACGTTCTTCAATCGAATTGCGAATTTCGGTGATCCGTAATGCAATCGCATCGCGGTTATCTGCGTTCCCCAATACAGCCATACCAAGCGCAAATGCCGCACCCATTGGCAAACCAACCCGCAGGAATGTTCGGAACAATGGTGTAAGCAACAGCCGTTGATACCTGTATGACAGCCGGCTTGGTGCCGGATCGCGGGGGCTGGTGTTCTCGCGGTGGGATGCTTTCATCTGTCGCATGACGCATCCTCCACCATCCAGCGACACAAGGCCCCGAAAGAGATGCCAAGATGAGCCGCCTGTTCAGGCGCGAGCGACGTTGGTGTCATGCCCGGTTGGTTATTCGTTTCCAGTAAGATCAGTCCATCGAGCCCCCGGGATTCATCCCAACGATAATCAGTACGGCTTAAACCTCTGCACCCAAGGGCGTCATGCGCGCGCACGGCGTACTCCATGCAGGCGTCAAATATCTCGCCTGGTATGTCGGCGGGCAACACGTGGCGCGAGCCACCTTCGACATATTTTGCATCGTAATCGTACCAGCCGTCGGTCAGGATATCGGTCACGGTCAAAGCCCGGTCATCCATCACGGTCGTGGTCAATTCGCGGCCTGGTGCATAAGTCTCGACCATCACGGTTTCGGGCATGGCTGATGACATTTTCGGCGGCCCGTTGGCGGATTCATGCACTATGTAAATACCAACAGATGAGCCTTCATTGTTGGGTTTAACAACATAGGGCGGTGTCATCACGTGGTCCGCTGCCACATCAGACGTTTTGGCGATAATGCTATCGACGACAGGCAAACCTGCAACACGAAACACTTCCTTTGAACGATCTTTGTCCATCGCAAGTGCAGAGCCCAGAACACCGGAATGCGTGTATGGAATTTTCAACCATTCGAGCATTCCCTGAACGCAGCCGTCTTCCCCCCACCGACCGTGAAGCGCATTAAAAACAACGTCAGGATTTATATCGACAAGACGCGCAGCAAGGTCTGGACCAGCGTCCACCTCTACCACCTCAAATCCTTCGTCCCTCAAAGCAGCGGCGCATTCACGCCCGGTCGACAGTGAAACCTCGCGCTCAGCCGAGAATCCGCCCATCAAAACCGCTACTTTTTGGGTTGCCCTGCTCGACATACCCACCTCGTACCGCCAATTGGGTCATATTGCTGACCCTTGTTATTTTCGACCCGCTTCCGGGCCTTTGTTTTTATTCATTTTTCAGGGGCCGGTTCACCGACCCTCTTGATCTCCCACTCTAGCGTTATTCCACTGTGTTGGAAAACCCTTTTTCTTACTTCTTCGCCTAATCCTTCAAGATCAGCAGCCGTTGCGTTGCCAATATTCACCAGAAAGTTCGGATGCATCGGTGACATCTGCGCCCCGCCCCGCGTTGCGCCACGCATTCCGGCGTCATCGATAACCTTCCAGGCCTTCAGATCATGCCTGTCATCGTCTTTGCCGGTGGAGCTAAACCCGGCAGGATTGCGAAAGGTGCTGCCAGCCGTCCGGTCTTTTGTGGGTTGGGTTTCGTCGCGTTTTGCAAGCTGCTTTTCCATCCGCTTTGCCAACACCTGTGGTTCTTCGCGTGATCCTTCAAATACGGCATCAACAATGACCCAGCCTTCCGGCAGATCCGTTGCCCGGTAGCGAAAATTCAGATCATCCGCAGTCAGGGTCACAATTTCACCCTCACGCGTGACAGCGCGTGCAGAGACAAATGCATCAGCGGTATAAGTGCCGTAACATCCGGCGTTCATGCGAACAGCACCACCAATTGCGCCCGGTATCGTTCTCAGAAAGGTAAGATCAATACCCGCTTCTGCAGCGCGGCGCGCCACATGGGCGTCAAGTGCTGCAACACCCGCTGTAACGCGACTATCTTCGATACTGATGTCGTTGAACCCCCGCCCCAACCGGATTACGACCGCCCGGATACCGCCATCACGCACGATCAGGTTCGACCCAACGCCCATGGGAAACACTGCAATGTCGGCTGGAAGGTTGCGCAAAAAAGTTGCCAGGTCCTCGATATCGGCAGGCTGAAACAAATAATCCGCAGGGCCACCCACCCTGAGCCAGGTGAGATCATCAAGCGTCCGGTTTGGTGTTAATCTGCCGCGCACCTCAGGAAGGATCATTGGCTCCGCCCAGAACGAGATGCCGCAACCACCGGCCCAGATAGACAATTGGCCAGCGCAACATCGACGCGCCCGCCGCCAGCGCAATCAGGCCGACCCAAGGGCCATTTTCATATGTCAGATACCCGAGCAATGGCACGCCGATCGCGATCAAACCGTAAGCGCGGCTCCAATAGTTGTCTTTGCTCGGCAAAATAGCGGAAACATTCGCGATGATCATCCACAGAAGCGTAAGAACAAGTGACGTGTTCATTGGTCTGTGCCTTCTTGTTTTGATTGTCTGGATGGAAAATTATACAACTTTACAATGTAATAAACCAGCGGTCGACGGAACATTGAAATCACAGCGGCAAACGCAAGCAATACGATCCAGACATTGTGCTCGTAGGCCAGATAACCCATCAAAAGCGGTGCAAGCAACAAGAGTGAGACACCCGGTACGTATTGCAACCGCATCGGCAACAGCGCAACGAAAGTCGCAGCTATCGCCCAAAAACAGGCCAGATAAAGAGACGTCGTCATGTCTTCAGCCTTTCCGGCAAACCATGCGCCCATGCAGATATCGTACCTGCACCGAGGCAAACAACCATATCACCGGGCTTTGCTTCTTCACGAACCAGACGTTCCAGACCATCTTCGTCCATTATGGCGCAGGCGTGACGGTGGCCGTGCCGAACGAGACCCGCAACCAGATCATCCCGGCTCGCCCCCTCGATAGGGTCTTCGCCCGCAGCGTAGACCTTTGAAATACCGACAACATCAGCATCATTAAAGCAAGCGCAAAAATCATCGAAAAGAGAATGCAGGCGCGTGTAGCGATGCGGCTGATGCACCGCGATAACGCGACCGTCACAAGCTTGGCGTGCCGCTTTGAGAACAGCGGTAATTTCAACCGGGTGGTGGCCATAATCGTCAATAATCGTGACACCATTGACTTCACCTATTTTGGTGAACCGGCGGTTTACACCGCCAAAACTTGCCAATGCTTTTCTGATCTCATCAAGCTTCATACCCAGATGGCGCGCAACCGCGACTGCGGAAAGCGCATTGGATACGTTGTGATCGCCCGGCATGGGCAAGGAACACCCTTCAATCACTTTGTCCTCGGCTTGCAGATGGATATCAAAATGCGCAACACCGGCCTTGTAAGTCAGGTTCGCGGCACGCACGTCCGCCTGGGCGTTAAAGCCAAAGGTTACGACACGGCGGTCCGTGATACGTCCAACCAGCGCCTGAACTTCCGGATGATCCGTGCAGCAAACCGCAAGGCCATAAAACGGAATGTTTGAAACAAACTGGTAAAAACCCGCCCTCAGACTATCGAAATCGCCCCAGTGCTCCATGTGTTCCGGGTCAATGTTGGTGACGATTGCAATTGTGGCTGGCAAACGGTTAAAGGTGCCGTCGCTTTCATCCGCTTCGACAACCATCCATTCGCCTTCGCCACGGCGTGCGTTTGAATCATAGGCGTGGATAATTCCGCCATTGATCACGGTTGGATCAAATCCACCGGCATCCAGCAGAGTGGCTACCATTGTTGTGGTCGTTGTTTTTCCGTGGGTGCCTGCAACGGCAATATTGGACTTAAGCCGCATCAGTTCGGCCAGCATTTCAGCCCGACGCACAACGGGAAGGCCGCGTGAACGTGCTTCATCCAGCTCCGTATTCCCAGGCTTGATTGCGGATGAGATTACGACAACTTCGGCATCTTCCAGATTTTCGGCACGCTGGCCGATGAAAATCTTTGCGCCCAGGTTCTTTAGCCGGTTGGTGATCTTGGTTTCCTTAATGTCAGACCCCTGCACCGTATAGCCGTGATTGAGCAAAACTTCGGCAATGCCGGACATGCCGATACCACCGATACCGACAAAATGGATGGAGCCGAGCTGCGTCGGTAATTTGGTTGCGGCACTCATACTCTTTGTCCTTGGCTTGCAAGGTTTTCAACCAGTTCCACCAAATCGTCGGTCGCATCGGGCCGCCCCTGAGACAGGGCCGCCGACGCCATTTTAACCGCCGCTTTCGGATTACTGAAAACCGCCTCTATTTGCGCGGATAACGCGGCAGGTTCAAGAGCCGATTCCGGAATAAGTATTGCAGCATTTGCTTCCACCAACCCACGCGCATTCGCGCTTTGGTGGTCTTCGGTCGCGGCGGCATAGGGTATCAGAATTGAGGGGCGCCC
Source organism: Pseudohalocynthiibacter aestuariivivens (assembly GCF_018457175.1). GTDB lineage: Bacteria > Pseudomonadota > Alphaproteobacteria > Rhodobacterales > Rhodobacteraceae > Pseudohalocynthiibacter > Pseudohalocynthiibacter aestuariivivens. Next base: position 115,475 of record NZ_JAGFNU010000004.1, read on the forward strand.
AATAACGCTGATATCAGCAACGGACGATGCGCCAGCACGACTTACAACAAGTTGCGCTTCGGAAATTCGGCTGGGAATATCATTAAAGAAGGGCTCGACCTCCGCGTTGATGCCGCGCGACGCATAAAATGCGGCGACTCGCATCTGGTCTTCCTTGCGGGCCTGATGGCTGACACGCAGGTTTTTCAGATATTGCTCTGGCAAGGCAGCAATGGCGTCAGGCACCACATCTGAAAGAATGCGCGCACCCTGGCTACCCCCCATAACAAGAATAGACATCGGATAGTCACCAGGCGGAATATAAGGCGCACCCGCTCGGGCGTGTACGGCGGAGCGAACCGGATTGCCGATATGTCCGCCATTTACGCCTTCTGGCAATTTTGTCGGCCATGTTCCGCACGCAACCGTGTCGACGCGCCGCGCAAAGATTTTGTTTACTCGTCCAAGAACACCGTTTTGCTCATGTATCATTCTGGGCACGCGCAAAATCCAGGCGGCACCAAGGGCAGGAATTGTCGGATAGCCCCCAAAACCCACTACAACCGCGGGTTTGTCGAATAAAAACTTAAAGACCGTCGAAACGGTTCCTGCCAGAATGCGCAGCGGAACCATCGCCTTTGCGAGAATCCCGCCCCGCGCAAAAGTTGCCGACGATATCGTGTCGATTTCCACGACATGTGGAAAACCGCCGGTATAGCGCGCGCCGCGGGCATCCGTCGAAAGCTTTACACGCCATCCTTTGCGCAACATTACCTCTGACAGGGCCTGTGCGGGAAACATGTGCCCGCCCGTGCCACCTGCTGCAATCACCAATAGCGGCTTTTTGGACATCGACTAGCGCCCCCTGCCGTTGAAGTGGTCAGCAATTTCACCCTGCGGTCGTGTCCGCGTAAACGCCAGCAACATGCCAACCGCAATACCGCCGGCGATCAAGGATGATCCGCCATAGCTGACAAACGGTAGCGTCATGCCTTTGGCTGGCAACAGGCGCACCGCGACGCCCATATTGATGAAGGCTTGGACGCCAAACATGCAGACAAGCCCTGTACCAGCGAGACGAATGAAAGGGTCGCGTTCACGCATCAGACGTAAAAGAGACCGAACTGTGATAAACGAAAAAAGTGCAATAATGGTAAGAACAAGGATCAACCCGTATTCTTCGGCCGCCACCGCAATGATGAAATCTGTATGCGCGTCCGGCAACCACCATTTGACCTGTCCTTCACCGACACCTACCCCAAAAAAACCACCTTCACGGATTGCGTCTGTGGCATAGCCCATCTGTGTTGTCGGATCGACATCGGGCGACAGAAAACCGTCAATCCTACGGGCAAAATGGTCTGAACTGTTGTAAGCAATCGTACCTGACAAGGCGACGAGACCGGCCATAATAATCAGCAGGGTAAACGGTGCGCCAGCCACAAAATACATGACTCCCCATCCGAAAAGGATCAAACAGGCCTGACCAAAATCTGGCTGCGCAGCCAGAAAGCCCACAATCACCAGCGTCAGAAGGAAAGACACACGTTTACCGGGGGGGCCGTTAATTTCCTGGCTCGCAGCCAGCAACCACGCAGCCATAATAACGAATCCGGGTTTCAGAAACTCTGACGGTTGCACCGCCGCAAACCCAAGCGAATACCAGCGTGTGGCACCCTTGCCAAAATCCGTTCCCAATACCGGGAGCAAAATCAGCGCCCCAAAAGCAACCAGAAAACCCAGCACGCCAAGGCGACGGACAAGGTTGGGTGACATCATCGAAGTCAGCACCATCGCCGATAAGGCAATTGCCCCAAACAGCGCTTGCCGTTCAACGTAATGGAATGGTTGAAATCCATTTTTTGATGCAAGGGGCGGCGACGCCGCCAGACCAAGAAGAATACCAATTCCAAAGAGGATTAAAATGGAGGAAAGCGTCCATTTATCGATTGTCCGCCACCAGCGTGGCAAAACCGGTTCGCCGTCACGCACATGAATCGTGCCATAGACCATTTCCGTCATGGGGTACCGCCTGATACTGCCTCAATTTTCGCCCGTTTTCCGGGTCTAACGACAGTGTAACCTACTGAACCCGTTGACGCTAGTATGCGTTCGCGCTCTTGCGGTTTTTTGTTGATCATGATCAGCAGGCGCAACAAGGGGACAAACTTGAGCGAATTTGACACGATAATCCTGGGTGCAGGAGCCGCCGGAATGATGTGTGCCGCCTATGCGCATGGTCACACACTGGTGATCGATCACACAAAAGCAGCTGGTGAAAAAATCCGCGTTTCGGGTGGTGGCCGCTGCAATTTCACCAACCTTCACACAAGCTCTGTGAACTTCATCAGCAACAACCCGCATTTCGCAAAATCCGCGCTAAACCGTTATACGCAATGGGATTTTATCGAATTAGTTTCGAAATATGGCATCTCCTACCACGAAAAAACCCTTGGTCAGTTGTTCTGTGACACTTCGGCCAAAGACATCATCAAGATGCTGCAAGCCGAGATGACCAAAGCAGGCGCAGAGCTTTGGTTGAATACCAGTGCCTCCGACATAGCGAAGACTGAATCAGGCTTTTGCCTGACACTGACGCACGATGGAAAATCACAGTTTGCCACCTGCAAAAACCTTGTTGTGGCCTGTGGCGGGAAATCTATTCCGAAAATGGGTGCGACTGGGTTTGGCTACCAGATCGCCCAGCAATTTGGTCTGAAGGTCACAGAAACCCGGGCCGGGTTGGTGCCTTTTACCTTCGGTGACAAAGTCATGGCTGGGCTAAAACCCCTCGCTGGCGTTGCCGTGGACTGCCGCGCCGAAGCAGGTGGTGCGCAGTTCGAAGAAGCCGTTTTGTTTACCCATCGGGGCATGTCTGGCCCGGCCATCCTGCAGGTTTCCAGCTTTTGGCGCGAAACAGAGGCGGTGACCCTTTCTTTGTTGCCGCAGGTTGATTTACTGTCTGAACTCCGGCAGCAACGCCAAACCTATGGGCGCCGCAGCATTTCGAATGTCTTGGGTGACTATCTTCCCAAACGGTTGGCTTCATATCTTTGCGAAATGGCATCGGTTTCGGGCAATCTGGCCGATTTCAGCGATATCGCGTTAAGTGCACTCGTAGAAAAACTACACAACTGGCAACTGATCCCTAGCGGCACCGAAGGGTATCGCACCGCAGAGGTCACTGTAGGTGGCGTCGACACCGAGGTGCTTTCGTCAAAAACAATGGAGACCAAAGACGTTCCCGGTCTTTACTTCATTGGCGAGGTTGTAGACGTAACTGGATGGTTGGGTGGATACAATTTCCAATGGGCCTGGTCATCTGGCTGGGCCGCGGGTACCGCAATCGCCGCTCAGTCCTGATCCAGCCAGCGCTGAACTTCGGCCATGAAATCTTCGCCGCGTTTTTCAAAATTCGGGTATTGATCAAAACTCGCCGCTGCGGGTGCCAGCAAAACTGTTTCGCCGGTTTGTGCCTCTTCTGATGCACGTGCTACGGCCTCGGCCATGGTTTCGCAAATCTCGTAGGGTGTTTCGCCCAGTTCCAGCGCAAAATCCTTGGCGGAATGGCCGATAAGATAGGCCTTCACGACAGCGTCCAGATGCGACGTCAGTGCCGCGATACCGCCATCCTTGCCGAGCCCCCCAGCGATCCAGCGAATGTGGGAAAACGCCTGCAATGCCTTTGCTGCGCTATCAACATTTGTCGCTTTGGAATCGTTAACAAAGGTGATGCCAGCTTTTTCGCCGACAATCTGGCTTCGGTGCGGCAACCCCTGAAAACTGTGAAAAGCTTGTTCAATCACGCGTGGGGCAACCCCGAGCGCACGCACGGCAGCATAGGCAGCGCAGGCGTTCTGATGATTATGTGTTCCCGGCAAGCCTTTGATCGCACGCAGATCGATAGAGCCGGCTTGCTTTCCTTTGCGATACTCCGAAAGGAAGCCTTTGCGTGAAAAAACAAACCAACCTACACCCGTCAGTTTTGAATCGACCGACACCCTGATCACGCGGTCATCTGTACTGCCTTCAGACATTTGATTGGCCAGAAACCGGCCTTCCGCTTCATCAACGCCAATCACGGCGCGGTCTGGCCCACCTTCGGCAAACAGGCGACGCTTGGCCGCAAAATACCCGCCTTTACCGCCGTGACGCTCCAAGTGGTCCGGGGTGAGGTTCGTAAAGACAGCGATATCAGGTGTCATCGCACGGGCAAGTTCTGTCTGATAACTCGAGAGTTCCAACACCACCACTTCGCCGTCGTGCGCCGGTTCCAGATCCAACACACCCCGGCCAATATTACCAGCCAGTTGGCTTGGCTTTCCGACTTCTTCCAAAACATGATGGATCAGTGCGGCAGTTGTGGATTTACCGTTCGAGCCCGTAACCGCTATAACCCGCGGCATGGTGCTAAAGCTTTCCCAATCCAGCGTCGCAAACGACTGAAAGAAAAGCCCGATATCATTGTCAACGGGCACACCAGCGGCCATCGCTTTTTCAATGATCGGATGAGGTGCTGGGTAGAGATGCGGAATACCGGGGGAAACAATCAGCGACGTGACATCATCAAATGCATTGGCGCGGGTGAGATCGACGGGGGTGAAATCCATCATCTCGGCTGTCGCCCGTGCTTCGGCACTATCGTCCCACAGCAGTGGAATTGCTCCACCCTCTTCCAAAGCCAGCGCAGTTGCCATACCTGAACGGCCAAGCCCAAGGACCGCGACTTTCTTGCCATTGTATCCTTTAACCGGAATCATGCCCGCGAACCTTTATATGATGCTAATGCGGCAACCATTACACGCAGCTTACCTGATTTTCAGCGTTGCAAGCCCGATCAGTGCAAGGATCAGGGAAATAATCCAGAACCTGATCACAATCTGTGGTTCTGCCCAGCCTTTCTTTTCGAAGTGATGATGGATCGGGGCCATCAGGAAAACGCGTTTTCCCGTCCGTTTGAAATAGAGCACCTGAATAATGACTGACAGGGCTTCGACAACAAACAAGCCACCGATAATCGCCAGCACCAGTTCATGTTTCGTCGCCACCGCAATCGACCCCAAGGCACCGCCCAGCGCCAGCGAGCCGGTATCCCCCATAAAGACCGCTGCAGGGGGGGCGTTGTACCAAAGAAAGCCAAGCCCGCCGCCAATCAGCCCTGCCGTAAAGATAAGCAATTCTCCTGTACCCGGCACATAGTGCACATCCAGATATTCGGTAAAATCGACCCGGCCAACCGCATAAGCAATTATCCCCAATGCCCCTGCTGCAATCATAACCGGCATGATGGCCAAACCATCGAGCCCATCTGTCAGGTTCACGGAATTAGCAGACCCCACGATCACGATCATCGCAAAAGGTACAAACAGGAAGCCGAGGTTGATAAGCGTGTCTTTAAAGACCGGAAGCGCGAGTTTGTAGGTCAGCGCATCGGGGTGGAAATGCGCGGCCCAGTAGCCCGCAATGAGCGCGATCAGCAAGCCAATTCCAAAACGGACCTTACCTGATACCCCTTTGGCGTTATTCTTGCTAACCTTTTGAAAATCGTCGACAAACCCAATTAGTCCAAAACCAATCGTTACGAACAGGGTCATCCAGACATAAGGGTTGTCGGGGCGTGCCCACAGCAATGTTGATACCGTCAAAGCCCCTAGTATCAGAACACCGCCCATCGTGGGCGTTCCCGCCTTAGATTCTATGTGGCTTTCCGGGCCGTCTTCACGAATGGGCTGGCCGTTTCTTTGACGTCTGCGCAACAGATTGATCAGGGGCTTTCCAAAAAGGAATCCAAATATCAAAGCCGTGAAAAATGCGGCCCCCGCACGGAATGTGATATAGCGAAAGAGGTTGAAAAAATCGCCCCCATCCGAAAACTCTGTCAGCCAGTAAAGCATCTTTTCACATTCCTTCGTTGTCGTCCGCGACCGGATGACCCAGTTTTCGGATGGCGTCAACCACTAGCCCGACACGTGCGCCAAGTGACCCTTTGACCATCACAACATCACCCGCATCAACTAGATGATGTATATCGCGCGCGATTTCCTCAGCCGTTTCAAACCATTTTCCGCGTTTAAATTCTGGTAAAGATTTCCATAGATGCCGCATACGTGGGCCGACACAGTGGATCAACTCGATCCCCGTCAAACTTGGCAATGAGGCGATATTTTTATGCAGCCTGATTTCATTGGGACCAAGTTCTAGCATATCGCCCAAAATTGCGATACGCCGTCCCGTTGCCACGCGTCCGACGCCATTTGTGGTGTGTGCTGCAGCTAATACCTCGAGCGCGGCTCGCATTGAGGTTGGATTCGCATTGTAGGAATCGTCGATGAGGTCCATCCGCATTTCGACTTCGACGGCATCCAAAACCAGTGTTTCGCGCTTACCGCGCCCGATCGGTGGGCTCCAGAGCGCCAGATCGCGAGCACCCATGCTGCTGTCAGCACCCAACGCGTCCAACACCGCAAGAACACCCAGTGCGTTGGTCGCAAAATGACGCCCAGCGCTTTTGACTTTGAACAAAACGTCACCATCCTTGGGCAGGTGCGCTTTCGCCACTGTCATATCCCCAACGATGCGCACTTCGCGAAGCTGGTAGGTGTTTTTCTCACCTTCGCCAAAGCTCAGGCATGTCGCCGCTTTCTTTTCCGCAGCTTTCTTCAAAATCGCAGCAACGTCACCGTCCCCGTTCAAAACGGCCGATCCCCCTTTGACCAAACCATCAAAGATCGCCGCCTTTTCGTGGGCGATTCCTTCAAGGCTTTTAAAAGCTTCCATATGTGCCGGCGCAATGATCGTAATCATCGCGACATGCGGACGCGCCATTTTAGCCAAGGGTGAAATTTCGCCCGGGTGGTTCATGCCTATTTCAACCACCGCAAAATCCGCATCCTGCGGCATTCGCGCCAAGGTGATCGGAACGCCCCAGTGGTTGTTGAAACTTTTTTCGGCAGCGTGAACCTTGCCCTGTCTTGCAAGAACATCGCGCAACATTTCTTTCGTAGATGTTTTGCCCACGGATCCGGTGACACCTACAAGTTTGCCCTTGAAACGCGCCCGCCCCGCCTTGCCCAAATCCTGCAGCGCGACAAGCACGTCATCCACGATCAACAAAGGAGCATCTTTCACCACACCGTCGGGAACATGGGAAACCATGGCTGCAGCAGCACCTTTTTCAAGCGCCTGTGCGACAAAGTCATGACCGTCTCGTAGATCTTTCAGAGCAACGAAAAGATCGCCCGGCTCTATCGATCGGGTATCGATTGATATTCCACTCGCCTGCCACTTGACTGTCGATCTACCGCCCGTCGCTTTGGCCGCCTCTGCGGATGTCCAGAGCGTGCTCATGCCAGCCGACCTTCTAGTGCGGCAACTGCAACGCTGGCCTGTTCGACATCGTTGAAGGGCAATACATCATCCCCAACCACCTGCCCGGTTTCATGGCCCTTGCCCGCAATCAACAACGCGTCTCCGGGTCCAAGCGCATCAACGCCCCGCAGGATCGCCTCAGCCCGGTCCCCGACTTCCTTTGCCTGGGGGCAACCGGACATAACCATCGCGCGTATCGCTGACGGGTCTTCAGAACGCGGATTGTCGTCGGTCACAAAAACAACATCGGCATTTTCGGCTGCCGCCTGCCCCATCAACACCCGTTTGCTTGTATCGCGGTCACCACCAGCCCCAAGCACAACAATCAACCGCCCCATAACGTGCGGGCGAAGCGCGTTCAGTGCAGTCGCCACTGCATCGGGCGTATGTGAATAATCGACATAGACCGGTGCACCGTTCTCTCGTGTTGCTGCGAGCTGCATGCGCCCGGTCACGGTCTGAAGTTCCTGCAGGGTGTCAAACACCTCTGAAGCGTCAGACCCGGTTCCAATCACAAGCCCGGCTGCGGCCAAAACGTTTTCCGCCTGAAACCCACCTACCAACGCCAAACGTACCTGCCGTGATGTGCCTTCCCATTCAAAGAGCAATTCTTGCCCCGTTGGATCATAGCGCTGGCCCAGAATAAGCAGATCAGCCGTTCGGCTACGTCCAACGGTGATCACCCGCTGGCCACGCGCCCGTGCAATCTCTACCACCGTTTCACCTTTAGGGTCGTCGATGTTAATAACGGCAGTACCGTCTTCCGACAAAACGCGTGAAAACAAGCCCACCTTTGCACCGAAATACTCTTCAAAACTTGCGTGGTAATCCAGATGGTCCTGCGTGAAGTTGGTAAATGCCGCCGCCGCCAGTTGTACACCGTCGAGGCGGCGCTGTGCCAGACCGTGGCTCGACGCTTCCATCGCGGCATGCGTAACACCTGCCCCGGCCATTTCTGCCAAAAGACGATGGAGCGTGATCGGTTCGGGCGTTGTATGCGCAAGAGGTGCTTTGAACGCCCCTTCGACGCCTGTTGTTCCAAGGTTGGCGGCTGCAATCCCCATTAGTTCCCATATCTGGCGCGTGAAAGTTGCAACAGAGGTTTTACCGTTTGTTCCGGTCGCGGCGACCATGACTTCGGGTTGCGCACCAAACCAAAGCGCCGAAGCGTAGGCGAGCGTCTGACGCGGATCCTCTGCCAGTACAACAGGCACATCAGGCGTAGCAGAAAGCTCTACTTTTGCAATGTCTGCGCCAGCCCTGTCAGTCAGAATAGAACCTGCACCCATTCGCAGAGCAAACTGAATAAACTCTCCACCATGAAACTTCGTGCCCGGCAAGGCAGCAAAAAGGTGGCCTGCCTTTACGTTTCGGCTATCAACCGAAAGGCCCGTCACCCGAACATCGCGCCCATCTGATGCGGTCAAACCAAGCTGTGATAGTGATTTCGCTGTCTGATCCGGCATCGGCCCGCCTGTTCTGCTAGTTGCTGGTCAGTGTTATCCCAGATGCTGGGGAAGGTTCAATCTGTGGTCTGAGGCCAAGCAGCGGAGCAACGCGGCGGATAATCTCTGCCGCAACCGGCACAGCAGTCCATCCCGCAGTTCTGCGCATCTCACCCAGCGTATGAACTTCTGGCTCATCCAGGGTAACAATCAGAACATATTTTGGATCATTTGCCGGGAAAACAGAGGCAAAGGTGGCAATTACTTTGTCGTCATAGTAGCCGCCGCCGTTTTCGCGGGGTTTGTCTGCAGTTCCGGTCTTTCCGCCGACGGCGTAACCCGGAACTTCACCAAAGCTTGCCGTGCCTCGCACAACCACCTGACGCAACAAATCGCGCACTATGGCGGATGTATCAGTTGAAACCACCCGCTCTCCGTGTTGCGGACCGTCCTGAAGCAAAAGGGTTGGCATGACACGCGTACCGCCGTTCAGAAGGGACGCATAGGCAGCGGCAAGGTGCATCGGGCTAGTTGACAAGCCATGGCCATATGAAATTGTCATCGCTGAAAGCTCGGACCAGTTCGGCGGCAATAGCGGACGCCCGCCTGATGCTTCAACCATTTCAACTGGTGTTGGTTCAAGTAATCCGAGCGACCCCAAAAACGCGCGCTGGCGTGCCGGTCCGATTTGCTGAGCGATGCGGGCCGTGCCAATATTCGACGAGCGCACAATGATGTCCGACACAGATAACTGGGCACCGTAGTCATGGAAATCGCTTATCCTGAAGCGTCCCCACCGCAATGGGCCGCGTATATCGATCATCGTCTCCCGGTTCATTAAGCGTGCATCAAGGGCCTGGGCTGCCGTGAAGATTTTGAACGTTGAACCCAGTTCGTAAACGCCCTGTACCGCGCGGTTGAACAGTGGACTGTCAGAGGCAACTCCTTCTGTCAGGGGGCGGGGGCGGTCATTCGGGTCAAAATCCGGCAGGGACACAAGCGACACAATTTCACCCGTGTGAACATCCATCAGAACCGCCGCCGCACCTTTGGCTTTCATCAGGCGCATCCCGCCATTCAGCACCTGTTCAGCAGCCGCCTGAATTGTCAGATCAAGTGACAATTGCAACGGCGCGCCATTGTTCGCCGGGTCGCGCAGATATTCATCAAAGGTCTTTTCAACACCTGCCGTGCCAATAACTTCGGCCGCATGAACGTCTTCTCGTCCGAACGAAGCCCCCCCAAGAACATGCGCCGCAACACTGCCGTTGGGATAAAGCCGCATCTCACGCGGACCAAAGAGCAGACCCGGTTCGCCGATGTCATGCACCGCTTGCATCTGTTCAGGAGAAAGTTTGCGCTTGATCCAGATAAAAGTGCGTTCGCCGGTGAATTTTTCGATCAGGCGGTCTTCGTTAAGATCCGGGAAAATTGCTGCCAGCGCTTTTGCGGCACCCACGCGATCAACCATGACAGGTGGTTGCGCGTAGAGCGAATTTGTTACCAGGTTGGTTGCCAGTATACGGCCGTTTCTATCAGTAATATCAGCGCGCTGTGCCGTGATTGACGGCCCAAGATAGGCATTGTTCGGCTCTTCCACTGCACTGCCGGACAGATGCGTCATTCGAAGACCAACCAGAAAAAAGGCGCAAAAGAAAAACACTCCAAGAACCAGCAATCGCCCTTCGGCACGAACCCGCGCTTTGTCGCGCATTTCTTCGTGGCGCAAACGAATGTTTTCGCGTTCTATCGCATCCGGGTTTTCACCTTTTTGACGGGCTTCCAGAATACGGGCCAATGGTCGCAGAGGTGTCCGGGTCATGGTTGCACCTTCACTTCACCTGAAACGTCAATTGAATTTGACAAGCTCACTAAATTTTCGACGGGAAAGGCAATCTGATCAACACGCCCAAACTGGTCCGGCATGAAGGGCAACAGACCAAGACGATCAAAGTTAATTTCAGCAAGTTCACGCAGGCGGTCCGGGCGGTTAAGATACGCCCATTCGGCATTCAGCACGGCCAAAGCCTCTCTTTCCCGGCCAATTTGACGGTGCAAACGCTTTACTTCGCGCACAGCTTGCTGGGTTTTGTAATTTTCCTGATAAGCCCAGTAAGCCAAGCCCATCACAGCCATAGCCGAAAGAATGTAAAAGAAACTACGCATCTCAGTGACGTCCCCGATCCGTCAATCCGGGCAGACCCAGCCCGGTTCTGTTTGGTGGCGCTGCTTCAGCACCAGTACGAATAGCAACGCGCAATTTTGCTGATCGCGCGCGCGGATTTTCACCCAGTTCTTCATCATCCGGCCCGATTGCGCGCCGGAACTTCAGCTTGAACTGCGGTTGTTTTTGTTCAGTTTCAGGGGCATAGCGGCTTCCTTGCCCGCCCCCGCCCGACCGTGCCTGTAAAAAACGTTTCACAATCCGGTCTTCAAGTGAATGGAATGTCACGACAGCAAGCTGCCCGCCCGCGCCGAGCGCTCGCTCTGCCGCCTCTAGCCCTGCAACGAGCTCTCCAAATTCATCATTCACCGCGATGCGAATGGCCTGAAAACTGCGGGTCGCCGGGTGGCTTTGCCCCGGCTTGCCCCTTGGAATGCATTTCTCGATGACATCCGCCAATTGTAGTGTCGTTTCAAAGGGTGCGTCAGCGCGCGCCGTCACGATCGCCTTCGCGATCCGGCGAGAAGCACGTTCTTCACCGTACTGGAAAAGAACATCCGCTATTTCTGATTCCGTAGCTTTGTTCACCAGATCGGCGGCTGACGGGCCAGTCTGGCTCATCCGCATGTCAAGCGGGCCCTCTTTCATAAATGAAAACCCGCGTTCTGCCTGGTCAAGCTGCATAGACGAAACACCCAGATCGAGAACAACACCATCCAGCGGGGTATCACTATATGTATCTAGTTTGCTGAACGTGCCTTCGACAAGGCGCAGACGGTCCCCATATTTTTTTGTCCAATCCGCTGCCATCTCAAAAACCATCGGGTCACGGTCAACACCGATCACACAATCAGCGCCTGCCTCAAGCAAACCACGTGCATAGCCGCCCGCACCAAAGGTACCATCAAGCCAAAGACCTGATACTGGCGCGACTGCTGCCAAAAGTGGGCGCAGCAAAACAGGAACATGAGGTATGGCATCAGGGAGTGTGCTGGCCTGTGCAGCCATTGCCTATTCCCCTTCTGCACCGTCTAGATAAACTGACGGATCAGCGTCGGGGTCAAACCCATCATCCGCTTCCAGATCGCTATACATCTCGGTCTCGTAGGTATCGGGATGCCAGATCTCAAACGTATCGCCGTTCCCGACGAAATAGGCCTCGCCTTCAAGACCAATCTTTTCACGCAACTTGGCCGGCAGGACCAAACGGCCTGTTTCATCAACCGAGGTATTGTGTGCTTGCGCGTGATAGAGACGCTGCAAAGCTTTGCGTTTTTTAGAGCCTCGCGGCAATTTACGAATTTTTTCGTCGACTTCCGAAATCGCCTCGGAAGAGTAACACTCCAGGTGTTTGCGTTTTTCGCTGCCATATACAATCACGATATGGGGGTTCAGTCCTTCGGTCCAATCAGGATCACCTGCTTCCAGAACACGACGAAACAGAGCCGGGATAGACACCCTGCCCTTGCCATCCACCTTGTGGTGGCCTTCGCCTCTGAATGTTCCAGCCACGTGCCTGCGGCTCCTCTGTTCTGCCCCTCAAAAGGAAACGGCGGTTTGAGCCGCTGCCACTGCTCAATCCGCCGCCCTCGTCCCATTTCTGGGGTATGTCCGACTGCGCGCGCCACCTGGGGGGATGTCTGCTCGCTCGCGCGCCGGATCTCAAATTAGATGAAAGCGGGTGCCTGTATGAAACCTGACTTGGTGCCTTTGGGGTTCTTTAGAATGCCCCTTTTTTGCCCGTCCTCATCTTGGATACAGGGATGCCATGGGAATTCATGGAAATCAACTGTTTTTTGTGGGAAAATTGACTTCCAATACATTCACTGGGATCGAATCGTTCCCATAATCAAACTATTTTTGAACAAACTGCACTACCTGTTGTGATTTAAAGAAAATGCAACACCATATATAGAAAAAATTTTTGGTGCGTATTTTTCCCATAAAATCCCGAAAATTTTTAAGAATTTGCCTTTTGGGATGGAAAAGACACGGCAAACAGCCCCCAGGCACTGCGAATCCGCAGTTAGATTTCGAAAGATTCGTGATTATTTTATCGGAAATTGGAATGTCCCACGATTTCCCAGAGGCTAGGATTCAATAGCCTCCTTCAAAAGCGGGACATCTCAGAACGAACCGGTTTCAGGCGGGTGCCGAAGTCTGAACAGAGAACGTGCCTCTCCGGCTACCCACTTTGATTCAGGCAATGCCACCCGCAACCAGCCGGTACGCGAGCTGCGCGTAGGCATCAGCCAACGGCCCCTCGCCTGCTGCAATCGGTGTGCCGTTGTCTCCGGCAAGACGCACTTCCAGGTCAAGCGGCAGTTCGCCCAGAAATGGCAAGCCAAGCTTCTCTGCCTCGGCGTGAACACCACCGTGACCAAAAATATGTGCCTCATGTCCGCATTTGGGGCAAACGTAAGATGACATGTTTTCGATCAGCCCAAGGACGGGTGTATTCAGTGTCTTGAACATGTTCAGCGCTTTGCGCGCATCAAGCAGCGCAACATCCTGTGGGGTCGAAACTACGATTGCGCCGGTCAGCTGGGTTTTCTGACAAAGTGTCAGCTGAACGTCGCCGGTACCTGGTGGCAAGTCGATGATCAGAACATCAAGCTCACCCCATTCAACCTGCCCCAGCATTTGTTGAAGCGCGCCCATAAGCATTGGGCCGCGCCACACAACGGCCTGATCCGGATCAACCATCAGGCCAATCGACATCAAGGTAACACCATGGGCGTGGAGCGGGATGATCGTCTTACCATCCGGGGACGCAGGGCGTTTGTTCACCCCCATCATCCGAGGTTGTGATGGGCCGTATATATCAGCGTCCAGCAATCCAACCCGCCGTCCCTGTTTCGCGAGGGCAACGGCAAGGTTTGAGGATACGGTAGATTTTCCAACACCACCCTTACCCGATGCAATCGCAACAATTCGGTCAACCCCTGAAACCTTCTGCGCACCTTGCTGAGGTGTGGGGTGGCGACCAATTTTAAGATCGGGCGGCGGCCCCTTTAGCGCGGCTTCTGCCGTGGGGCCGTGCGCGGTGAGAACAACAGACGTTTCGGTAACGCCGGGAATTCCGGCGACGAGCCGATCCGCCGCTTCGCGCAACGGGCCCATCTGCGAAGCCATCTCTGGTGTTTCGGCTTCAATGACGAACCGAACCGTGCCACCCTCTATTGAAAGCGCCCGCACCATGTCGCGCGAGACAAGATCGCCACCATCCGGCAGGCTTATCCGGGCCAATGCAGTCAGTACATCATCTCGCGAAACGGTCATGGGTCGTCCTCTTGAACAAATCTCAGGCATTAGTTGGCAGCTTTTCAGCAAAGCGCAAGGGGAGGCAAAGCAACTGCCTGCGTTTTCATCGTTTCGCTTAAGAATAGGTCAGCACAACGTATGCATTTTCTGCATAGCAGCATTGCTCATGCAAACTATTGTGCATTCGCAGCATTTGCCTATCTTCGTATCAGAAAGCGCAACACAGCGCAGGCAGAAAGACAAAGAGAAAGAAGCAGATCAATGGCTATTGCATCACATACACGCACAGTCGACCTTGGCCTGACTGACCGTATCGCAGTTTATTTCAAGGACCTTGCGTTCCGCGCAAACCAGTTCCGTCTTTACAAGAAGACGTTCGATGAGCTGAGCGATCTTAGCGACCGCGACCTAGCCGATTTGGGCCTGACACGGGCATCTCTCAGAAGCGTTGCTCACGAAGCAGTATACGGCCGTTAAAGTTTAAAGATTTCGGAAAACCCCTCCTCCTCCCAGGGTTTTTCGTTTTAGCGAAGATGATCTCCTCCCAGACATCTCGCTTCCTTACGGGGCACAGCCCCAAAGAATGCAACGGGTTTTCTCCTCCCATTGAGCCCGTAGCTGACGAAACGATGCCATGCACCTCCTCCCGCGTGACATCGTTTAACAATAGGGGCCTTGCCCCAACCAGATGCTAAAGGTCTTATCCTCCTCCCAAGACCTGATGCAAAAAAAGACGGCGATATCCACCTCCTCCCGGATATCGTCGTTTTTTTTGCTTTTGGCCTGTAAAGAATGTTTCGCTTAAAACGGCACGTCATCTACGCGGTCGGCCGCGACCACGAACCGGGCTATCACTTTTTTTGAGCCTGCCTTGTCGAACTCGATATCAAGCTTGTCGCCCTCGATCCCCATCACCGTACCGTAACCGAACTTTTGGTGAAATATCCGGTCACCTTGGCGAAAGACAGATACAGCCTCGGCGTCGATAACCAGATTCTTGCTTTCACGTGGTTGGCTGATTGTGCGGGTTTGACTACGCGCCTGCATTCTGCGCCAACCCGGTGAATTATAGGCGTCTGCGCGGGCGGCTTTCGCTTCCATCTGGGCGCCCATTCCCCGTCCACCCATGTCGGGCGAGGCAGCGCCATAGCCACCACCGTAAAGGCCGGGTGGGGTCAGCACCTCAACATGCTCTTCAGGTAATTCGTCAATAAACCGTGAGGGCAGTGCCGATTGCCACTGGCCGTAAACCCGGCGATTGGCTGCAAATGAGATAGTACATAGCTCTTCTGCACGTGTTATACCGACGTAGGCAAGACGACGTTCTTCCTCGAGCCCCTTTAAGCCAGTTTCATCCATCGACCGTTGCGACGGAAACAACCCGTCTTCCCAACCGGGCAGAAACACCGCAGGAAACTCCAAACCCTTGGCGGCGTGAAGGGTCATAATGGTGACCTTTTCCTCAGCTTCTTCTGATGAATTGTCCATGATCAGGGCGACATGCTCCAGAAACCCTTGCAGATTTTCGAATTGTTCAAGCGCTTTCACAAGTTCCTTGAGGTTTTCGAGCCTACCCGGTGCTTCTGGTGTTTTGTCTTTTTGCCACATCTCTGTGTAGCCGGATTCTTCGAGGACAACCTCGGCCAGTTCAATATGGCTTGTCTTACCGTCATGCGCAGCGTCAGCCCAGCGATCAAACCCGGCGATCAGCTTGGCAAGTTCACTTTTAGCCTTGCCTTTCAAATCTCCTGAAGACACGAGATACCGCGTCGCTTCCAAAAGCGACAACCCATTTTCGCGCGCGCAAATCTGGATGGTTTGCAGCGCTTTGTCCCCCACTCCGCGTTTCGGCGTGTTCACAATCCGCTCAAACGCCAGATCATCGTCAGGGCTGGTCACGACGCGGAAATAGGCCATCGCATCGCGAATTTCCATGCGCTCATAAAACCGGGGGCCGCCGACAACCCGATAGGGCAGCCCGATGGTCAGGAACCGGTCTTCAAACGACCGCATCTGATGCGAAGCCCGCACAAGTATCGCCATGTCATTCAATGACATCGGTTTCTGGCCACGGGTGCCGCGCTGCATTGCTTCGATCTCTTCACCGATCCAGCGCGCTTCCTCTTCGCCATCCCAATGGCCGATAAGTCGGACTTTTTCGCCCTCGTCCCGGTCGGTCCAAAGCGTTTTACCCAGCCGATCCTCATTGCCCGCAATCACACCGGACGCAGCGCCGAGAATATGTGGTGTCGAGCGATAGTTCTGTTCCAGCCGCACAACGACAGCGCCGGGAAAATCCTTTTCAAATCTTAATATGTTGCCAACTTCCGCGCCACGCCAGCCATAGATCGACTGATCATCATCGCCAACGCAGCAGATATTTTTATGCCCGCCTGCCAGCAAGCGCAGCCACAGATACTGGGCGACGTTCGTATCCTGATACTCATCAACAAGGATGAATTTGAACCAGCGCTGATATTGTTTCAACACATCATCATGCTGTTGAAAAATCGTGACGACATGCAGCAACAGATCGCCGAAATCGACGGCGTTCAGTTCCAGAAGGCGCCGTTGGTATTGACGATAAAGTGCGATGCCTTTTCCATCGAAGGCACCGGCTTCTGCCGTCGGCACGTTTTCGGGTTTCCAGGCACGGTTTTTCCAGTTGTCGATCATTCCTGCCAGCACACGGGCAGGCCAGCGTTTGTCGTCGATATTGGCGGCCTGTATCAGCTGCTTCAACAACCGCACCTGATCATCTGTGTCTAAAATTGTGAAATTGGATCTTAGATGTAGCCCTGATGAAGTCGGAGGAGTTGATTGAACGAAATTCGGCGTCGGTACCGGCCCTTTGTCGTAAGGGCCTTCGCTATCATTATCGTCGACCACTAATTCCGTATAAGGGTGGATTGATGTTTTTTCAGAAGTTTCACCAATCAGTTCTGCATGCCGCCTGAGTAGCTTGACGCAGATCGAATGGAACGTGCCCATCCATTTAATCGGATTTTTTACATTGAATGGTGTTTTCTCAAGCCGCTCTTTCATCTGGCGTGCGGCCTTGTTTGTAAAAGTCACAGCGAGAATCTCGTCCGGTCGCACCCGGCGAAGCGTAACAAGATGCGCAATCCGCGCCATAAGCGCCTTGGTTTTACCAGTGCCAGCCCCGGCCAACATCAGCACAGGGCCATCGAGTTGCTCCACTGCTTCGCGCTGCGCAGGGTTCAGGTCATCCAAATAAAAC
Source organism: Pseudohalocynthiibacter aestuariivivens (assembly GCF_018457175.1). Taxonomy (GTDB): domain Bacteria; phylum Pseudomonadota; class Alphaproteobacteria; order Rhodobacterales; family Rhodobacteraceae; genus Pseudohalocynthiibacter; species Pseudohalocynthiibacter aestuariivivens. Next base: position 132,936 of record NZ_JAGFNU010000004.1, read on the forward strand.
GTAGGTAATGCCGCCATTGCACGTGCGGACAAGGATGCGCCCTCAAAGGCGTCCGATTCATCAAAACTGCTCATGAAGATCAATCTAGCTTGAAGTCTGGCCGAGGGAAAGAGTGTTCCATGAATGTTCTACTGGTTAATTTCGGCAGAACGCGCGCAACACTTGCCTTTTTCAGACAAGCCAATAGAAGGATTTATATGGATCTGCACAGCACCTTTCCCGCAATCTCGGACCTGCAAGCGCGGGCAAGACGGCGCATTCCCCATTTTGTGTGGGAATACCTTGATAGCGCGACCGGTGAGGAAAAAACCAAGGCGCGCAATCGCGAAGCGCTTGATCAGGTGTTGTTACGCACGTCTGTATTGCACGGCGAATTCACGCCAGACCTGACCACAACCCTATTGGGGCGCGATTATCCCCTGCCCTTTGGCATTGCACCTGTTGGTATGTCGGGGCTGATCTGGCCGGGCGCTGAAAAACTTCTGGCACAGCTTGGTGCGGCGGAGGGTATTCCATATTGCCTGTCCACAGTGGCGAGTCAGACACCAGAAGCGGTTGGCCCACACATTGGAAATCAGGGATGGTTTCAGCTTTATCCCCCACGTGACCCCGACATTCGCGCAGACATTCTGGCGCGCGCCAAAAATGCTGGTTTTCACACACTCATACTAACGGTGGATGTGCCGGTTGCCAGTCGGCGTGAACGCCAAACCCGTTCTGGCCTGACAAACCCGCCCCGCCTTACCCCAAGGTTGATGATGCAGGTTATGCGGTGTCCAGAGTGGGCACTTGGTACACTACGCCTTGGAATGCCAAGATTGCGGTTGATGGAAAGCTATCAAAAGACGGAAGGTAACCTGTCTTCGACCCAGCACATCGGATATCTGCTGCGCACATCGCCTGATTGGGAATATCTCGACGTTCTGCGCAAGGAATGGGACGGTAATCTCGTGATAAAGGGCCTACTTGACGCAGGTGACGCGTGTCACATGCGGGACCTCGGTGCAGACGCGATCTGGGTGTCCAACCATGCAGGGCGCCAGTTTGATGGCTCCCCCGCGACAATTACCGCCCTGCCGGCGATACGCGCGGCGCTTGGCCCGGAAATGCCGGTTATCTTTGACAGCGGTGTCGCCGGAGGCCTCGATATCTTGCGGGCTCTGGCACTTGGTGCGAATTTTGTCATGCTCGGGCGCGCGTTTCACTATGGGCTTGGTGCCTTTGGTGCGCGTGGTGCAGCACATGCCGTGGACATTTTACGACAGGACATGATCGCCAATATGGGGCAGATCGGAACCCGGCAACTGAGCGATTTACCAAACCGCGCTTTCCAAAAATAAATTCACGATTTCGCCTTTCAACATGAGAGAGTCGTTTTCCGGGGTGGAAACGAGAACAAAACCCTTCACAAATCTTTCAAAATACCTAGTGCTTGGTATTGTGCTGCGACGCAGCATAACTGTATGTTCCCGACACGTGCAGGTCTGCCGGCGCGTTTGACACCAAAGTTTGACATCACATTGGGAGGATCTTGCCCGTGGCTGAATTTCAAAAAATCCTGATTGCCAACCGGGGTGAGATTGCGATCCGCATTATGCGGGCAGCAAATGAGATGGGCAAACGCACGGTCGCTGTGTTTGCTGAAGAAGACAAGCTGGGTCTGCATCGCTTCAAAGCGGACGAAGCCTATCGTATCGGCGAAGGTATGGGGCCGGTTGCGGCCTACCTGTCGATTGACGAGATCATTCGTGTTGCCAAGGAATGTGGCGCAGACGCTATTCATCCGGGCTACGGGCTTTTGTCGGAAAACCCTGACTTTGTGGATGCCTGCGTGGCAAACGGCATTACATTTATTGGCCCAAAAGCCGAAACCATGCGCGCCCTTGGCGACAAAGCCTCCGCCCGAAGAGTGGCAATCGAGGCGGGTGTTCCCGTCATCCCAGCGACGGAAGTTCTGGGAAATGACATGAAAGCTATCAAAGACGAAGCCGCTAAGGTTGGCTATCCGCTGATGCTGAAAGCAAGCTGGGGCGGCGGCGGACGCGGGATGCGGCCAATCTTTTCGGAAGACGAAGTTGAAGAAAAGGTTCTGGAGGGTCGGCGCGAAGCCGAAGCCGCCTTTGGCAACGGCGAAGGGTATCTCGAAAAGATGATAACCCGCGCCCGCCACGTCGAGGTGCAGATTCTGGGCGACACCCACGGCAATATCTACCACCTTTACGAGCGGGATTGTTCTGTTCAGCGCCGCAACCAAAAAGTTGTAGAGCGTGCGCCTGCGCCCTATCTCAGCGAAGCACAGCGTGAAGAGATCTGTGATCTTGGCCGCAAGATTTGCGCCCATGTAAATTATGAATGCGCTGGCACGGTTGAATTCCTGATGGATATGGAAACCGGAAAATTCTTTTTCATCGAAGTGAACCCGCGGGTGCAGGTCGAGCATACAGTGACAGAAGAGGTCACCGGTATCGACATCGTGCAGGCGCAGATTCTAATCGCCGAAGGCAAATCCATTGCCGAAGCGACAGGCAAGGCAAGCCAATACGATATCCGCCTGAATGGTCACGCGCTGCAAACCCGGATTACCACCGAGGATCCACAGAACAACTTTATCCCTGATTACGGGCGTATCACTGCCTACCGTTCGGCGACTGGCATGGGCATTCGGTTGGATGGCGGCACGGCCTATGCTGGCGGTGTAATCACGCGCTACTATGACTCCCTTCTGACCAAAGTAACCGCTTGGGCACAAACACCTGAAAAGGCTATTGCGCGAATGGACCGCGCCCTGCGCGAGTTTCGTATCCGTGGCGTTTCAACCAATATCGCCTTTGTTGAGAACCTGTTAAAACACCCAACCTTCCTTTCGAACCAGTACACAACCACGTTTATCGACGAAACGCCGGAACTGTTTCAGTTCAAACGCCGTCGTGACCGGGCGACAAAAATTCTGACATATATCGCCGATATCACGGTAAACGGACATCCGGAAACGGCTGGGCGCGTCAAGCCAGCAGAAGGGCTCAAGGCGCCAAAACCGCCTATTCCGCAACGCGAAGGGGTTTCCGGGACCCGCAATCTGCTTGAAGAAAAGGGTCCGCAGGCCATTGCGGACTGGTTGGCAGACCAGAAAAAGCTTGTATTGACCGATACAACAATGCGCGATGGGCATCAGTCCCTTCTGGCGACACGGATGCGTTCGATCGACATGATCAAGGCCGCCCCGAGCTATGCCGCAAACCTACCGGAGCTCTTCAGCATTGAATGCTGGGGCGGCGCTACCTTTGATGTCGCCTACCGTTTCCTGCAGGAATGCCCATGGCAGCGGCTTCGCGATCTGCGCGCAAAAATGCCAAACGTAATGACACAGATGTTGCTGCGTGCAAGCAATGGTGTTGGCTACACAAACTACCCCGACAATGTTGTGCAGGAGTTTGTTAGACAAGCTGCAACGACAGGAGTTGATGTGTTCCGCGTCTTTGACTCGCTTAACTGGGTCGAGAACATGCGCGTCGCAATGGATGCGGTTGTTGAAAACAACAAGATCTGTGAAGGCGCAATTTGCTACACCGGCGACATTTTGAATCCGGATCGCGCGAAGTACGATCTGCAGTACTATGTAAACATGGGGAAAGACCTCAAGGCGGCTGGCGCGCATATCCTTGGGCTGAAAGACATGGCCGGCCTGCTGAAACCAGCGGCCGCGCGCTTGCTGATCAAGGCGTTGAAAGAAGAGGTTGGTCTGCCGTTACATTTCCACACCCATGACACGTCTGGTATTTCTGCTGCCACGGTTCTTGCGGCGGCGGAAGCCGGTGTTGATGCGGTAGACGCGGCAATGGACGCCTTTTCTGGTGGCACGTCACAGCCTTGTCTTGGTTCAATCGTCGAAGCGCTGGCGCATACAGAACGCGACACAGGGATCAATATTGATGCTGTGCGCCAGTTGTCTGACTACTGGGAACAAGTTCGCGCCCAATATGCCGCTTTTGAAAGTGGCATACCAGCACCCGCGTCCGAAGTTTACTTGCACGAAATGCCCGGAGGCCAGTTTACCAACCTTAAAGCACAGGCGCGTAGCCTGGGGCTTGAAGAGCGCTGGCACGAGGTCGCCCGAACCTATGCTGATGTGAACCATATGTTCGGCGATATCGTTAAGGTAACGCCTTCTTCCAAGGTTGTTGGCGACATGGCGCTGATGATGGTCAGTCAGAACCTCACGCGTGAACAGGTTGAAGACCCGGCCGTTGATGTTGCTTTCCCGGACTCCGTCATCGACATGATGCGCGGAAACCTGGGCCAGCCCCCCGGTGGCTTCCCCGCAAAGATTGTAAAAAAAGTGTTGAAAGGCGAGAAAGCGGATACAAGCCGACCGGGCGCCCATTTACAGCCAGTCGATCTTGAGGCGACACGGGCAAGCCTCGTTAAAGAGTTGGAGGGCTTCAAAGTCGATAGCGAAGACCTGAATGGTTACCTGATGTACCCAAAAGTATTTCTGGATTACATGGGCCGACACAGGGTCTACGGCCCGGTGCGGACCCTGCCGACACGGACATTTTTCTATGGAATGGAGCCTGGAGAAGAAATCGCTGCAGAAATTGACCCCGGGAAAACGCTTGAGGTGCGCCTTCAGGCCGTTGGCGAAACCAATGAGGACGGCGATGTAAAAGTATTCTTTGAACTCAATGGCCAGCCAAGGGTCATCCGAGTCCCAAACCGACTGGTGAAATCCCAGACTGCAGCGCGCCCGAAGGCGGATGTTAGCAACCCGAACCATATTGGTGCTCCGATGCCGGGCGTGGTTGCGACGGTAACTGTCACAGCCGGACAGAGTGTGAAAGAAGGAGATTTGCTGCTGACAATCGAGGCGATGAAAATGGAAACCGGCATTCATGCCGAACGCGATGCGGTGGTAAAAGCGCTGCATGTTCATGTGGGTGCGCAGATTGATGCAAAAGATCTGCTTGTCGAACTGGAATAGTAGAAACTATTCCATTGCAGCGCTAACGCGCTATTCTTTAAAGCGCGCCCCTATGGGGCTCGGATGCCTCCGGCGGGGATATTTTTGGGAAAAAGAAAGGGCGTTTTTACGTTCCATAATCCAGGGTATCAGCGCCGGGAGCCAAACTGTTCAGCGATGGTTTTCTGTTAAAGTGTCCATAGGATAAGAGGCCGCAACAAGGAATTCAGAATGCCAGACCCGGTAACAGTAACTCCGCTTTATACTGGATTGCTGGCTTTGTTGTTTCTGTATCTGAGCGCTAGGGTGGTATTTCGCCGTTATGGCGCAGGTGTTTCTATTGGAGATGGAAACGACAAAGACTTGCAAAAACGCATACGCGTCCAGGCAAATTTTGCGGAGTATACTCCGATCGCCCTGATTTTACTGGCTATGGCTGAACTGCAGAGTGCACCCTTGATGGTTTTGCATTTCCTCGGACTGACGCTTTTGTTAGGGCGCTGCATCCATGCGATTGGTCTTAGCCGCACCCCACAGCTCATTTCCGCCCGTAGAGCAGGGATGTATTCGACCGTTGGAATGATTGTCATCACAGCCCTTTCCAACATAGTGCACGCCGTTTTCTAGCAATTTCAGGCGACGCTAAAAATAACATTGCCTGAATCGTTTCTTCCAAGCATCGTGCGCTAAACTGTCTTTGCCTGAGGCCTGCACGATGTCCGAATTCACTGAAAAACTGCTTATTTTTACAGATATCCACATTAGTGACCTAGGAAAGACGATCATTGATCTCGATCCGCTTGAACGTTTCCAGACCGGATTATCTCATGCTATTCAAACTCATCCGGACACCACACGCATAATCATTACCGGTGATCTAGCCCATAACGGGGAAATTGCGGAGTATCAGCGCCTTAGCAATGCCCTAAAAAATTTGCCTGTCCCTGTCACACTGATGATTGGCAATCACGATAATCGGGATAATTTCCTTTCGGTTTTTCCGGAAACGAAATGTACAGAATCCGGCCATGTGCAGGAGATGCTGGAGCTTGGTGATACGTGTCTGATCACATTGGACACTGTGGACGCACCCCCTTACCCGAAGGGCCGCCATGCGGGCCATCTATGTGGCGCACGGCTTGCGTGGCTTGAGACTGCGTTGACGCGCGCGAACGGGCGGCGGGTACTGATCTTTACGCACCATCCGCCGTTTCGCGTTGGATTCCCGGCAATGGATGAAATCAGACTTCGAAACGACACCGCACTTATGGCGCTGTTGCAGCGCTTCCCGAACGTCCGACATCTTTTTGCCGGGCATGTGCACCGTACAATTTCAGGCAACATCGGCGGTCTTGGGTTTACGGTGTTTAAAAGCCCCTGCCATCAAATGCCTATGGATTTAACGGGAAGGGACGGTTCTCTGTCCACCGATGAACCTGGCGCCTACGGCATCGTGTTGTTGTCAGCGGATAATGTGGTAGCGCATACAGAAGACTTTGAACAGGCACGGGGACCACATCCACAGCTACAACCAGCCGATGCGTAGCCACATTAAAGCCGGGTCAGGCTAAGAAATTGGGAGCGCGACAGTAGAACTGCTGTAACAAAAGAACAAACCACAAGAGGTATTCATGATAGAGCTACTCGCCAATCCTGCTGTCTGGGTTTCCTTCCTGACGCTCACGGTTCTCGAAATTGTTCTGGGGGTAGACAATGTTATCTTTATTTCTATCGCCTCATCCAAACTGCCACCAGAACAACGCCGAAAAGCCCGAACCATTGGGCTAATTGGTGCGTTGTTACTGCGTATTGGTTTGTTGTTTTCCATCGCCTGGATTGTATCGCTTCAGAAACCTTTGTTCGAGATTTTCAGCCAATCTTTCAGTTGGCGCGACATTATACTGATCGCCGGCGGTGTGTTCCTGCTTTATAAAGCGACAAGTGAAATTTTCGTTGAAATGGAGGGCCCGGAAAACACACAAAGGGTGATTGTGACCGGCTTTGCCTCTGTAATACTGCAAATTATGGTGCTTGATCTGGTCTTTTCTTTTGATTCAGTTATCACCGCCGTCGGCATCGCGGACCATTTGGAAGTCATGATCGCCGCCGTTGCCGTGGCCATCCTGATTATGATGATCGCGGCGGAGCCAATAGCCAAATTTGTAGAGGATCATCCATCGACTAAAATGCTGGCCCTGGCATTTTTGGTGATGGTCGGCGTCGCGTTGGTTGCCGACGGGCTGCATCAGCACTTTGAACGCGGGTTTATTTACGCAGCAATGGTTTTTGCCGGGGGTGTTGAAGGGCTGAACCTGCTTCGCAATCGAAAACACAGGAAGAAGGCGTAGCGCCAACGTCGTATATTTATTTATGCGTAGAGGTGTTTTTTTCACTTGCGGCTTGGTGCGAGACTTTATAGATGATGCTCACCCAATAGGATGCGGGCGTAGCTCAGGGGTAGAGCATAACCTTGCCAAGGTTAGGGTCGTGAGTTCGAATCTCATCGCCCGCTCCATTGGAAATAAAAAAAAACAACAAGTTACAGGCTACATAGTAGCTGGTGACTTGCATTATCACAAAAAATTTTAAGAAATTCCACAACAGAAAGTGTGATTTTTTCTTGGCAAGGTGCACAAAGCTATTCGCTTTGGCCTACCCTGAGCTGCGCCCGCGTCTGTCGTTATCAGATAACTTTTTGAAAAACTGGTATCTAACCATTCAACGAAAAACGCAGAGCGGTTACTTTGAACCCAAACTACCGCATGCTGCGCAGCGGGCAACCCGCAGCGAAATGCCGAAAGCGGCCACTGAAATCTATGTGAAGGCCAATTGTCACCATCCGGGCCAACCACGCCGACAGTCCGATCCGTTCCAAAAGTACCGGGCCTCCGGTTTATATTTTGGAGTGTGTATTCCAGCCTGCGGCCCTCGCCGACTCTCCGACTAATCTGTTATGGCTGATCGAACAACATGCCCCCGGCTCGTCAAAAGGGAATCCGTCCGTTTTACGGGCATCACTAATTAAAGGCCCTGAAAATGCCCGGATCTAAAAATGAACGGATTGGGTGACGTTGAAGCCGCAACCAACCCTCCAAAACCTTACTTTATCTTCTTGCCGGCGATTGCCAGAGCAGGCCTTCCGGCCAGAGAATTCGCAGTTGCCGAGATCTTGGGTTTCACTTGTTTGGGTTTTTTGGTCTCTTTATTGCCGCGCTTGCTATTGCCTTTAGACATAGGGCTTCCTTCGATTTTGCAGCGCCCAAAGTGGATGTCGTCTGGGCCGTTTCGGGGCTGCGGGTTATCCGCTGATCGCTTACGTGTGGCGAAAAGTGGGCTTCTTCTCGTTTTGTTACGCCCTCTTGAAGCCTCGGTTAGATGACGTGTTCAGAGGGTGCGGTGCTTTGAAATCATTGCCGCTGCAGGTGCCTGGAACATTTTCTTGGCCTCTGCAAAATCGTCGTGGGCATTCGCTAGCGATCCGGTCAATGCCGGCCAACACAATTCTGCTCTGGCAAAGGTCACCACTTGCTTGACTTACCATATGTCGTTGCAACCCCATTGCGCCATGCCTTTGTTCCCTTGCAACGGTGGCAAATGCGATCTCCGAAACCGGAACTCACAAATTCCATTTAGCAACGTAGGCATAGGCGGGATTTGGAGATGTCGGCAATCGCCTGTACGACACGATCATCGTCAATGACTGTTTTGGGGAGCTTGAGCTTAGGCTGCATTAGACCAACGTCAACCACGGCCCGCTGCGTTTGGCGGGGTATGGCTCTGGCAATGGCGTATCGCCTAGTATTACTTTTGCGATGTAAGGCGCTGTCATAGCCCGCATCAACGCGCCGTACTTCATATTAAATTTAACTTCGCTCCCGACGCTCAGGTGAGATCGGGTGGTTGTTATGACTGTATGGTCACTGGTTGCTCCGACGAACGTGACACCTTCGGGCATTGTCAGGCCGGTGACGTCAGTATCCTGGAGCCCAATTGCAAGGATTGAACGCGCAGTCAAATTGGTGTCCGGAACGAGACGTGGTAACGCCGGACTGGGATCATCGAACGGAAGAAGCTCTGGTTTGACCTTCGTTTCAATAACTTCGGCGATGAGTGTAAACGCATCCGTATAAAGACCGCCGATCTGATCCCCGGAAACAGGGTCAACGCCCAGAAGGATTGCTTCGCCTAACCGCAGATCATTGATGCGACCTTTAGAATCTGGCCCCAGCGCCCACGGCAAATTGGCAGAACTACCGCCTGAAACGATCCCAACGAAGGCTCCGCATGCACCTTCAATCTCATTCGCCAGGGTCGACAAATAAGCCATTGTTGTCGCTTTGGGCGCCAGATCGCTGAGGCAAGCGAAATTCGCGCCGATACCTTTCAATGCGACCCCTGGCATCTTGACGACGTGCAGCGCCATCGCAACGAGATGTTCTGGCATGATCCCTTCGCGCATGTCACCCATTTCGACCATCAAAATGATGTTGTGGATTGTCTTGGCTCGTATCGCGGCCGCTGCGAGGCCTGCTATAACTGAAATCTCGGTGTTATAGCTGGTCTCGCAGCTCAACACGATCTCGTCCAGCTGGCTAAGCATTGGGGAGCGGATCAAGCAAATAGGGCATTTGATACCAGCCTGACGCATCCTTTTCACGTTGCTTAACCGTGCCTCCGCGAGCCCTGCCACGCCACCTTCGAGCATCGCAGTTGCGACAGCCGGATCACCACAGACGGCCTTGGTCACACCGGTGATTGTGATCACGTGGGGCTTCAGAAGCTCGACGAGGCACCGCGTATTGTGGCGGATTTTGCTGAGGTCAATTTCGATACGCGGTGAGATCATTCCGCCGCCACAACAGGTTTTTGGAGAAGACCCGGATAGGCGGACAGCACGAGTCCAACAAGGCGCGATGTCGGACGGCTGAGAGCGTCGGTAACGGGGAGGTCAAGGTTTTCCGAGTAGTCCTCGATAGCCGCCTTGATCTCCGCCTCGGACATTCCCTCGTGATTAATTGTCACGCCAATCACTTTCGTATCGGCAAAAGCCTCAATCAGTGAAATCTCGCTCGCCGGATCTGGCATAACCATATTTGGAAAGTCACAGCGATGCTTGCGCATGGGCGCGTGCTGAAGAATAACGGCGTCAGGTTGGCTGCCGCGCAAAATGAACGCTGAGGTGCAGAAAGCCGGATGGCTCAGAGCGCCTTGGCCTTCGATCAAGATAACGTCCGGTTGTTCGGCATCAGATGCTGCGACAATGGCTCGCTCGAGCTCTCCACAACAGAACTGAGGCGGCACAGCGTCCATCGCCACACCGTATTTCGCACCTTGCATCAACCCAGTCTGGCCAGTGCCGACCAGAACCGTCTTGATACCTTGCACATTCAAGGCACGTGCAAGAACGGTTGCAGTTGTCCGTTTGCCAATTGCACAATCAGTACCAAGGACCGCGATACGGATCGCCTTAACATCAGCGATGCTACCGTCAAACAGGCGCATATTTTTGCTGGCCTTGGGCTTGCGGATATCTCGGATGGTGACATCTCTGGATTTGGCGAAGGCGGCAATCTCGGGATCATCGCCCAGGTATTCGTGCAACCCACTGACAATATTCATACCGAGTGCAATTGCATCGAGCACAACGCCGCGATCTTCCAACGAAAGCTTGCCGGTAGATGGGGCCATTCCGTAGATCAATGTGTCTGGCACGGTTGCTTCGTGAACAACTGCTGCTTCAATGTCGCCGAAGATAGGAATGTTATTGATGACATTGTCGAGGACCAGACCACTGTCCGATCCGTCGTGGTTACTGTCGATCACCGAAAGAACACGATAAGCCTGTGAATGTCTGATGAGGCCGTTTGCGGTTTTGCCATCAATCTTTGCGAAGTTACCCTCGCAATACACAACCGCGGTGGGTGCTTTAGTAATGTGTTTCTGGTTGATGGTATTTTCAGTTGGCAGGGTTTGAGCACCTCTTACTTTCCGTTGGATGGTATTCAGGGTCTCAAGTTCGGTTTCCATGTTTGGTCCTTTTGGGTGACCTGCGTGCTAGATTTCACTGTGATTGACGCAAGTTTTGAAACTCTGGGGTTCAAAGCCCAGAGCATTGAAGGTTAATAGTTGGGAACGCATTGGCCTTTTGATTTCCGAAAATTCCTGTGGCACTCCCAGCGGTTGCCTGACCTGTCGAGATGAGCGTTGGCAGGCATGTCTATCGCTTCGCATCTATCGCCAGAGGCGGAATATCCGCGTTCGCACTTCCATCCCTTTCCATAGGTCGCGTCATCGAAATAGGCGTTCATAGGGATTGCAACAGCCTCGCACGTGCCATCCTGTTCAACGAAACCGCGTTCACAAGTCCAGGGCTGCCCATAGCCTGATGCATTCAGATAGGCGTTGGTCGGCACCGCAATTAGGGAACACGCGTCTCCAACATCCTCAAACCCGCGATTGCAAAGCCATTCTGAACCGTAAGTGGCATTTGCCAGATAGGCGTTTTCCGGAAGAGTGATTTCCTGGCAGACATCGTCAACCTTTCGATACCCACGCAGGCATTGCCATCGTTCCCCCGATGGATCCAGAAAGCCTCCAACGGGAACAACTACTTCAGCACAAACAGCGTCACCAGTTTCCCGGAAACCATGAAAACATTTCCAACCAGTCCCATAGACCCGGTTCGTCGGATAGGCGTTTTGCGGAATGACAACGTCAACACATGTGTCGCCTTCAACACGATACCCTAAGTCGCACTCCCACCCGTCGCCGTAGTTTTTGGCATGTGCGTTGTCTGGCATAGAGATGGTGGAAGATTGCGCGAAGGCAGGAACAGAAAACAGCAGCAGAGCCCAAATAGCGCAGGTAAGAAGTGCTACCATGTATTGAATATTTTTACTTGGATCTACCGTTCGGCACACGCACGCCAAATTTGGTGTGCGCAGCCGCGGCAAATCAGTATTACGACGCATCAAGTTCAAGCCCTTCAATGCACGCCACTGCAAGGTCGCGGTTCGGCGCTTCAGTTCCTGGCAGTGTCGCCCAGCCCGTGTCCATGACCGCTCTGCGGCGGTTGAAACCAGTGGCGTCTTGAATGGTTGCTAATTTTGCAACGCGTTCAGGGTCAGCAGCCGACATATCCAGGCAAACGGGCACCATGGCTCGTGTGACTTCGTCACTGGCAAAGCTTTTTGCCATCTTCTCGGCGTTGCCGCCGGTTGTCCATCCGCCCCAAGCAAAGCCAAGGATAGTAGCCGCAACCGCGCCTACTACAGCGCCATATACTCCGGGTTTGGTCCATTCTGGAAAAGTCATTTTTTATCCTCCGGCGGAGAAAGCGCCGCCTCACTGTTTTTATGTTTGTTTTAACAGGCCCGATCTTGCGCACGGGCCATATCCAAGTCGCGATGATCTACAGGGTAGAATTGGGACTGGCCTGTTCCCTAGCCCACCTGATCAACAGAGGCGTTGGCCATCTGCGACAAGTTGTAAACCTGAGGTTCGGCAAGACCTTGTCCTGCGCGATGACCTAGTGACCTCCCGTCGGCAACTCTTCGATGTAGCCACCTGTTACAAAGAGATGAAAGAACGTCACAAATGACGTGGTCGTGCGCGATGACATCGGCAACCTTCCAATACACCAAGCCCCCGCGAGGGGCGTGATAGCTGAATTTCATTGATAGTGGTGTGCAATTCTCTTCAGCAGGCGGTGCGCCTGAACGGCAGAAAACGGCAGTCCCTTACCTGACCTACATAGCCACTTGGCCCAATGTTTGCAACCGAACGCGTTTTGACAGGTGGAACACGGGTTCCACACAGCCCGATCCTAGCTTTCAATCTGGACCACTCAAGTGAGGCCACGCGACAGCGGCCACGTGCGCCGCGCAAACAGGCCGGACACATGACCGCATCTGACAAACAACAATCACATCAGAAATGTCTTGCTATGCAGGAGCCAACGGTATGGACCCCGCCGCCCTCGACAGCCGGAAATTGTCGTTGATAAGCCCATCTGATGTCATAGACTCGGTGCACACGCTATGAGGGGCATCAAGGGAATGATATGGAAAAAATCGCGACTGGCGTTTGCCTGACATTCGATGACCTCTTCGTTGAGAACTGGCTTGCGGCATTGCCGATCTTTGAGTCGCATCAAGCCAAAGCGACCTTCTGCGTGACGCAACTGCACAGCGCGACAGCGGGCCAAATCGAAGGACTTCGTGCACTTCAGTTGCATGGGCATGAGATCGGGTTTCATTCTCGAACCCATCCCCGGCTTCTCCCTTACCTGCGCCAGTATGGCCTAGAAAATTGGTTGACCAAAGAGATCGATGCCGGTGTGGAGGAGCATCGCGCAGCAGGATTTCCAGCGACGAGTTTCGCCAGTCCCTTTCACGCGTCCACATGGGAAACGAGGCGAGAGACCGGAAAACGGTTTGAGGTCGTCCGGGCGAAGGGGCCACGCGGCATGACTGCAGATCAGCTGGTTCGGCGGATCTACAAGTCGCCCGGTCGAAACAGTTCGGTCGACAACATCGGATCAATTGATTTTCGACATTCCAGTCAAGGAGGATGGGAATGGATGCAAACCATTCTCGACGCCCTCGTCAAACATCGAGGGGTCGGTATCTTCACCGGGCATGACATCCGAAATGAGGCAACGGGCGAGGGCCGTTACTCCACGCATTCCGACATGGAACGTCTGTTAGGTGAAATCCGAGATCGAGGGTTGAGGTTCTACACATTGACCAATTTCGCACGAATTTCGGCCGGATGAGCTCTTTCCTGAGCCCGGATTTCTGAAAGCTCCGACTTCCCCATTCCCCGATATTCTTGCTCCAATTGTAGTATGCCGCATCGCCGATCCCCACGGCTCGATACGCTGATTTCACGTCACTACCAGACGAAAGGTTCTGCTCAATCTCGGAGTTGTTTCACAACGTCTTCGCCACTGTAGCGGTTTATGGCCATACTGACTTCCCTTCTCAGAAGAAAAAAGTGACCCAATCCTTAGGCGCAAGACAGGGGTCAAAAAGTCAGATTTATGCAGCGAATAATTTCGAGACCAGCTTCATTTCAGCAATACCAATGTTGGGTGGTTCATTGTTGTAAATCCAGCACCATAACATTGCAAAAGCGAGAGCGGGCAGCCGGTTTTCTCGGGTGTGAACATTCAGTAAGCATGAACTTCAATTAGATTGCTGTTTCTTAAGATTAGAATAAGGGGGATTTCGCTTGGCTCCTCATAGGCATACTGGCTGGATGGTATGCTTGAGTTCGGTCGTGTGGGTTGTCTTTTATCTTTTGATAGAGCAATAATTAGTGCCTGAAGCAGCGGAAACGTTGTTTGGGGATGAAATGAGAGAGATACTAAAAATCGAGGAAGAAACCCAATCTGTAAATTTGTCTGTGAGGGACATTGCTCCGCGCGTTTTTGCGGCTACCGATGAGTTGATTTCTAGTTCTGCGGGTTTATTGCGTTCATATGGTCAGTATCTCGACAAGCAAGATGACCCAACAGTTGAGCAGGAAAACAAATTTGCCACCGAAGTTGAAAGCTTGGCCAACACACTTTTGGATGCTTCAAGCACCATCCGGTCTCTTTTGAAAAAAATGAAACTTTTGCCAACTAGATTGCAAATGCCGACACGAACGTTGCTCTCCCTCACACACCTCAAGTGTCGATTTGATAAGTTTTCTGAGAGTTTTCGTGGTGGCGCAACCCCAAGCGGCGATTTCTTGAATGTAAGAAACTCATTCGCAAATGCCTAATCAAGCGGGACCAAGCTGCAAATTGATCGTACGTCGCTTGGTCTGCATTCAAGCTTGCGGAGTAACGCTGCTGGATGCAGTTGAAAGCATTGGTGAAAAAGGTGTGCGCCAAGTGTCGTTGTTCTTTGGCGCAGGGACAAACCCAGAGGATATCTCATTTGCAAAGGGCTGGGAAATCGTTGCTACCGGTGGTGTCGGCGAAGGGCTCTGGTATGTAGCCGAATCCAAAAATGTTGGCCCTCTTGAGCTTAACTTGGCGAGCGAAAGGGTACAGATAGATCCTGCCAAGGCCGAGTTGGATTTACTGTCAGCCGCAAATGCGGCGGTCGCCGTACGCAACGGTGAATGCGCCGACACAGTTCTCACTTGGCTTAAGTATCATTGCACGTCGCATGGCATGAACGCAGCAGTAATTTTGAACAGGGCGAAACCCGATACTGACGAGAAATTTTTAACCACATTAAAAAATGGCCTCAGAAAGGCTAAGTTTAGTTGCGACGTGGTAGTTTTAGATGCGGTAGTACCTCTGGGTAAAGTCGGTTTGCCGCCTGAAGCTCACCCTTATTGCGCACCCGCTGCCCCCGGTAAGGACAGAATGGTTGTTCCGGCGCCCGACCCTTGGTCTTCGCCTTTTGGAACGCCCCTCTTTTATGAAATTGCGCGTGTACGGCATTTGTCTAAAGCCCGCGCAGTTGCAAACATAGATGTTTCTGACTTGCTGGCAGAAGATGGGGATGGAAATATATTTGATCGTGCGGATGAATCTGCAGGTGGAGTGATCTCAATCCTGGGAACACGATGCTATCCGTGGCGAATCCGCAAAGATAAACCCATACATTTTGCGGATCATATTTGTATTCAATTTGACAATGATTCCAAGGTGCAAAAGTGGTGTATTGCGCCTGCCCGCGCTCCCGAAAAATCTGTTTGGCGCGCTGTGCGCGTGGGAAATGCAACGCCTGATAGGTCGCAAACAGCTAGATTTTATCGTTTCATGGCGCTTCGCCATCCGGAACGGTCGGTATCGAAGATCGTACCGAAGTCGTCTCTGGTTGAGCATCGCGATCTTTTAAGACTCTCTCAATACTACTTCAAACACAAACCGGTGCGCGCGCCCAAACTGTCATCGGAGCAGCCAACATCTCAGCGAGACCGTTGCGTGATCGTGACAACGATGAAGAATGAGGGACCATTTATATTGGAATGGCTGGCATATCATCGCGCAATCGGATTCGATGACTTTCTGGTTTATTCAAATGACTGCACCGACGGAACCGACAGTCTTTTAGATCTGCTGCAATCAAAGGGTTTTCTTCAGCACCGCAACAACCCCTTTCGCTCAAAAGAGCTAAAGCCACAGCATGCCGCGTTGCAAGCCGCCGAAAAAGAACAGGTCATTAAAAACTCAAAGTGGGTCGTCTGCATTGACGTTGACGAATACATCAACATTAAGGTCGGAGCTGGCACGCTTGATGATTTGTTTACGGTCATCCCTGACGCCAACATGATATCGATGACTTGGCGGCTTTTCGGGAACGCCGATATTCACGCATATGCAGATCGCTTTATAACCGAGCAATTTACAAGATGCGCGCCCGAACTCGCACGCAAACCACATCAAGCATGGGGCTTTAAGACGTTATTTCAAAACATCGGTCTGTTCAAAAAACTCGGGGTTCATCGACCCAAGGGCCTGAACGCCCAACTTGTGGATCAGATCAACTGGGTCAATGGATCGGGCGAGCCCCTACCGCGCAATCATTACCGAAACGCCTGGCGGTCCACCGTTGAAACTTACGGCTATGACTTAGTATCGTTAAACCACTATGCCGTTCGTTCGGCCGAAAGCTTTTTGGTCAAACGTGACCGCGGGCGTGTCAACCATGTGGATCGTGATCAGGGACTGGCGTACTGGTTTCGGATGAACAACAATGCTGAAGTGGACCATTCAATCGCTAGCAAATCAAAAGCTTTGATGTCCGAGTATGACGCGATAATGGCCGATGAAGAAATAGCTGCTATGCATGCTGATTGCGTTAGGATGCACCAAGAAAAGATAAGAGAACTTTTGGAAGTGCCACACTACGCGGAGTTTTACGCGGCATTGACAAGCCAGCGGCTCGAAAAACTATCCAGAATGCATGTGCATTTTGGCGCCAACGTATTCCTGGCAGGCCCGGAAGTTATTCCAGATGAAATCCTATCCCAGGACCCGGATGAAACGTTTTTTTTCACAGTTTCCAAACGCGAGACGACGCACGAGTAGTCAGACTATACCCCCAATTTCAGAATTCTATCCCGGTAGCTTTTCACGCACGCGAACCATTAAGTTTTCAAACGTATCAAAATTTTAAAATTTCCATGGCCCATGAGGCGGTGAGGGCCTGAACGGCAAAGTCACAAAGACAAAACTCAATAAACAAGAAAACCTGGGGGCCGAGATTGAAAAATAAAGGCCCTTGAAGGGTTTCACATAGATGGCGTTTCGATCTGAATATCTGTTATCTCCGGCTGAGTGGTGTCTGCAATGTTAACGCAATCAATCAGTTGCAACACGGATAGAGTTGATAGTAGATGGCAAAAACACGAACAATCAGAAATGGGGCAAGTGATCATCGCTGCCCGTTGACCAACAAAAAGGTTTATGCGTGATTACTTTCAACCAAGCGATAGCAGCTATGGACCTCGACGAAATTGCTTCGCTTGATACCAGCGCTTTCAGTAAGCAGGATATTCTAAATCTGATACTTCAGCGTTCCGAAATCATCCGTGATCAAGACAATCACAATCGCTATATCAAGGCTTGGACGCAGGGAAATAGCGCTCCGATAATGGAACTCATTGAAAAACTTGGCGCCGATCTAATAGCCAAACGCGCTGGTGCAGTCATCTTTCTCGAATACCTCGAATTGAAACCCATTTTCGAAAAAGCTCCTCCCAAGAAAGTTGCAGATATTGGGTGCGGATACGCTTTTTTTAATCTATTTTTGGCACGCGATTTTGGTTGCGAAGTGGTGCTAATTGATCTGGAGCAAAACGACCACAAGCATTTTGGCTTCGAAAATGAGGGCGCAGCCTATTCAAATTTGGACGTCGCGCGAAGACTTCTGACTGACAATGGATTAGAGGATGGATCGATCTTCACGCTGAACCCTGAAAAAGATAAACTAAACGAAGTAAGAAATGTCGACTTTGCTTTTAGTTTCATTTCTTGTGGCTTCCATTATCCTTGGCAGACTTACCAACGTTTCTTTAAGACCTCTTTGAATAAGGGGGGGGCAGTTATTCTTGATTTAAGGCGCCGCAAATCTTTGGCAGCGCAGGCTGATATGGCAGAACTTGGCACAGTCGAAGTAATTGGAGGATCTGCAAATGGAAGCGCAGATCGGATTATGTTGACGCTTTCGCAGTAATACGCAACCCGATCCTTGCACGAATTGCGCTGCTGCATGGGCAATTATCGAAGGGAGGGCTCATCTCAAGCACCCCGCGGAAACCGTGAATTGCCTGTACGCAGACTCGCTGCACGCATATAGTATCCAAAAAACAGAGCAAGCTTTCAGGAACCCTACATGGTATGTACGCGCGAAGTTGGTACTCTTTGGATTGGTGGCCCCCTGAGTTGGATGGAACAACTTTGCTTGAAGTCCTTTGTAGACAAAGGGCAAAAAATCACACTGTTCAGCTACGAAGATATCCCAAACATCCCAAAGGGTGTTGTTTGGCGCAGCGGGCGTGAGATCATCGATACAGACGACTTCATAAAATACGAGCAGAAAGACAGCTTTGCCCTTTTTGCGGATTTGTTTCGCCTTCACATGTTACACAAGTGCCCTGGTATGATCTGGATTGACACAGATGTTTATTGTCACCGACCTATCGACTGTAGCGACGACTTTGTGATGGCATTCGAGTTACCTGGTGAACACCGCGTGAACAATGCTGTTTTGGGCCTGCCCGCCGACAGTGAAATACTGTCAGAAATGCTGCAGTTTACATCAGACCGCACATCAATCGCGCCTTTTTTGCCTGAAAAACGCCAGCGAGAGATGCGTGCTGCGCGAGATGCTGGAAATCCGGTTCATGTTAGCCAGCAGCCCTGGGGGGTTTGGGGGCCGTTGATGGTCACCCATTTTGTCCACAAACTGGGCCTGGAAAAACACGTACTACCCCTTCAGGCCTTTTATCCTATTACATTTCCCAACCGCGGAAAATTTCTCCGCGATGCAAGCTATGTAAAAGAATACATCACTGACGAAACCACAGGACTGCATTTGTGGGCTTCCAACAAAAAGCCACTAGGTAACAATCACTTTGGCCTTCCGCCTGCAGGTTCCTATCTGGAATATTTGACCCAGCTTCACGGTATAAACACAGCTTTGGCACCAATAAAGGGCCGTGCTAAAGCGAGATTTGACGGTGGGTTAGTAGATGAGCTTGATCTCGACACTGTAGAAACGGTCGCGGATCTGACAGGTGAAGCACGTAGCCTCGTCTTGGCGTTGCATCATAAACATGACTGTGACATCCATTTGGTGAATGCTGATCGACAGGGCAACATATCAAAACACCATCAGGATTGGATCAATGGATATGTTCAGTTTTTGATCGATCATGATGTGAATTCAGACAGCGTTAAAGTGATTGAGAATAAAAAGGATTTACGTCCTGTCGACGTTATTTGTAATCTGCGCGGATTTGGCGATCAGTTCAAAGTGCCGGGACTAAAAACATTTCTGGACAGATGTCTTCATTCAGAAACTCGGCTGTTCATGGATATTCGCAAAAGATCCGGCGCTTTTCCTTTCCTGAAGGATTACGGTAGCTCTGTGGTTCTATCGGACACAGTTGAAGAGGGGCGAAAAGTGTCGCGCGTGATGTTCACGCCAAAGCCGCCACAAGCAAGCGATTCTGAAACCGATTGGGATCGAATTGCACAAGAGTTGGCCGGCAAAAATGGATTCTATCGACGAGGCATTGCTGGTCACTCATTCTTATACATGCCTCGCTCAAAGGACACGCTTGTTGTCACATTTGATAACCTCGACATTGCAATGACCAAACGTGATGATCGTCGGCCGTGGGGGTTTTCGCTAATCGAGAGTCAGGACTGGTCCATGCTGGGTGTCTTGGCTGGCGGCTGGACTTGGTATCGCGAACCTTGGGTCTATCAGCAATTCGATGAACTACGCGACAGCGGTTTCTTCAAACAATTCAAGCGCGTAATATTCTACGGAGCATCAATGGGCGGCTATGCTGCGTGTGCATTTTCGGTGGCCGCACCAGGTGCAGACATCGTCGTGATCAGCCCACAGTCGACATTAGATAAGGAAATAGTACCTTGGGAAACACGGTACAAGGTTGCTTGGGATCGTGATTTTTCCGGCGACTTTGGCGATGCTGCCGAAGTTTCAAAAGCAGCACGGAGCGTTTCGATTATTTACGATCCATATGAACCTTTGGACGCAGCACATGCTGCCCGCTTCAAGCATGACAATGTGCGACACCTGCGCGCGCCCCTGATGGGACACAGGTTGGGATCATCCTTGAACCAAATGGGATTGCTATCGCAGATTATTCTCGGCGCATTATCCGGAACACTAACCAGCCAAGAGTTTTATGGTTTGCTTCGCGCCCGCAAAAAATTCCCACGCTATCAGCGCGAGCTTTTCAATCGAGCCGTAGCACGCGGGCACGTTGAACTTGCCCGCACTCTAGGAAACTACATCCTTACAAGAAATGAGAATAACGCAGTCCGCAGAGGGCTCAAAAGCCTTTAGTCAAACATGGCCTTGGGTGCGCAAATCTTATCGGCGAGCCTAAATCCAGCGATGTATCAATTAATTGTTGGCTGTCGAGACAACATCTACCCACACAAAGGCGCATCGCCGTTGGATTTCACGAACACTTCGTCGATGTGCCACTGCCAGTTCGAAAAGGCCCGCATTCGGCTGACTCGATTTCTGCGTATCTCGGCCGCGAACATCGGGCCAAACCTATTCCACTAAAACCGGGCTGTCTCATGGCTGATTTCGATGCCACGCTCGTGCAGAAGATCTTCCACGTTCTTCAGCGTTAGCGGGAACCGAACATACATCATCACCGCCAGCCGGATGACTTCTGAAATTGTTTTGAAATAGCGAAAGGGACTGCGTTTTGTCATCCAACGAAGCTACAAAACCACCCTGCCCGCCTCACGCCGGTTTCTTCTGACTTTGCCCTCGGGGTGCGAAGAAGGCTTCGCCCAAGATTGAGAAGGTCTGCAATTGGCTATTAGAAGAAGCAACTTTGAACGCTTGGCAAGCTAGAGAGAGCCACTGGAACATTGTCTTACTGACAGGCTTCAAGAATAGCACTCAGGCCATCCAGAACCTTAGTCATATAGTCGCTGTCATACCCAGCTTCGTTCTGCAGAACACTTAGGAAAGCGCACGAAATGCCAGTACTCATATCAACTAGTAAAAATTGTCCGCCATATCCCGCGTGCCCGACCAAACGGCCATTTGTCATCAGATGGTTTGAGTATCGGAGCCAATCTTTAGGGGGAAGCAAAGTCACACCTGACCTGGCCAAAGATTTATCCAAAAAATCACGGGCAGCAACGTTCTTACCATCCACACCAATTCCACGGCGGGCGATCAGCAAACCAAACCGTGCCAGATCTTCGGCGCTCATGCACCCACCACCGGAAAATGCTGGCAGGCCTTCAGCGCACGCGCTGATGTGAAAGCTCCCTTCGTATCCCGCTGCATCAACAATATTCTCAATTAATACACTCAAAGGCACTGGGCTGATCTTTGCACAAATCAAAGTCAGCACATCCGTATTCGCAGACTTGTAGTCAGCAAACCCCGATTGATTTGTGAGGTCGTCACCCGTGATCCCATTTGCGAATTCTCGCAGCGTAGGCTCCGGAGCATCGCCTATTGGCAAGCGCCATCCAAGTGCGATTTCCTCGGTGTAGCAACCTGCCTGCGGGTCCTCGTAGTCTTCGGAAAAATCATTGGCAACATTCATATCTAAAAGATTTTGGACGGGTGCTGTCGCGTACCCCGAACCAATGTCCGGCAAGTAATATGAAACAGGTTTGCCTAAATCCAGCAGACCCTGTCCTGCCAGTTTGCCAACGATCAGATGGATATTCATCTTTGATATAGACTGTATCGAATGCGGGTGCTTCGTGCTGAAATCTTCCGCGCATGTTTCATAAAGAATCTGATCGCCCCGCGCGCAAACCAAAGCAGAGAACGCGGGGTGGCTTGTTAAGGCTGCGACTTCAGGTATCGAACCTAAATCACTGTGGTTGCCGTTTTTTGTTAGCGTCAGAACAGTTCTGGCGCGAAACATCAATGCACGGCGGAACAGAAGATGTGCGTTATGAAAGCCATGGCGGCGGTGCTCCGGTTGGTTCCAACGTTGTTTGTTATTTGGCCCAACACTGAGGTCAGGGTTGGAAACAGATTTCGGGAGCCTCATGAAGATCGCCCAGAATGAACTAATACATCGACAGCTAACACTTCCTTTTCGTAGACAAACAGCGGGTTGATTTCGACCTCGGTGATTTGATCCAAATTACTTAGTACAAATTCCGTTAAATTGAACAGAGACATGCACAAAACGTCAAGGTCGACCTTGGGTTTTCCCCGAAATCCTTCTAACAACCGAGATACCTTCAACGACGCAATCGCACCTTTGATTTCTTCATTACTTGTTGGAAGCAACAAGGTTTTGGCGTCCCCAACCAGTTCAACCAATATGCCACCACTGCCAATCGTAATGGCATAGCCAAACTGCGGGTCTTGTCTGATACTAACGAATAGCTCAGCGATCGGTGGCTCAGCCATTTTTTCAATCAGAAAACGGTCTGTAACCGCATCCGGATTATAAGATGTAACTTTCAACCGCATACGTTCCAATGCACCTGAAACGTCTTCAGAATTTTGAAGATCGAGTTCGACAGCTCCCGCCTCGGTCTTATGTGCAAGCTTAGGACCCATCATTTTCAAAACAACGGGGAACCCTATTTGCACAGCAGCCTCGACAACTCCTTTGCCTCTGACATCGGAGCCAGCAGGAATCGAAATATTTGCCCTTGAAAGCAGTTCTTTGCCTTCCACTTCCTCCAGTATTGACAATGTTTCCGGTATTGCTTTGACCTTCAGAAGTTTAGGAGAGTGGGCCAAAATTCTCGATCGTTCTTGCCGCCAATTTGCAGCGGCTGCCATTGCATTCAGTGATTCGTGGACACCCTGCATCGGTGCGACACCTAAATTTATCAGATGGCTACGCGTTTCAGCATCCATGTTCTCAGGAATGGTGGCACAAATTGCTGCCGGGGTTTCGGCCTTTGCAGCAGCATCAGCGAAAGCTATGGCGTCATTTTGATACAAGAATTTGGACTCATCCAAACCAGCTGCCGGGTAGTCCTGAACCAAAATCGTTGCATCGGCGTTGCTCAGAGAGATAGCTTGCTCAAAAACAGGCGCCGTAAATTCTGGCTGACCCCAAATTGGGGTCGTATAGTCAAGCGGGTTTGACACCGTTGCGATGCTTGGCAAAATGCTAATTAGTTTATTGGTGCTGTCTTCATCAAACGGTGGAAACACCAACCCTATGTTTTCCGCATGATCGGCCAACATCGTGGCACCACCACCGGAACAAGTAAAACCCGAAACTCTGTTTCCGCAAGGTGCGCCGACGACACACAGATACTTCAGCGTCTCAAGAAATTGAGATGGGCTTGTGACAGAAATCACCCCGGTTCGCTCAAAAAGAGCCTCGTATAGCTCCTTTGAGCCCGATAATGATCCGGTATGGCTGAACGTGAGTGACCGACCAATGTCAGAGCTTCCTGATTTTAGAGCAACAATCGGAATGTTCAGCTTCAGGGCTTTAAGAGAAACTTGCGCAAACCGGGGGATGTCCTGCAATCCTTCAATATGAACGCCGATTGCCCTTACCGCCGGTTTTTCGCTTAGGATTTCTATGTAATCCTCGAGCGATAAAACCGTCTGATTGCCTGCAGATATCATATACGCAAGCGGGACCGAACGCTGGCTCATCGTTATATCAGACGAAAACATACCGCTTTGCGTGATGATTGCTGCACCATAACCTGGGCAGTCACCGCCATGCGCAAATGGCCATAGTGCTGCATTGTCCAAGTAGTTGATCATGCCATAACAATTAGGCCCGATCAGGGCCATCTCGCCCACTGCTTCTTTTAGCGCGTGCTCAGCCGCTTCCCCTTCTGCACCTGCTTCTTTGAAGCCTGCGGTGTAGCAAACAACCCCGCCAGCCCCCATTGTTGCCAGTTTTTCAATTGTCTGAACTGCTGCATCTCTAGGAACTGCCAAAAACACGGCATCTGGAGCTCGTGGAAGATCGTCGACAGAAGCGAAACAAGATATTCCCGCCAGATCCTCACGTTTTGGATTCACCGGCCAATATTCACCCGAAAATCCGCGCCGGCGCGCTTCGCCAATTGCAACAATCGCATCCGCCCCGCCAACAAACGCAATATGACGCGGGTTAAGTAGCCGATCGAAATTCTTTCGTTGTTCCGGCGTCATGCACCAAGTGGCCTCAGGATAGAGCGTGTAATAATGTGGCGCTGGATTTCCGAAGTGCCGTCCCAAATCCTTTCTAGGCGGGAATCTCTCCACAGACGCTGTATTGGCAATTCTTCCATTAACCCCATGCCACCAAATATCTGAACGGTGTCATCGGCAACCTTGTTTAGCATTTCTGAACAGTAAACCTTGACCATTGCGGCATCCATATCCTGCATGTGGCCTGCGTCGGCACGTTGGACCGCATCTGTTACCAACAAATCGGCCGTGCGCAGTCCTATCGCCATATCAGCCAAACGGAACCCTGTTGCCTGAAAACTACCTATGGGTTTACCAAATTGCTTGCGGTTTGCCGCCCAGTCGGTTGCCAACTCCATAATCCGTTCGGCTTTGCCGCAGCAGGTCGCCCCTACCCAGATACGCCCCATACCAAGCCACTTGCCTGACAATTCCAGACCATTGCCCTCTTCACCCAGAATCTGATCAGGGCCAAGCCGTACATTGTCAAAACTCAAGGCGAAAGTTTTGTACCCACGGTAGCTTACGCATTTATTGCCTTCACGTATGTTAAAGCCCGGCAATCCGACATCAACGAGAAACGCGGTAACACGTTTGCGCGGTCCACGAGTTGTTTCATCGATACCGGTTGTGGCGAACACAATCGCAAAATCAGGCATACAGGGGCCCGAAATGAAGTGTTTTGAGCCGTTCAGTATCCAGTCGTCACCATCACGCCGAGCATTGGTCTTCATACCCATCACATCTGAACCAGCCTCTGGTTCAGTTAAGGCAAACAACTCGCGTTTTTCTCCGGTGACACATGGCGCAAGGTAGCGTTCAATCTGGTCACCTTTGCACGCCAGCAACAATTCTGTCGGACGCCCAATCCACGAATGGAGTGCGTGGCTGGTTTTGCCATACTCGCGTTCGACAACGGCCATTGCAGAGTAATTCAGCCCACCGCCACCGACATCTTCGGGTAAGTTTGAAGCATAAAGACCAACTTCCTTGGCGCGCGTTTCTATTTGGCGGCCCAATTCTTCGGGTACGTCGCCTAAACGATCAACCAATTCTTCATGAGGATAAATCTCCTCCTTCAAAAAACTGCGGACAGTGTTCAGCAAAAGTTCGTTTTCGTGGGAAACCGCGATATTCACATTTTACTCCCGCTAGTCATTCTGAGTTTGGGCGCGTCTGCGCGATAGAACCGTCGACACCCCAAAAGCAATTACAGTTATGGCGATCAAAACAACGGCCGCTGCCGCGACTGTCGGATCAGTATTCTCACGGATGCCGTTCCACATGCGGCGTGGCAGCGTGTAAACGTTGAATTTTGAAATGAACAAAGTCACCACGATTTCATCCCAGGACAGGATGAAAGCAAACAGCGCCCCGGCAAACACTCCGGGCCGAATGGATGGCAGGATAACGCGACGCATCGTTGCCCAGTTTGATGCACCAAGGTTCTTTGAGGCCTGCTCCAGCTTGGGATCGAAATTCGCAAGTGATGCGCTGACAGTAATCAACACCATCGGGCTAGCAAGAATTGTATGTGCGATGATCAATCCCGGATAGCTGTCAAGCAAGCCAAGCGGTATCCAAAGTCGGTAGAACGCCATCGCTGAAATGATCTGGGGAATAATCAATGGCAGCAACAGGAATGCTCGAACCAGTTCGCTGTACTTAGACGACACTCTCCACAAGCCAATGGCGCAAAGTGTTCCCAGAATAGTTGCGAGCAACGCGGTGCTTGATGCGATTATTGCACTTTGTGCAAAGCTGGAAAGCCATTCGGGGCTTGTGAATAGTTTTTCGAAATGCCTGAGCGAGAGTTCCCCCTTGGGCATCGAAAGAAACCGTTTTGGCGTCAGCGATACGGGGATCGAGATGAGCGCTGGCAGAACAAGAAAAAACAGCAGCACCCAGGCGCCAGTACGATTAAACATTGCTAGCATGCTTTGTTTCATGACGTGCTCCCCCCGAATACGGTGCTGAGCTTCATGAATTTCGACATGATATAGAGCAGCGCTAACACGCCGAACAACATCAGTGCAGCAAGCATCGCGGCGGTGCCCCATTTCAATGTCACAAGCAGTTGTACGGAGATATATTCAGCAACCATCAGCACCTTGCCGCCGCCAAGGATCGCAGGTGTGACATAGAAGCCAAGGCTTAGAATGAAAACAAGCAGGCAAGCCGCCACGATTCCGGGTTTGGTCAGAGGCAGATAAATGCGGAAAAATGTTTGCGACCCTGTGGCACCCAGATTTCGCGATGCACTCATTACCCGGGTGTCCAGCGTTTGCATGTTTACCAAAAGGGGCAGCACGGCATAGGGCACCATGTAGTGTACCATACCGATTAAAACACCGAGCTCGTTACGAACAAAGGCGACAGGTTCACTGATGATATTGAGGGTTTCTAACGCATTGTTCAAAAGGCCATTGTGACCAAGCAGCATCAACCACGAAAACGTACGCACCAGAATGGATATCCAGAAAGACACCAGTAACAGCGTCAGCATCAGTTTTTGTCGTTTTTTGTGCGCGTGCACCATGGCGTAAGCGATTGAATAACCAAATGCGACACTGATGATCGTAGTGATCAGACATATCCGGAAAGTTGTCCAGATAATGCGAAGTAAAGTGTCGTTGGTATATAGCTTTTGATAATTTTGCAGGCCCGGCTCTGGATCCGTCAAGCTTAGCCAAAGAATGTTCAGGATCGGCCCCAGATAGAGAACAACCACCAACATCAAAAAAGGCGCGACCAGCACCCAGCCAGGGCTTACATGTTTACGCAGGGAGTCGATCACTGAGTGCGCCTTTTAATTCAAAAATTATCTTTGATCAGCCCAGCCCGGTGATCAGGAAGAGGTATCGCCGGGCTGAGGCCTTTGGCTTAGCTGATCGCTTCAAGGAAAGCGTTCACTGCATCGCCGCCGTTCTCACCCCACCAGACCGGGTCGTTAAAGGCGACATTGTCGATGTTCATCGCTGACGTTATCGCATAGGGCTGCTGGTCTTCGGGGATCATGGCAAATGCCTCTGGGTTTGACGGTGTCATCCCCAAACACTCAAGCAGCTGAAGCTGCGCAGCAGGATCTTGCGCCGTGGCAATAAACTTCATTATTGCCTCGCGGCCCGCCGGATTACCCTTTGGAACAATGTAGGCTCCGGGCATCGCCAACGCTTCGTTCATTACCAACTTGTAGCGATCATCTGTGTCGATCTCGATGTTGCGGCCACGGTTTTGCCAGACCATACCCATGGAAACTTCGCCATTCACAACCATCGAATGTGCCTCGGACCCAGAACCCCAATAAAGGCTGTCGTCCTTCATGGCCACCAGCTTGGCCAGCGCACGATCCATATCAAGTGGGTAGAGTTCGTCTTTGGAGACACCGTCCGCCATCAAAGCCGCTTCAAGAGAGCCATTGGCCCATTTGTAAAGCGAACGTTTGCCAGGGAATTTTGCAGTATCAAAAAAATCTGCCCACGAGTTAGGGGGGGTATCGCCATATGCCTCGGTGTCGTAAACGAACGCATAGCCGTAAAGGATGATCGATACACCGTGCTCTACAGCATAGTTTGGCAAGGTTTTTGCCTTATCAACAACGTCATAATCGATCGCTTCAAGATGGCCTGATGGCCCAAGCGCGATTGCGTCAAACAGGTCTCCGTCGCAAACATCGGCTGTGACATTTCCACTGTCCACCATTTCCCTGATTTTACCCTGCAATGGGCCAGAGGTGTCAAAGCGCAAAGGCATTCCTGTGGCTTCTTCAAATGGTTTACCGATGGCATTGCCGTGGCATTCCTCGGATTGACCGCCCCAGTTCCACATTACGATCTCGTTCGCTGCAGCCTCGGCATCGCCGACCATAACTGCAGAAGAGGCCACACCCGCCATCGCACAAAGTGTGAGGAAAGACCGGCGGTTCATTCTTCCGGCTTTGAACGCCTCAGCCCCTTCGAACAGTGTTTCGCGCATGAATTGCTTGTCTTGCATAATGATAACTCCTTGTTGGTGTTAACGAGCTTTTGCTCTTTTAGCTGGCGCCATTTTCTGACGCTCAAATTGATCGTGATCTACCCGTTCCTTAGCTTAACTGTTGCCCTGTCTTCCCATGTCAAATCGACTGCTTGTCCTTCTTTAAGCGGGTACCTGTTTCTCCAGGAGTCGACATCAACCTCCAACTCCTCGTCGCCTTCGACGGAAACCATGAATTTCTGGACCGAGCCAAAATAGGTGATTGAGCGAATTGTTCCCGTAGCGCGGGCGGTGACATCTCCCTGCCCCGCCGGGTGAATATCAATCTTCTCTGGACGAAGAGCATGCAGCCCGTCTTTGAGATTAAGAAAGTTGCTTTTCCCAAGGAAACTTGCCGCGAATTTCGTTTCCGGCTTCTCATACAGTTCTTGCGGTGTTCCAACCTGCTCAATTGCACCATCCTGCATGATCACGATGCGGTCAGACATTGACAGCGCTTCTTCCTGATCATGTGTCACGTAGACGAAAGTGGTACCGACACGGCGGTGGATATCTTTCAGTTGCTCCTGGACTTCGACGCGTAGTTTTTTGTCCAATGCACCCAGAGGTTCATCCAACAGCAAAACCGGAGGGGCAAAGCAAAGCGCGCGCGCCAGCGCAACCCGTTGCTGTTGGCCACCAGAGAGCTGGCCCGGTTTGCGTTCGCCAAATTCATGCAATTGAACTAGGTCCAGCATCTCATCAACACGGGCAGATATCTCAGCCTTAGGGCGCTTGCGAACGTCCAGTGCGTAACTAATGTTTTCACGGACTGTCATGTGTGGAAACAGCGCATACCCCTGAAAAACCATACCAAAGTTGCGTTTTTCAGCGGGCACATTCGCGATTGACAACCCATCAAGCTCGATGTCGCCGGAAGTTATATCCAAAAACCCTGCAATCATCATCAACAGGGTTGTTTTTCCCGATCCCGACGGACCAAGCAGTGTCAGAAACTCACCTTGCTGAATTTCGAGATCAACATCGTCTACCGCGACAAAGGATCCGAATTTCTTTTGCAGTTTCTTCAGTTGAAGACTGCCTTGTGCGTTGTTCCCACCCACCATTTATTCGGTTGCTCCGCGCAACTTAAGCTTAATGCGAGCTTCGGCCGGGTTTATTGCGCGTCCGCCCATACGTTCTATAATTTCAATCGCACGCGTCACTAACTGACCGTTTGTGGCCAGAACCCCACGATCCAGATAAATGTTGTCTTCAAGACCAACGCGAACATTTCCACCCATAGCCACTGCCGCTGCCGCCATTGGCATCTGCATGCGTGAAATTCCAAAACTTGCCCAGCTTGCGTCCGGCGGAAGGTGGTCTTTCATTACCTTCATGGTATCGACGCTTTGATCTGCGCCCCAAGGAATGCCCAAGCAGATTTGGAACATGGGTGGATCCGCAATCAAACTTTCCGCAATCATCTGACGCGCAAAACGAATGTGACCCAGTTCAAAAACTTCAAGTTCGGGCTTCACACCCCAATTGCAGGTTAACTCGGCCATTTTTCGCAAAGTCGGCGGTGTTGAGATGTAAATCTCGTCGCCATCTCCGAAATTCAGAGTGCCACAATCCAGTGAACATATCTCGGGCATACATTCCTTGATGTGAGCAAGCCGTTCTTCAGGGCCGATCATGTCGGTACCCGGACCCGGCATTGCAGGATTATGTGCATCGGGCACCCAATCTCCCCCCATTCCGGCGGTCAGATTGATAATGACGTCCGTGTCGCTGTTGCGAATACGATCAACGACCTCTTTGAACAATTCAGGGGCGCGCGAACCCTTGCCCGTCTCTGGATCCCGAACATGGATATGCGCGACTGCGGCCCCGGCTTTTGCTGCCTCTATTGCAGCATCCGCAATCTGTTTTGGTGTGATAGGAACATGCGGGCTGCGGCCAGTTGTATCTCCGGCTCCTGTAACCGCACAGGTAACAACGACATCGTAATTCAAGCGCAATCCCCCCCTTATTTGACACCATCTTGAGGCGGAGTCCTTTTCTGCATGTCGAT
The DNA here is from genome assembly GCF_018457175.1 of Pseudohalocynthiibacter aestuariivivens. GTDB lineage: Bacteria > Pseudomonadota > Alphaproteobacteria > Rhodobacterales > Rhodobacteraceae > Pseudohalocynthiibacter > Pseudohalocynthiibacter aestuariivivens. The sequence continues at coordinate 163,285 of NZ_JAGFNU010000004.1, forward strand.
TTTTCGTCGAATCAGCTATACTTATGGCGAATATTCTCACTATCGAAGAAATATTGTGAAAGGGCGGGAAATGGATCTTGATCAGGACCCACAAACCAAAGCCATTGGCATTGCCTGTGTCTTAATTCCGCGTTTCAACATGATGACATTCACGAGTCTGCTCGAACCAGCTCGGATCGCAAACTACCTTTCACCAACACCGTTGTTTACTCAGGAGTTCTATTCTTTCGATGGTTCAGAAGTCGCGGCAAGCAACGGATTGTCTGTCAAATGCGTTCCACCGCCCGAGAAACTAGGGCGCAACGATATCGTTTTTGTATTAGGCAGTTGGGGTGGTGAGCACTATGCCAATACAAAGCTTTTTTCATGGCTTAGGCTGCAGGCACGCCTTGGAGTACGACTCTGCTCTGTAGAGATTGGCAGCTATATTTTTGCGCGCGCCGGGCTGTTGTCGGGCAAGTCTGTCACGACGCACTGGTCTTATTTGGCAGGGTTTCAGGAACAGTTTCCCGATGCATTGGCGACGGAACAATTGTTTACCGTAGACGGACAGATAATGTCCTGCTCGGGCGGAACAGCGGGTATCGATCTGATGTTACACATCATCCAAGACGAATATGGAGAACGACTAACTGGCGAAATTTCGGACCAGATTATGCACCACCCTGTCCGCCCACCCGATGCACCGCAACGCATGACACTGGGGCGTGGAATCGAAACACTAGCACCAGATGTTCGCGCTGCAATCAACATCATAGAAGCCTTTATCAGCGAACCTCTTACTGTTCCCGAGATCGCTGAACAAATTGGTATTTCCCAGCGGCAACTTGAGCGGCAATTTAAGAAGGCAATGGGCTGTAGTGTCGTCCAATTTGGCTTGCTCCTTCGCTTGCAGCATTCACGGGTATTGTTGATTTCAACCGACTTGGGGGTTCGCGAGATTGCAACTGCCTCTGGTTTCAATTCACTTTCACATTTTGCCTTTGCCTTTAAAAAATGTTTTGAGCGCAGGCCGAGTGAGTATCGAATGGCTTGGCCGGAAAATGACACGGCACCCCATTGGCCAGGGACGCTTTCAAAATTCCTGGATACACTTGAAGTCAACCACCGACTAAAACAGGCACAGCGTTCAGGGTACTAGGCCGTGTCGCGAATGGCGCGTAAAACTGCAACGATCTGACGGTCGCGTTTTGCCGCCATCTCTTCGAAACCGCGATCACCGGCAATTTTGTTGCACCCATCAACCATCCGGTCGCGCAATTCCTTGGTCAACTCGGGCGCCTCCAATCGAGTCCAAGGTAGTTTTAGCGCGGGTCCAAACTGATCAAGATTTGTGGCCATTCCACCTGCCCCGCACGCCACGTGAAATGCCATGCATTGCCCTTGAACCGCCATACGGGGCGCCGGGCCGTTAATAAGCGCAATATCGATGTCTTCCGGCGTCGCTTCGCCGTTTGCTACCATGTGCAAGGCTTCGCGCCACAGTGCCTCTTGAAGCCGTGTCGCCACAAATCCGGGAATTTCCTTTTTCATGACCAACGGCACTTTACCCGCGATTTTATAGAATTCTTCGGCCCAGAGTACGGCCTCTGCAGCTGTTTTTTTTCCGCCGACAATCTCGACCAAAGGCAGAAGATATGGCGGATTGAATGGATGCCCAATCACCGTTCTTTCGGGAGTGGCGCAGCCAGCCTGAATATCGGTCATCATCAGACCCGATGTTGATGATCCGATCACAATGTCAGGTGGCACGATCTGCCCAAGTTTTTTGTAGAGCGTCTGTTTCATTCCCAGATTTTCTGGCGCGCTTTCCTGAATGAACTCAGCGCCTTCCACGGCCTCGTTCAAGTTCGTTACGATCTTGAGTCTGTCCAGAGAAGCGCCAGACGAAAGACCAAGATCGGTTAGGCTTTTCCACGCAGTTTCCAGTATCGCCATAAAGGCGGGCGTTTCGTCTTTATCATGAAGATAAAGCGTTACATCGTAACCGCGTGCAAGAAAATGGGCGGCCCAGCCGCCGCCGATAGGGCCACCTCCGATACTGGTGACCCTCGTAACTTCATTCACAGCAGGAAGCATCTATTTGCCCTTAAAGCTGGGTTCGCGTTTTTCAACAAAAGCAGCAACCCCTTCAGCCGCATCTTCTGACTTCAGCATTTTGCGATAGGTAGGCATTTCGTCTGTCCGCATTTTTTGGAACGCCTGCTCCAACGGCACACATTCAATTGCACGCTGCACTTCTTTGACACTTTGCATCGCTAGCGGGGCAGACCAAGCAATTGAGTCAGCCCATTCACGCGCTGCTTCCATAAGTTGGTCTTTGGGTACGACCTTGTTGATCAGTCCATAGTGTGCTGCTTCTTCAGCACTCATCCGTCGACCGAGCAGAAACATTTCCATTGCAATGTTGTGAGGAATACGACGTGGAAGCCGTTGCAAAGCTCCAGCGTCCGGCACAATTCCGAGAGGCATTTCTGGTAGGCCGAACTCGACATTGTCGGCTGCGATAATCAGATCACACGCCATGGCAAGCTCGAACCCGCCGCCTATCGCAAGGCCATTCAGGGCCGCAATGACAGGTTTGTTCAGGTTCCAGTTTTCAGTTAGACCGGCGAAACCGCCGTCTCCATAATCGGCAGTCTCCCACCAATTGTCCAACTGCATCTCGCCAGCGTTTAGTGCTTTCAGATCCCAGCCTGCCGAAAACACACGGTCGCCTTCGGCTGTTAGAATTCCAACCCAAAGCTCAGGATCATCGCGCAACTCCGCAAAAGCGGCTCCCAAGGCCTGACTCATCGGTATGTCGATGGCATTTACCTTTGGTTTGTTCAGTTTCACTTCCAGAACGCGACCGTTCCGGGTTACCTCGACACCATTTGTCACACGTTTCTCCTAATTCAAGTTATGCGAAAGCAGGAATGACTTCGTCGCAAAACAGCTCGAGTGAATGCTTTTGTTCAGCCAATCCAAGCCCCATGCTCGCGTAGTAGATGAATTCATCTACACCGCGTTCTTCGTATTGCTTCAGCTTAGCGATCACCTCTTCGGGTGTGCCGAACATAAGGTTCTGCGCCAGCATGTCCGGATCATACTCATCGCGGTTCTCTAAGCTTTCCAGTGGAATCTGTTTGGCAAAACCATTGACCACATCATCAAGATTCTTGAACAGGTTTTCAAATTGGCTGAGCTGCCTGCGGGCTGCAGCGATGGGCACACCTCGATCCGAAGGTTTATCGTAGACAGCGGTATGGCGCATCATTGCGATAATCGGGCGTTTGGCACCGGGGTTTGCCTCCATCGCTTCGTCTAACCGCTGCAAGTAAAGATCAACCTCGCTCATTGGGCGGGTCAATGGCCAGGACATGATATTGTAGCCGTGTTTGACAGCATAATCGAAGGTGATTGGCGCACGTGCTGCCACCCATATTGGAGGATGAGGTTGCTGTAACGGTTTGGGAACAGAGGTTGCTTTGGGGAAGGACCAGAACTCACCGTCATGTGCATAATCCCCTTGCCATAACGCCAGTACTGCCGGCAGCATTTCATGCATGTATCGCCAAGCATCAGACTGTTTGAGCCCCGGATGCATCCGGTCAAATTCACGCTGGTAGGCACCTGATCCAATGCCAAACTCCAAACGTCCACCGCTGATCAGATCGGTCATTGCCGCTTCGCCCGCCAAACGAATTGGGGTCCAGTACGGGGCAACTGCAACGGCGGTACCCAACCGAATTTTTTTCGTATGCTCACCCCACCATGTCAGTATCTGGAACGGGTTCGGAGCAATCGTCATTTCCATCGAATGATGCTCGGCCGCCCAGACTATGTTGAAACCGCCCTTGTCCGCCATTTTGACCATCTCAAGGGTGTGCTGCTGCACATCGGTCATGTCCAGACTGTCATCAATCCGTTCCATGTTTATTGCGAGTTGGAATTTCATGTTCAGAGCCTTTCTCGTTCTGCCAGTAACCAGTTTATTTGGTCTTCGGCGTGGCTATTCTTTTTCAGGTGATACGCGTTTCACCGCATGACGAATGGGTTTGAGATTGGTTCGCTTGAAGTATTCATCCAGACGGTTTTTGGTCGGGTGTAGTCATACATCGCCTGAAAGCCGCTTTCACGACCGTAGCCAGACCCTTTGATGCCGCCGAACTCGGCTATGGGTGAGACGACACGGTATGTGTTGACCCAGACAATACCAGCCCGCACAGCCTTGGCCATTCGCAAGGATCGGGCGCTGTCTTGGGTGAAGATGCCTGCCGCAAGGCCATGAACCGTATCATTCGCAAGTTCGATAACTTCGTCTTCATCGCGAAAGCGCAGAACACTCAGCACCGGGCCAAACAGTTCGGTATCCACGATGCGCATGTCCTGACGCGGACAGGCAATTATTGTGGGTTCGTAGTAAAGCCCGCCCATCCCTTCGGGGCGCTTGCCACCGCATAAAAGTTGCCCGCCTTCGGTTTGGGCATGGGCGACTTCGCGCTCGATATTTTCCAGTTGGCCTGTTGTGCAAAGCGGACCCATCTGGGTTTCTTCCATCAAAGGATCCCCAATTACGATATTACGCGCCATTTCTGTCATCTTTTCCAGAAACTCATCGGCAATATCTTCGTGCAGATACAGACGAGAGCCAGCGACACAGCTTTGCCCGGTCGCACCAAAGATGCCCGCAATTGACCCGTTCACAGCGCTTTCGATGTTCGCATCATCGAAGACAATGAATGGGGATTTTCCCCCAAGTTCGAGCGAGACTTCCGCGAAGTTTTCAGCAGAATTGTAAAGAACATGCCGCGCTGCATTCGGGCCGCCCGTAAACGAGATACGCGCAACCAGCGGGTGCGAGGTCAGGGCCTTACCACACGGGTCCCCGTGGCCCGTCATGATATTAACGACGCCTGCCGGAAACCCTGCCTGTTCAATCAGTTTGCCAAATTCAAGCATTGCGGCAGAGGCGTGTTCAGAAGCTTTCAGAACAACCGTGTTCCCCGCCGCAAGCGCCGGCCCCATCTTCACAGCAACAAGAAACAGCTGCGAGTTCCACGGTACAATTGCAGCGACAACACCAAGCGGTTCGCGATTGGTAAAGACAAAAAGATCAGGTTTGTCGATTGGCAGGGTTTCTCCGCTGATCTTGTCAGCACAGCCAGCATAGAAGTGAAAAAACTCGGCAATGTATTTCGCCTGCCAGCGCGTTTCCTTCAGCATCTTTCCCGTGTCGATAGACTCTGTCCGGCCTAGTTCTTCGGATTTCTCGGCAAGCAAGTCAGCCAGACGACGCAAGTGCTTGCCGCGTTCTGTCGGCGTCATGGAGGCCCAGGGGCCTTTGGTAAATGCGTGATGTGCGGAACGAACGGCCCGATCAACATCTTCGGCAGTTGCCTCCGGAGCGCGCGACCACACCTTGCCAGTCGTCGGATTAATACTGTCGAAGGTTTTCCCGTCAGACGCATCGACCCAATCACCGTCAATGAGCATCTGGTAGGTTTGGATATCCGTCATAGCGCCCTCGTCCCTGTCTGTTTCGATTCCTATTCTTATCGGTTCTTTCCAACAAACATGCGATTTATCGCCTTCTTGTGTCGAAAATTACCAAATGATTGATCCCCTATGAAGTCTAGCTTGAGTTTAGGGAGGCTCCACAAATGTCAAAGAGAAAGCAGGTTATTGGTGGACCGCTAGAGATTGGTGGGCGCGTGCTGTCATTGTCTCGTGCAATTCGGGCGGGAGATTTCGTGTTTCTGACAGGCCAGATCCCAATGCAAAACGGCGCACCGATGACCACTGGGACAGTAGAAGATCAAACCCGTGCTATTCTCGAAGACATCAAGATAACGCTGGCCGAAGCCGGGTGTGGTTTGGAGGATGTCGTGAAAGCGATGGTCTGGCTCAGGGACCGGGCTGATTTTCCGGGCTTCAACGCAGTCTATGGCGCGTATTTCCCGAAAGAGCCGCCAGCGCGCTCCGCAGTCGTCAGCGATTTGCTCGTCGATGTGCGCGTCGAGATCGAAGTCGTCGCCTACCGCCCGGTGAAAGTAGAAATTTAGATGAAGAGTACCGCACATGATGGCACCGTATTCGAACAATATGGACCCCAAGCCAAAGAGGCTGTCGTTTTGATCCATGGGTTAGGCCTGAACCGTGAAGTCTGGCAATGGCTGGTTCCGGCACTTAGCGACAACTACAATGTTATCACCTATGATCTTTTTGGGCATGGCGACAGCGCACGACCGCCTTGCCCCCCGTCGCTCAAGATGTTCTCCGATCAACTACGTGAATTGTTGGACTATTGCGAGATATTGGCCGCCGCTGTTGTTGGGTTTTCGCTTGGTGGCATGATCGCACGGCGGTTTGCACAGGATGAACCTGAACGTGTTTTGGCGCTCGGCATTCTGCATTCACCACATCAACGCACAAAAGAAGCGCAGGCGGCAATTTTGAAACGCGTAGACCAAGCCCGAACAGACGGGCCTGCTGCTACGGTTGAGGCTGCCCTGGAGCGTTGGTTTACAGATGATTTTCGCCAAACGAACCCAGAAACAATGAACCTTGTACGCTCTTGGGTACTAGCCAACGATCCGGCGGTTTATCACACCATTTACCGGGTATTAGCTGATAGCATTGATGAAATTACCTTACCAAAACCACCCATAGCCTGTCCGACAATTGTGATGACCGGTGATGAAGACTTCGGCAACGGACCAGAGATGGCTCAGGCAATTGCAGCGGAGATCGAGGGAACTGAGACATATATTCTTAAAGGCCTGCGTCATATGGCACTTGCCGAAGACCCAGCAACCACAAACCTCCCTTTGAAGGGGTTTCTGGATCGTGCGATTGTAAAGGGTGAAGGTTTATGAACAGCACGAGTGAAGCAGGTATTCTCAAAGGGCTCCGCGTGCTGGATCTTAGCCGGATGTTGTCTGGCCCCTACTGTACAATGATGTTGGCTGATCACGGCGCGGAGGTGATCAAAATCGAAAGCGCGGGCGGCGATACAAGCCGAAACAATGGCCCGTTTCGTGATGATGACCCGGATCATGAATGGGCTGGATATTTTGTCAGTCTGAATCGCAGCAAGAAAAGTGTTCAGCTTGATCTTAAAACCCGTGAAGGAAAAGCCGCCTTTCGAGCTTTGGCAGCAACAGCCGATGTGATCGTTGAGAATTTTCGCCCTGGCGTCATGGAGCGGTTGGGCTTGTCGTACGAGAGCCTTGCCGAAATCAACCCGCGCCTCGTCTATGCTGCAATCCGTGGCTTTGGTGACCCGCGTTCGGGCGAAAGCCCATATGCTAACTGGCCCTCTTACGATGTGGTTGCGCAGGCGATGGGGGGCATTATGGGACTAACGGGTCCGGATGCGCAGACGCCGACCAAGGTTGGGCCCGGAATTGGCGATGTCTTCGCGGGTTTGATGATGTGCTTTGGCATTATGGCTGCCCTACGGGTGGCAGAGGCGACAGGTAAGGGCCAGTTCGTTGACGTCGCTATGTATGACGCCATGATTAGCCTGTGCGAGAGAGCGGTTTATCTACATGATTTTAATGGTTCAGTCCCCGGCCCTGAAGGTAATAATCACCCCTTTCTTGCGCCCTTCGGTCTGTTCCCGGCTAAAGACGGCGATGTAGCAATTGGGATTGTGGACGACGCATTTTGGCGCGCCTTGACCAAGGCAATGGAATTGCACGAACTTGGAAACGATGCCCGCTATGCAACACGAAGCGCACGTTCTGCCAATTCTAAAGAGCTAAACGCGTTGGTTTCAGTATGGACGAAATCTTTCACCAAGGCAGAGTTGTCACAAAAGCTTGGCGGGGTAATACCTTTTGGACCTCTTAATACAATTGCAGACATCGTTGCTGACCCGCATACATCGGCACGGGAAATGCTCGTCGATGTCCCGCATCCTGACCCGAATGCGCGGCCCTGGAAAGTTGCTGCTAATCCGCTTCGTTTTAGTGCGTCACCTTTGCCCGCACCCAAAACACCACCGCGAATGGGGGCCGACAATAACGAATTTTTAACAACATCTGCGCTGATACAAATATCAATCGACAAGCAACGCGAGCTTCGCGACGCGTTTAGCACATTCGCAACAGGCGTCACCGTTGTCACGACCCGCCAATCAGATGGAACACCGCGAGGTTTCACCGCCAACTCTTTCACTTCCGTTTCGCTTGACCCTCCACTTTTGTTGATATGTGTCGCAAAGTCTGCCCTTAGCTGTGATGTCTTCATCGCATCTGATCATTTCGCGATCAATGTTCTGAGTGAAGATCAAAAGGCAACCTCCGGATTGTTTGCTTCCCAGCAAGCCGACAAATTTGAAATATCTGATTGGCATTCTGGTACCTCTAACATGCCGCTTTTAGACGGCTCGTTGGCCAGTTTTGTTTGCTCAAAAGAAAAACTGATAGACGCTGGGGACCACATCATTCTGATTGGTCGTGTCGTTGATTTTGCTGAAAATGACGGCTCACCTCTGGTTTACTTTAAAGGTAACTATTTTTCTGTCGGGCTAGAGGAACAACTGGTCTCGGCAGCTTCGCATTCTGGTGATCTGACGATAGGGGCTATTGTTCAGCAAGATCAGAAACTGCTTTTGGTGGTTGAACCAGACAGTTCGTTCACTGTGCCGAAAATTTGTGGCAAATCAGCGAACCTCGAAAGTTTGCGGGATCAATTGCGGCGCGATAATTTGAACCCGGTCCTGGATTTCTTATACGCGGTTTATCAGGACAGCGAGACCAGGGCGCACGGCATCTTCTACCATGGTACAGTTAAAGGAGATGCGCCGGAACGGTCAGCCTTTTTTCCCTTGAAAGACGTACCACTTGAAAAGATCAAAAGCCAGGCTGAACGCAGTATGCTTAAACGCTATATAAGCGAATTCCGTCACGGAAGTTTTGGTATTTATCAAGGCGATGAAACCAAAGGAACGGTTCATCGCGTCACAAAAGTTGAGCCGTCAAGACACTGAAATAGGAAGCAACATGTTACCAGAACTCAGAAAAGTTGTTACTTTTGATGAAGATATTCACCGCGAGGGGGGAAGGGATCGCTGATCCGGTGTTGCACATCATTGGTGTCGCGGCAGTTGTCCGGAACCCTTGGGCTGGGCGTAGTTATGTCGAAAATCTGTCTCCTGAAATTCAGCGAATGCCACCACCCCTAGGCAAGATGTTGACGAATAGATTGATTGCCCTCGCTGGTGTTGTCAGACAAATGCGAGGCAGTCACTTCTAGGCCAGTTGTGCGACTATTTATGCCGCGCAGAGTTGACGCCACTCAGCGAGAGCGACGGTGCGGTTGAGCTTGAAATTATCGCGTGAGTAAAGGTGACGTTCATGGTTGAAATGATTGCAAACGGAGGCCTGTACTGAGACGAATTTCTGCATGCTTCGCATTCGGCGGAAGCGCAGCATGGCTCGTTCTCGTCGCCGAAACGGAATGTATGAATTCTCAACCCGGTTGTTCAGCCAACGGCCGGTTTCTTGTCTGTCAGCATTGCCGATGATCTTCATCGCGGCGCCGTAAGACCGCTGTAGATCGGTCACGACGACATTTGGCTGGCCAAAACGCTTCATCGTTTTTTGAGGAAATTCAATGCTGCTTTGCGATCACGTTGCTTGGTGACATAGCTTTCAAACACCTCGCGCTCATGATCCACAGCGCTCCAGAGATAGTGGGTTACACCGTTGATTATTACGAACACCTCGTCCAAATGCCATTGCCAATTTGAACGAGCACGAAGTTGCTGAACCCATTTTCTGCGGATTTCAGCGGCGAACAACGGGCCAAACCGGCTCCACCAAAACCGGATGGTTTCGTGGCTAGCGTCAATGCCACGCTTATGCAGAAGGTCTTCAACATTGCGCAACGAAAGAGGGAACCGGACGTACAACATAACTGCCAGCCTGATAATCTCTGGCGACGTTTTAAAATAGCGAAATGGACTGCGTTTTGTCATCCAGCGAGGCTACGAAACCACCCTGCCCGGCTCAAGTCGGTTTTGTCTGACAGTGCCTCTTGGTGGGCTAAGGGGAACCTCCTGCGGAACCTGAAGGTGCCATCTGCGAGTTCATCAAGGTGTTTTAGGGTAACCTGCTTGCACATTTAGTTGCTCCCAAGGACGCATTTTGTGTCCATGATGTGTTACAGCTGTCCGGTAAATCCCTTAAAATCAAGCATGTATGATGATTTTATCGAAAAATGGTGCCCCCACACGGACTCGAACCGCGGACCTACTGATTACAAATCTCAGGGTTATAAGTTTCGCGTGATTTCTGTTGCTAACTCATAATCTGAAAAAATCTATAAAATCAATGCCTATGCCGCCCTTTCATTGTCAGTGGGTTTCGTGTAGTTTCGTTTCATGTGGAAGCTATGTGGAAGCTACGTTCAAAAATGAAGCTAAAACTCACCAAAAACCGCGTCGGCGCGCAGAAGCCAGCCAACAAGCTCTACAAGGTGCACGACACTGAAGTGCCCGGCTTCTCACTCCGTATATATCCGAGTGGTCGAAAAGCATTCTTTTATCGCTATCGCGTTGGTGGTGGGCGTGGCGCTCAGATCAGAGAGCCGCAGATAGGCGACTATGGCTCTCTTACGGCTGACCAGGCGCGGAAAATAGCCAAAGATTGGGCGGCGAAGGTTCGTCAAGGCGGAGACCCCGCGGGTGAACGAAAAGCACTTCGGGAAGACCCAACAATGTCGGACTTGTTTGATCGCTACATTTCCGACCACGCGAAAAAGCACAAGAAACCGACAAGCCTTGCGAATGATACCCGAATGATTGAGCAACGTTTGCGGCCCACGTTCGGCGGCAAGAAGGTCAAATCCGTTACCCGTCAACAAATCCGAGCGTTTCACTCCAAGCTAGAAGACACGCCTTATGAGGCAAATCGTGTATTGGCGCTGCTATCCAAAATTTTTAGTTTCTCTGCGAATGACTTGGAGTGGACCGCAAGCGGTGATCACCCTGTAAAGGGTATCAGGCGGTTCGAGGAGAAGAAGCGTAAACGATATTTATCTCAAGCGGAATTGGCGCGGCTTGGTGAAGCTCTGGCGAAGGCAGAGGCCGGAGAACTGGAACGCCAAATTTCTCCACATGTCATAGCGATGATCCGACTTTTAGTTTTGACCGGGGCACGACATGGGGAAATCTTAACCCTTCGATGGTGTGAAGTGAATCTTGAACGCGGCTGTCTCGAATTGACGGACAGTAAAACCGGTGAGAAAGAAATCTACCTGTCTCCGGCTGCGTTGCAGATCTTGTCCGAGCTACCCCGCAAGGAAGACAACCCATTCGTGATTATCGGTAGGAAGCACGGAACACATTTGGTGAATATTAAAGACCCTTGGACAATTATTCGAAAAGAAGCTGGCTTGGAGGATGTGCGCCTGCATGACCTGCGGCATTCGTTTGCCAGCGTCGGCGCGAGAGCTGGCATGTCCTTACCCGTTATCGGCGCTCTTCTCGGGCATAGAGAAACAGCTACAACCGCCCGATATGCACACCTATCTGACGATCCACTTCGTGCCGCCGCGGACTCAATTGGCGAAGAGATTGCGGAAGCAATGAGAGTGAAGCGAAATGGCTAAAAAGAAACCCCGAAAAGCGCTTTCCTCGCTGGTTGTTGGGTCGGGCATCACCACCCGTAGACGACAACCGTCTATTGTTGATCTAGCTTACCGTGAAAAGGCAATAAGCGGCGCACTTGTCGACAGCCGCGCAAATGTATCACCCGCCATTCCTTTTCAAACATTCAGAGAAGAGGTCGAGGAGTACTGTAGGAATACATACGAAAGCGAAGATTTAGTTGATCCCTTCAAATTTATTCACCCCCAGGGAAAATACGCTCCGCTGGAAGCTAGTTTTGTACTTTCAAAGGGAGAAACCTACCTAAAAGAAAAATCCGATTTGGGTTTCCTTTTGGCTGCAAATGTTTTTTGCCCAGATGAGGATCATTCGCATCTTTGGTATGCGTCTCGATTGGCAAACGAACTGACGAGGCTTGATCTCATTTCAGCAAAGGTACGTGACGGAAATGAACCTGCCGAAGCGCTTGTAGCCTATGCTGCGCATGTTGGCTCTGAATTGGGTGGTCTAGACAAAGAACGCCGGATGAAATCCGAGCATGAGCGCAATGCCCAGCTAGGAGAACGTCAAGTTGGTGGTTCATCTCGTGGTGGGCAGACCACCGCCCAACTCAAAAGAGACATCTATGCTGAACCTTATGAAGAAATGAATCGACGTATCGAAGATGGTGAAACTTTATCACATGCGGCAAGGCAAGTAGTGCGAGAATTCGACTTGAAAATCAAACCCCAGTCCCTGGTCAAAAGTTATCGAAACAATCGAATTGATAAAGGTCAGGACCTATAAATTTCAGATGCCCGCTAAGGTCTGCTATGCGGACAAAATGCCAATTTTCTGCGGCCGCGCCAACGGCTACTTTGGGGCTTGCACGCCAACACTGGTGGTTTGTGAACTGGCCACAAATCTTCGGCAGCAAGCGGTGCGCAAAGACCGTCCCGATATCAGTTTGATGCTTGATTCACATATTTGGAGTGCGTAGGACTTAGCTCTGGAGTGGCGGATTCAGACTCAGTTCGACATGCAATCGAGATTGCAGTACTTCTGTATCGGGAAATAATTGAAAAAATGCCGGAATTTCAGACCCGAAAAATGCGGGGCGACGCCCGGCAAAGTTATTGAAATGGCAATCTATCTAATCCGGCACGGACAATCGGAATTCAATGCAGCGCACAAAGATGGTGATCCAGATCCAATGATCTTCGATGCTCCACTTACCCCAAAAGGGCGTCTTCAGGCCGAACAAGCCAAAGCCGCTGCGATGGACCTTGGGATCATGCAAGTGATAACCTCTCCGCTCACGCGTGCTATCCAGACGGCGCAAACCATTTTCGACGACATTGCACCGATAAGGGTTGTCGCCGAGCACCGTGAGCTTCTTAGCTACAGCTGCGACATTGGTCGGCCTGCGAGCACGTTGAAAAGCGAATTTCTCGATCTTTCCTTCGATCATCTGGAAGAGATTTGGTGGCATCAGGGCCTGACTAATGAAAACGGCGTGCCCCTCGAACCCAAGGACGTGTTTCAAGAGCGGATACGTGGTTTCGCGCAGGACCTTGCCCGCCTCACTGAAAGACCACTGGCCGTTGTGGGCCACGGCAACACTTTCAGAGAACTCGCAGGATTCTCAATGGCTAACTGTGAAATCCGCCTGTACCCTGGGTGAGGCGCGAGTTTGAAAAGCGATTCCAATTGGGCGAGCGCAATCCGAAGCTCCTTGTCCGGCATGGCACGGATCAGTGTCATCGCTTCAGCCTCCCGTTTTAACCGGTTTGGGCTCCGCGTCGGGTCATGATCCTGTGCGGGGAAGAACTCTGTTCCCAACCATAAGAGCGGTCCAATTCAAAAGGGGAGGATCACTCAAAAACTGAGGCGCACCGGCGTGATTGATTGGTGGTTCCAGCGATTGGGGTCGTCCTCCGGCCAATAACGATCATCCAGATCAGGCCCCGGATCGTCCTCCGCTTGTTTGTGGATGCAGTCCTTGAGATAGTCGAGAGCACTGAAGTTATAGCCAGCCTCTTCGGCTACAATAACTACTGATTCAAGCAGGGTTTTATGTTCTTCAAAGCCCTCGTACGCACCTTCGTTGGTGAATCCCGTCTGCAAGTAGATTTTTAAAAGACCCGCAACGCCCAATGGCATATCCTTGGATGAAACCAAGTCATTGATATGGGTACGCAGGGACAATTTATCGACCAAATCCATTCGCAGGCGCTGCACCTCGTCATGCCTTCCCGTGTAGTCAACTTTCTTGTAAACCCATTGCACATAGCAATGCCAAGCCTCGTTCATGTGGGCCAGACTGATTTCATATCCGCAACAAGCATTGGCGACGTTGGCCAAGAGTTGTAGCACCGCCTCCATCTCAGGTTTATCGATCACTTTCTGTATGCTCTCATTTGAGATCGTGCCACCGTCTAGATATCGCTGAGCGTGGTCTTTGCCATCCCATTTGCTAAACAGCAGGTCGTGCATATCCTGCTGGGCGCTACTTATACTCCACCATGATTGATTGCCGCTGGGGTCAGTCTTGAAATCGGGAATTGACGAGGCCAGCAGATGAGGCACCATCGATTCTCCCTTGATCACGTAGATATCATCCGGATTGCGGCGCTTTCCTTGCCAGACCAGCTCGAATTGCTGCCGCAAAGGTACCTCGGTTCGCAATCTTCTAATGTATTTCTTCGCTTGTTCTATGCTCATAATTTTTCCGCGATACTTGCTGTTGTTCGAAAACGCCGTTCTGTCTGATCACTTCAAAACGATCCGCGCCGTAGATCACCTGATAAAGGGTAGGCTCACGCCCCTTGGTATCGACAGATCACTTCACGGTATTATCTTTCCACCTTCCGTCAAGACGCCGATGTCTTGCGCCAGTTTTGTAATCTCCGGGGTCATACACATTGGGTTCAGTTCACCCTCTGCCGTTGGTCGGCTATCTCTTACGTCAGTAAGAAATGCTAACATGTATTTTTTGGAGTCACCCGGGTGCCCAGAGTAGTAGAAAAACTCAATAAACGCTTTTTGGAGCTTCTCATAGGTCGACGCAGATACCAGACATTCGGTTGTTTCAATATAGTTTGCACGTGATTGAACAGAATAGGTTTTGCCCGCTTCATCTGGAAAACCTGTAGAACCTCCATCATAGCGAAAAGACAACGGGTAGGCAAAATCGGGAACAGTTGAAGACAGTTCACTCAAAAGCCCTAACTCTTCTCCCAAACGACGCAGAGACATGGGAAGACAGGCGGCATCCACTAAATCGGTTTCACCGCTTTTAACCAGATGCTCAAATAAGTGGACGGTTTCTCTTTGCACATAGCCTAGAGCGTCTTTGTCCGAGCCTTCGTCAAAGACCAGAAAGTCCAGAGCGATTACGAGTGAGTCCTCATAGCTGTGGTAGACGTCGCACCCGGTCAGTTCGGCGTAGTCGGTTTCCAGTAGAATCTGATAAGGTGCAGTTTTTGCCGCTGGTTGTTCAGCAAGATTATTTTCTTGCGCTGCGATAAAATGCGTAAAGCTGAATACAAGAATAATTACTGCGGCAAATCTTTGTTTCACTGACCATTTCCTCAAGTTAAAAATTCCGGGAGTGAGTGTAAACGTGCGCCACGGTCTGCGAATTTGAGCCCTGATCACGGCGGCACATGCGTCTTGAGGCGGAAATCAAGCGACCTGTCGATGCGCATGATTACCATAAGACTTGTTGTGTGCACACTCGGATAAATCCAACATTGTCATGCAGCGTCTCATCGCTGTCATTGATGCGCAAATATAAGCCCTGAATACTAGGGTTGAGTTTGAACTCATTCACAACACTTGAGTAGAAATTTCCATTCGTATCACTCACCAACAAATATCCGAAGTCGAATGCTGGGCTGAACTTGTACTCTGAATACGGGCCCAGCCTTTCAGCATCTGCACCGGTATGACCGAAAATGCCCACTCTCTCATAATTGGCGGCATCGACAGACCAGGTGTCGGACATGTTAATACTAACTTCATTCTCAAATCCTCTGATCAACGGCATATACTGCCAGCCAATCCGGGAGTTGATGATATAACATCTAAGACCTTCTGAATTATCCTCTGTCGGCTCTGCATTGACAAAACGTTGAGCCATGGCTGGGGGTGTAAAAATGGTTGCTGCCAGAAGTAAGTTTGCAAAGGTAAAAGCAACCCAGATTTTCGCGCTGTCTCGGCTGCGAAAAGGCGGGATATCTGACGGTGAAACTGGTTTGGTTCGGACTAGAGGCAGAGCTCTCATGAAAGCCTTCACATCAATCTCCCGCAATAAACATTGTCATTTTCCACTGGCCATTTTCGGAGGAGAAAAAAGCCCGATAACCAACGGACGACCTAAGGTAATCACCGTGGGCGAAACCAGTGGTCCCGTCTATCAAGCGAATTTTTTGGTAGGTTTTACTGTCGTCATTGTCCAGCATTGTCACAATGTCATAACTCAAACGAGTAATCACTTCGCTTGATTGGCTAGGCTGACTACGTAACGCCACACCATCGCCGGTGACAAAGTACGTTTCAAAAGGGTTGGCAGACTGGGGTAATTCGACAACCCACGTGTACGGAGCGACGAAGACAAGACCACCTTCTTCAAACCGCCCTCCAAGACGGAGCGTGCCTTCCAGGTTAGCCCAGTTTTCCTCGCGGATTTTTGGTGCCAAATGGCGATAATCCTCCGACAGGCTTTGGGGATCTACTGTCAGGAAATCCCTTAACGCTTCGCGACCTGCAGTGCCGCCAAAACTGAGCTCAATGTCGCTACTTGCCTGGCTAACGACGAAGTCTACGTCGCGGATTTTAATTGCTTGCAGCAGATTTTCTCTAAAACTGGAAAACCTTTGATTGGTCGGGCCTTCATCAAAAGGCCGGGCACGAAGTACTTGGGCCCATGAAGTAGTGGAAGCGAGAAAGATAAAAACGAGCGCTAAGACTGAAAGTTTTTTAAGCATTAATAGACAGTAACAGGGAAACTGACAAAGTCCTAACGCTGAGTAGATTAGAGATATTTCCCGTGACAATGGCAGTTTTAAGCCGTGACTCGCCTTCTCAAAATTGGGGAAATCGTGCACCCAACTGATCGGATTTTTGCATCCGAAGAAATAAACAAAGTGACCGCTAATCAGGGCAAATCCCGTTTGCGCACTCTATACAAGTCGGGCCGTGCGTTGCTGCCCGTCAGAACCCCTAAGCATTATTTCTGTTCCGTCATCGGAAAAGGCGACGCTGATGAACCCGTGGTATTCCCATTCAATTTTCATCGACGTCTCAAAAATTATATTCAGTTCTGAATCCAGAACTTTCACGGAATCGGTTTGGGTTCCTTCGTTGTTTCCGGTGTGTTTAAACTCGTCCGTGCGCTGGAACGCTCTGCGGGACGTGCCTTTGTGTTCAGCAACGATTTTCCAAGGTGGTTTGCTCGACATGTCACTTGTTGGCATTAATGAAACCTTTCCCTGTTCAGTTTTAATCCGCGCAGAAATACCCAGCGTTGTTGTCCGTCAATAATCGACACACTTCGCCTCTCGCTGGAATTTCTCGAGAGAGAAATTCACGAAAATAAATCAATATGCGACGTAGGCTCTGCAGCCATCAATTGCACTGCCCCAGCAAGCCGCATTCGCAAATTCTGCCATTTGTCCAAATAGCACGGCACAGCTCCGCACCGGTCAAATCTGCATCTGTTAAGTCTGCGCCGGTCAGGTCCGCTCCGATAAGAACGGCACCATTCAGATTAGAGCTGGTCAGATCGGCACCAATCAGGTTGGAACCAGAAAGGATAGCACCGCTCAGATCGGCGTTAATTAAAGACACGCCGGCAAGATTTGATGCCGTTAGGTTCGCTTCTGTTAAGTCTGCACTAGTCAGATGCGCGGCCGCGTAGTCAATATCTTCGCTCAAATAGAACGCCGCAAAATTTGCGCCGATTAACACCGAGTGAGTCAATTTGGCACCAGTTAGATCTGCGCCACTGAAGTCTGCGGCTGACGCGTTTACATCCGACAAATTTGCGCCTGTCAAGTTCACTCGTGTCAGGCTCGCTCCAATAAGTGTCGCTCTGGTCAGGTTCGCGCTGTCTAGATTGGCTTGATCAAAATGCGCAGAGTTCATGAGCGCATCGGTAAGATCTGCATCGGTCAAATCAGCAACCCCCAAATGGGCTCCGACTAGATTCGCCGAAGCTAGAACCGAACTGTTTAGGTGTGCCCCTCCCAAGAGAGCACCCGACAAATCGGCTCTGGACAAATTAGTGCTCGTCAGGTCTGCAAGGCTCAAGCTCGCACCTCTCAACGAGGCACTTGTCAAGTTTGCGCCAATCATGGTCGATCCTCGAAGGGTGGCTCCATCCAAGTCTGCATCTGTCAAGTTCGCACCAGTCAGGTTCGCGCGAGAGAGCCACGCTGCGGTCAGGTTTGCGTCGGCAAGGTTCTCCCCTTTCAAGCCTGCCATCCGGAGATCGCAGTGCGACCAATCAACGCCATTACCCGCGAAATCGCCGCACGCAGCCCGCGCTCCAGACGCCATCGAAAGAGTGAGCGCAAGCACCATAAAAGTCCGTGCGAATTTGTTTTCTAGGTTTCGATTCATAATATTGCGTCTCTATCTGTCATGAAAATATTTTTTTGAGCATAACAACTTAAATGGAAATGTCAGAATAATCGCATTTAGCCTATCCGAAGCCTGCTTTCGCAAATCATGCTAATTTCAAAAGACAGTGATTTGATCTTTTTGTACCCGTCACGGTTTTTGAGCCAAGGTGTTCCAAGTTTGGCGGCAGATAATAGGCTTTCCCCGGGTAGGGCCTATTTGGTAGTAATTTTGTGGATCGGAGCTAACGAAATGAAATTCTCTCTAGGGGCGCCGGAACATGGTTGGGTCAATCTTACAATCACTGACAATGAATATTGCCTCGAAGAAAATATATCAGATGTGCCAAATGACTTTATCGATGACACGATGATCGCCCTGTCTCGGCTTCTAACTTACGAAGACAAACAATTGGTCCATTTGAGCCTGGAACCAGCGTTCTATGTGATGTCGTTGGCACGTAAGGCAAATGCATTTACTATGACCATGGAGACGGAAGGATCAGATTCAGACGGTATATCTCACCAAGCTGACGGTAGCTTCGAAGAGATAATTCTTCCAATTTATAGCTCTGTCAAAGGCTTCTGCAATTCTCGTATTAACGATTATCATTGGCCTGAGGTTGATCAAAAAAACTATCGAAATATGGTCGAAACTGTAACTCGACATAAGAGCTGATTTCTAAAAATGGTGGTGTCATCAACATCATCATTCGTCTACGCAGCTTGCTCGATTGTGCCCGCAATCTTTCCAATATGTCTTCGACTGCGTTGCGCTTTGGTAGCAGGCGTTCTCCTTTAGCCATGACGCAGTTCTCTGAGCGGCGGCCAATTCGTTCCAACCCAGCATTTCGTCGTGCGGAACGATGTACCAATTGTCGTTGTTCGAAACGCCATCCAAATGTTTCGTCCACCTGCCCTGCATCCGAACCTCGCCAAACTCTACCGCGAGAAAGTCTCAAATCTTGCGGCAGCCCTGAACACGCCAGGGGTACAAGCAGAAGCAGCACAGAGCCTCCGCCAGTTGATTGACAAGAACGTACTGACGCCAGAACCCGAAGGCTAGTTGCGCTCAATACGGACGACCGCTGTGCTTCGGAATGCTAACAGCCGTCACTAGCGTAGGAGACCGTGCTTAGGATGACTGACCGGTTCGACCAGTTGGACTCCGGCGTGATTGTTTGATTGCGAATGTCTTGGAAGGGCTTACTCTGTTGAAAGACACCAAATTCTGAAAATCACGATTTTCCGGTGGAAACGCGCGGCCGGCGAAAGTTAGATAGGATTGTGAACCAGACGTGATGCGATCGCCCAGCAGCGTTTAAGATGGCGTTTGGCCAACCCCACTACTCGGCCTGCATGGCAAAAAAGTTCATCGATTAGGCCCGAAACTGGAGTTTTTCAACAGAATAAGCTCACACCAGTCGTTCGCGGCATCACGGTCTAACAACCGCTATGCGGGACAACGTTGCCGTCCGTCGAGAACTGGTTTTCAATCGAATGATCGGTTATTCTTTTGTCTGATACATTCATAGATTGACTAAGAACATGGACAACCACAAATTTCGCAATGCCTCACTATCGGATGCAACGCGCTGCTTTGATGTAGAGACATCAGCCTATGATGGCGATGAAGCTGCGACGCTTGAAAAAATATCAAAGCGTATCTCTAACTATCCCCAAGGTTTTTTGATCCTTGAAGTCGATAAAGTCTTTGTTGGCTTCATAAACAGCGGGTGCGCATATGACGTTGAAATGTCTGATGAAGATTTCAAAGAACTCATTGGACATGATCCGGCTGCTCCAAATGTCGTGATCATGTCAGTGGTGGTTGATCCAGGATATCAAGGTCGCGGCTTGTCCACCGCATTAATGTCCGAATTCGTTAAGCGTATGACTGACACGAAAAAAGAAACGATCCATCTTATGTGCA
This sequence comes from Pseudohalocynthiibacter aestuariivivens, assembly GCF_018457175.1. GTDB lineage: Bacteria > Pseudomonadota > Alphaproteobacteria > Rhodobacterales > Rhodobacteraceae > Pseudohalocynthiibacter > Pseudohalocynthiibacter aestuariivivens. Next base: position 183,425 of record NZ_JAGFNU010000004.1, read on the forward strand.
AAAAGCACCACGTACCCCTCTATGAGAAGTTTGGCTATCGGTACACACAGCCTTCTGAATCTGACCACGGCGGAGTTCAGTGGCATGAGATGATGATGGAACTCCCGAAGGCCTAAGGCGGTAGGTTTGAGCTTATCGGACGTTCGCTTCACCGAGCTTAGGCATCGGCTCTGCGGAACTTAGCTGTCATTGCCGTCAGCGATGTCAAAACCATTATATTTCCGCAATCGCTATGCCGTCCGTATCAGCGTAAATGCTGATCTTAAGCCAGCGTTTGATGGTTTTGATAAGTCTCGCCTCGCCACTCATGAAAAACCGGCCTTCCTCAATCTCTCGATCGAGAGTAAGTCTACCGAGGTAAATTCCAGCCATAACCTCAACTGCGGTTTCGATGTACAGATCGACGTCAAAACCCGGATCGGATGCACAAAGCTCGATTGGCTCTCTCGGTTTCGAAATCAGCCAATATGTCGATGCCGGAGACGTTGCATCGGAAAAGTTGAACCTCATGACGACTCTTCTTTGCGGCAGTTCATCGACGATGATCCGTCTCTGAAGCGTCCACATCAAGACGTCTGCATCTCGATCTTCCAACGCTATGTCCGCTTCGATATGTCGTTGCGCCCATCGGGCAAGTCCTTGCAGAATTTCGTCGAGCTCTGCCGCCCTATCTGTCCGAAGGTAGTTGATGTTTCCTGTGGCAGGATCTTCAAGACGGTCGATGAGCCCGTTTTCCTGCATCTCTTTAAGTCGATTTGCTAGCAGAGTTGGCGATATTCCGGGTAGACCCCGCTTGATTTCATTGAACCGGGTCGAACCACCCCAAAGTTCGCCAAGAATTTGTATCGTCCAGCGTGGGTTCAAGACCTCACAGGCTTTGGACGTTGGACAAAATAATCCGTAGGGTTTCGAAGCCATAGTACCTCTTGGCGTCACAGGGGTATTCCAATTGCAGCCTACCAAAGCCTTTTGGGATATCGCCAGTACAAATTTTGTACCGGGGTTGATCCAGATTCTACACTGCCCTTTGCACGAGTAGACAGCCACTGTTGTATTTATGGGAAATGGAGGAACCAGATGACCAACGCTACTGACACGCTAGAGCATGTTTACAACGCTGAAGGGATGCAAGCTATTCGAGAGAGCTATGAAGGCTGGGCATCAAATTATGATGCCGAGAACATCGGCAACGGATTCAGGCTTCCCACCATTGGCGTAGCCTTTGTTGCACGCCACGTTCCAAATGATGAGGGACCGATACTCGATGCTGGGTGTGGCACCGGTCTTGTTGGCGAAGCGCTGGCGATACTTGGTTATGAGGATATCGTCGGGCTCGACATATCTCCGGCAATGCTCAAGTTTGCAGAAAGGCTGGAAACCTACAACCTTCTGTACGAGCAAGACTTGGGTCGGCCTATTCCCGAGGCCGACAACAGCTTTGCTGCCGTAACCTGTTTTGGGTCTCTTGGTCCCGGGCATGCACCGCCGGATTGCCTGGATGAGTTCATAAGAGTGACCCGTCCGGGAGGGCATGTGATATTTAACGTGCGGCCAGATACCTACGAGGAACAAGGATTGCGGGCCAAAATCGACGACCTATTGGCGGGTCCTACAGTCCGAGAAGTGGGGCGATCAGGGAAGAGTTAATTGAAAGACTTAGGGGCGGTATCGAAATATCCTTGGAGGATGTAAAAGGGGGTCCTGGCGGTCTCCTTACATATCAGGGCGAACAGGTAATTCTCTATATAAAGGACACCCAGACTGAGCGGGATACCCTTTTGAATGAACCAGAAAAATCACGCCGTTTCCACGTCGCTGAATGCGATACATTAGAGACGATGCGTAATGCAGGGCGTTTTGAACGCTATGTAGTGACAAACAGGACAGATGGAGCATTTTTAGTTGATTGGCGAAACTCGATAACACGCGAAAGGGGGGAGGTCGAAGCCAGACTGAAAGTCTGCAAGAACTGTCTGAATGCGATTAATTGGCGAGGATATGCCAGAGCTCAAGACAGGCTAAGGCAAGTTAACGGCAACCGCCAATCCAAGAAAGCGGTCTGGGAAAGCTTTGACATTAGTGAATTTCTTCTTGATTATTCAACGTTTTTCACCTCCAAGCCGAGTCGTCACGACATAACCGCTTCGCCGAATGTTTACGTGACTCGGTGGGCTGCAATATCAGAAGAGCTAAGGCGTTTGCGAGGTTGGAGATGCGAGGCATGCGGGGTAAATTTATCTACTTTACCCGGCTTACTTCATTGCCATCACAAGAATGGTGTGGTCACCGATAACAACCAAAAGAATTTAATGGTTCTATGTTCTATTGATCATGCAAAGCAACCCAATCACCAGCATATGAAGGTGTCCCGGCAGCACCAGATGTTAATTATGAAACTTCGAGCCGAACAAGGTTTAATAGTTCCGGGTGATATTGAAGCGAATTAGCTACGGCGGGCGGATGTCTATGAAATCAGTCCAAACCCTATCCCCGTGGAAGCTATGTGAAAGCTACACAACAGAGACCCAAGCGTGCGAAACACCTCATCCTCTTAAGTGACTGTTATTATTTAATTAAATGGTGCCCCCACACGGACTCGAACCGCGGACCTACTGATTACAAATCAGTTGCTCTACCAGCTGAGCTATAGGGGCTCGCGGGTGGATTTACGCGGTTGTTTGCTGTCTTGCAAGCCTCTCATTCGCAAAAGTTGCTCAATTTATCGATTTGAACGGGCCATGAGCAAAACGGCACAAAGGCCAACCAGAATAACCATCATCGCTGCCGGGGCGGCGCCAGCCAGGTTTTCAAGCGACGCCTGCTCGTAAACCCTTGTCGAAAGCGTGTTGAAATTGAACGGTCTGAGCAAAAGGGTTGCAGGCAGTTCTTTCACACAATCGACAAAAACCAACAGTAGGGCCGTCCCGACAGAGCTTCGGATTAACGGGATGTGCACCTCGCGAAGCACACCTCCCGCGGTTCTGCCCAAAGACCTTGCCGCCATCGGCAAGCTTGGGGAGACACGGCCAAGGGCTGCATCCGCAGTCCCTTGCGCGATCGCGAAGAAACGGACCGCATACGCGTAGATTAGCGCAAAGGCTGATCCGGTGAGCAAAAGACCGGGATCAAAGCCAGTAGCGGCTTCAATCCCATCCGCAATCAGGTGATCCAGAGCCGCCATCGGGATCAGGATACCAACAGCGAGAACCGCACCCGGTGCGGCGTAGCCTATCGTTGAGACGGGTAGTAAAATGCGTGGTAAGCGCCGTCCTGTTAATCGCACTCCGTACACCATGAACAAGGCAGCAGAAACAGTCACAAGCGCTGCAATGCCACCAACAACAACGGTGTTTGCCAGCGCACGGACAAGAGCCGGATCAGCCCAGGGATGCGCATTGCTCAGAGCATGACTGCCAATCACGAGGGCGGGAAGAAGGAACCCAACTGCGAAGGGAATAAAACACAAAATCGATGCGACCCCTGCCTGCACACCCTTCAGTTTAACGGGTGTAACCGGGCGCTGGTGACGCGCCGTACTGTAATAGCGATTCTTCTTGCGGCTGGTTTTTTCCAAAACAACCAGAAGCAACACGAGTGTCAGAACCACGCCTGCTATCTGCGCAGCACCACCTGCATTGTTGCTTTCCAGCCAGGTACTGAAAATGCCAGTTGTCAGTGTCTGAACGGCAAAATACTCGACTGTGCCAAAATCACTGACCGTTTCCATCATTACGATAGCAGCCCCCGCAGCGACCGCCGGACGTGCCAGAGGCAGACCAACCCGGAATAACCGAGCGACCGAACCCGCGCCTAAGGCGCGAGCGACTTCAAAGCTGGAAGCTGATTGTTCGCGAAAAGCAGCCCGGGCCAACATGTATACGTATGGGAATAGCGCGCCCGTCAGAACGACAATCGCAGATCCGCGCGATCTGATTTCAGGGAACCAATAGTCGCGTGAATCAGCCCAGCCAAAGGCCTCTCGCAAAAACGTTTGCACAGGCCCTGCGTATTCCAGAAAATCAACCAGCGCATAGGCCCCTACATAGGCAGGGATCGAAAGTGGAAACAACAACAGCCATTCCAACCAACGTGCTCCGGGGAAGCGATACATCACCAAGAGCCAGGCCGCGCCCACGCCCACGCAGGCCGAGAGAGAACCGACAGACACCATCAAAATAACGGTGTTTGAAAGATAACGCGGCAACGTCGTTGAAACCAAATGAGGCCAGATGTTTTCCGCCGGGTTAAACCCAATCCAAATCACAGCTGCGATCGGCAAAATCACAAGAATCGCAATAACTGCAGCGCCGAAAGACCACGGGTTCAGCGTGCTTCTCCGTTTCGGCACTGCCATAAGATGAGCGTTTTTCTCAGACATAAAAGGCGCAGTATCGGAAAGCGGTTTCACTGTCCAGAAAAGCCCGTATATTGACCCGGATGAATCTTTGAAAGTTGTCGTGATTTTATGCAGGTTGTCTTTCACATCGGTGCCCATTCCACAGATGAAGACCGGCTTTTAAAGTGCTTATTGAAAAATAAGGATGTTCTCAGAAGTCAGGGGGTGGTTGTCCCCGGCCCGAGTCGTTTCAGAAAATTAATCCGTGAAACATTGGCCGCTCTTGGGGGGGAAACACCCAAGCGGGAAACGCAAGACGCGCTTGTCGATGCGATAATCGATGAAGATGAAGCAACGCGTTTGATTCTGTCTGGTGAACACATGATCTGCGTTCCCACTCGCATTTTCCATGGCAGCGAATTTTATGCGTTGGCTGGCAAGAAAGCACAGGCACTTGCTGGCCTATTTCCCGCAACTGAGGTGGAGTTTCATATCGGACTTCGCAATCCGGCAACCTTTATCCCGAGTGTTTTTGACCGCACCAGCAACATATCTTACGAAAATTTCATGAACGAGATTAACCCGCTCGATATTCGCTGGTCCGACGTATTGAAACGCATCAAAGCTGCGGTTCCAAATGCAACTCTCACGGTTTGGGCCAACGAAGATACACCGTTGATCTGGGCGGAACTCATGCGCGAGCTTGCGGGCGTTGATCCTATGGTTGAGCTTTCAGGAACAGATGATCTGCTAGCAGAAATTATGACCCGCAGCGGCTTTAAAAGGTTCCAAAGCTATCTGGAAAGCCATCCACCGCGAAACGAAATTCAGAAACGCCGTGTGATCGCTGCGTTTCTGGGGAAATTTGCGATGGTGGAGAAGATGGAGCAAGAATTGGATATTGAGGGCTGGACGGACGACTATGTTGATCAACTCACTGATCTTTATGAAGAGGATTTGGATGAGGTTCAGCGCATGCATGGCGTCAATTTCATCGCGCCCTGACACGGAGTCAGGGCTGCAAATAAGATACAATTTCACACTTCGATGAACTCTGGCTCGTATGTAACAGGAAAATTAACTGACCTCGCGATAAAGCAATATTGGTGAATTTCCTTATGGATTTCATGGGCGCGCTGTAAGTCTGCACCTGCTTTCACCTGGATTCTCGGTCTCAATACCGCGCTTAGAAAACGCCCTGCCCCATTTGGTGCCGTTTCGCCTGTTCCAAGCGGATCGTCCGAGTAAGCTGTCACAACGATCCCTTCAACGCTGGCAAGGTGGAGATACCAGAGCATGTGACAGGCCGACAAAGTTGACAGCAACAGATCCTCGGGGTTGAGCAGGTTAGGGTCGCCCCCTAACAGTGGGTCGTTTGAACAATGGATAACCGGCTTACCCGGAGTCTCGATATTCCAGGTGCGTGCGTATGCGCGATAGTCACGCGTCCCAACCCCTTGATCCCCTGTCCAGACGACACGTGCGGTGTAGTCGTACTGTTTTGCCATGATATTTCCTTTAATTCGATTTTGTATACGTGTATACATTATGAAAAATCAAACGAAAGACCTGAAATGACAGCCGAAGCTATTGCAGCGACTCTACAGCACGACATTCTTTCTGGAACGCTCTCTCCCGGTACAGAGCTTGTACAATCTGAACTGGCGGCGCGGTTTCAGGTTAGCCGCATTCCAATTAGGGATGCGCTGATGTTGTTGTCCGTCGAAGGTGTTGTGACCGTTACGCCGAACCGGGGAGCGCGTGTCATACAGCTGTCGCCTTCAGAAGTGCAGGAAATATTTGATATGCGTGTCTTGCTGGAAGGTGATTGCCTGCGGCGCGCTATCCCATACATGCAGCAGGCAGATTTTGAAAGAATTGAACATGTACTCCGCCGTTCAAATCTGGAAGTGCAAACAGAAGGCTGGGCTGAAGGTGACTGGAATTTTCACCTTGCGCTTTATTCGCCTTCGGGCCGCAAACATCAAATTGTGATGATAGAAAAGCTTAGGCGCCGATGCCAGTTACACATCGCAGCATATCGCACCCTGCCCGAAGAAACCCTGCAATGGATCAGGGATCATGAATTGATCATGAAGCATTGCAGAAATAAAGAAACAGAAGCAGCGGTTGACGCACTTAAGCGTCATTTGTCCGAAGCAGGCAAAACGCTGGTGCGTGCAATGCCCACATCATAAAACGAAACCGCCCCAGGTTTGCACCTACATTCCCAACGCTTCTTTATACATTTCAAGCACGGCTTCTTCTTCGGCAATGTCATTCGCATCTCTTTTGCGAAGCGCTATCACTTTGCGCATGACTTTGGTGTCATAACCCCGGCCTTTTGCCTCGGCCATCACCTCTTTTTGCTGTTCAGCAAGGTCTTTCTTTTCGGCATCAAGCCGTTCAATACGTTCAATAAACTGGCGCAGTTCATCCGCAGTTACGCGGTAGCTACTGTCAGAGGTAATGTCGTTCATGCGATGGCCCCATATTTCGAATGAGCCCCTGAGTAGCCGGGCTGGCAACAGGCTGCAAGACCCTTGCGCGCCTATCGCACATCCTTTACCCGAAGGTCAGGCAAACAAAGAGGTTAAGCCAATGGCAAACATGATCTGGCTCGGTGCTGCTGTTTCGCTTGTCGGACTTGCGGGGCTTATTTGGTGCATCGTCATTGCGGCTTCTGCAAAACGGAACAGTCTTGATGACGACGAGATGCGCAGGCGACTTCAAAAAGTCGTTGTTCTGAATATGATCGCGCTCCTGCTCTCTCTGATTGGCCTGGCCATAGTCGTCGTTGGAATTATGCTTTCTTAAGTGTCAGCAGACCTGCTCTGAAAGCCCGAAATGCGAAAATGAGTTCGCAACAGCTACACCGCGTTGAGTGTGTCAAAGCCATGTCCAGCCTTTATGACCTCGTCAAACAAAGGAGAGGGTGTCCAAAACTTGTCTTCCTTGGCGAATTCCCGAAGTTGGTTGCGCAACGACAACAGGCCCGAAAGTTCTGCCGCTTTCATCGGACCACCCCGCCAGCGCGGAAAGCCGTAGCCATGTATCATCGCAACATCAATGTCCGAGGGCCGCTGCGCGATCTTGTTCAGCACTAGGTTTGCACCTTCATTCACCATTGCAGAGAGACATCTGTATAGAATTTCTTCGGGCCCGAACGCGCGCGGGGTTATGCCCTTTCTCTCTCGCTCGGCGGCGATAAGCCCCAGAACTTCGGGATCTTCGACACCCAAACGGCTACCATCTGCATAGGTATAGTATCCACGCCCGGCCTTTTGGCCGAGCCAGCCCTTCTGACACATCTTGTCACCAATCGCGATGTATCGCATTTCAGGATCTCGCGTGGATTTTAATCTTTTGCGACGGGCCCACGATATATCAAGCCCCGCCAGATCAAGCACCTGATACGGGCCCATCGGAAAGCCAAAGGCGCGCATTGTGGCGTCAACCTGATAAGGGCTCGCCCCGTCTTCCAACATAAAGTCTGCGGCGGTTCTATACGCAGCCAAAATGGAATTGCCGATGAACCCATCGGCAACCCCGGAACGCACCGGGATCTTTCCAAGTTTCTTGGCGAGCGTAAAACCCGTGGCGACAACGTCAGCCTCCGTTGCCTCTCCAACCACGACTTCGACAAGGCGCATAACATGAGCCGGCGAAAAGAAATGTAGCCCTAAAACGTTCTCTGGGTGTGCAACACCCGCAGCAAGCGTATTGATATCAAGATAGGACGTGTTCGTCGCGAGTATCGCACCCGGTTTGATAACCGCGTCCAAAGTCGCGAAAACCTGTTCCTTTACAGACATATCTTCAATCACGCATTCGATAACGAGATCTGCCTCGCTCACAGCGAAATAGTGAATATCGCCAGTAAGACGCGCCATTCTTTCATCAAGCATCTGTGCGGTTATGCTCCCTTTTCGAACAGCTTTATCGAAAACAGATTCAATCCGGGCTAGTGCCGTATCCAACATGGGCTGATCCCGGTCAACAAGAACAACACCAAACCCCGCATCAAGAAAAGATGCAGCAATGCCTGACCCCATGGTGCCGCCGCCGACAATCCCTACGATCTCAACGGGCCTTGGTTTTGCACGCGCCACTTCGGGCGCTTTTGTAGCTTTGCGCTCCGCAAAGAAAACATGCCGTAAGGCTGCGGATTGATCTGAGCGCAAACAATCCTCAAACGCTGCCTGCTCAAAGGCCAGCCCACCCTCAAAGGGCAACAACATCGCAGCCTCAACGCAATCAACAATCTTTGCCGGCGCAAAGAGCGGGTTGCCTGCCAATGCCTGCCGCTTTGCCGCAACCGCTCTGGCATACCCAACTGGATCGCTTAATCCTTCGGTGCGTTCACGCGTGGGTCGCAGCGCGTTGGGTTTGCCAATAAGTTCGTGTGCAAAGTCGAGCGCCGCATCCCTGACATGTGCGCGTGAAACCCCGTCTATCAGCCCTAAGTCGACGGCTTTTGCAGCCGATATCGGTGCCTTGGCAATCATCAGATCAAGCGCCGCCTCTGCCCCGCATATTCGGGGAACGCGCTGCGTACCACCCGCACCCGGCAAAATGCCAAGCGTGACTTCGGGCAAACCAAATGTCGTCATTGGGTCTGCGATGCGATAGTGCGCAGCAAGAGCAAGCTCAAAGCCACCACCAAGAACCGTGCCGTGCACGGCAGCAACGACAGGTTTGCATGTCGCTTCAACGCGGTTGCACACATCCGGCAACCACGGATCCACCGTTGGCTTGCCAAATTCGGTTATATCCGCGCCTGCCGGAAAGGTACGCCCCTCGGCAAACATCACGATGGCTTTGACATCATCATTTGCTTCGGCATCGTCAAATGCAGTGACGAGGCCCTGCCGAACCGCGGCATTTAGTGCATTAACCGGTGGATTATTGATTGTAATAACAGCAACGCCGTCATTGACGTTAAATTTTACCTCTTGCCCCATAAGGTTCAACTCCCTGCGCGCATACCCGATCTTTGTCCGGATTTTAACGCACTATTGCACCACGGCGTGAAAACGCAAAGCCGACTTTAAAAAATTTGCAAAGCACGGCCTTAAAAAATGCAGCGCACCAAGAGCTTAGAGTGGCATGTTATCAAACAATTCCTCTGCTTCTTCTTCTTCAAGGGCCAGTTCAAAGGCAGCTAAGTCTTCAGGAACGGGTAGTCCCATCGCTTTAAACTCGGCGATTTTTTCGCGCAGTTGCTCTTGTAAAACATGCGCATCCTCTGGTCGCTTCTGAATTTCATCCATCAGCAACAGCGCCGCAGCTTTCAGGTTTTCAAATGACATAATAGCTTCCTCCTAAAATTAATTCACTACTCACACTATACAGCGCAATTTTTACAGAACGGTGTATATGGCAACACATCCAAGCGTGCTGGCAAAATCTCGACGCCGCATTTAACGCAAAATCCATACTCGTCAGCTTCTATTCGTTCCAAAGCAGCCTGTATCATGCGGATTTCCGCCTGACTTGTAACGCCCATAGTTTCAAGCACTTCGTCTTCTTCGCGCTCTACTGAACGGTCTTCCCAATCCTTGGATACGGGCTCATCCAGCTCTTCTTCAATATGGTGGATTCGCTCATCTAACTCCTGCAGACGTTCCAAGAGAGCAGCTTTTCTTTCGGCGATTTTTGTCATCTGTGTTCTCCTTTGATCAGAAGCACTATGGAGCGAGTACACCAGCCCTTCTTTGACGCAGGTCAATAATAACATGACACACTGGTATGGCTACACCACTCATGGTATTGCGCGATTTATGGATATTCGACAAATCACACCCGACTATGCGGTTTCGCCCCAAATCGAAATCAGCGATGTTGCGGAAATCGCAAACGCCGGTTTCACGACGTTGATCTGCAACAGACCAGATGCAGAGATACCACCAACCCTGCACGCCACAAAAATGCGCACCGCAGCCAAAGCTGCCGGGCTGAAATTTGTGGAACTACCCGTTACACACAGCACAATGACGCCAGACCTTATTGCCGCGCAGGCCGCCGCAATAGAAACGTCAGAAGGCCCCGTACTTGCCTATTGCGCCTCAGGCACACGTTCGACAATTGTTTGGGCCCTGTCCAAGGCAGATACGCAGCCTGTCGATGAAATTATCGCAACCGCGGCCGAAGCAGGATATCAGATCGAAGGCGTTCGTCCCCATCTGGCCGCGATTGCAAAAGATTGAGTTAAGAGTCAAACAACCTCTCTCGTCAGATATGACATCGATCAAGGTTTCTCACTCATCACTTTCAATGGCAGTGCTGAACCATCTTCTTGCTGGTTTTCCTCTAAGCCATCGCTCGTTTCAGAGTCATCTTCATTCGCTTCACGGACCTGTGGGGCCGGTGATCCGCTGATGCTGGCCAGATGTGGCGCAACCGCGCCCTTACCCTCGACGCTTAACAGACGAACCGCACGACACCCATGCAACTGACCCAGCTTGGCATTTGCCAGCTCGATTCCGGTATTGGTTTCGAGCGAAACGGAGGAAAGCGCGCTGGCCGGAAGTGTCAGAATGTCCCCAACTTTTAGAGCTTGGACAGAGAACAGCGGTGCCATGTAGCGATGCAGGATCGCGTCAATCTGTGCTTCGCTCGTCATAACCGATGCAGAAAGCGTCTGATGCCAGTGGCGCACTTTGGTTTCACTGTCGTTCCCGACGGTTTTCTCAAACTGGGACGGAAGCGCTATTAAAATCTGACCCCGTTTCGCACCCAGCGCCATATCAATCTCTAGTTGGTAGAAGCGGTAGGATACATTTTTTAGAGCTAGGCCTAACTTACGGACTTCTTCGATACGGGTGCCGAACCGATACCCAAAGAACCATTCCCCCCTTTGCAACGGGTGTAAAAGTTCGTCTGCCGTTTCAAAAACCTTGTTTACGAAACTTTCACACATCAACGCGTCGGTGTGTGTTGCAAGCCGCGGCACCGCAGCCTGGGTGCTGACTTGACCCAGAGTTTGCACCTCGATCAATCCTGCAAGAACCTGCGGATCAATCGCCATGCAACCCTTTGCACAGTCTGGCGCGTCAAGCGTTACAAGCAACGCAGCTTCAGGCAGTTCGTTTAGCAGACGCGGGAGCATCAATTCAGTTTCGCTTTGCAACGTTGCCGCCAAGGCCATGTCAAAACCATTTTGCGCCGCCAGTGCAAAGGCGTGGCACAACTGTGAAGCAGCTATCACCGCTGGCTTTTGCTGGGTGTTTTGCGCAGAAATTGTAATTTTCTGCAAAACAGATTGCATTGGCGCCTCTGAATTGGTCGAAACCCGGTTAACCACGCCTCGACCATGCTGCGCATTGATTTAGAAAGTGTTACTTCTGAAAGCCGAAATCACGATTGTGATTTAGACCACTTGTTTTAAGTTCAAAGAAACACGGAAGGCCGCACCACCCTGCCCCGGAAGATAAGCGATTGTACCACCCAGATTGGTCATGATTTCGCGACAAATTGCCAACCCCAGTCCAGCACCACCCGCCGCCGCATGATCTGAAAGGCGCGAGAATTTCTCAAAAATCAATGATTGGCTTTTGGTTGGAATACCCTGACCATTGTCCACAAAGTCCACTTCGACGCGAGATTCATACTTACGCACTTTTATGGTCAGCTGCGGATCCGGCGCAGCGCAATATTTTCGCGCATTCGCAATCAGATTAATAAAGACCTGACTCAAACGGTCACTATCCGTAACAAGCGTCACCATCTCAGACGCTGTGTCGCGTCGAACCTTCAGAATTTGGGTCGTTTGCGCCTGCGAAGAGGCTGAAACAGCACGTTCTATCACGTCACGCAATCTAACCGGTGCCTCGTTCAACACCACTTGACCGTTCTCCAGAACACTGAGGTCAAGAAGGTCGTCCAGCAGGCGCGTCAGGCGTATCGTTTCATCATGAATGATGGAAGAGTATCGGCGTTGATCGACAGGGGTCATTCCTTCCATGTCGCGTAAAATTTCAGAGAACGCGCGAATAGATGTCATAGGCGTTCGCAATTCATGGCTGATCTGGCTAAGGAAGGCGTCTTTTTGAACCGACAATTCCGTAAGCTTCTCATTTGCTTCCCTAAGCTGGCGCGCAGTGCGGCCAAGCTCTGCCGACTTCGCTTCAAGCTGACTGGAATATTCTAGTATCTGAGCAGTCTCATCGGCCACGGCAAGCAGATCCTCAACAGAGACACGCGCACTGCCCGTTATCTGGCCAATCATCGCATGGGCCGTCGCAGCCCCGACAGATCCGGCCAGTTCTCGTTCCAGCAACTCTAGAAAATCAGGGGATGTATCAGGCAAAAACCCGACCTTACCCTGTGCTTGCGCTTCATGCTGGAAAAGCCGTTGGGCCTGCTCTGGCCCAAGGATGCGCTGCGACATCACCAGCAGATCTTCGGATTCCACACCACTTTTTGTCCAACCACGTGGGCCGGTGCTGTGCTCAAAGATATTCACGAACTGAACACCCTGAAGCCGTTCAAGAGGTGTCGGAAAACTTAGCAACGACCCGAGGCAAAAGACCAGGGTGTTCAAAACCATGCTCCAGATCAATGCATGAACAACCGGATCCAGTCCAGCGATCCCGAACAAGGCCTGCGGTCGCAACCAGCCAAGCCCCCATGGTCCGGATAGCATGACGGTTTCGGGCAAAATATTAGCCCCGCCAATCGACGGTAAGAAGAGTGTGTAACCCCAAACGATAAATCCAACGATAAGCCCGCCTGCGGCACCGACACGTGTTGCCCTTCGCCAGAAAATACCACCAAGCATCGCAGGTAATACCTGAACAACGCCCGTGAATGAGATCAGGCCAATGGCCGCAAGCGCAGTGCCACCGCCAGAGTAGCGAAAATATGCGTAGCCCAGCGCCAGTACTGCCCCGATTGATATACGCCGCGCCATCAGGACGACCTGGCGCACGTCACCAGATACAGTCGCCCCTGTCGTTGTTGCCGCCAGCCATATTGGCATCACTATGTGGTTTGACACCATTGTGGAAAGCGCGATCGCCGCCACGATGACCATAGATGTTGCCGATGAAAATCCACCCAGAAAGCTAAGCAGCGCCAGCCCATCCTGCCCCTGTGACAAAGGAAGGGTCAAAACAAACAAGTCCGGGTTTGAACCTGCAGGCATCAGGTCGAGACCAACCACCGCGATCGGCACAACAAACAGGCTCATCAAAAGCAGATAGAGTGGAAAGGCCCAACTGGCTGTCAGAACATTTCTCTCGTCGGTATTTTCGACCACCATCACCTGAAACATTCGGGGCAAACATAAAAATGCGGCCGCCGAGAGAAAGATTAGCCCGGCCCAACGCCCGGGGCGAAGTTCCCAGTTTGCTATCGGGGATGCGTCGATACGCGCCAAAATATCTGATGGCCCACTCGCAACGCCCCAGACGACAAAGATGCCAACTGCTAGAAGTGCTACCAGTTTTACAATCGCTTCAAAGGCGATGGCAGTAACCACCCCATGATGCCGTTCGTTTGCGTCTAGGTTACGCGTGCCAAACAGAACAGTAAAAAGCGCCAAACCCGCCGCGACCCAGAGCGCCGTCGCATTAAGGTCTGGCAAATCCCAACCTGACGAAACTCTTTCCGGTGCACGATCAGCGAACACGGCGAATGATAATGTCACAGACTGAAGCTGAAGCGCGATGTACGGTGTCGTGCCAACAACTGCGAGCAAGGTTACGAGCACACCCAGCAAATTCGATTTTCCATAGCGTGATGAAATCAGGTCAGCGATTGAGGTGATGCGCTGCGTTTTTCCGATGCGAACGAGTTTTCGTACAATCCACAACCAACCGACCATGACCAACGTGGGACCGAGATAGATCGTTACAAACTCAAGCCCGGATCGAGCTGCATTTCCGACAGCGCCATAGAACGTCCATGCTGTGCAGTAAATCGACAAGCTGAGCGTGTAGACGATTGGTGATTGTAGCCACCCAAGTTTGCCGAGGGCCGCGCGCCTGTCCGCGAAAAATGCAATTACAAACAAAAGCACCACGTAAGCGAGGCAAACAACAATCAGCATATTGAAGCCGACCATCAGGGCGCGTCCCCTTGTTCCTGGTCCAGTTCCTTTTGTTCTTTTAAAAGATTCTGCTCCTTTAAAAGGCGCGAAAACATTGCTGAAAGCAGCACAAGCCCAAACCAGACCCCAAACAAATACAAAATGGCCGATGACGTCGATGCTGGCTCGGCTTCTGAGTTCCGGAGTAACGGCAGAATTACAAGCAAAACCCCCAGCAAAGGTAACAGATGCGCTGCATCCATTACGCGCCTGCGCCGATAGCTTTGGTTTGCCAAAAACAGCGGCTGTCGCCGATCACTCATGGTCCTGCAAGCTCGCGAACACAATTAAGAACGTCGGAGTTCGCAAAGGGTTTTGTCATAAATCTGCTTGCGCCATAATGTTCTGCCAGTTCACGATCTTTGGTTTGACCTCGGGCTGTGAGCATCAGGACAGGCAAGGCCTCGGTTTCTTCTGCTGAACGCAACTCCTGCAATATGTCAAAGCCACTCCTGTTAGGAAGCATCACGTCAAGAATAACAACGTCTGGTTTTATCTTTTGAATCGCAGACATTGCCGTTGCACCGTCAGAATGGGTTTCAACACGCCAGCCGTCCCGCGACAGGATAAACCTTACGGCCTCAATAATATTTGGTTCATCCTCTATCAGAAGGACTGTCTTGCCCATCTGCTCCCCCCTTTTGACCGCCTTCCCTAAACGGCTGCCCGCCAACTATCAGCAAGAAATTACCTTAAGTCAAAACCCATCCGATAAAATTGATGGTTCTCGTCGTGCGACACACTCTATTTTTGGGCAAATCCGGCAGCTTGTTCCAACAGACCGAACTGTGTTGATGCCGGTCTCCGCCAACAAATCGATTGGCAGGACAAGCATTTGCACTTCGTAGACGGCGACCCCGTCAAACCCGTCCGGGTAGCGTGGTTGCGACAATGCGTAGGTCAAAAACTGACGCGGGTTGCGGCCAACTTGTTCAACAATCGTACGTATTGGCGCCATCGGTTGCGCCAATGCCCCATAAAGAGGCCAAAGCGCGCATACAGCCCCAAACCGAGGCACATCAAACCCGGTAGTGGGTTTACGAAAGGTCAATGTTCCCGATGCGTCGCAGGCAACACGCCCAATCCTGAGGTGCTCCGCTTTGGACGGAAGGGTCGCCAATCTCCGAAAGACAATATCAAGCCCAACACCGAAATACGTTGCGAGCCGGGCCGGATCGTAATGCATCTCTGCAGCTGCGGCCTGAAACGACGCGAGAGGCAGGGCGTCCGCGTCTGCGCGATAGGTTTGCAAATATGCTAGTATCAACGCGCGTGCGGAGAGCGTTAGCTTAACGTCGTCTTCTATCAATTGCTCGGGTGACTGCGTCTTTGCGCCTTCTAGTTCTGCAACATGATAATCGCGACCTTCCAGCCAGACTTCCAGTTCCTCCTGTGGCGAGGTCAGTTCGCGTTCTGCATCGCCGGCTGCATCAAGGTAGGTTACCAAACCTTCCACACTTTCTGCCAAACGCAATGCGTCTTCGTGAATATTCGTCTGAAAACGTCTTTGCCAGCTCGGTTCAATTTCACCCGGCTCTGCAAGAATAGAGGATGTAGACCGAATTGCCGTTACGGTGGAAAGCACCTCGTGCAAAGAAGCCGATAAGAATGGATCGTGTGTTAAACGGTCAGATAATGTTTCAACCGTTCTCTCTAGCTCTTCGACTCTGCGATGGCCTGCAACCAATAATGTGGCCCACCCGGGGAATCTGCCGGCAAACTCTTCAACCCGATCAAGTTCAACAGGTGGGGTAGATTGATCCGAGGCCGCGTCTCGTAGATCAACCATCATCGTAGCTTCAGCCCCCTCAGATAAGCTCGACACGTCGACTTTCAACACCCTCGCCAAATCCACCAGCAATTTACCTGCGATTCTGCGGCGGTTGTGTTCAATCAAATTAAGATAGGACGGCGAAATCCCAACTTCATTGGCCAATTCCGACTGCTTCAAACCCAAATCCAGACGCCTGCCCCTGATCCGGCTACCCGTCAATGTACGGTTCGACATGGAAATCTCCGTTTAAAACAATAGGTTTCTGCATCTGCGAGTTAAGAAATTTACAAAATCTTCTATCACGCTGTCTATATCTTTACAAAATTATTGTTTCGATAAAAGCAGTTGTTGCGAAATTTTCATACCCTGAGCGATACTGCACCCAGCCTGTAAAAGGCCCGCACCAGTGCAGAGGAGGCATTGGTGCACTGTATCAACGGGAGAAATTTATATGTCCTATTCGAAACCGACACGTCGCGGCTTGTTGAAAACCGGGGCCATCGCTGGCGCTGGTCTTGCTATGCCAACAATCTTTACGGCGTCGTCAGCACATGCTTTCACTAACGAACCAACTGGCGGCAGCGTCACGCTTGGTTTTAACGTTCCACAATCCGGCCCCTACGCAGACGAAGGTGCAGACGAATTGCGCGCTTACGAGCTTGCAGTTGAGCACCTGAATGGTGGTGGTGACGGCGGCATGATGCCGACGTTCTCGTCTCAAGTGCTCGATGGCACCGGTATTTTGGGTAAAAAAGTCGAGTACGTAACTGGCGACACCCAAACCAAATCAGACGCCGCGCGTGCATCTGCCCGCTCGATGATCGAAAAAGATGGCGCAATCATGATCACCGGTGGTTCATCCTCCGGCGTTGCGATTGCTGTCCAAGGTCTCTGCCAAGAGGCAGGCGTTATCTTTATGGCTGGCCTGACCCACTCTAACGACACAACGGGCAAAGATAAAAAAGCCAACGGTTTCCGACACTTCTTCAACGGCTATATGTCTGGTGCAGCGCTCGCACCAGTGCTTGCAGCTCGTTACGGCACCGACCGGACAGCATACCACCTGACTGCAGATTACACTTGGGGTTGGACACAGGAAGAATCGATCGCTGCCGCGACCGAGGCACTCGGCTGGTCAACCGTAGACAAAGTGCGCACACCGCTTGCAGCAACGGACTTCTCGTCCTACATCGCACCGGTTCTGAACTCCGGCGCTGACGTATTGGTGCTGAACCACTATGGCGGTAACATGGTGAACTCGCTGACCAACGCGGTTCAGTTTGGCCTGCGTGACAAGCAAGTGAACGGCAAGAACTTCGAAATCGTCGTTCCGCTCTATTCACGCCTGATGGCTCGTGGTGCTGGTGAAAACGTTAAGGGCATTCTTGGCTCGACGAACTGGCACTGGTCACTTCAGGATGAAGGCTCCAAAGCTTTCGTTCGCTCGTTTGGTCAGAAATATGGCTTCCCGCCATCACAGGCCGCGCACACAGTATACTGTCAGACCCTGCTTTATGCAGACGCAGTTACGCGCGCCGGATCGTTCAACCCATGTGCGGTTGGCGAAGCTCTCGAAGGCTACGAGTTCGACGGTCTTGGCAACGGTCCAACTCTTTATCGTGCAGATGACCACCAGTGCTTCAAAGACGTGCTTGTGGTGCAGGGTAAAGAGAACCCGGAAAACGAATTCGACCTTCTCGAAGTTGTTGAAGTTACTCCGGCAGCTCAGGTTACATATCCAGCAGATCACCCAATGTTTGCGGGTGGCAACCTGGGTGAATGTAACCCAGGCGCATAAGCCTAAAAAATCGCCGGTCGCGCGTTTTGCGCGGCCGGATCTTGCTGACAGGCCCTTCCGCGGGCCTTTCATTGCAACGTTGATCCAAAGGATCAGGCAACCAAAAGAACTGGGTGGCATACGATGGACGCGCTCCTTCTACAAATTCTCAATGGTCTGGACAAAGGCAGTGCATACGCGCTGATCGCGTTGGGCCTTACTCTCATCTTCGGCACGCTAGGTGTTGTGAACTTTGCCCACGGGGCCTTGTTTATGATTGGTGCGTTCTGTGCAGTGACACTGCAAAAGATCCTGAGCCTGAGCTCGACGACACTTGATCCGACAAAAACCGATTTCCTTGGCAACCCGGCCAAGATCGAAACACCCTATGTCGAATCCTGGTTTGGGCCAGAGATCGGCGCCGCCCTGATCGACTGGTCGGTTCCTCTTGGCATTTTGTTTGCCATTCCGATCATGATCAGCATCGGCTTTATCATGGAACGTGGCCTGATCAAGCATTTCTACAAGCGCCCACACGCTGATCAGATTCTTGTAACCTTTGGTCTTGCCATTGTGCTGCAGGAAGTCATCAAGCATTTTTATGGCGCCAACCCGATCCCAACCCCCGCCCCCGACGCGTTTCGCGGATCATTCGACTTTGGGTCAATGCTTGGGTTTGACCCAAACGTGATCATTTACCCCTACTGGCGGTTGGTCTACTTCTTCTTCTCCGTCTTGATCATTGGTGGCGTCTTTGCCTTCCTGCAATTCACCACCTTCGGTATGGTCGTTCGCGCGGGCATGGCTGATCGCGAAACCGTTGGTCTGCTTGGTATCAACATCGACAAACGCTTCACAATCATGTTTGGTATCGCCGCTGCAGTGGCTGGACTAGCCGGTGTTATGTACACACCCATCAACTCGCCCAACTATCACATGGGCATGGACTTTCTGGTCCTGAGCTTCGTCGTCGTTGTTGTTGGCGGCATGGGTTCTCTTCCAGGCGCAGTGCTCGCGGGCTTTATGCTGGGTATTCTCGAAAGCTTTGCTTCGATGAACCAAATCAAAGCCATTTTCCCTGGTATCGACCAGATCATCATTTATCTGGTTGCCATTCTCATCCTACTCACACGCCCACGCGGGCTAATGGGTCGTAAAGGCGTGATGGAGGATTAATTCATGCTAGGTCTAGAAAATAAAGACACAAAGTTCCTGTTGGTCGTTGTGGCGCTGACTCTGTGCACGCCGATCATCCTTCAACCCTTTCCGGAAGGCTCATCGCTGGCGCAGTTCAACGCTGGCTATCCAGACTTGATGCAACGTTTCGCTATCTTTGGTATCTTTGCCATTGGTTTTAACATCCTCTTCGGCCTGACTGGTTACCTTTCGTTTGGCCACGCAGCCTTTCTGGGTGTCGGCTCTTACTCGACCGTCTGGATGTTCAAGTTGCTGTCCTACAATGTTCTGCCGGGGCTTGTCCTTGCGGTTATCACTTCGGGCATCTTTGCGCTGTTCATCGGGTATATCTCTCTGCGTCGCTCGGGTATTTATTTCTCGATCCTAACGCTGGCATTCGCGCAAATGAGCTTTAACCTTGCCTATTCAGTGTTGACACCAATCACCAATGGCGAAACTGGACTTCAGGTTTACACTGATGATCCACAGTACCTGATGGGTGAAGGCGCGCTGACGACAACCCATGTTTTCGGTCTGGCAATGAACAAATCACTCATTGTGCCGATTGGGGGGTGGGAGTTTAACTTTAACGTTGGCTATTATTTCTGCGCGATCATCGCCATCCTTGCCTTTTACCTCAGCCTGCGCATTTTCCGGTCACCTTTTGGGCTGATGCTGCGTGCTGTGAAATCAAACCAACAGCGTATGAACTATACAGGGCTTAACTCGCGTCCCTATACACTGGCCGCGTTTGTGATCTCAGGTATGTATGCTGGTCTTGCTGGCGGCTTGCTCGCCTCAATGGATCCGCTTGCTGGAGCCGAGCGTATGCAGTGGACTGCGAGTGGAGAAGTCGTGATCATGACCATCCTTGGTGGTGCGGGTACATTGATGGGTCCGGTACTTGGTGCTGGTTTCATTAAGTACTTTGAGAACATCTTTTCCAAGATCAATGACAACGTGCTGCATGGCTGGTTCAGTTTCTTGCCTGACGGTATTGAAGATTTCTTCATCAATATTGTTAACCCCTTCTTCGGCGAAGGCTGGCATCTGACACTTGGTCTGCTGTTCATGTGTGTCGTGATCTTCCTGCCAGGTGGTCTGATGGAAGGTGGACAACGGATTTTGAACCTCCTTAAACGTAAATCCAAAGACACCGCTGATGACGACTCTGCACACCACCCGAAACAATCGCCTCACGTGGCCGAATAAGAAGGATACGAAACAATGGGTATTCTCGAAATCAAAGGTGTCGGCAAACGCTTTGGCGGTCTGCAAGCGCTCGGAGATGTTAACCTCAGCGTAGAGGAAAATTCTGTACACGCGATCATCGGGCCTAATGGTGCCGGCAAATCAACCTTGCTCAATTGCCTGATCGGTAAGCTGATCCCGGATACCGGCAGCGTCATGTTCGACGGGCAGTCCGTTCTGGGCCGCGCACCACATGAGATCAACCAAATGGGCATTTCAAGGGTGTTCCAAACACCCGAGATCTTCGGTGACCTCACAGTTTTCGAAAATATGTTGATCCCCTGTTTTGCAAAACGCGATGGTGCATATCGGCTTCATGCCTTTGAGACCATCCCGGCAGAAAAAGAAATCGTCGAAAAAGCAGAAGCAATGCTCGAAGACGTAAACATGCAGGACAAGATCCACATGCATGCCGCATCGTTGTCACGCGGCGACAAAAGGCGCCTGGAAATGGCGATGTGTCTGGTACAGGAACCAAAACTTCTTCTGCTTGACGAACCAACCGCAGGTATGGCGCGTGCTGATACCAACAACACCATCGATCTTTTGAAAGAGATCAATGCCAAGCGCGATATTACCATGGCGATCATCGAGCACGACATGCATGTGGTATTCTCACTTGCAGAACGGATCACAGTCCTTGCACAGGGAACACCGCTTGTCGAAGACACGCCGGAAAACATCAAAGGGCACCCCAAGGTTATGGAAGCATACCTTGGCCAAACCCAACAATAGGAGGCGACAATGAACGCACTTCCAAAAAACGCCAATCATGCGTCAACCGCCCCCGCTTATTTTTCGGTCTGGGATCTGCACGCTTACTACGGCGAAAGCTATATCGTGCAAGGCGTCAGCTTTAACGTGCACGAAGGTGAAATCCTTGCCCTTCTGGGACGCAACGGTGCCGGCAAAACCTCAACGCTGCGCGCAATTGCACGGCTCGACAACCCTTCACTGACGCATGGTGAAATCTGGCTGGACCACGAACGTCTGCATACCATGAAATCACATGAGGCGGCGGTTGCAGGTATGGCGCTTGTCCCTGAAGATCGTCGTATTATCGCCGGACTTACGGTCGAGGAAAATCTGCAGCTTGCACAAATCGTTGAACCTGTCGGCTGGTCACTTGAGCGGATTTACGACCTCTTTCCCCGTATGGGTGAACGTCGCAAACAAGAAGGCGTAACCCTGTCAGGCGGGGAACAGCAAATGCTTGCAATCGCGCGAGCACTGGCCCGCGACATCAAAGTTCTGTTGCTTGATGAACCATACGAGGGTCTGGCCCCGGTGATTGTCGACGAGATCGAGAAAACACTCAATGTCATCAAAGAGCAGGGAATTACGACCGTGATCGTTGAACAAAATGCGATCCGTGCACTTAATCTGGCTGATCGCTCTGTTATCCTTGATACAGGCACCGTCGTATTTGACGGTACCGCAAAAGAGGTGCTTGATAACGCCGAATTGCGGGCCGAGTATCTGGCCATCTGATTACAGACACGGACAGATTTGTTCTGTCCGCGTACCCTTGCAAGAGAGTTTTTCATAATCATGACCGACAAAACCTATCCACCCACCGCCGAATTCGCTGCCAACGCCCATGTTGATCAAGCTAAATACCAGGAAATGTATGCCGCCTCGATCTCTGATCCCGATGGTTTCTGGCGCCAGCATGGACAACGGATCGACTGGATCAAACCCTATACATCGGTCAAGGAGACCAACTACGCCTATGGCGAAGTTGACATCAAATGGTTCTCGGACGGTACTCTGAATGTCTCGGCCAACTGTATCGACAGACATCTTGCAACCCGGGGCGACCAAACAGCAATCATCTGGGAACCCGATAACCCAGACGAGCAAGCGCTCCACATCACT
Source organism: Pseudohalocynthiibacter aestuariivivens (assembly GCF_018457175.1). GTDB lineage: Bacteria > Pseudomonadota > Alphaproteobacteria > Rhodobacterales > Rhodobacteraceae > Pseudohalocynthiibacter > Pseudohalocynthiibacter aestuariivivens. The sequence goes on from NZ_JAGFNU010000004.1 coordinate 205,710, forward strand.
TACAAAGAACTGTACTCCAACACATGTCGCATGGCCAATGTGCTGAAAGACCTGGGTGTTACCAGGGGCGATCGTGTCGTGCTCTACATGCCGATGATTCCAGAGGCGGCATATGCGATGCTGGCCTGTACGCGTATCGGTGCGATCCACTCGATCGTCTTCGCGGGTTTCAGCCCGGACGCGTTGGCAAACAGAATCAATGATTCAGAGGCTAAAGTCGTTATCACCGCGGACGAGGCCCCGCGCGGCGGGCGCAATACAGCTCTGAAATCCAACACAGACGCAGCCTTGCTGCATTGCTCGGACAAAGTCAAAAACCTTGTTGTAAAACGTACCGGTGGACAAACGACATGGAAAGAAGGCCGCGACTACGACTATAACCTTCTCGCTGCGGCCGCCTCTCCAGATTGCGAACCTGAAGAGATGAATGCCGAAGATCCGCTGTTCATCCTCTATACCTCTGGCTCTACGGGCAAACCCAAAGGCGTTGTACATACGTCCGGCGGCTACCTGGTTTACGCGTCGATGACACAAGAATACGTTTTTGATTACCACCAAGGCGATGTCTTCTGGTGCACAGCAGATGTCGGCTGGGTTACGGGTCACAGCTATATTGTCTACGGTCCCCTCGCGAACGGCGCGACAACAGTTATGTTCGAAGGGGTGCCAACCTATCCTGATGCATCCCGCTTTTGGCAGGTTTGCGAAAAGCATAAGGTTAACCAATTCTATACCGCACCCACGGCGATCCGTGCTTTGATGGCACATGGCAATGAGCCGGTTGAAAAATGCGATTTGTCAGATCTCAAAGTTCTTGGCACAGTCGGCGAGCCAATCAATCCCGAAGCCTGGAACTGGTACAATGACGTTGTCGGCAAAGGGAATTGCCCAATTGTGGACACCTGGTGGCAAACCGAAACCGGGGGTCATTTACTTACCCCACTCCCCGGCGCAACCACCACAAAACCTGGCTCTGCCACCCTACCCTTCTTCGGGATAGAGCCTGTCATTCTTGAACCGACAAGTGGTGCTGAGATTAATGAAACCGAAGCTGAAGGCGTGCTTTGCATCAAAGACAGCTGGCCTGGACAGATGCGCACTGTCTATGGCGATCACGAGCGTTTCCAGCAAACCTATTTCTCTGACTACAAAGGTTACTACTTTACCGGTGACGGATGTCGCCGCGACGCAGATGGTTACTACTGGATCACGGGGCGCGTTGACGACGTAATAAATGTCTCAGGCCACCGAATGGGTACAGCAGAAGTCGAAAGCGCCCTCGTTGCACACGCAAACGTCGCGGAATCTGCGGTTGTGGGATATCCCCACGACATCAAAGGTCAGGGCATCTACGCCTATGTAACTCTGATGAATGGCGTTGAACCAACCGAGGAATTGCGTAAAGAACTGGAAAAATGGGTTCGCACTGAGATTGGGCCGATCGCCAAACCCGATCTCATTCAATGGGCACCCGGCCTTCCAAAAACCCGCTCCGGGAAAATAATGCGCCGGATTCTACGCAAAATTGCTGAAAACGATTTTGGTGCACTTGGAGATACATCGACACTCGCCGATCCTTCCGTCGTGGATGAGTTGATCGAAAACCGTATGAACAGAAGCTAACATTACTCTTTCTTTATTCTCTAAATATCCCCGCCGGAGGCTTGAAAGTTGAAAAATCTTATCTAAGATTTTTTGCCTCCGGCGGGGATATTTTAGGGAAAAAGAAAGTTATTTGGTTAAATCTTGACCGGCGGTACAGGCGGGGACGCCGATGGCCGTGGATGAAGAAAGCACCTCGTCGCGTCTATGCCGGCGAGGTGCAAATTCATCTAACTTCTGTGACTGGCCAGTATTAATTCCAACCGTTTCATTTCCCTCAAAACACGATCCGCCTGCATCTTTGGCATCAAACTTAGTTTAAGTTGAGTTGCCATCAGGATAAGAACTGCACCTGATAACCCCCACTTTACTGCTGACAAAAGTTCGGTTGTGTTGAAGAAATATATGGCGCACCAGACTCCTGCTAAAAACAGGATGGCCTGCGTGATCATAATGACCCATGTAACCCAGCCGAGTTTGCCGCTGAACTGGCTCAATCCCAGTTGAAACCAACCCTGCTCTGACGTGGCCTCAATGATCTCGCGATCTTCTTCGCGCAATGCCTCTTCGATCAGTTCATCAAGTCTACTCATCACATGCTCCTTTCAAAGCGTCTTTCAGTTTTGCTCTCGCGTGCATCAGCCGTGTTTTCACGGTACCGCGAGGTATATCCAATGCGATGGCCACCTCGGCCACACTCATATCTTCCAAGTAAAACAGGGCAATGGTCGCTGCCTGATCAGGGGGTAAACTTGACATTGCTTTGCGCACTGCGCGTGCATCTGAAGCTGCTTCACCAACGTCCGGCATACTAGTTTCTGTTTCGACAGAAACTGCTGCCGATAATGCCCGCCGCGCAACATTCCCTTTAACAAATCGCGCAGCCCGCCGGGTTACAATTCTTGTCGCCCAGGCTGCGAAGGCGCGCGCTTCTCGCAGCCCGTGCAGACCACGCAGGATTTCAATCCAGGCTTCTTGTACGATATCACGTGCGTCGTCAGCACGACCCGACAGGCGCATCGCGTGAGCCAGCAACCTTGGACCACGAAGCCTTACCAACTGATCCAGCGCGCGGGAGTCACCCGCCTGCGCGCGCAGCACAAGCAACTCTTCCAAACTCCGCTCGGCCTGTTTCATCTGCTTCAACCCACCATGCTTCTGTATATAAGGTGGCACGCCAGGCCCAATCGGTTCAAAAGAAAAGGCGCGACCGAAGCCGCGCCTGCTTTGATTTTAAATTTGGCCAGGGCTATTTCAGTGCTGCATCCGTGATTGCGTGAGTCCATGCACCTTCAGGTGCTGCAGAGATAACCGGGTCAGACCCGCCGGCCAACAGCGTTGCGACCGTGCGATCATAAGCTGCAATATCAAGCGCACCGTCAGAACCCGCTGTAAGCTTGGCGATTTCGCCCATCATACGGCGTTGGTGCTTTTCAGTTTGTGCACCGGTTTCATCGTTTTCGAGCACAATGTCTGCTGCTGCATCCGGGTTTTCCTCGGCCCATTTCCAACCGCGCATAGAGGCACGTACAAACCGCACAAGCTGATCTTGAAAAGCTTCGTCCGTCAACCTGTCTTCCAGAACATAAAGACCATCTTCCAGTGTCGCCACGCCCTGATCTTCGTATTTGAAGGTCACTAGGTCATCAGCGCCAAGGCCCGCATCAATGATCTGCCAGTATTCATTGTAGGTCATGGTTGAAACGCAGTCTGCCTGCCCTTGCAGGATCGGATCAACGTTAAAGCCTTGCTTCAGCACGGTCACGCCGTCACCGCCATCTGTCGACAGACCAAGCGTTCCCATCCAGCTGAGGAACGGGTATTCGTTGCCATAGAACCAGACGCCCAATGTCCGACCGGCAAAATCTGCGGGCGTTTCAACACCCGAATCTTTACGGCAGGTCAGCATCATCCCGGACGATGCAAAGGGTTGCGCAATGTTGACCAGCGGCAAGCCTTGTTCACGTGCGGCAAGTGCTGATGGCATCCAGTCGATCACCACGTCAGCGCCACCGCCCGCAATAACCTGAGCAGGTGCAACATCCGGGCCACCCGGCAGGATGGTTAAGTTCAGGTCTTCTTCTTCGTAAAAGCCGTTTTCAAGCGCTACGTAGTAGCCAGCGAATTGCGCTTGCGTTACCCATTTCAACTGCAGCGTCAGATCATCTGCCGCTTCAGCCATACCGGCCCCAAACGCCATCGCGCCCGCCAGTGCAGTTGTCAGCATTTTCTTCATTTCAGTCTCCCATGTTGAATTTATTGTTGATTCAGCTTCGTTGTGAGGGGTGCCAGAAGGTGACCCCTTTTTCTATCATTGCGACCACCCCATAAAACGCCGATCCGGCGAGCGCTGCAACGGTGATCTCTGCCCAGACCATATCAAGCGACAGGCGGCCGACCTCTGTTGAAATGCGAAATCCCATTCCGCGAATGGGCGAGCCAAAAAATTCCGCCACGATTGCACCGATAAGCGCTAATGTTGTCGAAATCTTCAACCCATTGAAAATAAACGGCATTGCCGCAGGAAGGCGTAGTTTCAGCAAGGTCTGCGGATAACTAGCGCCATAAGTGCGCATCAGATCACGCTGCATATGATCGCTTGCCGCGAGCCCCTGCACGGTATTCACCAGCATCGGGAAAAACACCATCACAACAACAACGGCAGCCTTCGAGTGCCAGTCAAACCCGAACCACATCACAAGGATGGGTGCTGTCCCGATAATCGGCAGCGCCGCGATAAAGTTGCCAACCGGCAGTAACCCGCGCTGCAAAAATGGCGATCTGTCGATCATGACAGCCGTCAGGAAGGCGGCACCGCAGCCGATAATGTACCCGCTCAATGCGCCTTTGACGAATGTCTGAACAAAATCGACCCAAAGAATATCAAGCGAACTCGCAAACCGAGCGGCGATTGCTGTTGGCGGAGGAAGGATTACATTTGGCACCTGAAGCCCACGCACCAACCCTTCCCAGACGACGAGCAAAGTGATCCCAAAAACTGCGGGTACAAACAGTTTGACTAATCGCGTTCCTCGCAGAGGCGAATTTGCCAGCCAGAAATTTATCCAGGTCATGACGGCCCAAAAAGCCAAAGATCCGATCACCCAACTCATGGCTTCATCCCCATACGGCGCAGGGTTCCCCGCTGCAGCGCCCCAATAAGGCCGACCAGCGCGGCAGCCAGAACCGCAGCCCCGATAAGCGCGGCCCAGATTTGCAGCGTTTGCCCATAGTAGCTACCGGTCAACATACGCCCGCCAAGACCCCGGATCGGGCTTGCAGAAAGCTCTGCCACGATGGCACCAACCAGAGAGGCGGCTATGCCGATTTTCAGCGATGTAAAGAAATAGGGCATCGAAGACGGAAGGCGCAATTTCCAGAAAGTCGCCGCGCCGCTGGCGCTATAAGTGCGCATAAGATCAAGCTGCATCGCGTCTGGGGCGCGCAGACCTTTGACCATACCGACAACCACGGGAAAGAAACTAAGGTAGGCCGCGATCACCGCTTTCGGCAGCAAGCCCTTCATGAATGCGGGTTGCGTTCCAAACAGGGCTTCAGCAGTATCTTTGCCCAGAAAATCGGTCGCACCAATTGTGTTCATCACAACAACCAGCATGGGTGCGATTGCCAAAATAGGGATCGTCTGACTTGCAATGGCCCAGGGCATCACGCTCATATCCATTGCGCGGGAATAAACGATCCCCACTGCAAGCAACACACCAAGGCCGGTGCCAAAGATGAAGCCAAGCAATGTCGCGCTGAGTGTTATCCAACCGTGAAAAACCAAACTGCGTTTTGAAGTGATATTTTTCTCAACCGTCGTCTGCCAAAGCTCGGTGACCACCTGATGCGGTGCAGGCAGCACTGGCCGTTCTTGCGCCAATGTATCAGTAACAATTTCGGAAAGGCTAAGTTCAACACCTGCGCGTTCGGCCTGATCCAGCGCCCATTTGCTATTCATCCAGATGGCGCCTGCGTACCAGATTGCCATCAATGCCGCGACAACGGTGAGGATAGGGATAATCGACCTCATGCGCACATCTTTCGAATTAACAAAATCATGCAAGCATTAGTATTTATTTGTTTATCAAGCATCGTCACCATGCCCCGCACGAAGCCCCTCACGTACCCGATGCGCGATATCAATGAATTCCTGCGTATCGCGAATATCCAGACTACGGTCTTTTGGTAGCGTGCTCTCTATAATATCAGTGATCCGCCCGGGACGCGGGCTCATGACAACAATCTTTGTTGAGAGGTAGACCGCTTCGGGGATTGAGTGGGTAACAAAACCAATGGTCTTTTCCGTACGTGCCCAAAGTTCCAGTAACTGTTCGTTAAGATGGTCCCGTACAATTTCATCCAATGCCCCAAAGGGCTCATCCATCAGAAGAATATCAGCGTCAAACGCCAGCGCCCGTGCAATGCTCGCGCGCTGCTGCATTCCGCCAGAAAGCTGCCAGGGGAATTTTTTACCAAATCCTTTTAGATCAACAAGTTCAAGAACCTTATTAACGTGCTCTGCCATCTCAGCCTTGCTGAACCCCATGATCTCGAGCGGTAGTTTTATGTTGCCCGCAATCGTGCGCCACGGGTAAAGGCCTGCGGCCTGAAATACATAGCCATAGGCGCGGTTACGGCGTGCCTCGTCCGCGGACATGCCGTTTACGGTAATGGAGCCGTTGCTTGGCTCTTCAAGCGCCGCCATTGCCCGAAGGAACGTGGTTTTCCCACACCCGGACGGGCCGATGAAACTGACAAAATCACCCTTGTTGATGGTCAGGTTCACATCCTTCAGTGCGTGAACCGGCCCATCATTGGTCTGAAACGTCAAATCCAGATTGTTTGCTTCGATTACAACGTCTTGATCCAAGACATCCCCCTGTCAATCGCCCCGTTCTGGGGTCCCTGTGTCGTTACGAGCCCACATAGTGGACTCGCTACTATCAAATCCCTGCCGGTATGTTCAGCGGATCACGCTCAATCTTGCGTGGAGAGTTCAGTGCTTTCCACTGGCTAAGTGCGGTGTGCGCAGACGGGAACGCAGGGCGCGGCACGAACCGGCCTCTTCCCGGTTGCGGCTGGCTGTTTTGCCCCCAGGCCCAGATCACTTCACCCCGACTTAGGGTATAGCGGCTTTGGGCGCTCACGTTGAAACCCTCGAATACGTTGTAGTCGAGCACGGAATGGTGGTTCGCAGGCGAAATGGTTTTAGATATTTTTGGGTCCCATACCACGATATCGGCATCGGCGCCTTCGACAATCGCACCTTTTTTCGGATATATATTCAATATCTTGGCGACGTTTGTTGAAGTGGCTGCGACAAATTCATTTGGCGTAAGCCGCCCGGTTTCGACGCCTTCGGTCCAGAGCACGGCCAGCCGTTCCTCAAGCCCGTTCGAGCCATTCGGAATGATCCGGAAATCATCGCGGCCCGCGCGTTTCTGTTCGGTGTTAAACGCCGCGTGGTCCGTTGCAACAACCTGCAGGCTGCCCGCCTGAAGCCCGGCCCAAAGGCTGTCCTGATGGTCCTTGCTGCGGAACGGCGGTGACATGACACGCCGCGCGGCATGATCCCAGTCTTTGTTGAAATACTCAGACTCATCCAGAGTCAGGAACTGGATCAGTGGCTCACCATAAACCCGCATGCCTTTTTGCCGCGCACGGCGGATTGCCTCATGCGTCTGTTCGCAACTCACATGTACGATGTAAAGCGGCACACCTGCTGTATCGGCAATGGTGATCGCGCGGTTCGCGGCCTCGCCTTCCAGTTCGGGTGGGCGTGAATAGGCGTGGCCCTCTGGCCCCGTGATGCCCTGATCAAAATACTTCTGCTGAAGCTCTGCCACCAGGTCACCGTTTTCGGCGTGGACCATCGGCAGCGCACCAAGCTCGGCGCAGCGCTTGAAGCTCGCGAACATCTCGTCGTCTTCAATCATCAACGCGCCCTTGTAGGCCATGAAGTGTTTGAAGGAGTTGACACCCATCTTCACCGCGTCTTCCATCTCGGTGAACACATTCTCATCCCAGCCTGTGATCGCCATGTGATAGCCAATGTCAGAGCAGATTTGCGGCGCGGATTTGCGGTGCCATTCGTTGATTGCGTTCTTGATAGAGCCGTCAGCCCCCGGCAGGCAGAAATCAACCACCATCGTGGTGCCACCTGCTGCGGCGGCCCATGTGCCGGATTCAAAGGTTTCCGCCGCCGTTGTGCCCATAAATGGCATTTCAAGGTGAGTGTGCGGATCAATCCCACCGGGGATGACATAGGCGCCTTCGGCGTCGATGTATTCATCACCCTTCAAATCCTCGCCAATCTGCTTGATCACCTCGCCCTCGATCAGGACATCGGCCTTCCATGTACGGTCTGCAGTGCAGACGGTGCCGTTTTTGATGACTTTGGTCATTGATCTTCTCCCTATTCCACAATTCCCGCCGTTTCGACCACCGCGTGCATCAGCACATCTGCCCCGGCTGTGGCCCATTCCCTGGAGATCTCCTCGGCCTCGTTATGGCTTAGCCCGTCAACACAGGGGCACATGACCATTGCGGTTGGGGCGACGCGGTTGATCCAACAGGCGTCGTGCCCGGCACCTGAAATGATGTTGCGGTGGGAATAGCCCAGCCGTTCAGCGGCATTCCGCACGGCAGTTACACAAGTTTCGTCAAAGGTGACCGGATCAAACCCGCCAACCTTTTCAAACTCAACCCCCAGACCCATTTCATCGCAAATCGCCTGCGCGCCAGTTTTTAGCCGGGCTTCCATATCTTCGATCACTGCCAGATCGGGCGAGCGGAAATCAACAGTGAACACCACCTTGCCCGGAATCACGTTGCGCGAGTTCGGATAAACATCAATATGGCCCGCCGCACCCACAGCATCGGGTGCGTGGCTAAGCGCGATCTGATTGACCAGTTCCAGCACATGGGCAAGGCCAAGCCCCGCATCCTTGCGCATCGGCATGGGGGTAGAGCCTGTGTGGCTGTCCTTGCCGGTGATTGTCACTTGCGTCCAGCTCAGGCCCTGACCGTGGGTCACAACGCCAATGTCTTTGCCTTCTATCTCAAGAATCGGGCCCTGTTCGATGTGAAGTTCAAAGAAGGCATGCATTTTGCGCGCGCCAACCTCTTCATCACCCCGCCAGCCGATGCGTTTCAGCTCGTCCCCAAATTTCTTACCTTCGGCGTCTTCACGGTCATAAGCCCAGTCCTGCGTGTGCATCCCAGCAAATACGCCTGACGCTAACATTGCGGGGGCATAACGTGTGCCTTCTTCGTTCGTCCAGTTGGTCACAACGATGGGATGTTTGGTCTTTATCCCAAGGTCGTTCAGCGTGCGCAGGATTTCGAGCCCGCCAAGAACCCCAAGCACACCATCATATTTACCACCCGTCGGTTGGGTGTCGAGGTGCGAGCCGACATAGACCGGCAGCGCCTCAGGGTCTGTTCCTTCACGCCGGGCGAACATGTTGCCCATGGTGTCGAGCCCCATCGTGCAACCCGCCGCTTCGCACCAGGTTTGGAACAGTGCACGGCCTTCGCCGTCTTCATCCGTCAGGGTCTGGCGGTTATTGCCACCCGCAATGCCGGGGCCGATTTTGGCCATTTCCATCAAAGAGTCCCAAAGGCGTTCGCCATTGATTTTCAGGTTCTCACCGGGTGCAGCCATTCTCTCTCTCCCTAGGTCGTGTCAGGTGCCGGGCCTTCTGCCTCTTGCATTTTTTTACATCCTGACCGTATGGTCAAGATAACACGACCACAACCTGACCAACCGGTCAAGAAAATTCTGGATGGTTTTTGCAATGCCTATAGCCCAGCGCCCCGCCCGCAAAAAAGATATTCGGCAGGAGAATGAAAAGCTTATTTTAGAAGCAGCCGAAAAAGTCTTTGCAGAAGCGGGGTTTGGCGGGGCAACCATGCAGTTGATTGCGGATGTTGCCGGTCTGCCCAAGGCCAATTTGCACTATTATTTTCCAACAAAAGAATCCCTGTACCGACAAGTTGTGCAGAACATTTTTCAGGTCTGGTTGCAGGCCGCAGACATCTTTGATGCCGCCCCCGGCCCTGCCGAGGGAATCGGGGCATACATTGACGCAAAAATGGAAATCAGCCGCAGGCACCCCGCTGGGTCTAAAGTCTGGGCGTCAGAAGTGATGCATCGTGCGCCTGTTATTCAGGATTATCTGGAGAACACTTTGAAAGATTGGACGGATGGGCGAATGGCTGTCATTCAACGCTGGATTGACGCAGGTTTGATGGACCCGATCAACCCACGCCATCTGCTTTATATGCTTTGGGCCACAACCCAGCACTATGCCGACTTTGGTCATCAGATTGAAACGCTGAACAACGGCAAACCCTTGTCTGACAAAGACTGGGCAGAGGCGAAGGTATCTGTAAAAGAGATCATTCTCAAAGGTATCGGGGTGGTGCCTGTTGGCAAAAATACCGGTTAATCCTGCTACATTGGGTAAACTCATTAGATTAGGGCGCAGTGTCCATCTGATTTTATTGTTCAAATTGCGCTGAACGTTTATAGAAAAGAACCCGCCCGGGCCTTTGACAAAGCTATTTTTGGGAAGACGCATGACTCAACCGCGCACACGCATTCAGCAGAAGAATATCACCACAATTCTGGATGCCGCATTAGAGGTGTTTTCGCAGTATGGGTATCGCGGTTCCACGCTGGATCAAATTGCTTTGGCATCCGGGTTGTCAAAGCCAAACTTGCTTTATTATTTTCCGTCGAAAGATGCGATCCATATCGCGCTTTTATCGAGCCTTATGGACACATGGCTTGATCCGCTACGCGCAATGGACGCCAAGGGGGATCCGAAACAGGAAATCCTGTCTTACATGCACCGCAAACTTGAGATGAGCCGCGATTACCCCCGTGAAAGCCGCTTGTTTGCGAACGAGATCATACAAGGCGCACCGCGGATCAAAGAAACGATCAACGGAGAATTGAAAGAACTGGTGGATGCGAAGGCAAAAGTCATTAAGAACTGGATTTCTGAAGGAAAGATAGCCAACGTAAACCCGCACCATCTGATCTTTTCAATCTGGTCCCTGACCCAGCACTACGCCGACTTTGACGTTCAAGTCCGAAGTGTTCTGGCAGGCAAGGAAGATGACCCATACCCGGAGGCAAAAGCGTATCTGGACCTTTTGTTCACCAAGCTGCTGACACCTTAGAAAAGAGAAGACCGCAAGGAGATTAGGTGGGCTTTGCAGGCAATTCAGACATTGCCCGGATCAAAGCCCCCACCTGATCCGGTTTAAGCGCGGCACTCGTGTTAAATCAGGAACCGGCGCAGGCTTCTTAAGAACAATTTTGTGGTGGGTGGATCACTTCGGTGAGGGTCCGAATGAGGCGGCAACCTCTGCACCCGTCATCATCTTGGTCTCGTTCGAGAACTCATAGAACTTCGGTTTGCTGTCAGTGAAGACCTGCAACGACATGCGTAATTTCGACTGATCGTCGAACAGGCCAGCGGCTATCTGATAATCTTTGCTGTCTATGATGTGATAAAAAAGGTTTGATCCGCATTTCGTACAAAAACCCCGTTCCGCCCAGTCAGATGAACGTGTTCGACCAATGCTCTCTTCGCCTTCGAATGCCGCATTTTGGCAATTCACTCCCATGAATGGCCCTGACGACCATTGTCGGCACATGTTACAATGACAAGCTGCGACAGTTGGCTTGCGGGCTGTCGCAACAATCTTCACGGCACCACACATGCATCTCCCGGTCAATTCCATCTCATTTGCCACGAATGAGCTCCATATCCACCAAATCCAGTTCACCGAAATCACTATCGAAGGACAGGGTTCGCGGCAACAATCTTAGTTAGCTCGAACTCGCCGCTCATTACTCGTCAACAATGACATTAACGCAAACCATCACTACTTTCCGACCTCCCCCCAAACGAAAACACCCCGACACAAGGCCGGGGTGAAGGTGGGGTTAAAAACCCTGGGAGATTGTTCATCCGCCGAAGGTTGGCTCCGAGACTGCGGATGGGTTGTTTGGATGCGTTGTCCAGTTCGCGTATTCGGACGGAACCTTTTCGCCTGTGCGCGGGTCTATCTGACCCGGCTGCATAGGTTCCATCGTGATACAGTCTTCAATCGGACAAACATCAACGCACAGGTTGCAGGCGACACATTCGTCATCCATCACCTCAAACACGCGATCTTCGGACATTGAAATCGCCTGATGGCTGGTATCTTCGCAAGCGGCATAACACCGACCGCAGCTGATACAGGCATCCTGATCAATCTTGGCTTTGGCAATGTAGTTGAGGTTCAAATACTGCCAGTCGGTAACGTTTGGCACGGCTTTGCCAACAAAATCGTCGACAGAGCTATGCCCTTTTTCATCCATCCAAGCAGAGAGACCCGAACACATTTCCTGAACGATTTTAAAACCATAGGTCATAACGGCGGTACATACCTGAACATTACCGCACCCAAGCGCCATGAACTCCGCAGCATCACGCCATGTGGTAACACCGCCGATGCCAGATATCGGCAAACCCGCTGTTTCCGGATTGCGTGCGATTTCCGCGACCATATTCATTGCGATCGGTTTGACTGCCGGACCACAGTAGCCGCCGTGCGTTCCTTTGCCATCAATCATTGGCTCTGGTGACATTGCATCCAGGTTCACCGAGGTGATCGAATTGATCGTGTTGATCAGGCTGACGGCATCTGCTCCACCGCGCTTGGCTGCCTCTGCCGGACGACGAATATCGGTGATATTTGGCGTCAGCTTTACGATCACAGGCATCCGGGTATTTTGCTTGCACCAGCGTGCCACCATTTCGATGTATTCTGGCACCTGCCCCACAGCAGAACCCATACCACGTTCCGCCATGCCATGAGGGCACCCGAAGTTAAGCTCGATGCCATCCGCGCCGGTTTCTTCGACGACAGGCAAAATCGCTTTCCATGCCGCTTCTTCGCAAGGCACCATAAGTGATACAATCATCGCCCGATCCGGGTAATCACGCTTTACAGCCTTGATTTCTCGCAGATTTGTCTGAAGCGGACGATCCGTGATCAGCTCGATATTATTGAGCCCCAAAAGCCGCCTGTCAGCCCCGTAAATCGCGCCATATCGTGGGCCGTTTACATTAACCACGGGCGGGCCCTCCGACCCAAGTGTTTTCCAGACAACGCCACCCCATCCGGCCTCAAACGCGCGGCGGACGTTGTACTCCTTGTCCGTTGGCGGTGCCGAAGCGAGCCAGAACGGGTTCGGGGATTTGATCCCCAGAAAATTTGCAGAAATATCAGCCATATTTATTCCTCCTCTCAGCCCATCAGGCTTTGGTGGATGTCTTCGGCAGCATCGCGGCCTTCGGCCACGGCTGTCACTGTAAGGTCGTCCCCGCCAGTGGCGCAGTCCCCGCCAGCCCAGACGTTGTTAACCGACGTACGCCCCGCGTCGCTAACGGCGATTTTACCACCCTCCAGAATGATCCCTTCAGGTGTTTCACCAAGCGTCTGGCCGATTGCCTTTAACAATTGATCCGCAGGTAAACGAAATGTCTCGCCAGTGCCGCGCAGGCCGTCGCTGGTGGTTTCGGTATATTCGAACTCCACTTCCTGAACGGCCCCATTGCCATGCACCTTCACGGGTTGCGCATTTTCAAGAATGCGCACCCCAGCCGATGCTGCGAGATCCTGCTCAAATCCTGAGGCCCCCATCTGATCACGGCCACGGCGATAGGCGATAGTCACGTTTTCAGAACCAAGCAGTTTTGATTGTACTGCCGCATCAACAGCCGTCATCCCGCCCCCGATGACAACAACATTTCGTCCAACAGGAATGGTTGACATATCCTCGGCCTGCCGAAGTGTGCTGATGAAATCAACCGCATCAGACACTCCGTCTTTATCAACGCCCTCTGCCCGAAGTGCATTTACGCCCGCAAGGCCGATTCCAAGGAACACAGCGTCATATGCCGTCGTCAATTGGTCAATGCTTAGCCCGTTTCCGAGCGATTTTCCGGTCTTGAGGGAAATTCCGCCAATCTGCAAAAGCCAGTCAACTTCGCGTGCAGCAAACCCATCTACGGATTTGTAGGTAGCGATTCCAAATTCGTTCAGACCGCCAGCCTTTGATCGTGCATCAAAGAGGTCGACATCATGACCATACATCGACAAACGGTGCGCACAAGAAAGGCCCGCAGGCCCTGCGCCGATGACGGCAACCTTTTTACCAGTCACGTCGGCGCGACTGAACGGATGCTTGCCGCTATTCATCAGTTTGTCTGTCGCATATCGCTGCAAACGTCCGATTTCGACGGGCTTACCCTCAGCAACCTCACGCACACAAACCTCTTCGCACAACGTTTCTGTCGGGCAGACCCGCGCGCACATCCCGCCCAGAATGTTCTGAGAAAAAATCGTTTTTGCGGCTTCTTCAGGTGTTCCAGTCTGAATCTGACGAATGAACATCGGAATATCGATGTCGGTAGGACAGGCGGTTGTGCATGGCGCATCATAGCAAAAATAGCATCGGTCTGCGGCAACGGCAGCTTCATGCGGCTCATAAGGCGGATGCAAATCTGAAAAATTTTCCTGGTATGCCTCTGCACTCAGTCTGCCTGACTGAATCCCCGGCGTCATTTGGCTGTTTGGCATTACCGGCCTCCCTGCTGGTTTATGTCACGCGAATCTTGCCACAAGTTCATTTTTTTATCAAATGGTAAATTTTTAGTCTCTCTTTTTTCGTTAACGCATTGTTTTTTCTCACTGGCACATGGCAGTCTTCCATTTAATGGCAACAATCGCTTTTCACCCTACATTGGCTGACGTATAAGCAAACGAGCTCAGGGCAAGCTCGCTACAGACGAGCAGCAAGACCAATCGAGGATGGCATGACAAAAAAATCTCAAGATTCAGACGTTGCATTTATTCAGGCGCTGGCAGAATTGCTGCACGAGAATGATCTGACCGAACTTCAAGTCAAACGTTGTTACGGCGAGGACGACAGTTTGAACGTCCGGGTCAGCCGCGCAAAAACGGTTCTCGCTTCTGCGGCTGTTCAAGCCGCAGCACCTGTTGCAGCACCCGCTGCACCCGCACAAGGGGCCCCTTCAGCTCCTGCTGCCAACTCAGAAGACCCAGCGAACCACCCTGGTGCTGTTTCTTCACCAATGGTCGGCACAGCCTATTTGGCTGCTGAACCGGGTGCCGCCGCCTTCGTCACAGTTGGCTCGCAGGTCAACGAAGGCGACACCCTGATGATAATTGAAGCCATGAAAACCATGAACCAAATCCCCGCGCCCAGATCTGGCACGGTTAAACGCATTCTGGTGACAGACGGGGACGCAGTCGAATATGGCGCTCCCCTGATGATCATCGAATAAAGGCAGGCGCCATGTTCGAAAAGATCCTGATCGCCAACCGAGGCGAAATCGCTTTGCGCGTCATTCGTGCAGCCCGGGAAATGGGAATCAAATCGGTCGCCGTACATTCGACAGCTGATTCAGACGCAATGCATGTGCGTATGGCTGACGAGGCAATCTGCATCGGGCCTCCGCCCGGCGTGGACAGTTACCTTTCGATTTCATCGATCATTTCTGCTTGCGAAGTCACAGGAGCACAAGCCATTCACCCCGGCTATGGCTTCTTGTCCGAGAACGCGAATTTCGTACAGATCGTTCAGGATCATGACATCACGTTTATCGGACCGACGGCGGAACATATCCGCATCATGGGCGACAAGATTACCGCCAAGGAAACTATGAAGGCGCTGGGTGTGCCATGTGTTCCCGGATCCGAAGGTGGTGTCCCTGACTATGAAACGGCACAAAAAGTAGCTGAAGAAGTGGGTTACCCTGTCATCATCAAGGCAACTGCCGGTGGTGGTGGACGCGGCATGAAGCTCGCCAAATCCGCTGATGAACTTGAAACGGCGTTCCGCACGGCGCGTTCCGAAGGCAAATCAGTCTTTGGTAACGATGAAGTTTATATTGAAAAATACCTGGGTGCGCCACGGCATATCGAAGTTCAGGTTTTTGGGGACGGCAAGGGTAAAGCCGTTCATCTGGGAGAGCGTGACTGTTCACTTCAACGCCGCCATCAAAAGGTTTTCGAAGAAGCCCCCGGCCCAAGCATTACACCAGAATTGCGGGACAAGATTGGCAAGACCTGCGCCGACGCAGTCGCGCGTATCAACTACATTGGCGCTGGCACAATTGAATTTCTCTATGAAAACGGTGAATTCTTTTTCATTGAAATGAACACGCGACTCCAAGTCGAACATCCCGTTACAGAAGCCATCTTTGGTGTAGACCTTGTTCGTGAACAGATCCGCGTGGCAGGTGGGCTTTCAATGTCATTTGGGCAGGATGATCTGGACCTGCATGGCCACGCAATCGAGGTGCGGATCAACGCGGAAAAACTCCCGAACTTCAGCCCCTGTCCCGGCAAGATCACCGCGTTTCATGCACCGGGTGGTTTGGGTGTGCGTATGGATTCCGCACTCTATAACGGTTATTCAATACCCCCCTATTACGACAGTCTGATTGGGAAGCTGATTGTGCATGGCCGCGACCGACCAGAAGCACTGGCTCGGTTAAAGCGAGCCCTGGGAGAGTTGATTGTAGATGGCATTGATACCACCCTGCCACTTTTCCATGCGTTGCTTGATGAACCGGATATCCAGACTGGTGACTACGACATCCACTGGTTGGAACATTGGCTGGAAACCAACCTGGGCGGGTAGCCAGTGCTTGGGGGGTCTTCCCCGTGACTGAAAAAATCACACCTGAAATGTTGCTTCGCGCTTATGCTGCGGGCGTTTTTCCTATGGCAGATTCACAGGAAAACCCCGAGATTTTCTGGGTGGACCCGTTAGATCGGGGAATTTTGCCATTGGACAAATTCCACATTTCAAGAACCTTGAAGCGAAATATACGCCATGAAACTTTTCAAATTAGAACAAATTTTGACTTTTTTTCTGTTTTAAAAGGATGTGCAGACAGAAATGAGACCTGGATCAATGACTCAATCTTTCAGCTTTACCTGTCACTGCATGAAATGGGCTTTGCGCATTCAATGGAGGTTTGGCAAGAAGATACATTGGTGGGGGGGGTATACGGCGTAGCGCTTGGCGGTGCTTTTTTTGGTGAAAGCATGTTTTCACGACGCAAGGATGCGTCAAAGATCGCGCTGGCTTATCTTGTAGACAGGTTGCGGGTCGGGGGGTTTACGCTATTCGATACACAATTCATCACCCCACATCTTGCATCCTTGGGCGCTGTTGAAATTTCTCGCGCGCACTATCGTGAATTGCTGGAACAGGCCTTGCTTGTAAACGCAGATTTCAACAGACAGGTTGGCACGCCAAGCGGTCAGGACGTGATACAGCGCAATACCCAAACATCATAGCGCGGGTGGTCCAGAGCATTGAGCGCGGGTGATGATGCAATCATCCATCCTTCGAACAAAGGTGAAACCGAGCCTTCGCCACGAATTTCCAGCGAAGCAAAAGCGTCGCCCGCGGGATTTCCCGTTGGGTAGCGACAGCTGTTAAGTTTGATCTCCAACCTTCCGAGCTTTACGACCTCGCCCGATGACATCTGATAGTCAGCTAGGTTACCGTTTACCTTATCAAGACTGCGCAGCACAGCGCCGCTCGCTTCCGTGGCATCTTGTGCGTTTCCCTGACTTGCGGCCAGAGCAGCAACAATTGCCAAAGCTCGGATCATTCTTCACTGCCTGATACGAATTTCAGCAACAAGGACACGAGGCTTACTGCGCCTTGCGTATCCTCTATCTCCGATCCTGGTTCGTAATTCAGGGGCGAACCACCGGGTAATATTTCAACAAAAGTTCCACCCAAAAGCCCTTCAGAGGAAATTTGGATAGAGCTGTCGTCCGGAACTACGACACCTTCAAAAACCGAAATCTCACTATCTGCTCTGAAATTTTGTGTGTTCAGGTTCAGCCCGATCACCGTTCCGACTTTGACACCGGCCATCCGAACGTCAGTCCCGATCGAAACGCCTTCGACGGATCTGAAACTCGCTTTCAAGGAATAGTCGCCACTTTCAGTGGAGAACCCCGTTGCTTGCCCGGCAAAAACAAGAAACCCTATCGCGACAGCCAGAACGGCCCCGCCGACCAATACCTCTGTTGTATTCTCAGACATTTAAGTATCCCAAGTCTGTGGATTACTCAGGCTTCCAGGCTTCATAGTCTTTACCAGACTTAGTGGCCGTGTGCCTGATTGAACCTGCAGGCGCATAGGCAAGCTCTGTACCTGTCAGGTTTTCCTGATGTTGCTTTTCCCAAGGCTTATGCGCCAATGGTGTCTTTGTCGGTGGCTCGTCCCAGGTGAAATGCAACCAGCCGTGCCAGTCAGGGGAAATGCGGCTCGCTTCAATATCGTTAGCGTAATTCACCCAGCGGCGTTTTCCGTCGCGGGTTTGGTAAAAGATATTGCCCTGTTCATCCTCGCCAACTTTGACACCTTTGCGCCAGGTAAATAGCCGTGTACCAAGCGTTTGGCCGTGCCACCAAGTGATAAGAGACAAAATAAAGCGCATGAAACCCTCCGGGAGCAATTTCTCATGATATGAACCATGTTTGCGCCAAGGTCCAGTGGAAGAGAGCGCATCGTGATAATGGAGCGTCATTTCATTTCAGAATTTGGCTTTGCTGCGCCGAGTTTCAGGACGCGTAAGGGAGTAGTTCTATTCGAGAGCTGAAAACTCCATCAGTCTCAGAATGGAAAAGGGCCGCCGCACACACGATGGCCCTATCCTAATAATTTAGCAGGTCTCAGTCGCCAGCGTATCTAACCAACGGAAACCGGATTTTCTTTCGCATCACTGTGTACGAAAAGCGGTGCTGCATCAGAATTTACAGCCTCTTCATTCACAACAACCTCATCAACGCTGTCCATTCCGGGCAATTCAAACATCGTATCCAGCAAGATATCTTCCATGATAGACCGCAAACCTCGAGCACCCGTTTTCCGGTTTATCGCACGTTTTGCAATTGCAGCCAGCGCATCTTCGGTAAAGGTCAAGGTCGTGTCTTCTAACTCAAAAAGCCGTTGATATTGTTTGACCAATGCATTTTTGGGCTGCGTCAGAATCGTGATAAGCGCGTCTTCGTCCAGATCAGTCAGTGTTGCGATGACTGGTAGGCGGCCAACAAATTCCGGGATCAACCCAAATTTAAGAAGATCTTCAGGCTCAAGTTCAGTGAACATCTCACCGACACCGCGGGTGTCGTTGTCTTTCACATCTGCGCCGAATCCCATGGATGAACCCTTGCCACGCGTCGCGATAATCTTTTCGAGACCTGCGAATGCACCGCCGCAAATGAACAGGATATTCGTGGTATCAACCTGAAGAAATTCCTGCTGCGGATGCTTGCGCCCGCCTTGTGGCGGAACAGAAGCGACTGTGCCTTCCATAATTTTCAGCAACGCTTGCTGAACGCCTTCACCCGACACATCACGGGTTATCGAAGGATTGTCAGATTTACGCGTGATCTTATCAACTTCGTCAATATAAACGATACCACGCTGCGCGCGTTCAACATTGTATTCAGACGCTTGCAACAGCTTTAGAATAATGTTTTCAACGTCTTCCCCAACGTACCCTGCTTCGGTCAGCGTTGTGGCGTCAGCCATTGTGAAGGGGACATCCAGAATACGCGCCAGCGTTTGCGCAAGAAGCGTTTTACCGCACCCCGTAGGGCCAATAAGCATGATGTTCGATTTCGCGAGTTCAATCTCACCAGATTTAGAGCCGTGATTCAGGCGCTTATAGTGATTGTGAACCGCGACTGACAGCACCCGTTTCGCATGTGTTTGTCCGATGACATAGTCATCCAGCACAGTACAAATCTCGCGAGGAGATGGCACGCCCTCGGATGATTTCAGCCCGGCTGTCTTGGTCTCTTCGCGTATGATATCCATGCACAGCTCGACGCACTCGTCGCAGATGAACACTGTTGGGCCAGCGATAAGTTTACGCACCTCATGCTGACTCTTTCCGCAAAAAGAGCAGTACAGGGTGTTTTTACCGTCGTTGCCAGAATTATTCGCCATCACTTTCCTCTAAGGCCATCGCCTCACTCTGATACCCGCCAAATTATGGCAGGAGTTGGTGCCCTCGACCCAGCTTAGGCCAGCCAAATTTGATCTACAACGCCAAAATCACGACTTTGGCTCCTGCCTCGTAAATGGATTAGGTGTCAGATTTAGGGCGATTTTCGACAATTTCGTCGATCAGGCCCCATTCTTTTGCGTCCTCTGCGGACATAAAGTTGTCTCTCTCCAGCGCGTCGACAACGGCTTTTATCTTCTGACCGGTGTGTTTCACATAGATCTGATTAAGACGATCTTTGAGCTTTTGTGTCTCTTGCGCGTGAATCATAATATCTGTCGCCTGCCCCTGATACCCACCAGACGGCTGGTGCACCATTACACGGCTGTTCGGCAGCGAATAGCGCATCCCAGGCTCGCCTGCCGTTAACAAAAGCGAGCCCATAGAAGCGGCCTGACCGATTACGACAGTAGAAACTTTGGGCTTGATGTACTGCATCGTGTCGTAGATCGAGAGACCAGAGGTCACTACGCCACCCGGCGAATTGATGTACATCGAGATTTCTTTTGAAGGGTTTTCAGATTCCAGAAACAGAAGCTGCGCAACAATAACGGTTGCCATCTCATCGTGAACCGGACCTGCAACAAAGATGATACGTTCTTTCAGGAGTCGCGAAAAGATATCATAGCGGATCGAACCACGTGATGTTGTCTCTTCGACGGTTGGAATTATGAAGTTAGTGAGTGTTGAAATTGGATCGTACATTTTGCCTGCCTGCTACTGTCGCCTGATCTTTAGCGCGGGATACCTACGAGAGTCTTAGTTGTGCGCCCGGGCCCCTGCAAGGGGCGACGACGGTATTTGCGACCTTTTTAACAATGTCCGAAGCGTCCAGTCAGCATGGCGCCATACAAAAACGCCTGATTTTCAATGATGCGGTCGCAATCCCTTCTGTTTCA
The DNA here is from genome assembly GCF_018457175.1 of Pseudohalocynthiibacter aestuariivivens. Classification (GTDB taxonomy): domain Bacteria; phylum Pseudomonadota; class Alphaproteobacteria; order Rhodobacterales; family Rhodobacteraceae; genus Pseudohalocynthiibacter; species Pseudohalocynthiibacter aestuariivivens. The sequence continues at coordinate 226,354 of NZ_JAGFNU010000004.1, forward strand.
TTTGCTCAGCCGACCGATCCTCCCCCATCAGGGTTTCAGAAAAGAATGTGACCTGAGCACGCCCTTTGCTTTTCGACGCATAGAGCGCAAAATCTGCATCTGCGAGCATTTTTTCAGCATTCAGGCTCTCGTAATTTTCAGAGGTCGTCGCACCAATACTTGCGGAAATTCTGCAGAGCGCTCCGTTGAACGCAATCGGCCGTTCCAACTTCGCGATTATCCTTTGTGCAAAAATTTTTAGTTTCGCGGCGTCCGTCATATCCGGAAAGAGAACGACAAACTCATCACCACCAACCCTTGCGACAGTGTCATCCAAGCGTGTTTCTGCGACAAGCACATTGGCAACTTCCTGCAGTACATAGTCCCCCGCTGCGTGCCCATAGGTGTCATTCACATCCTTGAAAAAATCCAGGTCAAGGTGCATCAGGCCGAACCGTCTGTTTGCCTCAATCTTGCGCGCGAGAATATGGTCCATAGCGCGGCGGTTCTTCAGGCCCGTCAATGTATCTGAAAGCGCTTGTTCTTCCGCTACTGTTTTTGCGCTTTGCAATCTGTTGTTCAGTTTACGCAGCTCGTTCATCACAGCTGTCTTAGCCTCGACAAGGTAAAGCATTTCCACAGTAAGATCCGTCGGCGCGAAATCGGCTATCGTTAGCCCGTACTCACGCACGCAATCCAAAACCGAGATCCCAAAGGACAGGTTGAGCAGGACACGCTCATCACATGTTTTGACGATTTGACCTTTAAACGATGTTGCGGGTTCGGAACGAAACCGCAAATACAGTTTATGGCCCACAAGATTAAAGAGTTCTGAAACGTGCTTTACACCTGCCGGACGACGCAGTCTGAAGACGTCCAGAAATGGATTTCCGATCAGTTCGCCCTTCGGTCTCAGCTTCATCAGGGTCGGGCCTGCATGGGTAATATCACCAGATACATTCAGACAAAGGTGCATCGGAATAAGCTGGTCGAGCACTTGCCCCAACTGAAACTCTGTCATGCCACCTCACCTGCGATCTGTGTCAGGTCGAATGCACGCCCCTCCGAAAAGTCGGACTCAAACACTGAAATCGATATTTTTTCAAAACCCAGTTCAGCGCCCTCATACTCCAGAAACACCAATGCACCGTAATCATCCGCCATTCCGCGTAATAGCCCGAGCGCAACATGCCCAAAACCGGTATGGACCCAATGACTGAACAGGGTAAAATTTCCCTTTCCGTTGTCTTTCAATTCCAATCTGGGAATATCGAGATCAGGCACAGCAAGTTTCGCCCGATCCTGAAGATCATCCAGAGAATGAAGAAACTCAACGAAGTTGACTCCGCCAAAGCGCAGCAAACGGCGAACGGCCACAACATTCCTATGAGAAACAAGATACGTACCCGAATCTTCCATCACGTCGTCACGGGGATTAGAAAGCCGAACGGCTAATTGCATCCAGAACAGCATAAGTCAGGCTGTCATCGTAGCTGAGCATCGCCTCAAAGCCTGGTAACCCGATGTTTGCCGAAACAGCCACGTCAGCCCAGATCTGCGCACCATAGGTATCTTGAACGAAACATTGGATAGACCGGTTAATCAGACCATGCATTTTCTTCCCCTCAAAATTTTGAAGGAAAGCTAGAGTGCAGGCATTAACATCACACTTACGGTGTCAGGGTTGAATAAAGATTGAACTATCTAGCAAGCGCAGAACCTGTATTTCAGCAGGCCCCGTCGCAAATCTACCCGCGAGAATCGCGTCAACCGTATCCGCGCCTCGATAATTACTGCTCGAATCACTGAGATCAGAGAGATATTGTTTAAATTCATAGCCACCGTTCTCGGTCGGCACGAAAGCGACCAACCGGGCGCTCTGGCTGCCTGTCATATATGCGACGATCACTTCCGGATCGGTTGTCGCAGGCAACAGGTCAACAAACAAGGCAACACATCCCGAATGCCCCTCTGGCGTCGTTCGCCCGCAACCATCCATGATCGCGTTTAAGGTATTGCTGGGAAGACGTGCAAACATTTCTTCTTTTAGAACCGCGCTCTCGGGACGCACAGCAAGGATTTGGAGCAGCTCTCGTGTTGACAAATTAATCTCGGTTGTGGTTCTTGTATTCTCTAATTCGTATCGGTTGGATGCTTCCGTGACGCGCGTAATCTTAGCTTGCAATTGCTCTGATTGTGGGTGATCTGTCATTGCTTCAAGACGCCTTAGCCCTGCAGCACCGGCATGCCCCCATTCCCGGCCAATCGCCCACACATCAAGCGTTTCAACATCGGTACGACCCGCTTCAAAACGCGCGATCTGGTTGTTTGTTGAAATACGTTCCGGGTTTAATACAGGCGTCAGCCATAAAGCAGCCAAGGCAATCAGAAGCAAAGCAATATAGGTATTTGCCCGTCTTATGTGGATCATCCAGTTATGACGCAATATCACGGAAACCGCATAAGCCACTGCGTAGGTTTGCATAAGAACAACAACTGTTGCCAGTGCAAGCCGGTCCGGGGTCCAGCCATATTGATCAACCCGAAGCCAGACAGCATAGCCGGCAAGCGCAACTATAATCGGCGTCATCAGAGACAAGAGCCGCACCGAACCAAGCATAACAAAGCCTTCAACAGCATCAGCGTCTTCTTTTTCCAGTGCTGTTGAGACAAGGGTTACAGCAGCGACAGCTATCGCGAGTAAAGTTGCGGCAGCGGATAGGCCCGCGAACAATCCTGATAAGCCCTGCAATGGTAACGCCAGAACAAAGACGGCAACGACCACAACAAACGCGGGCAACAGCAATCGCAACAGCCGTAAAATCAAGAAGGGTGATACATAGTCTGAAAGTTCGTTCACGACGGCAATTGCCAGACCTAATATGCCACCTGTCAGCGCAAATGGCACCCAGTCAATATCAAGCAAGTCCTCAATGGTCGTAAGGCCAACGATATTAAACAGAGCGTTGCACAGCATTACGACGGCCCAAAAAATGCCGACGAACAACCAGGCTGCGGCGTAACGGACAACAATGTTCCAGGCGTGATCGAACAATGCCGGATAGTAACGCCAGCCCTCTTTTGCGCTTTGAGCGGTAATCAGAAAGGGCAGTGGAATGGTAATGAGCACACTGTATGCGATCAGGGGTAAACCCGTTTCCAGAAACTCTTCCATCTCGACAAATCGAAAACTTGCCCAAAACAATAGCAAGGCTGACGGAACAGCAACCACCACCGCTGAAAGAGCAGCGCGCCCAAGCTTGAGCGGGCCAAACAGGGCCATCAACGATCCAAAAAACCCAAACGTCGCCGCAGCAATCAGCAAAAACACATGCGAATTGCTGAAAAAGTCTTCGAGCACTTCGAACAAAAACCAGAAACTGTACCCGGCGAACCCGCCGATCAGTGCTAAAAGCAACCGGTTCCGATTGGTGATTGTATCTGTGCTCATCGCCTTCTCCCCCTTATTGGATCGCGGGTTTGAGCACAGATTAGCGAGGTGATAGGAATCTGACCAGCCAAACAGGTCAGTTTTTAGAAATCAGTTGGCGCGCCACCTTCTGCTTTTCTGCGCGTTACAAATTCTGCGAGTTCTTCTCTGATCGACACATCCATCGCCGGAGTTTCGAATTCATTGATGATGTTCTTGAACATTTTATTGGCGCGTTCCGCTGTCCAGTAACCTCCAGCCAGATCCCAGCCCTCATAGTTTCGCCAGTCAGAAAGGAAAGGCTGATAAAACGCGTGCTCATAACGATCCTGCGTATGCTGAATGCCAAAGAAGTGCCCGTCATTTCCGACGTCCTTGATCGCATCAAGCGCAATATCATCAGGTGTTGTAGCCGTAATCATCGGTTCAAAATAACGCTGGATTTGCTGTAAGACCTCGCAATCCATGATGAATTTTTCCGGGCTTGCAATTAGCCCACCCTCAAGCCAGCCAGCCGCGTGATAAACCATGTGCGATTGCGACTGCACCGCCGCCCAAAGCGAATTTGAGGTTTCCCACATTGCCTGACCATCCGGCACATTCGCAGCGCACACGCCGGACGACCGCATCGGCAAACCGTAAAACCGCGCCATCTGGCCAGTCATCTGGGTTGCCCGCATATATTCCGGTGTTCCAAACGCCGGCGCACCTGTTTTCATGTCAACGTTTGAGGTAAAGGTACCTATCCCACAGGGCGCGCCTGGGCGAATATATTGCGCCAGAACGATCGCGATTAACCCTTCAGCCAACGACTGCGCAACAGCACCAGCCATTGTGACAGGCGCCATCGCCCCGGCCAACGTGAAGGGTGTTACCACCGTAACCTGCCCGCGCCGCACGCAGCGCATGTATCCGTCAAGCATAAGATGATCGTGCTTCAGTGGCGAAGTTGAGTTGATGTTTGTGTACATCCTTGGTGTCGCTTCGAATTCTTCGTGACTGAGGCCGCCTGCGATACGCACCATCTCCATCACATCTTCGACACGCTCTTTGCCCAGGCTATAGGCATGCGGCACCTTGTCCGTCAGGGTCAGCTTGTCGAAAAGCACATCCAGATGCCTGACAGACGCATGCACATCGACGGGTTCTACCGGATAACCGCCCGCGACGTGAATACAGTTGAAATACTGCGTCAGTTTCAGCAGATTTGCACAATGTTCGCGCGTTCCCGGGACTTTTCCGGTCTCCATATCCCAATAGTTTGGCGGACTAGAGACATTCACAAACACCATATGTTTGCCGCCAATGGCAATCTTGCGATCCGGGTTGCGCGGTGTGATCGTAAACTCTGACGGGGCCTTGGCGACCAGTTCCATCACCGTATCCCGGTCGATGCGAACGTTGGTTCCGTCAATCCGGCACCCCATTTCCTTGAATATCGCGAGCGCATCATCGAACAGGATTTCAATGCCGATATCTTCAAGAATACGCATGGCACCGCCATGAATGGCCTGAACGCCTTCTTCAGTCAGCGGTTCTGTCGGGCGATCAGTGTTCACTGGAATGCGCCAGGGCATTTGATCTATCGTGCTACCTGAACCGCGGGTATTTCCCGCTCTGCCGCCAGACCGTTGCCTACGTGTGGTTTTCGCCATCGTTCATCTCCATTGCTTCATTCTAGCAAGCCGCAACAGAACGGCTATTTACCGGATGAAACCGACATTAAATGTCGTAAAAAATGCGTCGAGAAAATTTGAAGATAAAAAACCGGGCGCTTTAGCGATCCAGCCAAACTGGCAAACGACCTATATCCGCCAAAACAACATCTGCATGTGGTGCAAGTTCTGGCTCCTTTGCGATTCCTGTCAAAACCGCCACAGTTGCCATCCCGGCCGCACGTCCTGCCACCAGATCGTGCGCACTATCCCCTACCATGACCACGTCTTTGGCCCGAAGACCCATAGAATTGGAAAACTCCAGCAACATTCCCGGTTCCGGTTTGGAACCAAACCCAGAATCAAACCCGGCTATAAAGTCAAAATGTTCTGTGACCCCAGCCTTTTTCAGATTCGCGCGTGCCGGCGCTTCGGCATCATTTGTAGCGATTCCCAATTTCATCCCGCGTTCGCGAAGCCCTGTTAACAAAGGGTCCAACGGTGCAGCTTCGACAACGGGAACTTCTTCCGCAATCGCGTTGATTATCACAAGAAGCTGGTCCGCTGTCTGGTTAGGAACCGACGGGGCGAGAGCTTCTGCAATCATGTCTGGTGTGCACGCTATTAAGATGCTTTCAGGGTGAAATTCTTTGGTGTGATAGTCAAATCCAACTGACTTCGCCATCTCGATGGCCCTTATAAGGTCTCCATTGGCAAGGTCGTCAAACAAGCGTTTAGCCCATAGGCTCCACGTGTGTTCAAAATGAAAGAGTGTACCATCTTTATCGAAAAGAACCCCAGTATATTGCATCCAACTGACTCCGGATGTTGCGCGTTTCCAAGATGCTTCTAGGCTGTTTTGCAACCTTCCGCCAGAACGGTTTTTAAAGCGTCTTGACCAGCCTACCCTAAAAATTGACAGTGTTAATCATGACAGACCAAACCCCTTACCGGCTTCATCAATCGCTCGGGTATCAATTGTCCCTGACATCACGCATTCAGGAACGCCGTTTTGAAGAAAAGCTTAAAACGCTGGGACTGACGCGAATTACCTGGTGCATTTTGCTTGCTGTGCAAAACGAAAACCTGTTCCAACCGTCTGATATTGCATCATTTGTCGGAATTGATCGCACCGCTACTTCGCGCGCTTTACGTCAAATGGAGCAAAACAAAACGCTTTTTCGCGCAACCGGTAAGGGTGACAAGCGGACAACCTCTGTCGCGCTTACAGATAAAGGCAAAAATCTGGTTACGCTCGGTACAAATTTTGCCCGTGAAAACGCCGCCAAACTTGAAAGCAAACTTTCAAAAGCCGAGGCAGAAAATTTACGTCTTCTGTTGATCAGACTGCGAACAGGTGAAGATGCCGCTCTGAAAAACCTTTAGCATTCCCTTCTCAGGTCCAATGCATATGGCTTCCGCCCGGTAACGCCATGCGTGCCTGCGCGGGAATATCATAGCGTATTCCAGCAGAATCACAGAACGAAACAACCCAAGCGTCGTCCATCATCAGAAAATCCAGCACAGACCCTAAAAATTCAGGTTCTGCTGCGTAATTTTTCAAATCTTCTTCCGAAGCCCCGCTAGAGCCCAGAAAAACCGGCAACAAGTCATCATTGGCTACCAGCCAACCAAGACATTGCAGTGAAATTATTTCAGCCTGTTCGCTGGTCATCGCACCTAAATTAACCTCCGAGCAATACATTCTTAACTTTTCTAGCCCACAAGAACTCAGGAACGAGCAACTAACCTTAACTTTGCGGGGAAACAATGCCAGGTCGCATCCTTATCGTCGATGATGTCGCGACCAACCGCATCGTTTTGAAAGTTACGCTCGCTTCAGCGTGCTACGATGTACTGCAGGCAGGGTGTGGTGCAGAAGCTTTGTCGCTCGCCCAAACAGAACACCCCGACCTAATTCTTCTTGACGTTTTAATGCCGGACATAAGCGGCATTTCTGTCTGCAAGCAACTTAAAGCCGATCCTCTGACCGCTAATATTCCGATTATTATGGTGACGTCTTTGAAAGATTCAAAAGCCAGAATCAGAGCGTTGGAAGCGGGTGCTGACGACTTTCTTTCAAAACCAATCGACGAGATGACACTTTTGGCGCGGGTACGCAGCCTGCTTCGTGCACGCGATACCGAAGAAGAGCTGCAATCGCGCGAAGCGACTTGCCGCGAATTTGGTTTTGCTGAAAAAGGTCAGGATTTCACCTCACCAGCTAAAATTGCCCTTGTTGCTTCAAACGAAGCGATTGCAGTGGATTGGAAGTCTGAATTATCACCATTTCTGGATGACGATATTGAAGTGGTGTCCAAGGAAGATGCCCTCGCATTGAAAGGAACTCAGACACCTCCCGACATATTTGTGATTTCGGGGGACCTAAAGCGCCCTGACGAAGGGTTGCGTTTGCTGTCTGAATTGCGAAGCCGCGCCCTGACCCGGCACGCTGCAATCATAATGGTTCTGCGTGCTAAAGCACGGCAACAAGCTGTGATTGCGCTTGACCTTGGCGCAAATGATTTGATGTCCGGTACGTTTGAACCCCTGGAGCTTGCTTTGCGCATCAGGACTCAGGCGCGGCGCAAACGGAAAGCTGACCGCCTTCGAAGCACTGTGCGTGACGGGCTGCGCATGGCTGTTGTTGACCCGCTTACAGGGCTTTACAATCGGCGTTACGCGTTCTCGCACCTTGAACGCATTGCGGAGCGTGCGCAAACTTCTGGAAAACCTTACGCAGTCATGATGCTCGATATTGATCGCTTCAAGGGCGTGAATGACAATTTTGGACACGCCACTGGTGACGCAGTTCTGATCGCTGTTGCCCAGCGCCTGCGTGACAACCTGCGGCATGTTGATTTGCTCGCCAGAATCGGGGGCGAAGAGTTTCTGATCGCTATGCCCGACACCAATCTGGCCGATGCAAGATTTGCGGCAGAACGTCTACGGCGGGTAGTGCGCGACGCGAGTGTTGATATCCCGATGAGTCAAAACAAGGTTTCCGTCACGCTTAGTATCGGTGTCGCATTAAGCAGTGCTTTGTCAACGGAACAAGAAACTGCAGAGCAGCTCATTAAACGCGCAGACCGGGCTTTGTTTGCGTCAAAGTCTGAAGGGCGTAATCAGGTTACTTTGAGCCGCTCAGCCGCCTGAATGATACCGACGAAACCGGGGCCGCCGACTAAATTCTTCTTCCAATCGGTCCGCGTAAGTTGCCCGTTCACGTTCTGACATAGCCGATATCTGATCAAACAATATTTGCTGCCCGGCTTTGTGTCGCTCGGCCAATTGCTGCTTTTGTGCATCGAGCACGGTCTGCAGTGCCGCCTGATCAAACGGCTCCGTCCGCAGTGCTTGCAAGATTGACTCTGCACGAGATGGTAGGTCTGCACGCGCCTCTCGTACGGTTGTCATTTCACGGGCAAAAGACCTGCGCAACGCTGCTCTGTCACTACGGCTTAGTGCCTGAATCATTGGTTGAACATCCAGATCCAATCCCCTGTGTCGATGGTGCCCACCGGGCCCGAATTTCAAAACCGTTCCGGCAATGATACCAATAACCAAAAGGTTCAATGACAGCGATACCGCCAGAAGGACTTTTGGCCAAATCTTGCTGCGTGGTTTTTCCATTTGTTGTTCCATTGTCATCGGTCAGCCTTCTGCCACAAAATCATCAAACCCCGGCAATAGCTCGGAGAGGTAAGCGTCTGTCTCACCGGTAAGAATACTGCTACTTATATCTTCCAGTGTTGCGGGTGGGCTTAGCCCAATCCAGATTCCAGCAACAGTTGCCGTCGCCATACCAGCGATAGCGGGCCATCCGCCTATTGCACGAAAGACCACCGCCAATCTGGATTCGCGCGCTTCTGAAGGTTTAGAACTGGTGACTCTGCAGACAGCCTGTTCAGTATCCGCATCCGCAAGAACGCGAACAATAAGATCAGATGACGGAACGTGTTTCTCGGTGCGAGCCAGATCAAACAAGCCCTCCAAAGCGCCACTATCAAACTTTTCTTCAGTCATCCGTATACCCCAATTCTGCACGTTTTCCGGCCAGCAAGACCTCGAGCGAGCGTTTTCCTCGTGCGGTCAGGCTTTCAACCGCTTCAACGCTGATTTCCAGCACCTGCGCTATTTCAGGGTTCTTAAACCCCTCTATATGGCGCAGGACAACCGCCTGACGTTGCCTGTCGGGCAAGGCGGCCAGAGCATCCTTCAATGCCGCGAGGCGTTCTTGTTCCTGAAGGCCCGCCACCGCCCCCGGTGTTTCGTCTTCTGGTTCAGAAATCTGATCAAGTCCGATCCCCTTGCGTTTGCGCTGCCTGTCTGTGCACAGGTTTAAAACAACGCGGTAAAGCCATGTGCTGACTTTTGCTTCACCCTGTCGCCAATCGCCTGCAATTTTCCAAAGACGCAGCATTGCTTCTTGTGCAACATCTTCGGCTTCGGTCGCATCGTTCAGCATACGCGTGGCGAAACCCAGAACCCTTGGCAACAACCGTTGTGTTAAGGCGCGTGCAGCATCCGTATCGCCATTGCCATAGAGAACCAGCAACGCGTCATCGGAAACATCAGCTAAGGCATCAAACGCCATTTTCATTGCCTTTTATGCCTAGCCCAAACAGTCTCTTCAGGCAATCACGGGGCCTGCCAACTGCAGACTCCGTGACCAAGTTACACTTTACTCAGATGCACTGCCTTCGCCGTGCCGATGTCGGCGACCAGCGTGCCGGGCCTTACCTTCCTCGAATTCTTCTTCTGAAATGGCGCCGTCACCATCACTGTCCATACGCTCAAACATGTGGGCGCGCCGGTCTTCGTGCCCGTTCATTTCGTCTTTTCCGATCTGACCATCGCCGTTTTCATCGTGGCGCTCAATCATGCGTGCGACACGGCGCGCAACACGCTCCTGAGCCTGGGCTGTCATCTCTTCTGCGGACAAAAAGCCATCGCTGTTTGTGTCTGCAGAGTCAAAACGAGCCTCACGGTGCGCAACCATTTCTTCCATGGTCACCAAACCATCGCCGTCTGCGTCAAGTTCTGAAAAATCATGCTCTGGACCATAACGGCCATGGCCTTCGCGGGCTTCAACAGCACCAGTGACTCCAATCGCTCCAACCATGAGCGCGACCAATGCTGCGATACGATAGTTATCTTTCATGCCAGTATTCTCCGAATTGTAAGTTTCTTTCGATGCGAGTTTTTCTTCGCAATCAGAATATCAAACGGCTGAGCGCGCTTTTTCCGTCGAAAAAAATTTAATGCTTTTGCGACATCCCGACGCGGAACGTGTTCTAGAGCTTACTAATTTGAAGTTTAGGACTAAATGGTAAGGCTAACACGACAGTACCGAGAGACTCAGATGCCCGATTCCCAAGCTACTTTCAATCGTCCGGTTCGCCCCGCGATGTTGCGCGGCTGGCGCCGCCGCTGCCCTAAATGTGGCTCAGGCCCATTACTTAGCGGCTATCTCAAGGTGCGAGCAACCTGTCCGGTATGCGATGAAGAATTACATCATCACCGCGCGGATGACGGACCGGCATACCTTACTATTTTGATCGTGGGTCACATCCTGGCCCCCCTTATCCTCATAATCTATACACAATACCGACCCGAACCTATGGTCTTAGCCAGCAGTTTCTCAGTAGGGTGTGTCGCGCTGTCGCTTTATCTTTTACCCCGCTTAAAAGGTGCAATCGTTGGGTTGCAGTGGGCAAAGCGGATGCACGGCTTCGGGAAAACGGTAAACGTCTAGTCAGATCTGAATATCGGAGGAATGAATGGACAAAACCGCGATCCGAAACGCCGCTACCGTAATTCTGCTGCGTGACAAAACAACGAACCCACGCGTGCTCATGGGGCAACGTGGGGCCAAAGCTGCATTCATGCCTAACAAATTCGTTTTCCCCGGTGGTGCGGTTGACCCGGACGATGCACAGATACCTTTGGCAAGCACCATGTCAAACACCTGCCTGACACGTCTGGCAGAAGATGCCGACCCAGCACTTGTTCCGGCCTTGCAGACTGCGGCAATACGCGAAGTCTGGGAAGAAACAGGCCTTATTCTCGGAGCACAAAGCAGATGGCATACAGCACCCCCCGAAGATTGGGTTGATTTCGCGGCAACCGGCCATGTGCCTTCCGCTGCAGGGTTCACGTTTGTGTTTCGGGCCATCACCCCTCCGGGTCGGCCACGCCGGTTTGACGCCCGTTTCTTTTTAGCCGACGCCGCCCATATTCAGGGTGACCCGGATGATTTCTCTCGCGCCTCAGAAGAATTGTCTCAATTGCAGTGGATACCGTTGGAAGAAGTGCGCAGTTTCAACTTGCCGTTTATCACCGAAGTTGTACTGGCAGAGATTGCCGCTCTGGCGAATGAAGAGACACAGCCAGAAAGTGTTCCGTTCTTTAAGAATGACGACGAAGAGAGCCTGTTTCTAAGACTAGGGCGAAAGAGCCCGCTAAGCCAGTAAATCGCTTGTTGCGAGGATCAGAAGCAGAATACTTACAGTTATGAACCCCATCGCAAGAAGCTCGCGGCGGCTGGTTTTTTCGTGAAATACGAAGACACCTGCAATAAAGCTGAACAATAATTCGATCTGGCCCAATGCCTTTACGTAGGCAGCGTTTTGTAGTGAAAACGCCGCGAACCAGCAAAAGCTGCCAATCATGCTTGTCAAACCAACAAGCCCCGCAACGCGCCAGTGACGCAGCACACGGCTGATTTCACCCTGTTCGCGCAACCGCAGCCACACAGCCATAACAAGTGTTTGAAAGGTAGCGACAATTGCTAGCGTAAAGCCCGCGCGCAGAATAAAGTCATCAAGACCAAGTGACAGGGTCGCCCCACGATAGCCGGTTGCAGATACGGCAAACAGGATGCCCGAAAGCAGTCCCAAACCTGCCGCACGATTGAACATTCTTTTGTACCAGCGTCCAGTTGCCCCTTTGGGCGGATCAGACAAAAGTACGACCCCGATGAACCCTACAGCGATCGCCATAAGACCCCAAAAAGAAACTCCTTCGCCAAGAACAATTAAGCCGAGAAGGGCAGTTTGAACCACCTCGGTTTTCTTAAATGTAATCCCGACAGCAAAGTTTCTTTCAGCAAATAACGCGACAACACACATTGTCGCCAAAATCTGCGCCAGCCCGCCGCTAAGCGCGAAGGCCCAGAACCGCAACGGCAGCGCCGTTACGGCTTGCCCCGTTACATTCATATAAACGAAAATCAGTATCGCTACCAGCGGAGCGGAGTAGATAAATCGCGCAAATGTCGCGCCCGCCGTCGAAAGTTGTGTCGCTTTGAGGTGCTTTTGCAGCATGAATCGCAAATTTTGCGAAAACGCCGCGGCAATCGATATGGGTATCCAAAGCTCCATACCGCCTCGTTACAGAAGGCGTTCGAATTGTCGAGACCTTAACGCCGCCAAAACGGATGCGGAACATCATCTTTTCTACGAAAGAAATGTTTGCGAAACACTTCGCCGTAAGACCGGTACAAATAGTTTTCATTACGTTTCAGGTACCGATCTTTGTTCTGCGCATAAAGTTGCGGCAGCTTGTACCAAGGGACGGCCGGATGCATGTGATGCACGACGTGAAGGTTATTGTTCAGGAAAATCAGGGCCAGTGGGCCTTTGTCTTCGATAATCACTGTACGGCCACCGACATGTTCATGCGCGCGGTGTTCCAGAAAGGTCCGGATCTTAAGGATCGCCAGACCTGAGTAAGCCGCAAGCACATAAAGCCAGAACGGAACCTCTGCGACATAGAAAAGCCAAAATAACACGGGCACCAAACCAACAAAATGCCAGACCCAGCCCATAAGGGCAGTTCTGTCACCCGCGCGGATCAACCGCCAATCACCCTTTACAAAATATATTTGCGCGATGATCGGCCCGATAAGCATTCGGCCCAGCAAGGTGTTGTTCAGGTTCAGGACAACCTGCTGCCATCTTGGCAAATAGTTCCACACCTTGGGGTCCATGTAGTTCGATTCAGGATCATCATAAGGGTCTGTCAGGATCGAATCCTGATGGTGCGCCAGATGCAAATCCCTGAACCGCATATAGGGGATGAACAACCCGATTGCCGGAAAAACGAGCGCCTCGCTTAGCGCCCTGCTGCGCAAGGGGTGGCCATGCAAAACTTCGTGCTGTAACGAAGAATGGAGTGCAAGAGCAAAGGTGAGCGTTGCGTAAGACAACCACAGAGACAGCGATGCGACAACCGTGCAGCCAAGCAACCAAAGACCGTAACACAGGATGATCAGCAGTAATGTTTGCCATTCCACCAAAATCCGGCGCGGTGCGTGTTCAGCCATTGCGTTCCCTTTGTACAAGTGTCGCCCGTCCCCAACTGATGCGGTTCCACAAACGTTCATATGCAAGATAAGACAAAAACCCGACCGTCGCATTGATCAGGGCCAACAAACTACCAATGCTGAAAGATCCAGTGATCAGAAATCCAATCAGCGCCATCGTCGCAAGACCCATCCCCTGCCATCCGATCGCCTTGACCCATGTTCGCCTTTTCGTGTCCATTTTTTCTCGGTTTTTCGTTGGTTACACATTTCTCTATCCCCTAATCACGGATGCGTGTATTACGGGAATACAAAACAAAAACTAAACATTGTTGGATTTATTAACCAAATGCCAGAAAAAACAGACAAGAGGGACCGTGCATTGTTGTTTCGCCAACGTTTGAGCGAAGCCTTCTCTGTTTCAAGCCTCAATCAAAGCTCTCTGGCACGGCGTGTCGGTGTAGACAGGTCGACTATTTCGCAACTACTGGCGGGTGGCGGAACAAGGCTGCCAAACGCGCAAGTCGTTGGTGAATGCGCCGCAGCCCTGGGTGTCTCTGCTGATTGGTTATTGGGTCTGACGGACCATCCTGACCAAGCCGCTGACCTCATCGCAGCCTCTGTTTCGATGACGGCAGCGCCGCGCGCATTGGTCGACGAACAGATATTTGCCTGGCATCAGGAAGCCATCGGTTACAAAATTCGCCATGTCCCCGCAACTTTGCCGGACATGATAAAAACCAGGTCGATGCTAAGTTGGGAATATCAGCCGCAACTGGGCCGCACCACGGATCAGGCAATTGGTGCCTCTGAGGACCGCCTGAACCTTATGCGTTCCGCACAATCGGACTACGAAATCGCGCTACCATTGCACGAGCTTGAGTCTTTCACGCATGCCGAAGGATACTACCGGGATTTGCCGCTAGAATTACGTCTTGAGCAAATCGACTGGATGCTGGCCCTGCATGACCAGTTTTACCCTCGTCTGCGAATATATCTCTTTGATGCGCGTCGGCTTTATTCATCGCCGGTTACCATTTTTGGCCCGCTTCTGGCGGTGCTCTACCTTGGGCGAAGTTATTTGGCGTTCCGCGAAAAAGAACGGGTCGCAGCAATCAGTCAGCATTTTGACGGGCTGGTCCGGGAGGCTGTCGTAAGTTCAAATGACCTTCCCGATAAGCTTTTGGAATTGCGTGCAGACATCGTTTGAATAGTGAAGCGCGTTCCGCGCTGTTCTTTCTGGCACTTCGTGCGGTTTTGCGCTCCGCGCGGGGATATTTAAGGGATAAAGAAATTGGTTTCTGGTTCAAGTTCTGGGATCAGACTTTTGGGTCTGGGTTTTCGGTATGTCCGTCTACTGCGATGACCTGACCCGAAACCAACCGCGCGGCAGGGCTGGCCAGAAACACCGCCATATTGGCAATATCCGCTGCCTCAACAAAACTGCGCATAGATGTACCGCTTGCGTAGCCTGCATAGACCTGATCACGTGTCATGCCCTTTGCGGTGGCCTCACGTTCAAGTACCCCTTCCATGCGTGGGCCTTCGACCGCACCTGGGCAAATCGCGTTTGCGCGAATTCCGAAGGGTCCAAGTTCCATCGCCAGCGTTTTCATCAGGCCGATCACAGCCCATTTTGCAGCCGCATAGGGCGCACGGTTTGGATAGCCGTAGATCCCCGCCGTCGAAGAGGTGAACACCATCGAACCGGAACCCGCCGCTTTCATGATGGGCGCTGCATATTTCGCCGCCAAAAAGGCCCCTTCCAAGTTGACGCTGACGCAAGCACGCCAGTCGTCTAAAGTGACGTCTTCGACAAGGGCTGTTGGCCCCGCGATCCCCGCATTCGCGCATAGAGCATCAAGGCCACCCCATGTTTCGCGGATTTCAGCGAAAAGGGCTGATACGCCAGCATCGTCGCTGGCATTAACGCAGGTGCCACGCCACCCCGCCGGCAAGGTTGCCAAAGCTACGGTATCAACATCGGTGACCCAGATCTGGTGCCCAGCCGAAGCGAAGGCTTCGGCCATAGCCCGGCCTATGCCGGATGCCCCTGCCGTGATCAGAACACGGTCGTTCATGCCTTCACCCCGATCACCCCTATCGCGCGGCCTATCCCTTCAGGACGTGGAAGTGCGGCATGCGCCGCGGCAACTTTGGCGAGTTTTTCTTCGATATGCGGAGCAGGGTTTGACGCACGACGGGTTTTTAGGCTGACATGTATCAACATCATCTCACCCGTGGCGACAAGACGGTCCCCCTCAAACATCTGATGGAACAGATGCATTTTTTTCCCTTCGCCCAAGACACATATCGTTTCGACGCGAATGCGCGCGCCTGCGTTTAACTCGTCGATGTAACGGATATGGGTTTCTGCGGTGAAATAGCTGCCGCCGTTTGCAATGTAGTCTTCATCACAGCCGACAAATTCCATGAATTTATCAGTTCCATCTCCGAAAGCCTGCACATAACGGGCTTCGTTCATGTGACCATTGTAGTCTGTCCAGTCGAGCGGCACTGCACGTGAAACAGTAACAATGGGCTTTAACAGGTCAGGCTCCGCAGGCATCATCCGCTTGTCCTGCACCCTGAGCAAGGCCCCTGCCCCCCAGTCCTGCGTCTTGAGCGCCCGCATCATCGCAACAAGGTTATTGTCGCGAATGCGTTCGAGTTCACGGATAGTATAGGCACCTGATTGCGCGTCGGACTGATCGGCTATCATATCGACAAGTTCGTCTGTCAGTTCCGGCACATCCATCAGTTTGGTCCAGGGCCATTCAAGACAGGGGCCAAACTGGGCGATGAAATGCTTCATCCCAGCTTCGCCCCCCGCCACGCGGTAGGTTTCAAACAGCCCCATCTGTCCCCAGCGCAAGCCAAAACCGTAGCGGATTGCGTTGTCGATTTCTTCGGTCGTGGCAATGCCATCCTTGATCAGCCAAAGTGCTTCGCGCCAGACTGCCTCAAGAAAACGATCTGCGATATGTGCATCGATCTCCTTCTTCAGGTGCAGTGGAAACATACCCAGTGACGTTATAATGTCTTTTGCCCGCTCAATCAGGGCCGCGTCATTTTTTTCGGTTGTAACCAGTTCAATCAGCGGCAACAGATAGACCGGGTTAAACGGGTGCGTCACCACGATTTGTGCAGGGCGCGTTGCGCAGCCCTGCAACTCCGACGGTTTAAAGCCTGAGGTGGATGAGCCGATCACGGCATCCGGCGAACAATGTTCCTGAAGGGTCTGATAGACCTTACGCTTAAGGTCCAATCTTTCCGGAACACTTTCCTGTATCCAGTCAGATCCGGCGACTGCTTCGGAAATTGTCTCGTGAAAGCTGAGTTTACCTTCGGCAGGCATCGCAACATCCGACAAACCGGGCAAGGAGCGGCGGGCGTTGTCAAGAACTTCGCCGATCTTACGCTCTGCTTCCGGGTCAGGGTCAAAAACCCGTACGTCCCACCCCATGAGCAGGAACCGTGCCGCCCAGCCGCCACCAATTACACCACCGCCGACGATTGTCGCTCTCTTTGTCATTTTATTTCTCCGGTTTTCCTGTGTGGTGCCTTGCGTCAGACGGGTGCCCGCTTTTCAAGCCCGAGGTTCTTGCGAACGTCGTCCGGACCGATCACCTTTGCGCCCAGACCTTCGACAATATTGACCGCATTTTCGACCAGATCGGCATTGGTTACCAGATTGCCGCGCCCAAGCATCAGGTTGTCTTCAAGGCCAACCCGCACGTTACCCCCGGCAAGCACAGAAGCCGCAACATAGGGCATCTGACTGCGCCCCAGCCCAAAGGCCGAAAAGGTCCAACCGTCCGGCACATTGTTTACCATTGCCATGAAAGTATTGAGGTCATCCGGTGCGCCCCAGGGAACACCCATGCAAAGCTGCACCAGCGCAGGGCTGTCCAGAACGCCATCTTTGACAAGCTGCTTGGCATACCAAAGATGACCAGTGTCAAATGCCTCAATCTCTGGCTTAACACCAAGATCGGTCATCATCCGCCCCATGGCTTGCAACATGCCGGGGGTGTTGGTCATCACATAGTCGGCTTCTGCAAAGTTCATTGTGCCGCAATCAAGTGTGCAAATCTCTGGCAGGCATTCCGCAACATGGGCAACACGTTCCTCCGCGCTAACCATATCGGTTCCGCCTGCCAAAGGTAGCGGGCTGTTTGGCCCACCAAAAATGATATCGCCGCCCATGCCAGCCGTCAGGTTCAGAACCATATCGACCTCAGCGTCGCGGATACGGTCTGTCAGTTCCCGGTAATACTCAAGCTTGCGTGATGGCACCCCGGTTTCCGGGTCACGCACGTGGCAATGCACAACTGCTGCACCTGCCTTGGCCGCTGCAATCGCACTATCGGCAATATCCTTAGGCGAACGGGGCACATGCGGGCTACGGTCTTGCGTACTGCCCGAACCGGTGATGGCGCAGGTGATAAAAACATCTTTGTTCATGGCGAGTGGCATGACGAATCTCCTCTTTCGTTCCGCTGATCATGTGGGACTTGCGCAAATGAGCTTTACAATTTACGAAACATATTTGATGAAAACCGAAAATCAGATATTTTTGCGAACACCCGAGACACTCTCGGTTGCAATCCTGATATTACCAGATAGCAATACTCTGTCGCTTGCCGCCACGGTTGACCCGCTCCGCGCCGCAAACCGCCGCGCTGCAAACCCGCTTTACCATTGGCAGTTCGTTTCTTTTGATGGCGGCGCCACGCACTTAACCAGCGGTATCTCTGTTGAGACATCTGTGCTGGAACAAGCTGCAACGGCTGACGCGCTCATCGTCGTTGCCGGGTTTAACCTTGAAAAACACGCTTCCCAATCCCGTATGCGGCGATTACGGCATGAACGCCGTAAATATCAAGCTGTAGGTGGTGTCGATGGCGGCAGTTGGATACTGGCGCGTGCCGGGCTGTTAGATGGGGTTACGGCCACAACCCATTGGGAAGACATCGAAACCTTTATGACTCGCTTTCCCGAAATCGATACAGTCCGCGACCGCTACGTTATAGATGGCCGCTATTTCACAACGGGCGGGGCGTCGCCTTGTCTTGACATGATGTTGCATCTCATTCGCTGCCGACAAGGGCCTGAGCTCGCACTTCGTGTCGCGAGCGCGTTCATCTACGACCCGCTTCATCCGGCAAGTGCGCCGCAAAGCCTTGTTTCTTCTGCGCGTCTTGAAATCACCGCCCCGGCTGTTGCGGCAGCTGTACGCAGAATGGAAACCGATATCGAAGATCCACCAACGATCACCGCGATAGCGCTGGGTATTGGCCTTTCCGCCCGTTCGCTTGAAACCGCGTTTCGCCAAACACTTGGCACCACACCCGGGCAGTTTTTCCTTGATCTGCGTCTGCAAGAGGCTCACCGCCTAGTGCAGGACAGCGATCTTACCTTGCAGGAAATCGCAATCCGCACCGGATTTGCCGCTCAGGCCACGTTTGCCCGCGCATTTCGCCGAAAATTCGGGAAAACGGCAAGTGTGCTCAGACAACGCCCGCCTTCTTTATCCTGAAAATATCCCCGCCGGAGGCATAAAATCTAATAAGGCATCGGATGCGCCTTATGCGCGATATCAATGTCGGCCATAACCTCACCTGACAATTCAACTTCGACCGAACCCAGTGCGGTTTTCAGTTGCTCCAGGCTGGTTGACCCAAAAATCGCACTTGCCATAAACGGCCTTGTCCGACACCACGCCAGCGCCATTTGCGCAACATTCAGACCATGCCGCTTGGCGACATCCTCGTAGGCTGCTGCCGCATCCCAAACGCGCCCCGTTTTCAGACGGCCGCCAAGTTCTGGCGCCAACGTGCGGCGCGATCCTTCGGGTGTCACATCACGCCTGTATTTCCCGGTCAGCAGCCCTGCCGCAAGCGGTGAGAACGCCAGCAAACCGACATCTTCGTTCGCGGACAATTCCGCCATATCAGTATCATAGAAGCGGCAAAGCAAAGAGTATTCGTTTTGTGCGCTTACCACACGTGGCCAGCCACGGTCCTCAGACATACGCAACCACTGGGCTGTCCCCCAGGCGCTTTCATTCGACAAGCCAATATGGCGGATTTTTCCTGCATCAACCTGTTTTTGCAGTGCTTCAAGCGTGTCTTCCATATGCGCCAGAGTTTCAGCCTTATTCTGACTGCTCGGGTCATAAGACCAGTTTTGGCGAAACATGTACGAGCCACGATTGGGCCAGTGAAGCTGATAAATATCAATAACATCTGTCTTCAGGCGCTTCAGTGACCCCTCAAGCGCAATTGGGATCGTTGTACTGTCAATCCCGCGACCCTCGCGCATGAACCCGCCATTCGCACCCGTAATCTTTGTCGCAAGAATAACCTCCTTGCGGCGTCCGGTTTTAGCAAACCATTCGCCAATCACCTCTTCGGTGCGCCCACAGGTTTCGGCGCTTACCGGGTTCACCGGGTACATCTCTGCCGTATCGATGCAGTTCACTCCGTGATCCAGCGCCAGGTCTATCTGCGCATGGCCCTCTTCCATCGTGTTCTGTGTGCCCCATGTCATTGACCCCAGACACAGTTCGGACAGTTTCAGATCAGTCTGACCAAGGGTTTTGTAGCGCATCTTACATCTCCTGTTCGCCGACCGAGCCTACCGAACCAAACGCCAAGGGCAAGGCGAAATTGCAGACCTGCCACCCTTAGAACGCCCTGACAGAAAAGAATGAAGCGACAGTTTGAAATTTGGCGTTACACTGGCCTTATGAAAGCCTTCCTGTTTATCTGTCTCAATCTGATCTGGATATCTAACAGCGCTTTTGCTTCGCCGGTCTCCTACGAACTTGATCAAGACAGATCGCGCGTCAGTTTTATCTATTACCTGAATTCAGAACCGCGGCGTGGCACGATGCCTGTCGCAACTTCGGAAATAACGATTGATCTTGCAAATCTCGCACGGTCAAGCGTGCGCGTTTCTTTACAGGCAAATGGTGCACGCACCGGATTTTTCCTTGCAACGCAAGCCATGCAGGGCCCAAACGTGCTCGATACCCGGAACCACCCACTCATTCGGTTTGAAAGCCTGCGCGTACGCCCGAATGCACAAGGCGCTGAAATCACGGGCAACCTAACAGTACGCGGCATAACGCGGCCCGTCACACTATCAGCTCGATTGTTTCGGCAAAATGCCGAAACCGGCGGCGATCCGTCTGGTCTATCCATCGTGCTGACCGGATCGCTGCGCCGATCTGATTTTGGCGCCACCGGTTATCCTAACCTTGTCTCGGATAAAATTAATCTGAGAATACTGGTGAGGATATCTCCTGAGAATTAGTATGAAAACGACATCCTTTGTCGAATAAACCCAAGCTTGCACTACAACCTGTGCGACTTTGTACCCGTAACAACTCTGGCTGACCCATGCGTCTTCTGATTTCTTTTGCTGCTCTTTTTCTTTCCATTATCCTGCTACAGCTTTCTTCAGGGGGCGTTGGCCCGCTCGACGCGCTATCGGGCATTGCCAAGGGGTTCACCACTGCGCAGATCGGTCTGCTGGGGTCATCTCACTTCTTGGGTTTCTTTCTAGGCTGCTGGTGGGCGCCGCGCCTGATGGGCACCATTGGCCATTCGCGCGCCTTTGCGGCTTTTACGGCGACGGGTGCAATTGGGCTCATTTCGCACACGCTGAGCGATGATCCTTATCTCTGGGCGATGATGCGGGTTGGATCAGGCCTTTGCATCTCTGGCTGCTACACAGTGATCGAAGCCTGGTTAAACGCCAAAGTCACAAATGAAACTCGCGGTCGCGCAATGGGAACTTACCGGATCGTGGATATGGGATCTTCGTTGTGCGCACAGCTTTTGATCGCGGTTTTGGAACCTGCACATTACATCTCTTACAATCTTCTGGTGCTGCTCTGTTGTCTGTCGCTCTTGCCGATCACGATCACCAAAATCCAACAACCGGAAACTCCAGCTGCCGCGCGGCTACGCCCAATGCTGGCTTGGAATATTTCTCCGCTCGCGTCCTTCGGGGTGGTGATTGCGGCGTTGTCGTCTTCTGCATTTCGAATGGTTGGCCCGATCTACGGGCAAGAGGTTGGCCTGCAGATCAATCAGATCGCCTATTTCCTTGCTGCCTTCGTGCTCGGCGGTGCGCTTGCGCAATATCCGATTGGCTGGCTTGCGGATAAATTTGACCGTCGCTGGGTTCTGATCTGGCTGTCTGCCGCCGCTGTTGTCAGTTGTTTCAATACCGTGCTCGTCGCCGATGGCGGAACGCTCATGGTTATGATTGGTGCCGGAGTGTTCGGGTTTACCACCTTTCCTATATTCTCGGTTTCTACCGCCCACGCCAACGATTTTGCCACTTCCGAGCAACGCGTGGAATTGTCAGCCGCACTTATGTTCTTTTACGCTCTTGGTGCGATTGCGAGCCCTTACATCGCCTCAACACTGATTCACGAGTTCGGACCATCAGCATTGTTTGGTTTTGTTGCGGTAGGTCATGTTGCACTGATCGTGTTTGGAGTCACACGGATGCGTGCCCGTGAAACAGTTAGGGAACGCACGCCCTACGTCTACACCCCCCGGTCATCCTTCACGATTGGCCGACTTCTTCGCAAGCAACGCGACAGGCGCTAGCACCCGAGCAAAGGTTACGTTAAAGGAAAGGCCGACACTGCAAAGAAGGCATTTTTCATGGAACGTATCCTGATCACCTCGGCGATCCCGTATATCAACGGAATCAAGCATCTGGGCAATCTGATCGGCTCTCAGCTGCCAGCTGACCTTTATGCCCGCTACATGCGCGGCCGGGGTAACGAGGTGATGTTCATCTGTGCAACGGACGAGCACGGGACACCTGCTGAACTTGCAGCGGCTAAAGTCGGACAGCCGGTCGCAGAATTCTGCGCTGAAATGCATAAGGTGCAGTCCGAAATCGCCGAAGGATTCCGTCTGTCGTTTGACCATTTCGGTCGCTCTTCGAGCCCACAAAACCACAAGTTGACGCAGCATTTTGCTGGGAAACTTGCGGAAAACGGGCTGATTGAAGAAGTGAGCGAAAAGCAGGTTTATTCCCACGCCGATGGTCGTTTTCTACCAGATCGCTACATCGAAGGCACATGCCCAAACTGCGGCTATGACAAGGCGCGCGGGGACCAATGCGAAAACTGCACCAAGCAACTAGAGCCGACAGACCTGATTGATCCGCGCAGCGCTGTTTCCGGGTCAACCGATCTAGAGGTGCGCGAGACCAAGCATCTCTATCTGCGCCAATCTACGCTTCGTGACAAGTTGGACGAATGGATCAACAGCAAGAAAGACTGGCCCATCCTGACCACCTCGATTGCAAAGAAGTGGCTGCATGATGGTGACGGGTTGCGCGACCGTGGTATCACCCGCGACCTGCACTGGGGCGTGCCCGTAAAAAAAGGCGACGAGGATTGGCCTGGCATGGAGGGTAAGGTCTTTTACGTCTGGTTTGACGCCCCAATCGAATACATAGCAGCAACATCAGAATGGGCCGAAGCGAATGGTAAGCCAGACGCCTGCTGGCAACGTTGGTGGCGCACCGATATGGGCGCTGATGACGTCAAATATGTGCAGTTCATGGGCAAGGACAATGTGCCGTTTCACACCCTGTCTTTTCCAGCAACGATCATGGGGTCGGGCGAGCCGTGGAAGCTGGTCGATTATATCAAAAGCTTCAATTACCTCAACTACGACGGTGGTCAATTCAGCACCTCACAAGGGCGTGGCGTGTTCATGGATCAGGCACTCTCGATCCTGCCGGCTGACTACTGGCGCTGGTGGCTTTTGTCCCACGCGCCCGAAAGTTCAGACAGCGAATTCACCTGGGAGAATTTCCAGGCGAGCGTAAACAAGGACCTTGCTGATGTGCTGGGCAATTTTGTTTCGCGCGTCACGAAATTCTGCCGCTCAAAGTTTGGCGAAGCTGTCCCCGAAGGTGGCACCAATGGCCCTGACGAAGAAAAACTGATTGCAGAAATCACAATCCGCATACGTGCCTACGAAACGCATATGGGCGCGATGGAGGTTCGCAAATCCGCAAGCGAGCTTCGCGCGATCTGGGTTGCGGGCAACGAATACCTGCAAACGGCGGCACCCTGGGCAAAGTTCAAAACAGATCCGGACGCAGCCGCTGCATCGATCCGTCTGTCGCTCAACCTGATCCGAATTTATGCGGTCTTGTCTGCACCCTTCATTCCCGATGCCTCAGCCACTATCATGGCAGCGTTGAAAACAGACGATATGGACTGGCCCAATGATGTTGCCGCTGCACTGGAAACTTTGCCAGCGGGCCACGCATTTGAAGTGCCCGACGTTTTGTTTGGAAAGATCTTGGACGAAGATCGTGAAAAATGGCAGGTGCAATTTGCCGGTGTTCGTAAAGACTAGGCAAGGCGTCTAAACTTAGCTCGAAAGCGCAATCAATCGGAGCTTCTGACATGACCATCCACATTGGTGCCAAACCCGGCGACATCACTGAAACCGTGCTTTTGCCGGGCGATCCTTACCGCGCACGTTGGGCGGCGGACGCTTTTCTGACAGATGCAAAGCTGGTCAACGAAGTACGCGGGATGCTGGGTTACACAGGCACCTACAAAGGGAACCGTGTCACCATTCAGGGCAGTGGTATGGGCATGCCAAGCCTGTCAATCTACGTGAACGAGTTGATCAGGGATTATGGCGCGAAAACACTTATCCGCATCGGGTCTGCCGGGGCGATGCAAGAAAAGGTGAAACTGCGCGATCTTGTTCTGGCCTCAACTGCCTCTTCGCTCTCGACCCCCTCAAGCGCGATTTTCAAAGAGTTCAACTTTGCGCCCACAGCTGATTTTCACCTCTTGCATCGGGCGTTTCATGCGGCTGAGGCTAAGGGGGTTCAAACCCATGTCGGCGGCATCTATTCGTCGGACGTGTTCTACGACGAACGCCCTGATTTAAATGAACAAATGACCCGGCACGGCATTCTGGCCGTCGAGATGGAAGCGGCAGAGCTTTACAATCTTGCCGCACGATATGGCTGCCGCGCGCTGGCCGTTCTGACCGTAAGTGACCACCTGTTAAGCGGAGAAGCGATGCCATCGGAACAGCGCGAGAAAAGCTTTGGTGATATGGTTGAAATCGCGCTGGAAGCCGCGTTCGCCTAACGCATCCGGTTATACCTCGGGCTGCTTTCAAGCCGCCTCGACAAGCATGTCACACAAGCGGCTGATCGTGCTGCCGGGTTTTGGCCTATGAGCAAGCGCAAGCAACAAGCTTCGTTCCAGCGAAACCTTTCCGGAAAATGGCGCAACAAGGCGCCCGGCCTTCAGATGACTGCGGACCAGTGTTTCGTGCCCCATCAACACGCCTGCTCCATTTACCGCTTCGTCAACCGCCAGACTGTAAAGCGAATAGGTCGGGCCTTTTACCGATACGCTAAGCTTTGGGTGTTCCGCACGTAGCCAGATTTGCCAGTCATTGGCCCAACTGGCGTCACCGATCATCGGGTAGTTCGCAAGGTCTTTAACATGCTGCAAACCTTCCGCCACTTCCGGTGCGCACACCGGAAAGATCACATCCGTGCCTAGCGAAAACAGTGAACCACCCGACGGCTCATCAGAAAAAAAGATTGTCAGGTCAAACGGGTCCCGCAACATATTTGGCGGGGTTTCCATTGCCGTTACCGAAAGCGTCACCTCTGGCAAAGCTTTGCGAATGGCTGGCAAACGTGGTGAAAGCCATAGCTGCGCGATGCTCGGCAAAGCCGCTATTTGCACAAGTTGCGGCGCCGCTTCTGTACGCAGCGCCTGAACCGCCTGCCCCAACCTGTCAAAAGCCGCGCTGAACTCGGCAGCGATCTTGTGCCCGAGCGGCGACAGTTGCACGCCCTGTGGCTGACGATTAAACAAAGGCGCACCCGCCCATGTTTCCAGCGTTTTGATATGCTGGGTTATCGCGCCCGGCGTCACACAAAGCTCGTCAGCTGCTTTGGTAAACCCGCCCAGCCGTGCGGCGGCTTCGAAGGCACGAAGCGCGTTCAGCGGTGGCCCCTTTGGCCGTGGAGGAACAATTGCCATTCTAAGCCTTAGATTTTCTACACCTAAATTATATAAAAACTCATTTGCGCAAAACGCAAGGGCCTGTTCCTTTGGCAGCAAGAAAACCGGAGCATGAAATGACCCATCTTTCACACCGCCCTTGGGTGCCTGAGAATTGCGAAACCTATATCCAGAAGCTTGCGGCGCAAACAGCCGGGGCCTCTGCGAAGGATATCGCCACACGCCTTGACGCACTGGCAGATGAAAATCAGCGCATTCACGAGCGTGAGTGTTTCAACCTCAACCCGGCAACAAACGTGATGAACCCTGCGGCTGAAGCGATGCTTGCACGGGGTTTAGGGTCACGCCCGTCGCTCGGCTATCCCGGCGACAAATACGAAATGGGGCTGGAGGCAATAGAAGAGATTGAAGTCATCGCTGCAGAACTCAGCGCTGAAATTTTTGACGCATCCTATGCAGAAATCCGCGTCGCTTCGGGTGCGCTGTCAAACCTTTATGGTTTCATGGCGATTTGCAAACCGGGTGATGCGATCATCGTGCCGCCTGCTTCTATTGGCGGTCATGTCACGCATCACGCCGATGGCTGCGCCGGGCTTTATGGTCTTGTAAGCCACGCGGCACCCGTAAACGCAGATGGCTATACAGTTGATCTCGATGGCCTTCGCACGCTGACCGAACAGGTGCGCCCAAAACTGATTACGCTTGGCGGTAGCCTGAACCTGTTTCCGCATCCTGTACGCGAGGTCCGCGCAATTGCCGACAGTGTTGGCGCAAAGCTGTTGTTTGACGCAGCACATCAATGCGGCATTATCGCAGGGCGCGCATGGGCGAACCCATTGAGCGAAGGCGCGCACCTGATGACGATGAGCACCTACAAAAGCCTTGGCGGGCCTGCTGGTGGGCTTATCGTTACCAATGACGCCGAAATTGCCGAGCGGTTAGACGCGATTGCCTTCCCCGGTATGACCGCGAACTTTGACGCGGCAAAATCCGCAGCACTTGCGCTGAGCATGCTTGACTGGCGCGAATACGGTGCAGCCTATGCAGAAAAGATGGTCAGCGTGGCTCAAGCCTTAGCCACAGCACTTGCCGCCGAAGGGTTGCCCGTTTTTGCTGCCGATCAGGGATATACCCAGTCACACCAGTTTGCGATTGAAGCGGTGGGGTTTGGCGGTGGTCAGGCTGCATCCAAATCCCTGCGCAAGGCAGGATTTCTGGCATGCGGAATTGGTCTGCCAAGTGATCCCGTAGCCGGGGATATGAACGGCCTGCGTATCGGCACACCGGAACTCGTGCGCTGGGGTGTTGATGAAAGCCATGCACAGAAACTTGCACGGCTCATCACATCTGCATTGCGCGCCAACGCACCCGAAGCGCTGGCTGCTGAAGTTGCAGAATTGCGTTCAGGGTTTAACACGCTGCACTATATCCGCACCTAACCCCTACCGTGGCTCCGGTCATACCCATTGGCAACCGGAGCCTGCCAACCCGCTAACGCGCCTTCGGCTGGCTTGAACACTTCGATCAACAGGGGGTAACAGGCTGCGGTATCGCTCGAATGCTCTGATGAACAATCCCCGCCGGGACAGGCGGAAAGCGCGCCGAGCAGGTCAATTTCTGCGAAGAACTCAATAAAATCGCCGGGCCGCACGGGGCTGGCTTTCATGAAATACTGCCCGGTGTCGCGGGTGAAACCGGTGCACATAAAAACGTTCAGCACATCGTGTACATGTTTTTCTGCCTCCGATAGCGGCAGGCCCGTTTCATCCGCAAGGGCGCGTATCAGGTTTGAATGACAACAATGATGGTAGTGCCCGCCAGCAAGCAGGTTATGCGTATAAGGATCACAGCGCGTGCCAATCACATCGTGAACAGAGCCGCCAAATTCATCGAAACCATACCAGTCAAGTGTATCATGCGTGACGGTTGCCATTGGACGCATCATTGGAAAAGAGGACCACATTCTATCGCCAGTCGTAAGATGTGTGCCGTGCAGGGCGCGGGTCTTGCCAGAATAGAACCTCTCGGTCAGATCATGGGCGTTCCATAGGTTCAAATCTCCAACCTGCGGCCCCTCAACACTGGTGATCCGGAAGAAGTACCCGGCCGGCACATGAAAGGTAGCGGCCTCTCGCGGGTCTGCGATTGCTTCGCTGACTTTCTCCAGGCTTTGCCGCACCTTCGCGTAGAGCACCAAATTCGGGGCTGGCAGCGTCTCGGGCGGATAGCAAATGACGGGCTTGATCGCCAGGCGTACAGCAGCGTCATCTGGGGCGGGCGTTTCTGGGGTGCGTTTCATTGGCAGACCTTTGGAAAGTTGACCAGCACAGTATTCGCACAGCAATTTTCATTTGCAATCATCGAAAACAGAAAAGGCCCCGCCAGGGGCGAGGCCAAAATTCTGAAACGCTACGGCTTAGACCGACCGCGTCACCATCATCTTCTTGATTTCAGCAATCGCCTTGGCCGGGTTCAGGCCTTTGGGGCAAGTCTTTGCGCAATTCATAATGGTGTGGCAGCGGTAAAGCTTGAAGGGATCTTCAAGTTCATCAAGCCGCTCACCCGTCGCTTCGTCACGGCTGTCAATCAGCCAGCGATACGCGTGGAGCAACGCCGCTGGTCCAAGATATCTGTCACCATTCCACCAATAGCTAGGGCAGCTTGTCGAACAGCTCGCACACATCACGCATTCATAAAGACCGTCCAGTTTTTTGCGGTCGTCAATCGACTGGCGCCATTCTTTGGCAGGACGGTTCGTTTTTGTCTCAAGCCACGGCATGATGCTCGCATGCTGCGCGTAGAAATGCGTCAGATCTGGAATCAAATCACGCACCACTGGCATATGTGGCAGCGGGTAGATTTTGACGTCTCCCTGCACCTCGTCCATGCCATAAATACAGGCCAGCGTGTTGATGCCGCCGATATTCATCGCGCAAGAGCCGCAAATCCCCTCACGGCAAGACCGGCGGAACGTCAGCGTCGGGTCGATTTCATTCTTGATCTTGATCAGCGCGTCCAGGATCATCGGGCCGCATGTGTCCATATCAACGAAATATGTGTCGACGGATGGGTTTTTGCCGTCTTCCTCGTTCCAGCGATAAATCTGGAACTTGCGAACATTCGTTGCACCGGCTGGTTTAGGCCATGTTTTGCCCGTCACCATGCGCGAGTTTTTGGGGAGCGTTAATTCAACCATGATTAATCTGCCTCTAGGGAAGAACGGATCGTGCTGCCATCCTGGATGAACAGACGCGCCCGTGCTTGTTGTGCGGGGGTCAGGCTCGCCCAAAGCTCGTTATCTCCGGGCTGCATCGGGTACCCATCCGGAAGCGGCGACAGGTTAGAGGCCAGTTGATCACGCA
Organism: Pseudohalocynthiibacter aestuariivivens; assembly: GCF_018457175.1. GTDB lineage: Bacteria > Pseudomonadota > Alphaproteobacteria > Rhodobacterales > Rhodobacteraceae > Pseudohalocynthiibacter > Pseudohalocynthiibacter aestuariivivens. The sequence continues at coordinate 255,149 of NZ_JAGFNU010000004.1, forward strand.
GTGCACGACGTTGCCCGCGGGTGGTTCGCTCATTAGATCGAGAACCAAAACCCATCTGTGCAAGCTTCTGATCCGCGCAAGCATTTGCCGCAGCGGCTTCTGCTGCAGTGATGTCATCGCTTTCAACTGCTCGTACAGTTGTACCGGCGCGTCTTGTCCAGGACGTGCTCAAGGCAACGTTACTGCCCGCGTGTGCTTCAAAAACACAGTCAGAAATCGCGCGCCGCTGAACACTAACATCTGGTGCCGAACTTTTGCCGCTTCCGCATCCAACCAATGCCGTAAGAGTCGCTGTTAAAACCAACATACGCATCAATAGATCCTCGCTTTTGGTGCAATCTTTTTCAGATCAATACCACCGTCTTTATGCTTGGAAAGCGGCTCCAGGTGGACTGGACGGTAGCTGAGTTTGACTTTGTTGCCATCGACAACAGCCAGCGAGTGTTTGCGCCACTTCTTGTCGTCACGATCAGGATAATCCTCGTGCGCATGTGCGCCGCGACTTTCCTTGCGTGCCTCTGCCCCAACGATTGTCGCAAGCGCATTTGGCATCAGGTTTGTCAGTTCAAGCGTTTCCATCAGGTCACTGTTCCAGACCAGCGTACGGTCAGTGACTTTCAGATCGTCAAGCTTAGCCGCGACCGCGCCCATTTTCTCAACCCCTTCAGAAAGGGTTTTATCTGTTCGGAAAACCGCTGCGTCTGCCTGCATGGTTTTTTGCATCTCAAGCCGCAGATCAGCGGTTGAAGTACCGCCACTCGCGTGACGCAGGCCGTCGAACCTGTCGAGAGCCTGTTCTACAGATGCTTTATTCGTCGGCATATTCGCAGTTTTCGGGTCAACAACTTCCCCCGCTTTGATCGCCGCAGCGCGGCCAAAGACCACAAGGTCGATCAGCGAGTTGGAGCCAAGCCGGTTCGCGCCGTGTACTGATGCGCAGCCAGCTTCGCCCACCGCCATCAGGCCAGGTGCAATCGCATCCGGGTTCGTTTTGGTCGGCGCCAGAACTTCACCCCAGTAGTTCGTCGGAATACCGCCCATGTTGTAGTGAACGGTCGGCAAAACCGGAATGGGTTCTTTGGTAAGATCAACACCTGCAAAAATCCGTGCGCTTTCAGAGATACCCGGCAAGCGCAGCGCCAGGGTTTCAGGGGGCAGGTGATTGAGATGCAGGTGAATATGATCACCTTCAGCACCAACGCCGCGGCCTTCGCGAATTTCCATCGTCATACAACGCGACACCACATCGCGCGATGCGAGGTCCTTGTAGGTCGGCGCGTAGCGTTCCATGAACCGCTCGCCTTCCGAATTGGTGAGGTATCCACCCTCGCCGCGCGCACCTTCGGTGATCAAACAGCCAGAGCCGTAAATCCCGGTTGGGTGGAACTGCACAAACTCCATATCCTGCAGCGGCATGCCTTGCCGTGCGACCATACCGCCGCCATCGCCAGTGCAGGTATGGGCCGAGGTCGCGCTAAAAAATGCGCGCCCGTATCCGCCCGTTGCCAGCACAACCATCTTGGCGTTGAAAACATGCATCGTGCCGTCATCAAGCTTCCATGCAAGAACACCCTGACACTGGCCGTCTTCGGACATGATCAGATCAATGGCGAAATATTCGATATAGAATTCCGCGTTGTTCTTCAGGCTTTGGCCATAAAGCGTGTGCAGAATGGCATGGCCCGTCCGGTCAGCAGCGGCACAGGTGCGTTGCACCGGGGGGCCTTCACCAAACTCCGTCGTGTGGCCCCCAAAGGGGCGTTGATAAATCTTGCCATCTTCGGTCCGCGAAAACGGAACACCGTAATGTTCCAGTTCATAAACTGCTTTCGGGGCTTCACGTGCGAGATATTCCATCGCATCGGTATCACCCAGCCAGTCAGACCCCTTAACGGTGTCATACATGTGCCATTGCCAGTGATCCGGCCCCATGTTCGACAGGCTGGCAGCAATACCACCCTGCGCGGCAACCGTGTGGCTGCGTGTTGGAAAAACCTTGGTCACACAGGCGGTCTTGAGCCCTTGTTCGGCCATGCCCAGCGTTGCACGCAACCCGGCCCCACCCGCGCCAACCACGACAACATCAAATTCGTGGGTTTCATATTCGTATGCAGACATCAAAGCTCTCCGGATCAGGCGCTAAAGGCGATTTTGGCAATGGCGAACAAGCCGACAATGGCAACCCCACGCCAGACCAGCATGTTCAGGATCAACATGCGTAACTGGGTCGTATGGTCACTTATGTAATCCTCGATCACCACCTGTACGCCAAGGCGCAGATGGCGAAACAACACCAGAATGAACATAACGGCGATAATTGCAGGGATAGGCTCGGCATACTTTGCAACCACCGCCGCGTGCCCGTCGCCAAGCGTGCCAATGAAAGTATAAAGAAACAGAACCGCCAGCGGAATAAGTGCAATCGCACTTACCCGTTGCGACACCCAATGTTCCGTCCCCTTTTTGGCAGAGCCAAGACCAGAAACGCGGCTACGGTCGGTTTGATAAGACATGCCCTTTTCCCTCACACAGCCAGAATGACACAAAGAACGGTCATCGCTACAGACAGGATGACAGCGATCCAACCAGTTCGGGCGGATGCACTAAGCCCGAGACCAACACCTGCGTCCCAGCGTAAATGACGAATGCCGTTAAAAAAATGGAACCAGAAGGCCCAAAGCGATGCGACCAAAACCAAAAGCCCCAGCCACGAGGTCAGCAGCCCGTCAACAAACTCGAAATATTCCGGGCTGGTTGCCGCAGCCAGAAACCACCAGACAATCAGTACAGCGCTAAGCGACATACCAACCCCTGTGATCCTGTGAATGATCGACAGAACAGATGTTATCTGAGGACGATAAATAGAGAGGTGTGGGGAAAGAGGCCTGTTACCCCTGTTCACGTCAGCCATGGAATGCCCTTTCATCTCTTCAGCTTTGTTTTCTCTTCAGCACATCAATACCGATAAAATACGGTGAGTCACGATACTAAGCCCAATAATTTCGCGGTTTTTTGGCACAGTGGGTAAATATTTTAATCTTGTGATCACAGCAAAGTATCCCGTGATCACAAATTTTAGCAACAATCCGCGTTTCGTGCTCACCAAACAGTTTCTTCATCCGTACGAACAGCATAAAGCTTCGTCTCGCTCTCTGTCTGTTCGTTTCTGACAACCTGATTGGTAATTTCTCTACGAAGTTTGGTTCGCATTCTGTCTGGGTACTCGTTGAAACCATTTGCAGTCACAACAAATGCCCCTTGCCCGGTGATCACGTTTTCCCAAAAGTAACTCGTCAGATCCTCGTCCGCCTTTTCAATGACCAATGCATTGACGGTGATCCCGATACGCTGGAGATTTGAATGCACATCACGCGGCTCTGTGCCTTCATTGGATTCACCGTCGCCGGAGACATCAATGACCAAACGTTTGCAATCCGGTACATCCGAAAAATGTTCTGCCGTGAAATTCAAGGCATCACCAATGGCGGTTGAAAAACTACGCCATTCCCGTGGAACAGTCTCGATAACACTTGCAAGCTTTTCCACATCTTCAAAACTGCGAACGCGCGTCCAGGGAACCGATAGAATTTGACGGCTCGATCCAGTCCATTGAATGAGTGCAATAGCTGCCTCAGCCCGAACAAGCGCTTCGGAAATCACCCCGTCACGCAGGCCATTGGCCAGCCCCTGCATTTGAATCTGGTATTCTCTTTGGTCCACCGAACCGGAGATATCAACAGCAAGTGCAAGCGCAACCTCGCAAGCCTTAGCAGGCAACGCCGATGTAAATACCGCAGTCGCCAAAATGGCCCCGCTAATCCGGCCAATAACACCGTGCGAAGTTTCGTCAGGCTTGCTCATCACCGCAGCCTAGCACAGGCTCAAAAATCTGAAACCTTCATTCGCGGCGCGGCTGATCACATTGGCATGAGCGCCCAGTAATCCAGATCAAGCAGCACCTCGGGCAGGTATTTCCCATCATCGCCCTTCAGAACAAATGGTTCACCACCCTTTGTCGCGACCAATCTTAGTCGAATTGCCCCGACACCCGGCGCATTGGTCTCGGATTTATCGAGCACTTCAGACCATGCCCGGACCGTATCGCCAGTAAAACAGGGGTTCGCGTGGGCACCCGCATTAAGCCCGACAACCATCTGCGCATTCGCGAGCCCATTGAACGACAAGGCGCGCGCCATCGAAATTACATGCCCGCCATAGATCAGCCGCTGCCCGTCTGCCCGGTTTGTCGCATCAAAATGCACCTTCGCCGTGTTCTGCCACAACCGCGTTGCCATCATGTGCTCTGCTTCTTCGACGGTCACGCCATCAACGTGATCCACCTGTTCGCCGATCGCGTAATCGCGCCACTTGTGCGGCTCCCCTGCCAAGGTGAAATTATAGTTGGTGAAATCGAGCCCTGCTTGAATAACAAGATCTTCCGGTGCAACGACCTTTGCCAGGTCCGGCACCTTGGTTTCCGGGGCCGCTGCATCAAGATCGCGTTTGCGTACCATCACCCAGCGCACATATTCCAGCACGGCCTTGTCACGCTGGTTCAACCCGCGTGTCCGCACCCAGACCACACCTGATTTTCCATTGGAGTTTTGCTTTAAACCAATGACTTCACTTTCGGAACGCAGAGTGTCACCCGGCACAACAGGCAGCAACCAGCGACCTTCTGCATAGCCAAGGTTCGCGATTGCGTTCAGTGATATATCAGGCACGGTTTTGCCAAAGACGGTATGAAACGCGATAAGATCATCAAGTGGCGGTACAGAAAGCCCGCAGTTCCGCGCAAACTCATCCGAAGAATAGAGCGCGTGGCGCGCAGGATAGAGCGCATGGTAAAGTGCGCGTTCCCCACCCGAAACGGTACGTGGTACGGCGTGCGCAATTACTTGCCCGACGCGGTAATCCTCAAAAAACCATCCGGGGTTGGTTTTGGCCATTACTGCTCTCCCAGTTTCATGTCAGGCCTGTAGGTACCTGCCGTTTCTTTCACAACGGCTTGCCCACAGCGCATAACACCATTCGCGGCGTCAAAAGCGTAAGTTGGGTCACCCTGCAACACCCACCCCTTGTTCAGCGCGGCTGTGACCTTGTGGCAAAACTCAGACGTGTCGTCCGCACTTAGAAATCGGTAAAGCTTCATCCATAGGTTCCCAGAAACGGGCTGTATCCCAACCAATTGTGAACAAGGGCGATAATGACGAACAGCACCAGCGTTACAACACCAACGCGCAGGTCCTTGGTGATCGAACCGGCAACCGGTTGGTTCCACGTACCTTCACCCCGGTTAACCAGAACCATTTCCGAAACAGACCAAACGGCCATCGTTCCAAACAAAACCAGCGATGCCTGATCCCCGTTCACCAGCAAATGCGCCACCGCCCAGATAAGCATACCTGTCAGCATCGGATGACGGAGCTTGGAGCCAACAATCCCACCGCTTTTTCCGACACCCATCAAAAATATCGCGATAAGCATGAGAAGATTGTTCAGATGCCCCATCCCCGCCATAGGCGTATAAACTGGTATGTTTACAGTGCTGCGATAACCGATAACCATCAGAACAACACCAGCCAATATAGTAATCGCAACCAGCCCCTTGCCCTTGTCACCAAGTGCTGCGCGCAGATCAGGCATCAGGCGTTTAAAGAAATGTGCGGCGATCCATAAGATCAAACCAAGTATCAAAAGTGTCATTGCTGCCTCATTCAGTTGCGAGTGCGGCAATAGCGTCTAATTTATCCAAAGCCTGCCGCGCGGTCACGATATGCAGATTCTCAACGATCTTACCATCCACAACTGCGACTGCTTTGCCGGCGGCTTTGGCTGCCTCGTAAGCAGAGATCTGACGACGGGCCAAGTCAATTTCTTCTTCTGACGGTGCGAAAGCCTCATTGGCTGGTGCAAGTTGCGCAGGGTGAATCAGGGTTTTGCCATCAAAACCCATGTCACGACCCTGTTTGCATTCCACGAGCAACCCTTCTTCGTCCTTGAAAGCGTTATAAACACCGTCGATTGCCAGAACACCGTGTGCACGCGCTGCCAACAGGCAGTGCTGAAGCGACGCAAGCATCGGTTCCCGGTCAGGGCGGTGTCGGCTTTTCAGCTCACTCGCAAGGTCGTTGGTGCCCATCACCAAACACTGGATTTGCGGGTGCGCTGCAATTTCTACCACGTTCAGAATACCCGTTGGTGTTTCCATCATCGCCCAGATAGGCCGCTTGCCAATAATCGCCGCCAGCGCATCAACATCCTTTGCACTGCTGACTTTAGGTAGCAAGATCGCGTCAGCCTTCATATCGCGGGCTACTTCGGCATCCGCCTGCCCCCATGGCGTGTCCAACCCGTTTATCCGGGCAATCAGGGTTCTTTTGCCGTATCCGCCAGCTGCGAGTGCGCTGGAAAGAAGCCAGCGCGCAGAGTCTTTTTCCTCGGCGGCAACGGCGTCTTCAAGGTCAAATATGATGGCGTCTGTCGGCAGACTCCGCGCTTTTTCCAGCGCCCGGGCATTTGACGCAGGAAGATAAAGAACTGACCGAAAGGGTCGCGCGGCTTGGCTCATGATTCCGTCTCCGTAATATAGTTGCGCAAAACACCACAACAGCGCACCATTTGACAAGACCCGATTTGCCGCATCGCAGAATTTACGCTGCGATTGCAAATTATGCTTTCCTGCACGCCCTGTTAACCGCTTTTTCAATTCCCTTCAGCAAGCTCTTTGCACGTGGCTTTCATTTCGGACTGCCCAGATCGTAAAGCCTGCTAAGGAGACCAAAATTGAAAATCCAACTGACAACGCTCTCATTTGGAATCGGGGCCTTGCTATTGGCGATCCAACACGCCCTGTCCTACCTGACCTAAGTTAGCGCATCCCAAATCAATTTCGCTCCTGTCAGTGTCAAGAATACGTAGGTCAAAAGGAAGAACCAGCGCTCAGACAGCTTAAAATGGAATTTGACCCCCAGCCGGACCCCGAACACCGCGACAGGTGCCAGTAGCAAATCTGCAAACAAGGTTTCCTGAGTAACTATTCCAAGCGCCAAATACGGACCGAACTTCAGCAAATTGATGATCCAAAAGGTGATCACCGTCGTCGCCTGAAACGCAGTTTTGCTCAGCCCGTGCGACAACAAGTAGACGGCTGCAGGTGGCCCGCCCGCATGGCTGATAAAGCTTGTAAATCCGGCAACAACACCTGCTAACAAACCGACTGCAGGGGTCAATGGCCTGTGTGCCGGGGAAATCCAGCCCAGCGCCCGCCCACCCTGAAACGCAACAAAACTGATCGCGACAATCCCGATCAGCAACCTGAACAGATCAGGTTTTGCAATTGAGTAAAGTGCGCCCCCAAGCATTACACCGGGTACCGCCCCAATGATCAGCGCCCGCGCATGGGGCCAATCCCACTGACGCCAGTAAGGGCGAAGTGCGCTTACATCCATCAGCATCAAAAGCGGCAACATCAACCCGATCGCCACTCCCGGTTCCAGAATCAGGGCAAGCAATGGAGTTGCGGCAAAAGCGGCGCCAGAGCCAAATCCGCCTTTTGATACCCCGGCAAACACGACCGCAGGGATCGCAAGTGCAAAAAAGGTGAAATCCATCACCATACGTGAAAAACCCCTAAAAACCGTCCGTTCTTACCTGCTTAGCGCAGCCTCCGCTCTGGTCAACCGGGCAATACGCGTCTTTGCCGCAGCGCAGCAGACTTGCGAAAACTGTCAGGAATAGATACGCAACCTGCGAATTTAACGTTTCAAGGATCAAATTCATGGCCAGACCCAAAATCGCACTTATCGGCTCCGGACAGATCGGTGGCACCCTTGCGCACCTCGCTGCAATGAAAGAGCTTGGCGATGTTGTTCTATTTGACATTGCAGACGGCGTTCCTCAGGGCAAAGCACTCGACATCGCGGAATCCGGCCCATCCGAGGGCTTTGATGCGGCCATGTCAGGCACGACATCCTACGCTGATATCGCTGGCGCTGATGTTTGTATCGTGACTGCCGGAGTTGCGCGCAAGCCGGGCATGAGCCGCGATGACCTGCTGGGCATTAACCTCAAGGTTATGAAATCTGTTGGCGAAGGCATCAAGGCACACGCGCCAAACGCATTTGTCATCTGCATCACCAACCCGCTTGACGCAATGGTCTGGGCGCTGCGCGAATTTTCCGGCCTGCCGCATGAAAAAGTTGTTGGCATGGCGGGAGTGCTTGACTCAGCACGTTTCCGCCACTTCCTGAGCCTGGAATTCGGGGTTTCTATGCGTGACGTCACTGCTTTTGTTCTGGGCGGTCACGGCGACACGATGGTGCCGCTGACACGCTATTCCACCGTTGGCGGCATCCCACTGCCTGATCTGGTGGCCATGGGCTGGACCACACAGGAAAAACTCGACGCGATCGTACAACGCACCCGCGACGGAGGTGCTGAAATTGTTGGTCTGTTGAAAACAGGTTCTGCTTTTTATGCCCCGGCAACCTCTGCCATTGAAATGGCCGAATCTTACCTGAAAGACCAGAAACGCGTGTTGCCATGTGCAGCTTATGTTGACGGTGCCCTTGGCCTTGACGGTATGTACGTTGGTGTCCCGACCGTTATTGGCGCTGGCGGCATTGAACGCGTCATCGACATCAAGATGTCAAAAGACGAGCAGGCCATGTTCGACAAATCTGTCGATGCGGTCAAAGGCCTGGTGAAAGCCTGTAAAGAGATCGACGGTTCACTAAGCTAACTAAGGTATGGAATTCCTTACCAGTTCTTGAATGCACGCCTTCGGGCGTGCATTTCCTTTTTTGGAATAGAAAAGGAAAGAGCTTTGTCATACCTGTTACCAATGTTGCTGCTATTCTGCATTCCAGGGATGGTCGGAATTGGAATCGCAAAAAGTGGAAAACGCGAATCGCGCGTCCGGGCCAGAATACTTCTCATTTTTATTTCGATTGCGTTAGCCTTGTTTTGGCTTGTGTGTTGGCTCTACTTCTTCTTGGCGTTCTCTATAGGAGGTGGCAATCCCACATTTTTCCAGATAGCGATTGCGGCCTTTGTGCCTTCCATCCCCGCCCTGCTTGCAACTGCCTTTACTATTTTCGCCGTCAAGCCTCCTGAAAAGAAAACTTGATGCGCCTTCCACATAGTTTTGGAAAGCGCACCACGATGGTTCTAGGGTTTTACCACAGTCCGAGAATGCGGCCAGCCATTGTCATTTGGCAACCAAACCCAATCAGAAAAACGACTGTTCTGATCGCCGGAATGGCAAAGATGTGAATGAAGTAATGCGCCAGTCTTATCCAGAAATAGAGCACCGCTGCCCCTGCTGTTAGCGCGTCATTCAAGCCAAGCGCCGATACCAAAATCACAAGCGGGGCATAGACCGCCATGTTTTCAACCGCGTTGTAGTGCGCGCGTTTCGCTCTGAGTGCCCAGTCCGCATCATGTGGGTGTGCCCCTGTTGGGTCCCAGACTGCCTTAACAGGGCCAAGCTGCACCATCAGTTGTACAATGTACGGTGCCCAGAAAAGGCCTGTCATGATTAGCGTTATTGTGAGCCAGTAAAGATCGGGGGTTAGCGTCAGCATGTAAATTTCTCCTTGATTGTGACGCGGTGTCGATATCAAATTACTTTCACGCTCGTAAGTATGCACAAATAATGTCTATACTTACACTTTGGATAGTATTGGATGCGGAAGGCACGATATGCGTAAACAAAGACATAAATCAGAAAACCTGACGGAATGCCCGATGGAAGCAACGCTTGATCTGATCGGGGGCAAATGGAAAGGCGTCATCCTGTTCCGTCTAAGCGAATGCACCCGTCGTTTTAACGAACTGAACCGGCTGCTCTGCAGAATATCCCCCCGTACACTGACCAAACAATTGCGCGAACTGGAAGCCGACGGATTGATCCGTCGCACGGTCTATGCCGAAGTGCCGCCGCGCGTTGAATATGACCTGACAGAACTGGGGCAGAGCCTGCAACCTGTGATCGCCGCCCTGATGGGTTGGGGCACAGAGTACGCGCTGCCTCACCTGAATTCTGCGGAAAAAGATACGGCGTCTACAGCAGAATTCGTTTAGCTCTGACGTTACAGTAAACAACAAGCTGATGATTCTCTCATAATGGTGTTAGAAAATAAGCGCTTCTTCTTTTGTGATCACACGATTTCAGCTTGTGATCACAAAACGTTAATATTTCCCAAACCAGCGTGTTTTCTCAAATAAATTCTTTTATTTGCTGCGCATGCAAGTCTTTAGTGTCGAAGATTGCAGCAAAATGGGATGAGTTCGTGAACATTCATGAATACCAGGCGAAGGCATTGCTTCGCAGCTACGGCGCCCCGGTTTCTGACGGGCGTGTTGTATTGAAAGCCGAAGACGCAAAAACAGCGGCGGGCGAAATGGATGGCCCGCTTTGGGTTGTCAAAGCGCAGATCCACGCTGGCGGACGCGGCAAAGGAAGTTTTAAAGAGCCGGATGCTGGTGACAAAGGCGGTGTACGCCTGACCAAATCTGTCGAAGAGGCGGCGACCGAAGCCAAGAAAATGCTGGGACGCACGCTTGTCACCCACCAAACCGGTCCGGCAGGCAAACAGGTTAACCGCATCTATATCGAAGACGGCTCTGGCATTGAAACCGAACTTTATCTTGCCCTGCTGGTAGATCGTCAAACATCGCGCATTTCCTTTGTTTGCTCGACCGAGGGCGGCATGGACATCGAAGAAGTTGCTGCAAGCACACCGGGAAAGATCCTGTCCTTCTCTGTTGACCCTGCCACGGGATACCAGGCCTTCCACGGTCGCCGCATTGCCTTTTCTCTTGGTCTTGCTGGCCCGCAGGTCAAACAATGTGTCGTGCTGATGGGCCTGCTCTACAAAGCGTTCCTCGAAAAAGACATGGAGATGCTGGAGATCAACCCGCTGATCGTCACAGACAGGGGCGACCTGAAAGTGCTCGACGCCAAAATCAGCTTTGATGGCAACGCGGTCTACCGCCACGCAGACATCGCTGAACTGCGCGACACGACCGAGGAAGACCCAAAAGAACTTGAAGCCTCGAAATACGACCTGAACTACATCGCGCTTGACGGTGAAATCGGCTGTATGGTCAACGGCGCGGGCCTAGCCATGGCGACGATGGACATCATCAAGCTTTACGGGTCTGAACCTGCCAACTTCCTTGATGTTGGTGGCGGTGCCACGACCGAGAAAGTGACCGAGGCGTTCAAGATCATCACGTCTGACCCGAACGTAAAAGGCATCCTTGTAAACATCTTCGGTGGCATCATGCGCTGTGATGTGATCGCAGAGGGGGTTGTTGCCGCCGTGAAAGAGGTTGGTCTTCAGGTCCCCCTCGTCGTGCGCCTGGAAGGTACCAACGTTGAACGGGGTAAAGAAATTATCAACACCTCCGGCCTCAACGTCATCGCCGCCGACAACCTCAGCGATGCTGCTGAGAAAATCGTTAAAGCGGTGAAAGGGTAGATTAAGCAATCGAATGTTGGCCGCCTCTCTCATAGCTTTTGTGTGCGCATTAACCGCTGCAAGTCTTTTCGGATGGTTATTCGGTAAAAGCGAAGGCAGTTTTTCCTCAAGAGTCAAACGGCAGATTCTAGTTGCCGTTGCCGTTACCTTCGGCATCTTCATGTTTCTCGGTTCAATGAATACGGTTGACGTTCCTCTCGGCGATATAGTCGTCCGGGTTTTAGCCATAGCAACAACAATTGGTGCCGCGTTCGGCTGTGCAATAAATGTAACTTTTTTGTGGTCTCAGACTGAAACTGCTGAAATTAGCGATAAAGGGTGAATGGCAAATGGCCGTACTCATAGACGAAAATACCAAGGTAATCTGTCAGGGCCTCACGGGCTCGCAAGGCACCTTCCACTCTGAACAGGCAATTGCTTACGGCACCAAAATGGTTGGTGGCGTAACGCCGGGCAAAGGTGGGCAGTCCCACCTTGACCTGCCGGTCTTTAACTCGGTGCACGAGGCACGGCACACAACGGGGGCGAACGCCTCTGTCATTTACGTGCCACCGCCCTTTGCGGCAGATTCAATCCTCGAGGCGATTGACGCCGAAATGGAACTAATCGTCTGCATCACCGAAGGCATCCCTGTGCTTGACATGATGCGCGTTCAGCGGGCGCTGGAAGGCTCTGCCTCCCGCCTTGTCGGGCCAAACTGCCCGGGTGTTATCACGCCAGAGGCCTGCAAGATCGGCATCATGCCCGGTCATATCCACAAACGCGGCTCTTGCGGTGTGGTTTCGCGCTCTGGCACACTGACGTATGAGGCCGTGAAACAGACAACCGATATGGGCCTTGGCCAGTCAACGGCTGTTGGCATCGGTGGCGACCCCATCAAAGGGACCGAACATATCGACGTGCTTGAAATGTTCCTTGCTGATGATGAAACCCAGTCGATCATCATGATTGGTGAAATCGGTGGTTCCGCCGAAGAAGAAGCCGCGCAATTCCTGGCCGATGAAAAGAAAAAAGGCCGCTGGAAGCCGACCGCCGGTTTCATCGCAGGCCGCACCGCCCCTCCGGGCCGCCGCATGGGCCACGCAGGCGCGATTGTCGCCGGTGGCAAAGGCGACGCGGAAAGCAAGATCGAAGCGATGCGTTCCGCCGGGATTATTGTTGCTGACAGCCCGGCGGGTCTGGGCGAGGCTGTGCTTAAGGCGATCGGTTAAACTGTGACTTGTGACGCAGCATATACACTAAGGGCAGTGCCCGAACCGCAGGGGTGGACGCAAAGCGCCCGCCCCGTGGGGGGCGGTTCGGGCGCTGCCCGGCGTGTCCGCCGTGCGAAAGGGTTCTTCTGATGGGACCGTTTCAGGCCATAAGATTAGATTTCACGAACATGTTGAAAGCGATTGGATGACAACTTTGACCCAAACTTTTAGCAACTGGCGAGTTGCACTCGCCTCCCTGATCGTGGGGCTTACTGCTTACCCAGTTATTGCATCAGAACATTTGGATCAGGCGATCGCCCACTGTCTCGATATTTCCTTGGAAAAACGAACTGTCGTCGAGCAATTGCTTAGTGACGGTTGGGAACAGGCTTCGGACGATGGCGTTTCTGCTGTTAGTATTTTTGAAGCCGACTATTCTGCAATCAATCTTGTCGAAAGTGGTCAACTCTCAGATGTTTCGGCACAGGAAAGACACGAGGGAGCTGTCAGATACAGAGAAAAAATCGAAAGGTCGACCAAAAGGACGCTCCTACGTTCTATTCAAAGCGATCCAGTTGAAGTCCGCGTAACTGCACTCGTACACAAAGCTGGAGCATTCGCTATCATCTCTGAACTTGGAAGAATGATCCAATGCCGGCTTTTTCTCGATCATCCTGCCCCCCTTCCAACAGATCTCACCGGAAGAAGTTCTCTGCCAGAGCTTCGTCTGTCCGATCAAAGCTCCAAACACACGCGCGGCGAGGGTGCCACGTTTACCGAAATTGTCTCCATTATTCCAGATAGCGAAGCCTTCTCTGAATTGATGGGATTTGATCCGAGCTTCAACTTATTCCTGGAGGTTCGTAGGCGTTAAGCCACTACGGAGGTAACAAAATGACCGAACAAAGCCCAAACGACCAATTCCACGCGTCTTCCTTCTTGCAAGGGCATAACGCGGAATATGTGGAACAGCTTTATGCCCGCTATGCCAATGACCCGAATGCGGTTGACGAGGCATGGCAAGCGTTTTTCAAGGAACTCGGCGACGCCGACATGGACGTCAAGGCCGAGGCCTCCGGCCCCTCATGGGCGCGCACGGACTGGCCCCCGGTTCCGAACGATGACCTGACACAGGCGCTTGACGGGCAGTGGATAGAAGAGCCGAAAAAGGCGGGCGAAAAGATCAAGGCCAAGGCCGTCGAAGTTGGTGTCGAGGTGTCTGACGATGCCATCAAGCGCGCCGTGCTCGACAGTATCCGCGCCCTGATGATCATCCGCGCCTACCGTATCCGGGGCCACCTTGCCGCTGACCTTGACCCGCTCAGAATGCGCGATCAGTCCCAGCGGCCAGAGCTTGATCCAAAAACATATGGCTTTGAAGAAGGCGACATGGACCGCCCAATCTTCCTCGACAATGTGCTTGGGCTGCAAATCGCCACGATGCGGCAGATCATCGATATCGTACGCCGCACCTATTGCGGCACCTTTGCGCTGCAATACATGCATATTTCCAACCCTGAAGAATCCGGTTGGCTAAAAGAACGTATCGAAGGTTACGGCAAGGAAATTGCCTTTACCCGCGAAGGGCGCAAAGCGATTCTGAACAAGCTGGTCGAGGCTGAGGGTTTTGAAAAATTCCTGCACGTCAAATACATGGGAACCAAGCGCTTTGGCCTTGATGGTGCCGAAAGCCTGATCCCAGCGATGGAGCAGATCATCAAACGCGGTGGCGCACTTGGTATCAGAGACATCATAATCGGTATGCCCCACCGGGGGCGTCTTTCGGTGCTGGCCAACGTGATGGCCAAACCCTACCGCGCCATTTTCAACGAGTTTCAGGGCGGCAGCTTTAAACCCGAAGATGTGGATGGATCCGGCGATGTAAAATATCACCTTGGTGCGAGTTCTGACCGCGAATTCAGCGGCAACTCCGTGCACCTTTCGCTGACAGCCAATCCAAGCCATCTTGAGGCTGTTAATCCGGTCGTGATCGGCAAAGTCCGTGCAAAACAACAGCAGTTGAACGACGAGGACCGCACACAGGTCATGCCCGTGCTGCTGCACGGTGATGCTGCCTTTGCAGGGCAAGGCGTGGTTGCCGAATGTTTCGGCCTTTCGGGGCTCGTCGGCCACAAGGCCGGCGGTACGATGCATATCATCGTGAACAACCAGATCGGCTTTACCACCGCACCGCATTTCAGCCGGTCTTCGCCCTATCCAACAGATATCGCGCTGATGGTTGAGGCACCGATTTTCCACGTGAACGGCGATGACCCGGAAGCCGTGGTTCACGCGGCCAAGGTCGCAACGGAATTTCGCCAGAAGTTCCACAAGGACGTGGTCATCGATATCTTCTGCTACCGCCGCTTTGGGCACAACGAGGGGGATGAACCAATGTTCACCAACCCTCTGATGTATCAGAAGATCAAAAAGCAAAAAACCACACTGCAGCTTTATACTGAACGTCTGGTTCGTGACGGTCTGATCCCCGAAGGTGAAATCGAAGATATGAAAGCCGCGTTTCAGGCCCATCTGAACGAGGAATTTGAAGCCGGCAAAGACTACAAGCCAAACAAGGCTGACTGGCTCGATGGGCGCTGGTCCCACATAGACAAGCAAAAAGAAGACTACCAGCGCGGCCAGACTGCGATCAGGGAAGACACGCTGGCCGAGGTCGGTAAGGCGCTGACCACCCTGCCCGAAGGTTATCCGGTACATAAAACGGTGGCCCGGATGCTGGAAACCAAGAAAGCCATGTTTGAAAACGGCAAAGGCATCGACTGGGCGACTGGCGAAGCACTTGCGTTTGGGTCGCTCCTGACCGAGGGCCTGCCGGTTCGGCTCGCAGGTCAGGACGCAACGCGCGGCACCTTTAGCCACCGTCATTCAGGCATCGTTAGTCAGGAAACAGAAGAACGCTACTACCCGCTGAACCACGTTCGCAAAGGTCAGGCGCATTACGAAGTTATCGACTCGATGCTTTCGGAATACGCGGTGCTTGGTTTTGAATACGGCTATACGCTGGCGGAACCGAACGCCTTGGTAATGTGGGAAGCACAGTTTGGCGATTTTGCCAACGGTGCGCAGATCATGTTTGACCAGTTCATTAGTTCTGGAGAATCAAAATGGCTGCGGATGTCCGGCCTTGTGGTGCTCTTGCCGCACGGGTTTGAGGGGCAAGGGCCAGAACACAGTTCTGCCCGGCTGGAGCGCTTCTTGCAAATGTGTGGTGGTGACAACTGGATCGTTGCAAACTGCACGACCCCTGCAAACTACTTTCACATCCTGCGCCGCCAGATCCACCGCAGTTTCCGCAAACCGCTGATCCTGATGACACCAAAATCGCTGCTGCGCCATAAAATGGCAGTGTCAAATGCAGAGGACTTTACAGACGGGTCATCCTTCCACCGCATCCTTTGGGACGACGCACAAAAGGGCAACTCTGATACCAAGCTCGCAGCCGACAGCAAGATCAAACGCGTGGTTATGTGTTCAGGTAAAGTTTACTACGACCTGCTGGAAGAGCGTGACACGCGTGGCATCAAGGATATCTATCTGATGCGTGTCGAACAATTCTATCCGTTCCCGGCGATGAGCCTTGTGAATGAACTGCAGCGTTTCAAAAACGCCGATGTCGTCTGGTGCCAGGAAGAACCTAAAAACCAAGGTGGCTGGACCTTTATGGAACCCAATATTGAATGGGTTCTGGGTCGCCTGAAGAACGCGGCCAAACGCCCAGCCTATGCGGGTCGCCCCGCCTCTGCTTCGCCCGCGACGGGCCTTGCCAGCCAACACAAACATCAACAAGCCGCGCTCATTGATGACGCGCTGACCATCAAAGGGTAATTGATCATGTCCACAGAAGTCCGCGTCCCAACTCTGGGTGAAAGCGTTACCGAAGCCACCGTCGCCACCTGGTTCAAAAAACCCGGCGACAGCGTTGCAGTTGATGAAATGCTCTGCGAGCTGGAAACCGACAAGGTAACGGTCGAGGTTCCTTCGCCGGTTGCCGGAACGCTTGGTGAAATTGTTGCAGCCGAAGGTGAAACTGTTGGTGTCAGCGCCCTGCTCGCAACCATTTCCGAAGGTGCCTCCGCCGCTGCGGCACCTGCTGCCGCTGCTGCACCAAAGGCAAAAGCAGCACCCGCTGCTCCAGAAACTGCCAGCAGCGTTGACATTATGGTTCCAACCCTGGGGGAAAGCGTTACAGAAGCAACCGTTGCGTCATGGTTCAAAGCTGTCGGTGACACCGTTGCGCAAGACGAAATGCTATGTGAACTTGAAACCGATAAGGTCTCGGTCGAGGTTCCCGCACCAGCCAGTGGCGTGCTTACAGAAATAGTTGCTGCCGAAGGTGCAACAGTCGAGGCGTCGGCAAAGCTTGGCGTGATCTCCGGGTCTGCGAGCGGCGCTGTGGCTGCCAGTGCAGCCCCAGCCACAGCAGCGGCAGGGGCCGCAGCGGAGACCGGCAAAGACATCGAGAACGCCCCATCCGCCAACAAGCTGATGGCCGAAAAAGGCATCGACCCAGCAACGGTGGCAGGTACGGGCAAAGATGGCCGGATCATGAAAGAAGACGTGCAGAACGCGACCGCTGCAGCAAAAGCCGCAACGCCCGCTGCTGCACCGGCGGCACCTGCTCCTGCTCCCGCCACAGCCGCGCCCGCTGCCGTTCCACGCGCACCGGTTGCTGCTGATGACGCCGCGCGTGAAGAGCGCGTGAAAATGACCCGCTTGCGCCAAACCATCGCGCGCCGCCTGAAAGAAAGCCAGAACACCGCCGCCATGCTCACGACCTATAACGAGGTCGACATGGGTGCTGTGATGGACCTGCGGAACGAATACAAAGACCTGTTTCTGAAAAAGCATGGCGTAAAGCTTGGCTTCATGTCGTTCTTCACCAAGGCCTGTGTTCACGCGCTGAAAGAAGTACCAGAGGTCAACGCCGAAATCGATGGTACAGATGTTGTCTACAAGAACTTCGTTCACATGGGCATCGCTGCAGGGACTCCAACCGGCCTTGTCGTACCAGTGATCCGCAATGCTGACAGCATGTCATTCGCGACCATCGAAAAGGCAATTGCCGAAAAGGGCGCGCGTGCTCGCGATGGCAAGCTGTCGATGGAAGAAATGCAGGGCGGCAGCTTTACCATCTCAAACGGGGGTGTCTACGGCTCGCTCATGTCGTCGCCCATCCTGAACCCACCGCAATCCGGTATTCTGGGGATGCACAAAATTCAGGACCGCCCAATGGCAATCAACGGTGAGGTCGTGATCCGCCCGATGATGTATCTGGCGCTCAGCTACGACCACCGGATCGTTGACGGCAAAGGTGCTGTGACATTCCTCGTGCGCGTCAAAGAAGCGCTCGAAGATCCGCGCCGCTTGCTGATGGATTTATAAAATGAACCCGGGGTGTTCTGCCGCCAGAACATCCCGACCCGCTTCCCGAAAAACTGGCGTCTCTCTCAAAATGGCACCCTACATTCAGGAAGTCTCCACCGCAAAAAGTTGTAAAAGTTTAAAAAACGGTCTTTGATTGCTTTAAAGACTTACAAATTCCCTACAGGAGACCCCCATGGCAAACTATGACGTGATCATCATCGGCGGCGGCCCCGGCGGCTATGTCTGCGCGATCCGCTGCGCGCAGCTTGGCCTGAAAACCGCATGTGTCGAAGGTCGTGACACGCTGGGCGGCACCTGCCTGAACGTCGGCTGCATTCCGTCAAAGGCGCTTCTGCATGCAAGCCATATGCTGCACGAGGCAGAGCACAACTTTGCCAAGATGGGCCTGAAGGGCAAAAGCCCCTCTGTCGATTGGCCCCAAATGCTCGCCTATAAGGATGACGTCATTGGGCAGAACACCAAGGGTATCGAATTCCTGTTTAAAAAGAACAAGGTAGACTGGCTGAAAGGTTGGGGCTCTATCCCAGAGGCA
Source organism: Pseudohalocynthiibacter aestuariivivens (assembly GCF_018457175.1). Taxonomy (GTDB): domain Bacteria; phylum Pseudomonadota; class Alphaproteobacteria; order Rhodobacterales; family Rhodobacteraceae; genus Pseudohalocynthiibacter; species Pseudohalocynthiibacter aestuariivivens. The sequence continues at coordinate 273,769 of NZ_JAGFNU010000004.1, forward strand.
GGCAAGGTTAAGGTCGGTGACGAGGTGCATGAAGCAAAGGCCATCGTTATCGCAACCGGCTCTGAATCCTCAGACCTTCCCGGTGTTGAGGTGGATGAGAAAACCGTCGTCACATCGACCGGCGCACTGGCATTAGGAAAAGTTCCAAGAACCATGGTCGTGATTGGCGCGGGCGTGATCGGCCTTGAAATGGGGTCGGTCTATGCACGGCTTGGCACGGATGTGACCGTGGTGGAGTTCCTTGATCAGATCACCCCCGGCATGGACCTTGAAATCTGTAAAACATTCCAGAGAACTTTGAAAAAACAAGGGCTTAAGTTCATCATGGGGGCTGCGGTTCAAAGCGTAACAAAACAGCGAGCCAAAGCCAAAGTCACTTACAAACTGCGTAAAAACGACAAGGAAGATACACTTGATGCAGATGTCGTTCTCGTCGCAACCGGTCGTCGTCCCTATACCGAAGGTCTCGGCCTTGAGGCGTTAGGCGTCACTGTCTTCCCGCGTGGTCAAATCCAGACAAACGATCACTGGGAAACTGACGTCAAAGGTATTTATGCCATCGGTGATGCAATCGAAGGACCAATGCTGGCACATAAGGCCGAAGACGAAGGCATGGCGGTTGCAGAAGTAATCGCAGGCAGAAAAGGCCATGTAAACTACGGCGTTATTCCCGGCGTTATCTACACAGCCCCCGAAGTTGCAAGTGTGGGAAAGACCGAAGAAACCCTGAAAGAAGAAGGCCGCGCGTATAAAGTTGGCAAGTTTTCCTTCATGGGTAACGGCCGCGCAAAGGCGATGTTCGCGGGGGACGGGTTTGTAAAAATCCTGGCTGACGCGGAAACAGACCGTATTCTTGGGGCGCATATTCTGGGCCCATCCGCAGGTGAATTGATCCATGAATTGTGCGTCGCAATGGAATTTGGCGCCTCGGCACAGGATATTGCCCTGACCTGCCACGCGCATCCTACCTGTTCCGAAGCAGTCCGCGAAGCGGCACTCGCCTGCGGCGACGGGGCGATCCATTCCTGAGGCCAACAGCTGAATAGAACTTGGAAACGCCAGCAATATTGCTGGCGTTTTCTTTTTAAAACAACTGGTTGCTTGTTAGGTGATCAGCAGGCGCAAACCTTGAGTTACGTCCGTGCGCACCGCCAATCGCAGGCCCGGCTCATCCCCTGCCCTAAGGGCCGCAATAATCAGGCGGTGGTTTCGTGGCGGATCTGTCTGGCGCAAACGTCCATAAAGGGCGCGCATCGTAGGGCCAAGCTGCAACCAGACCGTTTCGACCATAGCTAACATTGCCGGGGCCTGGGCACGCAGATATAGCGTTCTGTGAAACTCCAGATTGGTACGGATATAACCAACGGCATCCTGCTTTGCCACGGCTTCAGAAATCGTGCCGTTGATCATCTGCAAACGTTCAATCAGTGCGATATGAGCACGTGGTAAAGCCCTGGAAGACAGCTCTGGCTCCAGCAAGGCGCGCAAGGCGGCAAGCTCTTCCAGACGTTCGTTTGACAGCGCTGGGGTCGAGACACGACCCGAGGTAGACATCGTCAGCGCACCTTCTGCTGACAGCCGCCTGACTGCCTCGCGTGCAGGGGTCATGGAAACACCAAAGGCTTTGCCAACCCCGCGTATGGTCAGGGATTGACCGGGTGCCAGTTCACCATGCATAATCTGGCTACGCAGGCTGCGGTATAACCTGTCGTGAGCAGCGGTTACTGCCTCTGTCGGGCGGGAATGGATCAACATGCTATATTGTGATCACATATCAGTGGGCATCGTCAATCTGTGAAGCTGTATTGATGCAGCAAACCACCGTTCTTTCGCAACCAGCTCCGCGGGGCCTGATAGTCCGGATAGATTTTTTCAACAACGCTCCAATACGCCGGGGAATGGTTTAATTCCTTCAGGTGCGCTGCCTCATGCGCCGCCACGTAGCGCAGCACTTCCGTCGGTGCCATGACCAGCCGCCAGGAATACATCAGATTTCCCTCTGCTGTGCAGGACCCCCACCGCGACCGCGTATCACGCAAAGTTAGCCGAGCATAAGGGCACCCAACAGCAGATGCATAGTGGTCCGATGCAGCTTGCAACCTGTCACGCGCCGCAACTTTTAAAAAAGCTCTAATCTGAGCTGCTGTGCGCGCTGGTTGATCAGGAACAACAAGCGCATCCTGTTCAGCACGCACCCTGCGTGTTGTCTCGGGTACAATTTTCAACAGCCGGCCTTCAAACAACACCTGCCCCCCAATCTGTACTTTTTCTGTTTTTGGCTGCTGTTCAAGATGCTTGCGAATCCAGTGCTCTTTCTCCTGAGCAAATGCCAGAGCTTCTTCAACTGGTACTCTTTTGGGCAACGAAAGTGTAACGCGCCCATCCAACCGCGACACCCTCAGCGACAGCCGACGCGCCCGCGCAGACCGTTTCAACGCAATTTCAATAGGTGGATCGCCCGTAAGGATCATCTGCTGTTCGCTGCCTGTATTTTAATTTTGTATTGATATTTACCGTAACACGAAGGTTTATTCACGTCATTTTCGCCAATTGCGCAAATGTTATTCAAAAGCCTTTGACAGTAATCGCAGGGTATGGCAGTTGGCTGCGACTCTCAAAAATGATGGCGACGCTTGAAGGGAAAATTCATGGCCAAAGAAGAATGGGGTGTAAAGCGCCTCTGCCCGACAACTGGCAAACGTTTTTATGATTTGAACAAAGATCCGATCGTCAGCCCCTATACCGGCGAAGTGGTTAATCTGGACACCGGCAACAAATCACGTGTGATGATCGCGGACAAAGAAGATAAAAATTCAGCCGAAAAAGTTGTAGCAGACGAAGAAGTCGTTCTGGATGACGACGCAGATGTCGATCTGGCCGATGATCTTCTGGACGATGACGATGACGACGATGATGATGGTGACGTTTCTCTTGACGAGATCGTCGATGTCGCTGCGAATGACGACGACAATTAATCTAAGATGGGGCTCTTTTCACTTGAATTGGGCCCCACGCTCGCCTAGATAGCAGCGCACAGATTAATTCTGGATCGGGGCCTTAGCTCAGCTGGGAGAGCGCTTGCATGGCATGCAAGAGGTCAGGGGTTCGATCCCCCTAGGCTCCACCAAATAAAATCATTAAGATACTGAAATATAACGAAAACGCGAGATATAGAAAACTCTGTCCCGCCAATTTTCCCACCATCAGGTATCTGAAGAACCCTCTCAGTTAATATAGTTTGGTTGTCTCTTTCGCCCTGCAATGCGCGGTTTCGCGCTTCTATTTGCAACACGAAAGGTACGAACATGACACTTCCAGAACTCGATCTTGAACCAGCACACGCTCGTTTAAAAGAATTTGCCGAGTGGACAGGAACAAAACCGCCAGAAACTTTGGTTGATGACGACGGCGCACCAACCAACGAGCTTTTGGCCTACACCCGGCAACAAGGCCTATCTCTTGATTGGCTCTTTGTAGGCGATGTTGGTTGCCTCGTAAGGGAAGTCCGCAGAAGCCGCCTTGAAAATGTAGCTGCGTAGAACATTGGGAGGATCTTCAAATGAAACTCACGATGTATCAGCTCTACTGCAAATGGTTCCACCTCAGCGAAAGCATTGTCAGGAACTGTATTGATTCAAAACTCACTCGACTTCGCGAAACTGAAGATCAGATAGCTGAACTGCGATGCGTAACCATTCAGGACTATGCAATCAAAGTTATGCTCGTGCATGACAATTCCGATATTGAGATGCCTCCTATTGAAAGGTCACTCGTTCGGGATGCATTGCTAGTTCTTAGCAACATCCGTGATGATGAAGCTAAGAAGGACGAGGAAGCTCCGGCATAGGCAGACAAGGCTCTCAGCGGGCAAAACCTTCGCTGAGAGTGCCATATCGCTGTAGGGATTTCGGTCGTAGTCACCGCTATTGGAATTTGGGTGAATTGGATTGGCGTCGGTGGCGCCCCATAAAGAATGCTAGGAATCAACGCAGGCGTCTAGAGCCCAGAGCAACCATAAGAATGTTAGGGGCTTGCAGCACTGCTATTTGTACTTGTGCCATTCTACTTAGCAGCTTCCAATTTTCTTCGATTCTCAGCGATGGATCGCCAAAATTCAATATCTTTGTCAAATTCGTCGGGCTGCACAACAACGTTGATTGGAATGAACGCGTCCTTTCGCGCGATAAGCTCACCTGTCTTGGAGTCGGCGATCTGTATAGAGCCGTTCAAGTAATACCATTTAGCAAATTCGGTTAACTCCGCCTTGTGAAACGCATACGTTGAGGAGTCATCATCTTGGGCACCGAAAAATCCATCATGTATGTCAAACTCCAAACGTTCCTCCGTAAAGTTCAAGGAAAACTTCACTCGGAGCCGTCCATCTTCACGCTCGAACTCGACATGAACTTTGTTCCCATCTTGCACAAAAGAAGTTGGTTGCAACCCCTTAAGCGCTTCGAAAGGCCCCTTTCCCTTTAGCTGGAAGTCGATAACTGGCACGTCTATTTCCTTGCTCGCGCCAATTGGCTTTCCCAAAACAACACTTTGAACTATTTCTGCGCCCAAAATCCTCTTAAAGCCGGAAAGTTCATAGAGATGCTCACGAAAAACTTTCCCGGCGGTTTGCACATTAAAATTTTCCTCAATCGCGAGTTCAGCCAAACCTTCGACCAGCGGTAGTTCATGATATAATCGATTTGAATCAGTGGGTTTATCGGGGTCAACAATCGGATTGCTGCCCGCATGAGCAATTGCACATCTCCCGGATTTGTAGAGGTGATCAGATACATTTAAGATACCTGAAGCGATCAACTTGCCCCATGCTCTTTTTCCCTCGCCATTGGGCAAGCGATTTACAGCTTGCGCAACCCATTCTTTGATCTTTGTTTTTCCGACGGCAACTTCCAACACCCGGTAAAAAGAGAGAAACGAATAAGCGATGTGACTTAAACCTCGACCCTCTCGCATAAGAGCCAATGCCAATTGATGCTTTGCTTCAGTTATCTCGGGAAGGTAGCATAGATCAAATTGATCTCTAATAACGAGGCCAGCGTTGGAACTTCGTTTGTAGGGGTAGAGTGCACTGCCTCCTCCAAAAGACAGCAATACCGATCCTTTCCCTTCGACCCAAGACAATACACTTAAGAAGCGAAGTATTTTTTCCCGCAGTTCGTCCTCATCTTTGCCTTGGACTCGGACAGCTATTCCAGGATACGCATCGATAGTGACCGGAATGATCCAGTATTCTTGCCCGAGGTACGCGATACGTTGGACACGCACCGGCCACGCCATCGACGATTCTACATATGCAACGATCCAGCGCCCAGGCTTTTTCAATTCGTCTGTCAGAGCGTCTTTGTATTCTAGAACTTTTAATCCGAGCATAATCTTCGATGTCTTCCCGCCGAATTCTCGCCGAACGAGATATCTGGCTAAACCTTTGGAAATGGAGCAATACGACAAAACCGCTGCAAGGGCAGCAATTTCAGTCACGATGCAACAGATAAACCACTAAATAGATTTAATGTTCTTTTGTAGCTTTTTTCGTTCCTGGATAAACAGAGGGAGCTCAGTACTAAGGGCTTTCGTGAAGCTATTCGGTCCATTAAATGGCCGATCGTGTTCCTTCGTCTTCGCAAGACTGTGTTTCTCTAATAGCCAAGCAGCGAAATAAAAAAAGCCTTCAATGCTAACGTCTGTTAGGTATTTCCCAAGATAGGTCGAATTCGCAATATCCTCACCTAAAGGCATATCTTCCCCGTGAACCAGCGAGCCTCTCTTCGAGTAAAATTCCCCGACTTTACCGTTCAAATCAGATTTCCAACCAGAAAATTCGAGAATGACCTTCGAGTTTTTTACAATTTGCTGCTTTATGCCTTTGTCAGAAGATACGTACAGTGCTTCTAAACAATTTGAAAAGGCTACGGTTCGTTCAGCATCACTCGCAGGGCTATTACCAATATCTAACCATATCATCGCTGTAATGAGTTTCTGCTCGAGAAATCTCCACCTACCTTCATTGATAACTTTTGCTAAAAACGAACCAAACAAGATGAACCAGTCTCTTGAACCATCTGACAAAAGATGCATTACAACATCATTTTCCGCATTTAAAATGAACTGCTTATGCCAACTAAAAAAGATCGACTCCTTTTCGTCTGAAGCAGAAGAGGAACTCATAAAAAACTCGAGAAGCTTGGGCATCATTTGCTTCGATGTTCCTAGCCACTTACTGTCCTGCAGTCGGAGTCGTGACTTAATTGCAGCAATGGCCATGCGTACGGAAAGATATGCTCGCTCTTGGGCCTTTGGTTCGCAGAAACCAGATATGCGGACGTGAGCTATCCAATTTTGAACATCATATTTAGCTTCAAATTCTTCGAGAGTGACAGAACCTTCTTTGGATATTTCAGGACCGTGCCTTTCTAGAAAAACTTTCTTATCGTAGAAAGTTACGGGACCAATAGAGAACTTTGTCATGCCTCGGAAGTTTGGGGCGAGGCAAGGGATATAGTAGTTCTTCGAGACAAGCTTATCTCGGCAAGTCACTTCGATGCAGTGATCGATAAACTCTTTATCATCGTACTCACAGCCCTTTAGAAGCAGTTTTCCAAATTCGACCTTTAAGACTTCCAAGAAATCTGAATTGCGGACACGACCTACGAGTTTGGGCTCAGAGCTGACGACGGTTTCTGATAGCTGGGCCAGCCTTTTGTGAGCGGCTTTTCCGATTATCTTCTTTCGGTTTCCTTCAAGCGGAATTTCGTAAAGCCAACCATCGTTCTTAATGGCTGACTTTATGCTCTCAATGTTTTGAGAAAGTTCGTGGTAACGAACCAACTCGTCCATTACGAATTTCAGCGTTTTATCAATTTTGCGAGAAGATAAGTTAGCCAAAACATAAAATCCGTTGTTAGGGTCGCATTTTACTGTTCTCGCAGATGCGCCAAAGACCTACTATCGCAACTGAGCGACCTATAGTCGACTTTGTTCGAATATCTGCTTTGTTTGCAACTCAAACGGTTCGAGTAGCTGAAAAAAGCGAAACGTCTCTTATAATTTTTATCTCGCAGCGCCTTTTCGAATGTAAAGCACACTTTGTCTTCTGCGACCTTCAATGTTCCAAGTTTCTTGTCAAGATTTACTCCATTTAGGTTTCGGCGAACCAGAAATTTTCCGTTCCTTGAATTCTCAAACCGCCCTACAAAATGCTGAAGCTAGAAATCGAAACGAGCAATTCTGTTGTTCGTCACCGTGGAGAGATGTGTCCAATCTTTGGGCTCCTTAAGATTGTCATCAATACGACAGACCAGCAACCTTTCAGGACAAACATCATTGTAGGATACGATAGATCCAAATTTTTGGGCGACGGTTCAGGGTCGATTTCATGGGACACATGAACACTGTGTTCGGCAACCGAATAGAACTTCTCACAATGCGCATTAAACCGGCACAGCAGCGACAAAGCGTGCGCGATGTCTTCTATATCAATCTTGTTTGGGTCTGGATGGGTAAGTGGAAATTTCTTCCCGGTGAATGTCTGTATCCAAGTGTCGTCGCTCAAATGCCTCGCCCCTTTGTTGGGTGATTTGGTCTCGACCGTACCGCTTCAACGTCCCCCGTCAACTCAAACAGCAGTGAGATCGACAGCGTTGCAGGCCATTCGATTTTGGTCTCCCCAATATGTTGCACCAAACCTTTGATATCATCTCCCGACCAAGTGTTGTCCCCTGCCCTGACCGACCAGCCCACTTTCTCTGGAACGGCTATCGTCAGCGCTATTGTTGTAGGTTCTTGATCCGGTTCACCTTTGTTGTCCTGCTCCATATCTACCTCTCAGTTACAGCAAAAAATATCCGAAAATATCAGCTGAAACAGCGCCTTACAAACCCCTTTGTTAAGGGCGAATGACCAGACATGGGTCGGCGAGAACTGGGTTGTTATTGTGGCACCAGCCCGTGCGCATCATGCAGGCTCCAACCAAGGATAGGACGTTGTCTTCATATACCGCATTTGCAGCATTGAGATCAGGGAGCGCTGCGCGAAACCCTTCAGCTGCGTTGAGCGCATCTTTCCAGTGCTCCCCGGGTCCGGCGTGGTTGGCACCACTGACGAAGGCCTCATAGAGCAACATGTCATTGCCGTTGGTCCAGCTATGCCAATCCAATGTCGCAGGTTTACTGGGAAGACGGTCTCGCAAACCTTCCAGAACATGACAAACCACTGCCAAACCTATTGTTGTTACCGTCGCCCCGGCCCCGGCTGACCACGGACGCCCGTTCTCGCCATTGCGTTGAGCAGTAAGCCGGTTCAACGGGCGGCTAATTGGAACGAACAAAGGTGCTTCAAATCCCAATGCAGCTGGTTTGTCCTTAGCCAATTCTGCAAAACAACAAATGAATGCATCAAGGCCATTGCCCGTTTCAACGGCATCACCATCCAATATCGCCCAGCCAATGTTCTTGGGAGCACCGACATCGATTGCGGCAATAACGATATTCTTTGGATCGTCCCGCAAATCGTCTTCGCTTCATGTAAATGCACTGATTTGCGCAAACTATGAAGTCCGGTCGTGTTTTGCAAAACTTTTCGAAGTATGTTCGATTTATTGATGCACAAGACGAAGTCTACTTCGTCATATGAGCAATCACTTAAAAACCTACCTTGGCGGCCAAGTCCGGTCGTTTCGGCGCACGACGGGTCAAACCCAGGCAGCAATTGGCGAAGCCATTGGCCGAACAGCTGAAGCCGTTTCAAACATTGAAACCGGAAAAAGCCTGCCAAGCCTCGACACACTTGTTTTGTTGGCAGGCGTCTTCAACGTTCCAATTACAGAGTTCTTTCCGGCGCAGGATCATGACCCCTCCCGGAGCCCGAACAGGTTAAAGCGCGAGGCTGAAGCGATGACCCTGATCCGCGCCATGCCGGACAAGGAACTTAGGATCGCACTCGCCCAATTGGAAGCGCTCAGCCAACTGGACAGTTAAAAGGGTGTTCTAGCTTACACGCCAATATGGGTTTTCAAATACGCCATCCGATTGGATTGCCCAATTGATGTAGTTCAATTCGATGCCAAGAAGTCTCTCAACCCCGGAAACATCAAACAACATCAACACGCCTGACCGTCGGTCTTGCACCATGAAAACCTGCTCCATAACCAGCCCCTGAAATTGCAAAAAAACTTCAGGAAAACATGGTGGGATATTTGCGTGCAAGTACTGGGATGCGGCATCGAGCGTAGCCGAGGTGCTTGGCTCGGAAACAAACCTTCACCATATAGGTTTGAGTGTTCCGGCTTTCTTCATCGTGCGTTGAATGACGGCAAGCCAACGAATGACGATGCGCTGCGTTTGGCGATGATCAGATTGGCCAAGCAGTATGGTCGGTATGGCTACAGGAAGGTCACAGCCCTTTTGCGGATGGAGGGCTGGAAGGTCAATCACAAGAAA
>NZ_JAGFNU010000040.1 GCF_018457175.1 Pseudohalocynthiibacter aestuariivivens
TTTGAATGCGCGCGCATCCGCTCGACGCGTTTCCTGCGGATTTCGGCTGCAAATATCGCGCCAAATCTGTTCCACCAAAACCGCACAGTTTCGTGGCTGATCCCAATGCCACGCTCGTGCAGCAGATCCTCGACATTCCGAAGCGACAGCGGGTAGCGAACGTAGAACATCACCGCTAAGCGGATGATCTCCGGGCTGGTTTTGAAGTACCGAAAAGGGCTAAGTTTTGTCCTCCACAGACGCTAGGAGGCGCTAACTCTGAGCGCAAAAAAGTTCCTCTGACACTGCCTCGGGGAGGATTACCCCCATTGGACTGACTGCTCTCGGGCGTGCGTTCAATTCCCAAAGATACGGATCGGCGAGCCGGCCAGGAGCTGGTCGAGGCCGGGGGTGCTGCTTTCCCCGAAGTGGCCGGCAGAGTTTAATCCGGCCCCGATAAGCTGGACCACCGAGGGAGAGCCGGTGAATTTGTTGTGGCTGCCGGAGCTCGAATCGCTGATCTCGGAAAGGTCGATGACGGTCACCCCGAGTGTTTCCAGTTCCGTCGCGTCAGCGGCCCCTACGCGAGGAACGCCGCCGGCGATCCGGCGCGACAATCTGAGCGCGCTGTCGTCCTTGGAGACAAGAATAAACATCTTACCGCGTATTGCGGGTGGCAGCAGCGCGATCTGGCTGCGGAACAGGTCGATGTCGATATCGGGCGCGGCCAGCATGATGTGGTCGATGCGAGTGCGACGCCCCAGACTGCCGGCCTGCTGTGCGTCGACGAGCCCCTCCATGGTCAGAAAAGCGCCCATCGAATGGGCGAAGATGTCTGCGCTCTCGGCCCGCGTCCGGTTGACGATGCCTGCCATCTCCTTGACCATTCCGCGCGCGACAAGCGCGCTGTTGAGGTCGTAGACATAACGTGGCGTCCTGGCAGCGGAGGCCCATGTGAAAAGCACGGGCACGCCCTGGTAATCCGTGTCCTCGACGAACTGCGTCAGCCGAAGGATCGCGTCGCTTGTCGTGGTGTTGTAGCCGTGTACGAAAATGAGCACCTTGCGTTGCCCCGGCGGGCGAGTGGCGAGTTCGCGATTGATCTCGGAAATGAAGGGCGCATCGCTGCGGTAGATCACTGGGTCGACGACCGCAAATTCGGTGCGCGGGTCGGGTGGCAGGCGTTTTGGCCGTTCAAGTTGTCCGAGAACGTGGTTCGGCGGAACTGTGACATCAACCGAGGCGAGGCCAAGCTC
>NZ_JAGFNU010000041.1 GCF_018457175.1 Pseudohalocynthiibacter aestuariivivens
AAGCTGATGGAAAGCATTCTCAAGGATGCTCGAAACCTAGGCGCAGAAAGCGTTCTATTGGACACAGGCATCTACGACACGGCGGCGCAGGCTTTGTATCTTAAGCTCGGGTTTCGTAAAATCGAATATTATCCAGAAGGGGAGAACGATCCGTTGCTCCAGCCCTACCTTGTATTCATGCAACTGGATATTTGAAAACCGTGTGGCATTGTATTTGGTTGCACGTGCTCTGCCGAAGTTGCCCTCGGCGAAAGTCCGATCTGGGCGGTCATCTGACGCTTTCACAAGGTCAAAGGTTTTAAACCCCTTGATTAGATATCAAGAGGTCTAAAGTTCATCGCCAAACGTATTGCTTATGACAGGTCAACGCCCTTTTCAGCAAATCGCCCGACAATATCCTGTGTTGTATTTCCGCTCGGATAACTGACCTCGGGAACGGAAAGGCCCAACCAGTTGCATAGCGGCTCCCATCCGTCTCCAAGAGAATGGATCAAGAGCCGCTCAGGATCGACTGTTGCGATGACCTCTTCTATGTTCCGGTTATAGGTCGCAATGGCATGGTTCCGGTTGTCAGGACGCCCGTCAAAGACTTGTTCAGCAACTAATAATTTGGCCAACCCATTTGGATCGTCACCGCTCTGGATGTATTTAAGGATTGTTGCCTCAAAGCTATTCCACCAACTCTCCGCTGACCGCATCGTCAGCAGGACTTTCGCCTCGGGATACACTTTTATCAAAGATCGCCAGTAGTAGGCTGAAGGCCAGTCCACGCAAGCGTGGTAACCCGAAAAAAGGAAGTCCCAATCCGGCTGCGAGCCCTTGGCAAGATCAAGCCATGGCTGCCTCAGGGGCATACCTTCTTCTAGCTCAAACATATGGTGTGTGGGTCCGACGCCGAGAATGTTCAGAGCGGCGCGCATTGAATCGGTGCCTGTCCTACCAAATCCAGTTCCAATTACTTTGAGTGTCACGAAAACCTCCAAACCCATCCTTGCTTCGTGTTTGAGCCGTGCGCTTGCTTCAATAGAAGCATTGCAAATCTCGGTGTCAAAGTATTCCTACTGGTTTCGCAGCAGTAATAGGCTTTCGATAAAATCGTGATCAAATTGGGTTCAAAGCGTTAGTTTGCTGC
>NZ_JAGFNU010000042.1 GCF_018457175.1 Pseudohalocynthiibacter aestuariivivens
CCTTTTTGCAAGTACAATTTTGTGCTTGGCGTTTTGTCAGAAGCAGTCTTGTGTTCGGCCTCTTAGCGCGACGCACATGGCCGCTGGCCCTGATGGTTTCCACCAACCAAGTCCCATTCCGCACATCGAACAGCAAGCGTTCAGGACAAAGCACGGGGCCTCTTGGTTTTAGGGCTGACAAAGTTCCATCACTTCATTGGTCTTGCATACTCTTGTTTCAGGTCGTTGAGTTCAAACGATCCTCACTTTGTAGCGCTCATTTCGCATCAGCACGGCCCAGATCATACGGGCGGTTTTGTTGGCCATGGCAATTGCGGCCACTCTGCTTGGCTTGCGTGATAGGATGTCTGCAAACCACGGATCAAACTTTTTTGGCTCCGACCTGATCGACCGAATGCGGGACGTCATGCCCAGGACCAACAAACGGCGTATGTATTGATCTCCTATCTTCGAGATGTGGCCTATGCGTCTTTTCCCACCACTTGATTTGTTAAGCGGTGTCAGCCCCAACCAGGCGGCAAACTCTCTGCCATTGTTGAACTGCTTGCCGCTGCCGACCGTGGCAACAATTGCTGACGCTGTGATCGGGCCGACGCCGGGTATCGTTCGCAACAGTGCAACGCGTTTCTCCCGCTTGGCAATCTGCGTCATATGCCGCGAATGGCGCAAAATCTTCGTATGTAGGAACAACAGCTGATCGCAAAGATCGAAGATGACCTCTTCTGCATCCGTTGGCAGTTCAGGCAGGTCTCCATTCGC
>NZ_JAGFNU010000043.1 GCF_018457175.1 Pseudohalocynthiibacter aestuariivivens
TTTAGCCCTTTCTGGGTCGCATGCCGTGACCGTCGAATGGCACGCGGGCTGCGCAAACACTGCTGTAATTCCTTCCTCAAAACACCACGGGTCTGCACATAAAGGCTGCGGTAGATCGTTTCATGCGACACGCGGTGCTGCTCCTCATCCGGGTGCTTGCGTTTAAGCCAACCTGCAATCTGCTGCGGCGACCATTTCCGACGCAACTTGCGTGCAATCAGTTGACACAATGGGTCGTTGAACGAGAGCTTACATGATTTGGGCCGCGTTGCGCAGTCCCAGGCCCGTTGATCCGAGCGCGCCGCGCGATAGGCCTGACGTCCACCGTTCCTGCGGACCTCTCGACTGATCGTCGAAGGCGACCGCTTCAGACTTTTGGCAATTGAACGGAAGGATTGCTTTGCGACCAAGCCGCGAGATATCTCCTCCCGCTCTGTGAGGCTTAAAGCAAACCGCGACCTCTTACGGGCAGCGGGTCGGATTCCGCCGAACTGGGCCAAATGCGGGAAGATCGAAGACGACGCACGATTGAAATGCCGTCCAATCGAACTCATCGACTCGCCGCGCTGCCACCGATCCCACATCTCAGATTTCTGTTTGTCCGTGTAAAACGTCCGCGTCCGATATTTCATCTCTAACACTCCATCTTTCCAAAAAGACTAAAGTGTTGCGACCACCCGTTGAAACCGCC
>NZ_JAGFNU010000044.1 GCF_018457175.1 Pseudohalocynthiibacter aestuariivivens
TAACCGCACTGGCGTTTGTCGCAGCGATTGATGATCCGACACGCTTCAAGCGTTCGCGAGATGTTGGGCCCTATCTCGGGCTTGTTCCCAAACGCCACCAGTCAGGTGAAGTAGACTACACCGGGAGCATCTCCAAACGCGGGGACGTGCGCGTCCGAACACTGCTTTATGAAGCCGCAAATGTGATGCTCACGCGATATGTGGCACCGCTGAAACTCAAGTCATGGGCGCGCGCAATCGGGCAGCGCTCGACAATGAGAAAAGCGCGGGTGGCATTGGCCAGACGTCTTGCGATCATCCTGCATGCCATGATGCGCGATCAAACCGAATTCCAAGTTGCGTAACGATAACCTGAACAACCGAGGATTCCTCTATAAGAGTTCCCATGCGGGACGACGCCCGAGGGAGGGCGTGGAATATGGCGCCGATTCTGTAGCGACAGAGCAGATTACCGGTCTGATCGCGGTTTCAACCTTGCCGGTCCACACCCAGCCAACCCCATCATGAGCCCGTCAGCTCGAAGAGAACCAAGGCAACCTCAGACGTCAATTACCCTGCAAATATGAAAAGTGCACATTGACAGATTAGAGAACAAAATAAGCTCAATT
>NZ_JAGFNU010000005.1 GCF_018457175.1 Pseudohalocynthiibacter aestuariivivens
CTTCGCGCGGACCATCGCCGATCAGGTGATATTTATGGATGAGGGCGACATCGTCGAGCAAAGTGGCCCGATCGAGTTTTTCGACAATCCGCAACACGAGCGCACCAAAATGTTCCTCAGTCAGATTCTTTGACCAAAATCCCCTTTACTCCAGTGACCGAGATGCGACATGTCCTTTGAATTATTTGTCGAAGTCACACGAAATAAAACCGTCGAAAGCCGTCATTTCGGCGCGGCGGTCGTATGCGATCACAAAGGCAACCTGCTGGAAAGCTGGGGGGAACCAGAGCAGCTTGTTTTCCCGCGCTCTGCTATGAAACCAATGCTGGCGATCGATCTGATCGAATGCGGCGCCTGTGACAGGTTTGGGCTGAGTGACGCCGAACTGACCCTGGCTTGCGCATCACACCAGGGCGAGCCGATGCACCAAAACCTGGTCGAAGCCTGGCTGCACCGTCTGGGGCTTGGCAATGATGACCTGGCTTGTGGCAGTGTGCTGCCCGACGATATCGAAAGCGCCAACCATGTTCTGGCCTCGGGCCAGCATGGCCGCCGTTCGCATCACAATTGCTCGGGCAAACACGCGGGCTTTCTGACCAATGCGCTGCATCTCGGACTACCAACCGCCGACTATCATCTGATCGGGCACCCTCTGCAACAGCGCGCCTTAGATATTCTCTCTGACCTCGCAGAGATAGACTTGAGAAAATTTCCCGTGGGAATCGACGGCTGCGGCTTTCCGGCGATCACGATGCCCTTGGCAAGGCTGGAGCATGCCATCGCCCGGTTCAGCAATCCTGCCTATCTGAGTGCGGAGCGAACCAGTGCAATTTTTCGGTTGCATGCCGGTTATCGCCCAAAACCCGCTCCATGCGGCGGGCCATGGCACAATCGTCAGCGCCTTGATTGCTGCAACCAAGGGCGTGGTCCTGGCTAAAACCGGTGCCGAAGGCATACTCGTCGCAGCCCTGCCCGCGCAGGGGCTTGGCATTGCACTGAAGATAGCGGACGGCAACGCACGACCTCGCGGGGCCGCGTTGCTGGCAATTCTCGACCACCTTGGTATCCTGTCGGACGCTGAGAAAAGCCAACTTGGAGAACACATAGCACCCTCGGTCGAAAACTCTCTTAGGGCGACTGTAGGGGAAATAAAACCTGCACCGACATGGTTAAAATAACCAGCTATGAGAACTGAGGGCAGGTTGATAAGAAAACCTGTATGTGCTGCAAACGGCACGATTGTCCCGCACAGAAGCCGTTGATCACGCAGCGATCAACTGGATTGAGCCCGAAGTACCCGGTTTCGGCGGCAAATCCAATGTCCGCTCTGCGATCAGGTCGCGTTCTCAATAGCGCCCTTCATTCAGCGCTGTTTGGACTATTACTTCGATCAGCTCCATGCTGGATTCTGAGCTGACATCTTCAAAATAAATCGTACCCGGCCAAGGTGGATTTGTGATGCTGTACCCGTTGTCACGTATCGTACGCGCGACGGTTTTCACTGCGTCGACATCACAGCGGGTAACTGAGCGCAGATCAGCCTTTGCTGCATCCATATCGGCCACACTATTGCGGTCAATTTGTGATGAACCCACACCCGCAAAAAGCGGCACGTTCCATTCAATCGCCTTGTCGCGGTAGTAGTCAACAGGCACTCTGTCATCGTGCAGGCGCTGTACATAGTGGCGGCAGACAGAATGTTTGGCCTCAGTCAATTCATCCAGTGTCACCGCTGGGTTCGTTGCTGCAGAGGTGCCGCCTTTTCGTGCGTTGCATCGGTTTTTCTGCTGCGCCTGAGTCACGTAGTCGCCACGATAGTTGGCGTCATACACACGATCACCCCAGGGCTCGTTCTTTGCAAGATACCTGATCGCGTCTATAGAAATATCACGGCAATTCCTTGGCCCGACAAAGAAGGGCGACCCCGACGCATCCGACAATTCGATCCAGCCGTTGGGAAATTTGGATATGAAGTCGTTGATCCATGGGCGATGGACAGTATCGGCCAGATGCCTCAGTAAATCTTTTGCGAACTCAGGTTCGCGCACCAGTGCGGCCAGAAGCGGCTCTTGCCCGAACGTATCCGCAGCCAAACTGTAAGGCGCTGACAGGTGAAGTACCGGCTCCAGGCCAGTCAAGCTGACGTAAACTCGGATCATTTCTTCGATTATGGCTGGTATACCCTTGGTAAAGTCGGGTGTTCGCGGCTGCTGCCAGTTTTCCCGGTTGAGCAACGTCAAATCAGGATCCGACCCCGGAGGAAATTTGTCAGGATACATGGTCTGCTGGCCCATGGCCTCGGCTGTGAAAGCGTAAACCGGCCAACTCAGGTACAGCTTATTCATCCCCAATAAACGCCGAGTCATCAGTGTTGTACGCACATACCGTTCGGGATTACCTTTGTAGAATTCAGATGAGTCATATCCAAACAGATCATGCATGATGGTCAACGTCATCAAGTTGATAGACCCACCGATATGAATCGCATCTGTTGGTCCATTCCACGCGAAATCACTGTCGAACTTGCCTTCGACAGTATCCAAAAACACCTGCTTCAATTCATCCATGCGGGTTGCGTCAGCATCCTGCCAAGCCTGAAGCATGCGAATGCCATTAGGAAATTCCAGAACATCAGCCGAAGTGACATCCAATGTGTTCTGTGCTGTATGTTTCATCATCAGGATTCCGTTAGTCATATCATTAATACATTATAAAATAATACTACCGGCCATAAAGATGGAATAAAAACATAACTATTATATAATAAATATATGTATAAACGCAAAAGCATCCAGCCGGTCCTGAAAGCTCTTTATGTCTTTGAAGCTGTAGCACGCGAGCAAAGCTTTACCAGAGCAGCACATCATCTTGGCATGCCGCAGCCTTCTGTCAGCCGTTTTATCGCCAATCTGGAAAGCTTCATTGGAACGCCTTTAATTCATCGCCGACACAATCGGATCGAAATGACTCCGGCGGGTGACGAGCTCGTTAAGGCGACTGAGCTAGGATTGGGACATATCCGCGCTGTTGTGGAAACGCTAATGCGCGGGCAGACAATAGACCGCCTGTCCATCGTCTGCACACACGGGTTTGCCCATATGTGGGTACTTCCACGTATGGAACCGCTTAGGGCGCTGCTGCCGGGTTGGGATATCCGGCTGAATACGTCAGACCAACCACAGGATGCTGATTTCGACGATGCAGATATCGTCATCCGCTTCGGATCAGGCGACTGGGCCGGTATGCATGCGTCCTTGCTTTTTGAAGAAGAGGTCTTTCCGGTCTGCGCACCTGCTTTGCTGAGCGCGAACCGGCTGCAGCAAGAGATGGTTCAGCCCGGTGATTTGTCTGCGCTGCCTTTAATAGCACAAGATTTTGGTGAATTTGGCTGGGTAAGTTGGTCAGATCTGTTTCGTGCTTTTGGGATCAAATGCGAACAATTGCCCGAAATCCATCCTGTGCCAAGCTATCACTTCATCCTTCAGGCGGCGACGGAAGGTAAAGGTGTCGCTCTGGCCTGGGCGCACCTGACCGAACCATATTTATCTAATGGATGGTTAGTAGAACTGCCCAACATGCGGCTGAGCACGGGTAAAGCATATTATGCCACTTTTGCGACGGACCACCCGCAGAAGGAAGCCATCACGCGATGGCTGACAGCATGTCGAATGCCCTAATTTTCTTTGCGTTAATACGATTGACGTGAACTTTGAACGGAAGTCTGTGCAACACTCGAAAATACAAAGAAAATAACTTTTTCTTGGTGGAATTCATTGGCAAAAAAGAGCAATCTGCGTGTTGTCGTGATCCGAACGCTGAAGGCCAGAAGATCGTTAGCCGTCTCAGGTTGGTGTTTCCGGCTCTGATACGGTTAGAATACTATATAGCGGGGCGGTGGCTTTATTCTCCTCACTCAAGTCTTCGAAATAGTGGGCTATGGTGCGGGCGAAATAGGCCAATAGGGCTTTCTTGTCCGGGTTACGGTACAAGTGTCCCTCGTCCTGGATAAGAACTTCACGCGACAGAAGAACATCCAATCCTTTCCGGTAGGTTGTTTCGCCATCCAGTTCGTCTATCGCCATCGGCACGTTACGTTGGCGCAATCTTTCGAGCAAGCGCAAGACACCCTGTTTGATTTCCGTTTTTTGGAGGATGTCGCTGCCGGATTCATGGATTACCGTCGCGACCAGCGAAACCGGCAAGACCGGGATGATATCGCTGATGCGTCCGATAATCGATTCCGCTATTGGTGCAACGATTGCCTTGCGTTGTTCATCATCAAGGGCCTCGACCGATCCGCCGTGTTCAGCTAGCCAGTCCCTCGCTGAAAGCGCAGGGCCAAAGCTAACGGCCGCTTGTCCATAGCGACGACGGCTTATGCGCAGCAGGCGAGCGCTCACTCCGAAGGAATGCCAAATCGTGCTTTTAAGTGTGTAAAATTTCGACTTCCTGGCAAAGCCGTGATCCTGATGAGCAAGCAAGGTCAGGTCCTCGGGAACCCTGTCATAGTTGAAAGCCACGGGAATGAAGACAATATCGCGCGTACCGCCTTTTCCGAGACCCGCAAGAATATAGCGCATCAGCCCCAGCTTGACGGGCTGGATAGCACCATCCCGGCTTAACCCGCCTTCCAGAAAGATCCCCTGAGGCATATGTGCCCCGATCATCATATGGATGTAGCGGGCGAGTACCTTTTTGTAGAGGCGACTTTGGGCTTCGCGGCGGATGATATACGACCCGCTCATATGCATGATCCGGTTTACCGGCCACACTGCGGCCCATTCTCCCGCCGCGAAAGATACCATACTGGTGCGCGACGCCAGATAGCTCAGAACCGCGACATCCATGTTCGACCGGTGGTTGCCCACCAGAACGATACTGGCGTCCTCTGGAATGTCCGTATAGGCGCCCGGTGGCGGTTGTTGTGCGATTTGAATATCATACATCGACCGCAGGTACCGGCGCGCGAGCCAGTAGCCGACGTGAAAATAAAAGAGTGCAAAAAAGGACGGCATCATTTCGTCTACATAGGTTCGCGCTTCCTTTTCTGCGGCGTCACGCCCCCTTGTATCGGCAGCAAGATCAATAGCGGCCTGCACTTCCGCGTCGTTGAAAAGCCGTTCCATCAAAACACGACGCGGAACCTGCAAAACCGCGGGTAAGGGGCGGATGAGCGTAGTATTCAGGTGTGCCTTGAGATCCCGTTCCCGCCGATTCAAGACGCGGCGGATAATCGGGTCGAAAATGAATGCTTTTGCCCCCAACGCAGCCAATACGAGCGTGGGTACTGCTGCCCACAAGGGCAGTGTGATCGGGTATCCGAGCACTACCGGGTCTCCCGCACTGCAATCTCATCGAAAATTTCCTGCAGCCGATCCAGCGGGCGTGTGTCATGACCCAAACGCAAAGGAACGGTGAAATGACCGCATGGCCATACAAACCGATTTTCCGGGGGCAATCGCCACTTTTCCTGCAGCTTTTGACCAGAGGAAAAATGTGTGACCCGGTCATGTCGACCCAGAACGCTGACAATCCTACTTGGTGGCACTACGGGCGCACCAGATGGATCAAGTTTAGCCAGCCATTCCTTCTGCATGTCCCGGCGCCATCCCAAAGCCCCCAAAGGTTCGTGTAGCCCCCAGATATCGGACAGATCGCTGTCCGTTGCCACGTCACCCACATGTTCGCAATGGGTCATCAAGAACAAAGCATCCGGTTGCAGGTGTTTGGGCCAGTTGCGGGCCCTTATTGATGTCATCTGGGCTGATTGTGCGCCTAGGCTGCTACCGCCGAAGGCGACAGGCCCCGTGCTGGTGCGCCGCGACCAATCCATGAGCACAGCCCATTCGCGATGCTGGGCTGTAAAGTAGTCAAATTCGCCCTTTGGTGCCCTGGACAGGAAAGGCTCACCCCCATAGTACCCCTCAGGTACCCGGCGTCCGTGCCACGGGCCTTCGGGCCGTATCACGCGGATGCCCCAGCGTGGCAAGTTAGCAATCGGGTCAACCAGGTTGCGCCAATGGTCGAACTCGACACATATCCCATGACCAAAGATCAGGGTGGGTGGGTTTTCGATACCGACAGGTTCATGCACCCGGGCATAGACGTCATCACCCATATGTGCCGCCGGAGAGGCAAAGCGGATCCAGCTATCCCGCCCCGAAGCGGTCGCAATGCTGCGAGATCTCTCCACCTTCGGCATCATTACAGGTGGGGCGAACAACTGCTCAAACTTTTCTCCGCTGACACCATAAACCGCCTCAAACTCTTGCGGGGTGACGAAACTCGGAAACACCGTCGTTGCCAGCCAATGACGCAGATAGGTGAAATGCCGCCGGGTTACATTGTAGCGGCTGCGTGCATGAAGGCGTGCTTCTTCAAGCGAGATAAGATGTTTTTCCGGAACATCACCGGACCCGAAAAAATTCTCCTGCCAAAAAAGCTCGACACTGTTGATATTGGCACGTTCGCGCTCAAAAATCCTCAAAGCCCGGCGCAGTTTAGCCTTGTATCTGATTTCACGTGTGAGCGGAGCAGCGGCAGCGAACTCATCAACCTCTCCATTCGCTGCCCTGGCGGCCGCCCAAAGCCGCGAAAACGGGAAGAACAGCCGTTTGAGACCTTGCAATATTAACCAGTCCAGCCAGCGGCGCGCCAGAATTTCGCCAATGGGCGAAGCCATGATACGTTGCGCGGCATTAATCTCGCGCCGTGGGATGTGACGCCCTGACGATGTGCTCAAATCGAAACCACTATCTCTTAGTCCTTGGAAATTCATATACTTGCATAAACCATTGTCGGTGCATGTCCAGATGCGCCGAACCCTCCCGATCCGGCAAAGGCAAACAAACCCGCAGGCGTGTTCAGATTGTTCGTGCTCTTTCCACTGCGGTTTAAGCGACCGAAAACAATACGGGATGATATGGAAAAGAAGCAGAAATTGAAGTCAGGTTGTTAGACCCCATCTAATGCGCCTGATACCCTATATGACGTCTCGGCCCTCCTTTTCCCCTTATTAGCGACGCCAAACAGTGCAGGCTGGGCACCAGTCTGAACAACCACGGGGGCGGAAAAATGAGCTGGATAAAGTGAAAGGCTTTCTGTCAATGATTAGATTCTGACGAAACTGCGATTTGCATCATGAAACCGATATTCAATCATTCAAACCGTTGGTCTTTAGTTCAAGTCACTCAGATGTGGCACTCCAATAGGCAGGCGCGCCACATCGGATGGAGCGTCCGCTGAAAATTCAAATGTCTCCGCTCAAACGAAATCAACAAATTTATTAAATGGCATCTCACGGAGGCGCTGTCCGGTGGCGTCAAAGATCGCAGCCGCAAGCGCCGGAGCCGCAGGTGGAACCGGGGGCTCACCGATGCCACGCACCTTGTCGCCGTTTTCCAGCCCTCTTACAAAAATCTCCGGGCATTGGTACATGCGCATCCCTTCTGCATCCCAAAAGTTCGCCTGTTCCGCCATGCCATCGGTATAGGTGATTTCGCAGTTCATCGCGTGGCCTAAGCCGAAAACGACGCCGCCCTGTACAAGATTCTCGAAATTCACCGGGTCAACGATCTGGCCCACGTCTGCGGCCACCCACACTTTGTCGATGCGGATCCCATCGTCGGTGTTCGTGACTTCAACCACCTCGGCCACGGGTGTGCCGAAGCTTTCGACAAACGAAACACCGCGGCCCTTGTTTGCTGCTAGCTTACCACCCCACGAAGACATCTCGGCCACGGCCTCGAGCACCCTGCGCGAGGTGTCATGACCCATCAACCGGATGCGTTCTTCCATTGGATCTGCACCCGCTGCTTGGATTAGTTCGTCGAGAAAGCTGTCGAAGAAAAAACCGTTAGCTGAAGCGCCGACCGAACGCCAGGACGACACCGGTGCAAGTTCTGGCACCCGATAGGCACGCATGCGGTAGTTCGGCAAGTTGTAAGGATTGTTCCAGGAACCGGCGGCGATCTGAGAATCCGGTCCGGGAATGGAAAGGCCAGCCCGCCCCATTTGCGATGAGATCACTGATGGCATCGCAACCTGCAGATCGATCGCCTCAACCTTACCATCGACAACCGCACCCGTACCTTGAGCCATACCAATATGACGCGGGAAGTCGTGGGCAAAATCCTCTTCCCGGCTATAGGTCAGCTTGACGGGTGTGCCGCGCATCTGGGTGGCGATTTCGGCGGCTTGCTTCAAATGTTCAAATTCCAGCCTGTGGCCGAAACTACCGCCGATAAATTGATTGTGGAACTTCACTTGTTCTGCTTCATGCTCGGTAATACTGGCGACGATCTGCTGCAGCATGCGAGGTAACTGATGACCGCTCCAGATCTCGACCGCATCATCCGTTACAAGTATTGTGGCATTGAGCGGCTCGAGCGGAGCGTGTGCCACATATGGTGCCCGGTATTCAGCGGAAACCACCTCGCCTTTTGCAATCGCTTGTTCGGCATCGCCGTCGTCGCGCCATTTGGAATCGAGGTTTTCTTCGGAGAAAGACTTCGAAATTGTTTCCCAATGTGCATCCTGTTCGGCGGGATAAGGTGCTGAATCCCAGTCGAATGTGATTGCTTCTGCCGCCTGAATCGCGCGCCAGGTATTATTGGCGATAACCGCGACACCATTGGTGATCGGAACAATTTTCCGCACTCCGCGCATGTCTTCAACTTCCGAGGCGTCGTAGCTGCGAAGAGTGCCCCCTTGGCGAGGATTCATCTTAACAGCGGCATGGACCATGCCCTCGATCCTGAGGTCGATCCCGTAGTCCATGGTGCCGGTTGATTTGGCGACTATGTCAAGCCGCTGCATCGGCTTGCCGATCAATCGCCACTGATCAGGTGCGCGCAATTCAACATCTGTGACCGGTTCGATCCCGGCTGCAGTTGCGGCCAGTTCGGTGTATTTCAGCTCTGAGCCGTCTGGCAGCTGGACGGCACCATTAGCCGTCTTGAGTTGAGTGACCGGAACGCCGGATTGCTGAGATGCCGCCAGTTTCAGTGTTTCGCGCGCAACAGCACCCGCACGGCGCAACTTGTTAAAGCTGTCCGGTATCGTCGTCGAACCACCCGTGCCCTGCATGCCCAAGAGTTTCAGCACCCCGCCCATTGCGCTGCGCATCGACTCTGCGGCAAAGCTTTCGTCCGTTGACATGAAAGGCACAGCTTCATCGGCCATTGCTGTGTTCCAATAGGCCTTGTCCGGTTCGCCAAAATTTACGTCAAACTGACCGAATTCAATATCCAGTTCCTCGGCTATCAGCGCGGCCTGGGACGACACCACACCCTGCCCCTTGTCGGCATGTGGTGTGATTAGAGTGACTCTTTCCCTGTCGATCAGAACCCATGGGTTAAAGGAGGCGGTGCCTTCCGCAAGCCCGTCTTCAAGCGGATTTGGATAGGGCGTTCGAATTTTGTAGATTCCGAAGGCAACACCACCAGCTATTGTGGCGGATCCGATCAGGAAGCTGCGGCGCGCGATTTTTCCAATACGGCTTATGACTTCAGGCTCCGTTGATTTTTGCTGCGGCGGATTTGATTGCGGTTCGGATGCGCGGATAGGTACCACAACGGCAGAGGTTCCCAGACATAGCATCATCAATATCGGCATCCGTAGGATCGGGAACATTAGTCAAAAGGTCGGCGGCTTGCATAATCTGTCCGGACTGACAATAGCCGCACTGGGCGACCTGATGTTCAACCCAGGCCGCCTGAATGGCATGCAACGCCTCAGGCGTACCCAAACCCTCAATCGTCGTAACCTCACCGTCCACATCCGCTGCCGGAACCTGACAGGAACGCACCGCGACACCGTCGATATGCACTGTGCAGGCACCGCAGGCGGCAACACCGCAACCGTACTTTGGGCCGGTGATCCCCAAATCGTCTCTGAGAACCCACAGAAGCGGCATGTCGCCTTCGACATCTACCTCATGTGTCTTTCCGTTTACGGTCAGTCTCATTCGCGCTTCTCCAGCCAAGATTCGTAGCACCGATGGAACCTTGCCTCAGAAACCCTTGGTTGCATACTTGCAAACTGTGCCAAACCTATAACCCATTCCGCCAAAGCCGCATTATCGGGTGGCATGGCTTACGAAATATCTGTTTCTTCGATGCCAAGTTGCTGCGAAAGGCGCGTCAGGATGAAAGACACGCGTCAGAAAACCCGGCGGCGAAACCCACCCAGACGCTTTGTTCAATGCTGAAGATCAGCGAGGAACGTGTACTGCGCCGCGTGCGACTGTTGCCTGACCTTCCGGATCAAGACAGCAAGGGTGCTAAAGCAAAAGAGTTCTTTTTCCTGTGGAACGCCGCAAATGCCGAGGCAAAGCGCCCTGATCTGTCGCTTTTCCTGGCGAGAAGATTTGCCCAAACCCCCTATGCGCCCGCGATACTTGCGTTACCGGACATCACTTCAGCTGACTGTCCTTGCTGCCCCTCCGGTTGATCCCTCCACGAGCCTCATAGACACCGTCCCGCTCCTTCTGGCAGTCGATGCATAGCTTTACACCGGGGATCGCAGTTCGGCGGGCTTCTGGGATCGGCTCATCGCACTCAGCGCAATTTGGTCAAACTCTCACCGATAGGAGACCTACGCGCCTGCATGCGCGCCAGTTCATCCTTAATCGAGCTTTCAATCTGTTCGTTTACAGCACCGTCTCGCGCCTAGCCACCAGCCATCTGTCAACTCCTTCTAGGCAGTAAATATATCGGATGATTAAATGCATGAAAATAGGGTTTTGGGCTTCATTCCGTCGTTTGCTACAGCCAGAACCGACGTTCGGCTATTGCCGGAAGCGAAAGCCAAGCGTGCATGGTTATGTGTTCTTCAAGCTCAGCACTTGCTTTCGGGACGTGCAGGTCCAGATATTTACAAATTGTCTGATCGCGTGGCCCGAATAGGAATTGGATCAGTCAGCTTGCAGTTTCTTCAAACATACCGGTTAACGTAGTTTTCCAGAATTTCCTGCTTTCCTGAAACTGGTTCGGGGTTCAGGTCTTTTTTCTCGACATGGTCTACCAATTCCTCCAAATCGCAATCCCCTGACAGGATTTTCTGGGCAAAAGGGTCCGACCATCCGGCATAGCGTTCTTTCAATGCTGTCTCTAATCCTCCATCCTCAAGCATCGCTACTGCCGATTTCAGCGCACGCGCGCAGACATCCATGGCGCCGACATGTGCGGCCAAAAGATCAACAGGATCAAGTGATTGACGCCGCAACTTTGCATCGAAATTTGTTCCGCCGGTGGTAAATCCACCCGCTCGCAGGATTTGATAGTACGCGAGTGCCACTTCGGGTGTGTTATTCGGGAACTGGTCCGTGTCCCAGCCTGACTGGTAGTCATTGCGGTTCATGTCTATCGAACCAAAAATACCAAGAGCATTGGCCGTTGCAATTTCATGCTCAAACGAATGCCCAGCCAATATGGCATGGCCCTGTTCGATGTTGAGTTTAATTTCATTTTCCAGTCCATGGCGTTTCAGAAACCCATAAACAGTTGCGACATCATAGTCATACTGGTGTTTCGTTGGTTCCTGTGGTTTTGGCTCGACCAATATTGCGCCTTTGAAACCTATCTTGTGCTTGTAATCCACGACCATGTTCAGCATCCGGCCCATTTGCTGATCCTCACGCGCCAAATCAGTATTCAACAGGGTTTCGTATCCTTCGCGCCCTCCCCAAAGCACGTAATTTTCCCCACCCAGTTTGTGCGTTGCATCCATGCAGGTTTTTATTGTGGCTGCAGCGTAGGCAAAAACATCTGGGTCCGGATTAGTCGAAGCACCCGACATAAAACGGCGGTGCGAAAACAGATTGGCCGTCCCCCACAGAAGCTTCACTCCTGTCTGTTCCATTCTCTCGGCAAATATCTCGGTCATGATTTCAAGATTTGCAGTGTTTTCTGCAAAGCTGGAACCTTCGGGGCGTACATCCGCATCGTGAAAACAGAAATAGGGCACACCAAGCGTGGTGAACATTTCGAATGCGATGTCGGCCTTCAGCTTCGCTGCGGCCATCTCATCGCTCATACGGTCAGGAAACCACGGACGATCAAAAGTTTGCCCACCGAAGGGGTCTCCACCGGGCCATGCGAAAGAATGCCAATAGGCACAAGCGAAGCGCAAATGGTCTTCCATCCGCTTTCCACGCAGATTTTCGTTCCGGTCATAGTGACGGAAGGCAAGCGGATTGGTGCTTGCGAAACCTTCAAACGCAATGGCGTTGGTTGGAAAAAATCTGGTACTCATGGCAAGTCCTTAATGGCTTCATATGTTTGTTTGTATGCGCGGTAGGAGACGTCGTAGGCATCTGTCAAAACCCTATCCGGCTTTATTTCCACCTCAATCGCAGCAGGGACCATAACCTCTTGCGGAGAAAGCCCGCCTGCCCCAATCATGGCAAGCCGCGCAGCCCCCATTGAAGCACCAAAATCGCCCTTGGCCGGAAGATGTAGGGTTATCCCCAGCGTGTTTGCCAAGGTCTGAACCCAAAAAGCAGATTTGGACCCACCCCCAATAACAAGAGCGGACCCAAGACTTGTGCCGGTCGAATGCAAGGCTTCAAGGCAATCACGAAGCGCAAAACTGACACCTTCCATAACAGCCTGTACCAATGCGGCCTGATCACTACCGCGCGAAAGGCCCAGGAAGGCACCTCCGGTATTGGCGTCGTTATGTGGTGTCCGCTCACCCGACAGATAAGGCAAAAACCGGACAGCGCCCGGCCCAAAGGGTTTATCCGGTAGTAAATCAGCCAGTTCTTCCGGGCTATGCCCAAGATTGTCGGCCAGCCAATTCAGGCTGTCTGTTGCCGACAGGATCACGCCCATCTGGTACCATTTCATTGGCATGGCATGGCAAAAGGTATGTACAGCCGTAGAAGGATCAGGAGCATAGCGGTCCTTGGCGGCTAGGATTACGCCGGATGTCCCAAGCGAAACAAAGCCTTGCCCTTCCTCAAACGCCCCGACACCACAGGCTGCTGCGGCATTATCTGCAGCACCTGCCACCACAGAGACATCAGTCGACAGGCCGATTTGCTGCGCCCGCTCAACGCTTAGCTGACCAACCACATCGGATCCCTCAACAACATCAGGTAGCTGATCCCGCCGCATGCCGGAGCCATTGATCAAGATTTCAGACCATGCCCTTTCCTCGACATTTAACCAACTGGTCCCTGACGCATCCGACATTTCACTGCTCATTTCGCCTGTGAGCCAGAAAACAAGATAATCTTTTGGTAACAGCACCTTACTGACAAGTGCATAGTTTTCAGGCTCGTTCCGCGCCATCCACAACAGTTTGGGGGCAGTAAAGCCCGGAAAAACAATATTGCCGGACAATTCGCGAAACCCAGGTGTTTCATCAAGCTCTGCCGCTTCTTTCGCCGCGCGGGTATCGTTCCAAAGGATACAGGGGCGAATAACCTTGCCTGAGTGATCAAGCATCGTTGCACCGTGCATATGCCCCGCGACTCCTATGCCTTTTAAGGCGCGGTACTCTGCGGGAAAGCCGGTGGCGAGTTTAGACAGCACGCCCAAGCAAGCACCGACCCATACGGCGGGGTCTTGTTCAGCCCAACCCGATTTCGGAGATTGGACGTCATATGACTTCGTAGCATCACCAACGACGGTTCCGTCTTCTGAAACCAGCAGTCCGCGAAGCCCAGAGGTGCCAAGATCCAACCCCAGATACATCTACATTCCTCTACTTTAACATGACCCAGGCAGCGTTTCGCGCCGAGGATCTGACACATGCATCAACGAATTGAACACCTTTCAGCCCATCATGGACGGTTGGATAGGTGACATCCTGAGGTGTTGTCCGGTTGTTGCGTTTGGCAATGATTGCCGCTGCGGCTTCAGAGTAAATATTTGCAAATCCTTCCAGATATCCTTCGGGATGCCCGGGTGGAACTCGGCTCATTCTTGCGGCAGCTTCACCTGCGCCAGCCCCATTTCGGGTGATCAGACGCTTGGGTTCACCGAAGGGTGTGTGCCAAAGATAATTTGGATCTTCCTGTACCCATTCAAGACCTCCCTTTTCGCCATAAACCCGCAAGCGCAGCGCGTTTTCGTTTCCTGGCGCAACTTGGCTGCACCAAAGCATTCCCCGCGCGCCGCCCTCGAACCGCAACATGACATGAGCATTGTCATCTATCTGCCGTCCCGGAACAAAGGCTTGGATGTCAGCCGCCAGACTTTCCAGCTCCAGCCCCGTAACAAAGCAAGCAAGATTGAATGCATGGGTGCCAATGTCGCCGGTCGAACCACCCGCACCAGACCTTGCCGGGTCGGTCCGCCACTCCGCCTGTTTGAAATCCTGATGTATAGTCAACCAATCCTGCGGATACTCCGCCTGCACGACCCGAATTTTGCCCAGCGCCCCGCCCGCAACCATTTCCTTGGCTTGACGAACCATGGGATAACCGGTGTAATTGTGGGTAAGCACAAACAACGCGTCAGACGCCTCTGCGATCTTCACAAGCTTTCTGGCATCAGCAAGTGTCGAGGTCAGCGGCTTGTCACAAATCACATGAATGCCGCGTTTCAGAAACTCGCGGGCTGCAGCATAGTGAACGTGGTTCGGGGTAACGATAGCGACCGCCTCAATCCCGTTTTTCAAGCGAGCCTCACGAATGGCCATTCGCTTGAAATCTTCGTAAATGCGGTCTGCAGGCAAACCCAGTGCCTCACCCGATGCGCGTGACTTTTCCGCGGATGATGAAAGCGCCCCGGCCACCAATTCGAATTTGCCGTCAATGCGCGCAGCAATTCGGTGCACCGCACCTATAAAGGCGTCATTTCCACCTCCGACCATACCGAGGCGAATTGCATGTTTCATATCAAATCTCCATCAAAGTATTTCAGCGCCCGATCGTGGACAAAAGCAGACGGCAGCAAAGGAACAAAATCCGTTCGCATCAATCCAGCCCCAGCATTTTTCGGTTTGCAGCTGTATCGGCACCTGTCTCTGCAAAATCATCAAATGCACGTTCCGTTACGCGGATAATGTAATCACGAACAAAGTCGGCACCTTCTCGGGCACCGTCTTCCGGATGTTTCAATGCACATTCCCATTCCACCACGGCCCAGCCATCAAAATCATTTGCCGCCATCTTTGAAAAGACCGCCCCGAAATCAACTTGCCCGTCGCCCAGAGACCGGAACCGTCCTGCGCGATCTACCCAGCTTTGGTATCCACCGTAAACGCCCTGCCGTCCGGTCGGGTTAAACTCTGCATCTTTGACGTGGAACATCTTGATGCGATCGCGGTAAATGTCGATATTGTCCAAATAATCAAGGCATTGCAGCACATAGTGCGACGGATCGTAAAGCATGTTGCAACGAGCATGATTATTCACTCGCTCCAGAAACATTTCAAATGTAACACCATCATGCAGGTCTTCGCCGGGGTGAATTTCGTAACAAATATTCACACCACATGCTTCTGCATGGTCCAGAATAGGGAGCCAGCGCGCCGCCAGTTCATCAAACGCGGTTTCAATTAAACCTGCAGGTCGCTGCGGCCATGGATAAACATAAGGCCAGGCCAAAGCACCCGAGAAAGAAACATGTTCGCCAATCCCCATGTTCTTTGACGCGCTCAAAGCCATCTTGACTTGCTCAACAGCCCATTCCTGACGCGCCTTGGGATTGCCGTGCACCGACGGATCTGCAAATCCGTCAAATGCAGTATCATACGCGGGGTGTACCGCTACAAGTTGCCCTTGCAGATGGGTTGAAAGCTCCGTGACTTCGACGCCATTTTCACGCGCTTTGCCTTTAAACTCATCACAGTAATCTTTGGACGATGCAGCCTTGTCCAGATCAATCAGCCGGGCATCCCAACTGGGAACTTGAACGCCAAGGTAACCGCAATTCGCCGCCCACTTCGTAATGGAATCCCAAGAGTTGAAAGGCGCGTCATCCCCGACAAACTGCGCTAAAAACAACGCCGGTCCCTTGATCGTTTTCATCTTATTCTCCCATTATAAATAATTCCGTCCCTCATTCAGGGGGCATGTTTTCCTTCAGGTAAATATCAATTCGGATTCGTTCCTGCGCCGGGTTGAACGGAGCATCATCCGCAGTCGCCCGCAAAAGCCGTACAGCGCTACGCACCAGGTGCCCGGTATCCTGCGAAATTATTACGTCGAATATCCCCGTCTCCAAGGCTGCGCGGGATAGTGGTGTTAACTCATGCCCAACAACGACAATTTCTTGATCAAGGGCATTTTCGCGAAGAAACTGTATAAGCCCGTCATTCCCTGCCGCTGAAGAGTAAATCCCGCGAATATCAGGATGTTTCGCAAACAAAGGGGGTAACAACTTTAATAGTAGATCTGCATCATCGCGTCCTTCAAGCGATGGCAATATCTTAAATTCAGGGAACTCACTGGCCATGACTTCGTCAAAACCATGACGCCGCTCCAGATGATCACGCGCCAATCTTGAGCCAGTTATTACAAGAATCTTACCGTGATTTCCCGGCACGAACCGACCCATCAACTGGGCTGCGGTCTTACCTGCCGAGACGTTGTCTATACCAACAAAATGGTCACGCGACGAACTTGGCAAATCTGATACCAGCGAGACAACTGCGATTCCCTTTTCCTTTACGTGGTGAAGGGCATCACGAACCGACGGTGTCTCTGGCCCGAAGACGGCGATGCCGTCAATTTTTGCCGGATCAATACTTTCGACAATTCGGACGAGTTCCTGCGGATCAAAGGCGGGTACCTTGACGATGCTAAGCCGGGTTCGATCAGTCTGCAAATTCTCTGACTGCGCTGCAATCTGAGCTTCAAGAGCTGCGACAAACTCATTTTGGGTCGCTGGCAATACAAACAGAAGGTTGTAAATGCGCCGACGCGCCAAGTTGGCAGCCGCAGTGTCACGGACATAGCTGAGATCTCGGATAGCTTTGTTCACGCGTTCGATCGTAACAGACCGCACACCAGGGCGCGCGTTCAGGACGCGATCGACGGTTGCAAGACTGACCCCTGCAACGCGGGCAACATCGTTGACCGTTGGTTTGCCGGTTTTTTCTGGCACGAGCTTTGTCAAAGAAACCTCTAATTCAACCTATTTCACGCGCAAGGCCTTCGAAGACACGTGCGATGGCTTCAGCACCCGGATCGTTGTACCCGATCAGGTTTTCTTCAGGGACATAAGCGGCCCGGCCGGCCTTGGCAGTTCCTATTTTTGCTGTCAAATCCGCACCTTCTCGCGCTGCCAGGGCAGCGCTCTTAATGCCCTCAGATAATGCAGCAAGCGCCGGGTCCAACGCATCAATCATGGTTCGATCTCCTTTAACAGCTCCGCCAACTTGGCTGACACGCGCAAGCCCAGCACTCAGCGCTTCTGATATTGTCAGACCGCTTGCACATGCATCGCCAGCTGCGCCAAAATAGATTGCAAGAATTACGCCAGACGACCCGCCCATGGTCTGACTCAATTCATTACCAAGCGCTGGGAAAAGTTGGGTCAGATCTGCCAAGGGCATTTGGTCCATAGCACCCTTCAAAGCACGGGCTGCACTGGCCAGCGTGCTGCCTGTATCTCCGTCTCCAGACTTGGCATCAAGTTCATTCAAGGATCGTTCGGACTCAATTAGAAGGTCGCAGATCGCCTCTATCGTTGAGCGCGTGTCGGCGTTCTCTGACGGAATTGGACGGATTGGGCTCAGGCCATCTGGCAACGCGGCACTTTTCACACGCGCAATCGCCCGCATCTGCGGCCATGCTGCGAGTGCAACAGGCTCTTGCATTGCCGTGACCCATTCATCCTTGGCAGGCAACACTGAAACTGAAAACCCATGCATGTCCAGCGATGTCATCAGCTGGGCGGGTCCTATTATAAACTTGAAATCTTCTGAACGTTCAGCCGTTGCAAGTTCATAAGAAAGGACGGACATTTCCAAGGGCATGGTAGAGCCCAGGTTATTAAGAAGTACGATGTGCGGACCGGGCTGCAAATGCCCACTAAGCTTGTCCAGTACGGTTACCATCGCCGATTTTGCAGTGTCAAAGGCAACTTGCTCAACTCCTGCCTCGCCATGAATACCAAGACCGAGTTCTGCCATACCTCGTTTAATCCGGTTTTCCTTTTCGGAGCCCGGAATGGTGCAGGTATCGAGCGACATGCCAATCGAACGAACTGCAGAAATCACAGCACTGGCCTTTTCTTTGACCTTGGCCAGAGGTTCGCCCGCTTCTGCAGCGGCACCTGCGATTTTGTGGACAAACAACGTACCTGCGACGCCCCGTGCCTGTGGCAAGTCAGGTAAGGCGATATCATCGTCGACCACAACCATTTCCACATTTCGACCCAAAGCACGTGCGCGCTCTGCCGCCAGACCGAAGTTCAGGCGATCACCCGTGTAATTTTTGACAATCAGCAAACATCCTGCTTCGCCCGTTACGGCAAGAATGCCGGCAAGGACAGCCTCCACTGACGGTGAGGCAAAAACATCGCCACACACTGCTGCTGTTAGCATGCCCTGCCCCACAAAACCGATATGTGCCGGTTCATGGCCGGACCCGCCACCAGAAATCAGGGCGACTTTGGACTTATCCAAATCCGACCGATAGACAACCTTGATGTGCGGGTATCCGTCCAAACGCGTAAGTGCACCGCCAGACGCTGCCAGTATCCCATCGATTGCTTCTGTTACCAAGCTGTCTTTTGAGTTCACAAACTGTACCATCCAGTCGCCTCCCTAGTAAATTCGCGATCCATCCGCTTTAAAAAATAGCGGGTTTTTCGGTTCGATATTGATCGTTGTACCAGCGGGGTAATCCTGACCCGCCGCCGCAATAGTCGTAATGGCGTGGCCTTCCAGCATCAGGTGCAATCTGGTCTGATCACCCAGATGTTCCACCCGCTGAATCTGCGCTGGCTTGCCTTGCCCCTGCAGAATGTTCTCCGGGCGAAGGCCAATCGTATGTTCACCGTTTCGCGTGGTATCAAACAGATTTGCCGGCAAGATATTTATTCGCGGGAGGCCAAGGCGGCTCGCGACATATATGCTCTTTGGATCTTCGTAAATTTCACGCGGAGTTCCAAACTGCACGAGTTTGCCTTCGTGCAGTACGCCGACATGGGTCGCCATTGTCATGGCTTCAATTTGATCGTGAGTGACATAAAGTATCGTCGCGCCGAGGCTTGCCTGTATACGCTTCAATTCCACACGCAAATCGTTCCGCAACTTCGCATCCAAAGAGCTTAGCGGCTCGTCCATCAGGTAAATGGAAGGTTCCCGAACCAGCGCGCGACCAATGGATACCCGCTGCATTTCGCCACCCGAAAGCTCCGTCACTTTGTTGTCGAGCTTGTGCGATATCTGCAGAATCTCGGCCACTTCAGCCACTTGTTGCGCAATGACATCCTCTGGTGTTTTCAAGATCGGGGAGCGCAGTGGAAACTCCAGATTTTCCCGGACACTCATATGTGGATAAAGCGAATACTGCTGAAACACCATGGCCACATCCCTCTGCGCTGGTGTCTCATTGTTCACTGTGCGTCCGCCGATTTCGATACTGCCGGAACTAAGTTTCTCCAACCCTGAAATCAAACGCAAGGTCGTGGTTTTTCCAGCACCCGTTGGTCCGAGCAAGACCACAAACGCCCCATCGGGAATGGTCATCGACACATCATCGATTGCCTTGTTGGCACCAAATGTCTTGCAGATATTTCTGAGAACAACTTCAGCCATACGCAACCACTCCTTTGTTAAGTTCGGAGGCAAGGGCATTGCCCGAGTCAGCGTCGAACAAAGTGATCGTTTCAGGTTTGAAATCTAACCCGATCATTTCACCGACACGCACTGATTGGTGGGAGTCTACGCGCGCTTTTAGGGTTCCGCTCTCGCTCTCAAGCGTTATGATCTGGGTGGTCCCCAGATATTCCGATGCGAGTACCTTTGCACGCAATGCGCCCTGATCTGAAAGCTTTACGTGTTCAGGTCGAACCCCAAAGACAAGGTTACCCTTTGCGTTTTGGTGTAACTTCGGGACGGCGTAGGAAGAACCATTCATTGATACCTGCGCGGCACCTTGATGAGCCGCACCGTTGAAATGCAGAAAATTCATTGATGGTGAGCCGATAAAATCAGCCACAAACATGGTTGCGGGCTTGTCGTAAATTTCTTGTGGAGTACCGAACTGCTCGACAACTGCGTTGTTCATGACAACAATTTTGTCACCCATCTGCATTGCCTCAAGCTGATCATGGGTTACGTAAACCGTGGTCGCGTTCATTCGATCATGCAACGCGCGCAGTTCTTCTGCCATACGCTCGCGAAATTCCGCATCCAGCGCGCCAAGCGGTTCGTCCATCATGAATGCCTTGGGATCGCGCACAATGGCGCGTCCAAGGGCTACGCGTTGACGGTCGCCCCCTGACAAACCACCGACAGGTCGATCAAGAATATCTTCAATTCCAAGAATGCCTGCTACTTCCGCGACCTTGGTCTTTACATCACGCTTCGGCATGCCCTGGCTCACCAAAGGATAACTGATGTTGCGCCGCACATTCATATGTGGGTAAAGCGCGAACATTTGAAAAACAAAGGCGATGTCCCGTTTTGACGGGGGTTGCTGGCTGATCTCTTCACCATCCAGATAAATTTCACCTGAAGTTGGCAGTTCGAGCCCTGCAATCATCCGAAGCGTCGTTGTCTTGCCGCATCCTGATGGGCCAAGCAACATGAAGAACTCCCCATCTTCAATGGTGAATGAGCTTTCCTTGACAGCCGTGAAATCACCGAAGTTCTTGCGCAGGTTCTTTATGACAATCTCCGCCATGGTTTACTCCGGAAAATGGCTGACGATGATGAACATCACCGTGCCAACAAGGGTGACAATGAACGAATAGGTAAAGGCCCACATCACGAAAGGCTGCATCAGCATAAACACCCCGAATACGATAAAAATGGTGGCAACCAATTCCCATGGTCCACGACGCAAACGCATCAAGCCATTAATAAATTTATTCATTTTCGCACAGCTCCGAATGTAATCCCACGCAGCAGGTGCTTGCGAAGAAGGATCGTGAAAATCATGACCGGCAGAAGGAAAATCGTGGCACCCGCAGCGACAGCGGGCCAATCAAGGCCCCCAACGCCAATAATTGTCGGAATGAACGGCGGCGCAGTTTGAGCGGTGCCAGAGGTCAAAAGAACTGCAAAGGCATACTCGTTCCAGGCAAAGATCAGACAAAAGATTGCAGTTGAAGCGATGCCCGTCGCGGCCTGAGGCAGGACGATCTTATAGAACGCCTGAAAGCGGGTGTAGCCATCGATCAACGCTGCCTCTTCATACTCGCGCGGGATTTCGTCGATAAACCCCTTAAGAAGCCAGACGGCCAGAGATATGTTCACTCCTGTATAAAGAAGTATCATACCTAAATGTGTGTCTGACAGTCCCAATTTCCGGTACATCAAGAAGATCGGGATGGCGACGGCAATGGGCGGCATCATCCGTGTTGACAGGATGAAGAACAGCAGATCATCCGCCAAAGGTATTTTGAAGCGTGAAAATGCGTACGCTGCCAGCGTTCCTAGAAATATCGATAAGAAAGTGGAACCAAAGCCGATGATGACAGAGTTCAGGAACCGCTGCCCAAATTTCGAAGGTCCGGCAATCACCATACCGCGGTTACGAACAATTTCTTCCGCAAAGTTCTGTGGCGGCGGAAGGTTTTCCAGAGTTTCCTGACTGACCCGTGTTCGCGTCGTGAAAAGGTTTACGTAGCCTTCAAGCGAGGGTTCAAAATACACTTTTGGTGGATAACTTATGCTATCCGGAGGGGTCTTGAATCCCGTCATCATGATCCAGGCAAGCGGGAGAATTGTTATGATCGCATACAGAATGACCAGAGTTCCGGCGAACCATTTCTGTCGCTTAGTGGGTTCAGTAACAGAGTAGGTCATCGTTCTTTAACCTTGTTCAAAGCCTTGACGTAGATCGATGCCAGTCCAAAGACGGTCACGAACAGGATGATGGCAAAGGCACTGGAATACCCGGTCCGCCATTTTTCAAACGCCTCGCGCTTAAGATTAATTGATGCAAGTTCAGTGGTTGAACCTGGTCCACCGCCAGTCAGTTGCACGACCAGATCAAACATCTTGAAATTCTCGATCCCGCGAAACAACACCGCGAGCATAAGGAAGGGCATAACCATCGGAATGGTAATCGTGAAAAATTGCCGAAGCTTTGAAGCCCGGTCAACTTCTGCAGCTTCATAGATATAGTCTGGAATACTTCTCAGGCCTGCGAGGCAAATCAACATGACGAAGGGCGTCCACATCCACGTATCCACAATCACTATGGACCATGGCGCCAGATCGACGGATCCCAGCATTTCAAAACTTGATGGATCAGCGCCTGTAAAGAACGCAACAACATAATTGAACAGGCCTATCTGGGGTTGGTACAGGAATGTCCAGAAGTTGCCGACCACTGCTGGCGAAAGCATCATCGGCAGAACTATGATTGTGGTCCAGATGTCATTGCCCTTGAACTTGCGGTTGATCAGCCAAGCCAGCGTAAACCCGATAAGCACCTGAAAAAATATCGTCCAAAATAGGAAATGCGCGGTTGCCTGCATCGACAGCCAAATATCGCCATCTGTCAGAATGCGTTCATAGTTTCGCAGACCGATGTAATCGACAGCCCGGTTTATGCGGTTTGCTTTGAAATTCGTAAAGCTCAGATTGATCGTCCAGATCAGCGGGAAAATATTGATCGCCAGCAATAAGAAAATCGTCGGCCCGACAAATATCCAGGTGATCGCCCGGTCTGAAAGACCCCGAACTTTGCGGGCAAGCCGACGGGGCGTCGCCTTGGCAACGCGATTTATTGTCTTGTCAGACATTCTGGTGCGACCTTGTTATTGTTTTGCAATACGCTGGGCAAATCACAGCACAGCATCAGCAGGAGTGCCAGCAACCAAAGTCGCTGGCACTGTTTTAGATTTACAGCTTTCCTTCGTCCTCAAAAACCTCTGTCCAATCCTGGATCAGAAGATCAAGAGCTTCTTGGGCTGTGCCTTGGTCCGCAACAACGTAGTCATGCATCCGCTTTTGCATAGATAGCAAAAGTTCAGCGTAAACGGGCTCTTGCCAAAAATCCTTAACATCCTGCATTGCAACCAGAAAATCGCCAGCAAAGGGTGCGCTCGCTTCAAAACCAGGATCGTTAAGCACCGAATTATGCGCAGAGTAGCCACCAAGACCCCACCATTTGGCCTGAACTTCGGGCTGGGCGAACCAGGCAATGTATTCGAGAGCAGCATCCTGTTTGTCCGAATAGCTAACAACGGAAATGCCCTGACCACCCAAAGTCGACCCTGCATTGTTTTGTGGTGGATTTACAAAGAAGTCGATCTTATCGCCACCGACTCCTGGATCTGCATAAAGTCCCGGGAAGAACGCAAACCAGTTCATCGCCATAGCGACCTGACCTGATTTAAAGGCATCAAGACTCTCGCCCATATAGGCATTGGTGTATCC
This sequence comes from Pseudohalocynthiibacter aestuariivivens, assembly GCF_018457175.1. GTDB lineage: Bacteria > Pseudomonadota > Alphaproteobacteria > Rhodobacterales > Rhodobacteraceae > Pseudohalocynthiibacter > Pseudohalocynthiibacter aestuariivivens. The sequence continues at coordinate 23,524 of NZ_JAGFNU010000005.1, forward strand.
GGGCGGTGTGGCGGTTTGATAGAATTCTTTATAAAACTCAAGGGCCTCGACAGCTTCTGGCGAATTAACAGCGCCCTCCATATCATAAGACCCTGGAGTATTCTCGTATTTAAATCCCCATGGGTAAAGCGCACCAGTAACACCCATTGTGATGCCTTCAGAACCGCGTTCGGTAAAGATTGCTGCACCATAAACAGTGTTACCGTCAATTTCGCGTCCTTGGAAAAACTGTGCAATCTCCAGGAGCTCCAACTGAGAGGCGGGCTCTGCAAGCTCGCGCCCCGTCTGTTCCATGAACGCCGCACGGATGTCTTCACGTTCAAACCAATCTTTACGGTAGAACCAGCCATTCGCGTCACCCATAGCAGGAAGCGCATAATAGTTCGGCGTTCCCTTTGGCCATGTTGAATAGGCATAGACGGTTGCATCCGCGAAATCGTCCATGCTGATGCCCGCTGTGTCGAAGAAATCATTCAGCTTCACGTAGTGGCCGTTTTCTGCACCACCTCCGATCCACTGGCTATCCCCGATCAAAAGATCGCAAAGCTGCCCGCCCGAGTTCAGCTCGTTCAACATCCGGTCTGCAAAGTTCGGCCAAGGCACGAACTCAAAACTCATCGAGTGGCCGCTTTCGGCCTCGAATTCTTTACTGAGTTCCACCAATGCGTTTGCCGGGTCCCAAGCAGCCCAACACAGCGTTAGTTCTTCGGCTTGAGCAGTATTGGCAAAGGTTGCAGCAGCAATCGCAATCACACTAGCTGTCGCCAATTTATGACTATTCATTTCGTCCTCCCATCTGTGCGACCCCGCAGTCTTCATTTTCAATTTCGATTCGCGGTACGCACGAGCAAGACTAATTGAGGTACGTACCTCGAGTCTATCAATTTTTGATGGACGTACATCAAAATGGTGGAAATTCAGATTTTTACTGAGACAAATTAATAAGTTAATTTGCATCAATTTTCGTCTGGCTCTTTGGATTGATCTTCGCCTCGTAATACAGACCGCTGCATTTTATGGTAGAAACAGGTTATTGAGTGGAATGTTTTAGCACCTACTACATCCAAGAAAATCGCTGCGTACACGCGCTACAACTCATCTCAAGCGGTTTGCGTATTGCTGTTTTCGAGCAATCGCTAGATCGCATTAACTGATGACAAAGCGGCAATCTTCACGACTGTCGGTGCCTCCTGAGAGCTGCAATCGAAGTCAACGCAACGAAGCCGTACTTCGGCAAGAGTTCCTCGTTCTTTTTGCGGTCAAGGAGCTGGTGATCGCGACGTGGAGAAAAGGGCTGGGTCTCGACAATATTGAAACTCGCCTGACCCTAACACGCCGGTAGCGCCGTACAGTATTATTTCCACTTTTCGCGTGTTATTTTGTGAATAGCTAATAATTCCGAGACGCGGTTTAAACTGAGACAGCATCCATAAACTGCGCCCGAACCGTGCCCTTTTTAGTGCCCGATCCAACCACCCTTCCGCGGCGTAACATGAAGAAAATTCCTGCGTGCTCAAACGTGAAATCGAAATACTGTTCGACGAGTAAAATTGCCATATCAACCCAGCCACCCAGACAGGTGATGACCTTCCCAATCTGCTGAATGATGTTTGGCTGAATTCTTTCAGTTGGTTCGTCCAACAGCAAAAGTTTAGGTTTTATGATTAGAGCGCGGGCAATGGATAGCTGCTGTTGCTGATCGCCCGCGATATCCCCGCCGCGCCGATTTTGCATTTCATTGAGAACTGGAAACAAATCAAAGAATTTATCGGGAACAATATGCTCGGTTTTTGGTGTCTGAGGTCAGCACTCGTGCGACAGAGTTGAGGACTGCGACATAAAAATCGTTGATTCTTGTCTAAAAACATGTTTGTTAGCGCTAACAAAAATACAGTTAACACTGCACTTTACCCAAAAGACAACGAATTATTTCGGGAAGGCAAAATGACTCTGAGGATCGCAATTGACGGATTTGGGCGCATTGGGCGCAGAGTGCTGCGCGCTTTGATTGAAACCGAACTCAGGATGTTGAGGTGGTCGCCATCAACGATTTGGCTTTTCCGAAAACCTCGCCCCTCTGTTTAAATACAACAGCGTTCATGGCCGCCTAAAAGCCAAGGTCAAAGTTAAGGGCAATGTACTTGAAATAGAAGGGTATCCGATTCGCTTGACTGCCATACACAACTCGGCAGGATGTGACATTGCCTATGAGTGCACAGAATTGTTCACGACACGCGAGAAAGCAGCATTGCACCTTCAGAACGGATATGGCCGTGTGTTTATTACTGCACCCGGGACGGATGTGGACCGAACTGTCGTCTTTGGGGTTAATCACACCGATCTGACTGCAAATGACGTGATTGTCTCCAATGCCTCCTGCACGACCAACTGTCTCGCTCCAGTAGCCATGGTTCTCGACGAGGCCTTCGGCATCAAAACAGGATACATGACAACTATCCATTCCTTCACCGGTGACCAGCCGTCGCACGACACCAACCACCGTGACCTCTAACCGATCCGTTAGTCCTGCAAAACAAACACGCCGAAACGAAAAGGTCGAACACAATGGCACTGAACAAGACATTGAAAAGCGTAACGGACCGAATTGTCGCCCGCAGCGCCCCAACGCGTCAGATCTATCTGGATCGAATGCGCGAAGCACGGGCCAATGGTCCGGCGCGGGCGCATCTTTCTTGTAGCGGGCAGGCCCATGCTTTTGCCGCAGCAGGTGTTGACAAGGACCGGTTGGCGAAAACAAATGCCGGAAATCTTGGTATAATCACGACTTACAATGACATGCTCTCTGCCCACCAACCATATGAACGCTACCCCGAGTTGATCCGCGAAGCTGTGCGCAAGGTGGGGGGTACTGCACAGGTTGCTGGCGGTGTCCCTGCCATGTGTGATGGCGTGACACAGGGCACTGCCGGGATGGAACTGAGCTTGTTCTCGCGCGACGTTATCGCCATGGCTGCCGGAGTCGCGCTCAGCCACAACACGTTTGATGCTGCCGTATTCCTTGGTGTTTGCGATAAGATCGTTCCAGGGCTGGTGATCGCGGCGCAAAGCTTTGGCCACCTGCCTGCAGTTTTCCTGCCAGCAGGTCCAATGACCAGCGGGTTGCCCAATGAAGAAAAGGCCAAGGTGCGCCAGAAATTCGCCGCTGGAGAGGCGGGCAGGCAAGCGCTGATGGAGGCAGAAATGGCGGCCTACCACGGCCCGGGCACTTGCACGTTCTATGGCACAGCCAACACCAACCAGATGCTGATGGAATTCATGGGGTTGCATTTGCCTGGCGCGAGCTTCGTTCCTCCGGGAACCAGACTCCGCGATGCTTTGACAGTCGCAGGCGCGCAACGGGCACTGTCTTTAAGTGCGCTCGGGGAAAACTACACACCAGTTTGCGATATCCTTGACGAACGGGCATTCGTTAACGGAATTGTCGGGCTGAATGCCACGGGTGGTTCAACGAATCTTCTGATCCATCTGGTCGCAATGGCCCGTGCAGGTGGTATTATTTTGGATTGGAAGGATTTTTCCGATATTTCAGACGTAACACCGCTCATCGCCCGCGTTTATCCCAACGGGTTGGCAGATGTGAATCATTTCCACGCTGCAGGGGGGCTCGGGTACATGATTGGTAGCTTGCTGGAAGGCGGACTTTTGCATCCCGATACGCAAACAATCGCCGGAGTGGGCCTTGCGGAATACACCCGCGAACCCAAACTAATTGACGGAGATCTTCGCTGGCAGACTGGTGCCGGGCAAAGTCTCAACGAAAAGATTCTTCGCCCCGTTAGCGACCCCTTTCAGACAACCGGGGGGCTGAAGCGGTTAACCGGGTCGCTGGGAACAGCGGTGATGAAGGTGTCTGCTGTGGCAGAAGAACATCACGTGGTCGAGGCCCCAGTGCGTGTCTTTCACGATCAGAACGAGGTGAAAGACGCCTTTAAAGCTGGCGAGTTAACTGGCGACGTGATTATTGTCGTGCGCTTTCAGGGACCAAAGGCGAACGGCATGCCAGAATTGCATAGTCTGACTCCGCTACTATCGATTCTGCAGGGCCGTGGGCAGAAGGTGGCATTGGTCACCGACGGCAGAATGTCAGGCGCATCAGGCAAGGTACCTGCTGCGATTCACGTCTGTCCCGAAGCACTTGAAGGTGGCGCGATTGCGCAACTGCGTGACGGCGACCTGCTGTGCGTTGATGCGCGCGCTGGTACGCTGGAAATACTGACCGAAGGCGTGCACGCCCGCCCCGCCGCTCAGGCCGATCTGAGCGCCAATGAGGCAGGAACAGGACGCGATCTATTCACCGCTTTTCGCCGTGCCGTTGGCCCAGCCAACGCAGGTGCAACCGTTTTTGGAGACTGACCCATGACTCTCACTGCAAAAGATGCCAGTCATTTCACCCGCGAGATTTGTGCGCTTGCACCCATTGTTCCCGTGCTGGTTATTCACAACGTCGAGGACGCCCGACCTTTAGCAGAGGCACTCATCGCGGGTGGCTTGCCAGTGCTGGAAGTCACGCTACGCACACCCGCTGCACTGGGTGCGATCCGCGAGATGGCCAAAGTACCGGGTGGAATTGTCGGCGCGGGCACACTGGTTACCCCTGAAGACGTGCACGCAGCAAAAGAGGCCGGAGCAAAATTTGGCGTTTCTCCAGGAGCAACGAACGCATTGCTAGCAGCCAGCGAGGCCGCGACACTGCCCCTGTTGCCCGGCGCAGCCACCGCAAGCGAGGCAATGCGCCTGCTGGAGCGTGGTTATGACATGCTGAAATTCTTTCCTGCCGAAGCCTCGGGGGGGGTACCAGCGCTTAAAGCACTCGGAGCGCCGCTACCTCAAATAACGTTCTGTCCCACCGGTGGGATCAGCGTTACAAATGCACCCACTTACCTGAGCCTGATGAACGTACTGTGCGCCGGAGGGAGCTGGGTTGCTTCCCCTGATCTGGTGAAGGCAAAAAAATGGGATAAAATCGGACAACTGGCAAAAGAAGCCAGCGTTTTGAAGTAGCGCCCAGAACAAATCGCTTGGCGTACTCCAAAGCATTCAAATGCAGACCGAAGGTAAAAACTTCAACACAAGAATTACCTCAAAAATAACCCTTTTTGGAAAAAGTCCACTCCAAAGTGTTCAAAGGAAATACTCCTTTCAGAGATCGTCTCGCCAGGGGAATAGCCGGACACCGCACTATCCTGAAATCCGAACTGGGTGTCGGATCTGATATCAAAGCAGGCAAGTTGGTTAAGCTCCTTGCTGAATGCGCTCAATCTCGTTCCCTCCTGTAAATGCTGGCTCCTCCCAATCGGGTACAGCCAAGGCGCGTTCGCGCAATTGCCGACCAACCAGCCTTGATGCTGAATGCCCAAGACTCCGTTGCTTCAAAAAGACTAAAATATCACTGCCACCCGCAGTGCCCACCGTGTACACGGTCGTTCCGCATGATCGGCTAGGCGAAACCCTCGCCACCACATGACAAGCAACGTCTGGATTTGGTCCCCATACACCCTTCACAGCGGCCAAACAGTGGGTTGCTATTAAGATCTTTACCTGTAACCACCCGGCCTGATCCGCCGCAAATCTGGCACGGCGCACGACCGGTGCCATGGCAGCGGTGACACCGCCGTTTGACATGCGGCATCTGTTTCTTGCGAGTTGTATGTTTATCCATGCTTAACTCTTTAAACTCATTTGCCTTACATCAGAACACAAGCAGCGATTTCTGTCATCCTTTTCAGTTCGGCGATGTTTAGTCGGCTATCTGACTTACTCACTCCAACATATTTGGTGTGTCAGGTGACTGGCAGACAGCCTTTTAGACGGCGACGCCGTTTAAAGATGCGAGTAATAAAAGCCTCTCAGTCGACGAAAGTAGCCCGTTCAAAAAGAAACCCAAGTTGAACCAGAAATCCTCCTGATGCTAATTTCTCAAATCTGTCCCACGAGTTCTGACCTCATACAAACTAGAGCGGCGTTTCAGTTAGAAAACGCCGCTCTTATTTTCTGTCGCTACAATTACCAGCGTTTGGGACAAACGCAGGCCTGCAGTGCCTAGGAAGGCTTTGCCTTCAATCAGGCAAGATCAAAACGATCCGCATTCATAACCTTGGTCCATGCGGCCACAAACTCAGCTACGAATGCCTCTTGCGAGTCATCGCTTGCATAAACTTCAGCAAGAGCCCGAAGCTGTGAGTTAGACCCAAAGACAAGGTCCACACGGGTGCCGGTCCACTTCACTTTGCCCGTTGCGCGGTCACGACCTTCAAACACATTTTCAGAATCTGAAGCCGCTTTCCATTCTGTTCCCATATCAAGCAGGTTTACGAAGAAGTCGGTGCTGAGAGTCTCTGGACGGTCAGTGAAGACACCATGCTTGGACTGTCTAGTATTGGCACCCAAAACGCGCATACCGCCGACCAAGACTGTCATCTCTGGCGCGGTCAGTGTCAGCAATTGCGCCCGGTCAACCAACAGTTCTTCTGCGGATACGGCGTATTCGGTCTTAAGGTAGTTGCGAAACCCGTCTGCCATTGGTTCTAGCACCTCAAAGGACTCCACATCCGTTTGGTCCTGCGATGCGTCCGTACGACCAGGCGTGAAGGGAACTTCCACTTCGTGACCGGCATTTTTCGCTGCTTGCTCAACGGCGGCGCATCCACCAAGAACGATAAGATCAGCCAGCGAAACCTTTTTCCCGCCAGATTGTGAGCTGTTAAACGCCTTTTGGACACCTTCAAGTGCTTCGAGCGCTTTTGTCAGCTGGGCAGGTTGGTTAACTTCCCAATCCCTCTGTGGCGCGAGGCGGATGCGCGCGCCATTCGCACCGCCACGTTTGTCAGAGCCGCGGAAGGTTGCGGCTGACGCCCAAGCAATCGAGACAAGTTCGGAGATCGACAGACCCGTGGCAAGGATCTTGCCCTTGAGGTCAGCAACGTCCAGCGCATCAATAAGATCGTGGTCAACGTCAGGGATGGGATCCTGCCAGATCAGTTCTTCTGCTGGCACTTCCGAACCTAGATAACGTGAACTGGGGCCCATATCCCGGTGCGTCAGTTTGAACCACGCGCGAGCGAAGGCCTCTGCGAACTCATCCGGGTTCTCGTGGAACCGCTTCGAAATCGGTCCATATATCGGGTCCATCCGCATCGCCATGTCGGCGGTGGTCATGATCGTTGTCACGCGCTTCGACGGATCATGCGCAGCCGGTGCGAGGTCTGCATCGTCCGGATTGACCGGAACCCACTGCCAAGCGCCAGCGGGACTCTTTACAAGATCCCAATCATAGCCGAACAGAACGTCGAAGTAGCCGTTGTCCCATTTGATAGGATTCGGGGTCCACGCGCCTTCAATTCCGCTGCTGATCGTGTCGCCGCCATTTCCGCTGCCGTGGCTCGAGACCCAACCAAAGCCCATTTCTTCAAGGGGTGCACCCTCGGGCTCAGGCCCAACATACGCAGCGTCGTCCGCGCCGTGACATTTGCCAAATGTGTGACCACCGGCGACGAGCGCAACAGTCTCTTCGTCGTTCATCGCCATGCGGCCAAAGGTTTCCCGAATATCCTTGCCAGAGGCCAGAATGCTAGGCTCACCGTTCGGCCCTTCTGGGTTCACGTAAATCAGGCCCATCTGCACGGCGGCAAGGGGATTCTCAAGGTTGCGATCACCTTCGTAGCGCTTGTCGCCAAGCCACTCTGTTTCCGCCCCCCAGTAGATATCTTCTTCGGGTTCCCAGATGTCCTCACGTCCGCCAGCAAAACCAAACGTCTTGCCCCCCATCGACTCAATCGCGCAGTTTCCGGCGAGGATCATGAGATCAGCCCAAGAGATTTTGTTGCCATATTTCTGCTTGACCGGCCAAAGAAGCCGACGCGCTTTGTCTAGGTTTACGTTATCAGGCCAGCTGTTCAGAGGCGCGAAACGCTGCGAGCCCGAGCATGCGCCACCACGGCCATCTGCTGTCCGGTACGTGCCTGCGCTGTGCCACGCCATCCGAATGAAAAGCGGCCCGTAGTGTCCATAGTCGGCTGGCCACCAGTCCTGCGAGTCAGTCATCAGCGCGTTAAGGTCTTTTTTCAATGCCTTAAGGTCGAGTTTCTTGAACTCTTCCGCGTAGTTGAACGATGCACCCATCGGATCGGACAGCGAAGAATTTTGATGTAGAATCCTAAGGTTTAGCTGGTTTGGCCACCAATCGCGATTCGATCTGACACCAAATTTTGTGGCCCCGTGCATCACCGGGCATTGACCTGCGTTGTTTCCATCCATGATTCTCTCCGATCATAACTACATTGACTGAACTTGTCCTTGGACAAAGACCATAATTTCTTTGAAAGCAATCCGGTTTTATGCGCAGCGAGATGACTTAGGTGTCATTAAGCCGAACATCCTGATCGCCGCGGTTTTCTCAGAAGCTGAACGCCAAGCCGCAACGGTGTTAAACCGGCGCCAGCATACTTCAATTTAGGCTTCCCCATGACCAGCGCACCTTAGCAATTCGTACGCGGGGTCTTTGCAACACGGGCTAATCCTCTTCTTTTCTAGGAGTCGTATATCAAATCAGCTTCATTAGTTTAAGTTGAATTTACTAATTGTTGCGATAAGTTAATCTGATGGTGAATTTAACCCTTAAGCAGCTTCGCTATTTTGAAGCTTTGGCACGTCATGGCCACTTTGGGCGCGCAGCAGATGCTTGTGCGATCTCACAGCCAGCCTTGTCTATGCAGATCAAAGAACTGGAAGAAACGCTCGGGATAGTATTATTCGAGAGAGGTGCACGAAAGGTCCGGCTTACCAACTTCGGAGAAGAGTTCGCTCTCCGGGTCCGTGATATCGTGCGATCAGTCGATGAACTGGGAGATTTGGCGCGCACCGCAAAAGACCGGCTTGTTGGTCGGCTGCGTATCGGCGTGATCCCGACGATTGCCCCCTATCTGCTGCCCACAATTATCAGAGAGCTTTCCCAAACTTACATCGGACTCGACATTCATGTTCGTGAGACCCTGACGTCGAAGCTGATACAAGAGCTGGCCGAAGGTCGGATTGACACAGCAATCGTGGCTTTGCCGGTGTCCGAAGCTTCATTTACCGAGGTGCCACTGTTTGATGAGAATTTCATGCTGGTCCGGCCACGTGAAGACGCAGGAAAACCCGTACCCAACAACGAAGCGTTACGCGAAATGAGACTGCTGTTACTTGAAGAGGGACATTGCTTTCGAGATCAGGCGCTGTCGTTCTGCAAGATTCAATCCGCGACACCTAAAGAAGGGCTTGATGCGAGCTCGCTGTCCACGCTTGTTCAAATGGTAAGTGCCGGTATCGGTGTCACATTGATCCCGGAAATTGCTGTGCCTGTGGAAACACGTTCGGCTTCAGTTTCGGTCGCTCGTTTCGAAAGCCCACAGCCATCACGCACAATTGGAATGATCTGGCGGAAACAAAGCCTTTTGGCCAATCAGCTCTTACAGATTTCTGATGTCGTTCGTCGGTCTGTCGAAATGTTGCGCGAACATCAAAACCCGGGTTCAACGCTGTAAAACAACCATAGCTGATGCTGCCAACACCTGTTCCAGGCGGATTGTTTGGGTTCTCTCTACAAAACTGCGAAAGAGGCTGTGTTGTATCATTTTACGATCCTAAATGACCTTCGTGCCTAGCCAAAGGCGTATCGCTTTGACAAGATAATTCATGAATCATTTGGAGGTGTTAAGGTTCGAAAAAATGTGCCCGTTGATTAACGAAATTTAAACAGTAATTTTTTTCAATAAAATCAAGAAGAACCCCAGAATAACACTGCAATGGTAAGTAGCCAGGGTCAGACGATTGTTTAAGCTAGATTGGCAGACAGGAAGAAAGCTATGAGAAAACTCTTTTTACAGCTAACCATGCTCGCCTTTTTCCTTCTTGGCTGTACCGAACCCGTTTCCCGCGATCTTAATCCTAGAATTCTCGCGATGGGTGACTCTTTGCTCGCCACGCATGAGATGTCAGGCAAATCCGTTTCGCATGCAATCGAAGAATTTTTAGGGGAACCTGTCATCGACCGCTCGGTTGCGGGCGCACGATTCTTTTATGCCCTGCCTATTTCCGGAGCTATGGGAATGAACATCTCCAAGCAGTACAGACCTGGGAACTGGGATTGGGTTGTTCTCAATGGTGGCGGGAATGATCTGTGGCTTGGTTGCGGGTGCATCCTGTGTAACAGAAAACTCAACCGGTTGATCGCAGATGATGGTGAAAGTGGTAAGATACCAGCCCTGATCTCTGATCTGCGTAAAACAGGCGCCCGCGTCATTTTTGTTGGCTATCTGCGTAGTCCCGGCGTCAATTCATTGATTGAGCACTGCAAGGACGAAGGTGATGAGTTGGAACGCAGGATCAACAATTTTGCCAATCAAGACGAAGGTGTTTATTTTCTTTCTTTGAAAGATTTGGTTCCTAACGGAGATCGGTCTTTCCACACGGTTGATATGATCCACCCATCTGTCAGAGGTAGCGCCGCGATTGGCGCACGCGTCGCACAGATTATCCAGCAGTAAACGGCGGGCTACTTTAGCGCCTCCGGCAAGAAGAGCGCAATCTGAGGAAAGGCTATAAGAGCCGCGACCATAGCGAGCATGACCAGAACAAACGGAATCGTGCCAAGCATAACCTCTGACATATTACCGCTTTTACGCGCGCCTTGAACCACATAGAGATTTAGGCCAACAGGCGGTGTTATCAAGGCCATCTCGATCAAAACAATCATCAGAATGCCAAACCAGATCGGGTCATAACCCTGCTCAACAACAAGCGGTACGATGATTGGAATCGTGACAACCATCAACGATAGCGTTTCGATAAAGAAACCAAGGACGATATAAATCATCACAATAACGAGGATCGTCCCGAATGGCGAAAGCCCAAGGTTCGACAGAAAAGCTTCCAGTTCCTGCCCCAGCCCTGCAGAAGCGAGCGTGAAGTTCAGAAACGAAGCACCGATTACAACGAGCATAATCATCGAGGTGATCTTTACTGTCCCATACAAACTGTCAGAGATCATCTGAAACGACACGCCCCCGAAAAAGCCCGCAATCAGGAAGGCACCGGCAACACCGACGGCGGCGGCTTCCGTGGGTGTGGCCCAACCGTTGTATATGGATCCGATGATCATCGCGAAGAGTAAAATGATTGGCAGAAGATGAACCAATGCATTCATCATCTCAGAGAATGAAAATACCCGTCTTTCACCACCTAGCTCTGGCCGCACGGTGCAGATGATTGCAACCGCAACAATAAAGGCAAAGGCAAGCCCAAGCCCGGGTACCAAACCCGCAAGAAAGAGTTGCGGGATCGAGGTTTGGGTCAAGAAACCATAAACAATCAGGTTGATTGACGGCGGGATCATAATGCCCAAGGTGCCACCCGCTGCAATCGCACCGGAAAAAAGCTTTGGGTCATAGCCCAGCTTTTCAGCTTGCGGCATTGCGACTGTTGCAACTGTGGCTGCTGTAGCAACAGATGATCCGGACGTTGCTGAAAACATGGTTGCCGTTGCGATATTGGCGTGCACCAAGCCACCTGGAAGCCAAGACACCCAACGATCAAGCGCTGCATAGGTACGGGTTGCGACACCACTTCGGACAAGTATTTCCCCTAACAACACAAAAAACGGGATCGCGATCAGGGTTGCGCTGTTTGACGAAGACCAGACCATTTGGCCCAGCCCACGGATCAACGGAAAACTACTGAAAAAGAAATCAATCCCAAAACCCAGCAGAAAAAGCACGATACCGACTGGAATCGAAAGACTTAGAAGCGCAAGCAAGCCAACAGAAACATAGGTGATCATTGTACTGTATCCTGCTCTGCGAAGGCGCCAATCGCAGCCTCGGATTGTGCGAATTGCCCTTTAAGAATTAATCGCAGGGCAGCTAATGTCGTGAGGCACGCCATGATCGCGAACCATAACCAACCGGCAAACCAAGGCCCCTGAACAAGTGCCAATGGCGTTTCCAGCGGTGTGTTTGCTGTGGACGAATTCTTTAAGGAACGCTCAAGAACCGGCCAACACCTGATTGCGATCAACACAATTGTCCCGCTGAGGACGAGCATCGATAAAAGATCAAACAGGCTGCGGCCCAGCGCCTGACGGCGGCTGCGCAGCAAATCGATCCGGACATGGCCAAGTTCAAGCATAGTATAGGCCATACCCCACGACGTTGCGATGGCCATCACATACCCGCTGATTTCATCAGTCCCCCCAAACGAGGACCCCAACTGACGTAAAACAATATCCAGCAAAACGAAGGCGGCACAGGCCAGAAGCATGACGCCAACAAGAAGGGCTACCCCGCGATTTACTGTTCTTAGTGTTTCTAAAAGTTTCATGTCACTGAGATCCTCTGAGAGAAACGTCCCTATCAGTTGATGGATACGCCAACCACTTTGCCAACAGACGCGTTCCAACGGTCGGCCCAGTCCTGGCCAGCGCGCTCTGCCCATTCAGGCAAAACTTCTGTTTCAAGTATATTCCGGGCCTTGGCAAAATCCGCATCTGATGCCTCTACCAAAGTCATGGAACGCGCGTCACCAGCAGGGCATTCACCATTGCCGGTCAGACATGCTATGTCGTCCACAAGAGCGTTTTGTGCACTGGCCCAAGCAGGGTCTTCAAAGTCGGATTTGATAGAGGTTTCAATCAGTGACTGGGTCTCTTTACTGAGGCTGTTCCATTTATCCATATTGATTGCTGTAACAACGGGGTCCCATCCGCCCAAAGGCAGAGGCATCAGGTGGGTCGAAACTTCCCACCATCCGGCACTATAGCCTGACCCTGCCCCTGTAACGGCACAATCAACAACACCTTTTTGTAGTGCGCCAGGCACCTCCGAGAACGATACGTTCACACCTTCAGCGCCAAGCGCCTCCAGCAATTTCGCGGTCATACGGCCAGAAGCGCGTACTTTCAAACCCTGAAGATCATCCAACCCTGCGATCTCTGCATTACAAAAAACAACTTGAGGCGGATAAGGCGCAATAGCCAAAACGTGCGAATTGAAACGGTCGCGGTAGATGTCGTTGACCATCGGGCGCGCAGCATCGACCATCGCGCGCGCTTCGTCCGCAGTTAGGGCGAGCAGCGGCACGTCAAGACCTTCAAGCTCGGGGGCGTCTGCCACAGCATAATCAGCAACGGTCATACCGACATCAAAAACACCCTGACCAAGCAGGTTGTAGATATCGCCAAGACCTAGTCCCATTTGATTGTGCGTCGTCAATTCGACATTGATCGACCCACCCGATGCCTCAGGCAAGGTGGTGCCCCAAAAGGGTGCTTCGTACTGTTTGTGCAGCGGCAGTCCAGACCAACTACCAACGACGGCGAGGTCTTCTGCAGCTGCGGGCGCTGCAAGCGCTGTTGAGGCAGCGAGTATTGCAAGTGTCTTACGCATTGATTTTCTCCTTGTTGAGTTCGCTCTTTTAAGTTTGTTTCATGGTCTGAAAGGCTGGACCTTCCAAGGTTTCATCGACATCCGCGATCAGCATGTGGCCGGGCGCATGGGTAATACAGAGCGGCAATTTGGCATTGAGCAAAACGTTTTGCGGTGTCACGCCACAGGCCCAATAAACTGGGACTTCGTCATTTCCGACATCAACCGGATCACCCCAATCCGGTTTGTTCAAATCTGCAATTCCGATATCTGCCGGATTCCCTTGTGCGATCGGGGCCCCATGAGCATGCGGAAATGCAGCGCTAATACGATAGGCATCTTCGACGCGATCCTTGTGAATCGGCCGCATGGTTGCCACCATTTCACCAGCAAAAACACCTGCCGGAACCAGCGGGATGCTGGTGCGGAACATCGGAACTGTTTTGTCCTGCTCGATATGGCGAACCGGAATACCGTTCGCGATCAAAGCATTCTCAAAAGTGAAGGAACATCCAAGTGCAACTGTAACCAGGTCATCTGACCACAAATGCCCGATACTCGTTACTTCCTCGGCCAGCTGACCGTCGCGAAACACCCTATACCTTGGAACATCCGTCCGAATGTCGATATCTTTGCCGAGTATCGGAAGAAATGGATCTCCGGTGTTTCCAACACCGACAACCGGGCAAGGTTTTGGATTGCGCTGACAAAACCTCAGGAAATCCAAAGCAACGTTTTCTGATACAATCGCAAGGTTACATTGCAACTTGCCCGGAGCGAGACCTGCGGTATGTCGATCATAGCTACCTTCCCTGATCGCGGCGCGCACTGCCTGCGCATCACGTTTCCGAAGCTCCGAGTAAAGGGCAGCATGTAGAGGCATCGCAAGTACCTTTCAAAACTTGAAAAAGAGCCTCGCACAGCTTTAACATTCCCTCAAATTATCATTTTGTATCACTTTTGATAAATAATTTGGATAGCCCAATCTAATTCTCGTGATCTTTATCCCATTGAGTTGCAACGACATGTGCAATCTCAGCCCCACGTTCTGCCAGAAAGCTGCGGGGTTCACTAAGAAAAGACGCCGTGAATTCAAGAGGGCTTGGTTGAAATCCCGGGTCAAACTCCTCGATTTGGTTTGACTCCAAAAGGCTTGCGGCCAACGCCCGAGGATAAGGTCCAACGGCAATTCCCGCCGCTATCATTTGCAGGCTGGCTGACAAGGATGCAGATGAATAGACACGCACATTCGGCCCAATACGCCGCGCGAGTTCAGCGATCAATTCACGGTAGGGCCGTGTCTTGGCAGCATAGGAAATAACCGGTGTTTCGTTCAGGTCTACCGGACCGCTTTTTGTTGATTTGAACCAATGCAAATTGAACTTCGGCAGCGGAACATTTTCCACGGTAAACTCAGAAACTGGCCCCATCAGAAAAACAAGATCGACTTTTCTTTCAAGCAGGCTGTTGCGCAAGTTACCCGAAATATCAACGGTCAGTTCAATATTCACCCGAGGATATTCCTCGCTGAATGCCTTAAGAAAGCCGGTCAACCATGATTGTGCAATCGTCTCAGACGATCCAACACGAAACAGCCCTTCAATCTCGGATGTATCGGCGACACGTTTCATGATCTCTTCTTGAACAAACAGCATTTGTTCTGCGTACCCTAAAAGTAGTGTTCCGGGTTTTGTAAGGACTATTCCCTTTGAGGTTCGTTCGAGAAGTTTAACCCCCAATTCATCTTCCAGAGTTCCAACGCGTGTTGAAATCGCGGGCTGAGAAAGGTTTAGCCTTTCAGACGCCCGTCTGAATCCACCAAGTCGAGCCACCCAGAAAAAAGTTTTGAGCTGATCAAACGTCAATGGGTTTCTCCGCAAACTGATTGAATGTTGTGCTGGACACTATTGCAGTGCACACACTCTCTGTAACCTAGTTTTCAGGAAAGTTCGCAATCCAGATGCAATTTACAACAGAACATGGTCCCGTGGAAATCGAGGTGGATCACCTCTTTATCGCAGGTTGGACCGGTCGCAATAAAGACGCAGTACAACACCATATTGACGAATTGGCGGCGATTGGTGTTTCTCCACCTTCGAAAGTTCCGCTGTATTATCGGGTGTCAAACACGCTTTTGACGGCGCAAACTAAGATCAATGTTTTAGGAGAAAAAACCTCGGGCGAAGCAGAACCAATGTTGGTTCAAAGCCACGGCAAGATCTGGCTGGGCCTTGGATCTGACCATACCGACAGGCAACTTGAGGTGACATCTGTTGCGGCGTCAAAACAAGCCTGTCAAAAACCCTGCGCAACAATTCTTTGGGATTTCGGAGCCTTGTCGCAGCATCTGGACAAAATTGAAATACGGTCCTGGATATGGGAAAATAGCGATTGGCAACTTTATCAGGACGGGCGATTGGCCCAACTGATACCCCTAGAAACACTGCGCGAAGATGCCGACATGCCGGATAACTCCGCAATGCTTTGTGGTACCTTTTCTGCAATCAACAGCGTTCGCAGCGCAAAAAGATTCCGAGCCGTCATGCATGATCCAATTCTTGATCGAAGCATTCAGTTTGAATACGAAAGCAATTGTTTGCCGATCGTAAACTAAAAACCTTCTGTTTTTATCCTAAAGGGTTCATTCGAAAAAGTTATTGTCTGTTGAGAAATATTTCAAAAAATCAAACATACGGTTCTATTTTGTCCAAAGGGTTAGGGGTTTGCCGGGGAAAGAAAACACTGCTTACCCGAGAACAAAGAACCGCAGAGTCCAAATTGAACATGGTAACTAAAGCATCCGAAGCCAGTAAGAACATCTTAATCTACCCTTGGTTCAAGTTCTTTCAAAATCTCGTCTCTTGGCAGGCGGTTTGGTTTTTTGTATTTTCAGAACGAACTCTCGGCTGCTGAGGCGATACTTCTCTATGTAGTCTATGACGTCGGCACGACAGTGCTTAGGATGGATTAATTTTCTTCTCACAAACGCGACCTATCGCGATGTTGCCAGCAAGCCATGCATGACGCCGTTTTTATCGGAAATGTCCTGACTAAACCGCCAAGGCCTTTGGGGCTGCAAGGGAGTCCCGCATTACCAGTTCGGTTTCAATTTCTATGCTTGATGTGGCTGGTTGATTGGAAAGAAGTCTAAGCAACTGTCTTGCTGCCTCTTGTCCCATTTCAATCTGCGGCACCCGTACAGTTGTCAGGCCCGGCTCAACAACCGAGGCTAAGCCAATATCGTCAAAGCCGGTGATTGAAACGTCGTCCGGTACTCTAGCTCCCTTTTTGCGCGCCCGAACAATCGCACCAGCCGCTAAAACGTCATTGCCGCAAATTATCGCGGTCGGTAAATCTGAAGCCGACATAATCTCGTCAAATGCTTCTGCACCGTTTTCCAACCTGTATCTGGCTTCAACAATTTTCGTCAGCCTTGCACCATCAGTGTTCTCACGAACAGCGCGACTGACCCCTTCAATACGGTTTCTGGCGCGATCATTGCCTTTTGAGATCCCTGCAATCATCGCAATGTCCCGATGACCAAACTCAAGAACGCGATTGGTCAATTTGTAAGCGGCTTTTTCGTTATCGAAACCTACGTACAAACCATCAGGAGTGTTTCTGTAGCACCATGAAATTACATAGGGGATTTTGCGTAGCGCCAGAAAATCCTTTGTTTTCTGAGGGCGCTCATCCCCAATCAGCAACAAACCGTCGGCCCCATGTGTCATGAGAGAACGAATTTGTCGAAATTCGTGCTCTGTATCATACCCTGAACTTGCAACTAGCAGAGTGACACCTGATTCAGCCAGGACTTCCTGAAAGGCCTGAAGACCGCTCGCAAACATCGCATTGGCCATCGATGGAATTATTGCTCCTACCGTATTTGTCCTGTTCGACGCCAACACCCGGCCGCCGAAATTCGGTGTATAACCAAGCCGATCAACTGCTTTCTGAATCCGCTCCCGTGTTTCCTTGGCAACTTTGTCCGGATCATTGAGTGCACGAGAAATGGTTGCGGTAGAAACACCTGCAGCCTCTGCAACGTCCTCTAGTGTCGGAGATCCTGTGTTTTTCATTCTTATCTTTTTCACAATCGAACCTTTCCGGCGCACTTATCCGGTTACACGCGCACGATATTGACATCAAGGATGCTAGTATAGCCGACATTAATGTAAGCGCTTGCATGAATCAATGTAAGCGCTTACAGTCAATAAAGGGAGACGCAGATTCTTACGGGGAGGAGCCCTGGGTTTTTGCAGAAAGGGAGTTGAATTGCATAAATTCGGCAACATCGCGCTCTTCGCAGCGCTAATCGTTTTCGCAGCTTTTCTGACCAATGTACTGGCAGGCGCGTTTTGGAACGCGAGCTTCCTTTCGGATGTCGGAGAGATGCTGACACTTCTTCTGACCAGTATTTTCTTTGTGGCCGCAATAATTTCGTTTGAAAACCGCGACCGATCAAAATCTGGGAAAGAATAACAAAATACCGAAATCTGGGAGGATTTTTAATGACAACTGAACATGAAACAACTGAATTGACCTCTGCCTCACGGCGAAATTTTTTAAAGCTTACGGGTAGCGGTGCGTTTACAGCAGCCATGGTTGCGGGCGCGGCAGGAACGCTTTGGTCCTCAGAAGCCGTAGCGCAAACAGCATCAGAAGAACGTGAGCGCGAGGCGGCGGCTGACCACACAATGCTGATAGCAACCGCTTATGTATTGGGTGCCTCACGCAGCTATCCGATTATGCAGTTGGACCTCAAAGAGAACATCCAAAACGCCACCAACGGCAAAGTATATGTCAAGCTCGCCCCCGGCGGGCAACTCGGCGCAGGCGGCGCTCTGGTACAGAAGGTACAGGGTGGCACGATCCAGGCAGCTCAACATTCATTGTCAAATTTTGCACCATTTGCCCCGGCAATTGACCTGATCAACCTCCCTTATTTCTGCGGTTCTAATCAGCGGTTCACGAACCTTGTGGGTTCAGATGCCTGGAAAAATGAAGTGCATCCAAAAATTGCAGAAAAGGGCTTTAAACCACTATTCTATGTGGTGATTGACCCACGCGTTGTTGCTGTACGCAAAGGGGGCTCCGGTCCCGTCTTGTCGCCAAGTGATTTGTCCGGCGTGAAGTTCCGCGTTCCCGGTAGCCAGATGCTGCAACAATACTATCGCATGGTTGGCGCAAACCCGACGCCTGTTGCCTGGGGTGAAACCCCATCGGCGATCAAACAAGGTGTTGCCGATGCTCTCGACCCATCTGTTGGAGCGCTTTATGTCTTTGGCTTCAAGGATATTCTGAGCCACGTTACCTTTACGCAAGCCGTGCCGGACAGCCAGATATTCTCGTGCAACCTCGAATGGTTTAATTCACTGCCTGAAGACGTTCAAGAAGGCATTGAATTCGCATCCGAAGTCACGACACAGCAGAATCTGGCAAAAGTTCCGGCAGCACGCGCTTACGCAATGTCTGAACTGTCAAAAGCTGGCGTGGAATTCCACTCCCTTAGCGATGATCAGCTGAACGCCTGGAAAGAAGCGGGCGGCTACCAGCGGAGTGAATGGGACCAGTTCAAAACTGATCTCGCCGGATCGATGGATGTGTTCAATCGTCTTGAAGAAGGCGCGAACACCATGGGCCGCTACTACGTACACGACGCATAGACCAGACAACAATTGCTTTGGGCAGCACACTGCCCAAAGCCAATTCATTTGAGATAGTGGGGCTGATATGGGTCAGATATTGCGTAACATCGACAAAAACGCGGAACGCTGGGCGCTGCTCGTGTTTTACACGCTGCTTGTTGCGACTATGGCGATAGAGGTGCTTCGGCGTGAACTCTTTTCTTACTCTTCAATCTGGGGCGAGGAAATTGTGCGCTACTCCTTTATCTATCTGGCTTGGATCGGCGCTGCGTCAGCCGTTAAGGAACGTGCACATATTCGAATAGATGTGCTTTTTCACTATGTAGGGCCGCGCATGAAAGCATTGCTCTACATTTTTGGTGATCTGGTGATGTTAGTGATCGCAGTCCTGGCACTTTATTGGTCTTTCGAGACAGTCGGGGTGAGCTGGAAATACGGCTCGGTCACTGACGGGCTGAGAATTTCAAAAGTCTGGTTTCTGATGGCTGTTCCAATTGGGTTTGGACTTGTCGTCTTTCGGTTACTGCAATCTTTGCTTCGGGATGTGACGGACCTTTTTGCAGGCCGCCCCGTCTTTGAAGGCAATAAACTTTTTGATTGAGGTTCGACATGCTCTGGCAAACCCTACAGCAACAGACGGTTGACCTTGGTTGGTCGTTCTACGGCCCGGTTCTGATCTTCGTCCTGTTTTGCGCGCTCGGCGTTCCCGTATGGGCAGCCATTGGTGCCTGCGCAGTAAGCATGCTGATACTTTCAGATGTTTTGCCGATGTCACTATTGGGCGAGTCCCTGTTCGACGGGATCGACGCCTTCGCCCTCACGGCGGTACCGCTTTTCATCCTGACTGGTGACGTGCTCGTCAGGACGGGTTTAAGCCGCAAATTTCTTGACGTTGCAGAAGCTTTGACCTGTTGGGCCAAGGGCGGTTTTGGCTCTGCCACCGTTCTGGTTTGCGGGATGTTCTCAGCTATCTCAGGTTCAGATGCGGCAGGGGCTGCTGCAGTTGGGCGGATGACAATCGATCGGTTGGTCGAGAGCGGCTATCCCCGCCCTTACGCTTGCGCACTGGTTGCTGCGGGGGCTTGTACCGGCATCCTCATCCCGCCTTCGATTGCCTATATCATTATTGGTCTTGTGCTTGGAATTTCCGCGTCGACCCTGTTTCAGGCTGCCCTGATCCCTGGCATTTTAGTGCTTCTTTCCATCCTGATCACGAATATCATCGTAAATCGCAAACACGCCTATGAAGGCGGTGGGATGATCACAACCGCAGAATGGCTAAGCAATCTGGGTAAAGCACTGAAAAGTGGCTGGTATGCATTCCTTGTGCCCGGCATCATCTTTTACGGAATATTTTCGGGTCGGCTCACACCAACCGAAGCAGGCGCAACTGCAGTGGTCGTCACGATCATTTTGGGCTTTATCCTTGGTACGCTGAAACTCTCAGACTTCCCATCAATGCTTGTGGGCTCTGCCAAAGTGAACGGTGTTATTCTGCCAATCATCGCTTTTTCACTTCCACTGGCACAAACACTTGCTGCAATGGGTGTACCGCAGGGCTTTGTCTATGCTGTGACCTCGCTTACCGAGAACCCCTATGTTCTGATCCTGCTTATGATCGGCATTCTGATCGCTGCGGGTTGCGTGATGGAAACGACGCCTAACATCGTTATCCTTGCACCCATTTTGAAACCATTGGCAGATGAAATCGGAATGAACGAAATTCAGTTCTGCATCATGATGATCACATCGCTCGGAGTTGGCTTCATCACCCCTCCACTTGGTCTCAATCTTTTTGTTGTGTCGGGGATTACTGGTGAATCCATCTTAAGGATCGCAAACCGTGCAGTACCCTTTGTATTCTTTATGCTGCTAGTCGTTCTTATGATCGCCTACATTCCGGCAGTTTCAACCTTCCTTCTACCTGATAGTTTTAAATAGGACGTCTTAAATGGCTCGTGATTACTTAAAAAAGGCAACAAAGACTGCTTCAACCGATGCAGGTGATGTGCGCGACACAGTTCAGACTATACTGGACGATATCGAAAAGGGTGGCGACGAAGCTGCCCTGCGGTACGCGCAAAAGTTTGATCAGTATCAGGGCAAAATTCTTCTGGGAGAGGAAGAAATAGCAGCTGCATCCGTTCTGGTTTCTCAACGGTTAAAAGACGATATCGCCTTTGCGCACGACAACGTTCGCCGCTTTGCAGAAGTGCAGAAAGAAACCATGCGCGATGTCGAGCTCGAAGTCGTGCCCGGCCTGATCGCCGGCCAAAAAAGCATCCCGTGCGTTGCGGCTGGATGTTACGTGCCCGGTGGGCGCTACAGCCATATTGCGAGCGCCATCATGACGGTGACAACCGCCAAGGTTGCGGGATGTCAGCACATTGTGGCCTGCTCCCCTCCTCGGATGGGAGAGGGTATCGCACCGGCAATAATCTATGCCGCAAACCTGTGTGGTGCGGACTCCATTCTTTCGATGGGTGGTGTTCAGGGTGTCGCCGCTATGACCTTTGGTCTGTTTGGTCTTCCGAAGGCCGACATTCTGGTCGGACCGGGAAATCAGTTTGTAGCTGAAGCCAAACGTATTTTGTTTGGCCGGGTCGGGATCGACATGATCGCCGGGCCGACCGATAGCCTTATACTTGCCGATAAAACAGCGGACGCTGAAATTGTTGCGACCGATTTGGTGGGACAGGCAGAGCACGGATACAACTCACCGGTATGGCTGGTGACATCAGACCAAACCCTGGCAAAGAAAGTCATGAAGCTGGTCCCAGGATTGATTGCTGAATTGCCAGAAGTAAATCGCATGAATGCCGAAGCTGCGTGGCGTGACTATGCAGAAGTGATAGTCTGCGATGATCGCGAAGAAATGGCGGCGACTTCTGACGAATACGCGCCAGAGCACCTGACGGTACAAGCGGCTGACCTGCCTTGGTGGCTAGACCGGCTGCAATGCTACGGCTCTTTGTTTCTGGGTGAAGAAACCACCGTGGCATTCGGCGACAAAGCATCAGGTACGAACCACGTTCTGCCAACGTCCCGCTCTGCCAAGTACACTGGTGGTCTGTCTGTGCACAAATATATGAAGATTGTCACATGGCAAAAATCCACCCGCGAAGGAGCAAAACCAATTGCCGAAGCAACCGCACGCATCGCAAGGTTGGAAGGTATGGAAGGACATGCGCGTACTGCGGATATCCGACTGAAAAAATACTTCCCCGATGAACAATTCGACCTCACTGCAAATGGCTGACGAATCCCCTATTCCCGGTCTTTTTGATCTTAAGGGGCGCGTGGCTTGTGTCACGGGTGCCAGTTCCGGGCTGGGGCGCCGCGCAGCGACATTGCTTGCGCTGGCTGGGGCCAGCGTTGTGGGCGTGGCACGTCGGGCTGATCAACTGGCCGACTGGCAGGCAAATGTGAACGGTGATACCGCCGTGATCCCGCATGATCTGTCTGACCGCGATAGCCTGCCGGAACTGGCTGAACGCGCCGCTGACCCTTTTGGGCAACCTGATATTCTTGTCCATGCCGCTGGGATCAACACCCGTGAGGCTGCAGATGCCGTTACCCCCGAAGGCTGGGATGTCACGCTGTCTTTGAACCTCACCGCGCCGTTTTTCCTTAGCCAACACCTGGTAAGCGGGATGAAAGAAAAAGGTTGGGGCAGGATCGTTAATTTCGCCTCTCTTCAAATGACCCGCGCTTTTCCTGGGGGTATTGCCTACGGCGCCAGCAAAGGCGGGATCGGTCAATTAACGCGCGCAATGGCAGAGGTCTGGTCGCCGCACGGGATCAATGTGAATGCGATTGGACCGGGTTTTATCCGTACTGAACTTACCGCACCCGTTTTCAACGACCCGGAGCGCGCCGCGCAAAACGCCACGCAAACCTGTATCGGCCGGAATGGCGAACCCGAAGATCTCGATGGGCCGCTCCTATTCCTGTGCTCGAACGCTTCGGCCTATGTGACGGGTCAGGTTCTGATGGTTGATGGGGGGTACACTGCGAAATGAAAGCCCTTGTCTATACCGGCGTTGAATCGCTTGATTATCGCGATGTGACTGATCCTGTACCGATGCTGAACGAACAGCTGATCCGGATTGAAAGCGTTGGTATCTGTGGGTCAGACATGCATGCCTATTTGGGGCATGATACTCGGCGACCTGCACCGCTGATCCTTGGGCACGAAGCCGCAGGCGCAATCAAGGGGGGCGCGCGAGATGGCGAGCGTGTCACAGTCAACCCGCTGGTAACCTGCGGCACCTGTCCGGCCTGTGTGTCCGGCCGGGACAACCTTTGCCCTGAGCGCCAGATCATCTCGATGCCACCGCGCGAAGGCGCGTTTGCCGAATGGCTGACCATGCCCGAAAGCAATCTGGTTACTGTGCCCGCAGACGTGCCGCTTGAAAAGGCAGCCCTTGCTGAACCCATCGCCTGTGGCTGGCATGCCGTTCGGATTGGCCTCGAAACGTTGGGCGCTGAACATGACAATATTCGTGCACTTGTGTTAGGTGGTGGCGCGATTGGCCTAGGGGCCGCGCTAAGCCTTGCCGCTCAGGGTGTGTCGGATATCAAAATCGTTGAACCTAACGCCGAGCGGCGCCTGCACCTTCAGCGTAATTGCAATCAGAATGCTATTTCGGCTGATCAGTTAAACAGCAATGACATGTTCGATATTGTCATCGATGGTGTCGGTTTTGCCAGCACCCGCGCGACAGCTTCTAAACATGCACGGCCCGGTGGCGTCATCATGCATATCGGCTTGGGCGAAGATGCCGGCGGGCTAGATGTACGGCGTATGACCCTTCAGGAAATCACTTTTATTGGCACCTATACCTATACAGCTGAAGATTTTCGCCAGACGAATCAAGCAATTTTCGATGGCCGCCTCGGTGCACTCGACTGGATTGAAACAAAACCCCTGTCTGAGGGCGCGCGCGCGTTCAAAGACATTCGCGCAGGCAAGGTTGCCGCTCCCAAAACAGTACTGATCCCCGATCACGCAGGGCCTTGAGAAAAACCTGCAAACAAAACGTTGAAATCTACGCAAAACGCGATCGAAGTGTCGCAGAATTAAGGAACGGTCATGTATAAAAAAGTTATCGTCTCTTTGGCCCTTGACCATGGCATAGGCCAAACGGCCATTGAGGCTGCCCGCAGCCTTGTAGATAAAGGCGGAGAGATTATTGCGGTCCATGTCTATGAACCGCTTCATGGTTCTGTCAGCACTTACGTCACGGACGAGGCCGTTGCGACGGCGCTTCAAAAAACCAAAGACCGCCTTGCCGAACGTGTTGCTGGATCGCCCGATGTAAAAGCTCTATTGCTTAAAGGTCATTCCGGTCGCGTGATTACCGATTACGCAAAAGAATGTGGGGCCGATTGTATTGTTATTGGGTCGCATAAACCGGGGTTGAGCGATTATTTTCTGGGCTCGACGGCTGCCCGAATTGTGCGCCATGCGCCTTGTTCGGTCCACGTGTTGCGCTAGAAACGATAGAATAACTTTCCAAAAACGGGACTTCGCATCAGTTCTGCACAGTGATGCAAAAAACAAATTTCAGCACGTGAGGAGTACAAAACGTGTCCGTAAATGAAAAAATCGTATCCGACCTTGTCGCAAACAAGGTTGAATTCGTGACTACCGTGCCCTGCAAGCAACTGGCCGGCGTCATCGAAAAAATCGACGAGTGCAAGAATATTTATCACATCCCGTCGAACAAGGAAGACGAAGGGATGGGGCTTTGTGCCGGTGCGTTCATGGGCGGCAAACGTCCGGCGATCATCATGCAGAACACCGCAATTGGGGTCACGATCAACACACTTGTCACCCTAACCCAGTATTACCGAATGCCGCTGCCGATGCTGATCAGCTACCGTGGTGAACTGGGCGAACCGGTGGCCTGCCAGGTTGAAATGGCTGTGCACACCAAGGCGCTGTTGGCGCAACTCAACATCCCGACCTACCACTTTCACCATGAAGATGACGTCAATGAATTCGACGCGATCCTGAAACACACCTTCATGTGCAACAAACCTGTCGCCATTCTGACAGATGCTTCTTTCTGGAAAGGATACTGATCATGATCCGCTCTGACATTCTGCGCGATATCGCACCTGTGATCCGGGATCATCTGGTCGTCTGCAACATCGGCCTTCCCAGCCAGGAATTGCACTTGATAGATGATCAACCCACAAACTTTTACATGTTAGGAACAATGGGGCTGTCGTCTTCCATCGGTCTTGGCGTTGCCTTGGCTCAGGATAAAAAGGTCATTTCGATTGATGGGGATGGGTCGGTTCTGACGAACTTTGGCACATTGCCAACAATTGCTAACAATGTCGCTCACAATTTCATCCTGCTGATCATCGACAACGGCAGCTATGGCTCGACCGGGGATCAGCCGACCTACGCTGGCAAGAAAACGTCGCTGACTGCTGTCGCGCTTGCGTGTGGATGCGAACAGGTCGTTGAATGCAAAGCAGAGGACACAAAGAAAGCTCTTGAAGATGCGCTTGCCTCAAACAAGATGACGATCATTGTCAGTAAATGCGAAAGCGGCAACATCAAGGTTCCCGTGATCACCATGGACCCGGTCGTTATCCGTGATCGTTTCATGAAACAGGTTAAATCGTAAATCTTGTCATGATCCGCCAAGTTCAAATCATAATCTCAACGCAAACGTCGCGCTGAGATTTATCAGGAAACATGGTATGTTTGCATCAAACGAAATTCACTCGAGTTCTGATGCGCGCAGGCTTGCCCGGAAACGGCTGCCATGGATGGTTTTTGACTACATCGACGGCGCAGCCGGAGAAGAATATGGTGAAGCCCTGAACAGACAGGTGCTTCGCGACTTGCGCTTGCAGCCGCGCATTCTGAACAACGTTGAAAAAAGGGATCTTAGCGTCCCGGTATTTGGTCACGATGCAAAGCGGCCGTTTGGCATCAGCCCTATGGGGATGTGCAACTTATCAACCCCAGGTGCTGATCTGATGCTGGCCCGTTTGGCGGCGACGCATCATGTTCCATTTGGCGTTTCTACAGTTGCGTCAACGCCGATGGAACAGATGATTGAAGTCGCGGAAGGACACGCTTGGTTTCAGCTCTACTTCAGTGGTGATGGAAGCGGAACACAAACGCTGGTCGACCGGGCGCGGGCTGCCGGGTTCAAAACCTTGGTATTGACGCTTGATGTGCCAGAGGTTGGCCGCAGACCACGCGAATTGCGCCGTGGCTTCAAAATGCCCTTCCGGCTCGGGCCGCAACAATTTGTCGACTTTGCGCTGCATCCGACATGGTCCCTTTCAACACTGCTTAAAGGCCGGCCAGAGCTTGCCAATTTCGGCGGGGAACATGCAACATTTGACAGAACCGAAAGCCGTGCACGGGCAGATTGGGGTTATCTCGCGAAGCTTAGAGATCAATGGAAAGGCAATCTTGTCGTCAAAGGTGTTTTAAATGTTGAGGACGCAGTACAGCTAAAGAAAATCGGGATTAACGCGGTTCAGGTTTCCAGCCACGGGGGGCGCCAGCTTGATAGCGCGCCGCCTGCTATTCTTGCCTTACGCAAGATACGAGAGGCGGTTGGCGAGGGATTTCCTTTGTTTTACGATTCAGGCCTTCGGTCTGGTGAAGACGTCGTCAAAGCATATGCCATGGGTGCTGATTTCGTCTTTTTTGGCCGGCCCTTGCTTTTCGCGATGGCGACCCGCAGAGAGAAAGGCCTGAATCAGCTATGGGATGTCCTGTCTCAGGAAACGAGCCTCACACTCGCGCAGCTTGGACTGACGACTATGCCATCTCTTGAACCTAATCAGCTTCCGCGAGAACACTGTTTGGCTGACACCTAAGCTGTTCAGTCTGTTTCGCCGGTTTCTGCAATGCCAAAATTCCATTTATGAATCCACATCCTACGTAAGCGGCCATTCTGCGAAAAAAAGGCATGATTCGTTGCAGGCTGTTGAGACGCTGATTCCAGTTAAAATTGAGGATTTTCTATTGTTTACTATTCGTAAACACAGAATATTAGGTTTGTTAACACATCACGTGTATGTCCTAATTTAACCAAACCACGGCCATTGATTTAGGCTTCAGATCGCTTTTTTGGGGTATTGATTTCTGAAAAACCTACCAACCAAACGGCTGCGCCACCTAAGTTTTGGTGGCGAATTAATACATTAAAAACTTTAAGTTAGATAAAAAATCAATGCCGTCTCAAACCGAGTATCTTGCTTCGAGAATCGCTTGTATAAAACTTGTGGCGGGTACGGACATTCCCGCGTAGCGTGCAGAACCGTGCCGACAACCCCTTGCCGCTATTGTGGCGATCCACTGCCCCAAGTCATACAAGCGCGCCACAGTCCCGCCATATATCCGCCTTATTCAGATGCAATAAATAATCATTAACTTTTCACTTGGGCGGGCACCCTACGGCATCTAGGAGGTTCCGATGCTGCGTAAATCTTTAGTCTCACTTACCCTTGCAGGCTTCATGTCTGTTGGCGCAACCACAGCTTTTGGCGAAATTCATGTCGTAACGATCTACGACAACCACTTTATGCCGCCACTTGTTTATGCAAACCCCGGCGACACAATTCGTTTTCTAAATGACGACACAGTCGCACGCACAGCACTTGCTAAAGACGAGAGCTGGAGCACCGATTCACTGGCACCTTCGGGTTCTTTCGATGTGCAAGTAGCTTCAGGCATGGATCTGACTTTCGAAAGTGCAGATACGACAACATATGAAGACGGCGAAATAGCAAATCCTGAAGGCGCTGTTACATTCGATCCGGCACCCGTAGACTGAGCAGTCTATCCCTACGCGTGCTGTCGAGGATTCTTCCCCGACTAGGCAAAGCTGCATCTCAGGATGTGGCTTTGTTTATTTATACAGCGGTTCGATAAGCTCCGGCCCGCTTGACTGGTTGGAATTCACCAGCGTTGCAACCCGGTAAGCTTCAAAGACATCGTTTGACGCGGGTTGCATCAATTTCGCTGCACCCTTTCCGCTTTCTCCCAGCCACAAAGCCCATTGAGAAGGTTGCAACGTAACCGGCATTCGATGATGTATCTTTGACATCTCTTCGTTTGCTTCTGTGGTCACAATTGCGCAACTTGCGACGGGCGCTTCCCCCTTTTCCCAGGTTTGCCAAACACCAGCAAACACAACTGGTGAACCATCTTTTGAGTGTATGTACCAAGGCAGGCGCTTTCCATCTGCAGTCTTTGTCCATTCATAGAAACCTGTCGCCGGGATAAGACAGCGCCGTGAGCGGCACGCCTCGCGAAACGCTGGCTTTTCAGCAATTGTTTCTGCCCGCGCGTTGATCAGCAATGGCCCGTCATTCGGGCTTTTACACCAATATGGAATAAAGCCCCATCGCATCGAAACCAGCCTGCGCCCTTCGGCATTTGTGACGGCACTGATCTGCGTTGTTGGGCAGACGTTGAAATTTGGAACGTCAGGCAGATCATTCGAGGGAACGGCGTCAAAAATCTGCGCCATAGCATCGGTTGGCAGGGTATTGGCAAAACGTCCGCACATCGCATGACTTTAGCAGCCATATCGTCGGTAAAAAAGGCGCATGTTGTAGCAGGCGGCGTTCTCGTTTTCCCGCTGTTCAGCGCTTTGAAATACGACCATCGGTATAGGGACGGTATGGCCCCTGCGACGTAAGGTACTCGGCCGTAACATCTGCCAGATCTGGGCCATAGTCATAGGCGTTCATACCGTCGGTCGAGAATATTTTGTAGCCATCCCCGCCGCCTCGTACATAGTTGTTTGTGACGACTCCGTAAATTTTCGCCGGGTCCAGCGGAACCCAAGCGTCCCCCTCTGCAATCATCACCTCGACAACACGCCCCTCTCCAGTTGCTACCGAAGAATCCCAAATGAACTTCATCCCTGCAACCTGTGGAAAGCGCCCTGCCCCTTCTTCAACCTGACTTACTCCATTTTCAAGCGCCGCCAGGATACCCGCACCTGAAAGCTGAAATGTTGAAAGTGTGTTCTGGAATGGCAGCACCGTCAACACTTCACCCATTGTTACCTCGCCCGCGTCGATGGAGGCGCGAAGCCCGCCGGAATTTGCAATCGCGATCGAAACACCCTGATCTTTCACACGCGCCAACATTGCGTCGGCGACAAGGTTGCCCATCTCGCATTCCTGTGCACGGCAAACATCGCGGTCACCGTTTATTGGTGCTGCTGTTTCTGCGACGACACGCTGGCGAATTTCATCCAGAGGCTTCGCAAGCTCCGCAATTCTGTCGGTCGTTGCGTTATCTTCAGCAACCGAGCCATCCATAACAAGCGGCTCACCCACGGCTTCTGTAACTTCGCCGGCATCGTTAAAGGTAACATTTAGTTCACCCAAAAATTTCCCGTACGCATAGGCCTGAACAATTGCAGTGCTCCCAACCATTGTCGGATAAGGGCCTGTGGCGCGTTCGTTGGTATTGCTGAGCAACGTGTTGGAGTGGCCCCCAACAATCACGTCCACACCCGTGGTTTCCGCCGCAACCCGTTGATCAACGACATAACCCGAATGGGACAGCACAATGATTTTGTTAACACCCTCGTCTTCCAACCGGTCAACTTCTGACTGAACTGCGTCAACAGGGTCTGTGAACACTATGTTTGGACCGGGACTCGCCAGTTCATCTGTGTCCTGAGGGGTCAACCCGATCAGCCCTAGTTTTTCGCCACCGCGTTCTATAACGACTGATTTTTGCAAAGTTCCTGACAGTAAAGCTTCCCTCGAATAATTCGCGTTTGACATCAATATCGGGAAATCTATTGAGTCCATGAACCCACGCAGTACTTCGGGGCCATCATCAAACTCGTGGTTACCCACGGTCATCGCGTCGTAGCCCAGTTTATTCATCATTTCTGCGGCAAGGGCGCCCTTGTAATACGTGTAAAACAACGTGCCCTGAAACTGGTCACCACCGTCCACAAGGATCGCATTGTTACTTCGGGTCCGGGCCTCGGTAATCGCGGTAACAAGGCGTGCGGTCCCACCAAAGCATTCACCAGCTGCGTTATCTTCGGCGGAACAACCGGAGTCATATTTTGAAATAGGTTCAAACCGTGCGTGAAAATCATTGGTATGCAAAATGGTGAGCGAATAATCAGCGCTTGCCGTTCCAGCCATAAGCGTAAAAGCAAAAGATGCGGTCAGGAATCGATCTGTCATTTCATACCCCATTTTGTTGGACCTGATCAGATTGCCGACAACAAGCGCAGGAGTCAAAGTTTGAACGCATGTGGAGTCTTCAATTCCAATCACGTCCGGTGCTGCAATTGCTTGACCTATCGGCGGGCTTTCGGCATGTCAGCCACATGTTAATTTTTAAGATTTTTCGCGCGAGTGAATGGGATGAGTTCGAACGCGCTGGCCGGACTGCTGGTGCTCCGGTCGACCTTTCTGACGGCTACATCCATTTCTCCACGGGCACACAAGTCGTCGAAACAGCGGCAAAGCACTTCTCCAATACTGACGGCTTGATGCTGCTGGCATTTGAATCCGACGTCTTTGGCGACGATATGAAATGGGAACCGTCAAGGGGTGGGGCGTTGTTTCCGCACCTTTATCGCGCGTTGCAGTTATCCGAAATGCTTTGGGTAAAGCCACTGCCCTGCGATGGTAAAAGCCACATGTTTCCAGAAGGTGTACTATGAACCTAATTGAACGGATTGGGCTTGCGGCCTTGCATCGCTGTGATCCTGAAACCGCGCATTCCCTATCTATCAAAGCACTGCGGCTTGGCCTCGCACCGCTGCCCGGTGCTGTCACATCCTCGCGTCTTGCAACAACGCTTGCCGGTCTTAAATTGCCAAACCCAATTGGTCTTGCAGCAGGATATGACAAAAACGCCGAAGCGCTCGCGCCACTCAGCCGCGCAGGATTTGGGTTTATTGAAGTCGGGGCTGCAACACCCCATGCACAACCCGGCAACCCACGCCCACGGCTTTTTCGTCTGACCGAAGACCGGGCAGCTATCAACCGGTTTGGCTTTAATAATGAAGGGATGGAGGCCATCGGGCGACGCCTTGCCTTACGCCCCAAAAACAGCGTTGCCGGCATTAATCTGGGTGCAAACAAAGACAGCGAAGATCGCGCTGAAGATTTCGCCCGGGTTCTCGAACATTGTGGCCCATATGTAGATTTTGCGACCGTCAATGTTTCTTCGCCCAACACAGAAAAACTGCGGGACCTTCAAGGCTCTGAAGCGCTGGCCGGTCTTCTTGCCGGCGTTATGACAGCCCGAAAAGCCCTGCCCCGTTCCATCCCTATTTTTCTGAAAATCGCACCGGATCTTTCTGATAGTGAACTGTCAGAGATTGCCAAGGTTGCACTCGCCTCTGGTCTTGATGCAATCATCGCCACCAACACAACGCTATCTCGGGAAGGTTTAACAAGCGCAGCCAGTGTGGAGGCAGGCGGTCTTTCGGGTGCCCCACTGTTTGAAAAATCCACCCGCGTTTTGGCAAAGCTCTCTGAAATCACGGCTGGGAAACTGCCGCTTATTGGTGTCGGTGGCGTCTCGAGCCCAGAACAGGCTTATGCAAAAATCCGTGCTGGGGCGTCTGCCATACAGCTTTACACAGCGATGGTTTACAAAGGTCTGTCGCTTGGGGCTGATATTGCCCGCGGGCTTGATCAGCTTCTGGAACGAGATGGATTTGAAAATGTTGCTGACGCCGTCGGCACCGCAAAAGAGGATTGGTTATGATTGAAATATGGCATAATCCACGCTGTTCAAAATCGCGTCAAACGCTTGCACTGCTTGAGGAAAATGGCATTGAGCCGAAAGTACGGCTCTATCTCAACGACACGCCTTCAGCCGAAGAAATCCGGTCTGTGCTGACACTTTTAAGTGCAAAACCCGCAGATATCATGCGTACGAAAGATGCGCTATTCAAAGAACTTGAGCTGAAGGTTGATGCCTCTGACGCTATTCTGATCGATGCAATGACCAAACACGCGGCCCTGATTGAACGCCCTATTGTTATTGTGAACAACAAAGCCGCCATGGGTCGTCCGCCAGAATCTGTTCTGGATATTCTTTAGGCTGCTTCCTGTTCCAGCGCAGGGTAACGCAATGCAAGCGTGACACCACGCGCAACAAAACTGATCAAGAGTGATATCCACAGCCCGTGGTTTCCAAACGTCGGCAACAGAACCGCCAGTGAAATCAGGTAAACCACCGCGCTGATTGCCATCATGTTGCGCATATCCTTTGTACGCGTTGCACCAATAAAGATTCCGTCAAACATCCAGGCTGCTATGCCCAGCGCAGGTGCCGCGATCATGTATCCAAGATAGGTGCGCGCAGCTTCACGCACTTCTGGCGCGGTGGTCATTATGTCAATGATTTTCCCGCCATAAAGCATGAAAGCCAGCGTCAGCAACACAACCCAAATTGCGCTCCAGAAACTCGATATCAAGGCTGCACGTCGCAGGCGCAGCCGATTCCGCGCGCCAAGCGCCTGCCCGACCAGTGCTTCGGCAGCAAATGCAAAACCATCTAGCGCATAGGCGGTAATTTCAAGAAATTGCAATAAAATCTGATTTGCCGCCAGCTCAACATCGCCGAAATCCGATCCCAGAAACAGGAAAGAGACAAACATCGCCTGAAGAAGCAGCGAACGGATCAGAATATCAATGTTCACAAGCAGCATGCGTTTCAGCCGCCGGGTGTTGAACACATTGTCAAACCTTCGCCATGCGTCACCGGCAAAACCGTCGCGACACAGCCAAAGCCCGAGGCCCAGACCGCTCCATTCCGCAAGGAACGTTGCAAAGGCAACACCCTCCACCCCCCAATCGAGGCCCAAAACAAACCACAGATCAAGCACGATGTTGAGCAGGTTCATCCAAAGCTGAAGCACCAGAACGCCCCGCGTACGTTCCTGCGCAATCAACCACCCCGTAATACCATAAAGCGCAATTGCGGCCGGGGCGGAATAGACGCGGATGCGCATGTAACTTCGTGCCATGCCCTCGACCTCTGCCGAGGCGGGCGAGAGATGAAATGCTGCCCAGAACAACGGCAATTGCATCAGGATGACGCAGAAACCAGCGGCTCCACCAATCATCAGCGCGCGCGACAGCATTGCCTGAACTTCGTCTGAATCTCCCGAGCCCAAGGCTTGCCCGGTCAATCCAACCGTCCCCATCCGCAGAAAACCAAAAATCCAATACAGCGCAGTCAGGATGATCGCACCAATCCCAACGGCCCCGATAGGTGCCGCCAGTCCGATCTGTCCAACAACCCCTGTATCGACAGCACCCAATATCGGCACCGTTGCGTTTGACAGCACGATTGGAAGCGCGATGTTCAGCACCCGCCTGTGTGTCAGATGGACGGTTTCAGCCATTGCGGTTGGGCATCAGAAAATGCCCAGTTGCCTGCGCAAAAAGACGCGAACGGTTGTCTTGCCAGGCTTCGACATGCACGCTTGCATATCGACGGCCAGACCGGTTCACGCGCGCACGCGCATAAGCATCGCGTGGCAGGCCGCTGCGTAGGTAATCGACTGTAAAGTCAATCGTTTTAGGCAGGCGCGGATAGTTTCCTGCCACCATCTCTGCCGCGGAAACCTCGCCGCTTTCGATTTCATTCCAAAGCACTGACCAACTTAGCTCGATAATCGCAGTGACTTCCAGGAACGCTGCTGTCACTCCTCCATGAATCGCCGGAAGAAACGGGTTGCCTATGAGTTTCTGATCGAAAGGCAGTACCGCCGTAAGTTCATCCCCGCGGCGGTCAAAGCCAATACCAAGAAACCCGATGTAAGGAACACCGTCTGCCAACGCCTTCAACGCAGCATCACGGCGTTGTTTTACGATCTGAACGGGTTCGGGTTGCTTTGTCATTCTCGATCCCCCTGTTCTGGTTTCCCGGCTTCTATCGTGAAGGCACCTGTGGCGCTGGCAACCGGACGTTCTGTATCTTCGTCAAACGCAGTGGCGCGCACAAAGGCAACGCTCCTTGTTACGTGGTAACAATCTGCCCGTGCAGTTATGCGCTGCCCCGGGGTTGCAGGGCGCATATAGTCTATCCTGAGATCGATGGTTGCTGTTGCAGCGGGTGAAGACGGGTGGCTCATCACTGCGGCGCCGCAGCAGGTATCCATTAATGCCGATACAGCACCGCCATGTATGACGCCTGTTGCCGGATCTCCTACAAAGCGGATGTCATATTCCATCGCGATTTCAGCAATCCCATTACCGATCCCGGTGACGACCATCCCTAACGCGCGTGAATGCGGTATCGCTTCTATGAACTGCCGGGCAAGTTTTGCGTTAATCTCTGACATATGCAGATACCTTTTCGTGATCTACACGAGTTATTAGGTGTCACGCTCAGCCCCGCAACCCCTAACTGTCCGCTTTAAGCATCGCGCCACCCAATGCACCAGAATTCCACAATAGGCATGATTGATCTCTGAACTCTAAGCTCGTAAGTTTCAACCGAAGAGAGAGAAGTAGATAAAATGGCTGACGCCAGCGAAAACGCTGAACTGACCTTTAAAGAGATGTGTGCACGTTTTGACGTAACGCCACGCACATTACGATATTATGAATATATCGAACTTCTTCAGCCTAGAAAGGTGGAGCGCAGCCGGTTCTACTCTGCAAGGGAATGCGCAAGGATGGTGCTGATCCTGCGTGGCCGCCGCTTTGGCTTTAGCCTTGAAGAAATTCGCCAGTGGCTTTTGATTTACGAAAAAGATGGAACACAGGCGCAGCTTAATGCCTGGGTTGAACTTGCCGACCGCCAGCTAGAAGCCTTACACCAACAAAAAAATGAACTGGCGGACACCATTTCCGATCTTCAGAAATTGCGTGACGAAACCGAGAGTTCGCTGACCTGAATTGCTTGTTAAGCGTGACGTTCCGTTACAACCAAAAGTGACGTGACGTTACATTTACGTTAACGTCAATCAGGCTGTTATCCTGTAAAATAAGTTGATCGCGCGACTCGGCTTGTAAAGGAAATCGCAATGTTGAACGAGGAAATGACAATTCGTCAGATGTGCGAAGCGTTTGATGTTACGCCTCGTACGCTTCGGTTTTACGAGGCAAAAGAACTATTGTCCCCAATTCGACAGGGACAAAAGCGCCTTTATACCAAACGGGACAGAGCGCGTCTCAAGCTGATCCTGCGTGGTAAGCGCTTTGGTTTCAGTCTGGAAGAAATCCGTCAGCTTTTGGATCTCTACAGCATGGAAGACCAGAATTTAATGCAATTGCGCAGTGTTTACCAGGCCGCTCAGGACCGTCTGAACGATATGATTGGCCAGCGAACAGAACTGGATGAGGCAATTCATGACCTTCAAGACCAGTTGAAATGGGGCGAGCAGGTGCTCGCTTCTATGACGAAACCAGAATAGACGAGCAAGGAATTACAGGATGCCGAGCTACACCGCCCCCACAAAAGATATGCAGTTTTTACTACATGACCTACTGAATGTTTCTGGGTCCGCTGTCCCGGGATACGGCGAGCTTGAGGCTGTTTTCACCAATGCCGTGCTTGAAGAAGCCGGAAAAATTGCCTCGGATGTTCTTGCCCCTCTGAACGCTGTCGGTGATCAGGAAGGTTGTCGTCTCGAAAATGGTGTTGTCTACACACCAAAAGGATTCAAGGACGCCTTTCAGCAAATGAAAGACGGTGGCTGGACAGCCTTGGATTGTGACCCTGAGTACGGCGGGCAAGGTATGCCCTACATTCTGGGAACTGCTGTTGGCGAAATCTTTGTGTCTGCAAACATGGCCTTCAACATGTATCAGGGGCTGACTCATGGGGCCTACTCCGCGATCCACGCCCATGGGACTGACGCTCAGAAATCA
Organism: Pseudohalocynthiibacter aestuariivivens; assembly: GCF_018457175.1. Lineage (GTDB taxonomy): Bacteria > Pseudomonadota > Alphaproteobacteria > Rhodobacterales > Rhodobacteraceae > Pseudohalocynthiibacter > Pseudohalocynthiibacter aestuariivivens. The sequence continues at coordinate 59,468 of NZ_JAGFNU010000005.1, forward strand.
ACTTACCTGCCAAAAATGGTGTCCTGCGAATGGACCGGTACCATGAACCTGACGGAGCCACATTGCGGCACAGACCTTGGCTTGATGCGCACAAAGGCAGAGCCACAGGGCGACCGCACTTACAAGATTTCCGGCCAGAAAATATTCATCTCGGCCGGTGATCACGACCTGTCCGACAACATCATCCATCTGGTCCTGGCAAAAATTGCTGGCGGTCCGGAAGGCATCAAAGGAGTTTCGCTTTTTATCGTGCCTAAGTTCCTTGTGAATGAAGATGGCAGCCTTGGTGCGCGCAACGGTGTTTCGGTCGGTAATATAGAGCGCAAAATGGGCATCCATGGCAATTCGACCTGCGTGATGAACTACGACGAGGCGACGGGCTACCTGCTGGGCGAAGAGCACAAAGGTATGCGCGCCATGTTCACAATGATGAACGAAGCGCGGCTTGGTGTCGGCTTGCAGGGCTACGCTCAAGCGGAAGCGGCTTATCAAAACGCTCTTGAATATGCCAAAGACCGCCTGCAGGGACGCGATGTAACCGGTTCAAAAAATCCGGATGGCCCGGCTGATCCGCTGATTGTTCATCCTGACATCCGCCGCAATCTGATGGATCAGAAATCATTTGTAGAAGGCGCACGCGCATTTGTGTTGTGGGGTGCAAGTCTGATTGATCTGGGCCACAAGCTTGACGACAAAGCTGCTGAAGGTCTTGTCAGCCTGATGACCCCTGTCATCAAGGGATTTCTGACGGACAAAGGGTTTGAGATGGCCGTACAGGCCCAGCAAGTCTTTGGGGGGCATGGTTACATCGAAGAACACGGCATGAGCCAATTTGCCCGCGACGCGCGCATCACCCAGATTTACGAAGGTGCAAACGGTGTCCAAGCGCTTGATCTTGTTGGTCGAAAACTTTCACAAGACGGTGGCAAACATGTTATGGCCTTCTTTGACATGATTAAAAGCTTCATCAAAGAAAACGAAAACAATGAGGCTTTGAAAAAGGACTTTCTTGATCCGCTGAAAACCGCATCAAAAGATTTGCAGGCGGCAGGAATGTTCTTCATGCAAAACGGCATGAAAAACCCGAATGAAGCGCTCGCCGGATCCTATGACTTCATGCATCTCTTTGGTCATACGTGCCTTGGTTTCATGTGGGCGCGAATGAGCAAGGCCGCGATGGAGGCCCTTGAAGGCGGCGCTGAAGACGCCAATTTCTATGAGACGAAAATAAAAACTGGGCGCTACTACATGGCGCGCGCTTTGCCAGCCACGGGGATGCATCTGGCGCGCATTCAATCGGGTGCCGAAACCGTTATGGCGCTTGACGCTGACGCCTTCTAAGATTGGGGTAGAGGCCTGTGTGTTCCACGCATGGGTCGGGCCATCCCTAAAGGAGAATGAGATGCCAAAACGCCTGCGCCTGACCCGCCGATTTCCTGTTGCGATGACTGAAGATGGCTATCGCCGCCTGAAACGATTTGCCCGTGAGGCTGGGCTGGATGAAGGCGAGGCTCTCTCGTTCCTCTTTGAAAATTTCGACAGTGTGATGGACGCTGACAACCTAACGCACCGCTTGCGTCTGTTTAACTCTGAACTCGAAGCGCGAAAACGCTGATCCAAAATACGCTCGGAAGGAGCAAAAGATGATAAAACTCTACTGTTTTGGTGAAAGCGGTAATGCCTATAAGGCAGCGCTGACCTTGGAGCTCTCGGGATTGGAATGGGAGCCGGTTTATGTCGATTTCTTTAACGGCGAAGCTCGCACCCCCGAATTTCGCGAACTCAATGATATGGGTGAAGTCCCGGTCATGGTTGACGGTGATCTGACACTCTCGCAATCTGGCATGATACAGGATTACGTCAGTTCAAAATCCGGCAAACTGGGTGGCCGTTCTGCCAATCAACGTCGTGAAATCCTGCGTTGGGTTTTGTGGGACAATCACAAGCTGTCTTCGCAAGCGGGCACAACCCGGTTTTTGATGAATTTCTTACCGGAAGAAAAACGCCCGGTTGAAGCAATCGCCTTTCTTCAAGCCCGCCTGAAAGCCGCCTATGCCACGTTGAACGCGGCACTAGAGGGGCGCAGCTGGCTGGTCGGCGACAGTGTTACAATCGCTGACCTCGCGTGCTGTGGTTATCTCTTTTACCCAGAACCCTTCGGCTTTGACCGCGCCGATTGGCCAAATATTGACGCCTGGCTTGACCGCATCGCGGCCCTGCCCGGCTGGAAACACCCCTATGACCTGATGCCCGGTTCCCCTGCGGATCGCGCTTAAGAAAGGAAGACTATGTCTGAAGCCTACATCTATGACGCTGTGCGTTCCCCTCGCGGCAAGGGCCGCAAAGATGGCAGCCTGCACGAGGTAACTTCTGTAAGCCTCTCTGCCCAAATTCTGAACGCAATCAAGGACCGCAATAACCTTGATACAACGTCTATCGAAGACGTGATCTGGGGCAATGTTACCCAAGTGGGCGAACAGGGCGGCTGTTTGGCGCGTTCTGCGGTTCTGGCGTCAGACTTTGACGAACAGGTTCCAGGCCTTGCGATCAACCGCTTCTGCGCATCAGGTATGGAAGCTGTGAACTTGGCCGCAAACCAGATCAAAGGTGGCGCAGGCCAAGCCTATGTCGCGGGTGGGGTCGAAATGATGGGCCGGGTGCCAATGGGCAGTGACGGTGCAGCTATTGCTGTCGACCCATCGCTCGCGATGAAGACCTACTTTGTGCCTCAGGGCATATCAGCCGATATTATCGCGACCGAATACGGGTTTTCGCGCGATGACGCTGACGCCCTTGCAGTTCAATCCCAAAATCGCGCTGACGTGGCATGGAAAGATCATCGATTTGACAAGTCTATTGTCACCATCAAGGACCAGAATGGCCTCAAGATTCTGGATCACGATGAATACATGCGTCCCGGTACAGACATGCAGACGCTCGGTGCCCTTAACCCAGCCTTTCAGGCAATGGGCGAGGTGATGCCCGGTTTTGATAAAGTCGCGCTGCTGAAGTACCCCCATCTAGAAAAGATCAAACATATTCACCACGCTGGTAATTCGTCTGGTATCGTCGATGGCTCGGCCGCTGTTCTGATCGGCAGCAAGGAGTTTGGCGAAGCGCACGGCCTGAAACCCCGCGCCCGCATTCGCGCGACGGCAAAGATCGGGACTGACCCAACCATCATGCTGACCGGCCCGGTGCCGGTGACAGAAAAGATTTTGCGCGATCATGGGATGGCGATCTCTGACATTGACCTGTTTGAGGTGAACGAGGCTTTCGCCTCTGTCGTACTGCGCTTTATGCAGGCGTTCGATGTGGATCAAAGCAAGGTCAACGTAAACGGCGGCGCCATCGCCATGGGCCATCCACTCGGTGCGACAGGCGCAATTATCATCGGCACTTTGCTGGATGAAATGGAGCGGTCTGACAAAGAAATCGGCCTTGCGACCCTTTGTATCGCGTCCGGCATGGGTGCAGCCACAATCATCGAGCGCGTGTAGCAAACGTTTCGCATTTTCACGCGCGATTTCGCGCAAACAAGAATGACGACCCCACTAAGGGAGACGAAAAGATGACCGATTTTACTTATTCCGTTGACGCAGACGGTGTTGCCACCATTACGTGGGACACGGTTGGCAAATCCATGAACGTGATGAACCAGCAGGGTTTTCTAGACCTTGAAGTGCATATTGATACGGCTTTGGCTGATGATGCTGTTAAAGGCGTGATCATCACATCTGGTAAAGAAGGCAGCTTTGCAGGTGGAATGGACCTCAACATCATCGCCAAGATGAAAGAGAGCGAAGGTGACAACCCAGCGAAGGGCCTGTTTGAAGGTGTAATGGGAATGCACGCAATCCTGCGTAAGATCGAACGCGCCGGCATGGACCCCAAAACCCTGAAAGGTGGCAAACCAATTGTCGCTGCCCTGCCCGGCACAGCGCTTGGTATTGGTCTTGAAATTCCACTGGCCTGTCACCGAATTATTGCGGCGGACAATCAGAAAGCAAAGATCGGCCTGCCCGAGATTATGGTTGGTATTTTCCCGGGTGCTGGTGGCACGATGCGTCTTACACGCAAACTTGGCGCGATGGGGGCCTCGCCTCTTTTGCTTGAAGGTAAGCTGAATGACCCGATGAAAGCCAAGGCTGCTGGCGTTGTGGACGAGGTCGTCCCTGCCGACCAATTGCTTGAACGGGCGAAGGAATGGGTTCTGAACGCCAAAGATGCGGACATCGTGAAACCCTGGGACGCGAAGGGATACAAAATGCCCGGTGGCGCGCCCTATCACCCTGCTGGTTTCATGACCTTTGTTGGTGCATCGGCCATGGTACACGGTAAAACGATGGGTGTTTACCCTGCGGCAAAATCCCTGCTTTCTGCGGTATACGAAGGGTCGATGGTGCCATTTGATACAGCGCTCAAGATTGAGGCCCGCTGGTTCACAAATGTGCTTATGAACCCAAGTTCAAGCGCGATGATCCGAAGCCTTTTCATCAACAAAGAGGCGCTTGAAAAGGGCGCGAACCGCCCTGCTGTTGCTGACGAAAAAGTCAGCAAAGTCGGCGTGATTGGCGCGGGTATGATGGGCGCAGGCATCGCGCTTGTCTCGGCACTTGCCGGGATCAAAGTTGTTCTGATTGACGCTAAACAAGAGGCAGCGGACAAAGGTAAAGCCTACACGACTGCCTATATGGACAAGGGTATTGCCCGTAAAAAGGCAACCGAAGAAAAGAAAGAAGTCGTCCTTTCGCTGATCAACGCGACAACCGATTATAGCGCCCTAAAGGGCTGTGATCTGATCGTCGAGGCAGTGTTCGAGGATATCGGCGTTAAAGCAGAAGTTACTAAAAAGATTGAGGAAATCGTTGGAGAAGACACAATTTTTGCCACGAACACATCAACATTGCCGATCACAGATCTGGCCAAAGCGTCAAAACGCCCTGAACAATTTATCGGCATCCATTTCTTCAGCCCCGTCGACAAGATGTTGCTGGTGGAAATCATCAAAGGCAAAGCAACAGGCGACCGCGCAGTTGCCAAGGCGCTCGACTTTGTTCGGCAAATTCGCAAGACCCCCATCGTGGTCAACGATGCGCGGTTCTTCTACGCCAACCGCTGCATCATTCCTTACATCAACGAAGGTATTCGTCTGGTGACGGAAGGCGTTGCACCGGCATTGATTGAAAATGCGGCCAAAATGGTTGGGATGCCGCTTGGACCGCTTCAGCTTACCGACGAAACATCGATCGATCTGGGCGTGAAAATTGCTAAAGCAACCAAAGCAGCGATGGGTGCAGATTATCCAAATGACACCGTAGACGAAGTGCTTTTCTGGATGGCGGACGCGGGCCGGTTGGGGCGCAAGGCTAATGCAGGCTTTTTTGCCTATGACGACAAGGGCAAACGCACCGGTCTGTGGGAAGGTCTTGGTGAAAAATATTCGCTGTCAGACACGCAGCCAGACCTGACAGAAGTCCAGCACCGCCTGCTGTTCGCACAGGTGCTTGAGGCTGTTCGGGCGCTGGAAGAAGGCGTTCTGATGGACATTCGTGAAGGTGACGTTGGCGCGATCCTAGGTTGGGGGTTTGCCCCGTGGTCCGGCGGGCCATTCAGCTGGCTCGACATGATCGGAGCACCCCGCGCGGTAGAGATTTGCGAGTCACTCACAGCCTCTCACGGCGAAAGGTTCACGGCTCCCAAACTTTTGCACGACATGGCTGCAAAGAATGAAAGCTTTTATGAGCGTTTTGGCGCAAATCAAAAAGCAGCCTGAGAATGAATAGGGCCGGAGGTTTCTTCGGCCCTTTCAAAACGCGTATCCAAACCGCCTGATATCTTCACTGCAAAGAGTTTGAACCAACTCTGCATCTTGGTCAGAGTATACTGTTCGATAGTCTTGTTCCCTTTTAGATGCGTTGGTTTGGGGAAAAGGGCGCATCGCAAAGCCAAGGTGGCTTTCCAAGGGATTCAAGTCCTGCTCAAGGTGCTCCAACCGCACGAACAACGCACATCGTTCTACCCCATTCGCGTCCCGTACGTAGGAGCCGTAAGGCTCGCGCCTGATGCTGGATTTCGTTTCGGCGTGGTTTAAGAAATTCGAAAAATTATGGACTTTTGCCAGTGTAACCGCCGGGTGCTTGAAAGTCTGAACCCTTAGCCAGCGATAATAGCTGACCAATCTGTCCCAGGGGTTACGCACCATCGTAAAGATATAGAAATTTTCAACATCTTCCTGCGTTACCAGCCCGTAGATGCCTGCCAGCCGAGAGTGTTTCCAAAGTCGCCCTGAAGTAGGCACCCCTTTTACCCGATGACGCCGCTTTACCGCCTTTGGCGTATCCCCCAGCATGATGTCATCTTTCATCGCGCGCGTCTCAAGTGCCAGCGCCATAGAGGTGCCACCGGTCTTGGGGATATGGATAAATATATAGCGTCTACCGCGCGAAATAATCATGAATGAGTGCTAGCGAAATAAAAGAACAAAAGCTAGCGCGCGCGCAGCGCAATCACGGCACCCGAGATAATGATCATCGCAATTCCAACAAGACCCAATGTATCAAGAGTTTGCCCCCAAAGCAGCCAGCCCCATATTGCTGCGAAAATGAGCAGCGAATACTCAAATATCGCAACATAAGATGTCTCGCCTTTCTGATACCCCCAAGTGATTAGCCCAACGGCAAAAATTGACCCGATAGCCTGCACAAAGGTCCAGAACAGAAATCTGGGTGTTATTTCATCCCAGCCTCGTGTGACAAATGCCGCAGTTTCCGGCGCGTCGGCAACCGGGAAAAACGAAACAGCGACAAGCCCCAAAACGCCCCAAATGCCTAGAACAAGGAAGAAGCCCGCCAACAGTGTTAATGTGTTTTCCTGTGCGCATTTCTGCCGCGTGACCATCATACCCAGTGCGTATAGAGCACCCGCAGCAACCGGTATAAGTGTCGTGAAAGACCCTGTCGTCAGATCAGGGCGCAAAACCAAAAGAACACCGGAAAAGCCGATGGCCATCGCAACTATATGCCAAAAACCAATACGCATTTTCAGAAACAGAACCGAAAAAACCAGAACAAAAATCGGCGCCGTAAAGACGCCTGCTGCCGCCTGACTGACCGACAAAAACCCAAGACACCCAAAATAAATCAATAGCCCGGTTCCCGTCAGAAAACTGCGGACAGCAACCGGGCCTATTCGTTCGGGGCAGAGTGATTGCCTTTGAAACATTGCCAATATCCACAAGGCGGGTAGCGCCATCGACGTGCGGAGGGCATGGAACTGCCACAACCCTGCATCTTCCGCGATGACGGTTACATAATTGTCGATAATGCCGAGAACAGCCATAGCGACCAGAACTGCACCTGCCGCTTTCAATGTCTGTTGCTGTTCCATACTCACCCTTAAAAGATATCGTATAGAAACAGCTAACGAGGTCAGATTGCCCCGGCAACGCATTTTCAAACAGCAGCAAGAAAACTATTGGCAGAACCTCAATTGTCTGACATTTAAAGATTCGCGTTGTTACCCATTGCAAATTGCTGGAACGAGCGCATTACTAAGGCGAAAGCTAACTTGAGGGGGGAGACCATGGGTTGGATGCAAGACGAAAGTGGGCTGGGTAAGTGTGCGGCAAACTATGTGCCGCTGACACCGTTGTCACATCTCAGGCGCGCTGCGAAAGTCTTCTCTGACCGCGAGGCTGTCGTCTACGGTAACCGCCGCTTTAGCTATCGCGAATATTATGAGCGCGCGACACGGCTCGCCTCTGCTCTGCAAAAGCTGGGTGTAAAGCCCGGTGATGTGGTTGCCACACTGATCCCGAATTTACCTGCACAGGCCGAAGCTCATTTTGGCGTACCTGCTTGTGGGGCCATTCTTAACACGATCAACACCCGACTTGAGGTTGATACGGTTTCCTACATTTTCGATCATGGCGGCGCACGGGTTGTGCTGGTGGATCCTCAGTTCTTGTCGCTCGCCGTCTCGGCATGCGAAGCAATGGAAGGCCCGGCTCCTACAATCATCGAAATCGCAGATGAGCAAGCGGGCTTACCTGCTTCGGGCACCTACACAGAGTACGAAGATCTTCTTGCTTCCGGGGACCCGGACTTTGAATGGATCATGCCAGAGGATGAATGGGAAAGCCTTGCACTGAATTATACGTCTGGCACTACAGGGCGACCTAAAGGTGTCGTCTACCATCATCGTGGTGCTTACCTTATGACAATGGGTACCGTGATCAGTTGGAAAATGGTACTTTATCCCAGATACTTAACCATTGTACCCCTGTTTCATTGCAATGGCTGGAACCACACCTGGATGATGCCATTGGTGGGCGGCACTTTGGTCTGTTGCCGCGACGTATCAGCCAAGGCAATTTATGACGCTATAGCTGATGAAGGGGTCACGCATTTCGGCGGTGCCCCAATCGTACTGAATATGTTGGTCAATGCTAAAAACGATGAACGGCGCAGCTTTGATCACCTTGTGAATGTCTTTACAGCAGGTGCTCCTCCGGCCGCCGCCACGCTTTCAAAAATAGAACAACTCGGCTTTAGCGTTGTGCATGTCTACGGGCTGACAGAAACCTATGGCCACATAACAGAATGCCTTTGGAACCATGATTCCTGGGATAATCTTGATCAGGCAGAACAAGCAGCAATCAAGGCACGCCAGGGTGTCGCGATGCCGATGATGGAAGATATCACCGTGCTTGACCCGGAAACTGGACAAGTACCGATGGACGGCAAAACACAGGGAGAAATCGCTGTTCGCGGCAATTCAGTTATGAAGGGTTACCTGAAAAATCCCGAAGCTACAGAAGACTCCTTTACCGGCGGGTATTTCCGGTCCGGTGATATTGCGGTTCAACACCCGGACGGTTTTTTACAAATTGCTGATCGCGCCAAGGATATTATTATTTCTGGGGGTGAAAACATTTCGTCCGTCGAAGTTGAAGGCGCATTGATGCACCACCCCGCAGTTCTGCTTTGTGCAGTTGTCGCGAAACCCGACGAGAAATGGGGGGAAGTCCCCTGCGCCTTTATCGAATTGAAAGAAGGCACAGATGCAGATGAGGCAGAGATTATCGCATTCGCCCGGGAACGGCTCGCAGGGTTTAAAACCCCGAAGAAAGTGATTTTCAAAGAATTGCCCAAAACTTCTACTGGGAAGATTCAGAAATTTGAACTCAGGAACTCTGCTAAATCGCTCTGATCATTGTGAAACCGCGCACTCTGGAGTAGTCTGTTTCCTAGTAATCAAGCAGCAACAGGCAGGGCCCGTCCGGCATCATGACGGCGCTATCGAAATATGATCGATTGGAAAGCACTGGGCTTTGGCGCGCATCGCCAGAGCACCAAAAACGCGAGGTCGTCGTCTCTTTCGGGGATGCAACATTGGTGCTGTCGGACCAGAATGAAACAGCGCTTGCACATTGGTCGCTGCCCGCCGTTTCACGGCTAAATCCCGGAAAACGGCCTGCAATGTTCTCTCCGGATCCAGAAGCTATTGAAATTCTGGAACTGGACGACGAAACAATGATCCAGGCGATCGAAAAAATTCGCCGCGCGTTGTCACGAAACACGCCGCACCCGGGCCGGCTGCGACTGATCGCGTTGGGTGTCAGCATTGCGACCGTGTCGGCATTGGCGTTTTTATGGTTACCCGGTGCTTTGGTACGTCAAGCGGCAGCTGTTGTGCCTGACGTAAAACGTGCCGAAATTGGCCAACGCCTTCGGACGAATATTCGCCGACTGACTGGGGACACCTGTAGCTCTGAACTTGGCGATCAAGCGCTAAACAGACTGCGTGCGCGCCTGTTGCCAGAAGGTCGGAAGCTTGTCGTCGTCCGGTCTGGCGTTTCAGTGTCAGAACATCTGCCCGGTGGCTACATCCTGATGAACCGTGCGCTCGTGGAGGATCACGAAGATCCTGAGGTTGTTGCGGGCTACATACTGGCAGAAGCGCTTCGCAGCCAATTGGAAGATCCTTTGGAACGGCTGCTGAAAGCGACAGGCCCTATAACAAGCTTTCGCTTGTTAACGACCGGAAGCATTCCAAATGAAACTCTGGCAAACTACGCGGAAACATTTTTGACGATCCCGAAATCGAAGTTGCCGGATGAAGCCTTGCTTGCATTGTTTGAAGCGGCCGAACTTCGATCATCACCATATGCTTATGCAGTTGATGTATCGGGGGAAACCACGATTGGGCTGATTGAAGCAGACCCATTTCGCAGCAACACATCGCGACCAGTCCTGAGCGATGGAGACTGGATAAGTTTGCAGAACATCTGCGAAGAATAGGACTGTCGCCGAACGTGAACTAAGCAGAAATTCAGAAACCTAACGTCTTGGAAACGCGTTTTTGAAACCAATTGATTGCGCGCGCTGCAATGCTGCGTTTAAGGCAGATCTTTCCTGAAAAGGTCCTGCAAGAACCACGCGTAACGTCTGGCCATCGCGCTGCGTTCTGCCAATCCGCGCGGGCAACCCTGAACTTTGCAAACGTGAGGCAGCGCTCTGAGCATCTTGTGCGGTCACAAAACGGCCAACTTGTACGTATCGATATGCCCGCCCCTCGGTGCTTTGCGTTGTTGTCGACGCGGGTTGTGTTTGCACTCTGCGGGTCGACGCATGCAAAACCGATGCATCTGCTGTCACGATGTTCGACGCTCTGCGTGTAACGACAGTTTGCCCGGTTGTCGATGTCGGGTTAACAAGCCTTCGCGGAACAGTGTTTGTCCAAACCCGCTCCATCTGCGCTTGCCCCAACTCTGTTCCAACCCCTCTGAGTGGGTTCAGACGGTCATCTTCCCAAACCGCCTGATACCCTCGAGGAATACTGATACTCCGAGGCACCTGATTTACCGCCGCGTTGGCTTGGACCGATGTTGGCGTTGCTTCCCGAACCGGAACGACCTGAACAACTTGGCGTTGTCGCACAGCCTGTACGCGTCTGGTCGGTGTCGCCGTAGCAACAGGTGTGGATGTTGTCGTCTGCGCTCTTGTCTCTACTGATCTTGCAGGGGTGGTCGCTTGCGCGGCAGGCGTACGCCGCGCCAATGTTGGGGTTTGGCCGCAAATAACTTGTCTGCCACGCGTTACACGCGGCACCCAGTTAACGCCGTCCCCAACCCCGGCGCGCACGAAAACACAACCTTTGCTATCTACATACTGCCGACCTTGGTAGCTGGCAGGCGGGTACTCCGCCGGCCCATTTGAATCACGTAAAGACTGTGCTTCAGCACTTACGCCAAAAAAGGTCGAAAAAACGACCGCTACAAAGAGAACAAAATATGCCTGCATGTGTGCCCCACAAGATATTGTGGAAGGATGCCGCACAATGCATAATTAGTAAAGGGATTGTTCGCTTATTTAGTACCATACATGCGGTCACCCGCATCCCCTAGTCCGGGTACAATATATCCATGGTCATTCAACTTTTCATCTACTGCTGCTGTGACGATCGGCACGTCCGGATGTGCTTCTTTCATACGCTGGACACCTTCGGGGGCAGCCAACAAACACATGAAACGGATGTTGTTCGCACCAGCCTTTTTCAGCAGATCAATTGCCGCAACCGACGAATTTCCCGTGGCCAACATCGGGTCAACAGTAATAACTATCCTGTCTTCAAGCTCTGTAGGAACTTTGAAGTAATATTGTATCGGTAAAAGTGTTTTCTCATCCCGATAAAGCCCAACAAAACCGACACGCGCAGAAGGTATAAGCTCCAGCACACCATCCAACAGACCATTCCCCGCACGCAAGATAGAGATGAGCGCGAGCTTCTTGCCGGCAAGGACCGGGGCATCCATTTCCTGAAGCGGAGTGTTTATATGTTTTGTAGTCATATCCAGTTCGCTCGTAATTTCGTAGGCGAGCAACTGGCTGATCTCACGTAGCAACTGGCGGAACACGGCTGTCGGTGTATCAACCTGTCGCATCAAGGTCAGTTTGTGTTGTACCAGTGGATGTTTCACGATTGTCAGGTGTTTGGTCATTGGTATTGCTCCAGTTTTTTCATCAGGCGCGCGCGTGTTGGTTCATCGCAAAAGGCAACGCCTGTCGCAGTTTCGTTCAAGGTTCTCAAAACGTCGTCGTCCCAACCGTAACTATCGGCAAGACGTTCAAATTCATAGCTCATCGTTGTATGGAAAAATGGCGGGTCATCTGTTGAAACTGTAACCTTAACCCCACGCTCCATCAATCGTTCTATCGGGTGATGTTGCCAGTCGGGATAAAGCCCAAGCGCGATGTTTGAGCCCGGGCAAACCTCAAGAACAATTTCATTCTCCGCCAGATGATCGACAAGTGCCAAATCCTCTATTGCACGCACTCCGTGACCGATGCGTTCAACGCCAAGGCTGAGCGCGTCCCTAACCGACTCGGGGCCACCCCATTCTCCCGCGTGAGCAGTAAGGTGGAGTTTTGCCTCACGAGCCAGATCAAAAGACCATGAAAAATCCTTTAGTCTTCCAATACGCTCGTCGCCGCCAATTCCAAAACCGACAAGCCAATCCCCAACGGTTTCCGCTGCACATAATGCAGCGGCTTTCGCTTTGTCTGGCCCGAGATGGCGCACAGCTGTCACGATACCGCGCATGATAATACCGTCGCGGGTTTCGGCTATGTCAGCCGCCTCTTTGATTGCCTGAAGGAATTCGCGCCAGGCGGCCACCTCTCCGCCCCCACAGAAATCAGGTGACAGAAAAGTCTCGGTGTAAATCACACCCTGTACTGCGCTTTGCTCTAGCATGGCAAGTGTGAGCCGGTGATAGTCTTCCGGCGTTTTCAACGTTTCGACGGTAGCTTCATACACCTGCAAAAACTGCGTGAAATTGCCAAACGCGTAGTTGCCCGCATCGTCAAATATTCGATGAATATCAATATTCTTTTCTTTTGCCAGCCCGCGGATAAACGCTGGTGGGGCGGCCCCCTCAAGATGAAGATGAAGTTCGACCTTCGGAAAATTACCATACGCAGAATCGCTCATAAAAAGCTCCGGCCTGGTCCCTTGGCCTGAACTCCCAGATGCGTGGCTACACTGACACCAATGTCGGAAAAACCACAAAGGCCAATTGCTTTTGACCCAACGCCATAACCAAGCACCAGCACCCTCTCGCGTGTGTGATCAGTGCCCCGCCAGGTCGGGTCATTTCCGTGATCCGCTGTAAACAACAGCAAATCATCGGGCCGCAGCTTGCTGATTATTGTCGGCACCCGTGCATCGAACCCTTCGAGCGCACGTGCATAGCCAGACACATCCCGCCTGTGGCCATACTTGCTGTCAAACTCCACAAAGTTCGCAAAGGTCAGGCTGCCGCCCTCGGCATCGTCGAGCAGGTCAAACAGGTGTTTCATCAGCACCTCGTCACTGCCTTTACGCACCTCATCAATGCCTTGCATGGAGAAAATATCACCAATCTTTCCAATCGCATACACATGCCCCCCTGCGTCTTGCACCCAGTTGCATAGCGTTGGAGATGGTGGGGGTATCGCAAAGTCGCGCCGATTTGTCGTGCGGGTAAATCCAGTGTCAGGCGACCCGATAAACGGGCGTGCAATCACCCGGCCGACTTTCATGGCATGTAACTGCGGGGCGATATCCTGACAAAGCTTCAGCAATCGCTCCAAACCAAAAATTTCCTCATGCGCTGCAATCTGCAAGACGCTGTCGGCAGATGTATAACAAATCGGCCAACCCGTTTTCATATGGCGAGCCCCCTGTTCCGCGATGATCGCGGTACCCGCGTCATGCCGGTTGCCCAAGGTGCCACCAACGCCCGCAGCAACGCATATATCGAGCAGTAACTCTTCAGGAAAGACCGGATCTGTTCTGGGGAAGTAGTGCCAGTCCCATGGCACCGGAACGCCCGCGATTTCCCAGTGCCCGGAAGGCGTATCTTTGCCTTTCGACACTTCAGTTGCGGCGCCCCAAAGGCCTGTTGGCTCTGCCTGCAAACCCGGCGTTTCCTCGCCCGAGGCAAGCCGGATGGCTGCCCCAAGCCCAAGCGCATCTAGGTTTGGCAGGTGCAGCGGCCCGCTGCGGCCCTCTTCCGCCTGCCCCGCGGCACAAGCCTGAGCAATATGTGCGAGTGTGTTGGCCCCCTCATCGCCAAAGGCCGTAGCGTCCGGCGCGCCGCCGCAACCCACAGAATCCAGGACAACCAGGAAAGCCCGGCTCATTGAACGATCCTTTCGTAAATGAGTGGTGGTGGCTGAACCGGCGCATCTCCCAGGACGACCGCATCACGAATTATACTCGCGGCCCGCTGCGCATCTTCTTTGCTTAGCGCATGAACACGTGCGAGCGGGGTTTCTGAATCTACGGATGCACCCAGCCTTATGATGTTAGACAGACCGACTGCCGGCTCGATCCGGTCACCACCTCTAAGCCTTCCGCCACCTAAATGAACAACGGCCATGCCAACTATCTGTGTGTCAATCGCCTGAACAATTCCAGAGAATTCAGCAAAAACATCGACGGCCACGGGAGCGGTAGGAAGACAGGCGCGCCAGTTTTCAAGGAAATCCCTTGGCCCACCAAGAAACGCAACCATTTTACCAAAGCGTTCGCCTGCTTGCCCATTGGCGATTGACCCTTGGATCATCTCGCGTCCCACGCGTTCGTTTGGGGCAAGCCCGCCCAATGCGAGCAGCGCTCCGCCAAGAATGCAAGTCAGTTCGGCAAGCGGGCTTTCCAGCATTCCCTCAAACACTGTCATACATTCAGACACCTCAAGCGCATTTCCAGCGGTGCTTGCAAGCGGCTGGTTCATGTCGGTGATCAGCGCAGTCGCAGCGCACCCCGCCCCGTTTGCCGTACTAACCAGCGCTTTGGAAAGCGTCTGCGCCTCTTCCATTGATTTCATAAAGGCACCAGAGCCGCATTTCACATCAAGCACCAATCCTTCCAGCCCCGCAGCCAGCTTTTTCGACAAAATCGAAGCTGTGATCAGATCAATGCTTTCGACTGTCGCCGTGACGTCGCGGACCGCATAAAGACGCTTGTCAGCAGGGGCAATCTGACCCGTCGCACTAACGATGGCGCAACCGAATTCATCCAACATCCTACGCAGGCTTGGTTCATCAACTTCTGTTGCTAAACCCGGTATCGCCTCTAACTTATCAAGCGTGCCGCCAGTATGCCCCAATCCGCGCCCCGAAATCATCGGGACATAGGCCCCGCAGGCTGCCAGCGCCGGAGCGAGCATTAAAGATACGCTATCACCAACCCCGCCGGTCGAATGCTTATCGAGCACTGTTCCGGGCAAGTCCCATTTCAAAATATCGCCACTGTCGCGCATCGCTTCTGTCAGCACGACACGACCCTGTTCCCCCAACCCGTTCAGACATACAGCCATAGCGAATGCACCAGCCTGGGCGTCAGTCACAGCACCCGAGGCAAGCCCTTTGGCAAACCATTCGATTTCTGGTCGCGAAAGGGGTTGGCCAAAACGCAATGCGGTAATGATGCTGCGTGCATCCATGTATCAACTGCGAACCACGTGTTCAGCGCCAAAACTGCCCGGCAGCAGAACTGAAACTTTCAGGGTCAGGGTTTCACCACTGACCGTCGCCATGGTTACGGGAACCTCTGGACTGGCAAATTCCATGATTTTTTGACGACATCCACCACAGGGCGGTACTGGTAATGGGCTATCGGCAACAACCGTAATTTCCTTTATTACCCCTTCGCCAGCGGCGACCATTGCCGCAATTGCACCCGCTTCCGCACAGGTGCCTTCTGGGGATGCGACGTTTTCAACGTTGCAGCCAACAAAAACATTGCCATTTCCGGTTCTGAGAGCAGCCCCGACCTTAAATTTTGAATAAGGCGCGTAGGCGTTTTCACGCACCGCGTTTGCGGCGTCTAGCAAATTCATTTTGGCCTCCTTTAACGTCTGGTCAAATCTGCCTGCGGACGCAGCCGGATGCAACCCGTCACATCGTAGTTGTAAATACGCCGGGCAACGAAACTTCCATGAGTTCAATATCCGGTGACGGGTTGGAATAACGTGTTTTCATTCCTGGAGGAATTACAAAAGCGTCCCCTGCTGAAAGGTCGAACGGCTCTTTTCCTTCGCCTTCCAGGGTCATTGTACCAGACATCACAAAGCTGAAATGTATATCGCAATCATGTGTCGCCCAGACTGGCGCTCCTTCAGAACGCCTTATGACATGCACACCGGCAACGTTTTTTGTGTTTTCGGCAATCGTCGTGTCGCGGCTTTCAAAGCCCGGCAGACGGAATGGTGCCCAAACTGCTTTGTCAGCTTCGTTGTACACGAACCGCTGACCATCCCATTCACGCATTGGCCGCAAATGCATTGTTGGAAGCTTCATCTCATGGTCAATTTCGGTCACATGCTCGGCTGGGACACCTATTTCAACAACTTCGATATTGTCGCTGGCATAAAGCACCCGATGCCGGATTTCCGGAGGTTGGATAAAGCAGTCTCCGGCCCGCAACCGAATAGGAGGCCCCTGATCTTCGTAAACCACATCCACCCATCCGCGTATGCAGAAGATCAACTGAAAGCCGACCTTGTGAAAATGGACCATATCCGGAACGGGGCCACCATCGGGAATACGGATATGACTGGCAATGATCGACCCACCCAGTCGCGATGGAATGAGATCACGATACTGCATCCCGGCACGGCCAATGATCCAGGGCGCCTGATCGGCCAACCGACGTACAACAAAGGCGTGATCGGTTTCTGGCATCACAAGAGGTGGATTGAGTTCGTCTATTTCCACGCGTGTGCCGTTTGGCGCAGTCAATAGGCGCGTTCCTTCAGCAAAACCATTTGGATCGTCAGTCAGTATTCGCAATGTTCCGGGAGATTCTGGCGCATCTTTCTCAATCCGCAGCCTGAGACCATGGCCAGAGAAAACTGCGACCTGCGGATTGTCAGCAGGATAGATCATATCCATTCGCATTTTCAGCGTTTTCGTAAAAAACGGGATATCCTCGCGCAGCTCTTGCGTCGGCAATCTGATTTCTGCGCGTATTTTTGCCATCCTGGTTCCTTCCGACGCATGCTCCTGACGCTTGCGGCAGAATGCGCATTGCTTTGAAAATTTGCAAGATGCACGAATAGGCGCTAGGACAACAGAGGACTAGCAGTCGCTTGCAGATTAGTTTAATATTAAACTATCTTTTTTGGGGAGAGAATTTCTATGCCAGACTCGCGAATTGACAACACCAAACAGGCGGCACTGAACTATCACGAATTTCCCAAACCAGGAAAACTGGAAGTAAGAGCAACGAAACCAATGGCGAACGGCCGCGACCTAGCACTCGCCTATTCACCGGGCGTTGCAGAAGCCTGTCTGGAGATCAAAGCTGACCCGACAACAGCAAGCCGTTATACGGCACGTGGAAATCTGGTTGCCGTCGTTACAAACGGGACGGCCGTTTTGGGGCTTGGAAACATTGGTGGTCTCGCGTCAAAGCCAGTCATGGAAGGTAAGGCCGTTCTCTTCAAAAAATTCGCAAATATCGACTGCTTCGATATCGAGCTGAACGAGCCAGATCCATACAAAATGGCAGATATCGTCTGTGCAATGGAGCCAACCTTTGGGGCAATAAACCTAGAAGATATCAAAGCCCCGGATTGTTTTATTGTCGAAAAAATTTGCCGCGAACGGATGAACATACCGGTTTTCCATGATGATCAGCACGGAACAGCAATTGTGGTTGGGGCAGCTGCAACAAATGCATTGAGGGTTACCGGTAAAAAGTTTGAAGATATTAAAATCGTTTCCACAGGTGGTGGTGCCGCCGGGATCGCGTGTCTCAATATGCTGCTAAAACTTGGGGTAAAGCGGGAAAGCGTCTGGCTGGTCGACATTGCAGGGCTGGTTTACGAAGGCCGGACCGAAGAAATGACACCACAAAAAGAGTGCTACGCTCAAAAAACCGAGCTGCGTACATTGGCCGAGGCGATAGAAGGGGCAGATCTCTTTCTGGGCCTTTCCGGTCCGGGTGTTCTAAAACCCGAAATGGTTGCTAAAATGGCCAAGCGCCCCATCGTCTTTGCCCTTGCCAACCCAACGCCGGAAATTATGCCAGATGACGTGCGCAAAGTTGCGCCGGATGCAATCATCGCAACCGGGCGTTCTGACTATCCAAATCAGGTTAACAATGTTCTGTGCTTCCCGTTCATATTCCGCGGCGCGCTCGACGTAGGTGCAACAGAAATCAACGACGACATGCAAATCGCCTGCGTTGACGGAATTGCGGCTCTTGCCCGCGCCACAACTTCTGCAGAAGCCGCTGCAGCTTACAAAGGCGAACAAATGACCTTCGGGGCGGACTATCTGATCCCGAAACCTTTTGATCCGAGATTGATGGGTGTGGTTGCGAGCGCTGTTGCAAAGGCTGCAATGGAAACCGACATTGCCACAAGACCTGTGGAAGATCTGAAGGCTTACAAAACCAAACTTGATGGCTCTGTCTTCCGGTCGGCACTTATTATGCGGCCAGTATTTGAGGCCGCAGCGACCGCGATGCGCAAAATTGTCTTTACCGAAGGTGAAGACGAACGTGTGCTACGCGCAGCAAATGCGATGCTGGAAGAAACGACAGACAAGCCGATCCTTATCGGGCGACCAGATGTTATCGAGCGCCGCTGCAAACGTGCGGGCCTGTCAATCCGTCCGGGCCGCGATTTTGATCTGGTAAACCCGGAACGTGACCCGCGCTATCGGGATTACTGGAATACCTATCATGAAGTAATGCAAAGGAAGGGTGTGACACCCGACCTGGCCAAGGCAATCTTGCGCACGAACACAACCGCAATTGGTGCCGTTATGGTTCACCGCGAAGAAGCGGACAGCATGATTTGTGGTACTTTCGGTCAATACCTGTGGCACCTGAATTACGTCCAGCAATTGCTGGGGAACACAAACCTGCACCCGGTCGGCGCGCTGTCCCTGATGGTGCTTGAGGATGGGCCCTTGTTCATCGCGGACACACATATTCATTCGGAACCAACAGCCAAGCAAATTGCCGAAAATATAATTGCAACAGCACGCCATGTGCGACGGTTCGGACTGGCACCCAAAGTGGCACTTTGCTCCAACTCTCAATTCGGCAATTTAGACTCTACTTCCGGCAACTTAATGCGCGAGGCGTTAAAGATATTGGATGCGCAGAAGTTGGATTTTTCTTATGAAGGCGAAATGCATACGGACGCAGCCCTTGATGAGACTCTTCGCAATAGGATTTTCCCAAACTCCCGACTATCGGGTGCCGCTAACGCGCTTATATTCGCGAATACCGATGCCGCAAGTGCAACACGCAACATCCTGAAGATGAAAGGCGGCGGGCTGGAAGTCGGCCCCATACTTATGGGAATGGGGAATCGCGCCCATATTGTAACCCCTTCGATCACAGCCCGAGGGCTGCTGAATATGTCAGCAATTGCCGGAACACCTGTCGCTCATTACGGATAACAAGGTCTCTGCGTAATTTCATGGATTGCGCGCACGTTTTTTAGCAATATTGTTACTTAGCTGGGTTTGACTTTAGCGCTAGCGGCGTCAATGCGGCGCAGGAGTCGGGCTTGTTGCAGGCAAGTGGGTGCGCGTAACACATAAGCACGGCATGCAGTCGTATACGGAGGAGAGAAAATGACCTACAGAAGTGTTTACGAAGGATGGAAATCTGACCCCGAAGGGTTCTGGATGGACGCCGCCCAAAACATTGATTGGGTGAAGCCTCCCTCCAAAGCGTTGTTTGATGACAAAGCTCCGATCTACGAATGGTTTGCAGACGCTGAAGTAAACACCTGCTGGAATGCTGTGGATCGTCATGTAGAAGCAGGAAATGGGGACCGGACCGCAATCATCTACGATAGCCCTGTTACGCATACCAAGCATGAAATCTCTTACCTTGAACTACGTGACAGAGTTGCGTCTCTGGCCGGTGCGCTACGCGCCATGGGTGTCGAAAAAGGTGACCGGGTCATCATCTACATGCCGATGGTTCCTGAAGCACTTGAGGCTATGCTGGCATGTGCGCGGCTTGGCGCAGTGCACTCTGTTGTATTTGGCGGTTTTGCAGCGAACGAGCTTGCAGTGCGCATTGATGATTGCAAACCAAAAGCCATAATTGCCGCCTCTTGCGGGATCGAACCTGGGCGCGTGGTGCATTATAAACCCTTGCTGGAGGGTGCCGTTGCTGAAGCAAAGCACAAACCCGAGTTCTGTGTGATTTTCCAACGCGAGCAGGAAGTTGCAAAGCTTAACGAAGGGTTTGACTTCGACTGGCACGCCTTCCAATACGACGTTGATCCTGCGGAATGCGTTCCTGTCGCTGGCAACCATCCTTCCTACATTCTGTATACCTCTGGTACCACTGGCCAGCCCAAAGGCGTGATCCGCCACACTGCAGGTCAGCTCGTCGCCCTTAACTGGACTATGAGCAACATCTATGGAATGGAACCGGGTGAAGTGTTCTGGGCAGCCTCTGATGTGGGTTGGGTCGTTGGACACAGCTATATTTGCTATGGGCCCTTAATTCATGGCAACACAACAATCGTTTTTGAAGGCAAACCCGTTGGCACACCTGACGCGGGCACTTTCTGGCGCGTTATTCAGGATCACGATGTTAAGGTGCTGTTCACAGCACCAACAGCCTTTCGAGCAATCAAGCGTGAAGACCCATCAGGCGATTTTCTCGACAAATACGACCTCTCTGGGCTCAGGACATTGTTCCTGGCTGGCGAACGCGCAGACCCCGATACGATTGTCTGGGCACAAGAAAAACTTGGCGTTCCCGTGGTCGACCATTGGTGGCAGACAGAAACAGGCTGGGCAATTGCGGCTAACCCTGTGGGAATCGAGGAATTGCCAATCAAACTTGGCTCTCCTTCGGTCGCAATGCCTGGTTATGATGTCCAGATACTTGATGAAGGTGGCAATGAAATGCCTGTGGGCGAAATGGGTGCCATTGCAGTAAAGCTTCCCTTGCCACCCGGAACCTTGCCAACTTTGTGGAACGCAGAGGCACGGTATCATTCATCTTATCTGACCACCTTCCCCGGGTACTATGAAACAGGAGATGCTGGGTACAAAGACGAAGACGGCTACCTTTACATCATGGCGCGTACGGACGACGTCATTAACGTTGCGGGACATCGGCTATCGACAGGTGGAATGGAAGAAGTCCTTGCCAGCCATCCCGACGTTGGTGAATGCGCTGTGATTGGAGTTACAGACCAACTCAAAGGGCAATTGCCCATGGGTTTTTTATGTCTGAACACCGGTTCCGGACGTGATCAGGCCGAAGTTGTCTCTGAATGCGTCAAACTGGTACGCGAAAAGATAGGCCCAGTCGCTGCCTTCAAACTGGCTGTTGTCGTGGATCGTTTGCCCAAAACGCGATCAGGTAAAATCCTGCGCGCAACGATGGTCAAGATTGCTGACGGTGAAGAATTCAAAATGCCTGCAACTATCGATGACCCGGTAATTTTGGACGAGATTCGCGATGCTCTTGTTACTGTGGGCTATTCAAAAAGTAAGTAACTTTTCGCGCAATTGCCTGGGTTTAAACGCGCGGGCTTGATTTAAAGGTGACTTATAGACTAGTTGGATGCTCTTGTGTTCTGATTTATCAGTGTGTTCATGTTGCTAAAGGGAAACATCGATCCGTCGTTCACCACCTTCATTTTGAAAGCAGTGGTTTGTTGACGGACAATAGCCAAAAAGCCAAATCCTTTTTTGGTGCCGCCGACCCTGACGGCGCGACCCGGCTGAACCTGCTTACGCATGACATCAGATCGGCAGTGTTTGACGTAATAGGTGGGCTTCGCTTGGTTGATCACTCAAAGATCGACCCAGAAACCCGTCTTCAGCTTGAACGGATACGAACTTCTGGTGAAATTCTGGCGCGATTAGTCGAAGATGCCCTGAACTTGGTTACCGACGGACTGTCAGGGACAGAATCGGTTTTCGCAAACCTGCACCTGCATCGGTTGTTAAATGATGTAGAGCTTCGCTGGTCTGGGCGTGCGAAAGCAAAGGGTCTGGAATTTACACTGAGTATTGATCCCGACGTTCCTGCAGTGATTTCAACTGACAGGTTGGGTCTGGAACGTATTTTGTCAAATCTTCTTAGCAATGCGTTTAAGTACACCGACAAGGGTGTTGTGCGAATGGAAACGTCATTGGCCGATGGGAACATTCTAAGGTTTTCGTTGCACGACGACGGGCCCGGCTTTTCTGACGAAGCGCTTTCAAAGCTCTATAATCTGCACGGTCGCCCCTATAATACAGAGAAACCCGGCACTGGCTTGGGTCTTCACATAGCCAAAGACATAGCCGACCGTATGGGTGGGACCATTCAGGTTTCAAACGGATCGAATGGCGCGATTGTGACGCTGGAACTGCCTGCCAAAGCCTGGCACTATGCGACGGCTGTCCAGGGAGAATACCCCCTGCCGGACTTGTCAAACGTTAGAGTCCTGGTCGCTGAAGACAACGAAACCAATCAGCTGATCATTGCCCAGATGTTGCAAACAATGGGTGCAGAATACGAGATCGCAATTGACGGAATTGAGGCTCTGAACTGGTTAGAGCGGGAAAGTTTTGACATTGCTCTGATTGACATTGATATGCCGCGACTCTCTGGCATTGATGTAATGCGCCACGTTCGCAGTCAGATGACCGAACTTCGAGATTTGCCGATACTCGCTGTCACCGCGTTTGTGCTTCGCGCAAACAGGGATGCAATCTATGACGCAGGTGCCAATCGCATACTTGCGAAACCAATTTTGAGCATCGAAACATTCGGCCAATCCATTGCATCTCTGTTACGATTGGCAGAAGGTAGCATTCCAATCGACGAACAAGCTGTCGCACGGCCAACGCTGGACGAGACACGCCTGAATCATCTATTGGAAATCTCTGGTCCAGAGGGTGCAAAGGAATTGCTTAACAGGCTACACAGCGATCTCAGCAACATCAGTGACGCGCTTTCCAATGCAGTCCCGGAACTGGATTTACCAAACCTACGTGGACAGACACATGTCTTAATTTCCTTAGCCGGCGCAGTCGGCGCTGATCGTTTGCAAAGACAAGCCGAGGCCCTGAATTCGGCTGCACATTTGCAAGATGAATCAGCTGTTCTGGCATTGGGTCAGGAAGCGGAACGAAATTTGAACCACTTAATCGATCGGATCGCCTCGGAAATGTCGAAAGAAAAGGGTTCATAAAGTGGAAAAACCACTTTTGCTTATCGAAGACACGCCGTCCCTGCAGATGGTCTATGAATCTGTCCTGCGCAACGCAGGTTACGAAGTTCAGACAGAAGAAACCGCAGCGGGCGGACTTGATAATTTCTTGAAACTTAAGCCAAACGTGGTTCTTCTTGATTTATTGCTGCCAGACCGTGACGGTCTCGAGCTGATGAAAGATTGCCTTGCTGCGAACCCGACAACCAGATTTATTGTCATAACCGCCAATGGTTCGATAAATCGTGCTGTTGAAGCAATGCGCGCAGGTGCATATGAGTTTCTTCTTAAACCGTTCAACGAACAGCGTTTCCTTTACGCAATTGAAAATGCCCTTGCCGAGGCGGCGCGGAAAAAAACCGAAACGGCTCCATCCAAAAATCTGGATCCGATCAATGGCTTTATCGGCACTTCTGAGGCGATGAAGAAGGTCTATTCCAACACCCGCACAGTCGCTGGTTCGATGGCAACAGTTTTCATCTCGGGTGAAAGTGGTACCGGTAAAGAAATCTGCGCCCAAGCCATTCACAGCCTGTCAGATCGCGCCTCAGGGCCGTTTATTCCGCTAAATTGTGGCGCTATTCCTTCTGATCTCCTGGAATCCGAAGTCTTCGGCCATTTGCGTGGGTCTTTCACGGGTGCAATCGCAGATAAACCGGGGGCTGCTGCTGCAGCCGATGGTGGAACATTGTTCCTTGACGAAATCTGCGAGATGGACCTCAATCTTCAAACAAAGCTGCTCAGGTTTCTGCAAACTTCAATGATTAACCCGGTTGGTTCTGTCAGGGCACGTAAAGTCAATGTTCGCATCGTCTGCGCCACGAACCGTGACCCGCTGGAACAGGTTCAACGAGGCGAGTTTCGTAAAGATCTCTATTACCGTTTGCACGTCGTCCCAATTCACCTTCCGCCGTTGCGGGAACGAGCCGAAGACGTGATCGAAATTGCAAATGACGCATTGCACAGGTTCTCCAAAGAGGAAAACCGCGCGTTTGAGACCTTTTCCGAGGAAGTTAAAATGTTGTTCCGGCGTATGGTTTGGCCGGGAAATGTACGCCAGCTTCTGAACGTTGTTCGGAATGTCGTCGTTCTGAATGATGCAAAAATCGTAACCCGATCTATGCTGCCTGTTGATATTCACCATGAACTAGAACTTATGAACCCTACAAAGGCTGCGCCTGAACAACCTGGCAATCCACCGGTGATGCTGGACGGCCTGATCGGAAAATCCCTGAGCGAAATAGAATACCTCGTAATCAAGGAAACCCTTGAGCAGCACGGGGGGAGTATTCCAAAGGCCGCGCGGGTGCTCGATGTTTCGCCGTCAACGCTCTATCGGAAAATCGCAACCTGGGAGAAAATTAAAACCTAGACCTCTCAGACGAACTGCTCACGGATCAAACGCTCCTCCAGCCCGTGACCGGGATCAAACAAAATTCGGTGTTCGATACTGGATTCGCTTTTAATATCAACAATCACAACATCTCTGACCGAGCGGCTGTCAGCATCTGCCATGACCGGGCGTTTCGCGGCTTCCAATACCTCAATCTTAACCCTCGCGGTTTTTGGCAGCAATGCGCCACGCCAGCGCCGTGGTCGAAAAGCCGCCATTGCCGTCAGCGCAAGCACATCTGCGCCGATCGGCAGAATTGGGCCGTGCGCCGAATAGTTGTAGGCGGTTGATCCAGCCGGTGTACATAAAAGCGCCCCATCACAGACAAGTTCCGGCATGCGAAGTTTACCATCGACCGTAATGCGCAATTTGGCCGCCTGCGGACCAGCCCGAAGCAGGGATACTTCGTTGATCGCCAACGCCTCATGAACATCACCGTTACGGCACTCTGCGTGCATACTTAAAGGGTTGATGACCTCTTCTTCCGCAGTCTCCAGACGTTCAGGCAAGTCATCTTCGTGGTATTCATTCATCAGAAATCCGACAGTTCCCCGGTTCATTCCATAAACGGGAACTGTCAGATGTTGGGTTTCATGCAAGGTAGACAGCATGAAACCATCACCCCCCAAGGCCACAATCACATCTGCTGTTTCAGGAGAATTATTGCCGTAGCGCTCACACAACCGAGCACAACTATCCTGCGCAATCTCTGAATCGTTCGCCGCAAAAGCGATTTTAAGATGACCCGTCATTTTCGGCGCCCTTTGTTTTCTACAGTCTTCACCCGCTCCGATTGGAAACACAAGACCGCATCCATGACGAAATATGACGCCCCTACCGCCCTTTCAGTCGCTTTATGTGGTTCAGATTAGTTAACAACTCAGTTACAACGCAGCCAGTTTTTGACCCGTCTCAAGGAGATGTCTGTATGTCTAACCCTGGTTTTTTCACTGAATCATTGAGTTCCCGTGATCCTGAGCTTTATGCGTCGATCACGTCGGAGCTTGGCCGTCAGCGCGACGAGATTGAGCTGATCGCGTCTGAGAACATTGTTTCGGCTGCGGTGATGGAGGCGCAGGGCTCTGTGCTGACAAACAAATACGCCGAAGGCTACCCCGGGCGTCGTTACTACGGTGGCTGCCAGTATGTTGACGTGGCCGAGACCCTGGCGATTGACCGGGCGACGCAGTTGTTTGGCTGTGAGTTCGCAAATGTACAGCCAAATTCCGGCAGCCAGGCCAACCAGGGCGCGTTTCAGGCGCTGATCAAACCCGGTGACACGATCCTGGGCATGAACCTTGCCAGCGGCGGGCACCTCACCCATGGCGCGGCCCCGAACCAGTCTGGCAAATGGTTCCACGCCATTCAGTATGGCGTGCGCAAAGAGGATAACCTGATCGACTATGATCAGATTCAGGCGCTTGCGAGCGAACACCAGCCAAAGCTGATCATCGCCGGTGGCTCTGCCATTCCGCGGCAGATTGATTTTGCCCGCTTCCGCGAGATTGCGGACAGCGTGGGCGCCTACCTTATGGTGGATATGGCGCATTTTGCCGGGCTTGTTGCCGCCGGCGAACATCCCTCTCCTTTTCCTTATGCCGATGTGGCGACCACAACGACGCATAAAACCCTGCGCGGCCCGCGTGGTGGTATGATCCTGACAAATGATGAAGATATCGCAAAGAAAGTGAATTCTGCGATCTTCCCCGGCATTCAGGGTGGCCCGCTGATGCATGTGATTGCCGCCAAGGCGGTGGCCTTTGGCGAGGCGCTGCGGCCTGAGTTCAAGACCTACCAGAAACAGGTGCGTGCCAATGCGGTGGCGCTGGCGGATCAGCTGAGCAAGGGCGGGCTTGATATTGTCACAGGCGGTACCGACACTCACTTGATGCTGGTCGATCTGCGTCCCAAAGGCGTGAAGGGCAACGCGACCGAAAAGGCGCTGGAGCGCGCGCGGATCACCTGCAACAAGAACGGTATTCCGTTTGACCCGGAAAAACCGATGGTAACGTCAGGCATCCGCCTTGGCACGCCCGCCGGCACCACCCGCGGCTTTGGCGAGGCCGAGTTCCGCCTGATCGCTGACTGGATTGTCGAGGTGGTCGACGGCCTTGCCGCCAACGGCGAAGACAACAACACAGCCGCTGAGGACGCCGTCAAAACAAAAGTCGCAGAACTGTGTGCGAAGTTTCCATTGTACCCGAACCTCTAAATGCTCTCCCGACCCTAACCAGAACGGTTGGGGTCGGGTTTTGCCAAGATGTTACAGATAGCCACGCCAGGTCAGTACAAATATCCCAAGACCTGAAATAACGAACACGGCTATCCCTATGCTACCCAGAATACCAAGCAACAATTCCCGCCGACGCGCAGCGACGTTGATCGATTTCAGATAATGCAAACAGGCGCGAAATGCCACGTTAACACGCTGATAATCCAAGATTTTCATTAACTTCGGATTCTCCGCCTGCTTGGCTGCTTCACCAAGATAGAGCGCTTCCTTTCGGATGCGGCGCGGCAACAAACGGCCCGCTTTTTGGGTGCGCGAAACAAGATTACTGCCGCGAGCGGTCAACCGTTCGCCCATCAGCTCATAAATCTCGTCTGCCTTGGCCTGAACTGACCCGATATCCATAACTACACCCTTTTGTCACACAAGGTTTAGCGTGTGGATTGGTTTGCCTCAATAGGTCTGGTAGCCAAAGTCGCAAAAGGGTATGAAAAACCATGCTTAATACGATTGTGACCGGTTCTGAGACTGACAAACCTAAGCTGTTGATCGCGCATGGGCTTTATGGTTCTGCGCGCAATTGGGGTGTGATTGCGAAACGGATGTCCGAAGGGCGGCAGGTTCTTAGCGTTGACATGCGCAACCATGGGTTAAGCCCTTGGTTTAAAACGCAAAGCTACCACGATATGGCCGATGATCTGGCCGAGGTGATAGAGTCGCACGGCGCGCCTATGGATGTGGTGGGCCATTCGATGGGTGGCAAGGCATCTATGATCCTTGCGCTAAAATATCCCTATCTTATCAATAAGTTGATCGTCGCCGATATTTCCCCTGTCGCCTACTCTCACACACAGATTCAATACATCAAACCGATGCGGGATCTGGATTTGGAGAGGGTCGAAAAACGCTCTGACGCAGACCAGATGCTAGCGGAACAAATACCCGAAGCTGGCATACGCGCCTTCTTGCTACAATCACTTGATATTAAAGAGAAAAAATGGCGTCTTAATCTGAACACACTGGAAACCGAAATGCCAAAAATCATTGGCTTTCCCGAAACAACCGTGGCATTTCAGGGGGTTACGCTATTTTTGTCCGGGGCAGAGTCCGACTATGTACGGCCAGAGTATCGGCCACAGATCAAGGCACTGTTTCCAAACGCAAAATTCGCGAAAATACCGGGTGCGGGCCACTGGCTTCACGCAGATAAACCACGCGAGTTCGAGGCCGCAATGCAGGCGTTTCTAGCGTAGCTCTGTTATCTTCCTTGCGATAACGTAAGTCACTGGAATTGCAGCAATAAATCCGGCTGCCGCACTGTAGAGGATTGGCATTAATGTGTCATGTCCAGATACAAGCGCAATGATAACACCCGTGCCCGCAAGGCTGGTTGCGACCATGGAAAACAAGAAAAGAGCCAAGCGAAACATAAATAATACTCCGTTCAAAATACGCGTTTCGGGCGGATCATATGACGGGCACAGCCGATGTCTTTGATCTGCGTCAGATGGGGTAACGAACGCCCACAACACGATTTCTTTAAACTCTTTAAACAAAAATACCCCCTGATTTTGAGATCTTTAAAGGGGGTTTTCATGTTTATGCGGGTCAACGTCACAGATGTCAGGCCACAGCTGACAAAACTGCTGGGGGCGGCGGAACATGGCGGGGTGTCGGTGATCATCGCGCGGCACGGCAAACCGTCGGCGGCCCTTGTGCCGATGAAGGATTTCTGGCGCATTCAGGACAAGGTGGATGACGAGCTTTTGGGCCCGAAAGACCCAGAGACAGGGCGCCGCCCCGGCAAGGCGCTGATCCTGATGAAAGACATAATGAAGGGGTCGCTGTTGTTCTAGGCGACCCCTGCTTTTGTCAGAGCGCGTTCAGCTGTGCCAGCGCCATGACGATGTAGACCAGCGCGGTAATCACGCGGTAAAGCATCATCGGGGCGCCATTGGCAGAGCGGCCAAAGTTGCTGGCGGCGTCTTCTTCGTTCATGTCCTTGTTAATGGCGGTCAGGTCGCGCAGGGCAGAGTCCCCCGCAAGCCCGCCGTAAAGCGCTGCGCTAACGATAACCGCACCAAGGGCAAGGTCATAAGGCCCCGTATCCGTTGTTGCGATCAGGACGAGCGTGCCAAACAGCACGAAAAGCGCGGTGCGCATGACGTTGAAGAAATGATTGCCGCGTCCCAGCGCAATCGCAGCGCGTGTTGCTGAATCCATAGTTTTGTCCCCCGAGTTTTTATTGTGCGGGAAGAATAACATGGATGGGGGTTGCGGCAAAATCTGGGGGCGTGAGCGTAGTCCCGGAAACGATCAATACCTATCAAAGGGCAGCGCCCGGCACGAGGGTGGGTGCTGAAAGCGCCCGCCCATGGGGGCGGGTCGGGCGCTGCCCGTGCGTGGCACGGGCTATAAACTCTAGGTCCTCTTGCTTCTGAGCAGTTGCGTAGCAACTAGTACTGAGTGCGATTCTGGAAGACGAGTGCTTAGAGTTTTATTTCCTAGATAAGGTAGAAGTGAAGCAAGACAACTTGCGCAGGGGTTGTATAGTCGTGGTAAGATAGCCGAACTAAAACAGAAGATGCTGATCAGATTTTGATCTACATGCAGCTTATGCTTGAGAAAGCAAAGGATGCGGTTATTGCTGTCACAAAGGAATCCCTAGCTAAACACGGTTCAAGCGTTGAATTGTTTCCGGGACTTGCTGATGGATCTTGGTTTGACCGGACTAACAAATTTGCTGAAGAACACGATCTAAACCTCGACCATTACATCTTATCATCGGGAACGCTCGAGATGATAAACGGTTGTCCAATTTCTCGCTATTTTAAAAAGATATTCGCTTCAAAGTACATGTATGTTGACGAAACGGCTATTTGGCCATGTGTCGCTATCAATTACACCACAAAAACACAGTATCTGTTTAGGCTAAACAAAGGCATTGAAAATACTTGGAACGACGACGACCTGAATAAGTTTACTCCAGAAAACAAGAGGCCACTTCCATTTGAAAATATGGTTTTTTTTGGAGATGGCGATACTGACGTTCCCACAATGAAAATGTTGAAACATAAAGGCGGGACTTCAGTCGCAGTCTATGAACAAAAGGAAAAAAAAGGCTTAGACAAAATACACAAGCTACTTTCAAACGAACGCGTGGATTTCACTGCCCCAGCTGACTACAAAGAGCATTCACAGCTAGACATCACTGCAAAGGGCATCTTGGGCCGCATCGCTCGACACAATGGTTACGATAGTTCCACCTAACCATCCATCTTCAACGCTGATATAAACGCTTCCTGCGGAATATCCACCTTCCCGAACTGGCGCATCTTCTTTTTCCCAGCCTTCTGCTTATCAAGCAGCTTTTTCTTCCGGCTCACGTCCCCGCCGTAACATTTCGCCGTCACGTCCTTGCGCATGGCTGACAATGTTTCGCGCGCGATGACCTTGCCGCCGATCGCTGCCTGAATCGGGATTTTGAACATATGGCGGGGGATCAGGTCTTTCAGTTTCTCGACCATCGCGCGGCCACGGGTTTCGGCGCGGTCGCGGTGCACCATGGTGGAAAGCGCGTCCACCGGCTCGTCATTCACCAGCACCTGCATTTTAACAAGGTGATCCTCGCGATAGCCGATCATCTGATAGTCAAACGACGCATAGCCCTTGGTCACAGATTTGAGGCGGTCGTAGAAATCAAACACCACCTCATTGAGCGGCAGGTCGTAAACCACCATTGCGCGGCTGCCTGCATAGGTCAGGTCTATCTGCATACCCCGGCGGTCCTGGCACAGCTTCAGCACGTCACCAAGGTATTCGTCGGGCACAAGGATGGTCGCCTTGATGCGCGGCTCTTCAATATGGTCGACAAAGGTGAGGTCAGGCATGTCTGCGGGGTTGTGCAGTTCCTGCACCGTGCCGTCACGCATGTAGATCTGGTAGATCACCGAGGGCGCGGTTGTGATAAGGTCGATGTCATATTCGCGCTCGAGCCGGTCGCGGATCACCTCAAGATGCAAAAGTCCAAGAAAGCCGCAGCGAAAACCAAACCCTAGCGCGGCAGAGGTTTCCATTTCAGAGCTGAAGGACGCGTCGTTGAGCGAGAGTTTGGAGATGGCATCGCGCAGGTCTTCGAATTCGGCATTATCCACCGGGAAGAGGCCACAGAACACAACGGGCTGAGAGGGTTTGAAACCGGGAAGCGCCGCCTCACAGCCTTTCTTTTCGGTGGTGATCGTGTCGCCCACGCGGGTGTCGCGCACCTGTTTGATCGATGCCGTCAGAAAGCCGATCTCTCCGGGGCCAAGTTCGTCGATCATTTCCATCTGCGGGCGGAACACGCCGATGCGTTCGACCGGGTGGACAGAGTTGTTTGACATCATGCGAATACGGTCGCCCTTTTTCAGGACACCATCGATGATGCGCACCAGCACGATGACGCCAAGGTAGCTGTCATACCAGCTGTCCACCAGCATGGCCTTCAGCGGTGCGTCACGCTCGCCTTTCGGGGGTGGCAGTTGGGTGACGATGGCTTCAAGCGTTTCGCGGATGCCCTGCCCGGTTTTGGCAGAGACCTGAAGCGCGCCTGTCGCGTCTATCCCGATCACGTCCTCGATCTGCTCGGCCACGCGGTCACAATCAGAGGCTGGCAGGTCGATCTTGTTCAGGACCGGCACAATCTCGTGATCCGCGTCAATCGCCTGATAGACGTTGGCCAGCGTCTGCGCCTCAACCCCTTGGGTCGAGTCGACAACCAGCAAAGAGCCTTCAACCGCCCGCATGGAGCGTGAGACCTCATAGGCGAAATCGACGTGGCCGGGGGTGTCGATCAGGTTCAGAACATAGTCCTGCCCATCATCCGCTTTGTAGTCAATCCGGACGGTGTTCGCCTTGATGGTGATGCCGCGTTCGCGTTCAATATCCATCGCGTCCAGAAGCTGGGCTTTCATATCACGGTCTTTCACCGTACCCGTCTCCTGGATCAGACGATCAGCCAGCGTTGATTTACCGTGGTCGATATGCGCCACGATGGAGAAATTGCGGATTTTGCTAAGGTCGGTCATGATTGGGGATATGATTGGGTTTTAAGGGTTGGTCAAGCGGGGTTGAACCTGTAGCCCTGCATTGAAAGGTTATCTGCGGGTTTTGAGCAATATTGAACGCCTTTCAACGACGAGAATTACAAACTGAACAAGTCGAAGGAAAATTCCATGCCAAACTACATCCTTGCCTATCACGGCGGCGCACAGCCTGAGACCCCGGAAGAAGGGGCAAAGCATATGCAGCGGTGGCGGACGTGGCTGAGCGATCTGGGCGATGCGGTGGTGAACCCCGGAACACCCTTGGGGAAATCGACCTTTGTCAGTGCTGGCGGTGTGATGACCGACGGCGGGCCAGAGGCGCTGACCGGGTTTTCGGTTGTAAGTGCCGACAGTATGGAAGCCGCGCTTGAAATGGCAAAGGCCTGTCCGTTTGTCGAAATCGGCACGCTTGAGGTTGCGGTGATGAAGGAAATGTAGCGTACTGCATATCGCCATTACGCCTGCAGCCTGCTACCGTCGTGTGTAATCACGAAAATTTGAGCAAAAATAACGACATGCCAAAATGTCGCAACTGGCGCAGAATACGATCTGTGAGAGGGCCAGCTTTGGGGGAGACGCGACTTTGAGTCGCCCCATTTCTGAGCGAGCCCTCGATGTTAGAACGCCGCATTCCCGAATGGCTTCGGCATGCACCCGCCCCAAGTGTGCGGGGCTTTGCCATTCTTGCGGGAATAGAGGCAGTTGCGCGGGGCATTCTGGTGTCGGTTTTTCCGCTGGCGATGTACCGCGCGTTGCAGGACGCAAGCGTTGTATCCGAAGTCTATTTCCTTGTGGGGATCGCCTCTCTGATCACCGGACTTATGGTACCCTGGCTCACCCGGTTTATCCCGCGCCGCTGGGTGTACTCAATCGGTGTGGCGATGTATTTCTGTGGCTCGTGTCTCGCGATTTTGAATGAGCCGGTCGCGATGGTTGCTGCGTTGATGCTCAACACCATTTCTATTGTCATCGTCTTTGTCTGCTTCAACGCCTACGTCCTTGATTACATTTCCAAGATCGAGCTTGGCAAAGCCGAAACCCAGCGCATGTTTTTCAGCGCGCTTGGCTGGACCCTTGGGCCTGTTTGCGGCGTTATGCTGATGAGATGGTGGGACCCGTTGCCATTTCTGATTGCGGCTGGTGCTTCGCTTGCTTTGTTGATTGTATTCCTCGTCATGCGGCTCGGAAATGGAAAGCTGATTACCCGGGCGCATAAACCCGCACCGAATCCGCTTGCCTTTGTGCGCCGGTTCTTTGCGCAGCCTCGGCTGATTGCCGGGTGGATGTTTGCGGTGGTCCGATCCTGCGGATGGTGGGTCTATGTGGTTTATCTGCCAATTTATGCGGTTGAAAACGGGCTGGGTGAACAGACCGGCGGTATCATGCTTTCGATCACAAATGGGGCGCTGTTCCTGACGCCCTTCATGCTGCGCTGGATACAGCGCTATTCGGTGCGCTATGCGGTGCGTGCGGGGTTCATGACAGCCGGGGCATTGTTCTTCTTTGCCGGGGTGTTGTCTTTGCCAGCGCTGGTTGTTGTTGGCCTACTGATGCTTGGGTCCTTCTTCCTTATCCTGCTTGACGTCTGCGGTGGCCTGCCGTTCCTGATGGCGGTGAAGCCTTCGGAACGCACCGAAATGTCAGCAATTTATTCAAGCTTCCGTGATGTATCCGGTATTCTGACCCCCGGTGCGGTTTGGCTGGTTTTATTGATCGCGCCCTTGTCCGGGTCCTTCGTTGCGGCAGGTGCCGGGCTGTTTGGTGCATGGATGATCGCCGGAAAGCTGCACCCAAGGCTGGGGCAGGCGAAAACGATGAAAGTGCAAGAACCATATGAGGCGGACCAGCTTGCGGCGGAGTAATCCGTCTGCTAGCGCGCAATCGGCAGGGCCTGGCGCTGGATCATCGTCCGCAAGGTAAAGCTGGATCGCATGGTCCGGATACCCGGCACCCGCATGAGCCGATGTTCGAGGAAGCTGTCAAAATCTGTCAGGTCACGCGCAACAACGCGAAGCAGGATATCGCGCGACCCGGTCATCAGGAAGCATTCCATCACTTCGTCAAACTTGCGAACTGCGTCTTCAAAGGCGTCAAGCGCATCGCGTGACTGACGCTCAAGCTCAACAGCAATGAATATGCTGACAGGCAAACCAAGTTTCGCCTGATCGATACGCGCGGTGTATCCGGCAATGACGCCGGACTTTTCCAAAATTGCCACGCGCCGGGCGCAGGGTGTTGGGGAAAGGCCAACCTTTTCAGACAAATCAACCAGCTTTATCCGCCCATCTTCCTGAAGCGCGGCAACAATTTTTCTGTCGATAGAATCCATATTTTCACTAAATTTTCGTTATAATCTAGAGTTTATCACTAAAATTTCTGGTTTAAAAGATCAGATTAGCTGAAATCTCCAATCTGACAGTGGTACATAGCGCCAAAGGGAGACCCGTCAAATGAAACTCACGTCCATACCGTCTGAAACGCACGAGGAAATCTATCGTGTCGCAGATCCTTCTGTCGGGCTGGTTGGTTTTATTGCGCTGCACTCAACACAGCTTGGCCCCGCAGCAGGCGGGCTTCGGATGCGCCCCTATACCCACGAAGCAGAGGCACTGCGTGATGTGGAACGGTTGTCAGAAGGTATGACCTACAAGAACGCTGCCGCAGGTTTGCCATTGGGTGGCGGTAAAGCCGTGATTATTGGCGATCCGCTTACGCAGAAAACACCGGAGCTGCTGGCAAGCTTTGGACAAGCGATCAACGCTTTGGCAGGCCGTTACTGGACCGCTGAAGACATGGGATTGACCCCTGCCGATATGGCACGGCTGGCCGTTGAAACGCAATATGTCGCCGGTTTGGCAGATGGTGAGTTTGCCAGTGGCGACCCCTCGCCCATCACCGCACGCGGCATCTTTAATGCGATCCGCACAGCGCATCGTCATAAAAACGGAACAGACTCGCTTTCAGGTGTGGTTGTGTCAGTTCAGGGCCTTGGCAATGTTGGCTTCCATCTCTGCCAACTGCTTTCCAACGCTGGCGCGCATCTGATTGTCACCGATGTGAATAAAACGCGTGTTGAGCAGGCCGTGCGCGACTTTGGTGCGACCGCTGTTGAACTGGACCAGATCTACGGGGTTGTTGCAGATGTTTTCGCACCTTGCGCGATTGGTGGCATTCTGAACCCCGAAACCATTCCACAGCTTAAAGTTGGTATCGTTGCGGGTGGCGCGAATAACCAGCTGGTGGGCGTAGAGGACGGCACAGCACTGCATGAACGCGGCATTCTTTATGCACCCGATTTTGTTGCAAACGGCGGCGGGATTATCAACGTCGCGACAGAAATTCTGAAAATCCGGAAATCGCAAGAATGGGTTGCTGAAAAGCTGGATGCACTTGACGCAACGATGGACGCAATCCTGACTCAGGCGCGAGTTGAGAACACGAGCCCGAATGCGGTTGCCATTATAACGGTTGCTGCGAAAATGGCACGTGCAGCTGCCTGAAAGACCCAAACTGCGACCTGAAAACTGCAAACTCGTTTTAGACAGCAAATTGCGCAATATGTGATTTGAAAACTGCTGAAAATTCAGTCATGATTTCGCTAATGAGCAATCCTGTTCGGATGACACGGGGGATAACCCCGGCGCCGATAGAGGTACGAGGCAGAACATGAAACGAATTTTTGCGGGTCTGTTGATCTATGCAATTGCGGCACCCGCTGTTCAGGCGGGTACAATTGAGCGCGCCTGTCTTCAGTCTGATCGACGTGGTGCAAGCCGCGCTTTGTGTGGCTGTATTCAGGACGTTGCGAACCTGACGCTGAACAGCACGGACCAGCGCCTGGCAGCCTCTTTTTTTCAGATGCCGCACCGCGCGCAGGAAATTCGCCAGTCAGACCGGCGAAGCGATGAACGCTTCTGGGAACGCTACAAGGAATTTGGCTCTGCGGCCGAGGTTTACTGCTCTCCCAACTGAGCAATCAGGCCGCGTGACGCCGCCTCAACCAAATCAAGTGCTTCGTTAAAATCACGAGTGTAGTAAGGGTCCGGCACCTCTTTGCGGCCTGTTTCGGGTGCATAATCCAGAAACAGGCGAACGGGAGTTGTACTGCCAGTTGGACGCAAGGCTTCGATATCGGCGATGTTGCTGCCGTCCATTCCGATGATAAGGTCGAATTGGGCGAAATCCGTTGGGTGAATCTGTCGCGCACGTAAATCTGAAAGGTCATAGCCGCGCGCAATCGCCGCCTCCTGCATTGGACCGTAGGGCGGATTATCAGTGTGCCAGCCAGCAGTCCCAGCACTTTCCACGTCAACAGTTACCCCAGCGCTATTTGCGAGCGTGCGAAACACCCCTTCAGCCGAAGGCGAGCGACAGATATTTCCAAGGCAGACAAAGAGAACACGATGCGTCATTGGGTTTGCTCCTGATCGACACACGCAGTCTTAATGCGCGCAACGACCGGAGAACAGGGAAACCCGCGAAACGAAAAGAGGCTGCGCCTTGACGCAACCCCGTTTTGTTAAATGTGTGAAATGGTTTACCGGTTCAGATCGACCGGAATTTCCACCACCATTTCACCCGCCTTTTCAAATGTCAGGGTAACGGTCACAACGTCGCCGTTATTCAGGCTGCGGTTTAACCCCATGAACATGACGTGGTCACCACCACGTTCCAGCATGTGAGTTTCACCTGCCTGAATCACGAACCCTTCTTCGACATGGGACATCTGCATAACACCGCTGCCCATGTCTTTGTGGGTGTGCAATTCAACACGCGCCGCCACATCAGAGGTGACTGAAAGCAGCCTGTCGTCGTCGGGTGTGTGGTTGCTGATTTCCATAAAGGCGGCACCCGCCTTGGCGTTAGCACCTGCAGCGCGGGCGTAGGCATCTTCGACAACGATTGTACCAGTGTCATGCGCTAAGGAAGGCAGGGCTAAACTTACCGCAGCAATTGCGGCCATAAGGATAGATTTGAAAGACATTTGTCTCTCCTGTTATTGAGTTTGGTTTTGGGAAAGTATGGATTTCTTAACCAATGCGGGGCGGGCCGCGGGCTTGCAGCGCAAAAAGCGCGGCACCAGACATTCCAATTTCTGCCTCGACGACAAAAGCTTGTCCAAATTCAAACTCGGGCATTTCAAACACGAAAGGCGTGTTTAGCGCGTTCAGCAACGAAAGCGCACAATCCGGGCAAACATGACGAGGCCCAACAGGCTGACCTTCGGAATCAACATCAATGGTGACATAGGCATATCCTGTGCAGATCACTATTTGACCTGCAACCAAGGTTTGCCCGCGCGCAACCGCCATCGAAGCACTTGTGAGCGCGATCAACAGCGACAGTGCAATCGCCGATATGAATCGAAGCCTTACCATATGCCTGATATAAGCGGCGTTCTTCAGAGTGTCATCAGGCAAAAAGAAGCGGCCCCACCAAAAGGCGAGGCCGTGTTCAAATCCGTCCAGTGAAAGGGCTTAGGCGGTTGCCTGTGCCTTTGCGATATCTTTTTTGATTTTCAGAGCTCCGTCTGAAAGATCAACGTCTTTGGCTTTTGCCAGGAACGCGTCCAGACCACCACGGTGGTCAATGGTGCGCAGCGCAGCGGCGGAAATACGCAGTTTGAAAGACCGACCCAGAGCATCAGACATCAGGGTCACATCATTCAGGTTTGGCAGAAACCGACGACGGGTTCTGTTTTTAGCATGGCTGACGTTGTTGCCAGACATAGGGCCTTTTCCGGTCAATTCGCAGCGGCGCGACATGATTTTGTCCTCGTCTCGAAGAAACCCAAACGGGCCTCGGTAAGTAAAAGAGGCACCGCTAGCGCGGCACCTTGAATTCTGAAGCTGCGGTTTACGTCCATTCACCCGTGCCGTCAAGCGATTCATGCTGCTATATTTAAACAGCATTCAGCTTTGCAATTACCCGCTCTGCGGCAGCCCGGGGCGAGGTAAGACCTTTGGCCACTTCAGTTCCAAGCTGATCCATCAACGCGCTTAGCTCTTTGTCCTGCGACAGGCGTGCAAGCGCACCAAGGCGGACTTCTTCCTCAAACCAGTGTCGCGCCTGGCTTGCGCGGCGCGCGTCCCAGTGGCTCGTTTCGCGGCGCCAGTCAGACAAAGTTATCATATCAGCCCAGGCGTCTTCCAGGCCACCTTCTTGCAGTGCGGATACGGTTCTTGCCTTTGGAAAATTGTCAGGGTCTTGCGGCCGCTTACGCAGCAGGCGCAACGCCCCGGCATAATCCGCGCAGGTACGCATGGCTGCTGGCTTAAGCTCGCCATCTGCCTTGTTTACCAGAATGATATCGGCGATTTCCATGATCCCGCGCTTCACGCCCTGCAGTTCATCCCCACCCGCAGGTGCAAGCAGAAGAACAAACAGATCTGACATTTCCGCGACAACGGTTTCAGATTGCCCTACCCCAACGGTCTCAATCAGCACCACGTCGTACCCCGCTGCCTCGCAAAGCGCTACAGCTTCGCGCGTGCGTCTTGCGACACCACCAAGTTCGCTCTGGCTTGGGGATGGCCTGATAAAGGCGCGCGGATCACGACTCAGCCGCTCCATCCGGGTTTTGTCACCCAGAATTGATCCTCCTGATCGGGCTGAAGACGGATCAACCGCCAGTACCGCCACACGCAAACCTTTTGCCGTCAGCATCATACCGAAAGATTCGATAAATGTGGATTTCCCGACACCAGGTGTGCCCGACAGACCAATCCGCAATGCCTGCCTGTCGCTTCGCTTGACAACATCAAGCAATTCGGCAGCTTCTGCGCGATGGTCAGGGCGTCGGCTTTCTATCAAAGTGATTGCCCGTGCCAGCGCGCGACGTTCGCCAGCAAGTACCTTTTCTGCGAGTTCTTGTATGTCCATTACGCTTTCGGCCCTTTTAAAGGTCGTGCCAGAAGAATTGGCGATTTGGCTGGTGTCTTGCCTTGTCCGGGGGGGTTATGTCTAGTGCCCACAAACAGAAAGACTGGTGCAAAAGACCGCTTTTGGTCTGTTGGTGTGGTGAATGATCACCGATAAGGGACACGTGATACAGGAATTACCGATAGACGAGGCGCTTCCAGCGCTCATTTCCGCCCTTCGCGCCGATGGGCGTGCAGTGCTGCAAGCCCCACCCGGCGCAGGTAAAACAACGCGTGTTCCCCTGGCAATGCATAAAGCCGAGCTGTGTAAAGGTCGCATCCTGATGCTGGAGCCACGCCGCCTTGCAACACGCGCCGCCGCTGAACGCATGGCACAAACTTTGGGCGAGAAGGTTGGGCAAACTGTCGGCTACCGGATCAGGGGTGAATCGAAGGTTTCCCCCGCAACCCGGATTGAAGTTGTAACCGAAGGCATCCTGACCCGGATGATCCAGTCTGACTCCGAACTTAACGGTGTCGGCGCGGTAATTTTCGATGAATTTCACGAACGTTCCCTGAATGCAGATCTTGGGCTCGCGCTTGCCTGGGAATTGCGCAGCGCTTTGCGCGAAGATCTTATCTTGCTCGTGATGTCAGCAACACTTGATGCAGAACCCGTGGCAAAGATGATGGCCAATGCCCCGGTCATAACATCCGAAGGGCGCGCCTTTCCGGTCGAAACCTATTGGCTTGATCGGCCAATATCCAAGGGAACGCGGTTTGACGCCAGCGTTGCTGCGCTTGTTGAACAGGCGGTGGCTGAAACAACCGGCGGCGTGCTGGTCTTTCTACCGGGCGAAGGTGAAATCCGTCAGGTCGAAGCTCGGCTCAAGGGCCGTTTACCCAATGAATGCACGGTTCATCCCCTGTTTGGCGCAATGAGTTTTGCCGCCCAGCGCAAGGCGATTGCACCAGTGCGTGAAGGTCGCAAAATCGTGCTGGCCACAGCAATTGCCGAAACCTCACTGACGATAGAGGATATACGCGTGGTTGTTGACGGCGGTCGCGCGCGCCGGGCGAGGTTTGACGCGGGCTCCGGCATGTCACGGCTCGTCACGGAACGGGTGACAAAGGCCGAGGCCGAACAGCGAAAGGGCCGCGCCGGGCGCGTTGCCAAGGGTCAGTGTTACAGACACTGGACCAAAGGCGAAGAAGGCGGGTTGCAACCCTTTCCACCCGCCGAGATCCAATCGGCTGACCTTAGCGGGTTTGTTCTGGAACTCGCGCTCTGGGGAACGGCGGACCCTTCTGAAATGGCGTTCCTGACCGCACCAAACCCCGGCGCCTATGCCGAAGCGCAGTCATTGCTGCAAAACCTTGGTGCACTTGACACAAAGGGGCGCATCACACCTCACGGACGCAGGCTCGCAACCCTGCCGCTTCACCCACGACTTGCGCATATGCTTGCACGTGCCGGACGAGATGCTGCGCTTTTGGCGGCTCTCCTCGCTGATCGCGACCCATTGGCGCGCAACGCCCCTGTTGATCTCACATTGCGCGCTGAAGCCCTGCGCGACCCCGACCACTTCCAGGCAACACGCGGCCACAGTGCAAACCGTGGCACGATTGAACGCATCAAGGCCGAGGCGCGTCGGCTCGCGTCACTCACCAAGCCGACACAAACAGAGGTGCTGAGCCTCGCGGAACAGGCCGCGCTCGCCTACCCGGACCGTATTGGCCAGCGCCGAAAAGGCGAGGCACCCCGCTGGGTTCTCTCAGGAGGCAAAGGTGCCGCCATGAGCGAAGACGATCCGCTCGCCGGGGCAAGGTTTATCGTTGCGACCGACCTTGATGGTGACACGCGCGAAGCCAAAATCCGACAGGCGATAGAAATCACAGAAGCAGAGATTCGCGCGCTTTTGGGCGAACAAATTCAATGGCATCGGTTCTGCGAATGGTCAAAACGCGACCGGCGCGTGGTTGCGCGCGAACAGGAACGCCTTGGTGCGCTCATCCTCAGTGACAGGCTTTGGCGCGATGCTCCGGACAATCAGGTCGCACGCGCTGCGCTTGATGGTATCGCGGACCTTGGACTGCCTTTCAACACGACAGCGCGCAGATTTCAAGCGCGTGCAGAACTCGTGCGTGCGGGTAGTGATCGCCTTCCTGATATGTCTGACACGGCGTTGATGGATGCTCTGGACGATTGGCTGCTTCCTCATCTTGGTAAAGCCAGAACTGCCGAAGACATCAAATCTATTGATCTGCTCCCTGCCCTCAAAGCGCGCCTTGACTGGGATCAGACAAAATTGCTGGATCAACTCGCCCCGTCTCATTTCACCACGCCCCTCGGCAATCGCATTCCGGTGGACTACAGCGGTGAAGACCCCTCTATAGAAATCCGTTTACAGGAACTCTTTGGTCTCACCCGGCATCCAACAGTCGGACCCAACAGAACGCCGCTTCGCATCACACTCCTTTCCCCCGCCCGCCGTCCAGTCCAGGTCACAATGGATCTGCCCGGCTTTTGGGCAGCGTCCTACAGCGATGTGCGAAAAGACATGCGGGGGCGCTACCCACGCCACCCCTGGCCCGAAGACCCAACCAAAGCAAATCCAACATTGCGTGCAAAAAGGCGCGGTGACTAAACAAGCCGATTTATGAAACCGAGCTGTTTCTTTATCCCTTAAATATCCCCGCGCGAAGCGCAAAACCGCACGAAGTGCCAGAAATAGTGGCGCCGCCGGCGCCTCAATTTTGGATCGATTCCTCTGCAATTTGGCTTTTTCAGCAAAAGAACCTATATCTGGGCGCATATAAAAACGCGAAACGTGAGCAGGTTAAATGACAGACGCATCGAAGCGGGCATGGGCCGAACTGGTTCGACCGCTGTTGCCGCACCCAAGGCTGTTACAAGTCGCAGCACTTTGCTATCGCAAAAACGGCACCAACAAAGACGTTCTGATGATTACCAGCCGGGATACCGGTCGGTGGATTCTGCCCAAAGGCTGGCCCATCGAAGGTCTGGACGCCAGCAGTACCGCGATGCGGGAAGCCTGGGAAGAAGCTGGTGTGCGCGAAGGCACTATCAACAAGGACGCAGTTGGCAGCTTTGACTATGTGAAAGAACTCGACACTGGCCGCCATGCCACCTGCGTAACAGAGGTATTTGCGGTCGAAGTTGAAAAACTGGAAGATACCTTTCCAGAGGCCCACCAGCGTACTCGCAAATGGATGACACCTGTTGAGGCTGCCAATCTGGTCGACGAGCCGGGTTTGCGCAATATTCTGGACAATTTTTAGAAGTTCAAAAGCGGCGCGCACTGCGACGACTGGCGCAAGGGGAATTGGTAGAAACCACTCGATAAAGACCTGAAAAGATTTCCCAGTTCAAATATGCGACAACCAATTTTTCGCAGTTGCCAATTGCGCGGAAAGAGCGTTAGCGACGCTAGCCTGCAACCAGGTCACATTTCATGACGATCGTTGCGGTCTGGTTCACCACCGTTCCTGCGGCCGCTGCGATTTCAGCGGTTATCTTCCTGATCCCGAACACATTACCAAGCTGAGTTTTCTCAGTCCCACCACGGGCCGTGGTGCGCACCTTCAGCGTCCAGCCTTTCAAACCCATGCGCGCCAAAGAAATCACGCTGCGCCTGCACAAGATTGGTAGTTCCACGTGCTTGCCTCATTGTGTCAAACCACGCCAGAGCCGCGCTAAACGCAGGCACAGGGATGCCACGCAAAACAGCAGACGCGACAAGCGCACGAAGTGCCTTCACCCCGTTTTCAAGGCGGACCGCAAAGGCCGGGGCAAACAAAAGGTTTCCATGAGCGAGGTCGGCACGAAATGCCGCCGAAATATCATCGAGCAAGGCTGAACGAATGATACAACCCGCGCGCCAGATTTCAGCAACGCGCGCCATATCTACGTTCCAATCGTATTTGTCCGATGCCGCCGACAGTATCTGGAACCCCTGCGCATAGGCCAGAATACGTGAAACAAGCAGAGCAGATTCAAGAATGGGCTCTGAAAGAGTTGTACCATCCTTGATGTCCCCGCCCAGCAGTTCGGTTCCTGTCTTGCGGGCTTCAATGTCAGACGACCACGACCGCGCACCAACGGCGGCCTCTATCGTGGAGGCGGATTGGCCAAGCTGAAGTGCCTCAATCACAGTCCAGCGCCCCGTTCCCTTTTGTCCGGCACGGTCCAGAATGACGTCGACTGCGGGATCGCCCGTCTTTGAATCTATGGCCGCTAAAACCTTGGCCGTTATTTCAACCAGATAGGAATTAAGTGGGCCATTGCTCCAGCCTTCAAACAAGG
The DNA here is from genome assembly GCF_018457175.1 of Pseudohalocynthiibacter aestuariivivens. Taxonomy (GTDB): domain Bacteria; phylum Pseudomonadota; class Alphaproteobacteria; order Rhodobacterales; family Rhodobacteraceae; genus Pseudohalocynthiibacter; species Pseudohalocynthiibacter aestuariivivens. The sequence goes on from NZ_JAGFNU010000005.1 coordinate 102,610, forward strand.
CGCCAATTTCGCTAACGCTCTTGCCTTCACCGTCGCGCAGCAGGCCATAAACCTCTGCAATCAGTTGCATATCAGCGTATTCGATACCGTTATGCACCGTCTTCACAAAATGGCCGGCACCGTCAGGGCCAAGATGTTCGGCACATGGCGCGCCTTCGAATTTCGCTGAAATGGCTTCCACCATTTCGCGTACATGCGCATAGCTTTCGGGGTCTCCCCCCACCATGATGGAGGGGCCGTGGCGCGCGCCGTCTTCGCCACCTGACACACCCATACCAATGAAGTGCATACCAGAGGCGGCCATTTCCTCGCCGCGCCTGCGGGTGTTGTGGAAGTTGGCATTGCCTGCGTCAACCAGCGTATCACCGGGCGCAAGCAAGGGTTTATATTGTTCGATCAGGTCATCAACGATCTGCCCGGCTGGCACCATAAAAATGATTGTTCGGGGTGTGCTGAGTGCCTTGACCAATTCTTCGGCTGAATCGCCACACCCGGTAATCTTGTCGGCGGCATCGCCCAATTCTTTGCGTGCCTTTTCCAGAAACTCATCAGTGCGCGACGCGAGCCTCGTCGTCACCGCGATTGGATAGCCCTTTTCAGCGATGTTCAAAGTCAGGGCGCTGCCCATGGTTCCCAGCCCAACCAGCCCGATATTAGTCTTTGTCATTGTCACCCCACTTTTTGCAATAAGCGTAGGCTTTGCTGAGGAAGATACAAGCCCAGATCACACTCCCGCCCTATGTCGGCAGGAATGCACGTGATTGTGAACGCGTAATTTATCGAGGGCTGGACAGGCCACAAGACGCTAGCGCCCCAAGCACCAGCGCATAATCGCCTTTTGCGCATGGAGACGGTTTTCAGCCTCGTCAAAGATTACCGATTGCGGACCGTCCATAACGACGCTTGTCGCTTCTTCGTCGCGGTGGGCAGGCAGGCAGTGCATGAACAGGGCATCTGGTTTTGCATGCGACATCAGCTCTTCGTTCACCTGATAGCCGCGCAACTGGTTGTGGCGGCGCTCCCGCGCGGATTGCGGGTCATGCATCGACACCCAGGTGTCCGTCACGATCAGGTCAGCCCCTTCGGCAGCTTTTTGCGCGTTGCGCTCAATCTCGATATTTACACCTTTTGAGCGCGCAAGATCGATGAACCCCTGCTCGGGGTCCAGCGTCTCGGGGCCTGTGAACGTCAAATCAAACCCGAACTGGCCGGCTGCATGGATAAAACTTGCACATACGTTGTTCCCATCGCCAGACCAGACGACCTTTTTGCCTTTGATCGGGCCGTTGTGTTCCTCGAACGTCAGAATGTCCGCCATGATCTGGCAAGGGTGTGTGCGGTCTGTCAGGCCGTTGATCACTGGCACAGTTGCATATTCAGCGAGTTCCAGCAGGGTTTGTTCTTCAAACGTGCGGATCATGATCAGATCGACATACCGGCTAAGCACACGCGCGGTATCGGCAATGGTTTCGCCGTGACCAAGCTGCATGTCCACCCCGGACAGTAGCATCGTCTGGCCGCCCATCTGGCGCACACCAACGTCAAAGCTGACGCGCGTCCTGGTTGAGGGTTTTTCAAAAATCAGCGCAACCATGTGGTCTTTAAGGGGCAATTCATCGTCAAGCGCACCCTTTGGGCGGCCATTGCGTGACTTTTTCATAGTCGCTGCATTGTCGATCATGCCGCGTAAATCTGCCGGGTCAGTTTTGTGAATATCCAGAAAATGGCTCATCTCAATTATCCTTTGGCCACGGCCATTGCCGCGTGATCAAGGCGCGTAACGGCCTCGGCTAAGTCTTCGTCGGTGATGTTGAGTGCGGGCAGCAAACGGATAACATTGTCCGCCGCAGGTACGACCAGCAACTCATTTGCGTAACTCGCGGCAACAACATCTGCATTCAGCGCTTTGCATTTCAGCCCGAGCATCAGGCCCGTGCCCCGCACTTCTTCAAAAACATCCGGATGGGCCGCGATCAAACCCTCGAGCTTCTGACGCAGCATTCCGGCCTTACGGTTCACATCTGCCAGGAATTCCGGTGTGTTGACCGTATCCATAACCGCACATCCGACAGCGCAGGCTAACGGGTTGCCGCCATAGGTCGAGCCGTGAGTGCCGGTAGTCATACCCGCAGCGGCCTCTTCTGTTGCGAGGACCGCACCGAGCGGAAAACCCCCGCCAATACCTTTGGCCACCATCATGATGTCTGGCGTCACGTTTGCCCATTCATGGGCAAACAGCTTACCAGTACGGGCAACACCGCATTGAACCTCATCGAGTATCAACAAGATGCCCGTGTCATCACAAATCTGGCGCAGGGCCTTAAGCTCTGCGTCAGGCACGGGGCGAATACCACCTTCGCCCTGTATCGGCTCTATCAGGATCGCGGCGGTTTCAGCGTCAATCGCATTGGTCACACCATCAAGGTCACCGAAGGTCAAATGCACAAACCCCGGCAAAAGCGGACCAAACCCTTTCGTCATCTTTTCGGACCCGGCGGCGGCGATGCCAGCAGCAGACCGGCCATGAAACGAGCCGTCAAAGGTAATGATATTCACGCGTTCCGGCGCGCCTTTTTCGTACCAATATTTACGCGCCATTTTGACGGCCAGTTCGCACGCTTCGGTGCCAGAATTCGTAAAGAACACCGTATCGGCAAAAGTCGCATCCACGAGCTTGTCCGCCAAAGCCTGTTGCTGTGGAATGTTGTAGAGGTTCGAAACATGCCAAAGCGCTGACGCCTGTTCATTTAACGCCGCAACCAGCGTTGGGTTCGCATGGCCCAGCACATTCACGGCGATTCCGGCACCAAGATCCAGAAAACGTCGGCCATCAGCCTCGATCAGCCAGCTGCCTTCGCCTTTAACGAAGGTAAGCGGTGCACGGGCATATGTCGGCAGAACAGACGGGATCATGTCAGGTTTCCTTATCAGAAGCCCCAAGTGGTGCCAGAGCGGCGGGGGCAGGTCAATGTATTGAAAGGGGGGTGCGCCACATGGTGCAAAAGAACAGGCGAACGGACGTCAGGCGCGGATGCGTCGGCGTCGGGTCATTGCAGCGATATGGCGACTCTTGTTCATAAGTTGCGTTTAGGGGAGATAACGGGGCCTGTCTAGGGGGGTCCAAAGGGTCAGGCAAGGGCCATCAACTGCCCGTGCTCCAGCTTTTACGAAACAGCTGCGGAGAAACCCCAAACTTCTTGCGAAACTTTGCAGCAAGCTGCGTCGTGCTGCCAAACCCCGTTGCGACAGCAATTTCGGAGATGGCGAGATTGGTTTCAATCAATAAGGCGTGCGCACGAGCGACGCGCAGATCAAGGTAATACTGGTTGGGTGACATCCCGACATAGGTTTTGAACAACCGCTCAAGCTGGCGTCTTGAGATATCGATCTGTTCAGATAGTTCCGAAATTTCCATCGGGTCTTCAATATTGGCCTGCATGATCTGTATTGCATTTATCAACCGCTGGTTCCGGCTGCCAATTGCCACGGAAAACACAGATTTTTGTGGGGCTTGCTGACTGCCGCTGCGCCCGTGAATACACATATCGGCCACGATGATCGCAAGATCCTTGCCATGATCCGCCTCGATCAAGCCAAGCATCATGTCTGTCGCGGCACTGCCCCCGCCACAAGTCAACAGCTTGTCGTCCACTTCATAGAGGTTCGGTGTCGGCTCAAGGTCAGGATAATATTCCTGAAAGGCGGGCTGATTTTCCCAGTGCAATGTGAACCTGCGGTTCTTCAGCATGCCGGTTTCAGCCAAGGCGAAGGCCCCGGTACATATGCCACCTACGGTACTGCCAAAGGCGCGCTGACGCCGCAGCCAGTTCAGAGTAACATCACTCGCGGCATCCCGTGGCTCCACCCCTGCGCATACAAATGCATTCGCGCTGGCAGGTAACGGCTCAAGCGCCATGTCTGGGATGATTCTTACCCCGTTAGAGCAACTGATCGGCTCTCCGTCCTCTGTCATCGTGTACCAGCGATAGAGGTTTTTCTTCGTAACCTGATTGGCAATACGCAAAGGTTCCACAGCTGCGCTAAAAGCCAACATTGTCAGTTTAGGCAGCAGCAGAAAGTAAAAATCTTTCGGCGGGGCATCATAGCTGATGTTAAAGCTCGCGGCCCCTTTGGCGATAAACCGATCTTGCGTCATGTGGTAATCCTACTGCAGAACACCTGCACCGTCAGCCGTTAATTAGATCGGCGGGTCGTTCCGGCAAACCCATCTGGCTTGGTACCCGCGACAGTTCATTTGTGGCCATGAAAATGGGGCTCACAATGATCATTTCGCAGCGTTACTCCTACATAATCGTCAAAAAGCAGCACCCGAAATCAATGTAAGAAACACCCGTTTTCTAAAAGCAGGCTCTATCTGGCCTCGTTCAACCTTGGTCAGCACTTCGCCTTTGCGGAACCTTGGACAGCCGATGCCATAGACGTATCGCTTAGAAACTCTCGTTTGCCGCAGTTTCAGGGTTTCAACCTATATCCGCGTTGAAACAGGAACCAAGCAAGATACGTCACAAATGCAACGGCTGACACACAGACCAACATGCCCAGCCATGGTGAAGAATCTGATTGGCCAATCACCCCGTATCTGACACCGTCAATAAGGTAAAATATTGGATTCATGCGAGAAATTATCTGCATGGCAGGAGGCAGGTTTTCGATGGAATAGAAGGTTCCAGACAAGAATGACAAAGGTGTCACGATAAAATTCGTGATTGCCGCCATCTGGTCAAACTTGTTGGCATAGACGCCCGCAAGCACCCCAAGCGCTGCCATGAAGGATCCGCCCAGTACAACGAATATCAGGGCCCAGACAGGGTGTGCGATGCTTATTCCAAGCACCAGGACCATAACAGTCCCAAGGGCCAGCGCCACCATAACACCGCGCAGCAAACCACCTGCAATATAGCCAAGCACAAGTTCCAGTGGGGAAAGCGGTGGCATCAGAGTGTCAACAATATTGCCCTGCACCTTAGCGATCACGATGGACGAAGACGTATTGGCAAATGCGTTTTGGATCACCGTCATCATAAGGATACCGGGCGCGAGAAAATGAAGGAAAGGCACCCCCATCACGTCGCCGCGCCGCGCCCCGATGGCAAGCGTGAAAATCGCAAGGAACAGCCCGGCCGTTACCAATGGTGCAAGCAATGTCTGTGTCCAGACCACCAGAAAACGCTGCACTTCCCGCAAAGCAAGCGTGTAAAGCCCCAGCCAGTTCACCCCACTAAAGCGACGCGATCCCATTTCGTCAAAACTCTGCATGTCCCACCTCTGTGCACCTGTTACAGGCTTTTTTATGCAGCCTGCAACGGGGTCCTTGTATCCTGCTCTCCCATGTATAAAATAGGGGGTCAGTTAATTTCTCTCATGCGGCTGTAAAATATTTTCGGGTCACGCGCCCGTTCGCTGCTTCAAGTAAGGAAACCAGATGTCCTGGACCGAAGATCGCGTCGAAGTTCTGAAGAAGATGTGGGGCGAAGGCCAGTCGGCCAGCCAGATCGCAAAAGAGCTGGGTGGTGTGACCCGCAATGCTGTGATTGGCAAAGTGCATCGCCTTGGTTTGTCGAACCGTGCCGGCACTGCCGCGAAACCAGCAGCCAAGGATAAAGCTGCCGCTAAACCAGCAGCCAAACCTAAAGTGGCTGCAAAACCGTCCGCGCCTGCAAAACCAAGACCAGAAACAACAAGCCCGCTTGCCGCGCACCAAAGCCCTGCGCGCAAAGCCATTATTCCTGCGGGTCAGCCGCTGCCTCCGCAACCCTCTGCCAACGAAATCAGCCCGGAGGCGCTGGCCTCTGTTCGCGAAGTTGAAAAGACCGCGAAGAAATTGTCGTTGATGGAGCTGACAGAACGGACCTGCAAATGGCCAATCGGTGACCCCGCAACAGAGGAGTTCTGGTTCTGTGGCCTCGCCTCGCAACCGGGCAAACCTTACTGCGAAGCCCATGTGGGCGTTGCGTTCCAGCCGATGTCTTCGCGCCGGGACAGACGCCGATAAACTCTCTAAATCTAACAGTACAGGTCCCTTCCCATTTCAGTGGGAAGGGACAATACGGCTTGATTTCAATGGCATGGTTCTTCTTACAGAAGTCCGTTTGGATCGGTGTGCAAGTAATTTGTTGAGTCGATACAATTGGCAGCAAGACGAATGGTTTGCATGTTGTGCTCCGGAAGTTGGGCTAAAATGCGGATTGTTCGTAGTTTGTCCCATGTATGGAGCCGTCTTCAAGCCGAGTGACCGAGAAGGATTCACCATGGAAAAGTAACCTGGAAAAAAGAGTGCCTCTTTCTCCGAAAGTGCCAAAAACACGTCCTGTTTCACCCACAATGTTACCAGCCTGAGTGACTGTCAAATCGCGTCGCTCGTTGCTCGTAAAATCAATTCGCACTCGAATTTGACGGTTTCGAACATTACTCATTCCTTGCGCCTCGAACCACAGGAGTGACCGCTCCAAGTTCCCGTAGCTTGAAAAAACCCAAAACATGCAAACCTCAACTTGTTCTTTCGAGCCAATTCGCCTCCAATCAATGTTTCGTAAGTCAGGTGCATCTTTTTGCCGCTCGTTAGGATTCAAGCACCTTAAAACGTCCGGAAAACGCGCCAATGCGCGCCGATAACGGCGAATAGTCGCTCTGGATTTCGGGTATTGGCTTGTGTCAGGCAATACCTGCCCACGCCACAAAAACGGCGTCGTTTCTATACCAGCAAGTCGAACATAAGGGATTGGACACTCATCTGACAAATCGCAACTCTGCATATGCTTGTTGTCGACTTCCCGTCCGTTTGCTTGAGTAACTCCTAAAACACTTAGTGCAAGAATAAGAGCCGCTTTAAAGCCCATGAATATTTGTGATAGCCATCGGATAGTCCCCTATATAACGGTTTTAATGTTTATTTACATAGCCTTGAATATGCGAAACCCGTTTCGTAAAATCTCCAGACATCGCCAAAATAGGTTCGATGACCCGTCTCATCCTTTACAGAGCTCACAACTGCAATGGCACTCTTGCCATCCACGGGTCTGAGCAAAACGAAAACTCGACTTGAATGGCGTGCTACCGCCTCATTCCTACGTGTGGAGACAGATCCATCGGAGTTTGGTGCTTGGCTAGGAACAGAAGCTTCCAGGCCATAACTTATCGCACCGCAAAAGCTAAACGCACCGTTCGACTCGTCCCTTGTCGGTTCTCCGCAAAACGCATATAGTGTGTGGTGGTTATAGCTAGCTCCTTGCAAGAATGTAGTCACAACCACTCTGTCAGGTATTTCGTCGGCATTTATGTCTGCTTCTATCCACGCCAGTTGGTCATAAAGGATGTCGTGAAAACCCAAGACTGGGACGGCACCACTCAACCTAGGGCCTGCAGTTCGTCGTAAACCAAGATCTTCTTCTAGCTTGGGAACCCAATCAAGCCAGCCAAACTCCGTATAGTTAATGTTGAAGAAGTTATCGTTTTCCATCCAGTGAACAATTTCTAAAGGTGGTTTAAACTCGGTTCCTTCGCAGGCGTTTTGGAAGGTAATCGTTTGTTCTTCCGCACTTGCAACACCGGACAGGCTCAAAGGAACGAAGGCTAGCGTAAACAGCCAAACCCAAAAAAGAATATATCTACCAGCTGTTTTCACGTGAAAATCTACTATAAAAGGTTTCCTGTTACTCTATCTAGAATTGTAGAGAAGGCAATTCGCTCCCGCACGAAATTTTGTGAAAACGGCTAAAAAAATTCACGCACCTCATACCAAAACGTTCTTTGAAGAAGCCAAAATCACCACTGCTCGATTGCTGGCAGTCCCAAGCGTTTATAAGGCTTACTGAACAACCAACAAAACAACGTAATAGTCGGCGAACTCACTACTCCTTCCAACTTCTCGTGGAACGGCAGGATATGGACTTTACCAGTTTGGAAATGTAGGCGCTGCCCGCTCTGCTCGGAAACCCTCGCTAGTTGCCGCCCAGAAGATTACGCAATCCTTGGGTGGCTTCTTCTTGCAGACGACGCTTCAAGGCATCCTCCGCACTTTCACCTTCTTCACGCGTTACACCAAGGCGTTCTTCTGCTTGCTGGCGCAGCCGTTCTTCTGCTTCATCGCGTTCTGCCTCAATCCGCGCCTCGATTGCAGCGCGTTCTTCTGCAAGGTTCTGATCGATCAGCGCCTGAAGATCAGGGCGGAATTTCGGATCAGCCCATGTTCCCGTGATCAGAACGGGTACGGTGATACCGCCTGTTCCGTCTTCGTTGCTAAGCGCAACAGGCGTTACACGGTAGTTCAGGGTTTGCTCGCCTATGCCAACTTGCCCCGCCCCAGTTGCCCGCACCAGCGGCCCCAGAAAAACCAAATCATCATTTGTCAGTACGCCGTTTGCGATCTGGAATGTTGCGTTGATCGAATCAAAAATCGTTTTGCTGCCCTCCCCCTGATAGGAGGCATCAAAGTTTCGCAGCATTCCCACCAGATCGAGGCCCAAAAGCTCGCCCGATCCAATACTGAATGCCCCCTGCCCTGACAGGCTGTGCATAATCGCATCAACTGTGTTCCCAACACCCAGAAATTGCAGGTCAACATCCGCCAGACCAATCAGCCGTTCGTAATCTGCAAGGTCGATTAGCATAGGCTGCATCGCCATGCCCCGCGCACTCAGATCGCCGCCCACCGAAAGACCGTTGCGATTGTTCATTACAAAGCTGCCGGTTACGAGGCCCCGATAGGCATTTATTTCTCTCATTTCGAAAACCAAACGAGACCGATCCAGCGTTGCCAATACCCGCGATGTGCCAAGCTTCAGCGTTCCAAGATCAATGGAGGCCGCCCTGAACGCGATTTGCGCATCAAGCAAACCAAACCCGCTGGCATCGATCATATCCTTAGACCAACCCGTGCCAGAACCGGCGCTGCCAGAGCCGCTGTTGCCGTCTGCACTGGCTGCGAGTGATGAAAAATCAAGGGCTTCAGCAGTAAACTGCGCGTTCAGCTTTGGCCTGTCTCCCGAAAGATCAAGGTCGGCTTCGCCGTTCAACGTGTTCTGATCCAGCTGAATAATTCCATCGCGCAAATGCGCCGTCCCTTCGGCGGTGTAGGTCACTTTTCCAGACAGGCTGGCCTGCTGGCCGAGCCCTTCGGACACATCCGGTACCGTCTGACCGATGGTCGTAAACAGCGCAGCCATGTCTTTCAGATCAGCATCCAACTGCCCGTCAAAGGTAAGTGGTTCATACCCGCCACGGCCAGACAGGCCTATGTTTGAGCCACCACTTTTTGCGGTTACCTCAAACCCAACGATGTCACCTGCAAGAAGGGTGCTGAAATTGCTCACTTCCGCAGAAACCTGATTAACCTGACCGTTCATGCGCGCAGAAAGCTCGATTTGCGAGGTGCCGTTGAAATCCGGCACCCTGAGATCAAGATCCATCTCGGTCAGGACAATGTCAGTTCCACCGCTATGATCAAGGAACCGCAATGAACCACCCGTCGCTAACCCGTGGTCAAGGGTAAACGCAGGAATCCCCCCTGCGCTTTCAGGCACGGCCTGGTCCGTTGCGGCAGGTGTTTCAGACGCAAGCTCAAATTCCCAGTTCGCGCGCCCGTCCTTTGCAACCTCAAGCAGGATATCAGGCGCGATCGCCTCGACCTGATCAATCTTAATATTGCCACTCAGAAGCGACATCAGGTCAACGCCCACGCGCATCCCTTCGGCTTTCAGCATCGGTCCGGCATCAGACCAATCGGCATTGGCAATTTCAATTGGCCCGGTGCGTACGCCCAGTTTTGGGTAGATCGAGGCGCGAACCTCGCCCTCAATTTTCATCGCCCGCCCAGTTGCAGTTTCAAACTCACGCGCGGCGATGGCGGCAATCCGCTCTCCCGGGACAATGAACAAGACGCCTACCAGAAGGGCCACCAGAACAATAAGTGTCAGAATAAAGCGGATAATCCAGCGCACCACAAACCTCCGGGCAGAATGGTTAGTTTGGAATCTAAGGACTTCGCGGGCGAACAACAAGTAGAACGCGACACCCCTTTTGTTGCGCGCAAGGCTCAGCTATATCCCGCGGATGAGCCTGAACCCGCCAAACCTCCGCCCCGACCTCGCCCCAAAGGCGAAGATTGACGCAAATGACCGCGTAGACGTGCGCGACGGTCAGCCGAAAATCGGCATGGTCAGCCTTGGCTGCCCCAAGGCGCTGGTGGACAGTGAGCGCATTCTAACGCGGCTTCGAGCCGAAGGTTACGCGATTTCGCCAGATTACGCCGGGGCCGATGCGGTGATCGTGAACACCTGCGGGTTTCTTGATTCTGCCAAGGCCGAAAGCCTTGAAGCGATTGGCGAGGCGTTGAATGAAAACGGCCGTGTCATCGTGACGGGCTGCCTGGGCGCTGAGGAAGATTATATTCGCGGCACCCACCCAAGCGTGCTGGCGGTGACTGGCCCGCATCAGTACGAACAGGTGCTTGATGCCGTGCATCAGGCGGTGCCGCCCAGCCCTGACCCCTTTATGGACCTGCTGCCGGCACGGGGCATCAGCCTGACCCCGCGCCACTACAGCTATCTGAAAATTTCAGAAGGCTGCAATCACAAGTGCAAGTTCTGCATCATCCCGGATATGCGAGGCAAGCTTGCCAGCCGTCCGGCCCACGCGGTGCTGCGCGAGGCGGAAAAGCTGGTCGAGGCCGGGGTGCGCGAACTGCTGGTGATATCGCAGGATACAAGCGCCTATGGGCTTGACCGGAAATATGACCTGAACCCCTGGAAAGACCGCGAGGTGCGCAGCCATATCACCGACCTTGCGCGCGAACTTGGCGGCATGGACGCATGGATACGCCTGCATTACGTCTACCCCTACCCGCATGTGCGCGACCTTATCCCGCTTATGGCGGATGGGCTGGTGCTGCCCTACCTCGACATCCCGTTTCAACACGCCCACCCTGATGTGCTGCGCCGGATGGCGCGGCCTGCGGCGGGTTCAAAAACGCTGGATGAAATCGCGGCGTGGCGGAATGTCTGCCCCGATATCACGCTGCGCTCGACCTTCATCGTTGGCTACCCCGGCGAGACGGAGGAAGAGTTCCAGACATTGCTCGACTGGCTGGATGAAGCGCAGCTCGACCGGGTTGGATGTTTTAAATACGAGAACGTCGATGGCGCGCGGTCAAACGCGCTGCCGGACCATGTGGCCGAAGAGGTGAAAGAAGAGCGCTGGCATCGGTTTATGGAAAGAAGTCAGGCGATTTCGGCGGCAAAACTAGCCGCAAAGGTTGGCTCGCGGCTGGAGGTAATTGTCGACGAAGTGGACGATGAAGCCGCCACATGCCGCACAAAAGCCGACGCACCAGAGATCGACGGCAACCTGTTCATCGATGAAGGGTTTGAGGAGTTGAAGCCGGGGGATATCGTTCGCGTTGAAGTTGATGAGGCGAGTGAGTATGATTTGTGGGGTCGGGTTGTTTGAATCTAACTTGGTACCATCTCGAATTTTTGAGACACCTAGATAACCTTTCAACTCCATTCCTTTTAATCGGTGGTCAAGCCAGATCGCACTATCTTGGTACGACTTCTCGTGATCTTGACATCTGGATGCCCACAGATAACTCACAAAACTCGACTGTTAAGAGCGCGCTTGAGAAGTGGTCTTCACGATTTTCCAACCGCACCGCGCGACCCATTGCACAGCCATTTTGTTTGACGGAAAAAACACAGATCATGTTTCCCGACACAGATGTGTCAGTTATAGATGACAAGAACCAATTGTTAAGAATCAACGAACAGACAAAAATAGACATACTATTTTCGCTAGAACCACTTTCGTTTGAAACTTCGCTATCAAATTGCGAGTGGATCAATGTTAATGGACTTCAAGTACCAATCCTCTCACAAGCCGATTTACTGAAAGTAGAAAAATGATCTGACACAGTCAGAGCATAGGCCCGCCCCCGTGGGGGGCGTGGGCGGGCCTTGGGCTACTTTGAAGCTAGGTGGGGCGTTTGGCCGGGTATGCTTAGCCCGTCCTGTTTTCCAGATAGTGCCGTACCGCCTCCTGCACGTGGCGAAAGCGATCTCCGCCCAGATGCTTGCCTCCGTACCAGCGGGTGACGACGATGATGTGGTTTTGCAGGCCCTCACGCTCCAGCATCCGCAGAATAATCATCCCGGAGCCGGATTCTCCGTCATCGTTTTTTAGCGGGGTGTCCCCCAGCAGCACGGCCCATGTGTTATGGGTCGCCTTCGCGAATTTCTTTTGCTTGCAAAGTTGCTTGATAAAATCCTGCGCCTCGGCGCGCGACGCAACGGGGCCACCCGACACCGCGTATTTTGAGCCACGGTCGGTCAGGATATTGTCGAAAATCTGCATATCCCTCCCCTACCCCGAAAGGGCCGGAATGGCGAGGGTCAGTCTTTCTTGCTCAGCTCTTCAAACAGCGCCTTGTTGCGGCAATAGCTTGGGGTCTCGTCGGCCCCGTCCTTATGCGCCTCTAGCCATTGTTCACAGTCTGCCGGATCATCGCAGGCCATGCAGCGCTGCACGGTGTTGCGCAAATCTTCCGGGCGCAGCTCTCCGCGTTGCAGTTTTTCGTCGATATCAACGCCAAGCGTGTCGGCCATACGGCCCGCAAGCCCTGCGTGACGGTCGTATTTTGAAAAAATACTCATGTATCCGTTCCCTTCCAGGAAAACAGAAACAGAGCGGCGCAAGACGCGCCTTGATCAAGATCAAGTGCGGTTCAGAGCCCCGCAGCCGTGCGGCGGACAACTTCCATGCGCTGCGCATTTGGCGGATGCGAGCCGAGGAAGCGGTTGCCGGGGTCCGGAATGCGGTTGAAATACTGTGCACCGCGCAACGGATTATACCCCGCGCGCGCCGTAATGCGGGTGCCAAGGCTGTCGGCCTCAAGCTCAAAATCTTTTGAGTAACGGCGTGCGCCAACAGTAGCGCCAAGGTCCTGCCCGGACTTCACGTCAGCCCCCAGAACCGCAGCCGCTATTCCGCCAATGATCATGCCGCCCAGCGCGGATTGCTGCGTGCGCGGAATGTGACCCGCGATGTGGTGTGCGGTTTCATGACCCATGACAAAGGCCAGTTCGTCCTGATTTTGCGCCTCTGCAATCAGCGCGACGGTGAACGCGACAACGGGCCGGCCGCTACGATCAAGCGTCTGAAAAGCATTTGGTGGCTGGTTTGGCCTGTTGTCGACCACGATCTTGAAATCACAGTTCACGCCTTGCGTTCTTTGGCGGCAAATTTGCTCGGCGACAGGTTCAACCCGGCGCACAACAGCCGTGAAATTACGGGCGGCTGTCGCGCTGTCCAGCCGCGCGACCTTGGGTTGCTGTTGAGGCGGTGCTTGGGTTCTTGGGGTCGAGCTTGTTGTGACTTCACATCCGGCCAACGCCAAGGCGGTTAGCGGGATCAGGGCGAACATTCGTAAATTGACACTCATCATACGTGCAACCTTATCAAAGGATGCGATCAATTAAAGCCCAAATTACGGATACGTCCGCTTGCAAAAGTGCCGGTAAAGTCTAGGCTGATCACATGTTTACAATAGAGCACGAATTTGATGCCACGGTGATCACGCTTGTTGATGAGCCGGGCAGCCATTTGCAGGAAGATGTTACAATTCAGGCATTTGAGGACTGCGTGACAATCGAACAACTTGATACAAGGACAGACAAGGTGCAGAAAATAACCCTGTCCCAGTCGATGTTGCATGATCTTGCAGCCGCGCTTGATTTGCCAGAAGGCGTGTATCGGTTGCACCGCGCAGAGGATTCTTGAAAACACCGCTTAGTCGCTGATCTGAAACACCTTGTCGCGCGCGGTCGCGCCACGGATCAGGATCAAACGTGTTTTCGGCACGCCCAGCGCCTTGGAAAGCAGTTTCTGCACCATTGCGGTTGCTTTACCACCTTCCGGCACGGTCGTTACGTAAACCCGCAATGCACCGCCCTCTTCCACCACGCGGTTGCGCGAGGCATTGGGTGTGACCCGCACGGAAATTTCCGTACCGGGACGTGCAAGATGTGTCAGGTCTGGGTCCGCCATATTCTGCCTCTGGTAAACCTGTGCAACGCTGGTCTAATCTGCCCCAGATAACGGGAAAGGGCAGCAGATGACCACGGGTTTCTTTTGGGATGAGCGCACGTTCTGGCATGGAGGGGGCAACTATGCGTCAATGGCCCCGGTTGGCGGGCTGGTTCAGCCTATGGGGGCGGGTGGCCTGCCGGAAAACCCGGAAACAAAGCGGCGTCTTGTCAACCTGTTGCGTGCCTCTGGACTGTGGGAAGAACTGCACACCCAAGGTGCACCAGAGGCAACGCATGAAGATTTGCTGCGTGTCCACCCCGAACACTATCTGACCGAATTCAAGAAACTCTCTGACGCTGGCGGTGGCGAACTGGGGTTGCGTACACCCTTTGGCCCCGGTGGCTATGAAATGGCGGCACTTTCTGCGGGGTTATCAAAAGCAGCTTTGTGTTCAGTGCTTAAGGGAGAGGTTGAAAACTCTTACGCGCTTTCCCGCCCGCCCGGGCACCATTGTTTGCCGGATTTTCCGAACGGGTTTTGCCTGATGGCAAATCTCGCGATTGCGATTGAGGCCGCTTTTGCCGAAAAGCTATGCGGGCGCGTTGCCGTCATTGACTGGGACGTGCACCACGGCAACGGAACCGAGGCGATTTACTATGAACGAGACAATGTTCTGGCAATCTCGCTTCATCAGGAACGCAACTATCCGCAGGACACGGGGTTTGTTGCGGATCGTGGGGAAGGTGCAGGCAAGGGCTGTAACATAAACATACCGCTGCCACCGGGAGGCGGGCACGTGATGTATCTGGAAGCGATGGATCGCATTGTTATGCCAGCACTTTACCAGTTCAAACCCGATGTCATCGTCATCGCCAATGGATATGACGCAAGCGCGCTTGATATGCTGAGCAGGATGCTGGCGACCGCCAATACCTTTGCGCAGATGACGACACGGGTGAAACAGGCTGCAAACGATCTATGTAATGGGCGATTGATGATGGCGCATGAAGGCGGTTACAGCGAGCTTTACGTACCTTTCTGTGGCCACGCTGTCCTGTCAGAGATGTCGGGGAGCAAGATTGAGGCCCCTGACCCCCTGCTTTCGCGCGTGAACGGACAACAACCCTCAGAACGACTGAATGCATTTTACAGCGAGCTCCTGGCGGAGATGCAGGAATTCTTTTCCTGAGCCTTGTTGATCACCCCCAAAGAACGCATAGGTCATTGCGAAAAGACGGAGAGAACATGCCAGCCCCAAATGCCGCAGCAATGGAATTTCTGCTGACCCGCCGTTCGCGCCCAGCGAAAACACTTACCGGGCCCGCACCAGACCACGAGGCACTGATGCCAATCTTGTCAGCGGGCGCCCGTACACCTGACCACGGAAAGCTGGAACCATGGCGATTTATCGTTTTGGAGGGCACAGCACTTACGCGTCTCGCCGCGCTTGTTGAAGCCCGCGGGGTGGTGCTTGCGCTTGAAACAGACAAGATCGACAAAATGTACCGGCAGTTTGCTGATGCCGATCTGGCGGTTGCGGTGATATCCGCGCCAAAGCCGTCAGACAAGGTGCCGGAGATTGAACAGGTTTTATCTGCCGGGGCGGTATGTCTTTCGATGCTGAATGCCGCGCTGGCCTCTGGCTGGGGGGCGAACTGGCTAACGGGCTGGGCGGCGCATGACTGCGTTTTTCTGCGCGATGGGCTTGGCCTGTCAGAAACAGAAAGCATTGCAGGTTTCATTCACATCGGAACAGAAACCAATGCCCCGCCTGAACGACCCCGCCCTGATGTCGGCGCTATTACAGAATGGGTCGGCGCGTGATTTTTTCTGATTTTTTAAAAGCCCTTACTCAGCTTAGTGACAAGCGGTTCCGCCGTGTACTTTGGATGGGGATTGGCCTGACAATTGCCCTTCTGTTTGGTGTCTACGCTGTTTTTCTGGGTGGCTTAAATTGGCTGACACCAGATGAACTCACGCTTCCGTGGATTGGCGAAATCACCTGGGTTGATGATCTGCTGTCCTGGGCCTCTGTCTTTCTGATGATCGGGTTTTCAGTCTTTTTGATGGTGCCGGTCGCTTCGGCATTTACCGGGTTTTTCCTTGAAGATGTGGCGCAGGCGGTAGAGGACAAGCACTTTCCGTACCTGCAGCCTGCTCCCCGCATCCCGTTTAGTGAGAGCGTGCAGGACAGCCTAAATTTCCTCGCATTGCTTGTCGTTGCGAACATCTTAGCGCTATTCGTCTATGCAGCTTTTAATATCTTCGCGCCCCTGATTTTTTGGGCCCTGAACGGGTTTTTACTTGGGCGAGAGTATTTTCAATTGGTTGCCATGCGCAGGATTGGACGTGCTGATGCAAAAAAATTGCGCCGACGTCACATCGGGCAAATCTGGCTCGCAGGCGCACTGATGGCGGTGCCACTGTCCGTTCCGTTTGTGAATTTTCTCATACCTGTGCTAGGTGCCGCGACTTTCACCCATTTGTTTCACCGATTACAGGCGCAGGCCCCATCCGGTTAAACCAGTCGATATCGCGCACTGTGATCTTACCACTGAAGAGGATACCGGCAATAACAACCCAAAGCACACTGGCGATAGCCGTTGTTATCTTTGCCTTTTTCCCGATCTGCGGGTTATGAGGGGCACCCGCGTGTGTTCCGGGCACAATTTCACCCACGTCATCCTGTGTTTTAAGACGGATCGGCAAAACGCAGAGCATCACCAGAAACCAAAGGACGGCAAACAGAACGATCGCTGAGGTGATGGACATCAGACCTGTTCCAGTTCAACCAAACAGCCGTTGAAATCTTTTGGATGCAGGAAAATCACCGGTTTTCCATGCGCGCCGATTTTTGGCTCTCCGGTGCCCAAGACGCGCGCACCCTCGGATTGCAGGTGGTCCCGGGCGGCAAGGATATCTTCGACCTCATAGCAGATGTGGTGAATACCGCCTGAGGGATTTTTCTCCAGAAACCCAGCAATCGGGCTGTTGTCGCCCAGTGGATAGAGCAGTTCTATCTTGGTGTTGGGAAGCTCTATGAATACGACGGTTACGCCATGGTCCGGTTCATCCTGAGGTGCGCCGACATTGGCGCCAAGCGCACCCCGATACTGCGCGCAGGCTGCCTCCAGATCTGGGACCGCGATGGCAACATGGTTAAGACGTCCAATCATTTTGAGCACTCCTTAGAAAGCGGATGCGGGGGTTATGGCCGCTGCAAACACTGCGTGCAAGCGGCGGTTGGACGCAGTGCCGTAGCCTGCATTAACGGGCTGTTCACGCAAAACCCGTTCTAATCCGACTCAGAAAGCTGAAACTGGGGAAAAAAGATGGATAGCTATGATACCTTTATGATGACTCGTGTACCAACAGCCGAACGTCCGCTGATGGGGCTTACGGTACTTGTTGTTGAAGACAGCCGATTTGCGAGCGAGGCGATGCGCCTGTTGTGTTTGCGCAGCGGGGCCCGCATCCGACGTGCTGATTGCCTTAAATCAGCGCGCCGCCACCTTGGGGTTTATCGGCCCTCAGTGGTTATTGTTGATCTTGGTTTGCCGGACGGGTCTGGCGCAGATCTGATACAAGAGCTGCACACAGGTGCAGCACGCGTTGACGTGATTTTAGCCACAAGCGGCGATGATGGTCTTGAAGATGCGGCACTGGCCGCAGGTGCCGATGGGTTTATAGCAAAACCAATAGAAAGCCTGGCTGTCTTTCAGTCTATTGTCCTGGCAAACCTGCCCGGCGGTATGCGCCCGACCGGGCCACGCCTTTTACCCGATGCGGAAATCAGGCCTGATCCAATCGCTTTCCGAGACGATTTGATTAGCATCACTCGCAAACTGAGCGACAAAGCCGACAAGAGCACCCTAGACTATGTTGCGCAATTCCTTTCCGGAGTTGCACGAAGCGCCCACGACAGAGCCCTTGAAACAGCCGCAGGAGCACTTGCCAGAGACTGTGCCAAAGGCAACCCTCGGTGTTCTGACATTGCGCGATTGGCCGGAATTGTTCAGGAGCGACTGGAAAGAACTGCGTGTATTTGAAAAACAGCAAATTTTGAAAACGGCGGCTGACTACACCAACGGGCATTCTCGCCGTTTTCAAAAATGAATTAAGATATTGTTTTAAAGTTATTTTTCACTTTTCGCAGCACATAGAGCGCTAAAACCAACGTTCCTGCCTAAGAGCTTTCCATGCGGGGGTCGGGTTTTGCTACAGCTTTTCCCAAATCTTGCCACATTCACAATTCAAACTCCTTGTAGTGAAAAGCCAAAACTGATGAGCGAAAAGCAAGGCAATCTGACATGGAAACGATTTTTGATCTATTCGTGAGCGACGAAAACGGCAGCACAGCAGTCGACTGGCTCGTGTTGATTACCGGCGTTATGGCATTGTCCTTCGCAGTCATGTCAACCCTTGGCAAAGAAAACACCGTCTTGGCTTCAGAGACATCAGGCCCTCAAACCAATGTTGTTTCGAACGGATCACAAAGCTGATCTGAAACGAGTTTCGCAACGCACCTAAAAACCGCCCAGCAGATTTGCCGAGCGGTTCTTTTTGTCCAATCGTGCAAATTAATCCTGTGGTATGACCCGCAAGCCAAGTTCGCGAAGTTGCTCGTTTGACGGCTCACTTGGGGCCGACATCATCAGGTCTTCGGCGCGCTGGTTCATCGGGAACATGATGACCTCGCGGATATTGGCTTCATCCGCCAGCAACATCACGATCCGGTCAATCCCAGCGGCACAACCACCGTGCGGCGGTGCGCCGTATTTAAAGGCATTCACCATTCCGCCAAAGCGGCTTTCCACCTCTTCCGCACCGTAACCGGCAAGTTCAAAAGCCTTGAACATGATTTCTGGTTTGTGGTTCCGAATCGCGCCCGACACCAGTTCATAACCGTTGCAGGCAAGGTCATATTGGTAGCCAAGGACGGAAAGCGGATCTCCATCAAGTGCGTCCATTCCGCCTTGTGGCATGGAAAACGGGTTATGGGAAAAGTCGATCTTACCGGTTTCTTCATCTGCCTCGTACATTGGAAAGTCGACGATCCAGGCAAAAGCGAAGCGGTCTTGATCGATAAGACCCAGCGTCTCGCCAATCTCTGTGCGGGCCCGGCCAGCGACAGCCTCAAAAGCAGAAGGTTTTCCGCCAAGGAAGAACGCCGCATCACCAACCCCAAGATCAAGTTGCTGACGGATCGCCTCTGTCCGCTCGGGGCCGATGTTTTTGGCCAAGGGACCAGCGGCTTCCATACCGTTTTCACCATCACGCCAGAAAATATAGCCCATTCCGGGCAAACCTTGCGCCTGCGCAAAGGCATTCATCCGGTCACAGAATTTACGGCTGCCGCCACTGGGTGCCGGGATGGCGCGAATTTCGGTACCTTCCTGCTCCAGCAATTTTGCGAAAATTGCAAAACCGGAGCCTGCAAAATGTTCGCTCACAATCTGCATCTTGATCGGGTTACGCAGGTCAGGCTTGTCGGTGCCGTACCAGAGAGCTGAATCGCGGAACGAGATTTGCTCCCATGTCTCGTCAACTTTGCGACCGCCGCCAAATTCCTCAAAGATTCCGCTGATGACCGGCTGGATCGTGTCAAAAACGTCCTGCTGGGTCACAAAGCTCATCTCAAGATCAAGTTGGTAAAAATCGGTTGGTGATCGGTCTGCACGCGGATCTTCATCCCTAAAACACGGCGCGATCTGGAAATATTTGTCAAATCCCGACACCATGATCAGCTGTTTGAACTGCTGCGGAGCCTGCGGAAGTGCGTAGAACCTGCCGGGGTGCTGGCGTGACGGGACCAAAAAGTCGCGCGCACCTTCGGGGCTTGAGGCTGTGATAATAGGCGTCTGGAATTCTTTGAAACCCGTATCCCACATGCGCTGCCGCATTGACGCTACAACATCAGAACGCAAAATCATGTTGTGTTGCAGTTTTTCGCGGCGCAGGTCGAGGTAGCGGTATTTTAACCGGGTTTCTTCGGGATATTCCTGATCCCCAAAAACGATCAGGGGCAGTTCATCAGCAGCGCCCAACACTTCCATATCACGGATGAAAACCTCGATTTCACCGGTTGGCAGCTTTGGGTTTATCAGGCTTTCGTCGCGTGCCTTAACCTCGCCATCAATGCGAATACACCACTCGCTGCGCAGGTTTTCAACCTCGGCAAAGACCGGGCTGTCGGGATCACACAGTACTTGCGTAACACCGTAATGGTCACGCAGATCGATAAACAAAATACCACCATGATCGCGCACGCGGTGTACCCAGCCGGAAAGACGAACGGTCTCTCCAACATTTGCTTTGGTCAGTTCAGCGCAGGTCTGGCTACGAAAGGCGTGCATCGGGTATTCCCTCGAGGGTAGTGAAAGCTTCGCGCCGATACACATTGCGTACGCCCGGAAGTCAAGGTCACAGTGAGAATTGCCTGTATTTTTGGGTGTTCAAATCAACGTAACCTCGGAATTCGGGCCAAAAAAACATCGAACTAGACAGGAAGGCCATGTTTTCACTAATATTTTGCATGGAAGGACGCTGAATCTGGGGCAGAGCGCGAATTTTAGTACCAGATATTTTTTAGGGGGATGTTATGTGGGAAGCTCTCTTTGTACGAATGCTAAAGCAGCTAATTCGGCACGGTACGCTGGATTTGCAACTTCCAAGTGGCCGCAAGGAACGGTTCGGAGATGGGGACGGATCTGTCGTAATTGCCCAGATCACTGACCCTGGTCTGCCGCGCCGCTTCATGATCAACCCGGAACTTACGATTGGGGAGGCCTATATGGAAGGCACCCTGAACATCGACAACGACGACTTGCACAGCTTTATCGCGCTTGGCATTCGGAACATGTCTGTCGGGCGTGGTCATGGGCTGGAACGGTTTTTTGGCCCATTCTTGCGATATGTCAGCCAATACAACCCAATGGGGCGCGCGCGCAGCAATGTCGCGCATCATTATGATTTGTCTGGTGCGCTGTATGACCTTTTTCTGGATGAGGACAAGCAATATTCCTGTGCCTATTTTCGTCATCCTGATGACACGCTTGAACAAGCTCAGATACAAAAGAAAGCCCATATCGCACAGAAACTATGTCTTGAGCCAGGAATGCGGGTTCTTGATATCGGATGCGGCTGGGGCGGTATGGCCATAACATTGGCCAAAGACTATGGCGTGCATGTTGTTGGTGTCACATTGTCAGAAGAACAACATAAAGTCGCACGCGCACGCGTTGATGCTGCGGGCCTGAACGAGCAGATCGATATACGCTTAACAGACTACCGCGCGCTGGATGGTAAATTTGACAGAGTAGTTTCTGTCGGAATGTTTGAGCACGTGGGCGTGCCGCATTACCGGGAGTATTTCAGTCACGTAAGCGACAGGCTAACGGACAACGGAATCGCATTGATACACACCATTGGGCGCGAATCGCCACCGGGACGCACAAGCCCCTGGGTACTGAAGTATATTTTCCCAGGCGGTTATGTCCCTTCGCTTTCCGAGGTAAGCAAAGCGATCGAGAAGGAAGGTCTCTGGACCACAGATGTTGAAGTTTGGCAGCTGCATTATGCTGAAACGCTAAAACATTGGTACACGCGTTTTATGGCAAATATCGATAAGGCCCGGCAGATTTACGATGACCGATTCTGCAGGATGTGGCGGTTCTATCTGATTTCAGCGGAGCTCACATTTAGACTACACCGACAGGTTGTTTTTCAATTTCAACTCACCCGCAAACAAGGTGTCGTTCCCCTGACCCGCGATTACATTTACCAAGGCGATGAAAAACAGCACTGGCGGGCAGCGGAATAGATTTCCGGGCTAAACCAGATGCGCCCTTATCAGACCACGCAGCGAATTCCCCACAAACAATCGCTGTGCCTTTTTAATATCGCGCTCTGTTAGTATTGCCTCTGCGGCCTCTCCTGCGTCCAGCATTTTCTGCCGCAACACACCGGGAAGCAGGCCACACGTAAGTGGTGGAGTAATCAAACCCTGCCCAAAATCCGCAAAAACATTCGTTATTGTTCCTTCGCAAATTTCGCCGCGTTCATTCAGAAAAATCAACTCGTCCACACCGTTCGGAAGGTTTGCACGGGCATTGTCGTAAAGCTGACGCTCTGTGGTTTTCACTTGCAACCAGCGGTCATCTGAGCGGAGCCTGTCTTTTGCAACCATAACGCGCCACGCGCTAACAGTCGATGATATTGGAAATACCTGCAGCTCAAATTTACCGTTTAACTTCAATGACATACGACATCGCCGCGTGTCAGTTCCCGAAACAGACGATAACAAATGCTGCGCAGCATTTCTGTCAAAATCAATCCCAAAACCCTGCGCGCTCTTTTCCATTCGCGAAAGATGGAGATCAAGATTTTGAAATCCCAGAGCCGGATCAAACCCAAACGTTTCAATCAGCTTGAGATCGGGGGGGAGATTTCTGCGTAGCGCACTTTCCACAGGGCTTCCTCATATTCGCCATCGGCTGTGCTGTCCCAGACAACACCGCCGCCAACATTAAGTCGCACAGCGCCACCTTCAAAGAGCGAAAGTGTGCGGATTGCAACGTTGAAACATGATGACCCGTCTGGCGCCATCCAGCCAATTGTACCGCAGTATATTCCGCGTGGCGTTGGTTCCAGATCCCGGATTACCTGCATTGCACGGTTTTTGGGCGCGCCTGTGACTGAACCGCAGGGAAAAAGTGCGCGCAGGATATCGGGCAGGGATGTGCTTTCTTTAAGGTGCGCCGTTACGCGCGATACCATCTGATGAACTGTTGCGTAGCTATCGACACGAAACAATTCAGGCACTTTGACCGAGCCAACCTTGGATACCTGGCTGATATCATTGCGTAAAAGATCAACGATCATCAGGTTTTCAGCGCGGTTTTTGGGGTCCTTCAGCAGCCAGTTGTAACGTTCATCGTCTTCACCTGCTGTTATGCCGCGCGGGACCGTGCCTTTCATGGGCAATGTTTCAATTTCGCCGTCCGCTGTTGTACGAAAGAAAAGCTCAGGTGAACGCGACAGGATTTCCGGCCCAACCCCAAGATCAACATGCGCGCCGTAAAGCACAGGCTGACGCGCCGCCAAAAGACCGAAAAGTGCCTCGGCAGAGCCTGCGCGGTTCGCCAAAATTGGAAACGTCAGATTGGCCTGATAAATATCACCCGCCCCGATCAACGCGCGAAGCTTGTCAAACGCCCGGTGATAGTCATTTGCTGACCAAAGTGGCGTCAACGAAGACAAGACGGCCTCTCCCACGCCAATATTCGCTGAATCTGGCGTATCAAACACGCCAAAAAGCAGCAATGGTGTGTCGCGGTCTTCTGGCAAGAGATGAGCAAGCTTTGGCATCAAAACATAGCCAAGTTCGTAAGAACAATAGCCTGCAATCCAGCGTCCATCGGCTTGTGCCCTTGAAAGCGCGTCCAGCGCTGCAGGCACTTCTTCAGCAGTTTTTGCCACAATCAACTGTTCCGGCGCACGAAAAAGTGTGCCGGTTCCATCTGGTCCGTGGTCAAAAAATATCTGCGGCTGTGCCAAAATGAATCGCCTGATGCTACGTCACAGGGTGCTTCTAGTCTGCTTTTCGCTGCTCTGCGCCCCTAAAATCCGACATCTGCGAAGTGAGAGCGGCAAAATACCTAGGTTGCAGTGTCTCGCTGGTTTTCCATACCCATGGAAATCAGGCGCGGCGTTTTACTTTGTTCTGCCTGAAACTCAGCTTTGTCCGACATTCCGCGCCAGTTCGCCGATACAAAAGATTGTGCAACAGCACCGCCTAATGTTGTGCCGGGTCCAAGCACGATAAAAACATCCGGCATCAACTCGCGCGCGGCTGTTCGAATTGCTGCAGAGAAATCATAGGGTTCGACGACCTGATGCTGAAGCGTATAGGACCATAGCGCACCCAGATCGCTTGACTTCGGGTGCCAAAGCCCACCGCGACCGTCTACCAAAGGCAACTTAGGCTGCTGAAACAGCGTTTGCGGCAGACGCCTTTGGCCTTCTGCGGCAATAGGCGCCATCAATTCCGTGTGGAACGCCGCATGATTTTGCAACCGCATCGGGAAACGGTCCTGAACGCGGGGCGCTTGCTTTTCGAAGGCCTCCAACCCGGTTTCGTCCCCGGCAAGCACCAGCATACCACCAAGGTCGATAGAAAGGGCCAGTCTATGGTTCGCGCGATTGTCGATTTCAGACATGATTGCAAGGACTTCTGCACGTTTGCCACCCGGGTCACGCCAGTCTTCATCCGTAACCGGATATATCAACTGACCGCCAACGCCCCGTTCATGCATCAGCGTTCCCATGGTGTTCACAACATCCAGACCCGCCATGGGCGACAAAGCCCCGGCACAGGCAAGCGCTATATACCAACCCATCGAATTTCCGGTGACACCAATGATGTCAAACTTTTCTGCGCTGATTGAAAGGAAGTCCGCGTAGGCGCAGGCATAGATCAATGGCGAAGCATTGTCGCCCCGTGTATGGTGCGGTCCCGAGAACCGGGCTGCATTGTCCAACTTGCTTACCGCTTCTTGTCCAAGCGCAGTGCGATAGCCATCAAACTCGCCAATAATCGCGGATCTATTCGCGTGGTGCCGCTTGAGATAACCAAGCTCGGTTTTGTTATAGGTGCCGCGCCCAGGGGCGACGACGACAGCAGTTTGTTTCATTTCGCCCCCCAAAGCTTTTCAGCAGCCTGAACAATGCTTTCACAGGACGGCATCGTGACTGCATAAGCTGGACCTGTAGCAATAAAGCTGTCTTCTGCAGCAAGGCGCGCATTCGGTAAGTTAGATTGTTCTGAAAGAAGTGTCATAACCGCCTCGGAAACATTTCCACTTTGGCGGCATTCATCGACAACCAAAACCTTTTTGGCACCTTTTATAGCATTAATAATCGCCTCTTCAGGCAGCGGCGACAACCAGCGCATATCAATTATTCGTGTTTGAATACCCTTCTCTTTCAATATTTTAGCCGCCTGTTGGCTTAGATAATGGCCGTTTCCATAGGTCACAATTGCCAGAGGCCCCTCACCTGTTACGCCAACCTCGCCAAGCGCGATCCGTTCGTCCGGTGCGGGGTAGATCTGCATCCATCCACTATCTTTTGCGTCGTGCAAATCGCGCATCGGGTAAAGCGCGATAGGTTCGACAAACACCACAACACGTTGCTCTTCCCGCGCAAGGCGCACACATTCGCGCAGCATTTTTGCGGCATCCGCCCCGTGGCTTGGCACAGCAACGATCACGCCTGGAATATCGCGCAGAACTCCCAATGAATTATCGTTATGGAAATGACCACCAAACCCTTTCTGATACCCAAGGCCTGCGATGCGCAAAACCATCGGGTTGGTGAACTGTCCGTTGGAAAAGAACGAGAGCGTCGCAGCCTCGCCACGAAGCTGATCTTCAGCGTTGTGCAGGTAGGCAAGGAACTGAATCTCCGGCATCGGAATAAAACCGTTGTGTGCCATACCGATAGCCAAGCCTAAGATGGATTGTTCATCAAGCAGGGTATCAATCACCCGGTCGACACCGAACCTGTCACTCAGTTTTTGCGTAACGCCATAAACGCCGCCCTTTTGGCCGACATCTTCGCCCATTAGCGCGATTTCATCATGTTCCAACATCAGATCGGTCAATGCCCAGTTTATCAGGCGTGACATGTGCTGTGGCTCGGACATGGCACGCATATCAGAGCCGAATGCGGCTTCGCGGGCTTCATCCGATGGGCCATTTGTCGGTGTGCAACGGCGTTTTGGCGGCACAATGCTGCCCATAACTTCTGACGCGGTTTTTAGGCGTGGTCGAGTAATTGCTTCGGCAGCGACGCGCGTGCATTGCGCCTCTGCGTCGTCATAAATTGAAAGCACCTCATCTGTGCTCAGAACACCCGCATCAATCAGCAGCCTTGCAGAATGCAGTAACGGATCGTCCGATTCCCACGTCTCGAAGGTTTCTTTCGCAAGGTAAGTTTGCTGCATATCAGAGCCAGCATGGCCATAAAGCCGAACAAGGCTAAGGTGCAGAAACGCCGGTTTTCTGCGGGTGCGAACATATTCTACTGCAGCTTTCGCTGCGCAGAAAGTATCGTACAAATCAAGCCCGTTTGCGTAAAAGTATTTCAACCCCGGGCGATGCTCAAAATTCGCAGAAACCCAGCCACGCGGGGTGCGGGTTGAGATGCCTATCCCATTGTCTTCACATATAAAAAGAAGCGGAAGTGGTACGGATTGAAACGAAGTCCAGCAAGCCGTATTGATAGCCCCCTGAGCGGTAGAATGATTGGAAGAAGCATCGCCAAACGAGCAGATGACAATACTATTGTCTTTGAGTGTTTTATGCTCCGGCGCGTGCCGTCTGGCAAGGCCAATCGAATAGGCGGCACCCACGGCTTTTGGCAGATGGCTGGCAATAGTCGAGGTTTGCGGCGGTATCATCAGGCTATGTGACCCCAGCACCTTGTGCCGCCCGCCGGAAATCGGGTCTTCGGTTGAGGTGGCAAAGCTTAGCAGCATATCCCAAGCGGGTGTTGTACCCGGCACCTGTGCGCTGCGCCGGGTTTGAAATGCACCGTCCCGATAGTGCAGGAACGCCATGTCATCAGGGTTAAGGGCGGAAGCGACCGCTGCCATACCTTCATGCCCGGAAGAGCCAATTGTATAGTACCCCTGCCCTGCCGCCTGCATTTTGCGCGACGTTCGGTCGAGGTTCCGACTTAAACATTGCGCGCGAAAGATCGCGACCGCCTCGGTCGGTAAAAGGGGGCCGTTTGGTGCAGCCCCTTTTGGAAAATCTCCACGTTTTACGCGGGTCTGAAATGCCTCGTGGACGATATCAGCACGATCCATAGATCAACCTTATTCTTCAATGCAGCCCAAAACTTCAGCCTTACAGGAAAGGCCCTAGAAAAACGCCTGTAGCCCGGTTTGCGCACGCCCCAGGATAAGGGCATGTACATCATGTGTACCTTCATATGTGTTTACCGTTTCAAGGTTTACCATATGACGGATCACCTGAAATTCCAGGCTGATGCCGTTGCCACCATGCATGTCACGTGCCATCCGCGCGATATCCAGCGCCTTGCCGCAGTTGTTGCGTTTCATCATCGAAATCATTTCCGGTGCAGCATTCGCTTCGTCCATCAGCCGGCCAACACGCAAAGACCCTTGCAGGCCAAGCGTGATCTCTGTCTGCATATCCGCCAGTTTTTTCTGGTAAAGCTGCGTGCCCGCAATTGGTTTATTGAACTGCTTTCGGTCTAGGCCGTATTGCCGCGAAGCGTGCCAGCAGAACTCGGCCGCGCCCAATACGCCCCAACTGATGCCATAACGCGCCCGGTTCAGGCAGCCAAACGGACCTTTCAGACCTTCGACATTGGGCAACAAGGCGTCTTCGCCAACTTCTACGTCTTTCATCACAATCTCACCGGTCACCGAAGCCCGCAGTGAGAGCTTATTCGCGATCTTCGGTGCCGAGAGACCTTTCATGCCTTTTTCAAGCACGAACCCTTTTATCTTTCCGCCGTGTGCGTCGGATTTTGCCCAGACAACAAAAACATCAGCGATTGGCGCGTTTGATATCCACATTTTAGAGCCGTTCAGCACATAGCCTCCGTCAACCTTTTTCGCGACGGTTTTCATGCTTGCGGGGTCAGAACCGGCATCAGGTTCTGTCAGACCAAAACAGCCAATAAATTCACCGGTAGAAAGTTTTGGCAGGTATTTTTTACGTTGCTCCTCAGTGCCATAGGCATATATCGGATACATAACCAACGAGCTTTGGACAGACATCATGGAACGATATCCGCTATCGACACGCTCTACCTCGCGCGCGACCAGACCGTAGCTCACATAACCTGCACCGATACCGCCGTATTCTTCGGGAACGGTGATACCCAACAAGCCCATTTCACCCATTTCGCGAAAGATTTCCGGGTCTGTTTTCTCTTCCTGAAACGCCTCCAGCACACGCGGCTGCAGCTTTTCCTGTGCGTATGATCGTGCTGAATCGCGGATCATACGCTCGTCTTCGGTCAACTGAAGGTCGAACCGAAACGCATCTTCCCAGTCAAAGGATTCAAGGTTCGGTTTGCTTTGCGGAGCCAGGGCCATTCTTTTTACCTCTTAAGTCAGTTCGGTCAGGGCTTGCGCAATGCGGCGACAGCCCTCTTTCAAATCAGCAGTTGCGTAAGCGTAGGACAGGCGAAAATAGCCGGGAAGGCCAAAAGCGCGCCCGGGAACCAGCGCGACATGCGCATCATCAAGAATGTAGCGACACACGTCAGCATCGGTTTCCAGAACCTCGCCTTGTGGCGTGGTCTTGCCAAAAACACCGCTGCAATCAGGAAATGCGTAAAAGGCACCACCGGGCACTTCACAATTCAGGCCTGGCATAGCGTTCAGGGCGCCAACAACAAGATCGCGTCTTTCACGGAATTCTTCTGCGCGTTCGGCCAACAGATTCTGCGACCCCTCAAGTGCTGCAAGTGCTGCTGCTTGCGAAATGGAAGAGGCACCAGAGGTCGACTGCCCCTGTACCGCGACCATTGCTTTGATCAGGTCGATGGGGCCGATACCCCAACCAAGCCGCCAGCCTGTCATGGCATAGGCCTTGGACACACCATTCACGATAAGCGTCCGGTCAGCCAGATCAGGCGCAGCTGCGCGGAAGGAAGTGAAAGGTTCATAGGTGATATGTTGGTAAATCTCATCCGCAACGATCCAGACATGCGGATGTGCACGCAAAACATCTGCTAATGCTTCAAGATCAGCGCGAGAGTACATCGCGCCAGAAGGGTTGCCCGGCGTGTTAAGCATCAACCATTTGGTATCGGCTGTGATCGCGTCTGAAAGCTGATCGGGTGTCAGACGGAACCCAGTGACCGCCCCACATTCTAATGGGACAACCGTTGCCTCGCAAAAAGCAACCATATCAGCATAGCTCGTCCAATAGGGCGCAGGCAGGATCACCTCGTCACCCGGATTTACGGTCGCTTGAAACGCATTTGACAACACCTGCTTGGCGCCTGTTGACACGATGATTTCACTCGCCTCAGGCGTATATCCGGAAAAGCGGGTGGCATCTGCTGCAATCGCTGCACGCAAGACAGGTGTGCCTTGTGTCGGCGGATAGCCTGTTTGACCATTCTTGGCGGCAAGATGGGCCGCATCAATAACATGGTCAGGCGTCGGGAAATCCGGCTCTCCGGTGCCAAATGTCAAAACATCAACACCCTCAGCACGCAACCGCGCGGCCGCCTCTGATATCTGAACAATTTCAGAAAGCTGCACATTCGCAGCGCGATCAGAGCGTTTAAAGGGGTGGTTGATACGGTTTATCATGACAATTCCGAAAGTTTCATCAGGCCTGACACTTCCATTATACCAAATTCCCTTTCCAATAAATCGATATTCGGGCATAAGTTCATGCAGAAATGGAATGTTATGCTAGCCCCACGTCGTTATCTTCCTTCTACCAGTTGGCTTGTCGCTTTTGAAGCGGTCGCGCGACTTGGTTCTGTCTCTCAAGCAGCCGAAGAGCTTTCACTGACGCAAGGCGCCGTCAGCCGGCAACTCCAAACGCTTGAATCCCAGGTTGGAGTTGCGTTGTTCTTAAGAGAAAAGAAAAGATTGCGCCTGACCCCGGCAGGCACCGATTACGCACGCGAGGTGCGTGAAACGCTGCGCAAGCTGGCAAATGCCACAATCAAACTGCGTTCTAACCCCGAAGGCGGAACACTTGAGCTCGCGATTTTGCCCGCGTTTGGCACGCATTGGCTGGCCCCGCGCCTGCCACGCTTTCTTTCAGAAAACCCCGGTGTGACAATAAACCTGTCAACACGTGTGGTGCCTTTTGATTTCAAACAAGAACGGTTTCATGCCGCGATCCATTTTGGCACTGATGACTGGTCAGGGACGCATTCGATAAAACTGATGGATGAACGGGTCGTTCCGGTTGCAGCGCCAGAATTGCTGAGAGAGCAGAATGTTAGCACCCCTGAAGACTTGTTACGAATCCCGCTGCTTCGGCTAGAGACCCGCCCACGCGCATGGGCCCGGTGGATGGCGGAGCACGGGATCGACCGAACACTTACAGAAGGAATGTTTTTTGACCAATTCGCAACGATGGCACGTGCAGCGGCGCATGGGCTTGGTGCAGCGCTCTTGCCTGACTATCTTGTCGAAAGCGATCTGGCCGAGGGGCGGCTCGCTATCGCAACAGGCGCGCCGGTCACCAGCATCGGCGCCTATTACCTTGTCTGGCCGAAAGAGGCAGACGATCATCCCCCCCTTACAGCACTACGCGAATGGCT
This sequence comes from Pseudohalocynthiibacter aestuariivivens, assembly GCF_018457175.1. GTDB lineage: Bacteria > Pseudomonadota > Alphaproteobacteria > Rhodobacterales > Rhodobacteraceae > Pseudohalocynthiibacter > Pseudohalocynthiibacter aestuariivivens. The sequence continues at coordinate 132,985 of NZ_JAGFNU010000005.1, forward strand.
GGCGCAGGAAACAGAAAAACAAAATGCCTCCGGCGGGGATACTTGAAGAATAAAGAAATCAGACTCTATTCTTCTTCTACCCCAAGATATCCCCACAACGGTTCTTTTAAAGAACTGTCTTCCAAGTTCTACCCGGCGTAAAACGACCCCGTTCGAGTCTTTAGAAACGTTTCCAGCGGAATATCTTCTTGTTTGAGGAAACCTTTCTGAGGCAACACGCCGTCACGCACCATCTCGATCACAGCGACGACAGAGGCTGATGTGGTCCAGGAAATAGCCGTGCGCATCTTGCCCGCGACTTCGATAGGACGATACGCGCGCACAAATTCCTTGCGCGCCAGCTTGCCATCAATTGTGCCTTCTGCGGCAACGTGAACATAAACCACATCTTCCTCAACAGGTGGTTTCGCATGGGTCAGTATTTCACCTGCTTCCGCGCGCCGGTCCCGCATCAGCAATTCATGAAAGAAGAAATTCATAAGCTCCATATGTCCAGGATAACGCATTGTTTTATAATCTATATTATCCACTTTTCCGAGATACGTGTCACACATCGTCCCAAGACCACCCGAGGTAGTGAACGCCTCGAGCTTTACACCATCAATGTACAGCGTTTCGTGCCATTCCATCGGTGAAACCAACTTGCGGGTACCAGCTTCAATCACTTCGCAGTCGTTCAGATATTCGTTGACCACACCCTCCGGTGACCAGTTAAACGCGTATCCCATCAGACCGGTCGGGTTCTGTGGTAATGCCCCCACGCGCATCCGGCACGACCGGCAATGTTCAAACTGTGAAATCAGGTGCGCACCGACAATGCCAACGAAACCCGGCGCCAACCCACATTGGGGGGCCATCAACCCTTTTGAGATTTCGCTGAGACCGATAATTGCCTGCGTTGTTGGCACATCCTCTGTCAGATCAAAGTAGTGCAGCCCCGCAGCATTCGCCACAGTCGCGATGCCAATATTAAGGTGATAGGGCAAACAGGACAGCACCGCATCAGCCGCCTTGAATTCTTCAGCCATCACATCGGCAGATCCAACATCCGCAGATTTCACCGCAAAGGGAAAACGCGAAGCATCCACAACAAGATCGTAACCAGTAACCTCGAAACCTGAGTCATGCAGTAGTTGCGCCGCCAGAGAGCCAACTTTCCCCAAGCCCAGTACAAATATCTTTTTCACGCAAAGACTCCTTAACCGCGATCTGATTTGCGGGCAGGATAGCAATTGTAAGCCTGCGCAAACATCACTAAATAAGCGTGTATTCATGAGAATTATGAATGAGAGACATGAGCAAGACCCGCCAGAACCTACCTGTCCCTTCTTTTGCCAGCCTACGCGCATTCGAATGCGCCGCGCGGCACGGAAGTTTTACGCTTGCTGCCGAAGAATTGCATCTGACGCAAAGCGCCGTCAGCCGTCAGGTCAAAGACCTTGAGGCAATGCTGGGCTTCACCCTGTTCCGCCGCAACGGCCGCCGCGTAGCGCTCAGCGATGCCGGGGCTGATTTTGCTTCGGAACTGGCGATTGATCTTGAGCGGTTGAAACAGACAGTAACCCGCGCCGTTGCTGCCGGAAACGCCCGCAGTGCATTGCGAATTGCCACTCTTTCCACCTTTGCCTGTCGCTGGCTCATCCCGCGCCTGCCGGACTTTGAAGCGCAAAATCCAGAGGTCGAGATCAGCCTGTCGGCGCGTATCAAACCGTTCAGCTTTGACGAAGAACGATTTGATCTTGCCATCCACTATGGTGTTCAGGACTGGCCCGACACACAGATGACAAAACTCTGCGAAGAAGAAATAATAGCCGTATCTGCCCCGGAATTTCGTGATCGCCACGGATTGAAAGACGTTAACAAAATTGCGAATGCACCGCTTCTGCACTTGGAAACCCGCCCAACATATTGGTCTGATTGGTTACGTCTGCTTGGGCAGGACACACCACATGCACCGCGCGGTAAGATCTATGATCAGTTTTCCATGATCATCGCAGCCGCATCAGCCGGGCTTGGCGCCGCGCTGTGTCCCCGCTATCTGATCGAAGACGAATTATCCCAAGGCAACCTCGTGCCCTTGTCTGAAAAACCTCTCCTTACCAACAATGCCTATTATCTGGTCACACCAGCTGGCGCGGTGAGCCCCGTGGCACAAAACTTTACGCGCTGGGTTAAGACACAGGTTTCTCGCCGCAAAACTCCACTTAATAAACAATAGCTTATTTCTTCCAACCAGTTTCCATAAATATCCCCGCCGGAGGCATGAAATCCTTTTTTGCGGCACATAGATTCGATACGGCGAATAAATTCTTCATGAGGTTTATGAACCAATAGACCATCAATTCACCATATTCGCGAAGGCAGAACAGACGTATTGTTGACGCAGTTCCTCAAACCTGAATTTGCGAGAAAGGACACGTCATGAGTGTCAAAGCCGAAATTGCCGACATCCTGACCCGCCTGGGTGTTAATTCTGCCTCCTACACAAGCGGCAGCACAAAAATCATCAGCCCTGTAACTGGCGAAGAAATTGCAAGCGTTGCAGATGTTTCTGCCGCTGACACCTCTGCTGCCATCGACAAAGCACATGAAGCTTTCAAGGTCTGGCGCAATGTTCCCGCGCCACGCCGCGGAGAGTTGGTCAGATTGCTTGGCGAAGAACTGCGCGCCGCCAAAGAGGATCTCGGGCGCATCATCTCTATTGAGGTTGGTAAAATCACCTCTGAAGGTTTGGGCGAAATTCAGGAGATGATTGATATCTGCGATTTTGCGACCGGCCTTTCCCGCCAGCTTTATGGCTTAACAATCGCAACCGAACGCCCCGGTCACCGGATGATGGAACAATGGCATCCGGTTGGCGTTGTCGGCGTGATCTCTGCGTTCAACTTCCCCGCCGCGGTCTGGAGCTGGAATGCAGCACTCGCTCTTGTTTGTGGTGATACGGTCGTTTGGAAGCCTTCCGAAAAGACACCGCTCATATCGCTCGCTTGCGCTGCTGTATTTGAAAAGGCTGCCGCGCGCTTTGGGGATGCACCTGACGGTTTGCTAACACTTCTGATTGGCGACCGCGCTGTCGGAGAGGTTTTGGTGGATCACGCGAAAGTTCCGGTAATTTCCGCCACTGGCTCAACCCGTATGGGACGCGAAGTTGGCCCGCGCGTTGCTGCACGCTTTGGCCGTTCCATTCTGGAGCTTGGCGGCAACAACGCTGGTATCGTCTGTCCGTCGGCCGATCAGGATATGGCGCTGGCAGCAATTGCCTTCGGCGCTATGGGAACCGCCGGTCAACGCTGCACAAGCCAGCGCCGTACCTTTGTGCATGACAGTATCTATGACCAGTTTGTTCCGCGTCTGAAGGCCGCCTATAAATCCGTCACCGTGGGTAGCCCCTTAACCACAGACGCTCTGGTTGGACCTCTCATTGATACACGCGCATCAGACGCAATGGAAAGGGCGCTTGAGCAGGCAAAGGTACTTGGCGGCACGATCACTGGCGGTGAAAAAATCGACGCGGGCTATCCGAATGCGCATTACCGCCGCCCGGCAATTGTCGAGATGCCCGTTCACGAAGGAATCGTCTGCGAAGAAACCTTCGCACCCGTGCTTTATGTGATGCGCTATATTGACCTTGACGACGCAATCGAAAAGCAAAACGCTGTCGGTGCCGGACTGTCCTCAACCATCTTCACGTTAGATATGCGCGAAGCCGAACAGTTCCTGTCCGTTGCCGGGTCAGACTGTGGAATCGCCAATGTGAATATCGGCACCTCCGGTGCAGAAATTGGCGGTGCCTTTGGTGGCGAGAAAGAAACGGGCGGCGGACGCGAAAGCGGCTCTGACGCGTGGAAAGCCTATATGCGCAGGGCGACCAACACGATCAACTATTCACGCGAGTTACCGCTGGCTCAGGGCGTTTCATTCGATATCGCGTAAATTAAACTTCCAATACGGCGGACTCATGCAACTGAGTCCGCCGTTTTAGCCAATTGCGACGATCTTTCCACTACAAGACCCTGATCAAGGGTTGCACCTACCCGCCTCATGCCTATAACACACGACAATTTGCGCATCCGGGGACCTTAGTCATGCCAAAAAGAACCGATATCTCATCCATCATGATCATCGGCGCGGGACCAATCATAATTGGCCAGGCATGCGAGTTTGACTATTCCGGTGCGCAGGCCTGCAAAGCGCTGCGTGAAGAAGGTTACCGGGTCATTCTGGTAAACTCCAATCCCGCAACAATCATGACCGACCCGGGCCTAGCAGACGCAACATATATAGAGCCCATAACCCCCGAAATCGTCGCCAAAATAATCGAGAAAGAACGTCCTGATGCGTTGCTGCCAACGATGGGTGGGCAGACTGGTCTGAATACATCGCTCGCACTGGCCGATATGGGTGTTCTTGAAAAATTCGGTGTGGAACTGATCGGTGCCAACCGCCGTGCCATTGAGATGGCCGAAGACCGCAAATTGTTTCGTGAAGCGATGGACCGTATTGGTCTTGAAAACCCGAAGGCTACAATCGCAAACACCATCGAAGAATGTATGGATGCAATCGAATATGTCGGGCTTCCGGCAATTATTCGCCCGGCCTTCACACTTGGCGGTACTGGCGGCGGTGTGGCCTACAACCGGGATGATTACGAACATTTCTGCCGCACCGGACTGGACGCCAGCCCCGTCAACCAGATCCTGATTGATGAGAGCCTGCTTGGCTGGAAAGAATTTGAGATGGAAGTCGTGCGTGACAAAGCCGACAACGCCATTATCGTTTGTGCCATCGAAAACGTTGACCCGATGGGGGTTCATACGGGCGATTCAATCACGGTAGCCCCTGCCCTGACGCTGACCGACAAAGAATACCAGATGATGCGCAGTGCATCTATCGCCGTGCTGCGGGAAATTGGTGTTGAGACGGGTGGCTCTAATGTACAGTGGGCCGTAAATCCCAAAGACGGGCGCATGGTGGTGATCGAAATGAACCCACGCGTTTCGCGCTCTTCTGCACTCGCATCCAAGGCAACTGGCTTTCCAATTGCCAAGATCGCTGCAAAGCTTGCCGTGGGATACACGCTGGATGAGCTTGATAATGACATCACCAAAGTCACACCGGCCTCGTTCGAGCCTACCATTGACTATGTTGTCACCAAAATTCCACGTTTTGCCTTTGAAAAATTCGCCGGTGCCGAACCCTACCTGACCACAGCGATGAAATCTGTTGGCGAGGCGATGGCCATAGGCCGCACCATCCACGAGTCGTTGCAAAAAGCGCTGGCTTCGATGGAAAACGACCTCACTGGTTTTGACGAGATTGATATTGAAGGCGCCCCGGAAAAATCAGCTGTTGTAAAAGCGCTTAGCAAGCAAACTCCAGACCGTATTCGCGTCATAGCGCAAGCCATGCGAGAAGGGCTGGCAGATGACGAAATTCATCACGCCACGATGTATGATCCTTGGTTCCTGTCCCGCATCCGCGAGATTGTTGATGTAGAAGCCGACGTGCGTGCGCAAGGCCTGCCTGCAACAGAAGCGGGCATGCGCAAACTTAAGATGATGGGTTTTACGGATGCCCGCCTTGCCACCCTGACCGGGACGAGCGAAACTGAAGTACGCCACGCACGACTGAAACTTGGCGTTATTGCAGTGTTTAAACGCATCGACACCTGCGCCGCTGAGTTTGAAGCGCAAACTCCCTATATGTACTCGACCTACGAATCCCCGGTTATGGGAGAGGTCGAATGCGAAGCACGTCCGTCGGACAAGAAAAAGGTCGTGATCCTTGGTGGTGGCCCAAACCGCATTGGTCAGGGTATCGAATTTGACTATTGCTGTTGTCACGCCTGCTATGCCCTGACCGATCAGGGGTACGAGACGATCATGATCAACTGCAACCCGGAAACGGTTTCGACAGATTATGATACGTCTGACCGGCTCTATTTTGAGCCGGTCACGTTTGAGCATGTCATGGAAATTCTGCGCGTTGAGCAGGACAATGGAACGCTTCACGGTGTCATCGTGCAGTTTGGCGGGCAGACCCCACTAAAGCTCGCCAATGCGCTTCAGAACGAAGGCATCCCGATACTTGGAACAACACCAGACGCGATCGACCTTGCCGAAGACCGTGAAAGGTTCCAGAATCTGCTAGAAAAACTGAACCTGAAACAGCCCAAAAACGGTATCGCATCTTCGGGCACGCAGGCGATGAAAATAGCCGAAGAGGTTGGCTTCCCGCTTGTGATCCGGCCCTCCTATGTGCTCGGTGGCCGCGCGATGGAAATCGTGCGCGACATGCCCCAGCTTGAGCGCTACATCAACGAGGCCGTGGTCGTTTCCGGTGACAGCCCTGTATTGCTTGACAGTTATCTGTCTGGCGCGGTTGAAATTGACGTGGATGCGCTGTGCGATGGGAAAGATGTGCATGTTGCGGGCATCATGCAGCACATCGAAGAGGCCGGGGTGCATTCCGGCGACAGCGCCTGTTCCCTGCCCCCCTATTCGCTGCCAGACGATATTATCGAAGAACTGCATCGTCAGACCCACGCGCTCGCTATTGCACTGAACGTCGTTGGATTGATGAACGTTCAATATGCGGTCAAAGACGGCGAGATTTACCTGATCGAGGTCAATCCGCGCGCCTCACGCACCGTGCCCTTTGTGGCGAAAGCAACCGACAGCGCGATTGCCGCCATTGCGGCGCGTATCATGGCAGGAGAACCACTCAGCAACTTCCCGATCCGCGAACCATATGCGCCGAACCCGAACCCGATGGCCGTGCTGCCACTGGGTGACCCGTTCACGCTCGCCGATCCGAAAACGCCCTGGTATTCGGTAAAAGAGGCCGTGCTGCCCTTTGCCCGCTTCCCGGGTGTGGATACGATCCTCGGGCCGGAAATGCGCTCTACCGGTGAAGTCATGGGGTGGGACCGTAACTTTGCCCGGGCTTTCCTGAAAGCCCAGCTTGGAGCAGGTGTCACATTGCCCAGCGAAGGCCGTGTTTTCATTTCGATCAAGGACATGGACAAAACGCCCGAAATGGTGAGCGCCGCCAGATTGCTGATAGATCTTGGCCTGTCCATCATCACAACCCGCGGAACCGGTGCGTGGCTGACTGAAAACGGCGTCGAAAATGAAGTCGTGAACAAGGTCTACGAGGGCCGCCCGAACATCGTTGATATGCTGAAAGACGAACAGATCGCGCTGGTGATGAACACGACCGAAGGCACGCAGGCGGTCGAAGACAGCCGCGACATCCGCGCAGTCACGCTATACGCTAAGGTCCCCTATTTCACCACCGCCGCCGCATCCTACGCGGCTGCATTGGCGATGAAAGAGGCGAAGGAAGGTGAGTTGGGTGTGAGGGCGTTGCAGGGCTAGCTTTCCGAACGGTTCGAAGCAAAAATACATGAACCGAACAACCCAAAGCAATAACTTTGAAAGTTAGACCCCGTTAGCGCGTGGGCGGGTTTTATCAGATATTGGAGAGCTTTGGTTCTTTGAAAGAGCAGCACTCTTCCCTTCAAGGCGACTCCGCCTCAAGGTGCAGTTTCATATCCAGCAGCACTTTCTGAATTTCCAGCGTTTCACGCAGCAGGCGTTTTGCCTCGTTTATGGAAATCACGCCATCCTCGATTGACTGGTTGTATTCCGCCATCAGCATAGCGAAGCGCTGGCTCAGCGCCACCACGTCGGAGTTCACACCATGTGACGGGTTGTTGCGTCTGTCCTCGCTGTAGGAAAGCGTGATGCCGCGCAGCTCTGCCAATGCGCTGGTGACATGCGGGTAACGTGAAGCATCTTCCAGGGCCGCGACCGCGTCGATCGGCATGAACCTGTCAGAATGTTCATCAGCATCCGAATAATAGCGCCCCAAAGTGGCTTTCGATTTGCCGGTCAGTTTACAGGCTGCTTCGATACCAACGTCTTTAACCAAAGCCTCGGTGTGCTTCTTAAGATAACTGCTCATCCCACTCATTCCTATCCCTTGGGCACTCCACCAAACAATCGGGGGGAAATGCGTTTGCCTTTTCCCATTAATGGGGTTGCAAGGATTTGTCATTTATAAACCGATCCTGTGTTCTTGGGATTGTACGAGTAACCGGCGTCCCCTAGCGTTGGTTTTGGGTCGGGGTCCGCTGTGCTTCTGTCACATGGGGGCGGCAGAGCCGGGTAACCGGCAGCCGTGTAGCGGGCCCGACTGTTTGTAAAGAGTAATGAGACCCGATCTATCCCCAGGCGCTTGCCAGTTTTGGGTCTCATATTTTTTCCTGCTGGCGGGCTCGCTACCCCCGATTCGACACAGGTGCCTTGCATTTGGTGCGCACCGTGACGTAACAGGCGGCATGGCAAAACTCTATTTTCACTACTCGACAATGAATGCTGGCAAATCGACGAATTTGCTGCAGGCGTCTTACAACTATCATGAACGCGGGATGCAGACCTATCTGCTGACAGCTCTGCTTGATAACCGCGAAGGGGAAGCGCGGATTACCTCGCGTATCGGTATTGGCGAAGGCGCTGATACATTCGCGCATGGCGAAGACCTATTTGCAAAAATAGAAGCACGACTTGCAGCAGGGCCATGCGCTTGTGTGTTCATTGACGAAGCACAGTTTCTGGACGCTGAACAGGTCTGGCAGCTTGCGCGCGCGGTGGACGACCTGAAAGTTCCGGTTATGTGCTACGGCCTTCGTGTTGATTTCCAGGGTCATTTGTTTCCCGGCTCTGCAACGCTGTTAGCGCTTGCTGATGAAATGCGTGAGGTACGCACAATTTGCCATTGCGGGAAGAAGGCCACAATGGTTGCTCGAATGGACAAAAGCGGCACCATATTAAAAGAAGGCGCTCAGGTTCATATTGGCGGCAATGAAAGCTATGTTTCGCTTTGCCGCGGGCACTGGCGTTCCGCGATGGAAAAGGGCTCGGTCTAGGGCCGCAACGGTCCCGTGCGGTCGTTTTTTAGACTCAATACAGCTTTTCATGTAGATTGAAGAAATCGCATCCCGCTGCTGATGCGATGTTTCCACTAAGACAAATTATTTTGACTGGGAGGACTTCAATGCCATTTTACATGTTTCAAGCCCGTTATACCGCTGCCGCGCTCAAGGCGATGGTTGATAACCCACAGGACCGAGAAGCTGCCGCACGCCCGATGATCGAGGCTGTTGGGGGTAAGCTTCACCACCTGTTTTTCTGCTTCGGCGCTGACGATGTCGTGGCTCTTATCGAGGCCCCGGATGACACGGCAATGGCTGCTGGTGCTTTGGCGGTTGGTGCTTCCGGTGCCTTTTCAGGCGGATCAACGACAAAACTGATGACAGCACAAGAAGCAATGAAGGCAATGGCAGGGGCCCAGACGGCGTCAAAAAGTTACAAGCCCGCAACGGGTTAGAGACTCGCCGTTACCTTCTTGCATGGGATTGCTCTTGGTATCCTTACTTCAAAAACGCGGCGGCCAAAAGTTGCCGCGTTTTTGCGTGACGCCCTATGATTGGATTTGGAAATTCCATCCGGAAACCGTCAGCGACTAAAGCTTGTTCGGCAAAGCCTTACCATCAAAAAACGCAAAAAGATTTTCAACCGCCATCATCCCCATGGCGGTTCTGACCTCTAGTGCCGCGGTACCAAGATGCGGCAACAGCGTTACGTTTTCGAGGGTCCTCAGGGCCTCTGGCACCTCTGGCTCATTCTCGTAAACATCCAGCCCGGCCCCAGCGATTTGCCCGGATTGCAACGCATCAATCAGCGCGGCTTCCTCAACAATGTCACCGCGTGCAATGTTTATAAGATGGGACGTTTCACGCATCGCAGACAGTGCTTCTGCGTTGATTAAGTAACGGGTTGCTGGGCTGCCTGGTACAGCGATCACAACGATATCCGCTGTCGACATAACCTCTGACAGGCTGTTCAGTTGTCTTGCAGGTACGCCTGCATCTTCAACTGGAGAGCGGTTCAAAAACACGACCTCCATTCCGAAACCATGGTGGGCGCGATGCGCAATCGCCTTGCCAATACGTCCCATTCCAACAATGCCGACGACTTTGCCTGACATGTGCAAACCCAGCATCTGGGTCGGGTGCCAGCCGTGCCAGTTCCTCGCACGCAGCATCCGTTCACCTTCGCTTGCACGGCGTGCGCTCATCAGCATAAGCGTAAGCGCGATGTCAGCTGTTGCATCAGTCACCGCACCCGGTGTGTTGCTGACCAGAATACCCGCCGCGGTCGCAGCACTGACATTGATGTGGTTGTAGCCAACTCCGAAATTCGCGAGCACATGACAGCGCGGTTCGGGAACGGCGGCGAAAACCTCGGCGGTGAATGGGTCGCCCAGCGTTGGTAAGATGCCGTCATAGGCGGCAAGCGCTACCTTCAGTTCGTCCTCGGTCATTGGCTGGGTATTGTCGCGCAGAACGACATCAAACCGGGCCTCGGCAGCAGCAAGCACCGTATCTGGTAGCCGTCGCGTAATCAGAATCTTTTCACTCAATGCATTCGCCCTCCCTCAGGCACAGTTTGGTCAGGTGTTAGCAGAACGATCTCGCCCGCTTCGTCCGGCAGGCCAAGCACCAGAACTTCGGACATGAAACGTCCGATCTGACGGGGCGGAAAGTTCACAACTGCCATCACCTGTTTTCCAATCAATTCCTCGGGAGTGTAATGCGCCGTAATTTGCGCGGAACTTTTCTTTACGCCTATCTGCTCACCAAAATCGACCCATAGCTTGATCGCTGGCTTTCGCGCCTCCGGATAAGGCTCAGCGCGCGTAACGCGGCCAACCCGGATATCGACTTTCAGGAAATCGTCAAAACTTAATTCACTCATGCACCCAGTTCCCTTGAACGGTCGGCAGCGGCTTTCACTGCCTTTCTTAGCAACGCAGGAAACCCTGTATCGGGATTCATCAATACTTCAAGCGCAGCGGCGGTTGTCCCGGCAGGGCTGGTTACATTTACCCGCAATTGGGCGGGGTCTTCGGGTGCGTCTTCTGCCAACTGCCCTGCCCCACCAACCGTTGCTTTCGCCAGTGCCATCGCAAGGTCAGTTGGTAATCCTTCAGCCTCTCCTGCGGCAGCAAGCGTTTCAATCAGGTGAAAAACATAAGCCGGGCCGGATCCGGAAACAGCAGTAACAGCATCCATCTGCGTTTCGTTTTCGAGGCGCAGAGTCTGGCCTACCGCAGACAACAGAGTTTCGGCCAAAACGATATCTGCTTCGTCCGTTTTGTCATTTCCGATAAGTGCTGTAATTCCACGCCCAATTGCCGCAGGCGTATTGGGCATCGCTCGAATAACGGGTGTCTCTGAACCAAGCGTTTCTTCGTAAAAGGAAATTGGTGTACCAGCAGCAACTGACAGAAAAATCGTGGTGCCGTTGCCCAATGCTAAGAGGGTTGGCAATGCCTCTGCCATCATTTGCGGTTTTACAGCGACGAGAACGATTGCTGGGTCTAACGGTAAAATTTCGTTCAGATGAAGGCCCGTTCCAGCCAATTCCTTCAACCAGTTTGACGGATACGGGTCGTTCACCCAAACGGAATTGGCAGGCAAGCCTTCGCTCAGCCAGCCCTGAAGCATTGCAGAGCCCATTTTCCCGCAGCCGAGCAATACCAGACCCCGGCGCGCAATATCGCTTGATTTCATTTCACCCTCTCAAACCCCAAAAGCTGGGATCAGATTAGGCTCGGCCGTAGGCCTCTGCAATGGCGACTTGCATGGCTTCTGCAGGTGTCCGGTCTCCCCATCCAACCAATTGGAACGCGGGATAGAAACGTTCAGCCGACGATACGGCACTGTTGATCATATTGGTGATCTGTTCGTGACCAGCGGATTGCCCCCCGGAAAGAACCAGACCATACCGGTAAACCATCAGACGCTGGTCGTGCCAATACGTGAAAGCGCCAGCCCAACACCTGTCATTGATGATGTTCAGTATTTCAAACAGTTCTGGCAGACGGTGTTCTGGCGGTTCCATCTCGAACGTGCAAATCAGGCGTAGTGTTTCATCATAGCCTGACCAGGCCAGCGTAATGGAATAGGTGCGCCACTGACCTTCAACCGCCATCGCGATCTGATCATCCGCGACACGGTCAAAATCCCACTCGTGGTGTTCTGCTAGGTTTTCAACGATGTCGATCGGGTGTAGGTCTTCGGTCTCATAATACTGCTCTGTAAGTGACATTGCCCGGCCTCTCTTGCTCTTTTTGCCTCATGTGGGTGGCAGCCCACAAGAAACTGGGTGTCTACACAAGGATGAGCAGATGTTACCGTCATCCTTACCAGATATGGTGTACCGAGAGCGGAATCCTGTAAAGGTGTTTTTTTGGGTTATCCCCAGAGAACTTGTAAAAAGCGAGTTATCCACAACACGCAATTTCTCCCGTTAACAATGTGTTAACCAGAAAAAGCGCACCCAGACAGGTGCCTATAACAAATAATATTACAATGACCGTGCTATTTGCCCTGATCGTCAAATTTGGCTTCCAGCGCAACAATACGCGCTTCTAGGGCATCATTTTCCTCGCGGGCCTTTTGGGCCATGGCGCGAACGGCATCAAATTCATCGCGGCTCACAAAGTCACGATCAGCCATCCAACGATCAACCAAGCTTTTCATCGCTGTTTCAGCTTCGTCCTTGGCGCCCTGAGCTACGCCCATCGCATTGGTCATAAGTTGCGAAATATCGTCGAATACTTTGTTGCGGCTTTGCATAACGTCCTCGGGTCTGGTTTTCATGGCCTCATTCGAAACCTATATGGGGCGATAAAGGTGAAATCGCAAGGTTGACTTCGCCGCACCACGACAGGCAGGAAGTGACTATGAATGCGATTATACCCTTTCCCGACATCGGGCCCGACATTTTTACAATAAATCTGGGTGACTATGCCTTTTCGCTACGCTGGTATGCGATGGCCTATATTGTCGGCATCGTTATCGGCTGGCGCATCGCGCTCAGGGCAATACGTACGCCTCGTTTGTGGCCCGCATCAGTACCGCCCATGACGGCGGAACAAATCGAAGAATTGCTGACTTGGGTCGTTCTGGGGATCGTGCTTGGGGGGCGTCTGGGTTTTGTTCTTTTCTATCAACCCGGCTACTACCTGAGCAACCCAGTAGAGATTTTGATGGTCTGGCAGGGCGGTATGTCATTTCACGGCGGCATGCTGGGTGTTGCGTTGGCCGGGTTCTTATTTTGCCGGCGAAATATGCTGCCAAAACTGAGTGTTGCGGACACGATGGCCCTTGCCACGGCACCGGGATTATTTCTGGGTCGCATTGCAAATTTCATCAATGCTGAACTTTGGGGGCGTCCAACTGACCTGCCCTGGGGGGTCGCATTCCCAGGCGACGCAGCGCAGAATTGCCCGGATGTCATGGCCCTTTGCGCGCGGCACCCCTCGCAGCTTTATGAAGCCGGGCTTGAAGGATTGTTGCTCGGCGGATTGCTGCTTTACCTTGCGTGGGGTCGTGAGTGGCTCCGGACCCCCGGTCAGATTACGGGCATGTTTTTCGTCGTCTACGGAGTTTCGCGTTTCATCGTTGAATTCTTCCGTCAGGCTGATGCGCAATTCATAACGCCAGACAACCCTATGGGATACATCCTGCAAATCGGATCCGGTGGAATGTCCATGGGCCAACTTCTTTCATTTCCGATGATCCTGTTTGGGCTGGCCATGATCAGGTTTGCCAGAACGCGTTCATGACGCCGCTGATATCCCTTCTCATTGAACGGATCAGCCGAAACGGTCCGCTAACGATAGCGGAGTTTATGGCGGATTGCCTTTTGCATCCCGAGCACGGCTACTATGCAACCCGCGACCCCTTTGGGGCACGCGGCGATTTCACGACTGCCCCTGAAATCAGTCAGATGTTTGGTGAGTTGCTTGGGCTTTGCCTGGCGCAAAGCTGGCTGGACCAGGGGGCCCCGACACCCTTTCTGCTTGCTGAAATAGGCCCCGGACGTGGAACCCTAATGGCTGATATTCTGCGTGTAACTCGCTCTGTTTCAGGGTTTCATGCCGCCGCAGAAATTCACCTGATCGAGGCGTCGTCCACATTACGTGAACGCCAACGAGAAACCTTGTCTGAACACAGGGTCGATTGGCACGACACGATATCTACGCTACCTGATGCTCCGCTCTTTCTGCTCGCAAATGAGTTTTTCGACGCGCTGCCAATCCGGCAGTTTATTCGTTCGGGAAATGGCTGGCGTGAACGCCGGGTTGGAATTGAGAAGGGGCAATTGGTGCTTGGTGCGGGCGAAGCAGTTCCAGTTCCGGGCTTAAACCACCGACTTTCTGATACAAAGGAAGGCGATCTTGTGGAGCATTGCGCGGCTGCCGCAGCAATCACATCAGAGATCGCAAGCCGCATCGCCGGAAACGGTGGGGCGGCACTGATTGTTGACTATGGCGATTGGCACTCGCTTGGCGATACGTTACAGGCACTGAAGAACCACGCAGTTGATCCGGTGCTCGCAAACCCGGGGGAAGCAGACCTCACCGCCCATGTGGATTTTGAGACCCTGGCGAATGCTGCGCAAGGCGCTTGTGTTACAAAGATAACAACGCAGGGTGTTCTTCTTGAAAGGCTTGGTATTACAGTACGCGCACAGACAATCGCTAAAAATTTAACGGGTGACTCGCTTAAAAGCCATATTGCTGCACATAGGCGCTTGACGCACCCACAAGAAATGGGAACCCTTTTCAAGGCAATATCGATTTATCCAAAAGGTTGCAAACCACCACCCGGATTTGACTTATGACTCTTGAAATCCTGACCAGTGACACACTGACCCCACTTCGCCATGGCTTCTTTACACGAAGAGGTGGAACATCATCTGGTGTGTTCGACGGATTGAACTGCGGATATGGTTCATCAGATCAGTCTAATTGCGTTACGATCAACCGGCATCGCGTCGCAAGCGCGATGGATGTCGAGCCTGACCTGTTGATCAACTTTCATCAGGTACATTCTTCGGACGTGATCAAGGTCAACGGCCCGCGGAGTGGCACGCCACCAAAAGCAGATGCCGCTGTCACGGCGACTCCGGGTATAGCACTTTCTGTGTTGACCGCTGACTGCCAGCCCGTCTTGTTTGCCGATCATGACGCGCAAGTTATTGGAGCGGCGCATGCGGGGTGGAAAGGTGCGTTAAATGGCGTGCTCGAGGCCACGATTGACGCAATGGAAGAACTTGGCGCATCGAGAAACAATATAAACGCGGTCATCGGCCCGACAATAAGTCAGCGTTCCTACGAAGTTGGCCCTGAATTTTTTGAAATGTTTATGTCAGAAGATCCCGAGCATAGCCGGTTCTTTGCAGGAGGAAACGGTGACCGGATGCAGTTTGATTTACCGTCTTTCGGTTTGCATCGGTTGCGAGATGCAGGCGTCGGAACAGCCGAATGGACCGGCCATTGCACATACGCTGATTCCTCGAGATTTTTTTCATATCGTCGTTCAGTTCACGCGAACCAAGCAGATTATGGTCGCCTGATTTCTTCAATCCGCCTGTGATATTCGACCGGGCCGAATTGGCGGTGGTAGAGTGGATCAGCGCCATATTTTGGCCCCATTAACGAGAACAATCCACCTTTCTCATCTATAATTGTTGCGAATGAAGCGACAAAACGCAAGAAAAACAATATGATGCTGCCTGTGCTTGGTGACGCTTCATTTTCTTTAAACTCTTTCAAAGAATTGCTGATTTTGCCAAACCCGCGCCGCATTGAGCGCTATTATAAGAGTCAGCAAGAAAACAAACCCTGCGGGGCAATTGATATGTGGCGCGTTTGATGGCGAGCTACGAGCGGGAGAAAATGATGCAGACTGAGAAACGTTGGTTAAAGTCGGTTTTGAAAGAAGCAACTGTCACCGAGGTGAAGATGCCCTGGGCACGTGGTGCACGCCGTGGCGAAATGATCGCCCGCAGACGCGCACTGTCTGAGCAAACAAAATCCGCCCGCGCTTAAGCAAACACCTAATCGAGTTTTGAACAGGCCGCCGCACTCCGGTGGCCTTTCTGATTCGTGAATTGTTAACCATTTTTGCCCGGGCAAATGTGGCGGGAATGTGGCGGATTGTTCAGGGATGGGGAAACAGTCCATGAAGAAAAAACCGCATTAGCTGCACTTCCGGATCAAAGATTCACCTTTCATTGACATTCATTCTGTTCTGCCATCATCGTTTACGCCTATTCTGTGTATTTCGGTGGGGGCCGATACAGATGTGAGACTGCCGAAAGGAAGGCCACATGCCTATGCCCCACCCAACCGCCGGAAGAATGGCGGAGCCACGCATCCCGCATGCGATATCGCAAATTGGCAAACGCAAAGAAGCGCCTCAACGTAGAAGTACCTTAATGATGCGCCGCTACCACGCAACATATCTGACAGAGACTGGTGATATTGAGACGCTAGAACAAGTTGCGCCTGCGCTTCCATTATTCGAAGATGCGTTCTGCGCTTTTGCACGCGGCACCCTTGTGACTACCGAATTCGGATCAACTGCTGTTGAAGATCTGATGCCGGGTGATCGCATTCAAACCGTTGATAACGGCATGCAGACATTGCTTTGGGTGGGCTCAATGTCGTTGATTCCGAACGCCAAGGGGCAATCAAAGCGAATGACCCGGCTGACGCGTTTTTCGGCCGACAGTCTTGGATTTGGTCGCCCATCACCTGATCTTTTGCTTGGGCCCGCGGCGAATCTCTTTCAGAAAAACTCTCGTCTGCCCGAAGCTTGTGGATCAGACAAAGCTGTTCTGCCCGCCTCGGGGTTCACAGACGGTGAGTCGGTGATTTCAGTCTGCCCTGCAACACCCGTTCAGGTCTTTCACCTGGCGTTCAAAAACCACCAGATCATCCGGGTGAACGGTCTTGAATGTGAAAGCTACCATCCGGGTCTCACGGCAGAAATGCGGCTCTCGGGCGACATGCTGCGCCTGTTCCTGAGCTTGTTCCCGCAGGTGAATTCTTTGGATGATTTTGGACCTGTCTCTTACCCAAGGCTGTCTCGGGAAGATATGGAACAGTTTCACGCGGCCTAGGCTGTTTGGGTCAGGCGTGCCTCTAGAATTTCGAAAGGCACGCCCGGCAAGTCCTTGGCACAGCGGATCACCAGAGACGTTTTAACGCTTGCAACGTTGTCTGCTGCTGTAAGTTGTTCGGTCAAAAAACTCTGGAAGGTGGACAGGTCCGGAGCAACGCATTTGAGCACGAAATCCACCTCTCCGTTCAACATATGGCATTCCCGCACAAGCGGCCATGCCCGGCAAAGTTTTTCGAAGGCTGAAAGATCCGCTTCTGCCTGGCTGACCAGCCCAACCATCGCAAAAACCTGAACTTCAAAGCCCAGTTCGCGAGAATCAACATCTGCGTGGTATCCACGAATGAACCCTGATTCCTCAAGCGTTCTGACCCGGCGCAGGCACGGGGGTGCAGAAATGCCGACACGCTTGGCAAGCTCAACATTTGTCATGCGTCCATCCGCTTGCAACTCGGCAAGAATCTTTCGATCAATCGGATCAAGTTTTGAGCCAGCCATGATTTCCCTCTGGTTTTCCAAATTGTATGCGAGACGTATCCCTCACGCAATTATATTTCAAGACTGCGCAATTAAATTATTCCAACGCCAATTTTCAAGCGAATTAGACATAGCAGGTTTGCAAGGGGTTTTATCGCCCTCGCAGGGCGTCTATATCCAGCAAGAAACAGATAGCAATGAGGCCCAATATGGCTGAGACACGTCACACCAAAGTTTTGATCATCGGCTCCGGCCCTGCTGGGTATACCGCTGCGGTATACGCAAGCCGTGCAATGCTTAATCCGATTTTGGTGCAGGGTATTGAACCCGGTGGGCAGCTTACCACCACGACCGAAGTTGAAAACTGGCCTGGCAATACCGAAATTCAGGGTCCCGATCTGATGACGAACATGGAAGCCCATGCGCGCGCAGTGGGAACAGAGATCATCAGCGACATCATCACAAGTCTCGATATGTCCAAGCGCCCCTTTACGGCACAAAGCGACAGCGGAACAGTGTACTTGGCGGATGCAGTAATCCTCGCAACCGGTGCACGCGCCAAATGGCTGGGGCTGGAGACTGAAGAAAAGTTCAAAGGGTTTGGCGTTTCGGCCTGCGCCACCTGTGACGGATTTTTCTATCGTGGAGAGGAAATTGTCGTCGTTGGCGGCGGCAATACAGCTGTTGAAGAAGCGCTTTTTCTAACGAATTTTGCCTCAAAGGTTACCTTGATCCACCGCCGCGACGAGCTGCGCTCTGAAAAGATTCTGCAGGACAGGCTTTTTAAGAACGAAAAAATCCATCCGCTTTGGTTCAACGAACTCGTTGAAGTTGTCGGAGATGATACGCCTTTGGGCGTAACAGGTGTGCGGACGAAAAACGTCAAAACAGGCGAAATCACGGAAATCCCTTGCAAGGGTGTCTTCATTGCGATTGGGCACGCGCCTGCAAATGAACTGGTCAAAGATACACTTGAAACTCATATGGGTGGCTACGTGGTTACCAAACCCGACTCGACGGCAACTTCTATTCCCGGAATCTTCGCAGCGGGTGATCTGACCGACTATAAATACCGCCAGGCAGTCACATCTGCAGGAATGGGATGCATGGCCGCGCTGGAAGCTGAGCGTTTTTTGTCAGAGGATGAGGGATAATGTCCCAGTTTCCCGGGTTTTGGAGACCTTTTAGCCTCAATTTTTAAAAACTACTGTAGCTTAGCTTGAATTTCACCTTAAACACGGGCTAGTCCGCACCTAACACGCGTTCTTTTCGCGGTCAATTTGTCCAAATTAAAAACTGTGAGTAACCGATGATGATGTCCAATCTTGCCCCTGTTCCGGAGCTGTATGTTTCGTATGAGTCCGCGCAGAAACTAAAACTTGAGGCGGCAGAACTCACGTCATGGGATCTTACGCCGCGCCAGATTTGCGATCTGGAGCTTCTGATGAATGGCGGATTTAACCCGCTCAAAGGGTTCCTTAGCGAAGAAGACTACACCAGCGTTGTAGAAAATATGCGGCTTGCCAATGGCGCACTGTGGCCAATGCCAGTCACGCTTGATGTAAGCGAAGACTTTGCCAGCAAGATAGAGGTTGGACAGGACATTGCGCTGCGTGATCAGGAAGGTGTTATTCTCGCCATCATGTCCGTCACAGACAACTGGGAGCCGAACAAGTCCCTTGAGGCTGAGAAGGTTTATGGCGCAGATGACATCGCACATCCGGCTGTAAATTATTTGCACAATCAGGCTGGTAAAATTTACATTGGCGGACCAATCACCGGCATCCAGCAACCTGTCCACTATGATTTCCGCGGTCGCCGCGACACACCAAACGAGCTTCGCACATTTTTCCGCAAAGTTGGCTGGCGCCGTGTCGTTGCCTTTCAAACCCGCAACCCACTGCATCGCGCCCATCAGGAACTGACCTTCCGTGCCGCAAAAGAAGCACAGGCCAACCTGCTGATCCACCCGGTTGTCGGTATGACAAAGCCCGGCGATGTAGACCATTTCACGCGTGTGCGTTGCTACGAGGCGGTGCTTGACAAATACCCGTCGTCAACGACTTCCATGAGCCTGCTGAACCTTGCTATGCGTATGGGTGGCCCGCGCGAGGCTGTCTGGCACGGCCTGATCCGCGCCAACCACGGATGCACCCATTTCATCGTTGGCCGCGACCATGCTGGCCCAGGCAAAAACTCTGGCGGTGAAGATTTTTACGGCCCTTACGACGCTCAGGAGTTGTTCCGCAAGTGTCAGGACGAAATCGGCGTTGAAATGGTTGATTTCAAACATATGGTTTATGTTCAGGAACGCGCCCAGTATGAGCCGGCTGATGAAATCGAAGAGGGCGTAACCGTTCTTAACATTTCAGGGACAGAACTGCGCCGCCGTCTTTCCGAAGGCCTTGAAATTCCCGAATGGTTTTCCTTTCCCGAAGTCGTTACCGAGCTTCGCAAAACCCGGCCACCACGGGCACAGCAAGGATTTACTGTTTTCTTCACCGGTTTTTCCGGCTCAGGCAAATCAACGATCGCGAACGCACTGATGGTCAAGCTGATGGAAATGGGTGGACGTCCTGTGACATTGCTTGATGGTGACATCGTTCGTAAGAACCTCAGCTCCGAACTCGGCTTCTCCAAAGAACACCGAGATCTGAACATTCGACGCATTGGTTATGTAGCATCCGAAATCACCAAGAACGGTGGTATCGCCATTTGTGCGCCAATTGCGCCTTATGCAACAACCCGCCGCGCTGTTCGCGAAGATGTTGAAGCCTTTGGTGCCTTTGTCGAAGTACATGTCGCGACCAGCATTGAAGAATGTGAAAAACGTGATCGCAAGGGACTTTACAAATTGGCCCGCGAAGGCAAGATCAAGGAATTCACAGGTATTTCAGACCCTTACGACGTACCGGAAAACCCGGAACTTGCTGTTGATACTATAAATATTGATGTGGATAACTGTGCGCATCAAGTGATTTTGAAACTCGAAAGCATGGGGTTGATTGCGGGTTAGATCACGGTATCCGCCTAAGGTATTAAGCAATCTACAACGTTAAAAGCTCCGGTCCTTCCGGGGCTTTTTCCTTTTTGAAACACCTCTTACGTGCGGTCCTACCTTGCTTACCCTGAAAACAACCACGAACATTTAAATCAGAAGTTCGCCGCGCATCACGACCCTGCCTTGACCTGATACTTTGACCCCGGCAATCGCATCGCGTGGTCCCATTACGTCAACCTCAGCCTGGCCGGGGCGCCCCATCCAATGGCCCTGCTCTGCTGTAAACCTTGGCTTTTCAATAATACCGTGGTGCCAGAGGTAAGCAGCCATGCATCCGGTAGCAGACCCGGTAAAAGGATCTTCTGGGGGCATCGGCTTGGGCAGCAAAAGCCGCGAAAATGTATCACCTGCTTCCGTTTCACCACCCATGGTGACTAAAAATGGCTCTATCAGATCAGCGCGTGGAGTACCCGGGGGGTTCATTTCCTGCCACGCTTCCGGCATCAGTGTAGCCCTTCGCAGCGCATCTTTATCCTTCAACAGCGTGACGCAAAACGGTGTACCTGTTGAAACAGTCTGTGGACTACCCAAAACATCTGTTTCCCTGAGGGACATTAACTTTGCAATCTTGCCAGGATCATGCGTTGCACCAAATTTTGGAGCCATCTGTGTCATGGTAATCAGGGGGCCTTCGGGGCGATCCTCGACCTCGATGGGCAATACTCCCGCACCCACCTCCAAGCTGAATTCAGCACGCCCATTGGTCAGTGTCACCATCCCTCGGTCTAACAATGAAGCCACGGTCGCCACGGTCGGATGCCCCGCCATCAGGATTTCCTTGTCCGCCAAGTAATACCGCGCCCCAAAATCAGCAACGTCCGAAGCAACCAGATACGCACATTCCGACAAAGAGGTTTCACGAACCAGAGCCAGCCGATCCGCGATTTCTAACGCATCTGCCCCATGCACAACGACACAGCCGTTGCCGCCAAAAGGCTGGCTGGTGAAGGCATCCACCCAGTCAAACTGGTAACGCATCAATGTACAGAAACCGGCGCAAAGTCATTTTGGCGCGCAAGTACAAACGCAAGTTTTCTGTCGGCAACCAGCGCCAGTTGCTCTCCTTCAGAATTACAAACGGCAAACAGCTCTTTTGCCCCATTTGCCTGGGCCTGAACCTCGTCAGGTAAATCGGCAACGTCCACAGAACGTACGTAGACGATGCGATCTTCCCTTTCGGGGCCAAAATCGAATTTCGTATCCATTCCAATTCCCCTTCTTAGTTTTTGTTAATCTTGATGGTCTGAACAATGGTCTCGGGTTTGGACCGGTTCAGATCAACATGCAGCAAACCGTTTTCCGTTTTAGCGCCGCCAACTTCTACCCCATCGGCCAAAACAAAAGCCCGCTGGAACTGGCGTGCAGCAATGCCACGATGCAAGTAAACACGCCCATCGCTGTCGTCTTTCTGCCGTCCGCGCACAACCAATTGGTTGTCTTCAATCGTGATTGACAAATCATCCTCGGAAAATCCGGCGACGGCTAAAGTAATTCGAAAACTGTTTTCGCTGGTCTGCTCGATGTTGAACGGTGGATAGCCATCATTACCGGACTTGGCAGTCCGCTCTACAAGGCGTTCGAGCTCGTCAAAGCCCAAGAGAAAAGGGTGCGACCCCAAAGTTAGTTTTGTCATAGACACGTCCTGTTTGCAGCGACTGTGTGGGCAGGCCCCATTATGGCGACCCTTCGTTTTAGATATGGGTCGTCTTTTAATGATCTGCAAGGTGTTTGGTCTAGCGAAACTCTTTCCGCGCACCTGCAAAAAGGATACTATGAAAAGCAGAGTAGAAAAAAAATCAGTCATCACACAGGTAGTGCCCTCAGATGAATACTTCATCGGAAATGAACCACGAAGAGGTCCTGCGGGTTAAACTTGAAGTATTGCGCTCGGAGCATCGTGATCTGGATGATGCAATCCATGCCCTGGTGGAAAGAGGAACATCAGACCAGTTGCAACTGCGCCGGTTGAAAAAGCAAAAACTGGCGCTGAAAGATCGAATCCAGAAAATCGAAAATGAGCTAACACCAGACATCATTGCTTAAGCGCTGAGGATCGCTATAGTGCCGCTTCCTTTAAACGGGGTACGAGATGGCAAAGATCAAAGTAGGCATTATCATGGGCAGCCAGTCGGACTGGGCGACCATGAAAGCCGCAGCCGACATTCTGGATGAACTGGGCATCACATATGAGACAAAGATCGTTTCTGCGCACCGCACGCCTGACCGGCTCTGGGAATATGGCAAAACCGCTGTCTCAAGGGGACTAAGTGTCATCATTGCAGGTGCTGGAGGGGCCGCTCATCTGCCGGGTATGATGGCGTCCAAAACCCGAGTGCCTGTCGTTGGTGTCCCCGTACAGACAAAAGCTCTGTCCGGTGTGGATAGTCTCTATTCCATCTTGCAAATGCCCAAAGGCTACCCGGTTGCCACCATGGCAATCGGGGAAGCTGGTGCTGCAAATGCTGGCCTGATGGCGGCGGGTATTCTTGCAATTCATGACACGGAAATTGCATCCCGTCTCGACGCCTGGCGTGACGCCCTGTCTAACTCTATTCCGGAAATGCCCCAAGATGACTGATTCACTCGCGCCTGGCGCCACCATTGGCATTTTAGGCGGCGGTCAGCTTGGCCGGATGCTCTCGGTTGCGGCGGCCCGACTTGGCTTTAGAACCCATATATTTGAGCCTGGTGCGAACCCACCTGCAGGGCAGGTCTGCGACACTGTTACGACTGCTCCTTACGAGGATAAGGCCGCGTTGTTGGCTTTCGCCGATGCGGTAGATCTTATCACCTTTGAATTTGAAAACATCCCGACAACCGCACTCGATATACTGGAAAGCCACCGCCCCATTCACCCCAATCGCGAGGCGCTCCGAGTCTCGCAAGACAGGCTTGTCGAAAAAGAATTCCTTCAAAGTCTCGGCCTCGCCACCGCGCCATTCGCGGCAGTAGACTCACTTGCAAATCTCAACAACGCAATTGCCAGAATTGGCACTCCTGCAATCTTAAAGACCCGTCGTTTCGGCTATGACGGGAAAGGCCAGGTGCGTATCAAGACCCCGGGCGAAGCCGAAACGGCCTATGCGTCTATGGCTGATGCACCATCAATACTCGAAGGGTTCGTTGATTTCAGCCGCGAAATTTCAGTTATTGGCGCGCGTAACAGCGATGGGGCCGTCTCTTGTTTCGATCCCGGCGAAAACATCCATAACGACGGAATTTTACACACAACAACCGTTCCGGCGCAGATTTCCAACGCTCTGAGAACCGACGCGGTTTTACTGGCAGGGCGCATCCTTAACGCCCTCGATTATGTTGGTGTTTTAGGCGTCGAACTTTTTGTGACTGATTCAGGCCTGATCGTGAATGAAATTGCACCTCGCGTGCATAATTCGGGGCACTGGACGCAAAACGGCTGTGTGATCGACCAGTTTGAACAACATATCCGCGCAGTTTCTGGCTGGCCCTTAGGTGATGGGCAACGACATTCCGATGTCGAGATGCTGAACTTGATTGGCGAAGATATAACTATGGTCCCAGCCCTCGCAAAGGAACGAAACGCCGCAATCCATCTTTACGGAAAAGCCGACGTAAAACCGGGCCGGAAGATGGGACATGTCAACCGACTGTTAAGCAAACCTTAAACACCAGTTTCAATAAATATCCCCGCCGGAGGCAAAATCCTTTTTAAGGATTTTGCCTCCGGCGGGGATATTTATGGGAAAAAGAAATTTATGGTTGGCCAGCAAGACGAGAGAGCGCTTCGCTGTAGCCCATATTTTTATCAAACCGGCCCTCACTCAGGAACAGCATCGTCTGTGCCACGACCAGCGGGTTGTTCATCATGAAGGTGTGTGTCACGGGCAGAACAATATGGGCATCCATACCGCCTAGCCGCGTGGAACCTACCGCCACCTTTCCATCATCAGGTCCTGTAATGACGGCTGAGTAAATCGGGTTTAGCGATCGGTTTCCCGCTATTACACCCAATTCGAACCGGGCCGCGCCAAGACGGTTGGGCATGCTTTCTGAATCTGTCCCAAGTTCCAGCCCCGCTGGGCCATTTATCCAGCGAAAAGGACCCAGATCGCCAAAAGCGTCTACCAGTTCCGAGCCATGATTTGGAGGCGCAAGCATAACGACGCGACCCATGGTTTTAGGTCGGTTGTTCTGAAGCCATGCCCGAACAAGTATTCCCCCCATGGAATGCGTTACAAAATGTGTTCGCTGCGCATCACATGCTGCGACTGCTTCGGGCAGCGTTTCAGCAACCAGTTCTTCAATCGGCGCGTTGGTAGATCGATGAGCGGGTACAACTGTTTTATACCCTGACCGTGTCAGCGCCTCTTCCATCACGGCCAGTGATGCGGGTCCACGCGCCAACCCATGTAGAAGGATCACGCAATCCGCAGCCGCCTGAAGCGGCCACATAACAAAGATCAGAAGTGTAAAGAGATACCGCATTGAGGTGATATAGGTGAATTGAATGATGGTTTCGAGACCTACTTGTACGCGCCGGGGTTCAAAGGCATTCTGCGGCCATGGACCATTTACTCAGCTCAAAGTCGCCACGGCTGGCAGCGCGCGCGATCATATTGCACGAAGAAAGGTTGCTATTGGTTAATGCTTACCCTGCAGGCCTGTCAGATCTATGGTGCGCGCCGGGTGGCGGAGTTGAGCGCGGAAGCTCGTTACACGACAGCCTTATCCGGGAAGTTTACGAGGAAACTGGCTTTTCAATCACTGTCGGCACACCTGCGCTCGTCAATGAATTTCACGACCCATCGCGGGATTTTCATCAGGTCGACATTTACTTTCGTTGCCATATCACATCTGGCTCTCTGGATATTAAGTGGCAGGACCCGGAAGGTATTGTTTCGTGTCGTAAGTTTTTCACACGGGCTGACATGTCGGATATTCGTTTCAAGCCAGACAGTCTGGCAGATGTTGCATGGAGCAAGGACGACGCGATTTCTTATGACCCGATAGAGCTCATCGTGCGATAAAATGTTTAAGTAGTCGAACGCGTGAAGCACATGCTAACGCCGGATCGAAATCGCGATTCCACCCAAAACCAATACCGCTGCGATCAGGAACCTCAGGGTAAGAGCCTCTCCCAGAAAAACCATTCCGCCCGCCAATGCAATAATAGGCACCGTAAGCTGCGCGACCGCAGCAATGCTCGCATCAAGCCGGGGAAGAACCGTGTACCACAGAGCATAACCAAGCCCTGATGTTACAACACCCGAAAGAACAGCAAGGACTACGCCCCAAAAGGTGATCGGCAAAACATCTGGGAAAACCAGCAATGGGAGCAGCCCCAAGGGCACGGCGAGTATAAAATTTACAGCGGTTGCCGCCAGCGGGTCTTTTGCTTTTCGACCATGAAGGGAATAGATACCCCATCCCAGAGCTGCGGCTGTCATAAGGATTGCACCCAG
The DNA here is from genome assembly GCF_018457175.1 of Pseudohalocynthiibacter aestuariivivens. Taxonomy (GTDB): domain Bacteria; phylum Pseudomonadota; class Alphaproteobacteria; order Rhodobacterales; family Rhodobacteraceae; genus Pseudohalocynthiibacter; species Pseudohalocynthiibacter aestuariivivens. The sequence continues at coordinate 159,011 of NZ_JAGFNU010000005.1, forward strand.
GATTTCCGGAGCAGCGGCACCCCCTGGCCACAGCAGATAGACCAGACCGGCAAACGCGACCCCAGCCCCAAGCCAGCGCGTTGGGGGAAGCCGTTCAGACGAAAGTATTGCACCCGCGAACATTGTGATCTGGACACCACCAAATAGGATCAGCGCGCCAACACCAGCTTCTAGCGTGACATAGGCAAACGAGAACCCAATGATATATAAAACAAGCGAAAGAGGCCCAGTAATGCCCCCAAACTGGCTGCTTGAACTCGCCCCATTTCGCACCCAGACCATTAAGGCCAGTGCTAAAGCCCCCGATACCAACCGGATCGAGGCAAAACCAGAAGGTCCGATTGCCCCATCTGCCAAAGCGAGGCGATTCAATACAGAATTTGCCGCAAAGGCGACCATCGTCAGAACTGTAAGAAGGATCAGGCGTAAAGGACCGTTGTGCGAGGCTTTCACTTTAACTTCATTTCTTTCCAATTTGGGCAGGCCCGCGACTTAGAACGTCTTCGACATTTTGACTTTGTTTCCGCTTCGCTCAACCTCTTGCCATCCAAGATGGATGTAAAGTGAAACATTTTCCGGCATACCAACATGCGTGGAAAGGCGCATTTCAGCACATCCCAGCCCGATGCATTCGCGCTCCGCGAGCAAGATCAGGGCTCGTCCTAGTCCCTGCCCTTTTGCTTTGGGGTCTACCGCAATATTCGCGAGGCGTAGGGCAGCACCCTCGTTAACAAGGACGATTCCACCCCAAATTTCACCGTTACTTTCAGCAACCCAGACATTGTGGTTTGCGATGTCGTCCTCAATTCCTTCGGTCACAGCAGGCAAATCAGCTATCCGGTCGCGATAAGCTGCGTAAGCGGCTGCAATACACTCTCTGAATTGAGTTGCGTCTGATGGCTGGGCCCGCCTTATCTGCCAGTTCTTCATTGTATTCTCAGTGGCTTCAAATTCTTACCATGTATAAAGATTGCTACGCGCAAAAGAAAAGGGGCCTCGAAAGACCCCTTTCCGTTAACCAACAGGTTGGCGTGACTTACATCATGCCGCCCATGCCGCCCATGCCACCCATGTCTGGCATACCGCCACCAGCGCCAGCACCTTCTTTAGAAGGCTTGTCAGCAACCATAGCTTCGGTTGTGATCAGCAAGCCAGCGATAGAGGCCGCATCTTCGAGTGCAGTACGAACCACTTTGGCAGGGTCGATAACGCCGAATTTGAACATGTCGCCATATTCTTCGGTCTGAGCGTTAAAGCCAAAGGTCGGGTCTGTGCTTTCACGGACTTTGCCCGCTACGACAGCACCGTCAACACCAGCGTTTTCTGCGATCTGACGCAGCGGTGCTTCGAGTGCTTTACGCACGATCGTAATACCAGCGTTTTGATCAGAGTTATCGCCAGTCAGCCCTTCGAGCGTTTTTGCTGCCTGAACCAGAGCAACACCACCGCCAACGATAACACCTTCTTGAACGGCTGCACGGGTCGCGTTCAGGGCATCGTCTACGCGGTCTTTGCGCTCTTTCACTTCGATTTCGGTCATGCCGCCAACACGGATGACTGCAACACCGCCTGCGAGTTTCGCAACACGTTCCTGCAGTTTTTCACGATCGTAATCAGAAGAAGTTTCTTCGATCTGACCGCGGATCTGCGCAACACGTGCTTCGATCTCTGCTTTTTCGCCAGCGCCGTCGATGATTGTTGTTTCATCTTTGGTGATGGTGACTTTTTTGGCAGAACCCAGCATGTCCATAGTGACAGATTCAAGTTTCATGCCCAGATCATCAGAAATTACCTGGCCACCGGTCAGGATAGCAATGTCTTGCAACATGGCTTTGCGGCGATCGCCGAAACCAGGTGCTTTAACAGCTGCAATTTTCAATCCGCCACGCAATTTGTTAACAACGAGAGTTGCAAGCGCTTCGCCTTCAACATCTTCAGAAATGATAAGCAGTGGTTTTTGCGACTGAATAACAGCCTCGAGCAGCGGCACCATTGGCTGAAGCGAAGACAGTTTCTTTTCGTGCAGCAGGATGACGACGTCTTCCAGATCTGCGATCATTTTGTCAGGGTTAGTTACAAAATAAGGTGACAGGTAGCCACGATCAAACTGCATACCTTCAACAACATCGGTTTCTGTTTCCAGACCTTTGTTTTCTTCGACGGTGATTACACCTTCGTTGCCTACGCGCTGCATAGCGTCTGCGATTTGGCGGCCAATTTCAGCTTCGCCGTTTGCAGAGATCGTGCCAACCTGAGCAACTTCGTCGCTGTCTTTGACAACCCGCGAAGCAGCTTTAATCGACTCAACAACTTTTGAAACAGCGATGTCGATACCGCGCTTCAGGTCCATTGGGTTCATGCCAGCGGCAACCGATTTCAGGCCTTCTTTAACGATAGCTTGGGCCAGAACAGTCGCGGTTGTTGTTCCGTCGCCTGCTTCGTCATTGGTGCGAGAGGCAACCTCTTTCACCATCTGGGCGCCCATGTTTTCGAACTTGTCTTCAAGCTCGATTTCTTTTGCAACGGTAACACCATCTTTGGTGATGCGTGGTGCGCCAAAGGATTTGTCGATAACAACGTTACGGCCTTTGGGACCAAGTGTTACTTTCACAGCATCTGCGAGGATATTAACGCCGCGCAACATACGATTGCGGGCATCGGTATCGAATTTGACTTCTTTAGCCATATTGCAAACTCCTAAAGTCTGTTTCTATTTTGAAGGGGACAGGGGTCGGATCAGGTAATGATGCCCAGGATGTCGCTTTCCTTCATCATCAGCAGCTCTTCGCCGTCGACGGTAACTTCGGTGCCGGACCATTTGCCGAACAGAATCTTGTCGCCGTTTTTCACAGCCATTTCGATCAGTTCGCCAGAATCTTTCCGCGCACCTTCGCCACAAGCGATAACTTCGCCTTCAGCTGGTTTTTCTTTTGCGGTGTCTGGAATGATCAGGCCGCCTGCTGTTTTCTCATCGCCTTCAACGCGACGAACGAGCACACGGTCGTGCAGCGGTTTCAATGCCATCTCTAGAACGCTCCTTGGTTCGAAGTTTATGTACTGTTGTCACTCGTCTCTGCCGAGTGCTAACGACATGGAAATAAGGATGACAGACGGGTGAGTCAACCAGAAGACTGCGAAATTTTGTTATTGCAATTTGGGTTTGCGAAAATCCGACCCAACGTTTCACGTTACTTGGGCGCAAACCCATAGGATTTCAGGCCACTTAAGCCCGTCGGCGTAACGGTATAAACCCCCGTGGAAACGCGTTCAAACCAACCATAGTGATCGTCAGACATAATTCGAGTCGCATTCTCGACGCCTGTTGTATGGGCAACCTCTGCACCTTTGGTGGCCCCGTTCTCAGCCAGATACCCAGCGCAACGCAGCGCATCCTGTCGATAGGCTGTAACCAGCCCTTTTCGCGTTGCACCGCCAGTGTTCGGATCACCCTCACGACGCGCGAATTCGCGAAGCAGACGGGTTTTCTTCGTCTTAGATTTGCGTGGCTTGAAGGACCCCGGATCAAGATGCACCTCGACCAGTTGATCACGCAAACGAACCGTAATCAGACCTAACCCCAATCGACGACAAAGGCTGATATTATCTTTTAGTGTTTTGCTGAACAAACGCCCCTTCCCCATGGGAACCGCCAGATACACAATATCTGTAACCGACTGACGCGCGACACCCTGATGAAACAGCGAAAGGGAAAAACCGGTTTTCAGTTCTACAATCACAGGCTCTTCTTCGTCACGACAAGCCACAACATCTGCAGCCAGAACCTCACTTTTGACAACATAACCCTGTGACTGAAGATATGCTTTAATAGGAGGATAGAGTTCAGTTTCGCGCAAACGGGTCATAGTTTCTTTTAACTTCAAGAAACCTGCGTGTCAGGAAAAACTGCCCGGTTTTGTTGAATGTTTTTTATGGGCCAAAAAGCCACAGCCAGGCCGCGTGACAACCTAGGACCACCCCCCTATAAGGACGACAAAATTTACCCTGAAATGGACCGCAACATGACAACCTTAGTTTTTGGCCACAAGGCCCCCGACACTGATTCAACCGGCTCGCCTATTATCTGGGCATGGTACCTGAACGAAATCAAAGGAACGCAGGCCAAACCGGTGTTGCTTGGAAGGCCGAACACTGAAGCTGCCTTTGTCGTGAACCGCTGGGGGTTTGAAACACCCGAGATCATTTCGGGCGTCACCGCCGATGACACCTGCGTTGTTGTTGATACCAACAATCCTGCTGAACTGCCCGAAGCAATCAACGACGCGAACGTTGTGCAGATCATTGACCACCACCTCCTGGTCGGAGGCTTGAAAACACGGGGCCCAATCGACATTACGATCCGCCCGCTCGCCTGCACCGCAACCATCATGTATGACCTGATGGGTGACAACGCGGCGAAAATGCCCGACAATATCAAAGGCGCAATGCTGTCCTGTATTTTGTCTGATACGCTCGCGTTCCGCTCACCAACAACAACCGATGCAGATCGTGCACTGGCAGAAAAACTCGCAGGCGAACTGGGCATCAATATCACTGATTATGCTTCTGAAATGTTCGAAGCGAAGTCTGACGTTTCTGCCTTCTCAGACGCCGAACTGCTGCGGATGGATTCAAAAGAATACACTGTTGGTGACACTAAATTCCGTGTCTCGGTTCTGGAAACCACGGCACCAAAAATCGTCCTCGACCGTAAAGCCAGCCTGATGGAGAGCATGACCACCGTCGCAGCCGAAGATGCTGTTGATCAGGTCTTGTTGTTCGTCGTCGATATTCTGAACGAAGAAGCAACCATGCTAGTCCCGAATGAATTGACAAAAACCGTGGCTGAAAAAAGCTTTGGTGCGACTGTCGAAGGCGACGCTGTCGTTCTGCCGGGCGTGATGAGCCGCAAAAAACAGATCATTCCTAATCTGGCGGTCTGATCCGAACCAAAGTAAGAACAACGGGGCGCTTTTTAGCGCCCCTTTTTTCTGCATCTGCAATAAGATCATTTTGCGCATATGATGCGCGAAGAACATATTTACCTGCCGAGGCCCAAATGACGCAAATTATCGAAGCACTCGACGACGTATCTGCACGCTATGATGCGCTGTTTGTCGATCTCTGGGGATGTCTGCACAACGGTCTGGAACCATTTCCGGATGCAGTAAACGCGTTACAGCGTTTCCGAGCAGGCGGAGGAAAAGTTGTGCTGCTTACCAACTCCCCTCGTCCCCGTGCCAGCGTTGAGGTGCAGCTTGAACAGATAGGTGTCCCAAAAGACTGCTGGGATACAATCACCACATCCGGCGACAGTGCGCGCGCAGCTATGTTTCAGGGTGTCGTTGGCGAAAAGGTCTTTCACATCGGCAAGAAGGATGAGGAAGGCTTTTTCACCAAGCTAAAAATCATCGAAGATGCCGCAGAAATTTTGCTGGTGTCACTGCAAGACGCTGAAGGCATCGTCTGTACTGGCCCGGAAGACCCGCTTGCCCTGCCCGAGGTTTATCGCCCGCAATTTTTGTATGCGAAACAAAAAGGTCTAAAACTGCTTTGCGCCAACCCGGATATCGTTGTCGACCGAGGGGAGCGGCGCGAATGGTGTGCAGGTGCATTGGCGGCGCTTTACACGGAAATGGGCGGTGAAAGCCTGTATTTTGGCAAACCGCACCCTCCGATCTACGACCTCGCACACCGAAGGTTGTTGGCGCTCGGCTCCGATTATCCCGACCATCGCATCCTGTGCATCGGTGATGGAATCGCAACCGATATTCAGGGTGCCACAGGTGAGGATCTTGATTCGCTGTTTATATCTGGTGGCTTAGCAGCAACAGAAACCAAGACAGTCCGGCAGCCTAACCCAGCTGCGCTTGACGCGTATCTTGAGGCTGCACAGCTCACGCCGCGCTATTCCATTGGGTTTTTGCGCTAATCGTTGCCAAAACAGCAACAAAATCCGCCACGCAATAATATTTCACCAGAAACACGAAATTTGCCGTTTTATTACTTTACGACTTGCCTGCACTGCAGCACTCCTTTATGCTGCAGTGCAACATAATCCTTCTGGAGAGACGGGATGCTCGACAATATGCCGCGTGGAACAATCTGCATAGAAGACATCGAAATCGGCATGAGCCGACATCTGAGCAAAGAAGTCACTGACCGTGATATCGAAATGTTTGCAGAAGTGTCGACAGACCGAAATCCGGTGCATCTGGATGATGCCTATGCTCAAGACACGATATTCGAGGGGCGTATTGCACATGGTATGCTGACGGCCGGGCTGATCTCTGCAGTTATTGGCGAGCAGCTTCCCGGGCACGGCACAGTTTATCTTGGTCAGACATTGAAATTCATGGCCCCCGTTCGCCCCGGCGATATTGTCTATGCCGAAGTCGAAGTCATAGAGATCGACTATTCCCGTCGCCGGGTAAAAATGGACTGCCATTGTGCTGTTGATGGCAAAGTTGTGCTGAAAGGCGAGGCAATCGTACTTGCCCCAAGCCGGAAATTCGACTGACGACTTGCAAGGGCGCTTAGGCCTCGGTAGTTGGTCTTATGCGTATTGTTCGAGACACCCAGTTTGTGGAAGAAATAGATCGCGGCGCCAGTGCCGCGATTGGCAACTTTGATGGGGTGCATCGCGGCCATCAGGTTGTCATCGAAATTGCCCGTGAGCAGGCCGAAGGACTGGGCTGCCCGCTTGGCGTTATGACGTTTGAACCACACCCGCGCCAGTATTTTGCGCCCGACGCCCCACCCTTTCGACTGATGAATGCCGATGCGCGCGCGCACCGGCTTGAAAAACTCGGGGTGGAACGGCTTTATGAACTTAATTTCAACAGTGTTTTATCTTCACATTCCGCTCGTGAGTTCGCGGAACAGGTGATCGTAGAAGGTCTTGGATTACGTCATATTGTGGTTGGCGAGGATTTCTGCTTTGGCAAAGGACGGTCCGGAAACGCGGAAGACCTGAAGGCCTTTGGCGAAGAACTAGGGTTTGGTGTCACGGTTGTTCCGCTCGTTTCTGATGGTAAGGGTGAGTTTTCTTCCACCTCAATCCGCAACGCCCTAACCGATGGCCGACCTGGGGATGCCGCGCGAATGCTGGGCCACTGGCACCGCATTGAAGGAGAAGTGATCCACGGCGAACAGCGCGGACGAGAGCTTGGCTATCCAACGACCAACATGTCAATCGACGGGCTTCACCCGCCAAAATTTGGGGTCTACGCCGTCAAAGTTGAAGTTCTGGATGGACCGCACGCAGGCCAATACGACGGTGCAGCCAGCATGGGTGTGAGGCCAATGTTTGGCGTCAATCAACCAAACCTTGAAACTTATCTATTCGATTTCAAAGGCGATCTTTATGGAGCAAACCTATCTGTCGCGCTTATCGAGTATCTGCGACCAGAGCTGAAGTTTGACAGCCTTGACGCCCTGATTGCACAAATGGATGCAGATTGCGCCAAAGCGCGCGCACTTCTCGCTGACGTGTGATCCTATGAAAGATCCGATAAACCGCGATGGGCTACGACCGAAATTCTGGGAAAAAGTAGCGTTAAAAAACCTAACCGCCAAAGAGTGGGAAGCGCTTTGCGACGGCTGCGGAAAATGCTGTCTGAACAAGCTGGAAGACGAAGAATCCGGTGAAGTTGTGTTTACTCGTGTGGCCTGCCGGTTGCTTGACGACCAAACCTGCCGCTGTGGGCAATATGATATCCGCAAGCAGTTTGTGCCTGAATGTGTTGTTCTGACACCTAAGACATTGCCTGATGTTGCGTATTTTATGCCCGCCACATGCGCCTATCGCCTTTTGCACGAAGGCAAGCCGCTTTACGACTGGCACCCGCTTATTTCCGGAACACCCGAGTCGGTACATGAAGCGGGCCAATCAGTACGTGGATGGACGGTACCTGAATTCGAAATCTCAGAAGAAGACTGGGAAGATTATGTGATCGAGGAACCCTGCTGATGTTTTTTGCCTCCGACAATTCTGGCCCGGTGCATCCAAGTGTTATGGAAGCCCTAGCACACGCGAACGAAAGCTACGCGATGCCTTATGGTGCAGATGTCCTGATGGACAACGTTCACACCCGCATCCGTGAAATATTCGAGGCACCAGAAGCTGCGGTCTATCTGGTAGCGACAGGGACAGCAGCGAACTCCCTCGCACTGGCCACACTCTGTAATCCCTGGGAGACAGTATTCTGTTCTACGGTCGCCCATATCCACGAAGACGAATGTAACGCACCAGAGTTTTACACGGGCGGTGCCAAGCTGACCCTAGTCAAAGGCGACGACGCAAAGTTTACAGCAGACGCGTTGCGTGAAGCCGTCGAAAAAGAAGAAACCCGTGGTGTGCATGGCCCTCAGCGCGGACCGGTATCAATGACCCAGGCGACAGAGCGTGGAACGATATACAGTCTGGATGAAATTCGTGCCATTGCCAAATCGGCCAAGGCCTTTGGTTTGCCTGTCCATATGGACGGCGCGCGGTTCACAAATGCGCTTGTTGCGCTGGGTTGCAGTGCTGCTGAAATGACCTGGAAAGCAGGAGTTGACGTTGTCAGTTTCGGAGGTACAAAAAACGGCCTGATGGGCGTCGAAGCAGTCATCTTTTTCGACCCGAAACATGCATGGGAATTTGAGCTGCGTCGCAAACGCGGAGCGCATCTTTTTTCCAAGCACCGGTACCTTTCGGCTCAGATGGCCGCCTATCTGGATGATGATCTGTGGCTTCGATCGGCTAAAGCCGCAAACGACGCGACAGCGCGGCTGGCGCATGGGCTAAAGCAAATCGAAGGGACAACCTTTGTGCATGAACCCGCTGTCAATATGATCTTTGCGGGATGGTCGCGTGCAGGGCATCAACGTCTTCACGACGCTGGCGCTCAGTACTACATCTGGGAAGGTGCATTAGACGGAAGTGACCCGGATGAGATTTTGACAGCCCGGCTGGTGACCGACTGGTCAATGACGGATGAAAACATCGACCGGTTTCTTGATCTGGTTCGGGGGTAACAGTACCCCCTTCTCAACCGCTACCAAAACCCTGCAAACCTAGATCTTTCCAGCGAGGTGCAGATCCAGATCATCTAGTCTGTCCTGTCCCCAAAACCTTTGGTCTGAATCCGTGACATAAAAGGGTGATCCGAATGCACCACGCTTCACTGCGTCTTCCAAGTTTGCCGCATAGGTTTCCGCCCCGGCAAGCAAGCCACTGTCAGCCAATGACGGGTCGAACCCGGCGGTTTTCAGGCAGCCTTTGATCACCTCATCTTCGGCTATATTTTTATCTTCGGCCCAACACGCTGCCAAAATACCATGTGCGAGTTTCCCCAAATCGCCACCACCAGCATTTTGTGCGGCAATGATAGCGTAGGCACTGGGTGCCATATTCGTTGGAAAGAACGCGGGCTTCGGATTAAGCGGCAACCCGGTTTTTTTCGCCTGTCTTTCTATTTCCTGTGCGCGCATTTCAATTCGCGAAGGATGCCGATCTTTTGGTGGAACGCCACCCGTGCGCGAAAATAGCGCCATAAGATCCAAAGGTTTGTAGGTAATGGTTGCCCCGTGCTTAGCAGCAATTTCTTCCAACCGGGTCCCCGCGAGATACGCAAAGGGTGAAATTGTTGCGAAATAGTAATCTATATGAGCCATTTGGCCCTCCTGGCGTGTTGCATTCTTTGCAAGACCCTAGCTGGGTGATAAGCGGTGTCAACGTCACGATTCTGTCATCTCGACGACTTCACCTGGGGACCAAAAACATGCCGACCGTAACTGAACCGAAACTCATTTCCGGTAATGCCAACCTAAGTCTGGCAAAATCTATTGCCCGCAGAATGTCGATGCACCGTGGTGTTAACATTGACCTGGTAGATGCTCGCGTAGAGCGCTTCAATGATCAGGAAATCTTTGTTGAAGTCTACGAGAATGTGCGCGGCGAGGATATGTTCATAATCCAGCCAACGTCTAATCCTGCCAATGACAACCTGATGGAACTGCTTATCATGGCGGATGCGCTGAAACGCTCTTCAGCGGCACGTGTCACAGCAGTGATTCCTTATTTTGGTTACGCCCGGCAAGATCGCCGCACAAAGGCACGCACCCCCATTACCGCGAAACTTGTCGCAAATATGATTACCGGAACAGGTATTGAGCGGGTTTTAACGATGGATCTGCACGCGGCGCAGATTCAGGGTTTCTTTGATATCCCGGTCGATAACCTGTATGCATCCCCTGTCTTCGCACTCGATATTCAGCACCAGTTTAAAGACAAACTCAACGATGTGATGATCGTCTCTCCCGACGTAGGCGGGGTTGCACGCGCGCGCGAACTGGCGCAGCGGATTGGCTGCCCACTTTCGATCGTTGACAAACGACGTGAGAAGGCAGGCGAAGTCGCGGAAATGACAGTAATTGGTGATGTGACTGGAAAGACATGTATAATCGTTGATGACATCTGCGATACCGCTGGAACGCTCTGCAAGGCGGCTGAAGTGTTGATTCAAAGCGGCGCAAAAGAAGTACATTCCTATATCACGCACGGCGTTCTGTCTGGCCCGGCTGTAGAGCGTATTACCAATTCAGTCATGAAAAGTCTGGTGATCACAGACTCGATCGAGCCAACTAAACAAGTTAAAGCTGCCAAAAATATCCGTATTGTACCAACTGCGCCAATGTTTGCGCAGGCAATCCTGAACATCTGGCACGGCACTTCGGTTTCGTCTCTATTTGACGTAAAAACACTCGGGCCAATTTATGAAGGCATGTACAGCAGCTAACCAAGCCTAAAGGCTTTGATGCCTCGTCATGCCGAAACTTAGAAGATTTGGCGTGCGTTTCTTCGCACCAACGGGGCTTTTTTAGTAAAGCTCCCATTCTTCCTCGTCAGGCAAATCGCCAATCGCAATCCAGGACGCCCGAATACGGGCGACCCTGCTGTCAGCCCATGTACGAAAAACAAGATCAAAGCCAGTTTTTGAAATATTTTCTGCCTGTATGTCTGCGCGCTTGTTTGTGAGACGGTCCATGTCCCACATCGACATGGATACCTGCACAACAGGAATTGATTGAAATGAAGATGAGAATTTCACTCTTGCACGCGATGCACGCGGGCCGGTTCCGGTCCACATGTCACCGCCATCCTCAAAATCAGAGAACAGCGTTTTTTCCCCTTGGTCGACACCAACCAGATGGCTGTGCAATCGCTTCATTCAAAATACCTTTCGGACTGAACCTTATCCGGAGAAATTGGCAAAACATTGCCCCGAATACGTCAAAGCCCCGCAAAGAAGTAGCAGGGCTTTGAAATCTGTTCAGAAAACCGAATATCAGCTTGAGGCTAGCCCGATTTCAGATGCTAGCGCCGCAATATCGGCAACGCGCTTAGCAGTCACATCCTTTTCCTCAGGTCTTGCCTGTTGTTGCTTTTCAGCTGCGTCGGCAGCAAACCCGTTCAGAATGTCCTGCGTCATCTCAGACACTGGTAGTGCGTGTTCTGCCAATACAGAGGCCGCACCGCTGGTAATTTCAGCAAAACCGCCACTGACGACGTACTCTGTTGTTCCCTCAGAACTGACAACCCGCACGATTCCGGGACGCAATGTCGTAATGACAGGTGCGTGATCCGGCATTGCGGTCATGTCGCCATCGGCTCCCGGAAGCTGGATTTCCGTCGCCTGAACAGAGGCAAGCCTGCGTTCGGGCGACACCAGGTCGAATTGCATCGTATCGGCCATCAGGCCCTCCCTTAGGCTGCGTCTGCTGCCATTTTCTCGGCTTTAGCGACAACTTCGTCGATGCCACCAACCATATAGAATGCACCTTCTGGCAAGTGGTCATATTCGCCGGCAACAACAGCCTTGAACGAAGAAATCGTATCTGCCAGCGGAACCTGTTTACCGTCAGAACCAGTGAACACTTTCGCAACGTCGAATGGTTGGCTGAGGAACCGCTGAATTTTACGCGCACGTGCAACAGTCAGTTTATCTTCTTCGCTCAGTTCGTCCATACCAAGGATGGCAATGATATCCTGAAGCGACTTGTAACGCTGCAAAATTTCCTGAACGTCAGTTGCCACTTTATAATGCTCATCCCCGATAACAGACGGGTCAAGAAGCCGCGAAGTTGAGTCAAGTGGGTCAACAGCAGGATAAATACCAAGTTCTGAAATCGCACGCGACAGAACGGTTGTCGCATCGAGGTGCGCAAACGATGTCGCTGGTGCAGGGTCGGTAAGGTCATCCGCAGGTACGTAGATCGCCTGAACCGAAGTAATCGAACCAGCTTTGGTCGATGTAATCCGTTCTTGCAGCGCACCCATGTCAGTTGCCAGTGTTGGCTGATAGCCCACAGCAGATGGAATACGGCCCAGAAGTGCTGACACCTCGGAACCCGCCTGTGTAAAGCGGAAGATGTTATCAACGAAGAACAGAACGTCTGTACCAGATTGGTCGCGGAACTGTTCCGCCAAAGTCAGACCTGACAGAGCAACACGCATCCGCGCTCCGGGAGGCTCGTTCATCTGGCCATAGACCAGCGCCACTTTGGACTTTTCCAGATCATCCGGAACGATAACGCCGGATTCGATCATCTCGTGGTAAAGGTCGTTTCCTTCACGTGTCCGCTCTCCAACCCCAGCAAACACAGAGAAGCCTGAGTGCACTTTCGCGATGTTGTTGATCAGTTCCATGATGAGAACGGTTTTACCCACACCTGCACCACCGAAGAGGCCGATTTTACCGCCCTTCGCATAAGGCGCCAGAAGGTCGATCACCTTGATGCCTGTTTCCAGCACCACAGATTCTGTCGACTGTTCCGAAAACGCAGGGGCGTCCCGGTGGATCGAACGGTGCTCATCCGCCTTTACAGGACCCTTCTCGTCAACCGGATCGCCGGTAACGTTAAGGATACGGCCCAACGTTGCATTGCCGACCGGCACCTGAATCGGAGCGCCAGTGTCTTCAACCTCTGCACCGCGAACCAAGCCTTCAGTCGCATCCATCGCGATACAGCGTACTGATCTTTCGCCAAGATGCTGGGACACTTCAAGAACCAGTTTCTTGCCATTGTTTTCTGTGTTCAGCGCGTTCAGAATTTCGGGAAGTGCATCCTCGAACTGAACGTCGACAACGGCGCCGATGACCTGAGTCACTTTGCCTTTTGCATTTGCCATGTCGTTTCTCCGGTTCTTTAGAGCGCTTCAGCGCCCGAGATAATTTCGATAAGCTCGTTTGTGATAACTGCCTGACGCGAACGGTTGTAAATGATCGTCAGTTTGTCGATCATTTCACCAGCGTTGCGTGTTGCGTTGTCCATAGCGGACATACGCGCGCCTTGCTCAGACGCGCCATTCTCTAGCAGAGCGGCGAAAATCTGGGTGGCAATTCCACGCGGCAGAAGATCAGCAAGGATTTCTTCTTGATCAGGCTCGTAGTCGTAAACCGTACCCGTTTCACCCGTATCTTCAAAAGTTGCAGGGATAACCTGCTGTTCAGTCGGTATCTGACTGATCACACTCTCAAAACGGTTGTAGAAAAGGGTTGCCACGTCAAATTCGCCTGCGATAAAGCGGTCGATAACCCCGCTCGCAATCCCATCGGCGTTGGCGTAACCAACACGTTTGACCTCGGAAAGGTCAACGTGATCGACAAAATGACTGCTGTATTCACGCTTAAGCTGCTCTCGACCCTTCTTGCCAACTGTCAAAATCTGCACCGTTTTACCGGAAGCGATCAGCTGTTCTGCCTTGGCACGTGCAAGTTTAACAATTGACGAGTTGAAGCCGCCACAAAGCCCCCGTTCCGCCGTCAACACCACCAATAGGTGCTTCTGGTCGGAACCGGTCCCTGCGAGCAGTTTAGGCGCGGAGTCTGATTTGCCAACTGAAGCTGCCAACCCACTCAGAACGGCATTCATCCGCTCCGCGTATGGGCGTCCAGCTACAGCAGCGTCCTGCGCACGGCGAAGTTTTGCCGCGGCGACCATCTGCATGGCCTTCGTGATCTTGCGAGTCGATTTGACACTCGCGATCCTGTTCTTAAGGTCCTTCAGGTTTGGCATGTATCCAATCCTATCCCCTGGCCACGTTAATTAAGCGAAATCTGCGGCGAATTCATCGAGTGCCGTTTTGATTTTATCCTCAAGCTCACCTTTAACCTTACGGTCATTGTCGGTGATGTCTTTCAGCAAATCGGCGTGGTTTTGACGCAGGTGGTTCAACAGGCCTGCTTCGAAACGACCAACTTGTTTCACATCGATCTTGTCCAGATAGCCTTTGGTGCCTGCGTAAATCACGCAAACAATCTCGGCGTTGGTCAAAGGTGAATACTGTGATTGCTTCATAAGCTCGGTCAAACGCGCACCACGATTCAGCATCGCTTGTGTTGATGCATCAAGGTCAGACCCGAACTGCGCAAAAGCTGCCATCTCACGATACTGAGCCAGTTCTAGTTTAACCGGTCCAGCGACAGATTTCATTGCATCGGTTTGTGCCGAAGAACCAACCCGCGAAACCGAAAGACCGGTGTTCACAGCCGGGCGAATGCCTTGGTAGAACAGTTCGGTTTCCAGGAAGATCTGACCGTCAGTGATCGAGATCACGTTGGTAGGGATAAACGCAGAAACGTCACCACCTTGGGTTTCAATGATCGGCAGGGCGGTCAAAGAACCGGAACCATTGTCTTCGTTCAATTTAGAAGAACGTTCCAGCAGGCGGGAGTGAAGGTAGAAAACGTCACCTGGGTAAGCTTCACGTCCGGGCGGACGGCGCAGCAACAGAGACATCTGACGGTAGGAAACAGCTTGCTTACTAAGGTCATCGTAAATGATCAGCGCGTGGCGTCCGTTGTCACGGAAATGCTCAGCCATAGTAGTCGCCGAATAAGGTGCAAGGAACTGCATTGGTGCCGGATCAGATGCGGTTGCAGCCACGACGATTGTATATTCAATCGCGCCGGTTTCTTCGAGCTTCTTGACCAACTGCGCAACGGTTGAGCGTTTTTGACCAACAGCAACGTAGATACAATAGAGTTTTTTGCTCTCATCGTCGCCAGCGGCGTCGTTGTAAGCTTTCTGATTCAGGATCGTATCCAACGCAACGGCAGTTTTACCGGTTTGGCGGTCACCAATGATCAGCTCGCGCTGGCCACGGCCGATCGGGATCATAGCGTCAACAGATTTCAGGCCCGTCGCCATTGGCTCGTGAACCGATTTACGCGGGATGATGCCAGGCGCTTTCTGGTCAGCAACAGCGCGTTTCTTTGTTTTGACAGCGCCTTTGCCATCAATTGGGTTCCCAAGGCCGTCAACAACGCGACCAAGCAGTTCGTCACCAATCGGAACGTCCACAATCGATTTTGTGCGTTTAACGACATCGCCTTCTTTGATGTCACTGTCTGAGCCAAAGATCACGACCCCTACGTTGTCTGCTTCCAAGTTCAGGGCCATGCCCCGAATTCCGCCCGGGAACTCGACCATCTCACCGGCTTGAACATTGTCCAACCCGTAGACCCGCGCAATACCATCGCCAACAGAGAGCACGCGGCCCACTTCTGCGACTTCAGCGTCTTGCCCGAAGTTTTTGATCTGCTCCTTGAGGATCGCAGAGATTTCGGCTGCTTGGATACCCATTATCCGACCTCTTTCATTGAATTCTGGAGGGTGTTTAGCTTGGCCCGAATCGACGTATCGATCATTTTCGAGCCCACCTTAACAATAAGGCCACCGATGAGACTTTCATCGACGGCCACGTTAATTTTGACATCTTTTCCGATTGACGCTTTCAGCGTTTTGGCAAGTTTGTCCGATTGCGTTTTGGTCAGCGCTTTTGCTGCCGTCACGTCTGCTGTCACCTCACCTTTTTCATCAGCAATTTGCTGACGCAGTTCGGCGGCCAGATAAGGCAGCACAAACAGGCGGCGTTTGCTTGCCATAAGACCTAGCGAATTAGACACCATTGGCGATAGTTTCATTTTTTTGGCAAGCGCACTTAGGGCCCCCGCCTGATCTTCGCGAGAATAAACTGGCGAAGAAATCAATGCAGCAAAATCGCTGCTTTCGGCAATCGCGGCCTCAAGCGTATCAAGGTCGCCTTCAAGCGCTTTAAGGCTTTTGCCTTCTTTGGCCAATTCAAAAATGGCCGTGGCATAGCGCTTAGCAATGCCTGATGAGATCGAAGCTGGTTCTGACACGTCCACCCTTCCGATGTCACGAGCCCCGACTTACATCTTCTCAGGATGCATGGCAGGGCGGCTTATAAGCGCAAACGAATGTAAGCGCCAAATTCGGCAGGGGTGTAGCAGACGCATTCTCACCTATCAACTGCCTTTGATGTTATTCCGTTCATTCTCTAGGCCTGTAAAACAAGGGTTTAGGCCGGGTGCGACGGAATGCGTCACGAAAAACATCGAAAAAAATTAAAGAATCCCTGTCTCTAGGCGATTCCTATTGACTAGATTGGTTTCACTTCGGGTTTCGTTAAACCATCAAGAACATTCAACGGACGACGGATCGCTTCCGGCAATCCGGGCTTCGTTGGGGCGAAAACCTGCTTCGTCGCCTCTACAATCAATACCCCGCCTGCAAGGTACGACGATATTTTTCGCCCCCCTTTCTCCCAGATTTGTCCGGTGCGCAGCCAGAAGCGTCGATCGCTCGGTGGGGCGAATAATGCAGCGACGTGGCGTTCCGGAACAAAGTTGTGACGGCGTAACTGGTTTTCCAGTTGGATCAAACTGAAAGGGCGCCCGTATCCAAAAGGTGTTTTGTCGCGACGGGCCCACAACCCAGCACGGTTTGGTACAACAAACAGTGCTCGACCACCGGGTCCGAGTACGCGCCAGCATTCCTCGAGCAATGCGGTTGGGTGTTCACTGGTTTCCAAACCGTGCATCAAAACAAGCTTATCAACCGAGCCCGTCTGCAACGGCCAAATCGTTTCCTCGCAAAGCAAGGCGACATTCCGTTCCCCCGTAGGCCAATGCATCACACCTTGCGGGCCGGGCATAAGCGCCATAACGCGCCGTGCATCCTTTAAATACGGCCGCAACAAAGGTGCTGCGAACCCGAAACCGACAACGGTTTGCCCCTTCGCTTCTGGCCAGAGTTTGAAAATCTGATCACGCACTGCTTTTTGCGCAGTGCGTCCCAGCATACTGCGGTAATAAAAGTTCCTCAAATCTAACACGTCGAGGTGCATAAAATTTCACCGTGTATAGTGGTGTCAGGACAGACCATACTCAATGAGACTGAAAATGCCACGATTACGTTGTTTAGCGTTAAACCGGGGATTCAACTATTTTTTGGGAAACAAGCGACAGGTTGTTCGCCGGCATTTCTACCTGCTCTACGCGACCAAGCCCCGAATCCTTCATTTGCCGCCACATCCAGGCGACATCTTTATATCCAATTTCCGGGTCCTGAGCGGTAAGGTTTGAATCAAACCGCGCATCGCCTTCACTGCGATACTGTTCATGTTCTTTGAATGGGCCATAAATAAAGACACGCCCATCATTCCCCAACGAATCGGACATTCCTTTGAGAACTGCCACTGCGTCCTTTTCCGAGATCAGGTGGAACAGGTTGACGACATAAATCAGTTTCAAATCTGTTAGGTGATCGTCCCATTTCCCTGCGGCGTTCAGTTGAAGCGCTGGTAAGAGATTGTCCAACCTAACCGTTTTGCGCCAAGCTTCGATGCTACGCAGCCGGTCAAGGGCAATATCGCTGGGTTGCCAATTCACCCTCGGGAACCGTTTAGCCAGAGTTGCAACATGTTGCCCCGTCCCGCTTGCAATCTCCAGTGCCGTCCCCTGCGCTGGAACATGGTTCGCGAGCTGCTTAATAATCGGACCAAGATTGCGCTCTGCAGAAGGGGAAAACAGCTGACCATCCTCATTATGTTCTTTTAAGAAAGGGGCATCAGGCATGATCAGAGGTGTTTTTGTCATATCATCACTATATTTTTGCTGTGTTTTTATTGCCACTCAATATTGCGCTCGCCAGTTCTTTGGGCAAGACTTTGGGGACTCAAAAGAAAGGTCTCCTCCTCGTGCCCCTCGAAATCATCACCGTTCCCTGCCTGTCCGACAACTATGCTTTCCTTATGCATAGTCCGGAGCATAACCAGACCGCTTTGGTTGATGCGCCAGAAGCAGCCCCAATCATAGAAGAACTTGAGCGACGCGGCTGGTCGCTCGACATGATCCTTCTCACACATCACCATTATGACCATATCGACGGTGTCGCTGCGCTTAAGGAGCGTTACGCACCGGTCATCGTAGGTGCTGCGGCTGATAAGCATCGGTTACCCGCACTTGATACCGCTGTGTCAGATGGAGCGGAATTCACGTTTGCAGGCCAAAATGTACGTGTTTTAGACGTTTCGGGCCATACGGTTGGTCATATCGCGTATTTTATCCCCTCTGCCAATGCCGTCTTTACTGCAGACAGCCTTATGGCGCTTGGATGCGGAAGACTGTTTGAAGGCTCAGCCGCGCAAATGTGGAACAGCCTTTCAAAGCTTGCGGCATTGCCTGATGATACAATCGTGTATTCCGGGCATGAGTACACTCAAGCGAACGCCAGATTTGCGCTGACCATTGAACCGGATAATGAGGCACTTATATCAAGAGCGCAGTCAATTGCCGCAGCCAGGGCCTCGGGCCGCGCAACGGTCCCTTCAACCCTGACAGAAGAAAAGGCGACCAATCCGTTTCTCAGGGCGCATTTGCCATCAATGAAATTAGCGCTTTCAATGACGGATTTCGATGATGTCTCTGTCTTTGCTGAAATTCGCCGTCGAAAGGACAATTTTTGAGGTTTTAAAAAAAGAACAGTGTCAAGCCACATTAATTTCGCCCAATGACATGAAATGTGACATGATTTGATAAAAAAGACCTTGAAGCTCGCGGGAACACAACCGAACTTTAAGAGTAACAGGCCACGGTCAAGGTGGGCTTCCCATCCGGACCAAATGAAAGGAGCACCACGTCGTGCCTTCATTTTCAAATACGCTCGAGCAGGCAATCCATTCTGCGTTAGCCTTAGCGAACGCACGTCAACATGAACTTGCCACCCTGGAACATTTGCTTTTGGCGCTGATTGATGAGCCTGACGCAGCGAAGGTCATGTTGGCCTGCAGTGTTGATCTGTCAGAACTGCGCCAGACTCTAAGCGAATTCATAGACGATGACCTGAACACGCTCGTCACTGATGTTGAGGGGTCTGAAGCTGTGCCAACCGCAGCTTTCCAGCGCGTCATCCAACGCGCGGCCATCCACGTTCAGTCTTCGGGGCGTTCTGAAGTAACGGGTGCAAACGTACTTGTGGCTATTTTCGCGGAGCGCGAGAGCAATGCGGCTTACTTCCTGCAAGAACAGGAAATGACACGTTACGATGCGGTGAACTATATCGCGCATGGAGTCGCCAAAGACCCTGGCTTTGGCGAAGCCCGACCAGTTACCGGCTCCTCCGATTTTGAGGAAGCGACGCAGGTTGCTGAAGAAGAGGGTAAAGAATCTGCCCTTGCAAAATATTGCGTCGATCTGAACGCGAAATCACGCAAGGGCGATGTTGACCCGTTGATTGGCCGCGAACACGAGGTAGAGCGCTGCATTCAGGTGCTATGCCGCCGCCGCAAGAATAACCCGCTTTTGGTAGGCGATCCCGGTGTCGGGAAGACTGCTATTGCAGAAGGTTTGGCACGCAAAATCGTACAGGGTGAAACACCTGAAATCCTTTCTCAGGCGACGATTTATTCGCTTGATATGGGCGCGCTTTTGGCGGGCACACGTTACCGCGGGGATTTTGAAGAGCGGCTGAAAGCTGTGATGTCTGAACTCGAAGAGCACCCAGATGCGGTTTTGTTCATTGATGAAATACATACTGTAATCGGGGCCGGTGCCACGTCTGGTGGTGCCATGGACGCCAGCAACCTGCTGAAACCCGCGCTTCAAGGTGGCAAGTTGCGCTGTATGGGTTCTACCACTTATAAAGAATTCCGTCAGCATTTTGAAAAAGACCGCGCACTTTCGCGCAGGTTTCAGAAAATTGACGTGAACGAACCTTCCATAGAAGACACTGTAAAAATCTTGCGCGGACTCAAGCCATATTTTGAGGACCACCACGATATCCGCTACACGGCTGATGCAATCAGGACCGCAGTGGATTTGTCAGCACGCTACATTACGGACCGTAAGCTGCCAGATAAAGCCATCGATGTGATCGACGAAGCAGGTGCTGCGCAACATCTTCTAACGGAATCCAAACGCCGCAAAACGATTGGCACCAAGGAAATTGAGGCTGTGGTTGCAAAAATTGCCCGCATCCCACCGAAAAGTGTCTCCAAAGACGACGCAGAAGTTCTGCGCGATCTTGAGAAATCTCTGAAACGGGTGGTCTTTGGTCAGGATAGTGCAATCGACGCGCTGTCTTCGGCTATCAAACTGGCCCGTGCCGGTCTGCGTGAACCAGAGAAACCCATTGGCAACTATCTATTTACCGGTCCTACGGGTGTCGGCAAGACTGAGGTCGCCAAGCAGCTCGCTGATACCCTGGGTGTCGAGCTTTTGCGCTTTGACATGTCCGAGTACATGGAAAAACACGCGGTATCACGGCTAATCGGCGCACCTCCGGGTTATGTCGGGTTTGATCAAGGTGGTATGCTGACAGATGGCGTCGATCAGCACCCACACTGTGTACTGCTGCTTGACGAAATGGAAAAAGCGCACCCGGATGTTTACAATATTCTGTTGCAGGTCATGGATCACGGCAAACTGACCGACCACAATGGCAGAACGGTTGATTTCCGTAATGTGATTTTGATCATGACATCAAACGCTGGTGCAGCCGAACAAGCCAAAGAGGCTATCGGATTTGGTCGTGATCGGCGCGAAGGCGAAGATACCGCAGCGATCGAGCGGACATTCACACCAGAATTCCGAAATCGTCTGGATGCGGTGGTCAGCTTTGCGCCGCTCAGCAAAGAAGTGATCCTGCAAGTGGTCGAGAAATTCGTGCTTCAGCTTGAAGCGCAGTTGATGGACCGCAATGTTACGATAGAGCTTAGCCGCTCTGCCGCGGAATGGCTGGCCGACAAAGGGTATGACACAAAAATGGGTGCGCGCCCACTTGGCCGTGTCATTCAGGAACACATCAAGAAACCTCTGGCCGAGGAACTGCTGTTTGGTAAACTGGCGAAAGGTGGCGTGGTCAAAGTTGGCACCAAAGGGGGCGAGCTTAAAATCACAATGTTAGCACCAGAAAAACGACAACTTTCAGGAAAAACACCGCCGCTGTTAACTGCCGACTGATCACATAGGTCAAATGTTCAAGAAAGATCTCCCGCTGCGTTCAACGTTGCGGGAGATTTTGTTTGCAACCAAACCGCCGCATTCCCTATTTCTCTGTAAACTTAAGCTCAATACGACGGTTCTGCGCACGGGCCTCGCGCGTTGGTTCTGGATTGATTGGGTGGAACTGCCCGAAACCCGCAGCGGCTAGCCGATCTGGCTGTATTCCAAGTTCTTCAATCATATATCGAACCACCGACAACGCCCGACCTTGACTAAGCTCCCAATTATCCTGGTACTTCCCGGTGCTGATCAATGGAACATCGTCCGTATGACCATCTACACGAATGACCCAGTCAAGTTGGGGTGGAATGTCATCGACAACTTCTTGCAATATCCGGGCGACTTTCGCGATTTCACCGCGACCTTCTTCTGATAGATCAACTGCGCCGGGCGCAAACAGAACTTCGGAAGAGAAAACAAACCTGTCACCCTCAATCCTGACACCTTCTTGTTCGCCCAAAACATCACGTAACTGGCCAAAAAACTCTGACCTGTAGCGCTCCAAGTCCAGCGCCCGTTCTTCCAGACGCTTGCGTTCCGCTTCTTCCAGTTCACGTCTTCGGCGTTCTTCAGCTGCAACTTGCGCGAGGGCCGTGTTCAACTGTGATCCAAGCGCTTCAATCTGAACATTTGCAGCTACATCTTTTGCCGCGGCTTCGTCTAGAATAGCTTGCAAAGACCCAAGCTGTGAGCGCAATGCTGCAACCTGTTCACTGAGCAATGCCATACGGCGCTGGCTTTCAGCTGACTGTGCTTCCT
Organism: Pseudohalocynthiibacter aestuariivivens; assembly: GCF_018457175.1. GTDB lineage: Bacteria > Pseudomonadota > Alphaproteobacteria > Rhodobacterales > Rhodobacteraceae > Pseudohalocynthiibacter > Pseudohalocynthiibacter aestuariivivens. The sequence continues at coordinate 181,123 of NZ_JAGFNU010000005.1, forward strand.
GTTTTTCCAACTCGCGGTTTGCTGTTTGCAAAAGAAGGGCGTGTTCTTCAGCGCTGGTCAGCGCTTCTGCTTCTCTTTCTTCTGCTGCCAGTTTCGCCGCAAGTGCCTCGGCCAGAACGGCATCACGCTCATCAGCACTTGCAAAGGCGCGTTCGGCGGCTTGTTCAGCAGCCATTTGGGCGGCAAGCGCTGCTACAAGCTGCGCCTCAATCTCCTCTTTGGTTGCAGCAACGTCACCCAGTGCTGCGACCTCTGCGATCATCGCTTCTAGCGCTTGTTCAGCTACAGCCAGGTTTTCTTCTGTATTGTTTTTCGCAAGCAGGGCTGCAGCCAATTGCGTTTGAAAAGCGTCTCGCGCCTCGGTCGCTTCCTGTCCTGTCGTCAAGGCCGCAGCGAGCCTTACGCTCAAATCTTCACGCGCGGCTTGGGCGGCCGCAAGAAGGGTCAGCGTATCTTCCGCCTTTTTACGTTGCTCTTCCAAAGCAAGCGTCATTGCCGTCAACTCGCTATCTGCGTTTTGCAGTCTTTCGCGTAGCGCTTCTGCTGCTGCGGCTTCAGTCAGGCGCAAACGCTCTGCGTCGCTAAGCTCCGATTGCGCAGTTTCAAGTTGTGCCTGCAGGTCTGTATTTTTCTGACCAGCCTCAGCATTTCGCTGGCGCATATCGGCAATCAGCGCATCCAGAGCCTCGCGCCGGGCGGCTGCTAAGCGGGCCGTTTCAACCTGCACATCTATTTCATCACGTGCCCGCGCCAGTGCCAGTTGCAGCGCTTCCTGATCGCTAATCAGTTCTGCACGCGCGGCTTCCAGTTCTTCAACGGCGACAGAAAGTACATCACCCCGCTCTAGTGCATTGTCGCGTTCTGCCAGCAAGGTTGCGACCTGTGCTTCAAAGCTGGTGATGCGCGCACGTTCTGCTGCAAGCTCTTCGGTTTGAAATGCAGTCTGCGACTGCAATGTCGCGATAAGTGCTGCCTGAACTTCGGCTGTGTTTTGCGCACCTTCCAGCGAAGCCCCTAAACGCGTCACTTCAGACTGAAGTTCACGTGCGCGGTTTTGTTCGAGCCCCAGCGCATCAGCCAGACTCATTATCTGTTCTGTCAGTTGATCAAGTTCCGACTCTTGCCCGGTGATCGTTTCACGCAGCACAAACTGGACGACCATGAAAATGGTCAAAACAAACATAAGCACCAACAGCAGCGCAGTCATCGCGTCAACAAAGCCCGGCCAGATAGAGGCCTGCAACCTGTTTCCTGTTCGACGACTTAGCGCCATGACTTATCCTTGTTCCTGTTCTGTCGATAACTCTCGGATTGTTCGGTTTAGTTGTGCCAGTTCCCCGCGCAGCTCAGCAGTTGATTCCTGCCTGCCCGCAGAAATCTCTTCCAGGATACGCAACAGTTGCACATCAATAGACCGTAGACGCATGCGGCTTTCAGCATCAACATGGGCACCGCCACCTTCTTCCAATGAAGCTTCTATTGTATTGATGAGCCTGGCTTGCCCTTCAGCAACCTGTCCAAGCGCTTGTATCACAGTTTCTGTGCCGGATTGCCCTTTTCCAGCTGTTTCGGCCATCTTCTCAACCGATTTGACCAGTTTTCCAAGTTGTTCATCCAGAGAGGTGCGGCTCGCATCGGACTGGCCGAACATCTCTTGCATGGCCTCCATCTGTCTGGACATTTCGTCGAGCACCACAGCGACCTGCCCGTGTTCACCGCTACCTTCGGTTTCACCCGTGGAAAAGCCGACCCGTGTGATTGTCGAAAGCCATTCTTCCAGTTCGCGGTAAAAACGGTTTTGCCCGTGGCCTGCAAACAATTCCAGCAGCCCGACAACCAGGGATCCTGCCAGCCCCAACAAAGACGATGCAAAAGCAGTGCCCATGCCACCAAGCTGGGCCTCAAGGCCGCTCATAAGGCGGCCAAAAACTTCGATCCCGCCTTCACTATCTTGCGGGGCAAGGGATTTGATGGTTTCCACAAGTGCCGGAACAGTCGTTGCAAGGCCATAAAAGGTACCCAACAGACCAAGGAATATCAGAAGATTAACGATGTAGCGCGTGATGTCCCGGGCTTCGTCTATTCGGGTCGCTACTGAATCCAGAATCGAAGCGCTGGATGAAGAGCTGATTTGCACCCTTGTGCCACGCGAGCGTAACAGCCCCGCTAAAGACGCAAGCAACCGCGGCGCTTTGGTCATTTCATGGCCAAGTCTTTGTGCGGCAAAGCCTTCAATCCAGCCTACTGAAGATACAAGCTGAGCAACCTGCCAAAAACAGGCGAAAACCCCGATCACAAAAACAAACAGAATAAATCCATTCAGATACGGATTTGCTAAAAAGACTGGGGCGACCTTAGGAAAGGCCACATAGGCTCCAAGACCCACCAACCCTAAAACGATCAGCATCGTCATTATCTGACGCACTGGTTGTGTAAAGTACGGCTCGGCCTCGCGATCTGGGTGGCCCATCATTTGGACATGTCCTGACGCTGTTGTTGTTTCGGGCAGAATAGGGGGTCGCGCAGCATTCGCCAACCTTCAATCTTATTTGATTAACCGGACAATGCCCGGACATGACCAGACAACCATGAAAGGTCTGGATCACGGATGCCCAGTTCTTCCAGATGTGCTGCGGTGTTAAACAGGTACTCGTTATTTGGCCCCCTACCCCCGACAGCTTTGGCAATAATCCCGGCCTGTTCTTCCAGCGGCAACCCACCGCAGTATTGAACGTGGTCCGGATCAACAATGTAAGTGATCGAAGTCACCAATCGACCATCTCGGAGTTTGATTTCAAGTTCTGCCTCAAGATATGCAGAAGAAATCAATTCCCGCTCTCGCAACCCAGCCAAGGTTTCGTCTGCATGTTCGGGTGCGACGCAAAAGGCCAGCCCATCGCAGCTTGCCCCTACAGCCCGATCAAGTGCGAGCACCAAACCCGGCTCTTGTTCTGTTCCTCGATGGTGGATGGACCGCATACAAAAACACCTGTGAAAATCCGACAAAGTCGCAATCTGGCGCTCCGCAAACGGAAAACCCGGGTTCCACATCAGTGAACCATATCCAAAGACCCAAAGGGACGCATCTGCCATTGGTCTGGCCCTTTCCTTTTTACGCCTATAAACACCAAGGCGCAAGATCATGGAAGGGGTGATAATGCGACTGCTAAGTATCATTGTCGTGACCGCTGCATCGCTTTGGGGTGGTTATTGGTTTGTCGGATCGACTGCTGTCGAAAAAGGTCTTGTCACGTGGTTGGCAGAGGCACCTAAGAACGGCCTTGCTGCTGAGTACAGCGCCTTGGAAACGCGCGGTTTCCCAAACCGGTTTGATACCACAATTGAGAACGTTTCTTTTTCGCACGCAGCAAGCGGCATCACATGGCAGGCACCGTTCTTTCACCTTTTTGCGCTAAGCTACAAACCAAACCACATCATCGCTTCCTGGCCCAATGAACAACGTTTAATTTTGCCCGGCATTGCACTTGATATCACCTCCGAAGATATGCGCGGCAGCGTTGTTTTCGAACCCAATACCAGCCTAGCGATAGATCGAGTTAGATATTCAATCGATAAGCTGACCATTGTCCCGGAAGGCACCGACCAATTTGAGGTGGAGCGCGTTTTTTTTGCATCCCGCCAGACAACTGCCCGTCCCTTCGCGCATGATGTGTCGCTGCGGCTTTCAATGCTGAAACTACCAGAGACCTTGAGCAATATCCTTGACCCAACGAGTAAGTATCCAAATCTAGTCGATGGGCTAACCGCCGATGCAACGTTTGGCTTAACAGCCGCTATTGGCCGTATATCGGACGGTAGCCAGCCACCTGAGGTGACTGATGTTGCGATTAAAACCATTCGATTTGATTGGGGTGACATGGAGCTTAGCCTGAGCGGAACGCTCAAAGCCGACGATCTGGGATATGCGGAAGGAACGCTTGATCTTCATGCAGCAAACTGGCGTGAGGTTTTTCAGCTTCTTGTAAAGCTTGGGCTGGTCGAGCCCGCATGGGAAGGCGCACTGGCACCGCTCTCAAAAGATGTTGCCGGGGTGGCAACGCTTGATATTCCGCTCACCTTCGAAAACCAGGTTTTCTATTTTGGGCCGCTTTCTTTTGGGACAGCCCCACGTCTGCGCTAGCGGCAGTAAGACCCGCCCCTGTGTCTTGCCGTGTCGAGATGAAAATGATCCCGGTGATGGCGATCTGCATCAGGACCAAGCACTGTTCCAAACGGACCACACGCGGAACTGTGTATTCTGCGCAGCACACGTCTTTGGGTGCGATCCCGCCAACCTGTTAAAACCGTCAGCGAGCTGCCATTGTTAAGGTTAATAGCAGCGATATCAACGGCCTTACCCCTGCCATGTTCAGATACTCGCGCACCGGGTTGGTTGTTGCGCGTGCGACACGAATAATGCGCAATTACCCGCAAACTGGAAACGCCTCCTCCAAGCCTGCCGACCGCAGGACGCACACCATTGTTAATCCAGGTTTTCAATGCGCGTGCCGTTTCGCAATTGATTGTTGCTGGCTGAGTGAGGCTGACACCATCAATTTCAGTAATCCGGACTGGGCTCGAAACCCCGCATCCACGCAGTCGACCACGAATAGACGAGATTTCCTGCCCCCGTATGCTGCGGTCTCCGCAAACTGATCCCTGACGTGTCTGACGCGTGCGTTGACGCCGGTCGCGTCGTGTTTCACGCCGGGGCGCTGTTTCTGCTGGTTCAGAGGACGCAACCCGAACAGGGCTTTGCGACTGGTTTCGTGCAAGAACTGCAATGTCCCTAGGTCGTGCAACAGGCCGGAGCGAGCGTGCAACACCCGGAACAGAGCTTGCGATACGCACGGCAATCATGGGCAGACTGGCAGCGCGGACAATATACTGTGCTGATTCACTCGAACCAGTCAAACCTGCTGAAGGGCGCGGTATTGGACGGATAGATGCGTTGTAATAGACCGGAACGGTTGTTTCTCGTGGCAAGATTAATTGGCTGGTAACAGCACGTGCTGAAGGGCGTAAAGAACGTTCCGGTGCGTTCGCTAATGCTGCAGATGTGGTCCAAAGACCAGCCAATACAAGCACTAAAGCGGTTGCGCCTTTTCTCATTCCTTCGCTGCTCCTCGCCCAAAATCGGGGGCGTCCGTGTCTTGCCCTGCCTCAATAATACCACGCCGGATCGCCCGTGTGTGGGTAAAATAGTCAAACAGATGATCGCCATCCCCCGTTCGGATGGCACGCTGCAGCGCAAAGAGTTCTTCTGTGAAGCGCCCCAGAATTTCCAATGTTGCATCTTTATTTGTCAGAAATACGTCACGCCACATTGTCGGGTCACTTGCCGCAATGCGGGTAAAATCGCGAAAACCGGCTGCGGAGTATTTAATGATTTCGCTGTCTGTGACGCGGCGCAGATCATCCGCAACACCCACCATCGTGTATGCAATCAGGTGCGGTGCGTGGCTCGTAACAGCAAGCACTAAATCATGATGATCGGCCTCCATTTCATCAACATTGGCCCCCATCGCTTCCCAAAGCTTTCTTAACCGCGCAACAGCTTTGGTATCTGCGCCTTCTGGTACCAACAAACACCAGCGGTTTTCGAAAAGCTCTGCAAAACCGGACTTCGGCCCGGAATGCTCCGTTCCGGCCAAGGGATGCGCCGGAACAAAATGAACATCTTTTGGTAAATGGGGTTTAACAGCTTCTATAACCGCACGTTTCACGGACCCGACATCGCTGACGGTTGCGCCTTTTGCCAAATGCGGTGCTATCTCGACAGTAACAGCTTCCATTGCACCGATAGGTACACAGAGCACGACAAGATCCGCACCCTCCACTGCCTCTGCTGCGCTTTCGCAGACGCGATCACACAATCCAATTTCACGCGCAGTCGCACGCGTCTCTTCAGAGCGCGCGTAGCCCGTAACCTCGCCGGCCAAGCCACCCCGCTTCATCGCCCAGAACATTGATGATGCTATAAGCCCGAGCCCTATCAGGGCAACCCGATCATAAATCTGGCTCATTTTTCCAACGCCTTGAAACCCGCCACCGCATGTGCAACCCGACGGCAGGATGCCTCGTCTCCTACGGTTATCCGCAGGCAATTTGGCAAATTGTACCCGGCAACACGCCGTACGAGAAGCCCCTGTGATTGCAGGTAATCATCACATGCTTCTGCTTCGGCCTGATCCGCAAACCGGGCAAGAATGAAGTTCGCGCAAGACGTGTCTGACGGCACGCCCAGCTCAGCCAGCGCTTCTGCCAACCACGCCCGCATACGGGTGTTTTCTGTGCGACACTTTTCAACATACGCCCGATCTTTCAATGCCGCTTCTGCGGCATCCAGTTGCGGTTGTGAAAGGTTAAAGGGGCCTCGAATACGGTTGAGAACGTCAATGATTTCCTTTGGGCCATATCCCCAGCCGATCCGTAATCCGCCAAGACCGTAAAGTTTTGAAAAGGTCCGCGTCATAAAGACATTTTCGCGCGCTTCAACCAACGCAGCCCCGCCGTCGAAACCTTCGACGTATTCTGCATAGGCTCCGTCCAGCACCAGCAAAGCCTGAGGCGGAAGCCCGGCTGCAAGGCGTGCAACATCATTCCCACCAATCATTGTACCAGTCGGATTGTTGGGGTTGGCAATAAAGACAAGCCTTGTCTTCTCGTTGCACGCAGCAAGGATTGATTCAACGTCCGCGACGCGCTCGCGTTCAGGTACTTCGATAGGTGTTGCACCGGCGGCAAGTGCGGAGATACGATACATTGAAAAGCCATGTTCCGTGAAGATTACCTCATCCCCTTGTCCGGCATATGCCTGACAGAGGAATGTGATAATTTCGTCGGAACCGACGCCACAAATTATCTTATCAGGATCCAGCCCGTGAACGGCGCCGATTGCTTCACGCAATGATCGATGATCCGTTGGGGGATAGCGGTGCAATTCATGTGCGGCACGGCGGTAAGCTTCTATCGCTTTCTCAGACGGGCCAAACGGATTTTCGTTAGATGAAAGCTTAATGACTCTGCTTGCACCTTCGATGTTGGCCTTGCCTCCCTGGTAGAGCGAAATCTCCATAATCCCGGGTTGTGGCTGAATCTCTGTCGTCATCTGAAATCTCCTGCTCGGGCTTTTCTATTCGGTGGCGACTGCCTTTACTACACAAAATGACAAACTTCTGTGCGGGCGCCAAACGACTGTGGTAATTCTTCTTTTCGGCCACCGTGCCTAAAAAATCTTCTGCTCATCTCGTGAACCCATAGACTTGCCCGAACACATTGAACGAAAAAAGCCGCGTCGGTTTCCCGGCGCGGCTTTCTGAATTCGGTGTGGCGAAGATTAGTTCTTCGCGTAAAATTCCACGACGAGATTTGGTTCCATCATTACTGGATATGGCACATCGCCAAGGCCTGGTGTCCGCACGAATGTTGCGATCATTTTGGAATGGTCTGCATCGAGGTAATCAGGCACGTCGCGCTCAGCCAGTTGAGTGGCTTCCAGCAGAACCGCGAGTTGCTTAGAGCGGTCACGCACTTCGATAACGTCACCCTCTTTTACAAGGTATGAAGGGATGTTGACCTTTTGGCCATTCACACGGACATGCCCGTGGTTCACGAATTGACGTGCTGCGAAAATTGTGGCGACGAATTTAGCGCGGTACACAATCGCATCGAGACGGCGCTCCAGCAAACCGATCAGGTTTTCACCCGTGTCGCCTTTCAGGCGCTCGGCTTCAGAGTAGATGCGGCGGAATTGTTTTTCAGTCAGATCGCCATAGTAACCCTTCAGCTTTTGCTTTGCGCGCAGCTGAATGCCAAAGTCGGACAGTTTGCCTTTACGGCGCTGACCGTGCTGGCCGGGGCCATATTCACGACGGTTAACCGGAGATTTCGGACGACCCCAGATGTTTTCACCCATCCGGCGGTCGAGTTTATGCTTGGCAGCGGTGCGTTTCGTCACGGCTGATATCCTTCTAGTCGTATGAAGGGCGTTGTCCTTTGTCTCCCCCTTAACGGTTTGACCGACAGGCATCCCCTTACGGGGGCCACCAACACCAAATAAATGCCCCGGCCATCGCTGACCGGGAACGAAGCGGGGTTTAGGGGGCTGTCAGCTCAGAGTCAATGGCAAACACCATCTTTTCAGGCAACCTTATACCTTAAGATTGCCGCTTCTGAATCAGATAAGTTACGGCGCGCAAAACCACCATAGTTGTTTGGGTCATCCGCGATATCGGGGAACCTATGCAACATGCGCGCACGCTGCTCTTCTTCTACAGAACTCAATGAGGTGTTGGCCGGATGGAAGCTCTCGGTCTCAACACCATTTGCCCAGACGATTTCGTGCGAGTCCAATAAAAGGTGAATGTAGGTAATTTCCCGGGCGTTATGATCAATCAATATCGTGCGGTCATTCAATAGATCTTTAGCAGCTACCAATACTTCGGGCGTGTTGAACAGGATTTGCGCTTCGTTTCCCTTGATCAGAATGCGATGATCGGGCGAAACGATCAGGTCCTGATCAGGCTCACCGCCCAAAAGAGCACCGGCACGTATACGAATGGGCCGCAGATGTGGAAGTGCGTGCAGGCGCGCGCCAGACATCCGGCGCTGTCCTATCCAGCAAATCTCCTGATCACCGCTGTCTTTTGTGCAAACCCTATCGCCTTCGGCCAGGTCTTCGATCAGCCTGGGGCCATCAGGGGTGCGAAGCCAGGTTCCGGGTGTGAAGCAAATCACCCCGTCTTTCGAACGTTCGTCTAAATTCACCGTGTGATCGCTCATGATGCGATGAACAATCCAAAGGTCAGTGTCTGTTGGTGGCAACTCATCCAGCATCATCAACAATGGTGGTGTATCTTTCGTAACATCAATGATCGTAACTGTAAAAACGCGTCTGCCATCAGTGACGACAAAGCTGCTTTCAAAAAGCGGGTCGTCTATATCAATAGAATTGATGTTTTGGGTAGGTTCCAGCGCGACGCCTACCAACCTGCGGACAACACGTGCTGCCCGTTTCCTTAAGTCTGCCTCTCCATTGGCCATACCCAGACATAAAACGTCGCTCGAGCCATCCACTCGAACTGGTCGTCCACTCCAGCGCCACGTCGCGCCGATGGTTAACTCGTCTGTCGTTGTGGCCTTTTGACCATCAACTTCTGTCTGCTGCCAGGAGATTACAAACGTGCCCTGAAAGCCCGTCATCATGCCTGAATGCCTGCTCTTTTATTTTTTTATTACCAAGAAGGTAACAGGAACGAATCAGTCTGGAAAGGGGGACGATCGCCCGCTCGTCTCTACCGGATCATCCTGTGTCCAATTGGACTCAAAAATTTAATCTCAGATTGATCGAGCCAACGATCTGACTGTCATTCTGCGCCTCAAATTCGCGGCCAAGCCACGTCAGACCGTAGAAAACGCCTGTACGCTCTCCTTGCCAGTGAACGCCGGCACGAAGCCGGTCGCGGGAGTCTGTGAGAACGTAACCATTGGCATCCGGCAAGTAGATCGAGCTATCCACTTTTGCGATGTCCCCGCCCACGACAAAACTCGTACCTTGGTCTCCCTGCCGGACAGCACTATAAAGCTGACCTGATGAGACATCGCGCACGAAAAGGTCACGCTGACCAAAACGCCCGATAATCATATCTGCGCCGATGCGAACCAGATCTTCGGCGCCAACCTGCATCTCAACAAACGGACGAACCATGGCCGTTTCAGAAAGACGAAACGGCCGCCCTGCCTCATAGGTTACCCCCGGGTGAAAGCCATCGGCGATCTGGTTCCCCAAGACAGTTGGAACATCCACATCAAGCAGTTTGTGCGCTTCGCGTTGAAACGCGCCCAAACCTGTCTGTGGACCTGTCACAACCAAATCAGCACCAAGGCTCATTTCGGTTTGGCCGCGTTGAAAATGCGTGTGCATCCCCAATGACAATGCGCCCGCATATCTGCGGTCACCGGCTGCAGGTGTTACCAGATTGTCAGGAGCCAGAATCTCGGCCCTAAGTCGAAACTCCAGTAGGTCACTAAATGCTTCGGGTCTTTCGCCATCCCATTGATAGCCCCGGATTCGGCTCATTGCATAAGAGCCGGTACGCCAACGGTCTTCACCGTCTCCAAGAAAATCGTTGGTGAAAAGACGCCCATATCCAAGCGTCTCGCGCTCAAGCGGAACGACAGTAGAATCCTGCGCATTCACAGGTAAAGCAGAAAGAAAAAACGCACAAAAAATTCCGGCGAGGGTCGTTCGCATCAATACTTCCAGTTCGAATTGCCCCCCCGGGCAGCATTCTTTTGAGTTGTGCACCGTCAACGAAACTTGCGCAAGCCCGCAACTTGCTCGCACGCAAAAAAACAATACGACGGGCTTACTTAAGAGATAAAACTGCCCGCGCCAGAACGTTATTCACCACCGTTCAGGTTTAGTGTTGGATCATCCAGCGTTAAGTCGAAGCGATCCGGAACAAGCCCTTGATGAAACCAGTTCACAAAACTGTAGATCGAATAAACAGGCAAACTCGTCAACTTGCGAATATCTGCTGCATAGGGCGTCATGTTGGTACACTCCAAAACGATTGCCCCAATGTCATCATGTTTTGTCATCAACTCCCGTGCAGCATCCAGCAAATCAAGGCGGCACTCCTCAAAATTAATACTGGGCTGATCGTCCAGAATTCCGTGCGTGAAGGCGCGTCCGTTGTCCGTTCCGACAATTGGGGTATCAAGCGGCGCGCCTGCTGCTTTGAGATGCGCCCCTGTGAGGTTTGCCTTTGAGATGGTTATTACGCCAACCCGTTTGGACTTTGGCAGCAATTGTTGAACAACGGGGATCTGCATCAAAGATGATGTCGCGACAGGCACCGGAACAGCCTCGGAAATCTTATCCTGGATCAGTGCAAGAAACCCGCAGTTCGTCGTCAACCCGTCACATCCGTGTGCTACAAGGTCTTTTGCCGCGGCAATAAATCCATCCACCAACAGGATTGGGTCCTTGCGAACCACGTTATCCGGCGTAGCGCCACGCACGATCCGGTACTGGACAGGGAACGGCCATGTAGCCGCATTGGCGATATCGCCAAAAATGCGTGGAAACTGGGTTTCCAGCATCAGGATTCCGATATTCGCGCCGTATATGGTTTTACCACCGTATTCGACAGACATTGGCTTTCTCCTAAACATGTTTCGCCTAATGCGAGGGAACGTAAAGTTGTGAATATGCGATGCGTACCGCTTCGGTCGTTTCTTCGCGGCGACGCTCAATGTGGCCACGCAATGCGTTCACGGCTGCTGTTTTGTTGCGCCGCGACACTGCCTCTATGATCGTCCGATGTGCAGACAGCTTTGCACCATCGGCAACCAGACTCTGGTTCCCTAATCTTAGCAATTGCAAATTGATCAGCCGCACATACCGAATGCGACTGTTCAGATTTTCAAGAAGCCTCAAAAGCTCTCCATTGTTGGAAAGTTCAGCCAGACGCATGTGAAAGGCCTCATCCATCTTCAAAAGCTCTGATAGATCTTCGCAAGTGTCATACGTGTCTTCCGTCTGATCAAGATAGTTGACCACCGCTTGAATTTCTTCATCAGTTGCCCGTTCAATCGCTCGGATCACCGCCTCCGTTTCAACAGCCGCGCGCGCTTCATAAAGCTCTTGTATGCGCGATGGGCTTAGCGCACGGCAAAAGAAGCCCCTGCCATTCTGGAAGGTTAACAAGCCTTCGGCGACAAGACGGTTCAACGCTTCGCGGAGAGGCGTGCGGCTTGCGGCCAACTCGACAGAAAGCGCGCTTTCGTTCAACCGTTCTTCAGGCTTGAACTCAAAATTGACCGCCATTTTACGCAGGCGTTCATAAACACGTTCGACGCTACTTTCCTGCTTTGCCATTTCAGACTCGCTCTCTCAAACCAGCAATTGGTTATTTCCTACGCATATCTGGCCTTGCAAGTTGTCGCAAGATTTTTGTCTTCACTTTTGCATTTATTGCTGTATACAATTTTAGGAACACGGTTTTCGACGGACGGATCCTTAACTTCCGCCTGTGGTGATCTTGAAGCTTTGGAACGGACAGGTGACCTTTGACGAACAAACCGAATGGCGCAGAAGCAATGGTACGCATGCTGGAGGCACATGGTGTTCAGCACATTTTCGGCCTCTGCGGTGATACAACACTGCCGTTTTATGATGCGATGCATCGGCTCGATCACAAGATCACCCATGTTCTGACGCGGGACGAACGCTGTGCAACCTATATGGCTGATGCCTATTCCCGTGTGACCGGGCGCGTTGGGGTTGCCGAGGGTCCGTCAGGTGGCGGCGCAACCTATATTTTGCCTGGGCTGATCGAAGCGAACGAAAGTTCTTATGCCGTTCTTGGAGTTACCACCGATATTTCAGTTGCCTCCTATGGGAAATACCCCCTGACAGAAGTCGACCAGGATGCGTTGATGAGACCGCTGACGAAGTGGAACACGGTCATCAAGCAATCTCAGCACATTCCCCGTATGGTGCGATCTGCATTCAGGGCAATGACGACTGGCCGTTCCGGCTCTGCCCATCTCGGCCTGCCGTATGACATTCAGTATGACGCCGTTGATCCGGGTGACATCTGGGCTGACCCAAAGCTCAGCACCTACCCGGCGTATCCGACGGGGCCGGAACCCGGTGCGACCGAGGCCGCAGCAGATGCGATATTGTCAGCCAAAAAACCACTCATCATATGCGGCGGTGGCGTTGTGATTGCTCGTGCGATGGAAGAACTTCATCGCCTTGCAACACGCCTCGACATTCCCGTTGCCACCTCTATTTCTGGCCAGGGCTCACTGGCGGAAACCAACCCTCAGTGCCTTGGCGTTGTCGGCTCGAACGGTGGGACGGATCAGACCTGGGAACTGATGGAAGCGGCTGATCTTGTCGTGTTCATGGGATGCCGGGCAGGCTCTACCACAACGTCCCGATGGGAGGCACCAGCCGCTGGCACCCGGATCGTCCATTTTGACAATGACCCGATGGTGATCGGTGCGAACTACCAGACCGAAGTCGGTGTGGTCGGCGACCTTAGGCTTTCTTTGGCCGAAGTTAACGCAGTGCTTGATACACGCGATCAGGGTACTGCAACTTTTGGTGGTACTGCTGCAATCGCAGACATAAAAAAACGTAAGTTTGAAATATTTGACCAGCTTGCCCAATCAAACGAAACACCCATGCGGCCCGAACGTGTTATTGATGCGATGATGAAAACCCTACCGGAAGACGCAACAGTGCTTTCGGACCCCGGCACAAGTTGCCCCTATTTCTCTGCCTACTATCAACTACCCAAAGCCGGCCGTCACTTTATAACCAACCGGGCACATGGCGCGCTTGGGTATTCTTTGTCCGCCGCTTTGGGCGCCTGGTTTGGACGCCCGACATCAAAGGTTGTCGCGATGATGGGGGACGGATCGTTCGGCTTTACATGTGGCGAGCTTGAAACCGTCTCGCGTTGCCGCGCCCCTATTACGTATATCGTATTCTCAAATTCCAACTTTGGTTGGATCAAGGCCAGCCAGTTCGCTGACAAAGACGCGCGTTACTACAACGTTGACTTCAACCGCACTGACCACGCTGCAATTGCTTCGGCGTATGGTGTAAAATCATGGCGCGTCGAAAACCCCGAAGACCTTGAGCGTGTGATGAAAGAGGCAATCAACCACGACGGCCCAACCTTGATAGATGTTATCTGTCAACCGCTTGAAGAATCGAACGCCCCCGTCCGTCGCTGGATGGGCTAAACGTAATTTATTTAGGGAGAAACCGCAGTCGTCTGATTTCAGAACGAAAGAAACAAATACCGTAAAGTCTTGACCGGTGGGTCTAAAAGGGGTCGACTGCGCGAGTATTTAAGCACAGCTAAATGTGCGAATCTGGACCTTGCTGCCTGTTTTACGGAAGGTCCGGACTAAGAAACCAAGTCCATGGGAGGATACATAATGACAAAAACTCTAACAAAAATGGCTGCAACACTGTCGGTCTCAGCGGGTGTTGCTTTGGTGGCGAGCGCTGTTGCTGCGGAAACCTGGGATATGCCTATGGCCTATTCCGCAACCAACTTTCACTCAGCGGTTGGTGCGGAATTTGCATCCTGTGTAACAAGTGGCACGGGTGGCAATCTTGAGGTTGTTGTGCACCCTGGTGGGTCGCTCTTTGCTGGTGCCGAAATCAAGCGCGCCGTACAAACAGGGCAAGCCCTGATCGGGGAGCGGCTGCTGTCTGGTCACCAGAATGAAAACGCGCTTTTTGGTTTTGATTCAATTCCATTCCTCGCGACATCCTTTGATGATTCAGCACGGCTCTGGGAAGCGGCCAAAGGCCCGTTGACAGATTTGCTGGCAGAGCAAAACCTTCATCTTCTGTATTCTGTTCCTTGGCCGCCGCAAGGATTGTATTTTGATCGCGAAATCAATTCGGTTGCTGAAATGGCAGGCATCAAGTTCCGTTCGTACAACAGCGCAACTGCACGGCTTGCAGAACTATCCGGCATGTTGCCCGTTCAAATCGAAGCAGCTGAGATCAGCCAGGCGTTCGCAACGGGTGTTGCTGAATCGATGATTTCTTCGGGCTCTACCGGATACGACCGCAAAGTCTGGGAAAGCCTGACGCATTTTTATGAAGTGGATGCCTGGCTGCCACGGAACTACGTCTTTGTGAATATGGAAGCGTGGAACGGTCTGGATGAAGGCACCCAGAACGTTATGCAAGGCTGTGCTTCGCTCGCGGAATACGCAGGCAATTGGCGTTCGGTTCAATACACCGATTTTACGCTGAAAGAACTTGCTGCAAATGGCATGACTGTTGGTCCTGCAAATGACTCGCTGAAAGACGAGCTTCGCGAATTTGGCGTCATCATGACCAATGAGTGGCTGGAAAATACGGGCGACGCAGGCAAGGCCATTGTCGATGCGTTTAACGCCTCCGCCAACTAAAAACATCTGATCCCAAAATACCCCCGGCGCTCGTCGCCGGGGTTTCAAACATAAAAGGGAGACAGAAAATGGTTGGATTTGGTAAATCGTTGCGTCGGTTTTTAGATGGTCTTTATCTTTCTGCTGGCATCCTATCAGCACTTTTTCTGATTTGTATCCTTGTTCTTATTGTCATTCAGATGATTGCCCGCTGGACCGGAGAAGTCTTTGCCGGGGCGCCTGACTATGCGGGTTATTGCATGGCAGCATCTTCGTTTCTTGCACTTGCTTACGCGCTGAACAGCGGCAACCATATTAGGGTGAGCCTGCTGTTAAACGCCCTAGGGCGGTTCAGGCGTTTTGGTGAAATTTGGTGCTTTGGGATCGCGACCTTCCTGTCACTGTTCTTCGCACGTTACGCGGTCAAGGCGACTTATGAATCTTATCGTTGGCACGACATCAGCCAGGGTCAGGACGCAACACCTATATGGATTCCGCAACTCGCGATGAGTGTTGGAGTTGTCATTTTGGCAATTGCATTCGTTGACCACCTCATCCGACTGATCTTCGTTGGCAGCCACAACATCGAAGAAGAAGCGCTTGATGCGCATACGGAGTAAGGGCCATGGAAGAATTCTATCTCATTTCGATTTTCCTCTTTGCCCTGTTCTTCCTATTGGGGACAGGCGTTTGGGTTGGACTCGCGCTATTCGGTGTAGCCTATCTTGGGCTGGAAATGTTCACTTCACGCCCCGCAGGTGATGCAATGCTCACGCGGATCTGGACATCGAGTTCCAGCTGGACTCTTACCGCCCTGCCCTTGTTTATCTGGATGGGTGAGATCCTTTACCGAAGTCGATTATCCGAAGACATGTTCCGCGGCCTCGCGCCGTGGATGGCCCGCCTGCCCGGCGGATTGGTTCACATTAACATCGTGGGCTGTACGATCTTCGCCGCTGTCTCGGGTTCCTCTGCGGCGACGTTGACAACCGTTGGCAAGATGTCAATTCCTGAACTCAGAAAACGAGAATATCCTGAATACATGATTATCGGCACTCTAACAGGGGCAGCAACGCTGGGTTTGATGATCCCACCTTCCCTCACGCTGATCGTCTACGGCGTTACGGTCGAGCAAAGCATTTCCAAGCTGTTCATGGCTGGCATTGTGCCCGGTATGTTCCTGGCTCTTTTGTTCATGTCTTATGTCGCCGGTTGGTCCATATTACGCCCCTCCGAAGTTCCCGTCATTGCCAGCAAGATGAGCTTTTCGGAAAAGGTTTCAGAATCCCGCTTTCTGATCCCGATCATCGCGCTAATTCTGATTGTGATCGGATCGATGTACGGCGGCTGGGCGACGGCCACTGAAGCCGCCGCTATAGGCGTTATCGGCTCTCTTATCCTGGCAGGAGCACAAGGTTCTTTATCCTGGCGCGCTTTTGTTGACAGCCTTTTGGGGGCCACACGAACCTCTGCGATGATCGCGTTAATTCTTATGGGTGCAACCGCACTGACGCTTGCAATGGGCTTTACCGGCCTGCCCCGCGCCTTGGCTGAGTGGATCGATACCCTTGGCTTATCTAGATTTTCGCTGCTCGTAGTGCTCATGCTGTTTTACATAGTTCTAGGCATGTTCCTCGACGGAATTTCATCGGTGGTTTTGACAATGGCAATCGTGCAACCCATGGTCGAAAGCGCGGGAATTGACCTCATTTGGTTTGGAATTTTCATTGTGGTTGTCATTGAAATGGCGCAGATCACGCCGCCGATTGGGTTCAACCTGTTTGTGATGCAGGGGATGACAAAGCATGAAATGGGGTACATCGCCAAAACCGCTTTGCCGCTGTTTGCTATCATGGTCCTGATGGTCTTTATCCTGATCGCCTTTCCGGAAATGGCAACTTACTTACCAGACAACATGCGTGACGCCGCGAGCAGGTAGCCGACTAAAGGACATACAGGGACGATCATGGTACAGGCCATACATGCTGTCCTTGTCTGGACCGGCGAACGCGCCCGCTGGGTTTTGCTCGCAGGGTGTTTTCTGGCGTTCCTTCTGCCTTTTCTTTCAAGCGCAATGCGGCCAATGCTTCCTGCCCTCATCGCGCTGGTTCTTGGGTTGTCGGTGGCGCGGCTTGATCTGGCGGCGTTCTGGCGGGGAATTTTTTCAGCGCGTCGCATCGCGTTGCTGATTGGAACAACCGTATTGCTGATGCCCGTTACAGCCCTTTTGTTGTATTGGACTATACCGCTGCTCGGTCTGCCTGATGGATTCACAAAATCCGCCCTTCTGTTTGCCCTTGCTCCGCCTATCTCTTCTGCTGCAGGGCTTTGTTTTATTCTGGGGTATGACCCGCGCCGCGCACTTGAACTCACGCTTGTCGCGACGCTGCTCACACCCCTTATTGGCCCGGCCATGCTGGTCTTCTTGATGCCCGGAGTTCCGGGGCTCGAGGTATTTCCTTTGATGGCGAAACTAAGCCTGATGATTGCCTTGGGGCTTGCGATTGGGTTATCCATCCGAGCTGCCATTGGTGGTGACAGAATTGCAGGACTTAAGACGGAGTTTGATGGACTGTCTGCCATTGGAATGGTTCTATTTGTTATTCCCCTGTTCGAAGGTGTGGGCCCTGAAATTTTGGCCCGGCCTATGCTTGCCTTTGGTGTCGCTGTGTTTGTTCTCGTCCTGAATTTCGGA
Source organism: Pseudohalocynthiibacter aestuariivivens (assembly GCF_018457175.1). GTDB lineage: Bacteria > Pseudomonadota > Alphaproteobacteria > Rhodobacterales > Rhodobacteraceae > Pseudohalocynthiibacter > Pseudohalocynthiibacter aestuariivivens. The sequence goes on from NZ_JAGFNU010000005.1 coordinate 198,758, forward strand.
AGTAACTATTGCGTCAAGACGATTGCTCACATCACCTCGTCCCCTGAAGTTGCAGGGGCGCTTGGGTTGATGTGGGGAAACAGGACTGTTGCATTGTACTTGGCAGCATTGCCGTTTGACCCACTGTTCAGCCTGTTTGTGGCACTCTATCAGTTCCCAATGTATGCAACGCCGTTGGTCTTCAGGCGGATTTCATCGACGTAACGTCTCTGAAAGTCTGGTCTATCAAAAAAAATGGTTCCGAAAAAAATTGGGCGCACCGGATTCCCCAATGCGCCCATACTCGTACTAAAAACCAGCTTCGTAACTTACTACCTATGTGCCTTTTCGGGCATAACTAAATACAACCCCATGATATCGCCGCCACATGACAGTTCATTGACAAATATCAAAGTGAGAGAAATTTTTTTGGTGCGCCCTGACTTATGGCTAACAAGTACAAAACAAAGCCATTTCCAAATTTGAAGAGTACTTCGCTTGGGTAATATCACTTCGATCGCAGGAAAATCAGCCGAGCAATGTCAGCCAAACCCATGCAGATAGCACCGACCCGGCCGTTGCAAAAAGCACCGCCGATGCCGCAACCCTTTTCGCGCGACCATACATGTTTGCAAACACATAGGCGTTGATCCCGGGGGCCATAGCACTTGTCAAAACTGCGGACCGAAACGCACTCTGAGAGATTTCCAGTCCGCTGCCCATCGTCCAGACAATTGCCGGATGCACAAACAGCGATACGACACATATATAGGCGATGGTGCGCATGTCCCCTTCGGGACGGTATTGAACCAGCACTCCTCCCAGACCGAACAGCGCTGCGGGAAGCGCTGCACGCACCATCAGGCTTATCGCGTCCATGAATACGCCGGGCATCTGGATGTTGGATAGATTTACGACAAACCCCAGCGCAATTCCGATCACAAGTGCATTTCGAAACATTGCCCGGCTAACGGCTCGCAAGGTCTTCATTCCACCGCCACCGCGATTTCGCACAATCTCCATCACTGTAATTCCAAGCCCATAGCAAAACGGCGAATGGAGCGCGATTATCGCATAGTTCGCAGCAAGTGCATCCACACCATATGCGCGCTCGGTTATTGGCAGGCCCAACAGAACCGAGTTTGAAAACAGACAGCAAAACCCGATAGCAACCGCGTCTTCCCAGGGCCGATTGAAAATATACCTTGCCCCGAGCAAACCCAGTATGAACCCCGATGTCGCCCCAAGGTAAAAACTGAACAACAGCCGGGCGTCAAAACTTTGCGATAAATCCAGCGTCGATATCGCGTTGAACAGAAGGCAGGGAATAGCGAAATTCTGGGTGAATTTCATCAGGCCATCTACGCCTGCCGGGGAGAACAGGCCACGCCAGACCGCAAGGTAGCCAAAACCGATAACGAAGAAGACCGGCAGGATAACCTCGATCAGCGCCTGCATGTCAGTCTTCTAATACGATGGTCATACCATCATAGGCAGGTGTCACGTGGTCGGGTGTTTCGTCCTCAACCGTCGCATAATCCAGATCATTATGCATATTCGTCAGGATGGCACGTTGGGGCGTCATTTTTTCGATCCATTCCAGCGATTGCGCCAGATGGGTGTGCGTTGGGTGTGGCGCGCGCCGCAATGCGTCCAGCACCCAAACCTCAAGCCCCTCGAGGAAAGGCCAGGATTCCTCGTATATTTCGGCCACGTCTGGCAGATAAGCCAAACCGCCCATACGGAACCCAAGGGATTCAATTGCACCATGTCCGACCCTAAAGGGCTTCAGGATGATATCACCGCCTGCGCCGCTGATCACAATGTCAGCGTCAATGGTATGAAGATCAAGAATTGGCGGATAGGAAGAGCCTTCGGGGCGTACAAACGCATAGTTAAACCGTGTCAAAAGCTGCTTTTGCGTTGGTTCATCAGCCCAAACAGGAATGCGGGCTTTCATATTGAAAACGATCTGGCGCAAGTCATCAAGTCCATGCACATGATCCGCATGTGAATGCGTGTATACCACCGCGTCCAACCGGCTGACGCCTGCATCTAAAAGCTGCGCACGCATATCAGGCGAGGTATCAATCAGAACCTGAGTTATACCTTCATCCGAAATCCGTTCGACCAACATGGAACAGCGCCTGCGGTTGTTTTTTGGGTTCATTGGATCACAGTCACCCCAGTTATTCCCGAGCCTTGGAACCCCGCCGGAAGATCCACTTCCCAGTATTGTAAAACGCAGCTTCGCCATTACGCAGCCACCTGTCTGAAACTCGCGACTTTGGTAAAAAGCCGGTCAAAGTTCTGTTGGGTCTGAACCGCGAAATCCGCGTAGTCCATTCCAAAAACGCCTGCACCGACACGGGCCGTGTGTACGGTATAACTCGGCTCGTTCTGCTTTCCTCGGTACGGTGGCGGCGCCAGATATGGCGCATCGGTTTCAACAAGAATGCGTTCGACAGGCGCATTTGCAAAGATATCTCGCAGGTCCTGTGATTTTGGGAAGGCCGCAATACCCGACATCGACAGGTAGAACCCTAAATCAAGGGCTGCTTTCGCCAATTCTGCGGAAGATGAAAAGCAATGCATAACGCAGGAAAAAGCACCTGCAGCGTGTTCCTCGGTCAAGATGCGCACCATATCATCATCTGCGGCCCGGGCGTGAATGATCAAAGGCAAGCCGGTCTGGCGTGCGGCCTCAATATGGATGCGCAGGCTTTCTTGCTGCACTGCCTTTGACTCGGCCGTGTAGTGGTAGTCGAGCCCCGTTTCTCCGATCCCTACGAACTTCGGGTGTTTTGCAAGCGAAACGAGCTCTTCCACAGAAACAAGCGGTTCTGAGGCCACGCTCATCGGGTGCGTGCCAGCCGCATAAAAAATGGGCGCGAAACGCTCTGCAATGGCGCGCACCTGCGGTTCAAGCTTTAGCTTGGTGCAAATCGTAACCATTCGGGTCACACCAGCGGCTATTGCCCGATCAACAACTTCCGGCAGTTCCTCGGCAAACTCCGGGAAATCGAGATGGCAATGGCTATCAGTGATGTGTGGAATACTGGTCATTAAGTCGCCTTACCGGGCGTGTGTTTTCGCCGCCGTCTGATCTATCTTAAGAACCATATCAAGGATGAGCGCGGCGGGGTCAAGGTTGACCGCCTTTCCATGACGTGCGCGGGCACCAAGGTGTTGCTGAAGTTCTGCCCAAAGGCGCCCTGCATTCGGGCCTGATGCGAGGCGTGCCATCATTTCAGCTTCGCCAGGAGCAGCCTCTGTCAATGGCCGGCCCGAAACACCTGCGCGCGCCAGCCGGGCCAAAAACAGGTCCAGCAAGGCAAGCAGCAGACCAAAGCGTGGTTCGGCATTTTTACCCACAGCAGATTCGGCAAGTTTCAAGGCGCGCTGGCGATCAAGTTTCGGGGCAGTGGAAAACAGCGAAACGATTTCGTAATAGGTTTGAATACCACCAAGGTTGATAAGTCGAAGCGCCTCACCGACCGATCCGGCCGCAAGTGTTGCAAGGGCTACCGGGTCTGTTTCAACCGGAACCTCGGCAACTTCCAACGCCTTTGCCATATCCTCGGGTGACAACGGATGCAGCCTGAGCACGCGGCACCGGGACCGGATCGTAGGAAGCAATCCGGAAGGCTGATGGCTGATCAGCAATAACGTTGCATCTTTCGGCGGCTCTTCCAGCAGTTTCAACAACGCGTTGGCAGCAGAGGTGTTCATTTCATCCGCAGCGTCCACAATCACAACTCTTCGACCACCATCCGCTGCTGAAAGAGCAAAAAAGTTTTTCAGGCCCCGGACCTCATCAACCGTTATTTCCTGACGAAGACGGTCCTTTTTTTCGTCATAAGGACGGCGAACAAGGTAAAGGCATGGCTCTGATAGCGCAGCAAGACGGTGCGAAACAGGGTGATCATCCGAAATATCCAGTGAAGTTGGCTTCGGCGGGGTATCACCGAACAACCCGCCTTCACCGGCAGCGGACTCTGCCAAAAGAAACCGCGCAATTTTCCAGGCAAGTGTCGCTTTTCCGACCCCACGAGGACCCGTGATCAGCCATGCATGATGTAATCGATCACGCCCATAGGCATCCAGAAAATCAGCTTCTGCCGATACCTGCCCGATCAAGACTTTCGTATCCCGCGGATGAATTGCCCCCGCAATGCGATCTGGTTCAGGCCTGTCGCTCATGCCAGTCGCTCAAGCGCCAGTTCTGCAACTTCTGCCGCGACAACATCTGCGTTACGATTTCCATCAACGACCAGACATCGATCAGAAAATTCTTTGGCTATGGCCAAAAATCCAACGCGCATTTTTTTCTGCAATTCTTCACCAAAATCTTCAAACCGCTCTTCCGAAGTCTGACGCGAAAGCGCACGGGCAAGACCCGTGGCAGGGTCCATGTCGATGATAAAGGTAATATCCGGCTCTCGCCCAATCATCAGGCCATGCAGTGTATCGACCACACCTCGAAGATCGCCCCGCGTTATTCCCTGATAAAGGCGGGTAGAGTCGGCAAATCGATCGGAAACAACGATTTTTCCGGCATCCAAAGCAGGTTGAATGGTTTTTTCCAAATGATCACGTCGCGCTGCTGTAAACAGCAGTATCTCGGTCTCAGCGGACCAGCGATCCGGATCGCCTTCCAGAACCAAACCCCGGATTTGTTCAGCGCCAACAGACCCGCCCGGTTCTCGCGTCAGGACAACATCTTTCCCAGTTGCGCGTAAGGTCTCAGCCAGCATTCGTGCCTGGGTGGATTTACCAGAGCCATCAATACCCTCAAAAGTGATGAACACGCCTGAACCTTTCACTGCACGCCTAGCGCCTTGCCCAAAATCTGGCGCACTAAAACGCGCGCTGACGTTCGCATAAGAGGCAAGAAACCACCTCGCTCGACAGCTCTGTCAGAAACAAGCGGCAAATGTGTATCTGGCAAACCGTTCAACGAAACAACGAGCTCGCCCAGCTGCTGACCCTGTTCGATGGGCGCTTCGATTGGGGTCCGGTATTCTACCTGAGCCGTCAAATCATCTTGTGACAACGCCGGTACCAACAACGTGAAATCCTTTGGTGCAACAAGGCCCACACGTGTTTCGGAACCAAGCCATACCTCTACTTCTGCAAATTGGGCACCCTCAGTAGCGATTTTTCTTTCAGAAAATTGGCGAAAGGCCCAGTTCACGACACGCTCAGCCTCTTCCGCACGATCAATTTCGCTTGCAAGACCACTGATCACAAAAACAATCCTGCGCGTTCCCTGTGTTGCTGAGCCAACCAGACCATAACCTGCCTCGCTTGTATGACCGGTTTTTAATCCATCGGCACCTATGCCAAGCGATAGCAGCGGGTTGCGATTGAACCGGTTGTCAGGGGACCGACCGTCATAGCCAAACTCAGACTGACCGAAGTAACCGTAGTATTCCGGAAACTCGGTAATCAGGCGTTGTGCAAGAATGCCAAGATCACGCATGCTCATGCGCTGAGCCGGGTTTGGCCAGCCTGACGAATTTGCAAATGAAGAATTGTTCATTCCGAGCGAGCGTGCGCGATCATTCATCATGCGGGCGAAGCCATCTTCAGACCCGCCAAGCCCCTCGGCGACTACCACGCAAGCATCGTTCCCTGATTGAACGATAATTCCCTGAATAAGATCCTCTACAGTCGGTCTGTCCCGGGTATTCAAAAACATTGTAGAACCACCCATCGCAGCAGCGCGGGTCGACACACCAAACTGCGTATCCATCGAGACACGCCCATCGCGCAATGCCTCAAACAGCATATTCAGTGTCATCAGCTTTGACATGGACGCTGGCGGCAATGGAACATCCGCCTGCTTTTCCATCAAAACCGTTCCGGTTTTCAAATCAAGAACAAATGCGGCTGTTGCGCGCGTTTCAAAGGCCTGCACTGCGCTGCCGAAGAACAGAGCTGTGCAAACCAAAACAGCGAAGGAAAGCAGGCGATTTGGAATTTTCATATCAACTGCACTTTCCTAATTGGTTACGAAATAGGCGTCCTCAAAACCCAACTCTTTTATCTTACTTAAGAGAGCTGCGCGTTCGGAAACCGAGGTCGCCGGGCCGACCACAACACGCCAAAAGATTTTTCCACTGCTGTCATGCTGCGTTACAATTGGCACCATGCCGGCGAGCCGCATACTGGTCGCTGTGCTGTTGGCGTTTTCTTCAACACTGAAAATGCCAATCTGTATAAAGGGCTTTTCTAGTGTGCTTGCAGCCCTTGCAGGCGCCGAAGCGGGCGCGGTTGTTGCAGGCGCCGCCTCTGATCCAGCCTCTGACTCAACGGCGTCCAGCGCTGCTGTTGCTGATGCAATCGGATCAATCTCGATCTCTTCAATTGCTTCAGGGTTTTCAAGCCCGGCCTCGCTCGGCGCTTCTTCGGGTACTTCTGGGGTAACTTCCTCTCGCCGCAGCGCAGTTACGTTCATGCGTGCGGGTTGCCCTGCCAACATACCAAGCGCCTCTGCTGCGTCCGATGAAACCTGCAGGCGCGGCCCCAAAGATTCCCGCTCGCGCCGGAACAAAGCCCCGATCACAAATTTATCGTTAGTTTCGTTGCGAATGATAACGCGTTCCGGGTCAGTGACGTCTGGATGCGCGACCCAAACGCCCCCAAGCGATGGCCGCCCATCCCAAAGCCCGTTTTCCGTGACTTGGAAAACCTCGGGGGCTTCCACGTCGCGTTCGACAAGTCTTGTGGAACTTGGTGAAGAGCTTTCTTCGTCTGACTGTGCTGCCGGTTTGAACGGGTTAAAACCGGCCCCCTCTTCGCAGCCTGCTAACACCACTGTCAGCGCCAATGCGGTTGCCAATTGCCCAAGCGTTGAATTTCCCATGCCGTGCCCCCTTGCGTGAAAAAATTCACGCGTTTGCCGATTTTCGGTCTTATCTGCTCTGCCGGGCTTTTGCCCGATTACGCGCATCTTAACGCCGAGCAGCCCACTTGGGAAGAGTCACAACAACAGTCGGCAAAAAACCCCACAAGTTGTGCAAACCTGTTTCTGAGCGGTAAAAGGGCTGAAAAGCACAGCAATTCACAAAGCAAATTTCTGTGACAATCAAGCCTTTCAGAATCAATTCCAAATCGCTAGACCACAGCTCAGTCGGAGGAGTGGCAGAGTGGTTGAATGCACCGGTCTTGAAAACCGACGTAGGTGAAAGTCTACCGTGGGTTCGAATCCCACCTCCTCCGCCAGTTCCCCATTTTCTTCAATACTGAACAATTTGATTGAATGGCATTTTTTCCCATATTTTAAAGACACTAACCCACCCGCGCATACTATTGCCTTTTATTCGGTTTTGCCCGATTGTGTTCACGACGTGGTAACTATCGTGGTAACTTTCCGATATGGCACACCTAACAGGAAAACTAACCAAGAGACTCGTAGAGACATTACCACCCGGTCGTCATGGCGACGGGAACGGGTTATTTCTGCTCGTTAAGCCTTCCGGGTCTCGGAGCTGGATGGTTCGCGTTACCGTAAAGGGGCACACGGGTAAGAAAGGTGGTCCGCTTAGAACTGACTTCGGACTTGGCGGTGCAAATGTAGTTTCACTGCATGAAGCACGCGAACGAGCGCTCAAGTATCGGATTCTTGCGAAGCAGGGAGTTAACCCAAGATTGGGTGCCGATGTGGTTATCCCGACATTTGAGGAAATCGCGAAACAGGTTCACATTGAACGCTTGCCAACCTGGAAAAATGTAAAACACGGCGACCAGTTCATAAACACGCTGCGTGACTATGCATTTCCGAAAATTGGCAAAATGCGTGTGTCAGATATTGGCCAACCCGAAGTTCTTTCCTGCCTTTCCCCTATCTGGACTGAAAAGCACGAAACAGCAAAGCGGGTGGCCCAGCGTCTGAAGGTGATATTGGACGTGGCGAAATCGAAAGGTTATCGCGAAGGAGAAAATCCTGTCACCGCCATTAAAGATGCGGGTGTACTGCCCAAGGTCAAAGTCAAGGTTAAGCACCACAAGGCAATGGCATGGCAAGACGTGCCAATATTCTACGCAGACCTAAGTACCCGCAATGCAATGGCGGCAAAGGCGCTGATGTTCACTTGTTTAACCGGTTCGCGAACTGGCGAAGTCTTGGGTGCGAAATGGGATGAGGTAGATTTTAACAATGCCGTATGGAACGTACCAGCCGAGCGAATGAAAACCGAGGCCCTGCACCGGGTTCCCCTGACGGCTGCAATGATTGAGATACTTGAACCGCTTCAGGCGATGAAAAGCGAATATGTCTTTGAAGGCCAAAAACGCCACAGGCCTCTTTCAAACATGGCAATGTTAATGCTGTTGCGCCGGATGAAGATTGAAGGTGTTACAGTTCACGGGTTCCGCAGCACGTTTCGGGATTGGGCGTCCGAAGTAGCCAATGCGCCGCGCGAAGTTGCTGAAATGAGCCTTTCGCACAAGATAGGAAGCGATGTTGAGAGGGCCTATGCCCGGTCTGACCTATTGGAACGTAGACGCACACTCATGGAACGATGGGCTGCGTATGTGACAGGCGAACAGGGCAAGGTAGTGAGGTTGGCGAAGTCATGACGCTAGATGCAGAAACTATGGAGTTTCTTGAATTGGAATTCCCCGAGAAAAGTCGTGATGAATTAGAACACGCCTTCGGTTGGGTTTACGAAGAAAGCCGATTCAGAGATGAGGAAGATCAGTTTCGCGACGACGGAAACAAGATGGCACGCACTGAAAGAATAACCGCATTTGAGAACGTGATAGAAGACATTAACACATGGCCCTCGTTCGGGCATTTGTTGGGATTGTCGGTAATGGCTATCCTAAAAAATCTAAATAAGGATGATTTCAAGGGCATCATTTCAAGTGTCGACATTGAAAGCGCGTCGCTTGAGGATATCCGCAAAGAGCTTCTCATTCGCATGGATTGCATCAATATTTGGTACAAGGGTAATCCAATCAATGGTGGATTGAACGTGCCTGCTGACCTCATCGCAAAAGCGGTTAAGTATGCATTTAATGAATTGGAAATTGATGCGCATTACGGAGGTAAGAAACACAAATCTGCACCCCCTTCGACGAGTTACGGGCGTGTAGTGAAGCATGCTCTGTATCACCACGACAGCCCTGTTCATTGGCGACACCCAACCCAACGAAATGCTGATAAAAAACAAACTATTAGATACAAAACGTGCCGACCTAAAAAGCCGGATTAGCAAACAGTCGGCACGCCGGGCTACCATTGCCGCAACCTTAATTCAGCGAGTAAACTCAAACGCAATTGAGCTATCGAGTTGTAGAAGAATTGAGGCAAAAAAATGGATAAGCTATTCGAGGACGGGCGCAACTATCTGCCTGACGACCCTGAAGTCATTGAGGTAATGGGCAGCAGAACCAAGCAAGCCCAAATGCGTCATCACAAAACCTCTCCAAGCTACTACCGTTTAGGCCGGAAAATCATCTATCGCGGTGTTGACTTAAACGCTTGGGCAGAAGCTCAGCGCATCGAGGTTTTAGTAGCATGAAACACTGGTCCCAAAGCACAGACTTCCAGCACATCAGCATTCCCGTCGCTTCACTTAAGCAGAAAGTTGAACGCGCTTACTATAAATGCCGTGACGGTGATGCTGCTGAAGCCCAAGACGATTTGCTGTCTGCCGAATGCCGGATGCGCCAAGCCAAACGTCGGAAACAAAAATGAGCGGTTGGTTCGCATTGAAGCGTGGTTCTCTGGAGCACGATGTCTTTAAACCAGTAGGCCGCTGGTCACGGTTCGAGGCGTGGGTGTGGCTTATTGAGAATGCCGTATTCAAGGATACGGAGATTGATCTAGGTGGCAAACCCTACACCGTCAGGCGCGGTTCACTGGTCTATTCCCAGCGGTTTCTGGCTCGAAAATGGCGCTGGAGCCAAAAGGCGGTCGTGACGTTCCTGAAGACCCTAGAGGCTCACAAATCCATTAAATTGGACGAGGCAAAGACAGGGCAAGGAATGAAGTCAAAACGGACGCATATATCCCTTTGTAATTACGAGAAATATCAGAGTGACGGATTCAAAACAGCGTCAAAAGAGAAGCAAAAGGGAATCAAAGAAGAACAAGGTAACAATATTCCCGTAGGGGAGAGCGAATTTTCGCCTCCGTCTGAACCTGCCCAAATTACCACTGTAACGTCGGCGCTTTGGGATATCGGCAAGCGGTATCTTTCCCAGCATGGCGTTCCTAATCCTGGCGCTCTGATTGGCAAATGGCTGTCACAGTCCAAAGGGTCCGCCACCGAGGTTATGGCAGCTATTGAAGCGGCACAGAAGGCGGGAACCCAGGACCCGGTGCCTTACATCCAGAAAGTCATCAACGGCGGAAGCAATTCTCAACACTCCGAGAACGGCACTCATGCTGGAGCGTTTGGCTTCATCCCGGAGGTGGGCTGATGGACATTGAGCGTTTTGAGCATACCGCAGCCTGGCTGGAATATTGCGAAGACATGCCCCGGTTCCATGCAGAGACAGAGGCGGCACGTCGGCAGGGCTTCAAAAGACACGAGGTGATGAATGCAATCCGCAACGGAGATTCTCAATCGGCACTGCATCAGTGTGCGACGGATGCACGGCAACCAAAGGGCAACCTGCCCGGAATGCAGCCACAGCAGACGAAAGAAAAAAGACCCGTGTCTCAGCGTGAGCTTTCTGCCGGACGGCATCGTCTGGAAATGCTGGCATTGCGCGTTTGAGGGTGGGGAATATTACGATGACACAAGATGTAGGGACATGGCTGCAAGAGGTTCGGGGGCTAGACACTGCCTTAACCGAAGCGATGGGCGTGTCCCGCAAGGACCACCCCGGCATGACTGGCCAGGTCGTGGCGTTTCCATACCTCAGGAACGGAGAGCCCTATGCCGCTAAGTTCCGCACCGTTGAGGGTAAAGACTGGCGTTCCAGCCAAGGCATAAGCCGGGGGCTCTACAACGAGGACTGCCTGAAAGAACTGCAAGGCCCGATTGTTATCACCGAAGGCGAGATTGATTGCCTCTCCGTCATACAGGCGGGGCACACGCGCTCGGTATCGCTTCCTGATGGCTGGACGGAGAATGGCGACAAACGTGATTGCCTGATTGCTTCTGAAGCAGCATTAAAGAAATCGCCCTACGTCATTGTCGCAGGGGATGCGGATAAGTCCGGCGCTGGATTGCCAAAAGCGGTGGCAAACATCCTGCTGGGCCACGAAGTCCGCTATGTCGAATGGCCAGAAGGTTGCAAGGACGCAAACGACGTTCTGGTAAAATTTGGCGAGGGCGAAGTTGCGCGCTGCCTGACTGAGGCAAAGACGATTGATCCCATTGGCGGGTTTATCACCGGTATTTCAGATCTTCCGCCATTGCCGGATCGCCGCGTTCTTCGGGTCGGAATGAATCCCTATGATTACGTGCTGGCCTTTGAAGTTGGCGCTATGTCCGTTGGCACCGGAACACCCGGCGCAGGGAAATCTACCTTCACCACATTCGCGGCGTATCACGTGGCAGTAGCGGAAGACGTGCGGGTTGGCGTTCTCGCCTTTGAAACGCACCCCTACCAGGTCCGCGACCAGCTTTGCCGCCTCAGAACAGGCAAGCCTTGGGATACACTAAGTGAGCGGCAGCAAGAAGAAACGGCGCTGTTCTTGGACAGGCACTTTCGGATTGTTCACCGCACCTACGAGGATAACCCAAGCGGGCACAATCTCGGCTGGCTGCGTGAAATGATTTACACGCTGGCGGTTCGGGATAACTGCAAGATGATTGTTGTCGATCCCTGGAACGAGCTTGAGCACATGCCGCAGCCGGGGGAAAGTCTCACCAACTACATAAACTTCGCATTGCAACAAATCAGAACATGGGCAGAGCAGTTCGACACGCATATCTGCGTCATAGCCCACCCCCGCAAGATGATGACGGATGGCAAACCACGTAGCCCAACCGGGTATGACATCGCGGATTCAGCCGCTTTTGCAAACAAACCCGCGCTTGGCTTCACGGTGCACCAGGAACAGAGCAACGATGGCGAGGAATACGTGCGCGTCACAGTTTGGAAGGTGCGCAACACCCAGCTTTACGGCTTTGGCAAGGGCAGCGTTCGACTGACGTTCATGCCTGAAACCATGTCCTATCGAAAATTCGAGAGCACCGCGCGGTACAGGAAAAACCGAACAGCAAACCCTAAGCAATCGAACAGGCATTAGAATGGCACGTAAAAACGTTGAAACAACCTACACCGACAAACACGGGAAGTTTGCAAAGGGCAATCCAGGAAGACCCCACGGAGCGCGGCACAAGATTACTCGCGCCATCGAAGAATTGCTGGATGGCCAGTCCGAGGCCATTACCCAAAAAGCGGTTGATATGGCGCTGGCGGGAGATGGCCCTGCCCTTCGTCTTTGCATGGAACGCATAGCCCCACCAAGGAAGGACTCTCCGGTGCAATTCGACCTGCCAGCCATGAAATGCGCAAACGACGCTGCTGAAGCCGCACAGGCGGTCCTACAGGCTGTTTCAGGCGGGGATATCACCCCACTCGAAGGTGCTGCGGTCATGGGGTTGGTGGAGCAATACAGGCGAACGCTGGAAACGACTGAACTTGAAGCAAGACTGGCAGCATTGGAAGAAAGAGCGAGTAAATGACAAACGTTAAAGCAAGGCTGAACAAGCTGGAAAATGCGGGCAAGGCAAAACGAGGTGATCTAACCTACATAACCTCTGCAACTAACGGAAATGATGGCTTGGAAACCTGTGAAGACGGTGTGCACGCCGTCAATCTTGCTGGCAGCGTTAGGCTTGAGCGTGAAGGTTTTGCTTCAGACAAGGCATTCTGGGCCGCCGTAGAGCGTGAACATCAACAGGCGTATGGAATCCCAATGGATCAGGGCGAGGAATGCAGGTTTGTAACGACTTACGAGGACAAGCCATGCGCCTTAACAGTCGACTAAGAAACCTTGAAAGCAAAGCCGGTCCGAAACCGGGGGAACTCACTTATACAGCCCGTGCCGTGATTGGCAGCGATAGCACCATAACCTGCGAAGACGGTGTTCATCGGGTTAACGTTTCCGGCGGCTCAAGCTTTTCCCGTGAGGATTTCGAAACCGACGAGGCTTTCTGCAACGCCGTTGAGGCAGAACATCAGCGGGTGCATGGCATCCCGATGGAACAGGGTAAGGGGATAGTTCGCAGGACTATTTATGAGAAAAAGCCATGCGTCTGAGTAACCGTGTGAAGAAGCTAGAAAACAAGGTCGGTTCAAGGCCGGGAGAGCTCACCTATACTGCGCGTGAGCGAACCCCCAAGGTTTTGCTCCAAGGTCTGCTATGCGGGACTTTCCAGACCTAGGCCTCAATAGGCGCGACCCCCACTACGGCCTACAGGAGACATTCATTGGGTCGGTTTACGCCGCGATGCAGCTTTCGCATTCCGGCCATTCGTGCTCTGCGCAGCATTTGCGAAGAGCAAATGACGGCAGCGCGGGACAAACCGACTTTCGCTGCGGTGGCACGTTAAGAGTCTTATTTACTCACGCCATTTCCCGCAGAGAATTGCCACTATCCTCTGCTTTTGTGAGATCATTAGGACAATTTCCTTAATCCATTTGTTTGTTTGAAAAAGGTGAGGGCCATCTTGCAAACGGCGCAGCACGTATTCTAGCTATTTGTCTCAATTCATGAACGTTCTTCTATTATTTGATGGTCTTCCCACTACTCTGAATTCGATGTCCGGCCGTCACCAAGCCTATACAATTGTTTACTCGTTGAGAGCTTATCCCCTGGGCCAGAATTGAGAAGTTTCAGGATTCAATGTATACTAAAAGTCTAGCCAAAATTTAAAACTATGGGAGGGCGAAGACTATGTCATGGAATCTCACAGGAGAGCTGGTCGAGACATGCAACTGTAACATGCTGTGTCCGTGTTGGTTCGGTCAGGCAGATTTGATGCTCTTGGATCAGGGTTACTGCGCTACTTCGCTTTTACTGCGTGTAAATGAGGGCAGCCACAACGGCGTTGATATTTCGGGGCAAAATGCGATCGCCAACCTGCATTTTCCGGGCCCAACCCTTTTCGACGGCAATGGTACGGGCCGTATCTTTGTCGATACTGGTGCCAGTGACGCACAGGCGAATGCGCTGGAGGCAATATTGCAAGGTGGGTCAGGCGGAGGCATGGAGGTACCAGCCAGTCTGCTTTCATCCTGGCTTCCAACCAAACGCTCGGCAATCACGGTCAGTGAAGCTGATGGCGCGATTTCTGCCAATGTCGAAGGGATCGGCGAAATGAGTTCGAAACGTCTTGTCAACGAACTGGGCAAGACGATGAGCTTACACAACTCAGTCTTTTCGATGGCGTTTGGTTTTAATGATCATATTGGCGATCTCGCCCCCAGCGATGGGACCGCGTGGAATGACCCAGATATGCCCGAGGTCTGGAAGGGCCGCTCTGGAGTGGTAGGCCAGATCAGCTGGGCCGGGTGATAACTCCCAGGTCAGCGTGCCCAATCGAATGTCGAGCATGATCAACCCGGCTATACTAAAACGCGACCGCCTTTTGGTGCTGGCTGCCTTGGCGACACTGGCCGCCGTTTCTTGGGCGTACACCGTCTATCTGGGCGTTCAGAATGCATCTATGGCCAGCAAGATGGTCATGCCAATGACTGTGGCCTGGTCGCTTGATGACCTAGTATTCATGTTCGTTATGTGGGCCACCATGATGTTTGCCATGATGCTGCCTTCGGTCACACCAACGGTAATGATCTATGGCCGCGTCAGGCAGAAACGCGAAGCTTCCGGCCGCCCGTTTGCGCCCACAATGGCTTTTGTCTCCGGCTATCTAATCGCTTGGGCCGGGTTTTCACTGATTGCTACAATGGTCAATTGGGGCCTGCATGCTGGCGGCGCGATGACGGAAATGATGGGCAGGGTTATTCCGGTGATTGCTGGCGTTCTGCTGATCATCGCCGGGTTGTTCCAATGGACGCCCGCCAAGAATGCCTGTCTGAACCATTGCCGATCACCCATGGGGTTTCTGATACAGAACTGGCGCGATGGTTTCTCAGGAGCTATTCGGATGGGCCTGCACCACGGAGCATATTGCCTGGGCTGCTGCTGGATGCTCATGGTTTTGCTGTTCGTACTTGGTGTCATGAACCTACCTTGGGTAGCCATGTTGACCGTTGTCGTTCTTGCGGAAAAAACCCTGCCATACGGTCGACAAATCAGCCGTATCTTGGGTGTAATTCTTGTTGTGTGGGGGATAGCCCTGATCGCTGGTTGGGAACTAGTTGGGACATAAAAAAGCAATGATAGCGCGCCCAGATCGCAGCAAATGAGCGCGCTGCCATAGCATGGGATTCTCCCGCATGTGCAAAACTTTTCTGTACAGAACGAGGTCAATATGGGCTCGAAGCGGTCACCAGGCGCTTTCAATCAGGTTTCGAAGCAAAATCGGCAGCCCGATGTCCGTTGAGCGGGACGAAGCGGACGCCAACTGCTTTTCTTTGATACGGTCCCGCGCACAAACTACATTTGCTGGGAATACCTCCAAGTGCTAATCATACTTAATGTTCATTGGTCAGCGACGAACGCAAAGTCGGGGGATCGGATTTGATGCCAGAGAAAATGCAAGGTGTTTACCTAACACGGCATGGCGGACCTGACGCTCTGGAATGGCGCGAGGACATCCCCGTCCCTGCTCCAGCCGAAGGTCAGGTACTGGTCAAAGTTTTGGCTGCGGGAGTTAACAATACCGACATAAACACACGAATTGGTTGGTATTCATCCGATGTGGTTGGAGCCACCGAAGATGTCGACGACGGCACCGATGTTGAGGAAGGCGGTTGGGGCGGCGCTGTTGACTTTCCACGTATTCAGGGCGGCGATATTTGTGGCAAGGTTGTCTCATGGGGAAAGGGTGCATCAGAGTTCGAGCTGGGCGCCCGGGTCACATGTCAAATCAACATTCCGCGGCCCACCGCCGAAAACCAATTCGCCTACATTGCGCTCGGCTCCGAAGTTGACGGAGCATTTGCGCAGTATTGCGTTCTTGAACAGGCGGACATTTTCGACGTCAGTTCATCTCCTTTAACCGATGAGGAAATTGCAGCAATTCCATGTGGATTTGGAACGGCGTTCAATTTGTTGTCTCGTTCCGGTGTTGGGGAAGGCCAAAAGGTCTTGGTGACTGGAGCTTCCGGTGTGGTTGGATTGGCGGCAGTCCAGCTTGCCTCGTCGTTAGGGGCATCCGTTAGTGGCATTGCGGCTGAGGAAAAGGTGCCTGCCGTCAAAGGGGCAGGCGCTGAAAGGGTCCTGCCAAGGACTGCAGGACTTCCCCTTGATGAATTTGACGCCGTCGTTGACGTCGTCGGTGGTGCAATTTGGCCCAACCTGATCCGGGCGACGAAGCCAGGTGGGCACTACGCTGTTTCCGGTGCCATCGCTGGGCCGATTGTGGAAGCCGATTTGCGCGACATATATTTGAGGGACATCACTATTCACGGTTGCTCGTTTATGTCTCAGCAAACGTTCTCAGCGTTGATTGAATTGGTGAATTCAGGAGCCATCCGCCCAATAATAGCAAAGACCTATCCGCTGCGAGAAATTGCGAAAGCCCAGTCGGACTTTCAGTCCAAGGAACATGTCGGGAAGCTGATATTGATACCATAGGATCGCATTGGCGCCAGATTAGACGTTGAATTGTTAAATCAGGGGTGTCCGCATTGGGCTCGAAGCGGTCATCAGACGCTTTCAATCAGGTTTCGAAGCAAAATCGTCAGCCCGATGTCCGTTGAGCGGGACAAAGTGAACTTTTGCTGCGGCTGCCTCAATCGCAGCTATCAAAAGTTTGCGTTTGCAGTCAAAAACTGCTCGAGCGGAAAGTGTAAATTCGTTGCAAGGGCGATGGTCCTATGACGGCTTTTCGTTGCGAAGTTCAAAGCAGTTCAGTGAAAAGATAGAAACTCCCAACCCCGACCAACACGGCACCGGTAAGCCGAGAAACTAACAGTCCGTTCGGAACGAGCTTTTCAATCAGAACATAAATGGTAAGCCCGACGATCCAGTAGAGGTTCATGATGCCACCTACAAACAGTAGCGCCATCAAAGCCCAGCAACAGCCGAGGCAATAGGTTCCGTGATGAGCGCCCGTTCTAAACGCGCCGGTGGCACCGGGTCTGATGTGTTTGGACAGAAAATGTGCCGGTGACCGGCAATGTGTTAGGCACGCATGTTTTAGCCCAGTGAACTGATAGGCACCAGCAACGACGAGAATGGTGCCTGCAAAACCACGGGAATTGATTGTCATCATAGCCCCTTCCGATAAAGAGAGAGCTTCAAGACCCCATTGCAAAGCTGCAGCAGCAGCGGAGAAAAACGCCCAGATAATTAAATATCCGCACAGGAACACACTACTAAAAATCGTCGCTTTATCGTTTTCCGGTCCCATGCGTTTTAACGCGGTGAACAAAAGAACCATTGGTGCTGCACTTGGTGTCATCATCGCAATCATCATGACCCACCACATCAATACAATGAGCGAAGCATATGTCAGCGTCCATGGAGTCGTAGTAGCCATAGGCATTGGGTCGCCAATTGTCCGTGCCATCTGTGTCATCTCGATAGCGGACATGTTCATGCCAACGCCCGCAACTGTGTAGACAGCCGCGATTACAACAAGCAAAGCGACCGAACCTAGGACGATCCTTTGGTCGCTTC
Source organism: Pseudohalocynthiibacter aestuariivivens (assembly GCF_018457175.1). GTDB lineage: Bacteria > Pseudomonadota > Alphaproteobacteria > Rhodobacterales > Rhodobacteraceae > Pseudohalocynthiibacter > Pseudohalocynthiibacter aestuariivivens. The sequence continues at coordinate 216,465 of NZ_JAGFNU010000005.1, forward strand.
GGACCAACCTTTCGACTGGTCCGGTCGTTTTTTCTTGATTGGTTCGCATGAGCATTAGCTAGGTGCGTACAACCCCACTACCTGTCAGGTGTAGACTGGCAAGATGTGCATGTGTCGCATTGTTCTTAAGCAGCTCAATGTCGCCGCCAGTTGTTTTTGTCTGACCGCTCGCCATTTCGGCATTCTCGAACTCAAACCCGTTTGGAAGCGTGATGCTGATCCGATGCGGTTCGCCAGTTACAACATGTGCAATAGGTTTTGCAGTAATTTCAAATATACCCCCTACCTTCGCACTACCTGTACGTTCAGCAATATTTAGCTCTGCTGAGATTGGCGCATATAGTGTTTCATGCTTGTTGGGGCACATGGCGCTGAAAACAAACCACATTGTTGCCATCTCGTTAGTATCGCCCCCAGTCATGATGGTTTCGATGGCGGCGCGTTGAGCAGCGTTCGCACGCTCATCAATGATAAGCTGCATATGCCCTTCGCCTTCGTGAATGGCCCCGGGCCATTTGTAGACACCGCCAGCCCGCAAGCCGTCTAGTTTGACGTCACCGTAGTGCCCTTTCTTAATATCATAGACAACAGCAGCTTCGCAGGTTCCATCGGTGGGAAGAACGCTGAATTGGCATGGACAACCGTAGTTGCAATTGCAATTCGCTAACTCTTCGCCTTGGATGCTCCAGTCTTTCATAACAGTACCCCCTGTTCGCTTTTTGAAGGACGGACACAAGGTCCGTCATCGAAAGGTTCGGGCTGAACGAAGTCTGCCACAAATGCATGCTGGATTTCTTACTGACCAGTCAAGAAGCGTTTACTTGTACGGAACAATGCTGAGAATCAAGCTACTATAATAGCAATTAGACATCATTCAGTCTAGTTTTGACCCACCCGTCGGTAGTCCCCTTGAGAGCTGGCTGGTTTCTTTGCGTAAGATGGACTGTGTAGTAGGCCAACTGGCCCGAAGCTATAAAAACGGCGAGAATTCAAACATTTGTACGCAATTTCTAGTGATCGTGCCTACGATTCGGTCGTTATTCGCGTGTGATCAAAGTTTTTAGGTATTCCCGTGTTCCGCCATCCCAAGAGCTGGGATCTTCGCCATGAGCAACAACGGCATGGAGCTCCATCAGTTTCCAAACTTCATCCTCTGTCGCGGCAACAACCTTGCCCGGGCAGTCTTCCATGCCCTCACAATCCCTGCAGGCGTATGAATATGCAGTACTCATCTAGATCTCCTTTTTGGCTTTGAATTGGTCACGTTTTAAAATTCGGGAAATGTTGGAAGGTCATCGGCGAGTTTGATCCAAGGTTGCTGATGGGAAACAAAGACATGGGTCTTGGGCTCCGCAATCGATGGATCATCGAGCGTAGATGCGGTGAACCAAGCGTCCGCGCTCCAGTCCTGACCTTCGACTTCGGTCTCGGCGGTATAAGTCAGTGTTGTACCGCAATCCCCGCAAAATCCCCGCGTGATTCCCAGCGTTTTTTGGAACGTCTTGATCTCGCCTTTGGTCACCGCGAAATCTTTTGCCGCAACCTTGGCCCACGTGACAAAGGCGCCTCCCAGGGCCATTTGACATGAGCGGCAGTGGCAATGACCGGACCATGCAGGCCTGCTGGCGATCTGATAGCGGACGGCGCCGCAATAGCACCCACCGTTAAGTTTTTCCATCGTTTCACACATCCCCAAATTCATTCATAACCAACCAAACTCGTTGCTCCGGAAGCAAGATTTTAGCTACTAATTGGACGAATCCTACGATCATTATTGCCTTAACGATCTTGTCATGCGACTCAATTATCATGAGAACTCATTAGAAAAGCTAACATATGGACTGGATGAACTTACCCCCGTTGAACAGCCTTCGAGCGTTTGCAGCGGTTGCTGAATACGGTGGATAGGGATTTGCTATGTCGACGGAATGGATTTGGGGCAGCAGCAGGTTGCTATGGGCTTTGCTTTGGATTGTCCGAGGTATTCTGGCGGACGGTATGAGGGTGCGGAGAGGAAAGCAGCTTCGGGAAGTTCACTACTTAGTAGAAGCTACGCGCTTCCTGATTATTGCCGTTAAGCTTTTGAACTGCGCCAGATTAAGTGCAATTCTTCGGGGAAAGCCTAAGAGGGAAAATGCATATTTGTAACAAATGCTCGATTTTTTGCTCCGGAACTCCTATCGGTTTTGAACGTCGATACGAGCCAGAGCAATTTCTAGAAGGCTGTCCTTCAAGTATCGTGTGGGTTGAAATCCGCCACATGCAATTTAGTTCAATTTGCCAGAATTTTACTCATTGCGTGGTAATAAATGTGGTAACTTTGTAGAACGCCTATTTTTTATTGTTTTAAATCTTTATTTTAAATAATTACTTATAAGGACACCTCCTCCGCCACCTACAAGGCATTGTTATTAAACATTTTTTGTCGCCTTGATTGCTGTTTAGATTTCCGTCGCTTACGCAAGGTGGGTTTCAAGTGAGACTGAACATTCAGCCCGTCTAAGGCATTGATATCTAACAAATCTCTGCTAGCGGATTCGTGCGGTAGCGGTTTTGCTGGAAAGTGCTGGTTTCAGAGCTCAGCGAAGGCCTGGCGCTGCGCGTCCCAGTTGTCAGGTAACGCGTTGCGTTTGAACCACTCGGACGTGAGAGCAACGGGCTGGGTTCCATCAGCGATGGGCTTAAGAGTGTCCGGGTTGAGAAATGCCAGTCCGATCATCTGCTGGACCCGCCTGGTTGATGTTTTTTCCTGTTTGGCGATGTCAGCGAAGCGCGCACCCTTCTTAATTTTGTCATACCAGTCTCGCGCCTTGAGAATATTACGAATGAGCGTCGGATCATGGCGAATGTCTCCGGCGCCGAGAACCAATCTGGTTTCAACACCGCGCCGCTTTCGTTGGAATGTTGAGACGAGAGTGAGCGCGTCGGTCTCAATCTTTGACGGGCTCACCTTCAACATGCTCGCCAGCGCTGTCGGGTTCAGCTCGATTGTCAACATTCCGGGTGAGATTTTTATGTTTCCGAGGAATGTAACGAGATTGTCGAGGCAGCTTTTTGAAATATCCTTGAGCGTGGCCTGGGCGATTTGGAGATCGGCAGACTCAATTTCGGGTATGAGGCGCAGGACAAATGTCTCATCATTAAGCCTGTCAGCTACCAGAGTTGAGATTACGGTCTCCAGTTCTGATGCCGGCAATCTCCAGGCTCCTGCTTTGTTTGCCTTTGGATTGAGGATAAGTCGTCTTGACACATTGTAGCGGTGTCGCCGTCCCTTCTTGTTGCTGTGGCTGGGGGTAAGCCGATCGCGCGTTTCGTCAAAGAGCTTACCAGCAAGAGGTGAGGATACCCCGCATCCTGATGTCCCACGCTTGCGAGCCGCTCTCGCCTTCAACAGCTCCTGTATTTCATCCCACTCATCAGGCGCGATGATGGCTTGATGCCGGCCATCGTGGATTGTCTCTTTGTGCCGGATCCGCCCTGCATAGATCGGGTTGGTCAGGATTGAATGAACATGACGTTCGACAGGAAGGCGTCGGGCCAATTTTAATAAAATGAGTTAGAGCAACAGGTCATTGCCATCAGGCCAGCTATACCAATCCAAGGTCGCGGGTTTATTGGGAACGAACGGCTGGAATGAGCCGGATTGATCTTTATCAACACTCAGTTGAGGCAGTTTCGCATACTCTCCGTAAACACGTACCGTTAGATGCAATTGGTAACATGATTTCTCGAAACAGGAGCGCACGATGGACCTCGGTTTTTTCATGATTCCGTCGCATCCGCCGGAGAGAGACCCCTACGACTGGGTTCGGCTGCAGACGTGGAGACAATGTTCGGCGAAAGCGTTCCACGCCCCAAATAGGTACAATGCCCGCCAATCCTCACGGAGCTGAGCACGCTATTGGCAACACAAACTTCAAGGGCAATGACGCTTGGCCGTCCCATTTCTGCACCCTGGTGGATTGTATAGTTGCATTGCTCGGTCTGTGTCATGTCGTGTGACGCAAGATAGCCGCCCAAAGCAACCGCTGCCGCTCCTGTAGCCGGATCTTCGTCAATGCCGACGCCTGGGGCAAACATACGAGCAAAAACAGATCCATCCTCTTCAATGGCAAAAATATAGATGTGCGGCGCAGCGCTATCAGCGAGTAGTTTTGACCACTTGTCCTTTTTCAACCGAACTTTAGTAACTGCGGCGCGGCTTGCCAGCGGAATACACAGAAAGGGCACACCTGCAGAGTAAGCCTCGGCCAGCCATCCGTTGTTCACCAGATCATCTCTTACCAGCCCCAACATAACTCCCAACTGAGCCAATTCCAGATCCAAATCAACTTTTACTGGCAAAATCGGGCTTTGAAGCATGATATGCAGTGCCCGATTTCGGTTTGTCATTTCAATTGCGACAGAGCCCGCAGGCACGTCCAGTTCAAATGCTCCGCGCCCGCTATTGCTTAGGCATTGCTCCGCCAATACGAATGCGGCGCCAACGACAGGGTGGCCTGCAAAGGGTAATTCACCATGGGGCGAAAATATACGCGCAGTAAAACCATTGCGTGTTTTACCTGTTATAAAGACGGTTTCGTTGACCTTCAGCTCGCAAGCTATTGCCGCCATCACTTGATCTGGCAAACCGCCCGCGAAGGGAAAAACAGCAAGCTGGTTTCCCCCAAACAGGCGGTCACTAAAGACATCTACAAAAACAAAATCCAATATGTTTGGCATCGGGATCACGAACGTTTCTTAGCGGTGATCTCGATCTCTACCTTTAACCGCGGATCGATTAGGGCTGGAGAAGCAACCGTTGTGTTGGCAGGCTTGGTATTCTTGAATGTTCTGCCAAAAATGGGCGCGACGCGTTCAAAATCATCCATGTCCACAAGGTAGACAATGATGCGCACGGTATCCTCAAGAGATGAACCCGCCTGCTCCAGTGCAGTGGCTGCATTTATGAGGCATTGTTCAGTCTGGTCCAGAACGCTATCGGCAACGGCGCCGGTTCCTGGCTCAAATCCACCTGTGCCAGCAAGAAAAACCCAGTCGCCATCGACGACGGCACGGGAGTATCCGAGGATTTCTTCCCATTTTCCGCCTGATGAAATCAATTCCCTAGCCATGTCTATTCCTTTCGAATATGTAATTTGGGGTTTGTGCATTATTGAAGCGGAGAGAAGCTTGTAGGCAGGTAAAGCGTTGAGAGCATCTCTGTTTTTAGATGTTTAAAACTGTCGATTGGTGGCCAGATTCCATCGTTGATCGCCTGCTTTCGCGTTACTTGCCTGTCCTCAATGCTGGGATAGGGCCAGACGCTAACCATCTTTGGTGCGCCTTCGACAGTATGCAGGACGGTTACCAGTTTAGACCGTTCAGCCCGGATCGGTATGGCTTTGGCCCATGTTTCAAGGGTTGGTGCCAGCCCTCCGGTTTCCATTTCATAGGTCCGGATTTCGTAAAATGGGCCGAAATGGCCTGCGTCAATTTCTGGCACATTGGGAAATGGTGCGCATCGGTCGAGCGTCATGCCGATCAATAGCGAGCCGCAACCAAATGGGTCATTGCTTGTTAGAAGGATCTGCCGTTCCGTGTCGTGGGTTAATTTATCCTGATATCGGCGCAATAAGGCAACTCTGTTGAGTGCGCCAATTTCAGAAATCCAGCAACCAAGCAATTGGCCAAGGTTATGAGGCGAATGCAGGTATTTTTCCAACACTTCAGCAGCCATGGGCGCGGCACTTGTCTTGGTTTGTAAAGTAGCAAATTCATATATGCTCATTGCAGGCTCCATCGCTGTTCCGGGTGCTCTTGGTCTTGGGAATGTTTGGCTGGATTTTTGGCCGCAATCCGGCCGGCAATGTTCCCAAACACAAGTGCCGGGCCGAGGGATATACCACCCGCCGGATAGCGTCCGGCCATGATACTGGACATATCCGAGCCACAGGCGAACAGGCCAGAGATAGGTGTCTCGTTATCGCCTAGAACGCGGGCCTGCTCATCTGTTTTCAACCCGGCAAACGTACCAAGACAACCGGGGTGGATTTTGACTGCGTAAAAGGGTGGTTTTGTGACTGGCGCGACACAGGGGTTGGGAGTGACGGTTGGATCACCCTGTGCGCGATTGATAGCTGCCTGTCCACGACCGAATACAGGATCTTTGCCATTGGCAGCGTTTTCGTGATAGGCAGCTACTGTTTGACAGAATGCCGTGCGATCTATGCCGCAGGCGGCAGCAAGCGCGCCAAGTGTAGGTGCCTGCTTCAGGTAACCGGTGCGAAGATACCGGCCTAATGGGAAGGGGGATGGTTTGGAAAACCCCAGACCGTATTTTCGTTGAAAGCGATGATCGCAGATCAGCCAGGCGGTTGCTTCGCCAAGTGATGGGGTCGCTTTGAACAGACCCTGCATGAAATCAAAATATGGCGCGGCTTCGTTCGTGAAACGTTTGCCGTTTTCGAAGACAGCGAACAAACCGGGCTTGGCCCTGTCTGCGAAATGCGGGAAGGGCCGTTCTGTTCCGTCTGTCCCGGGCACCAGAGACACCGGAACCCAAGCTCCATTGCCGTCTCCATAAGAGGTGATCTGAGCACCAACCGCCAAGGCCAGTTGCACCCCGTCACCTGTGGTTTCTGAAGGCGCAAGTGTCCAATGACCCCGCCCGTTAGATGTATGCCGATAATACTGTCTCCGCATGGGTTCATGCGATGCAAATCCACCGCAGGCCAGGATAACAGCATGGGTCGCACGAACCGGAAACACGCCAGAATCTGTGGTGAGCGTAGCGCCGGTGACTTTGCCATCTTCAAAAGTCAGCGATTGCGCTGCCGTGTTGGTTAACACCTGTACGTCGTGATTGAGTGCCGCTTCGAATAACCCGCCTGCAAGGGCATTTCCATTCGTAAGGGTTAGATTGCGGCCAACCTTCCAAAATTCTACTACGTGCTGCAACAACCGCTTTCCGACATACATAAGTGATGCAAGCGATCGTGTTGCGTTAAAGAAATGGCGCATTTCCAGCCCGGCGGCTGGCATCAATCCGGCCAATGTAAGAACAGGTAGCGGCGCGCGAAGACGGTGTATGTCGCTACCAAGCTTGCGCCCGTCGTAAGGGGCGATAACACGGGAACGCCCACCTGTTGCGGCCCCGGCAAGGTCTGACTGATAGTCCGGTAACGAAGTGTCTGGTAAAAAACGAACCGAAGTATGTTTTTTTAGAAACGCATCCAACTGCCGGGAATTCTCAACAAATGCGTCAATTCTTTTGTTGTCGAACCCGGAACCAATTGACTGTTTCAGATAGGTTTTGGCCCGATTACCATCACCAGACCCGTTGATGCGATCCGCCTCCGATGTACCGGGCAGCCATACCCAACCGCCAGACCATGCAGTTGCACCGCCAACCAGGCTTGCCTTCTCGGCCACAATAACACGCAAGCCTGCTGTTGCTGCCGTGATTGCAGCGGTCAGGCCTGCCGCGCCACTGCCAATAACCAGAACATCACAAAGTGTGGGATGGCTTTCAGGTATGGTCGCCATGGCTGCTTAACAAGTCTGAGACGACATAAAATCAGTGAGATATGCACGTCGATCTGCATTGCCATTCAGAACATGTTCAATCCATGATTTCTGTTCATGCCAGATGATCGCTGTTTCATAGACGCAGGCACGGACTGGTCGTGTGGAGAAATTGAAAACCAGTGGTTCGCTGGTGTCTGAATAAGACAGAAACTGACACCAGACGTCTTCATGCGTCCACCACTGAAACAATAACCAATTTGCAAGCGCTCCCTGATGCAAAACAGCGAAACCGGTCTTATAAAATGACCCTTCCTCGCGCGTTAAGTGCAACAGGCCAAGCACATGGGTCTTTGCCGCCTGAACTAATTCAGGCGCGATTATTGGATCGTCTGGTGCGGTTTGTTTCTGCTGGATACCATAGGCTTTGATTGCCCACTCCTGATCTACCCAGAGGTCAAGCGAGGCCATAGCCCTGGGTTTGTAGGTTGGAAAGTCTGATCGGTGGATACCGGTCGGCCATTGTTCCAGATCTGAGGTGGCCATCGTAAAAACTCCAAGTTGCGTTGTGTATTGATTAAGGTGCTTGCATTCTATAAAATTCACTATCACGGTTGATAATATGGAAAAAAGCGAGTAATTTTCACGAAATACGTGAAAATATCTCACTAATAGAGATGATGAAAAACGTCCCCCCCATGAATGCTGTAAAAGCATTCGAAGCTGTCGTTCGCAGCGGCAACATGGCGCGTGCCTCAGAAGAACTGGGTGTTTCGCCGTCAGCCGTCAGCCATCAGGTAAAATCTCTTGAGACCTGGTTTGACCAGCCGTTGTTTGACCGGCAGGGACGTGATCTGGTTCTTAATGAGGCAGGCCGTCAGTTCTTTGATCTGGTCCGCCCTGCATTCGAGCAGTTACGCATTGCGGCTGATCGGTTGATAGACCCGCCCATAGGGCGTGTGAAAGTTATTGTATGCCCATCACTGGCCTCGATCTGGCTAGCCCCGCGTCTGGACAAGTTTACTGAACAACACAGTGATATCGATATTGAACTGCATTGCCGCAGAGAGACCGTTGATCTGAATGAAACGGATTTTGATTGTGCACTGCGATATTGCGCTACTGTCCCTGACAACCATGTCGGAAATGTCTTGATGACCGAAGATATTTTTCCGGTCTGCTCGCCTGAGCTGGCGGCAGAAGGGCTCGGGACGCTGGATGATCTCAAACATCACACCTTGCTACACGACATTCTGGGGGAGACGGGGGTAGCTGCCTGCAACTGGTCAAGTTGGTTTTCCGAAGTCGGGATGCCTCAGCTTATACCGGGGCGGGGGCATGGGTTCTCTGATAGCAACATCATGTACGAAGCTGCGTGTCGTGGTGTTGGCGTGGCCCTTGGGCGCAGTGTTTTGGTTGCCGATTATATTCGGCGCGGTCGTTTAGTACGCCCATTCGATGTCACGATGCAGTCCAGTTACAGCTGGCACTTCCTTTCCACCCCACAGAAAATTGCCAAACGCCCGCTTATTACATTTCGGGATTGGTTGATAGGGCTCTGTCAGAACAAACCGGCTTGCGACGAATAGTTACGGTTGAATGAGCAAGAGATCCTACGCACGCCACCGCTTTCCGCCGACAATAATCCAACGGGCAGTCTGGCTGTATTTTCGATTTTCGCTGAGCTTTCGAGACATTGAGGAAATGTTGGCCGAACGCGGGATTGATGTCAGTTATGAAACGATCCGCCGATGGGTTTTGAAATTCGGCCCGGCGATTGCTGCCAACATCAGATGCCGCAGGGCTCGGCCTTCGGGAACCTGGCATCTTGATGAAGTGTTCGTTCGCATTGCTGGCAAGCGGACATATCTCTGGCGAGCCGTTGACGATGAAGGTGAAGTTCTTGAAGTCCTCGCTCAATCTCGCCGAAACAAACGCGCGGCCATTAAACTTATGCGGAAACTAATGAAAAAGCAGGAATACATTCCGGGTCAAATCGTCACCGAAAAACTAGGCTCATGTTCGGCTGCCCCGCGTGACTTGGGGTTGTCCCACATCCACGTCGCGGGTGGCAGGTTAAATAATCGAGCCGAGGTCTCACATCAGCCGACGCGCAGACGAGAACCTCAAACGGGGCGGTTCAAATCACCCGGATCAAGGCAGCGTTTTCCGAGGCTTCGATTGACAAGGCAGCCGCCGCAGTTTCTTCCTATCAAGCGTTTCTCGCAGGCAAAGACTTTCGAACGTTTCATTCGGAACAAGCGCGCAGTTTCAAGCGCTGCTTGTCTTCCAAGAAAAATCAACGCACCGGGGCCAAACTCTCGCAAAGCGCAATCAATGGAACCTTGCGCGAGGTGAAAGCTTTCTTCAAATGGCTTGCAGATCAACCTAGCTACAAATGCAGGGTTAAGGCACTCACCACGACTCTCTATGGAGTCGGGACTGCGAATGGCATAGATTGGCTAAATAATTGAACGGCAACTCAACTACCTCCAGTATTCGGAAATATTCAAAGTGACAATTTACCTTATTCGACACGCTCAATCGGCCTTCAATGCGGTTTACGATCCAAACAAGCCGGATCCCATGATATTCGATGCACCGATCACAACGCTCGGAGAATCTCAGGCTCAGCAGGCTCGGACCGAAATCAATCAACTTGATCTTGTAAACGTCATTGTTTCGCCGTTCACCAGAACACTGCAAACGGCCCATTTGATTTTTGGAAGCAAGCTACCGTTTCAGATCAATGCCACGGTCCGGGAGCAACTCTGCAACAGCTGCGATGTTGGAAGTCCGCCACACGAACTTGCTAAAGATTACCCTCATCTTGATTTTGATCATCTAGATGATTGCTGGTGGCATGACGGAGAAAAAGACCACAGAGGAATCTCAGTCGAACCCCATGAGACCTTGCAGGAAAGAGCGAACGGGTTTGCCGAGTTTCTCAAGCGCAAACGTATCCACTCCACAGCAATCGTCTCTCATGGTAACTTCATTCACGCGTTGACCGGAATCCAACCCAAAAACTGTGAAGTGATAGAATTCGACCCTCGCTAGGGCCAGGGGCATTCATATCATTGGTGCGGAATGGCGGCTTAGGGCATTGGCAAGTTTGTCCCGCTCAGATGACCTTTAGCTAGATCGCGGCGAATGACTTCTTGGAGCCCATTAGAACAAATGCTGCAGTGTCGACGAACGACTGCTTCACGGATCTTCTGATCCTTGGTTACCTTTAAAGCTGGAGCTTGATATCGACGACTCGCATACAGCAAGAAACTTGTTTATCAACTCTGAGCGAATAGCTTTGCGACTACAGGCGATCACGACCTTGTAGTGACCGATGTCCTCCCTGATCGGTCGCGCGACAACTGGATCACCTTCGATTGTATGGTTTTGTTTTGGCGGGAAGCCTACGAGAGTAAACCCAAGACCCTTCCCGACGTAGGCCTGAACCAACTCTCGCGACTGAGATTGAAACGGCACTTCTGGATGCACGCCTGCGGCTTGCAACAATTGTAGATAACTCGGGCCGGGACCTGCGGGAGAAACCGCGATGTAGGGTAAGCCAGCCAGATCGGCCAGCCTTATCCGAATTTTCACCGCCAACTCGTGCGCCGCCGATAACAGGACCATGGGTGGCAGCTTCGTGAGCACTTCGATTTCGTGGCGTGAAGAATCGAAACCTTGGTCGAAAACGACCAGCGCATCTATCTCCCCGGCGTCCAGCGCTTCGATCAGCTTTGGATAATCGGCTTCCATCACTTCAATCCGAACACCGGGATGGCTTTCGCGGAAGGCAAGGACCGCAGGCAGGACGATCTTTTGCGCTAGTGCGTGATGGGTTCCGATGTGGATCGCGCCCGTTCGCCCTGCCGTCAGGTCCTCCGCATGCCGGTCAAGTGCTCCGGCCTGGGACATAAGAGCGGATGCTTGTGCCGCGAATTCTTTTCCTGCGCGGGTGAGGCGCATGCCCTGCGCTGGAAACCGGTCAAACAGGGTCAGCCCGGTTGCGGCTTCAAGCTTGTCGATCGCTGCAGCAATGGCCGCCGCCGAGACATTCAGGTGTCGGGCGGCTTGGGCTATTCCGCCGCGCTGCGCAGTTTCTGTCAGATAGGTCAGCTGGCGAAGGGTAAATCGAACCATCAAATAAATCTTTCTTTGAAGAAAATTAAAACAGTTATTCTACGTTTTAGACAAGGTATATGATGGCGCCAGAACATAGCGGAGGGTGATATGGACATTTTACCACTGACCGGTGGGTTAGGAGCGGAGATATTGGGCGCGGACATTTGCCGCAGCGCGGATTTCGAAGCGATCCAAGACGCATTCGCAAAATACTCGGTGATTGTTCTGAGAGGGCAAGATGCAGGGCCAAAGGACCACCTCGCATTAGCGCGGCGCTTTGGCGCAGTTAATGTCAACAGGTTCTTCAAACCGGTGGAAGGGCATCCCGAAATCGCCACGGTCTTGAAAGAAAAAGATCAGACAGACGCCGTGGGTGAGGGCTGGCATACAGATCATTCCTATGATCAAGAACCGGCATTGGGATCTATTCTTCATGCCATCGAAGTGCCGCCTTTTGGTGGCGATACGCTGTTTGTGTCGATGGGAGCCGCCTATGAGACTCTGTCTGCGCCCATGCGCCAGTTTCTGGACGGGCTGACGGCAGTGCATTCGTCGCGCCATGTATTCGGCGCAGCTGCGATGGACAGCGAGGCGGTCAAAAGCGGACGGCTGGGAAACGCTGACGCTGCGACGCAGGACGTGCGTCACCCCGTTGTCATAACTCACCCATTAAGCGGGCGGCGTGGGCTGTTCGTGAACCCTGTGTTCACCACCCATATCGAAGGGCTGAGCGATACCGAATCCGACGCAGTGTTGGAGATGCTTTACACCCATTGCCAGCAGCCTGAGTTTCAGTGTCGCGTGCGATGGCAGGCCGGAGACATTACCATGTGGGACAACCGCGCAACCTGGCACAAGGCGATCAATGACTATCACGGGTTCCGCCGCCTGATGCACCGCGTCACCGTCGAAGGTGTTCCGCTCTCATAGCCACTTTGTCTCGAAAGCTCTGCCATGTCTGATACCACCACTATCGCCAAGACGTCACGGCCCAATGTCATCCTCATTCTGGCTGATGATATGGGCTTTGCAGATCTGGGCTGTACTGGATCAGAAATTCGCACTCCGAATATCGATGCTCTAGCACAGGGCGGGGTAATGCTCTCGGCGATGTATAACTGCGCCCGCTGCTGTCCGACGCGCGCCTCGCTTCTGACTGGACTTTACCCGCATAATGCTGGCGTTGGGCATATGGGCGCGAATTTGGGCGCACCTGCCTATCAGGGTTTTCTGCGCAATGACAGCGCAACGATTGCGGAACACCTCAGGGCCAGCGGCTATGCGACGCTAATGTCCGGGAAATGGCATGTGGCAGGTGATTTCGAAGCCCGCAACGTGGACAGTTGGCGGGTTGGCGACGTCGAACATCCCACCCCGCGCCAGCGCGGTTTTGACCGCTTCTACGGGATAATGGACGGCGCGACGCATTTCTTTTCACCGCATTACATGTTGGAAGATGACAGTCGGGTCGAAACCGTCCCCGATGATTTCTACTTCACCGATGCGATCACCGATAAGGCCATCGGTATGATCGAAGGCGCGGTTGCCGATGAAAAGCCGTTCTTTTTGTACCTTGCCCACACCGCACCGCACTGGCCACTCCACGCCCATCCCGAAGACATCGCGAGGTATGATGGGGTTTATTCCAAGGGCTGGGACCACACCCGCACCGCCCGCCACGAAACGATGAATGGCAATGGTGTGTTTCAGCGCAACTGGGATATCTCGCCGCGTGACAGCTCTGTGCATGGTTGGGCGCAGGAGGGGAACAAGGACTGGGAGGCCAGCAAAATGGCCACCTATGCGGCGATGGTCGACTGCATGGACCAATCAATCGGAACGCTCATTGCCGCGTTGAAACGTCTGGGACAGTTCGAAAACACGATGATCATGTTCCTGTCCGACAACGGTGGCTGCGCCGAATTTATGGCCGAGGATGGCTGGGCGAAATTCTATCCCGACCAAACACATGACGGGAAACAGATCACCATGGGCAATGTCACAGGCCTGCGGCCCGGTGGTGCCCGGTCCTTCCAGAGCTATGACAAGCCTTGGGCCAATGTTTCGAACGCTCCCTTCCGGCTCTATAAGCATTACGTACATGAGGGCGGCATCTCGACCCCGCTTGTCGTGCATTGGCCTGATGGGTTTGAGGCGCGCACCACCGCCCATGCCCCCTGCCATGTTGTGGATGTTCTGCCGACCATTCTTGAGGTCACCGGTGCCCCCTACCAGACCGAAGTGGGGGGGCATGAAATCCAACCCCTGCAGGGTGAATCTCTGCTTAAGCTGTTTCAGGGCGAGGACTGGCAGCGCGAACAACCAATCTTTTGGGAGCATGAAGGCAATGCCGCCATCCGGTTGGGGCAATTCAAGCTTGTACGCCTACACGACCAGCCATGGGAGCTTTATGACATTGAGGCAGATCGCACTGAGCTGTACGATCTCGCGGGGTGCAACCTGACGCTTGAAAGGGATCTGATACGACAGTACCAAACATGGGGCAAACGCGTGGGCGTCATGAACTGGAACGAAGCCCTCCCCAAACTACTTCAGGCGTGGAAGATGCAAACACCTGACGGATAACCTGAGGTTCTAGCCGCTGTTCATGACAATCGTGCTAAAGGCCGCTCTGTCCCGCCGAGCAGTCATTGGTCGTTCTATGTGCCAATGTCAGCTAAACGGACAAACCGGACCTGTGCGAAAGCCGCTAGTGCTTACGCAGAAAGACTTCGCAAGCGCAGCGATGAATTTTCGGCAATGCAGCGGGGTTCCCTAGACCGGTCGTTCAATCACGCCGAACCAAGCTATTTACAAACCAACTCTTCGTCGAGGTCTGGCCCTGCAATCGAGGAGCGGGACGGAACTGCCGTTCGTTGCCAGCACACCCATGACTGCTTTGAAACTGTCTTACCAAAAGGGTCGTTTTTGCTGGTGACACAAACGTATGGGTTTGACCGGTTTCCCCTGAGGGTTAGATAACGCCTTTGTAGCCCACATATTACCGGTGTTGGAGGGCGAACGGCAAGCGTCGTCCGCCCAACTTTCATATGTCGAATTTCTCGGCAATGCTCAGCGCGTCTTCAAGTTCGACGCCCAGATAACGTACGGTGCTATCCACCTTCGTGTGACCAAGCAGGAGCTGAACCGCACGCAGGTTTCCTGTTTTCCGATATATCTCGGCCGCCTTGGTCCGGCGAAGTGAATGCGTTCCGTATCCGCTCGGCTCCAAACCAATCGACATTACCCAATCGTTAACCAACCGGCCATACTGACGGGTGGAGATGTGTGGGCGGTCATGAAACCGGCTGGGGAACATGAAGCGGCAGCCGATCATTTCCGGCGACACTACCCACTTGGTCACGGAACCGCGGGTGTTTTCAGTAAGCTCAAACTGCACAGGCCGCTTTGTCTTACTTTGGATCACCGACACCCGTTCGCGAACGCGCTCGGCTTTAACAAGATCAGTCACCCTGAGTTTGACCAAGTCACAGCCACGCAGCTTGCTATCGATTGCGACGTTGAAAAGTGCGACATCGCGCAGATTCCCAGCGAGTTCGAGCCGCGTACGGATCGCCCAAACCTGTTTTGGCATTAGCGGGCGTTTTTGTCCGATGAGAAGGCCTTTATTCCAGGCTTTGCGTTTCGTGGTGACGGCAGGAAATAGGACTCTTGGCATAATTTGCCCTTCACCCGTCCCTCCAAACCCAAACATCAGCACAGCGTTGACGTTAGAATTCTACCGGCTATCGTAGTATCGGTTTCGCAGTTGACTTCAGAGCAGATAGCGCTGCGCTCACATTAGGCCGTTTCGAGCCCGTTCTACCAATTGTTGCACATATCATTGGCTGCAGTCTTGTAGTGAAAACTGAATGATCGGCACGGGTTTCATAACCTCGACTGCGCGGCAGGTATCTGGGGGATCTGAACGACGTGTCGAAAACAAACCTAGATGAGGTCGTTTGCAAGATGGGCGAAATTACACTCTAAGCGTTGGATGGGATAACAGCCGTTTTTCTCTGGCACGGCGAAAAAGGGAAAAGAGCCCGAAGTACGGTATGCTGCACTAAAAACTTACGCCGGTTTTACGCAGATAAGGCAGGTTTCTTTGATAATATGAACACCGATGAAAATTATTGGCTATTCGTCGAAGTTTGCAAAGTGCAGTAGGTTTTCGAAATCGCGGCAAGTGGTACGGGCGATGGTGAGGTTACGCGAGACATAGATCGCACATCCAAACGACCACGAAACTTCATAACCCGGCTATGACCGACTCAGTCTAGTCTCAGATCTCAGAACTTCTGACGACCGCGAGGCCGTCACCAAAGCAAGCTTCATCGTCGTTTTGCAGGGCGTCGTCCCGACAGAACGCCGGATTCCAGGATGATGCTGGAGACCAGATGCTCGCGCCGATACGCCATGATGTGCACGCCTGCCACGCCCTCAATTCCACGCAATTGTTGCATAAGCTCTATGCAAATTTTCTTGCCTTCGTCCGACGGATTTTCGGCTCCTTCCATGCGCGCGATGATCTGGTCGGGAACGTGAATGCCCGGAACATTGCTGCGCATCCATCGCGCCGCCTTGGCCGAGGCCAGCGGGCCGACACCGGCGATGATGAATACGCGCTTCTCTGCGCCCTCGTCTCGCACCCGTGCCATGAACTTTTCGAACAGCGGAATGTCAAAGATGTAGTTGGTCTGAATGAACTCGGCCCCGGCATCGATCTTTTTGATCAACCGGTCTGGCCGCCACTCATAGGGTTGGATACACGGGTTCTCGGCCGCCCCCAGAAACAACTGCGGTGGGCGGGTGATCTTGCGTCCGGACAGGAATACACCCTTGTCACGCATGGTGCGGATCGTGCGCAACAACGTGAGCGAGTCGAAATCGAACACCGGTTTTGCACCAGGCTGATCCCCTGCGCCCACACCATCCCCCGTAAGGCACAACACGGTGGACACACCCAACGCCGCCGCCCCCAATACATCGCCCTGAATGGCGATCCTGTTCCGGTCACGGCAAGAAATCTGGTAGACGGGCGAATAGCCTGCGCGCGTTAGCAGGGCGCATATCCCGATCGACGACATGTGGCAGTTTGCGCCAGAGGCATCGGTCGCATTAATCGCATCCGCAACCTCGCCCAAGGGCTGCGCGGCCTCATATACATCCGCAGCATCTGCACTGTCAGGTGGATTGAGCTCAGCCGTGACGGCAAAGCGGCCCGAGCGCAACACCCGCTCCAGTCTGCTGTGTGAGACATGGCCCTCCGGTGGCCTGGAATAGGCAAGGAGATCGGCCCCGTTTCCGCCAGAATCAATCATTGCTCGGCCTCCGCCAGTGTGGCCTTGGGCGGCTCAACACTCAGGGGGGCTGCCGCCGGCTCTTGCAATCGCGCTTCGGGGAAAGCCCTGGCCAGCGTAGCACGCGCCGCATCACGGCTCTCACGAACCTGCACGGCCTTCTCACGGCTCACTCTCAGCCACGAGGACGACCCCTTAAGCGTGTGCTCTACCGGAGGCAGAACCTCGCGTATTTTATCCCTACCCTCTTTCATGCGGCTGGCCCCGTTCCATGCCAACGCCCAGACGCATTTCATATCGGGTTTGACCTCGCAATACCCGCCGTCGCGCACCCCGCCGCAAGGGCCGTTGCGCAATTGCTTTGGACAATTCATTGGGCAGGACATACCGGTAGACGACAAAACGCATTGCCCACACATTTTGCAATCGAATAGCAAGGTTTTTACGCCCTTTTCGATCAGAGCAACGGGGCGTTCGACCCTGTTGTACCCGATCCGGGAAAACAGCGGATCAAGGGCAACCATCAACCGTTCAACGCATTTGTAGATCCATTCAAAACTGCGGGCGTGGCGAACAGCGAATAACCGGATGCGATACATTTTTGTTCCCTTTCCTGCGGCAGGCACAGGTTACTATAGATATTGGCGCCGTCCACCCGCATCGGCAGAGCTTGTGGATGACGATAAAGAAAGGCTCTCAAAGTGCCTCAGCAACACTTAGGCGTCGTGCGTTCTGTCTGCGTTGCTTCGGCGTCTCGCCATACCTGCGTGCGAAATTCTTGGTCAGTGCCCCGGTAGAGCCAAACCCCGAGGCCACAGCCACCTCGAGAACGGTCATGTTTGTCTGCGTCGTCAGATTATGTGCATGCTCCAGCCTCAGCTGCGTATAATACTGCATTGGCGATGTGCTCAGGTGGTTTTGAAACGACCGCTCAAGCTGGTGAACAGACACACCGCATTTCTCAGCGACCTGCGTTGCTTGCAACGGATACTCGATGTTGTACGCCACCACCCGCACCGCATCCGAGAGGATCATGGGGCACATCCCGCAGCCGATGCGCCTGCGATCCGGGTTAGCTGGTATTCCCGCGCCGCGGTATTGAAACCAGCAATTGATTTGCCGTGGCCTCCGCCGCCTGAGGCGAAATAGAGCCAATAATATCCAGCACCATGTCGAGAGTGGCCAGTTCTCCGGCGCAACTCGACACCGTGCCATTTGAGACAAAAGCGCATCTTCAGTACAGACGTCACTGTATTGCTCCGCGAAAGCCGCGAGCGATTTCCAGTGAACCGTGCCCTTGCCATCTTTGAGGATTCCGGTTTCAGCTATCAGCCAGGCTGCACCGCCTACGCCGTAGATTGGCACGCCATTTCGGTTTGCTAGACGCAAGAGCGACAGAAGGCGGGTCTTCTCAACGATACGAGCCTCGGTATCGCTGCAAATGATGATCGACGCAGGTGTGCGCCCACGGCCAAGGCGCACAATCAGGGCCTCTGCGTCCTCATCACATTCGATCATCACTCAGCTTTTTGACCGCACAGATCTTCCGTCCAGCCCAGAAAGGATCATCCTTGGTGCAATCGCTGGAAACGATTTTGCCAGATGAGAAAACGACTCAATGATCGACCCCAGACTCAAAGTTGAGAACCCGTCCAGAACGACGACGGCTACATAACCATTTGGATCGATTGAATGAAACATGGGAAAAGCCTCCGTCGTCAGAGTTTTTGTGTGCGGGAGCAGCTTGATTTAAGCGAATATTTGGCACATCTGCCTGATGTCATTTTGCGCCAATATTTCTTGCCTGATCGCGCAGGATGAATTTCTGGATCTTCCCTGTCGACGTTCTTGGAAGTTCCTGAAACACCACACGTTTTGGCGCCTTGAACCCGGCCAGATTCTCGCGGCAAAAACCGATCAGCGATGCCTCGTCGACCATTGCGTTCTTTTTCAGTTCGACAAAGGCACAGGGCACTTCACCCCATTTGTCATGCGGCATGGCAACAACAGCAGCTACGGCCACTTCGGGATGGCGGTAGAGCGTTTCCTCGACCTCGATGGACGAAATGTTCTCGCCCCCCGAAATGATGACATCCTTGGATCGGTCCTTGAGCTGAATGTACCCGTCGGGATGCATCACCCCCAGATCACCGGAGTGGAACCAACCGCCCGCAAAAACCTCTTGAGTCGATTTGGGATTACGGAAGTATCCTTTCATCACGACATTCCCACGAAACATGACCTCGCCCATGGTCTTGCCGTCACGCGGCACCGGGGCCATGGTTTCGGGATCCAGAACGTCAAGGCCCTCAAGAGCAAGATAGCGCACGCCCTGGCGGGATTTCAGCGTCACCTGCTCGGCCGGGGGCAGATCGGACCAGCCTTGATGCCAGTCATTGACCACCGCCGGGCCATAGGTTTCGGTCAGGCCATAAAGATGCGTGACGTCAAAGCCCGCGGTTTTCATATCCGCCAGAAGGGATTCAGGCGGCGGCGCAGCGGCGGTAAAGAACTGCACGGTGTGATCAAGGTCACGTTTGGCCTCATCGGGTGCCGAGATCATCAGCGACATCACGATAGGCGCGCCACACAGATGGGTGACTCCTTCATCGGCCAAGGCATTCCAGATCGGTTCGGCCCGGACCTGACGCAGGCAGACATGGGTGCCGATAATGGCCGAGAGCGTCCAGGGGAAACACCAGCCGTTGCAGTGAAACATCGGCAGGGTCCAGAGATAAACCGCATGCTTGGCCATCGACGTGGTCAGCGCATTGCCCTGCGCTAGAAGATAGGCACCGCGGTGATGTGACACCACGCCCTTGGGATCTCCGGTCGTGCCGGACGTATAGTTTATCGAGATCGCGTCCCACTCGTCCTCGGGCATCAGCCAGGCGAGATCTGGGTCGCCAGCGGCGAGGAACTCTTCAAAATTTTGCGCGTCAACAGGCATGTACGGCCCGGCGAATTCCGCATCGTCGTACTGGATCAGAAGCGGCGTCACGGAGGCCAGAGAAAGCGCCTCCTGCATCAATGGCATGAACTCCCGGTCCACGATCACGATTTTGGACATGGCATGATCAAGCTGAAACGCGATGATCGAGGCATCCAGCCTTGTGTTGATCGAGTGCAGAACACCCCTACACATCGGTACACCGTAATGACATTCCAACATCGCGGGCGTGTTTGCATGCAGCGCCGAAACCGTATCACCGCGCACTATGCCGGCACGCGCCAGGGCCGAGCCCAGTTGCCGCGACCGCGCATAAAATTCGGCGTAACTGCGTCTTAGCGCGCCATGAACAATTGCCGTGTGGTCGGGAAACACAGTGGCGGCGCGTTCCAGAAAGGTCAGCGGCGTCAGGGGCTGATAGTTTGCCGGGTTACGGTCCAGACCTGTGTTGTAAGGGTTCGTTTCCATGAGGTCAGGCATCCTGCCATTGGGGCGCACGTTTTTCTATGAAAGCGCCGATGCCTTCCTCGGCGTCGCGGGCAAGCATGTTCTCGACCATCACCTGAGAGGCGTAGTCATAGGCCTCGGCCAGGGGCATCTCGCGCTGCGCATAGAAGGCACGTTTTCCGGTGGCGACGGTCATGCTGGATTTGGCCGCGATCTTTTGAGCCATCTCCTTGGTGGCGTCGTGCAACTCTTCCGCCAGAACCGAGCGATTGATCAGCCCGATCTCGGCCGCGCAACTTGCCGATGTCATATCACCGGTCAGCAGCATTTCCATTGCATGTTTGTTATTCACATTGCGTGACAGAGCCACCATGGGGGTAGAGCAAAACAGGCCGATATGAACACCTGGCGTGCTGAACTGCGCGGTGTCCGCCGCAATGGCCAGATCACAACTTGCCACAAGCTGACAGCCCGCCGCGGTCGCAATTCCCGTAACCTCGGCGATGACGGGTTTGGGGCAGTTCACAATCGCCTGCATCACGCCGCAGCATAGGGTCATGACCTTGGTAAAATAGGCTTTGCCGCCATCAGGACCCGCGCGACCGGCGGTCATTTCCTTGAGGTCATGACCGGCACAGAAGGCCGGCCCGTTGGCCGCGAGAATGATAACGCGCACCGACGCATCAGTACCCGCCTCGGCAAAGGCGTCACCCAGCTCCGCCAGCATCGCCTCAGACAGGGCATTGCGTCGCCCGACATCGTTCAGTGTCAGGCGCAAGATGCCGCTGTCATTCAGATCGCGCAGCAGTATATCGCTCTTTTGCATGGGGTGAGTTCCTTCTTTGAGATCTACAGAATGTTGACTTCGACGCTGTCGGCCAACGTGTTTGCGATAAAGCAATAGCGATGGGCACGATCCTGCATCTGCGCCATCTCCGCATCGCTGACCTGAAAGCCGGTGTCGAAACGCACCACCGGATGCAGGTCGATCCGCGTCACCGACATCTGTCCCTTGGGGTTCTTGCCCAGACGAGCGACGGCATAGTCGTGATAGCTGGCCACCGGCCAGCTGGCTTTTGCCGCCAAAGCGAGGAACGTCAGCATGTGACAACTCGACAGCGCCGACACAAGTGCCTGCTCGGGGTTGGTGCAGGCAGGATCACCGCCGTAATCCGGGGCGGCGTCCACCTGAACTTCATTGCCGTGATTAAACTGCACAACATGTTCACCCGAATATTTGCCTGTCTGTAAAGCAGGCACTGTGCGGTGCCAGTGCAGGTCAACAGAAATTTCTGACATTTTCAGCGCCTTTGGTCTGATTGTGGCGTTCATGATGCAGCAATCGATTTCTTTGGATCATAGAACGGACGTTCCACGATAACGGCATTTTCCGTTCCGGCCTCGTTCACAACGCCGGATCTGTTCACGACTTTCACCCGTGTGCCCAGATTGGCATGCTCTGTCGCAACCATTGCCAGCGCGATGTTCTGCTTAAGACGCGGCGAATAAACGGCAGAGGTGACTTTGCCGATGACCACACCCTCTTTTTCAATGCGCCAAAAAGAGGTGTTCGGGCCGTTCAGCGGGTCGCCTTCGATAACCAGACCGACCTGTTTGCGGTCGACACCTTGCTCCTTGATGCGGCGCAACGCCGCCTTGCCGATGAAATCGGCCTCTATGTCGAGATTCACCAGCCGGCCGAACCCAAGCTCGTAAGGGTTGGTGCTGCTGTCCGCGTCCGCATGGTAGGACAGCATTCCCCCTTCGATACGGCGAATGGTCGAGGTGTGGCCCGGTTGCAGGTCAAATGGTTTGCCCGCGGCCATGATCTTTTCCCACAGTTCATCGCCGCGTGACCCGTCGCGGAGGTACAGCTCATATCCCAGTTCGCTCGACCATCCGGTGCGCGATACGATCAGCGGAATACCGTCGAGATCGAGTTCACGCAACCAGTAGTATTTGAGATCCATGATACTGTCGCCGAAAAGCGCCTTCATCACCTCGCCCGATTTCGGACCCTGCAATTGCAGCGGCGACACGTCGGGCTCACAGATCGTGACATCAAGGCCGGAATGCACCGCCAGACCCTGCGCCCACAGGAGGATGTCGCTGTCGGCCAGTGAAATCCAGAAGTGGTTTTCCGCCAGACGCAGCAGGATCGGGTCATTCAAAAGGCCACCCTCGGCATTTGTGATCAGAATGTATTTGCACTGGCCCACGGCCATGTTCGACAGGTCGCGCGGGGTCAGCATCTGGGTGAACTTTGCGGCGTCCGGTCCGGTGATTTCGACCTGACGCTCAACCCCCACATCGCACAGGATCGCGTCGTTCACCAGGTTCCAGAAATTCTGCTCCGGATCGCCGAAGTCGCGCGGAATATACATGTGGTTGTACACCGAAAAACCCTGCGCGCCCCAACGGACGGTTGCGTCGAAATAGGGAGATTTACGGATCTGCGTACCAAAGCCGAAATCTTCCTGTTGCAGGTCGTCTGTATTCAGGTCATCAGTTTGTGTCATGTTTTTCGCCCTTGCTAGCACGTGGCCTGACTGGCCATGGAGTGTTTGAACCTGGCGAATGTTTAGTCTTGAATGGCTATTGAAAGCGGGCTGAAAAACTGCACGTTACAAACCAATCAGACCAATTTTTGAACTTCAACAGACTGTTTGGGCGTGCGGGGTTAATTACTGGCCCTGACCACCAGTTTTGCAAGATTGGGCTGGCTTGATTTGACGCGCCGAGTCGCGATGTAAGTCATGTAGCGGTCAATCTCGATGTCCAGCGATAGCAGTTCGTCCATTAAGGACTGAAACGCCGCAAGGCTGGGGGTCGTCGTCTTCATCACATAGTCCATCCCGCCTCCCGTGGCGATACACTCGGTGACCTCGTCCAAGCTCATTATATGAGCCTCAAACCGTTCGAAATCCACCTTTCGGTGATGGGTCAGAGAGACAGTTACAATGACCTGGGTAAAGTCAACGATGCGGTCCAGCGCGAGTTCTGCGTGATATCCTCGTATGAAACCCGCAGCCTTCAACCTGTCCAGGCGGGCCCAGCACGGGGTGGCAGAAATATTGACGATCTCTGCCAACTTAATCTTGCTCAGTTGCCCGTGCTTCTGAACCGCGCTGAGAATACGAATATCCGTTGCATCAAGAGCATTCTTTTTCATCCAATCGAAACTTTCTTTGAGCCCTGTCACAACATTGAGCAACATCGCCTATGTAGCAACTTATTTAACTCCCCGGTGTACTATGGCCAACCTGATCGCAATGCGTCAGTAGTCAAGCGGCGATCAGAATCCAGATCTGCTAGTTCTTTAGTGCATTCAGGGGCACCTTGAGAACCGGGTTGCCCTGTTCGTCGCGGGGGATTTCGCCGGCGCGCATGTTCACCTGAAGCGAGGGGATGATCAGCCTGGGCATGGCCAGCTGCGCATCGCGTTCGGTGCGAAAGCGGATGAATTCCTCGCGGGTTTTGCCGCTGCCCACGTGGATGTTGTTTTCCCGCTGCTCGCCAATCGTGGTTTCCCACGCGATAGCCCGCCCGCCGGGGCCGTAATCGTGACAGATGAAGAGGCGCATATCGTCCGGCAGGGCCAGCACCTTCTGGATGCTGTCATAGAGCTCGCCCGCGTCGCCTCCCGGGAAAT
The DNA here is from genome assembly GCF_018457175.1 of Pseudohalocynthiibacter aestuariivivens. Taxonomy (GTDB): domain Bacteria; phylum Pseudomonadota; class Alphaproteobacteria; order Rhodobacterales; family Rhodobacteraceae; genus Pseudohalocynthiibacter; species Pseudohalocynthiibacter aestuariivivens. The sequence continues at coordinate 240,451 of NZ_JAGFNU010000005.1, forward strand.
CAGCGCGGGCCGAGCCGCCATCCGGCATGAAGAGCGTATCGCCGACAAAGGCCGCATCCCCACCACATGCACCATGCAGGCGGGCGTATGCCCGGGCGTGGCGATGGCGAAGGCCTGCATCATGCCAATTGCATAGGTCTGGCCATCCTCGAACAGCGCATCGAATTGCGAGCCGTCGCGCTGAAATTCCGTCCCTTCGTTGAAGACCTTGCCGAACACCTCCTGTACTTCCATGATCCGGGCGCCGACGCCTATCCTGCCGCCCAGCCTGCCCTGGATATGGGGCGCGGCTGACAGGTGATCGGCATGGACATGGGATTCGATGATCCACTCAAGTGACAGTCCTTGAGTGGTAACGGTTTCTATCATCCGGTCCGCACTTTGCGTAACGATTTGGCCCGCGGCGTAATCAAGATCCAGCACGCTGTCGATGATCGCGCAGGCGTCGCTTTGCGGGTCCTTCACAATATAGGAAATCGTGTTGCTATCGGGGTCGAAAAACCCTTCGACCTCGGGTTTGACATCCATGTTCAAAAGGTAATCGGTCATGATGTTTCTCCTTGGCTGCGCCGGTGCGGGTGCCTGTAGGCGGACGGTTTAGTCCTATTCCAGCGGCCCCGCCGCTTTTTTCCAGGCCGTGATGCCGCCCGAGAGGTTCACGACCGGTGAAAGGCCCATGTCCATCGCCACCTTTGCGGCCAGCGCCGATCGTCCACCCGAGGCGCAGTAGAAGATATAGGTTTTTGCCTGGTTGAACTCGGGTTTGTGGACCGGGCTTTCGGGGTCGATGTGGAATTCCATCATCCCGCGGGATGAGGCCACGGCCCCGGGGATCAGCCCGGTTCTGGCCTGCTCAGAGCCGTCGCGCAGGTCGACAAAGACATGAGCGTCGCTGCCCACCAGCGGCAGCGCGTCGTCGACGCTGATCGCGGGTACCGTGTCCAGTGTCTCTTTCACAATGTCTTTGGCGCTTTTGGTGATGTTCTGTGCCATGGAATGTCCTGTTTGATGCGGCGCTCAGATCTTGAGATCAAGCCGTGGTTTCCAGAAGGGTCTGAAGAGTTCGATTTTGGGGCAGCGGTTCATGACAACCTTCAGGCCCGCGTCTTCGGCAAGGCGGGCGGCCTTGTCGTCGTATACGCCGATTTGGCCCCAAAGCACCTTTGCACCGATGGCAATGGCCTGTTCAGCAAAGCCGTAAAGTTCCTCCTTGGGGCGGAACACCTCCACCATATCAACGGGACGGTCAATTTCCTGAAGCGAGTGATAGACCTTGATGCCGCGGATTTCGGTGACATTCGGGTTGGGATTGACCGGGATCATGTCATAGCCGGTTTCGTGCAGCACACGCAGCACGCCGTAGCTGAACTTGGTCTTGTCGGCACTGGCCCCCACCATGGCGATGGATTTGACCGATTTCAGGATGTCCGCCAGATAGGACGGGTCATAATCGTAGAGGTCATCGAGTGCGGTGGCAGGCATGATCAGTGATCCTTAGGTGTGGCGAGATCCGCCTTGAGTTCATGAGGCTTAAGCGGATCAAGGAACGGATTGCGGTAGAGTTGCCCGTGGCTTTCGACGCCAATCTCGAGCGTGATGTCAGAGGTGGCACGCGCGACACAGAGAATGACATATCCGTTCGCGATCTGCCGGTTGTTCAGGGCAACCTGCCGGCGTTGATCGACTTGGCCGTCGGTCAGTTTGGCCGCACAGGTGATGCAGCCACCGTATTTGCAGCCATAGGGCAGGTCGACCCCCTGATCACGCAGGCTGTCCAGCAGCGGACGGCGGGCGTCGACCTCATAGACCGCGTTGTCGCGATTGGCGATGGTGACGTTATAGATAGTCATAGCCAGATATCACTTGTGCAATCGCCACCCGGATAGCGCATTTCGTGGCACCGCGCAGGGCCACCCGGTTCGTTGCCAAAATTCACGATGAAATCGGGGTTGAGGGTCATGCCACCGTTTTCGGGATCACAATCGATCATCACCATGACGCCGCCCTGTTCACGGATTTCGGGGTAGAACTGGTTATCCCAGGTGGAAAACAGGCTGGTTGTCACATAAAGCCGCCGACCGTCGAGCGAGAGCTGGAACATCTGCGGCCCCCCGGCCATTTTTACCCCATTCACTTCCGGCGCTTTGCCCAGCAAGCCACCCATCCAGACCTGCCCTGTCAGCTTGGGGTTATGCGGGTCGGAAATGTCATACTGGCGCATGTCGCCGTGAAGCCAGTTGTTGAGGTAGAGATATTTGTCATCCATCGACACAAGGATTGCGGACATCACGCCCGGCACCGGAATCGGCCACTCGGGGTGCGGCTCGTTTTCCACGTCGATGATCTTTTCCCATTGCCATTTTCCGGCGTCGTCTTTCCACCAGTGAATGACGTTGGAGCTGAGCGCCGCCCCGCAAAACCCGTGGGTGCTGTCCGGGTCATGGTGGAACTTCACCTCCAGCGGGATAAGGCCATCCTCACCCAGATACATGCTCTCAATCGGCTCGCGTTTCTCGAAATCCCAGAAATGCAGCTCGCGACCGTATTTCAGGTGGCCGACCTCTTCCAAATCAAACCCCGGCATGAAAGTATTCGGCGCGGCCCATTCGGAACTGACCATGACATTGTGGCGCGGCTGGTACCAGAAATCATAGCCGAACTTGATGTCGCCCATCGAGTTCTCCCAGCGGCCGACAATCTCGAAATCCTTGTTCAGGTGCAGATACCCGCCCGGCGCTTCGCCTTTGGCGTCCCCGAGAAAGGAAATGATGATCTCGGAGCCCAGGCAATGCACGGTGTGCGGGCCGGAAAGATCGGTCTTCGATTTGATCTCGGCCCCGTCGATCACCTTGTGCAGACGCGGTGCGCGCGGGTCAGTGGCGGTGTCGACAATGTGCAGGTTGTTCGACCGCACCCCGGGCAGGATCAGATACTTGCGCGACATCGACCCATCGTCGAAACACGACGAGCAGGCATTCCAACCCATATGGTGCAACTCGTCGCCGATGCCGGGCATCTCAAGGCGATGAATGACCTGGCTGTAGGTTGGGCTCTCGGGATCTACATCAACGGTGGCCAGATAATCGGGCTTCTGAATGCCAGTCCCGGTGTAGATTGCAATCGTGTAAAGCAACTTTTCACGCGGGGCCTTGATCGCCTCGGCAGGCGATGCATAGCCTGGTCCACAACATTCCATCTTGTTCTCCCTGTCCGCGCGACTCGGTTTCATTGACATTGGCCTGGTAAGTATTATTACATGAGACAAATGTCTGTAAAGTGAGATTTTTTATGCATCTTGATCGCTTGATGACCGTTTTAGAAAACGTGGCCATCGCCGGTCGCGCTGTTACGGCGCCCGAAGTGCAACAAGCGACAGGGCTACCCCGCCCGACCTGTTACCGTTTGCTGCAAACCATGGCGAAACACCGGCTTTTGGATGAGCCCGAGCCGGGGCGCTATCTGGTGGGGGAAAGGCTGGTCCGGCTGGCGCTACTCGGGCAATCGGATGTCGATGTCTGTCAGGCCGCGGCACCCGCGTTGAAAGAGGCCGCCAATCAGTTTGGCGAGGCAATGTTCCTCTCGCGCTATCGCAACAAGGGGGTCGAGATCATCCATGTCGAGACCCCAAAGGACGCCGCGCGCTCGTTTGTGCATCCGGGCCTTGGCTTTCGCCCGATGCACGCCTGTTCCTGTTCCAAGGTCATTGCCGCCTTTGCCGAGGATGGATTTCGCGAAGAAATCCTCGCGGGGCCGATGCGCAGCTACACTCCTAACACCAAGCAAAATCCCGAAGCTCTGCGGGCTGAGTTCGCTTCTATCCGGCAGGCAGGGTTTGCGGAATGTGTGGAAGAGATCGAGGTGGGGGTGTCATCGGTGGCCGCCCCGATCCGGATCGGAAATATCGGGGCAACCTTCAGCATCGGTGCCACCGGCCCTGTCAGGCGGTTTACCACCAAACGCCGCATTGAGATCGGGCATGATTTGTGCATGCTCGCCGACAAAGTGGCGCTGGCCTTACAAATGCATGGTGTGACTCAGACTGGATAAATGTATCCCGCTTTTATCGAAAAGCGGAATTAGAGCCCGGACGCAGCGAACTCACCTTTTGTTCCGCGACCCGGTTATTGCCCTTTTCGATTTTGCTGCGCTTGACCTGAATGGCCGCATTGTCTTCTTCTGAGCAGCGTAAACATTTGCGCTGATGCAGCGAAAATGGCGCTGCGTGCGCACGCAGCGCAAATTCGACACTTCCGAGATGGGCTCGAGCCTGACGTTCGCTACCGTTTGCACCAATGACTGCTTTGCGAACAACCCGGCCATCGCTGCGGAGCTGAACCGCAGCAAACTCCCGTCTTCTCACCATGGGCTTCGGGAAATCCAGTTTTCTGACGCCTTCAGATTAGCGTGTCTTTAACTGCTCTAGCTTAACCCGTGTATCGTCTCAATCAGCGATTTGTTGATCGTTCTCGAACCGGTGTCCATCCGATTAGCATGACGTCGAGCACCGGGAACCCGTACACCTTCAAGGCTCGTCAGCCGTTCCATGAAGGCCTCGGCGTGGGCGTTCCATCCTTCACCGGCAATCAACGCCGGTGACAATGCGATCACAATCTCGCCGCCGCGTGGCGGGCCGCCATCATGGTTGTCGTTTTCTGCCGCTTCGAAGCTGAAGTTTTCGCCAGTGAGCCCGGCGGCCAGAAGTTCGACCATCAAGGCGATGGCCGAGCCTTTGTACCCGCCAAACGGCAGCAATACGCCCGCGGCAATCTTCGCCGGATCTGTGGTCTCCTTTCCCTCTGCGTCAAGACCCGTTCCGAGCGGAACCGTTTTGCCCTCTCGAGCTGCAATCTGGACGTCGCCGAGCGCCATCGAAGCGGTCGCCATATCATAACAAACTGGTGGTTTGCCCGGGCGCGGCCAGGCGAAGGAAATTGGATTGGTGCCAAAGAGTTTCTCGGTCGATCCGGCAGGGGCTACCATCGGCATATATGCGGTGCAGGCAATTCCGACCAGACCATGATCGGCCAAGAATTCGGTCTCGGGCCACAGCGCCGCGAAATGATGGATATTGGTAAGTGATAGCGCCGCAACTCCGATCTCTGCTGCTGCCTCAGCAAGCACTGGTAGTCCAACTGCCTGTGCTAGCGGAGCAAAACAACCACCGCCATCGACATGGATCAGCGCTCTAGTCTTTTTCACGACGGTGGGCTTTGCTTTGCCGTCAACTTTGCCACTGCGCAAAGACTTGACGTAACCGGGAACGCGAAACAGCCCGTGGGAATGTGATCCATCCCGTTCTGCGCGCATTATAATATCGGCAAGCGCTGCGGCGTTTGCTTCATCGCACCCATTCGCCAACATGGTACTACGAGTGAGTTCATATATCTCATCGAGGGTGAGGCAGAGTGTACTCATCTGGTTCCGTTGCTTTCATTTTAGGTGTTTTGCTGGTTCTGGGCCGTTCTGTTGTCACTAACGTGAACTGAGTTATCGCCCATTTTAATATCGGGCTCAAAGTGAACGAAACAATATCTATCGGTCAACACTTCATCGAGTAAAAGATTGTATCTTTGGGGCTTTAAACAGGCTTTCGTCGCAGGCATGTCGAATGACCGCATTGCGGTGCGATTTCAACGGGTCGCTGCAGTGCAGTTTTCGCATTGCAGACATTCGTCGAGGATGCAGCATCTGGGTGGCTGGATGGACAACTTGAGGACATCCTGGGCTTTCGCTTTAGACCGTCGAAGGGCTGCGCTTAGGGCACCGCAACAACTAAAATCGAAAGGGAGGTCGGTTAAGATGCCAATTAATGAAATGGGTGCTGATCTCAACAAATAATGTTGTGACCGATTTTTTCACCGACAAACATCAAAGATAATTCGGGCAGAGTTCAATGATAGCGAGGTTTTGTCCACCTGCGTGTTTTACCCCGAAAGAAAATCTTCGAGAATGGCGTGGAACAGCTTTGGTTTTTCCAAGTGCGCGGCATGAGAAGAGCCCGGAATGACGGCCAGGGATGCGTTAGGAAGGGTTTGCCACAACACTTCAATTTGTGACCAGCGATAGGATCGATCTGTATCACCCCACAACACTAGCGTCGGCATAAACAAATACTCCAACGAGCAACGCCCGTCCCATACTTCCATTGCATCAAAAGCTTGTAGTGCCGCCTCTGGTGAAGCGCGTTCACCAATGCGTGTCAAAACTGGCAATCCGAGGGCTTCTTCACGGTCCACAAACCAAGTTGCGCCAATCCGACGGATTGTTGTTTCCACGCCGTCTGCAAGGAGGCGCGTGCGCGATTGCGCGATGGTTTCAAACCTGTTTGGCATAGCCCCCAATGGTCCTGTCCCGTAAAGAACAAGGCGATCTATTCGATCGGGGATTTTAGCCGCAATAGCCTGCACAATCATGCCGCCCATTGAATGTCCAAGCAGCTCAAAAGATCCGATCTCAAGTTCATTCAACAAGTCGATTACATAGTCAGCCATTGCTTCTATACGATCGCAACCGTGCAGCTCGTTTGCATCACCGAAGCCGGGTAGATCCGGGGCGATCACATCGCGGGTTTCGCTGAAATATTCAATCTCTGCTTGCCACTGCGCTGCCCCGCCAAGAAAACCGTGCACGAGGACAAGCGGAGTTCCTTTGCCCGCGCGGCGGTGTGGAGCAAGGGAGGACATCATTAGCGCATCTGATCTGGCAACCACAGCGCAACCTCCGGTGAAATAATGAGAATCGCGATAAGCAGAACCATGGCGCCAATAAATGGCAGGCATCCCATGATCACGTCACCGATCGTGACCTGTTCACGGCTGATCGCCTGGATAACGTAGAGATTCAGCCCTACCGGCGGCGTGAGTACTGCGATCTCCATGGTGATCGTGTAAACAACCCCAAACCAGATTAGATCGAACCCTGCCGCACTCATTAATGGATAAATCGTGGGCAAAGTGATGAAGGTCATTGAAACTGGTTCAAGGAACATGCCCAGAATGATGTAAAAAACCAGCACGATGACCAATACGGTGGTTGGTGCCAGATCGAAAGACAGAAACAATTCGGTAAACTGCTGAGGAACGCGGTAATAGGTCAGCACAAAACCAAAAAGCACACCGGCCGAAAGAAGCAAGCCTAAATACCCCATGGTACGCATTGTTGCAAAAATCGCGTCCTTGAACCCCTGCCATGTCAGGCCACCCACGCCAAAGGCCAGAATAACAGTTAACAGGCTGGCTATGGCAGCGGCTTCGGTTGGTGTCGCAATGCCAGCATAGATTGCCACCGTGATGACCAACCCGATCAGAGCAATTGGCCCGACGGTGCTGAGGATCATGACAAAGGACATCTTGTGCGCTTCTTCACGGCCCGGAATATCCTCAGGCTTTAGCATGCCCCAAACAAGCACGACGATTACAAAGCATGTGATCAGAATGATGCCGGGGATGACACCTGCGATGAAGAGATCACCGATGCTCTGATCGGTGACAATACCGTAGAACAGCAGAATCAGGCTGGGCGGGATAAGCACCGAAAGCGTGCCACCTGCCGCAAGAACTCCGCTTGATAGGCGTTTACCGTAACCCAAACGCAGCATCTCGGGCAAAGCCACTCCACCAATTGTCAGTGCGCCCACCATTGACGAGCCGCAAACCGCACCAAAGCCTGCGCTTGCACCGATTGACCCATAGGCTGCCGAGCCCTTGATCCGTACGCCCTGATGCAGGAACTGGTATAAGTTCGGTCCTATATTGGACTTGCCTATGAGCTCCCCTAAGAAAACGAATAACGGCACCGCCAAGAGGATGTAATCGATCCAAACGCCCCAGAGTTTCAGCTCGGAAGACACCACAGACGTGCTCCACCCTTGAATTTGCCAAAGAAATGGCAGTGCGGCGCCGGCCAAAGCAAAGGGAATTGGTAACCCGATTACAATAAACAGCATTAACAAGCCTAACAGGCCCAGTCCGACGGTATACCATTCCATTAGAATTCCTCCGACGTTGCGGGTGTGCGAATCAAGACGAGCAAACGCAGCGCTGCGTAAATTGAAAAGATAACAAGCGCGAGGGCACCTGGCGCCCAAAACCAAAAGCGTGGCCAGTGCAGGATTTCCGAGGCGACACCCGAATTGAACGAGCGGATGGTCGCGCTTACACCCGCATAAGAAAAGAACACACCAACACCAAGCATCAGGACGTGATTGATGATCTCAAAAGTTTTGCGTGCCTTTGGCCTGAGCCGATCAGTGGCCATAGTAACCTTGGGAAAAGCATCTTCCCGCATCGCGTAGGCCAACCCTGCAAAGGCTACCGGAAACAGCAATAAGGCGGTTGCTTCGGTCACCATACGATCTGGTTTTCCAAGCCCATACCGCACGAATACGCCATAAGATATCCAAGCCATCTGGATCAGCACTATTATCGCACCAAACCCGGCTAGCCAGACCACAACGCGGTCAAATACAATGATTAGACGGTCGAGTGTCTCGTTCATGACGCACCTATAATGTTCTATGAAAAGGGTAGATGGCCCCCGAACACACCGGAGGCCACGCTAAACACGCGTCTTGAGTTAGGGGGCGTGGTTGGCCAGCAGATCTCGGATGCTACCGGCCAGATCGGCACCACACGCTTCATCAGCTTCGGCGTCCCACTCGCCTCTGACACTGGCAATCAGGCTTTCGCGCTGGTCGTCCGAGATTGATACAGCGGCACCGCCACCTTTCATCACGGCGTTGCCAACCTGCTGATCGACCCAACCTTCGTACAATGGCTGCAACCAGGTCTCTGTTTCTGTTGCGGCTTCAGTTAGCGCAGCTTGTTCTTCAGCTGTCAGTGCATCGAACTTGGTCTTGTTCATCATGTAGCTGATATTGCCATAAAACAGGTTGGCATTGACCATGTAGGGCATGACCGTCCAAAGCTTCCACGAACTGTAAGTTGCGACACCCATGTTGATACCATCGACAACACCACGTTCGGCGGATTGGAATACCTCTTTGGGGGCTACGAAGACCGGCTCGCCGCCCCAGGATTCGATCATCAGACTGACCAGCGGTCCGATTGAACGCACGAGTTTGCCATCAAGTTTGCCAAGATCGTCAATCGGTTCTTCGAACCACCACTCCTGGTCATAGGTGTAGTTTGAGTTGAGCAGCGGAACCAAGTTGGCTTTGGCCGCTTCATCCCGAACGAGGTCGGCGTAAGCACCATCCAGTTCTATCTGATTTTCCAAACTGATCTCTGCCGGATATAACGACGTTACCGCATAGCAAGGCAGACGGTTGTCGGCATTAATCCAGCTAATGTCTGACACGCCGCCCTGAACTGAATCCACGCCTTCTGACCAGCCGTGAAGGGTGCCCGACGGGAAGACCTCTACCTTGACGCTTCCGGAGGTTTTTTCTGCTACCAATTCAGCAAAATGCTGAAAGCCCTGATAGCGAATATCCGCTTCATTTACATAGGTAGAAAGACGAAGCGTTGTTTCCGCATGCGCGCCAGATATTGATGCCGCAAAGACTAGCGCAGTAGCCGTTGTTGTGCATTTCCATGTCTTGTTCATTCTTTACTCCCTGTTGTTTGCGGGATTGACGAACATTCTGGTTTTGTCAGCCCCGAACGCTTCTAATTCCTGTGGTTGGCTCCTTGACAGCAACTTACAATTTCTTTTGAAATGTGTGTTCCAACCCCATCGCTAGATTACTCATGCTTCTTGCAGCTAGACCAATTCAAACATAGCATATATTCATGCCAATCTTGCATAGTTTATATTTTTCAATAGGTTTCATAGGGAAAGGTGGCTGTTGTGGATATCAAATGGCTTCAGGATTTTGTCTGTCTGGGTCGTACACTCAATTTTTCGCGGGCGGCTGAAGAAAGAAATATCACCCAGCCGGCATTTAGTCGCCGTATCAAATCTTTGGAGAACTGGCTGGGTGTTCCGCTCATTAAACGGTCGACATATCCAGTCCAATTGTCGGAAGCTGGTATTCTGTTTTTGCCTGTCGCGCAGGAAACGGTGAACAACCTGTCTGACACTCGACAAGGTATTCGTGGAGCAGAATTTGGAAGAACTGCTTTCCAGCGGATAGCGGTCCTGCATACAATTTCTGTAAATTATCTGACCAAACGAATAAAAGAGCTTGAGGACGAACTGCCTAACCTGCGTGTCCGTGTATATTCCGATTATCTGCCTACTTGCTGTCAACTTTTTTCCGACGGTACCTGTGATTTCTTACTTTGCTATCGGCACAACAATGGCGCCCCTTTTTTCGAAGAAGACCTTGTGGCGCGAAAGGACTTAGGAGTTGAGAAACTAGTTCCAGTTGCTGAAGCCAAGGCCGCAGCCGAAGGCGGATGGGACATATCGAGCAAGGATGTGAAGAATATACCTTATCTAAGTTATGATCCTTCAAGTTATCTTGGGACAATTGTCGATCAGATTATTGGCTCCCGACAACCCCCGATGGTTCTACGATATATGGATGCCCACTCCGAAGCGTTAAAACGCAGCGCGATTGCAGGAAGCGGAGTAGCTTGGTTGTCCGAACGAGTTATCGCTGATGAACTACAAAGCGGAAAACTTGTACGCGTCGGCGGGCCCGAATGGCAAACCACTCTAAAATTAACGCTTTTCTGTTCATTAGATCGTCTGGACAAGACGGGACAGCAACTTTGGGAGGCTTTATAAGGTTTTCCGCTTCAACACATCATTTGAAAGCAGACTCCAAATCGCATCATTCTGCGGGCTTTGTCCTTCTGCTAGGCGGATCATTTTAATTTCCAGTTCTTGTTCCGGCAGGTTCAGACTTGGCTTAATCAACCTTTTTTGGGCCAAATGGTCGAGGATCAAGGATTGTGGCAACCAGGCCACGCCGATCCCATCCAACACCAATTGGATCATGGCCAGAGTCAGTGCAGTTTCGGCACGTGGCGAGAGAACCACTTTATTCGAGAGCCGGGGGACAATCGTACGATCAAAAACCTGCCCCAAAAATACGTCGGATGGATATCCAATAGCGGGGATCTCGCCGTTATGCGTCGAATCTTCCAAATCAGGAATGCAGACAGGTATGAGCCTGTCAGCGCCTAAATCGTGAGCCTCGAACGCCTGCGCTAGAATAGGGGTCCGCTCACCGGGTATCTGGTAAGTGATCGCAATGTCTGCTTCACCAGAAAATAGTTGGATAAGGCATTCATCCCGATTACCTGATCGCATTCGAACGGTCCGATCCCCTGCTGTGAGCGCTCCGACGATTTTTGACGAAAGCGTGGTTGTTAGGGCATGCTGGCAGGCAATTGAAACCACGCTACTAAGAGGGTCAGTGGTTTGTTTGAGATCATGCTTCAGGCGGCGTAATTGCATGCTCAACCTGCGCATTTCTGGTTCAAGCGCCTTAACACCCGGCATCAGCGCAACCGGCTTGCGGCTGCGATCAAATAGCGTTGCGCCAATCGAATCCTCGATCATTCGCACGCGTCGGGTGAAAGCCGATTGCGTCAGGAAGCGTTTCTCGGCCGCCCGCGCCAATGATCCGTTGTCAAGCACGGCAAGGATGTCTTCTATCCAATCGAGTCGCATAAGTGCAAACTAGCCGACAATATTAAAAATTGCAATTTTTGCATGTTAGATGCTTAATTACGCATTAGAATTGCTCACAACTATGAGTTAACTTGCGATAAATACTAATTTAGGAGCTTATGATGCATCTTGCCCGCTTTCCCCGCCGCTTTATCGCCCATCTGCCAACCCCACTGGAACGTCTTGATCGTCTGACCGCTGAATTGGGTGGGCCGGAAATTTGGATTAAGCGCGACGATTGCACTGGTCTTTCGACTGGTGGCAACAAGACTCGCAAGCTTGAATTCCTGATGGCCGAAGCCGAGCTCGAAGGCGCCGATATGGTGATGACACAAGGTGCGACCCAATCGAACCATGCCCGTCAAACCGCCGCGTTTGCGGCCAAGATGGGCATGGCCTGCCATATCCTGCTCGAAGATCGCACCGGCTCCAACAATGCCAATTACAACAACAACGGAAACGTGCTGTTGGACCACCTTCACGGAGCGACGACCGAGAAATGCTCTGGCGGGCTGGATATGAACGCCGAGATGGAAAAAGTTGCCGACCAATTCCGCGCTAAAGGTAAAAAGGTTTACACCATCCCCGGTGGTGGCTCAAACCCGACTGGCGCGCTGGGATACGTTAACTGCGCCTTAGAAATGCTCTGCCAGTTTAACGAACGTGGCCTAAAGATCGACCACATCGTGCACGCCACGGGCAGCGCGGGCACCCAGGCAGGTCTGATCACAGGTCTCAAGGCAACTAATGCGCAAATCCCGCTTTTGGGGATCGGCGTTCGTGCACCTAGGCTGAAACAAGAAGAAAACGTCTATAAACTTGCTTGCGCCACGGCTGAGAAACTGGACTGTCCGGGGGTGGTCGCGCGTGAGGACGTCGTCGCCAATACTGATTACGTCGGTGAAGGTTATGGTATCCCCACTGAAAGCGGGCTTGAAGCGATCCGTATATTTGCCGAGCTTGAATCGATCCTGCTTGATCCCGTCTATTCCGCCAAAGGCGCAGCAGGTTTCATCGATTTGATCCGCAAGGGACATTTCAAGAAAGGCGAGCGCGTCGTGTTCCTTCATACCGGCGGCAGCGTGGCGCTGTTTGGTTATGACGCAGCCTTCGACTTTAAAGATCGTTGGTCCTGATCGCGCGGGCGGCTTCATGGCCAGGTTGCGACGGATCGGTGTATTAGGTGGTATGGGGCCCGAGGCCACCGTCACCCTAATGCAGCGCCTTCAAGCGGGCACTCCTGCTCGAGATGACTCTGATCATGTCCCGCTTTTAGTGGATATGAACCCTCAAGTGCCCTCTCGCATCCGGCATTTGATTGAAAAAACAGGGCCCAATCCGGGGCCCGTCATGGCCGAAATGGCTGTTCGCCTTGAAACCGCCGGTGCCGAGGCGTTGATTATGCCCTGCAACACCGCACATCACTATGCTTCCTTTGTCACAGAGCGTGTGCGAATCCCTTTTTTGAGCATGTTGGCCCTGACGTGCGTAGAACTGGCCAGCCAAGTCGCGCCAGGCTCAAAAGTGGGCATCCTCGCTTCGCCCGCCACAAACCAGATTGGCCTCTTCCAGACGCATCTCAATGATGTGGGTCTTGTCGCGCTGTTCCCAGAAGATGAAGGGACCGTGCTGTCTGCAATCCGCCGGATCAAACAATATGGCCCTGATGAAGCGGACATCGCATTGCTGCACGAAAAAAGTGCCGAGCTTGTCAAGCAAGGCGCTGCAGCGATCCTTGTTGGGTGCACCGAGTTTTCCCTGATCAGCGGGCAGATCAAAACAACGGTCCCTATTGTCGATGCGCTGGATATTCTAGTGGCCGCAACGTTGAATTTCGCCGGGGTTCGGCTCGATGATCCAGCCTGAATTATTTGAATTCAAAGGTTTTTGAATGTTACCCTTCATCCGCGCCCGATGGAACAGTTTTTACAGCGGTATACTCCTCGCTGTCGTGATCGCCATTGCCGCTAGTTTTCTGTCCGAGCATTATGGTGCACCAGTGATGCTGTTTGCACTTCTTATCGGCATGGCATTTCATTTCTTATCGGAAGATGAGTCTTGCGTCAGAGGAATTGAGTTCTCATCGAAACCGCTGCTGCGGTTTGGTGTTGGCCTTCTGGGGCTTAGGCTAAGCATCGGCGACGTGACAAGCCTTGGGCTGGGTCCCGTTTTGGCCGTGGTCGGTTTCGTGCTCGCCACCCTCGGTTGTGGTGCGTTAATGTCCTTGCTGCTCGGTCGTCGTATGGCCTTTGGCCTATTGGCTGGCGGTTCGGTTGCAATCTGCGGCGCCTCTGCGGCCTTGGCGATCACTGCGGTCCTGCCCCCTCGTTCGGACCGCGAGCAGGACACTCTCTTTGTTGTTATCGGCGTCACAGCGCTATCGACCATCGCAATGATTGCTTACCCTGTGCTGTTCCAAGCGCTTGGACTGACAGATATAGAAAGCGGATTTCTGATTGGGGCTACGATTCATGATGTGGCTCAGGTGGTCGGTGCGGGTTACTCGATTAGCGATGAAGCGGGTGTGATCGCTACTTTTGTAAAGATGCTGCGTGTCGCCCTGTTGCCCGTGGTTATACTGGTCGCCATGTTCAGTTTTAGAGGTGCGCAAACCCAGAGACTTAGCTTGCCATGGTTTTTGGTTATGTTTTTGCTTCTCGCCATGCTCGCAAACTCAGGGCTTCTGCCTGAAACAGTGATAGTTTTTTTCGGTGATATTTCGCGTTGGTGTCTTGTCGTTGCCATCTCTGCACTTGGCGTGAAGACCAGCTTGGCAAAGATTGTCAAAGTCAAACCGAGCTACAGCGCTATTCTGATTATTGAGACCATTTTCCTACTGATTGTGGCACTTGGTTATGTGACGTGGGTCGGTATTTGATCCTTCAGCTTGTCCAAGACTTCGGGCTTGCGACACAAACCGGACATGTTCATGCCACTGGTCGGAATTTATTAGGTGCACACATGTTTTACGCTGCAGCAAAGCAAGCGACGCTTGATCGAAAATTTTGGCGGGGACATTTTTTAATCATCGACTGAACTACAGAATTCTTCGCTTCCGAACTGAAGTCGTCGCGCGCAAATTTCCAATCTAACGGCTGGCATAGGCCGTTCTTTCACCCAGCAATGTGTAGATATGTACGGACTCTCGGGACACTTCCTGTAAATTCCCTGATTTGGGATGGAGGAAGTTTTCATCACAAGACAGCCGCATTCTTTGAACTTAGCCAGATCTGCGTCATTCGGAAGCCTCAGATAATCGGCCCAGTCCTGCCAGTAATGATAGCCTTCCCAGGCGAAGGCCGTTCCGTCGAAGGTTGAATAATGCATTCTGATGATTGCGCAGGATCCAGCGGTCGAGCCATGGCCAATCTGTGAATTTCGATCGAGCGACAAGGTCTTCCAACCCGCTTTGGCCATTTCAAACGCAATGGCAGTGCCTATCACACCTGTCCCGATGATGAGAGCATCATAGCTATCTTTCATGACAATTCTCCCTTGCTGGCGGCCATCGCATAGGCCACCGCGCCTTCAATTTCAGACTGCAGCGGCACGCGCCCGGTGAAACCAAGCAGATATTCCGCAATGCGATCGGACCGTTCTTCCATCGTTTCCTGTAAATCGGCGGCGTAGTAACCGACTTGCATGTAGTAGAGGATACGCGCACGCGTGGTTGCTTCTTTCGTTTCGTAACCGTAGCGCGCGTACATTTCCGACAAGGCGGCTAACCGCTGCTGATCAGATTGGTCGAGCAGACGGCGAACCTTTCCTGATCTGCGGGACCATTCCCGAATAGCAAAATCAAGCTGCGGATCAAAAAGCTTTGGATTTACAAAGCACTTGAAGACGTTGCAGACCGCCCCCGTAATCGTTTCAGCCGGGCTTTCGGCCTGATTAATCATGGCTGCAGTGTTGGTTTGTTGCCAATGGTCAAGCAACGCATCAAGCAGATCTTGCCGGCTTTTGAAATACCAGTAAAAACTTGATCTGGAGACACCCAGCCTTTCGCCGAGTGTTAGCACCTTAACCTGTTCAACCCCATCACTGACCAGAATATCCATTGCGACGTTCAGCCAATCTTGCCGGGTGACTTTGATATTGCCGACCAGGGGCTTTTTTCCGGGGTCATCCCGATGCAAGAGTGTCGTCACTTTTGAATTGGTCATGGTTCAGCTTTCTGGCAGTGCGCCGCCTTCTTTCGTCCGCTTTTCGATATAGTTTCGCAACGCCTCTGCACGGCTAAGGTCAACATCGGGGCCTGCTCCATGCTCAAGAATGTTTTTCCAAATACCCGTTGCCCTTGTTGTTGTGTCAACAGCGCCACGTTCGGTCCAGGTGCCAAAATTCGAAAGGTCACTGACCAGAGGTTCATAAAATTCAGTCTTGTATCGCGCGCGCGTGTGGGCAACCCCAAAGAAATGCCCTCCGGGTTGCACCTCTGCCAATGCTTCCAGCGCAATGTCGCTCGCATCTGCACCAGTGTCTGCGCAAAGCTCTGCTACCATTTGCAAAACTTCCACATCCGTAATGAGCTTTTCGTAAGAAACGGTTAGCCCTCCTTCAAGCCAACCTGCTGAATGAATGACGACGGTGGCACCTGCCAAAAGACATCCCCAGATACCGAACTGAGTTTCATTGGCGGCCTGCACATCGCTTAGGTTTGCCGCACTTCCGCTGGCGCAGCGCCAGGGCAGCCCCAACATACGCGCAAGCTGCCCCGCAGCTAACGAGGCTTTGAAGTGTTCGGGTGTGCCAAACGCAGGTGCACCAGATTTCATATCGACATTTGACGTAAAGGTACCATAGCAAACCGGGGCTCCGGGCCTTGCCAGTTGCGCAAGGGTAATCGCGGCCAACGCCTCTGCATGGCTAAGCGTAATTGCCCCGGCCACAGTGATCGGCGCCATGGCACCCATCAATGTAAAGGGTGTTATAATTGAGACCTGCCCGCCACGGGCAAAATCGATAATCCCTTGTGCCATCGGAACGTCTATCTGGCGCGGGGAGTTCGTGTTGATGATCGTATAGCTATGGGCCCCATCGTGAAACGCGTCGTCAGAAAGTCCGCGAAAATCGCGGAGCATTTCAAAGCATTCCAAGACCTGCGGGGTCCCGCGGGAAAAGATAAATGGCACTTTATCTGAAAGCGTTAGCTGCGCGTCCATCGTCGCATAGTGACGAAGGTTCATCGGAACATCTTGCGGCTCTATAAGCGGCGGAACCATGTGGAACACATCAAAATGCTGGGTTAGCTTTGTTAGTTCGCGAAAGTCACGCTCTGTGCCGGGGCGACGCCCCCGTTCCAGATCTGTCGCATGCGGGGCACCTGCGCCGGGCTGAAAAACCAGATTTCCTATTTCCAGCTTTATATCACGTGTCGGGGCACCTCCGGACATTGGAATGGATCTGGGGGCAGATTCCAGCGCGGCGAAAACCATGTCGCGTCCGATGCGCACCATTTCAGTGCTCTCGTCCACAATAGCGCCACCCCCGCGATAAATCACCCGGGCTTCTGGCAGCAGCACTTTGAGACCGAGAGTCTCCAAAACCTCCAATGCTGCTTCGTGCATTGCAGCGATCCGGTCCGCCGAAAATATATCCATCGGCGGGAAGGGATTGCGCAGGTTGCGATAGTTAACTTTGCGACGCGGTGTTGCGCCATCTTGGCGGCTGCGCCTTCGTCTCGTTTTTGGGGGCAAGGCGGCGCTCTCAGTCATCCCCGCATGGCCTTTCCTTCAGGGTCAAAGGGCGAAGCAGGTATGACGCGTGCCTTGCGTTCAACCCCGACCACGTGAACTGATAACTCTGAACCTTCAGCGGCGACATCCGAGTTCACCAGCGCCATGGCCAATGATTTGCCAACCGTATGACCATAGCCGCCCGAGGTTACAAAACCGGCTTGGACACCATCGTTCCATATCGGCTCATACCCGCTCGCGTCAGCATCACCGGTATCAACTTCCAAAGTGACCTGAACTTGGGCAGGTCCTTTGCCGTCGCGTTCTGCTATTGCAGCGTCCCGTCCAATGAACGCTTCTTTTTCCCAGTCGATCCAGCGATCCATCGCTGTCATGCCGGGGGTGTAGCCTTGCGTGAATTCAGCCGACCAGATGCCAAAGCTTTTTTCAAGGCGCAGACTAAGCAACGCATTAAACCCGTATTCGCGAATGCTTTCTTCAGCGCCAGCCTGCAAAAGCGCCCGACGCAGGGCGATATGATCACCCATCCGGCAGTTGATCTCAAAGCCAAGTTCGCCCGCAACGGACATGCGGGCCACCTTTGCGCGGATCAAACCGATGTCAAAGGCACCGCACCCCATGAACGCCAGATTGCCGATAGAGCCTTCTGTCAGTTTTTCAATCACCGCGCGTGATTTTGGCCCCGCCAGCGAGAACCCGGCGGTATCTTCCCCCAAATCACGTAAAGTCACACCGTCTTCCATGTGGTCGGTGAACCAGCGCATGTGCCATGCTCGAAGGTAGTATGACCCCATGATCCACCATGTTCCGCCACCCCAGTTGAACAGGGTCAGGTCACCCTTCAGCCGACCATCATGACCCAGCATGACGGCAAGTCTTGCGCGCCCCGGTTTCGGTAATTTCGTTGAAAACATCCGGTTCAGCCAGCTTTCGGCGTTTGGCCCGCTGACCTCAAACCGGGAAAATCCGGAGATGTCCAATAGGCCCACACCATTGCGCACTGCTTTGCATTCCTTCGCGACAATATCGAATGCGTTAGACCGTTTCAGTGAGGGGGTTTCTTCAAACCCCTTTTCCGCAAAATAAAGTGGTACTTCGAGATCCCAGCTTGCCCCCCACTTGCAGCCCGCTTCTGTCATCTCGGAATGTGCCGGGGTCATCTTCAGCGGACGGCCCGCAGGAAGTTGTTCGTTAGGATAGGTCATCACGAAGCGACGGGTATAAAACTGCCCGGTGGTTTCCTTGATGTACTGCTTGTTTTCCGCAAACACGCCGTAGCGCGCAACGTCCATGCCATAAACATCCGCTTCGGGTTCGCCGTGGATCATCCATTCCGCAAGGCTTTTGCCAACGCCACCACCTTGCAGGAAACCAGCCATCACGGCGCAGGCGCTCCAGTATCCGCGCTTGCCGGGGACCGGACCAACCAATGGATTGCCGTCAGGCGAGAAGGTGAAGGCACCGTTGACCCATGTTTTAACGCCGACATCCTGCAAACAGGGGTAGCGTTCAAACCCCATGATCAATTCTTTTTCTATCCGGTCCGTATCTTCCTGAAACAGCTCCATGCCGTAATCCCAAGGCGCACCGTCCATCGCCCAATGTTCGTGGTTGATTTCGTATATGCCAAGCAGCAAACCCTTTTGATCCTGACGCATATAGGTGAAACCTTCGAGATCCACGGTCATCGGCACTTCGAAGTCCAGTTCTTCGAGCGCCGGTATAGTGTCGGATACGAGGTAATGGTGCTTTAACGGCGAGACTGGCAATTCAACCCCTGCCATGCGCCCAATCTGTTTGGCCCAGAGGCCGCCGGCGTTGACCACATGTTCGCAAGAAATCGTGCCCTTTTCAGTCACAACTTCCCAGCCTTCCAGCGTCTGGTTCAGTTCCAGAACACGGTTGTGTTCGATCACTTCGGCGCCGTTCTTTTTGGCGGCGCCGGCATAGGCATGCACGGTACCAGTGGTGTCGATGTAACCTTCGCGGTCGGCCCACATACCGCCCAGCAAGCCTTCGGTCGACATAATTGGGTTCAGTTCCCCCGCCTCTTTTGGTGTAACAAGGCGGCAGTCGTCGATACCGATGGATTGAAACACGCGATAAGCTGATTGCAGCCATTCCCAACGATCAGGCGTTCCTGCCATGGTTAGGCCGCCTGTCATGTGCAGGCCGATGTTCTGGCCGCTCTCTTCTTCGATTTTTGGTAGCAGGTCGATCGTATAGGCCTGAAGCGCAGCAATATTCGGGTCGGCGTTCAGTGCATGAATACCACCCGCCGCGTGCCAGGACGACCCGGCCGTCAGAACAGAACGTTCGATCAGGCAAACATCCGACCAGCCCATTTTCGCCAGATGATAAAGAATGGAAGACCCAACCACCCCACCGCCGATAACCACAACCCGATAATGTGATTTCATTTTTTTCTCCCTGTCGAACACTCTGGACAATTGTGTCCAATTCTAAGTGATAGGGTGTCAATTTTGGAGATTCGTCAACAAAATTTTAGATAACGAACTGATCGCAGACGCTCTTATGACTGTCCCAAAGTACACATGATCCCGAGAGTTGACTGAAATCACTATTCTAGAAATGACACTACTCGTCGGTTGAAACCGATACTTTTGGGTTTTCAATTTCACATTTCAAAGCCTCATTTGCGCCTTGGTCTTTCAGAAAGGGCGCTGTATTTGTGAATGGGTCGCGGCAAGTGTGTTGAGACTACTTCAGATTCAGAAGTATAATTTCCAGGGGCTTGGATGTGGGTTTGCACGCGCAACGAAACTCTCAAGAAGGTCTACACGATCCGATGATCACTTTGTCTGGGCAAAACGCTGCATTCCTCGCAAACATGGGTGTTAAAGCAGAGGGCTGGCGTCAGTTACCGGCTGATGCATCCTCGCGCCGGTATTACCGAAACTCGGAAACGCCGTTTGGCCCAGCGCTTTTGATGGTGACAGGCGCCGACGCTCCTGAATTCAAGGCCTATGTCCAAATTGGCCGACACCTTGAAAATCTTGGGCTGTCCGCGCCCCAAATTTATGCTGAAGACGCCTCGCTCGGACTGGCGTTAATCGAAGACTTTAGCGACCAAACTTACACAAAGCTTTTAAATGACGGTTGGGACGAAGCAGCGCTCTATGAACTGGCGATCGATGTGCTTGCGACGTTGCACGAGCACCCCAAAGCAACCGGTGTTGTAGTGCCCTTCTACGATATGGAACCCCTGATCAAAGAAGCAAACCTGCTGTCAGAATGGTTCGCGCCGGAGGCTCAGCGCGACGCCAATCTCGTTACGTTTGGTGCGCAATACGAGGCGCTATGGCGCGATGCCCTCAGCGATGTGGCCGCGCGGCAAGACACGCTCGTTCTTCGTGATTTTCATGTGGACAACCTGATACTTCTTAACGACCGCTCTGGTGCGGCATGTTGCGGGTTGCTCGATTTTCAGGACGGATTAATCGGGTCATTTGCTTATGATGTCATGTCACTGGCGCAGGATGCCCGGCGCGACTTGTCAGACGGGCTGGAAAGCCATCTGCTTCAACGCTACTTCAATCTTCGACCCGAACTGGATCAGAAATCGTTCCTGCAAGACTTTTACATTTTGGCAGCACAGAGGCATGCAAAAGTCGCCGGAATATTTTTGAGGCTTAGTCGACGCGACGGGAAAGATACTTACCTTAGACATATTCCGCGGGTTTTACGGTTGCTTGACCGTGCATTACACGCCGCAGGTCTGGATGAATTGAAAGAGTTTCTGGATACTTCTCTGCCGGGATGGCGCGATTTCAAACCGGCGCCAAACCCAAAGGGTACGATTAATTCCTGATCTCAGAATTCCAAGCCGAAATCTTACCTCGCACTGCCGATCTTAGCCTGCAGATGGACGACTATCGCTAACGCTTCAGAGCCCAGGAAATATACTTACTTACATCAAAAACATCAGACATCAAATTAGTAACCAGCGCGACCGACGCGATCTTTTGGAAAGAAAGAACGGTTTAGGTTTATTTTGATCCCCGTCAATTTTGTGCAAGGGCGTAGCATGTAATCTGTTTCCGGGTAGATTTAGGGGAACACTTATGCGCGCAATGGTTTTACACGCTGCAAATTCAAAGCTCCGGCTTGAACACGTCGCACGTCCATCCCTCAGACCCAATCAGGTTCAAATCAAGGTTGAAGCCTGCGGCGTTTGCAGAACCGATCTTCATATTGTTGATGGTGAATTGACCAAGCCCACCCTGCCCCTGATCCCCGGCCATGAAATTGTCGGACGGGTTGTTGCGATAGGCAAAGAAGCATCCGGTGTTCGCGTTGGCCAGCGCGTCGGTGTTCCCTGGCTTGGCCACACGTGCGGAACCTGCAACTATTGCATTAGCGATAAGGAAAACCTCTGCGATAACCCGGGTTTTACGGGGTACACATTAAACGGAGGGTTCGCCGAAGAATGCATAGCAGATGCGCGGTTTGTTTTCCCGCTGCCGGAAAATGCGGACCCTGTAGCGCTGGCACCATTGCTTTGTGCGGGCTTGATTGGATATCGCAGCCTCAGGCTGGCAGGCGATGCGAAGCGGCTCGGGATTTATGGCTTTGGGGCAGCAGCGCACATAATAGCGCAGGTAGCTGTTTGGCAGGGGCGTGAAATCTATGCGCTGACACGGCCAGGTGACATTGCTGCGCAGGATTTTGCTAGACAGATCGGCGCTGTCTGGGCTGGAGGCTCAGACGAAGCACCGCCCACATTGCTCGATGCTGCACTGATCTTCGCCCCGGTCGGGGCGCTTGTGCCCAAAGCGCTTAAAGCGCTGTGCAAGGGCGGGCGCGTCGTCTGTGGTGGCATTCACATGAGCGATATTCCTGCGTTTCCCTATACGGACTTGTGGAACGAGAGGCATATAATGTCTGTTGCGAATCTAACGCGGCAGGACGGTGAAGAGTTCTTTCCCCTGGCTGAAAAGGCATGTGTGCAAACAGTGACACAAGCGTATCCGCTGGAAGACGCAAATCGTGCACTCGATGATCTGAAGCACGGTCGATTACAGGGAGCAGCGGTACTAGTCCCGAACTTTGGCACATGAATCCATGCATTCTGCCAGACGACGAACAATCACTATTCTGCCGTAGATTTTGCAAAACTTCTTACAAACCAATCGGCAGCCAAATCTACCACTGAGTCCAGAGTTCCCGGTTCTTCGAATAAATGAGTCGCGTGCGGGACGAGGGTCATCTTGTGGTCACAAGTAAACTGATGCGCAGCATCTTCATTCAGCTTTATCACCTGATAGTCCGCCCCCCCGACTATAAGAAATGTGGGTGCCGTGACTTTAGAAAGCTCCGCACCAGCAAGATCAGGACGACCTCCGCGCGAGACAACAGTGACAATCAACTCCTTTTGCCAAGACGCCGCGACAAGCGCGGCTGCAGCACCAGTGCTCGCGCCAAACAAACCCATCTTTAACTGTGAAAGCTCGGGTTGATCGCGGACCCATTCAATTGCTTCTAACAAGCGTCCGCTGAGCAGCGGGATATCGAATACCTTCTCTCGATCAGCCGCCTCCGCTTCAGTCAGTAAATCGAAAAGCAAAGTCGCAATGTTGCGTTCGGCCAAACGATCCGCAACATAATTGTTGCGCGGACTCAGGCGGCTGCTGCCAGCACCATGTGCAAAAACAACAAGACCGAGTGCGTCATCGGGCAATCTAAGAATGCCTTCCTGTGATTTACTCCCAAGGATAACATTACGTTTTTCAATTTTTACATTGTTCAAGGTGATTTACTCCTAACTCGGCCAGATGAAGCTGCGAAACTTATTTCTGCTTACTCCGATACGGCGGGCGAATTATTGGCGTTCAGAACAGCGCCCTGCCAAAAATTAATCGCATACAAAGTTACTGGCTGCGTCCGATCAAGGTCTGACTTTTATCAAACCTCTCGAAATTCAGGCGGAGGATCCACTGGTTGCGGGATCTCCGGCGTTGGTGGCTGCGGGTAAGGCTCCGTAGGTGAAGGATCTTCATTAGGTTGAGGTTCGGGAACAGGGTCTACCGGTTGGGGGGCCTCAGGTGTAGGAGGCTCCGGCGTTTCCTGGGCTTCTAAAAGGATGTGGTGTGCATCAGCTATTCGAGATGGCGCAACGACAAACGCCACCGTTTGATCTTGTCCAAATTCTAACATGTTCGCAAATTGCCTTTCCATTTCACCACCCTCTTATGGTTCTCCTGTTTGATGTTCAGGCAGCAATAACGTCTTCAAGATGATCCGAGAGGTCCTCAATCGGGATATGCGTCAAGTCTTTGGCGACTTCAGCAAGCACTTTGTCTTTTAGAGAACCTTTGATGGCTGCACGCAACGTTCCGAGCATATGCGGTGCAGCAACGAGTATCAGCCGATCAAACGCGGACTTGCGCAAGCCATCTTCCAGTCGCCCGATGAGCGTCGCAGCAAAACTGGCTTCCGCCTGTCGTTTCGGGTCTGGCTGAGCAACAGCTGACTTTCCGTGCCCAAAACGGCTGTGTCCCATGCCGGGTTCATCAGAGTACTCGGCGGGAGGTTCGCTTTCAAAAGTCATGCCTTCGAGTGCTGCAAACCCCTTGCCCGGCCCTTCGTTCACAACCACTCGTGCAACGCCCGCATTTGCAAGAATGACCCACGTCACAGTCGGTTTCATAGTCTTTCTCCTAACGTTGTCTCGCAGCTACAAAATGCGCCAACTCAACGAAGGCGGTGCTGATTTAGATCAATTGTCCTCGAAAAACTTGCTGCACCCCCAGTATTGAACCAGCGATTTGAGCCATTCAAATTCTATACAGTGCAGGAGGTGTTCTAAAGTGTAATACAGTCGCAAACTGAACCTGTGGGCCGGGACAGAAGACACAAATGGCGGTTTTTTTGTTTTCTCGTAGATGTTTTGTGCACCGGATTCACTTGTGCAGACTGCCGACAAGATAGGTCAGTAAATCATTGAATGTACCCATATGCGCATAATCTGCTTCCGGCATTGCAAGATCAAAACGTTTTCCAAGTGCGGTAACGAGTGTCAGGAAATCGATTGAATCAATATCAAATTCCTCTCGCAAATCAGCAGCAGGGTCGATCTCTGTCACCTCAATGTCTGGCGCGATACGGTGCAGTTCTTCTTTCAAAGCAATTTGAATTTCTGCGGGTTTCATAGCGCCTCCGGAGATTGAAGTTGTTTATCAATAGCCCTGAGGAACAGAGCACCTCGGTGTCCGTCGCTGACCCGGTGGTCGGCAGCAAGTGTGAGTGTTGCAACCTCGCGCGGTACCAATATCCCGTCGTGCACCCATGGTCGGCGAGCGGGCGTCCCAATTCCAATTATCGCGACTTGGGGCGGGTATATGATACCAAACAGTTGGTCGACGCCTCGGTCGCCCAGGCTGGTTATCGTAATCGTCGCATCCGAAAGCTCTCGCGCGCGAAATCGCCCAGCGCGTACACGGATGATCAAGTCACGCATCGCGGTCATCAGTTCATTCAGATCACGGCTTTCTGTGTCATGGATTGCCGGTGCAACAAGGCCACCACCACGAATATTGATCGCCATGCCAGCATGAACCGCAGAGCTTTCATGATACACATTATCAGTGAAATGGCCGTTGAATTCCGGGTACTTCGACAGGGCCTTTGCAACCGCCTTCAGATATAAGGCACCCAGCAGTAAACGCTCTTCAGGCGCCCGGTTCTTGTTTGTTTCTGCAACGAAATTTACTGCGACCGATATATCGGTCGTATGTGAGAGATAGTAATGTGGGATTTCACGCTTTGATCGGGACATTGCTGCCGCAATCGCATCGCGCATCGAGAATTTTTCAGAAGCCACTGTGCCACCAATCCGTTCCTCGACATCGGAGAGCGAGATAATATCATTCGACGCGTTCGAGAGCATCTCCAGAGAGATACCGGACTGTGCCGCCAGACGTCGCGCTGCGGGCGTAATACGTAGCCTTTCGCCTTCTATACGAGGAGTTTTAGAAGACTTGGCTGGCGCGTCTGGAGCTTTTTCAACGCATTCCGGCGGCTGTGGTGCGGCTGCTTCAGCGGTTTTAGCCGCCTCAGCTTTTCGTTCTGGCTTCGCTTCTTCAATCGTTGCGTCTTTGCCTCGGATTATTGCAAGCGGCGTTCCCACGGGCACTTTATTGCCAATCTCAACCAGATAAGACTCAAGCACTCCATTCTCAAAAATTTCAATTTCTATCGCGCCTTTTTGGGTTTCCACCACAGCAACGATATCGCCGCGTTTGACCGTTTCACCCGGTTCCTTAAGCCATTCCACCAGCGTGCCGGCCTCCATATCGGCGCCGAGAGAGGGCATGAGGAAATCGCTCATGGGGTTATCCGGATTAGTGCTTTAACAGCCGTAACAATTTTTTCGGATTGCGGGATCGCGGCCCTTTCCAGATGTTCTGCATAAGGGATCGGAACTTCTTCGCTGCAGACCCGCGCGAGGGGCGCATCAAGATCAAAGAATGCTTCTTCGGCCAATCGCATCCCGATTTCGGCGGCAAGGCTGCCGGTTTTCCAGCCTTCGTCAACCACCAATGCCCGGTGAGTTTTGGCAACCGAAGCAAAAATTGTTTTCATATCCAGCGGACGAAGACTGCGAAGGTCAACAACCTCGGCAGCGATGCCGCCTTTTGCGAGTTCTTCGGCTGCATCAAGCGTTTTAAAAAGCGATCCACCATAGGTGATCAGAGTGATGTCCGTTCCCTCACGCCTGACCATTGCCCGGTCAATGTCTACCGGGCCGGCATTTGCCGCGAGCTGACCCGTTCGGTTGTAGAGCATGACATTTTCAAAGATCAGAACAGGGTCAGGGTCTTCCAGGGCTGTCCAAAGCATTCCGCGTGCATCTTCCAACGTTGCCGGAGCCAGAACACGCAGGCCAGGAATATGGGCGTACCAACCCTCAAGACTGTGCGAATGCTGTGCCGCCAATTGCTTGCCCGCACCGGTCGCCATGCGGATCACGACCGGAACACCAAACTGGTTGTTTGACATATGGCGCAGTGTCGCGGCGGTGTTGAGGATTTGGTCAAGCGCCAATAGCGAGAAGTTGACGGTCATCAATTCGACAATCGGTCGCATTCCGGCAATCGCAGCGCCTATCCCTGCACCCGTAAAACCCGATTCCGACAAGGGTGTATCACGAATCCTTTCTGGCCCGAATTGATCCAGCAAACCTTTGCTAACCGCGTAGCATCCACCGTATTCACCGACGTCTTCACCCATCAAAAACACACGATCATCGCGGGTCATTGCATCCACAATTCCGGCCTTTACAGCGTCCCGATAGGTCGTTTCCGCGGTCTCGTCAGGCACGACGCCGACGGGTGGTGCGGGCCGTTCTTCAGCCATGACATATTTTGTCAAAGACGAGAGCGGTTCATCGGTGCCCGCTTCGGCAAAATTTACCGCCTCTTCTATCTCGGCATCAATCTCCGCCTCTATTGTTTTGACCTCTTCAGCTTTGATAAGCCCGTTTTGTTCTAACCATCCCTGGAATCGAACAATAGGTCCCTTTGCGCGCCATTCAGCGACTTCCTCCTTCGGTCTGTAAAGCTGCGCATCAAACATTGAATGCGCCCGGAATCGATAGGTGCGACATTCGAGAAAATAAGGTTCCCCAGTTTCCAAGATTGATTTGAGTGCGCGGCGGGCAGCCACCTCAACAGCGACGACATCCATGCCGTCAACAGCTTCTACTGTGACATCGTAGCTTCTTGCCTTAGCGCTGATATCAGTTGTTGCTTCAGATCTTCCCAGCGCTGTCCCCATTGCGTAGCCATTGTTTTCGCAAACGAACAAGACCGGCAACTTCCAAAGGGCTGCAAGGTTCATGCTTTCATGAAATTCGCCTTCGGCCACAGCACCTTCGCCGAAGAAACACGCGGTGACCGCGCCGCTCTCTTGCATCTTGTCGGCCAAACCCAAACCAACGGCCAACGGCAAACCGCCGCCAACAATCGCGTTACCTCCGCAGAAATTGGTGTCACGATTGAACAGGTGCATCGAGCCGCCTCGCCCCCCTGCACAACCTTCAGACTTGCCATACATTTCAGCCAAGATCTCTGCCATCGAAACACCCCGTGCGAGTGCATGACCATGTTCGCGGTAGGTTGCTACCACCCGATCCTTCGTTTCGAGTAACGGAATGATGCCAGCGGCGATTGCCTCTTCACCATCATAAAGGTGCAGAAATCCGCGGATTTTCTGCTGCGTATACAACTCGGCACACTTATCCTCAAAACGCCGAATACGGATCATACCCTTTAACAAGCCGCGAACATGTGCGTGATCAAGGCGTGGCTTAACATCTGTCACAGTCATTGTTCATCGCTTTCAAGTGTTGAAATGTCACCTTCCGGCAGGCCAAGCTCGCGGGCTTTCAAAAGGCGCCGCATGATCTTGCCACTGCGGGTCTTTGGCAGGTTTTTCCGAAATACGATCTCTTTGGGTGCGACAGCGGGGCCAAGCCTTTTTCTAGCGTGCCCCAGCAGATCAAGCCGCAAGCCATCCTTCGCTTGATAGCCCGGCTTTAACGCAACATAGGCTTTGACGATTTCGCCCGCAGTTTCATCAGGCAAACCTACCACCGCAACTTCCGCGACGGCCGGGTGTTCCAAAAGCGCGCTTTCGACCTCAAATGGTCCAATCAAGTGCCCGGCGCTTTTAATAACATCGTCACTACGTCCAACGAACCAGTAGTAGCCATCACTGTCACGCATCGCGAGATCACCGCTCAGATACCACCCGCCGCGGAAGCATTTGTTGTAGCGTGCTTCCTCGTGCAGATAGGCCCGCATCATCGAAGGCCACCCTGGGCGCAACGCGAGTTCGCCGATCGCAAGCGGTTCTGTAAGTTCCTGCACGTCCGTAGGTGTCACATTCAGAATTCCAGCCGTAATTCCGGGTAGTGGTTTTCCCATGGAACCTGGCTTCACATCCATGGAAGCGTAGTTGGCAATCATGATTCCGCCGGTTTCTGTTTGCCACCAATTGTCGTGGAAGGGCTGTCCAAAAACCTCGTTACCCCAGACGACTGCCTCGGGGTTGAGCGGCTCTCCTACACTTGCCATAAACCGCAGATGCGGGAACTCATGTCCCGTTGGCATATCACGCCCAGCCTTCATCAGCATCCTGATTGCTGTGGGCGCCGTGTACCAGACATTGACCCCCTCTGTTTCCAGAATGCTATACCAACGCGCGGGATCAAAATCGGCTTCGTCAACAATCATCGTGACCCCGATCACGAGGGGCGCGATGATCCCGTAAGACGTACCGGTCACCCATCCGGGATCTGCCGTGCACCAATATGTGTCTGTCGGCCTCAGATCGAGCGCGAACCGCCCGGTCACGTGGTGCGCCACGACCGCCTCGTGCACATGCACAACGCCTTTCGGCCGACCCGTGGTGCCCGATGTAAAATGCAAAAGCGCCATATCCTCTGGCTTCATCGGCACAGTGGAAAACTCATCAGATGCGGTGTCCATCAGGTCGGTCAGCAGGTTCGTGCCTTCCGCTTCCCCGTCAATCAGAAAGACATTGCGGAGGCTTGGCAATTCGGCCCTGATCCCCTTTACCTTTCGTCTGTAAAGGCTGGCTGAAGTTATCAAAGCGTTCGCACCACCAATCTCCATACGTGCTTTGATAGGTTCTGGCCCAAAAGCTGAAAACAGTGGGCAGAAAACACAACCAGCCTTGAGTGTTCCTAGGGCTGCGATAAAAAGCTCTGGTTTTCGCCCGAGAAGCGAATAGACGCGATCACCTTTCTTTATGCCTTGCGCTTGAAGCACATTGGCAAATTTGTTTGTCAGGTGTGCGAGTTCTTCATAAGTAAACTCTGTCCGCTCTCCGGTTTTGGCGATCCACCTTAAAGCAATTTTCTCGCCTTGGCCCAATATGAGATGTTTGTCGATCGCTTCATGCGCTATATTCAGCGCGCCACCCGGCATAAAATCCAACACGTCGTGTGCTGCCGACCAGGAAAATGTCGCGAGCGCGGTTTCATAGTCAGGCAAGTTTGCTGAGCGGCGAATATTTTCCGATTTTATGATTTTGTTTTTATCCATTGCTGAAGGCTCGAATTTACCAAGTCAGCAGAAGTGTACGTGATCGGAAAGCTTCGTGAATGATATCAGTCAATTTCGGGCCAAATCGTTATTTCTAAGATTTTGAATCCAATGCCTATTGGCACTGCAATCAGGTATCAATTTGGCAAAGAACGCAGTGACGAATTGACCATCGTCAATAACAAAACCCCTGCTGTCGTTCATAATGCAGCAGTTTTTCGATGGAGAATTGTCGTGGAAATCTCAAAAGCTATGCACAGAAATGCTGATTGGGTCAGCACCGAAACTTCAGTAGCCGATATCGCTAAATTACTAAAGAAGAACGACATAGGTGCAGTTCCGGTGCAGGAAAATGATAAGTTGGTTGGAATAATCACTGACCGGGACTTGGTTCTTCGCGTAACTGCTGAGGGTCGTGACCCGGAGAAGACAAGTGCCAAAGAGGTGATGAGCCAGAATGTCATCTACTGCGAAACGCACCAGACTGTAGAAGATGCAATTCATCTGATGGACCAGAAAAAGATCCGCCGCCTACCTGTTTTGGATGAAAAAAAACAAGTTGTTGGAATGCTTTCTGTGGGCGACATTTCACATTCGGTAAGCCGTGAACTGGTTGGGGAATTGATGCACGCTGTTTCTGATCACCACTCGTGAAGCCTGGGATTTGATCGAGGTTCTGCAATACTACGCTCTGGAAAGTAAAAAAACTTAGTACTATCAGGATGATCTTACGCGAGCTTTAGACGATGATTTTGCCGAGGGTCACCAGGACTGTCCTTGTCACGCGCGAGGTTGATAAATGCACTATAGCACTGGTATCGATTCAAAATCATGCGGCACTTTTTGGCGATGCCAATTCTCGTAATCTTTTCTTACTTGTGCTTCGTAACGCCCATTCAAAGCCGGCGATTATCGAAATTATGTGAACCCTTTAACCAGGCGATCATGTTAAATTGTATTTCCTTCAGACAGCGCACCAAGACAAATACTAAATTCTATTTTAGATAGAATTACTGGTTTATAGTTTCTTTAAAATTGTATTTATAAGGGTGACACGCTCAACCCAATCGGATACCAACTCCGAAAATCTACCTGGGGGTTTTCATGTTTCTTTTTTCTATCGAAGGTTGTTATTTCATTTCAACTACCTATGCCCTGGATGCAGTTGGCCGACATCCTAACATTTCGTGCCAAAATATCGAATTTACTGAAGAAAATCAGTAAAGGCTAAACATCAAAATCCGCACTAAAGAAACTACCTTCCGATAGGAAAGTTAAATGGTAGCAACAAAGCTGAAAAAATCCATTCATGCCGCGCGAAAGACAATTTTTGCTGCTCTGGTAAACCAACTTCACAAACGGAAAGAAATGATCCCTTTTAAGAGTGATTTGGTTAGCGCCAAAGGTTTCTTGGAAGTGGTTAAGGTCTGCAAGCTTGCTTGGCTCAAACCCAAAGGAGACAAGACCCTTGGCGATGTTCGGGTCTGGGGGGGTGAAATGGTCTTCATCCTGTTGCTGCTGGCCGTCGCGGTGACCGGGCTAATGCTCTACGCTGTTGGAGGCTCAGTTTTGATGCCCGCACTCCTGACGCTGCATCTTGGTGCTATTCTGGCCTTCTTCCTGCTAATGCCATTTTCCAAGATGGTGCACGGGTTTTATCGCCTCACCTCGCTTGTGCGCGACGCGCAACTCAAATGAACACCTACATGCAACAGCTTTCCTATCACGCCGTATGAACGAGGTTTTACCAGATTTACCGAGATGACGTGACCGCGCTGCAGCGGCCCTAAGAGGGGTGTAAAAGGCTGCTTTGGGACGTCTTTACATGTGGTTAGGAACTGGCACGATGGACGCGCGTTTTGTTATTCCTGAGTTGGAAAGCAGTAACATCCAGCGACATCACTGGAATTAGGAATTACGTTGCTGATCAATCCCTAACTAATATAACATATGTTATATTCTAAGCAGCAAGACGAATCGCATGGATCCGACGTTAA
Organism: Pseudohalocynthiibacter aestuariivivens; assembly: GCF_018457175.1. GTDB lineage: Bacteria > Pseudomonadota > Alphaproteobacteria > Rhodobacterales > Rhodobacteraceae > Pseudohalocynthiibacter > Pseudohalocynthiibacter aestuariivivens. The sequence goes on from NZ_JAGFNU010000005.1 coordinate 271,822, forward strand.
GAATCAAGACTATTGCAGCATTGAAAGAGGGGATTATGCAGTTTTCACCTCAGATGAAAATTGCGGCAAAATATGTCCTGGATCATCCCTCGGATTTCGGTTTGGATCCAATTCGCGACACCGCGCGCAAAGCACGCGTCAGCACATACACCCTTGTAAATATGGCTAAAACACTCGGGTTTCGAAGCTATGATACATTTCGTCAACCGTTTCGTCACGCGCTTGTGGCTGGCGCAACTCTGCGAAATAACCCTGATTGGCTCACCGATATTCGTGTGCAGTCGGAATTGGGACCAGTCTTTGCAGACGCCGCAAAAAATGCGCTTTCAATTGTCACACATTCATTGGAACGTCAGCAATTAGATGAGCTAGAATTGATTGCAGATACACTTTTCTCTGCAAAAACGGTGTATTTAACTGCCGTTAGGTCAAGTTATGCGGTCGCCTATTACTTACACTATGTTGGTCGGATGGCGCTGCCATCTCTGCAACTCATTCCACAACATCGCAACAGCGCTATCGACGATTTGAATGAAGCCAAGTCAGGGGATGTTTTAATTGCAATCACGGTAACTCCCTATTCCAGGGAAACGATCGAGGCCTGTGCTTTCGCCAAGAAAAAAGGCGTAAAACTCCTGTTAATCACAGATTCTGAGTTTGTTTCGCCTCAGCTGAATCCTGACCACACATTGATCGCATCAATGCTGAGCACGCATAACTTCGGATGTTTTTCGGGTATGATCGCAGTGGTAGAGATACTGTTAGCCCTGCTGATGCATCGCGGTGGTCTTGGGGCCAACGACAGGATCAAATCTTATGAAAAACTTCGATTAGAGAATAACGCCTATTGGTTCGCACAAAAAAAACATTAGTTTTTTCGTGACATCCTCGAACACATTTAGGACCCTCCCCGTGTAAAAGACGTGCGTTTCAACGTCTCACTCAGGGAGAATTTCATGATACACAGCAAATTATTTTGCGGTCTTGTGGCCGCAGCTTCGATTGCATTTGGTGGTGCCGTGTCTGCACAAGACCAGCAATTCATCTCAATCGGAACAGGTGGCGTTACTGGCGTTTACTACCCAACTGGTGGAGCAATTTGCCGTCTGGTGAACCGCGACCGCAAAGAGCACGGAATCCGCTGTGCAGTGGAATCCACGGGTGGTTCGGTTTACAATATCAACACCATCAAAGCAGGCGAGCTTGAGTTCGGCGTTGCTCAGTCAGACTGGCAATATCACGCATATAACGGCACATCCAAGTTCGAGGACAATCCCTTTCCTGAAATCCGGGCAATGTTTTCTGTTCACCCAGAGCCGTTCACTTTGATCGTACGAGCTGATAGCGGTATTACTTCTTTTGAGGAACTCGCTGGTAAGCGCGTGAATGTCGGCAACCCAGGTTCCGGACAACGTGCAACAATGGAAGCTGTCATGGCGGCGTTCGGTATCGGCATGGATGATTTCGCGCTTGCAACGGAATACAAAGGATCAGAGATGGCCAAAGAGATCTGCGACGGTAACATCGACGCGATGATCTACACCATCGGTCACCCAGCTGCCGCGATCAAGGAAGCAACGACAACTTGCGATGTAAATTTGTTGTCTGTATCGGGAGCGCCAATTGATGCGCTGATCGCTGACAACCCATATTACCGTACGGCGACTATTCCAGGCGGCATGTATGCTGGCACAGATGACGACACCACAACATTCGGCGTTGGTGCGACGTTCGTGACCTCTGCCAATGTTTCTGACGATGTTGCATACGTTGTAGCAATGGCGGTTCTTTCGAATCTGGACGATTTTCGCGGTCTTCATCCTGCTTTCGCAAACCTTGATGCTGCACAGATGATTAGTGATGGCTTGTCCGCACCTCTGCACCCAGGGGCTGAACGCGCCTATAGAGAACTGGGCCTGATGCAGTAGCGGACAACTGTTGATGTCTTGTAAAACCTAACGCCAGCGCATCGCCTCGGTGCGCTGGCGTTTTGCATAATGTAAACGTAATTCGACGGGGGTTAGTGAATGACCGATAGTGCAACCAGAACCGCAGAAGATATGGTGGCCGAAGCCGACACCGGCGCGCGTAACGCAGGTCCCTTCGTAACAAAATTGATCTTTAGTCTTTGCATCATATGGTCGTTGTTTCAGCTCTACATCGCGTCGAAATTGCCGGGTGTTCTGGCCCAAGCAACAGGCATCAGCATGATGGCAAATATCGTAGCACAAGCGCGCTACGTGCACCTTGCTTTTGCTCTTGTACTGGCGACTTTGGCATTTCCGATTTTTGGCCATCGAAACAAGGTGCCTTGGTATGATTGGGTTTTAGTGGCGCTTGGTTCTGCGGCGTGCCTGTACCTTGTTGTTTTTCGGTTTCAGATCGCTGACCGACCTGGTCTTTGGTCGACCTCTGACATTGTAATGTCTGGTATCGGGATGGCTGCCCTGATGGTTGCTGTTTTTCGTTCGCTTGGGTTGCCACTTGTCATCATTGGCTCTCTGTTCCTCGCGCTAGCTTTCTTTGGTGGTTATTCTGAATGGATAGGAAGCATTACAAACTATGGCGGTTCGTCATTCAGTAAAGCGATGGGGCACTATTGGATGCAAACCGAGGGCGTCTTTGGTGTCGCCTTAGGCGTCTCAACATCGATGATCTTCCTTTTCGTGTTGTTCGGTGCGTTTTTGGAAAAAGCCGGCGGCGGCAACTGGTTCATCAAGGTTGCCATATCATTGCTTGGTGCGCTTCGCGGCGGTCCGGCAAAGGCTGCTGTATTGTCTTCTATGATGACCGGAATGATATCTGGCTCATCCATCGCAAATACCGTAACGACCGGGACGTTCACGATCCCTCTGATGAAGCGGATCGGATTCTCGCCTGAAAAGGCCGGCGCTGTCGAGGTCGCATCATCGACCAACGGGCAATTAACACCGCCTGTTATGGGTGCAGCAGCGTTCTTGATGGTCGAGTACGTGAATATTCCCTACATCGAAGTCGTCAAGCACGCCTTCCTGCCAGCAATAATTTCCTACATCGCACTGTTATACATCGTGCATCTGGAAAGCCTAAAGATGGGCCTTGAAGGTTTAAAGAAACCAGGACGTCAAATTGGCGTTCTGATGATTCTGATATTGTTCATAACGGGATTCCTTGGCATGGCCGCGATCACATTTCTGGTTGTTGGTTTCCGTGCCATGTTGGAACCCATGATGCCCGGAGCCACCGTGTACCCCGCGCTTGCGTTGCTCGCTCTTGCCTATCTGGGTCTGCTTTACGTTGCTTCCAAATTTCCAGACATTGAGGTCGATGATCCAAATGCGAAAGCTGTGTCAGCACCACGTCTGACGCCTACATTTCTGGGTGGTGCCTATTTTGCGCTCCCGATCTTCGTTCTGGTTTGGAACTTGATGGTTCGCACCGAATACCTTGATCGGCTTTCGCCTGCCCTGTCAGCATTCTGGGCGACTGTTACCATGATCATTGTCGCTTTGACGCACCGCCCCATAAAGGCGGTATTTCGAGGTGAGTCTGATTTGGTAAACCAATTTATGGAAGGCTTCCGCGAATTTGTGGCGGGTCTCGAAGGCGGCGCAAGGAATATGATCGGAATAGGCGTCGCAACAGGCGCAGCCGGCATCATTGTTGGGACGATCTCGCTCACTGGTGCACATCAGATCATCGGACAAGTGATCGAGGTCATCTCGGGCGGGAACCTGATTATTCTCTTGGTACTGGTTGCAGTCTTGTCTTTGATCCTTGGAATGGGACTTCCCACTACTGCCAACTACATCGTTGTGTCGTCACTAATGGCACCAGTGATCGTATCCGTGGGCGCACAATCAGGTTTGATTGTACCACTTATCGCTGTGCATATGTTCGTCTTCTACTTCGGCATTCTTGCAGATGATACGCCACCTGTTGGTCTTGCCGCTTACGCTGCAGCAGCGATATCGCGCGGGGATCCGATCAAGACAGGTCTTGTTGGATTCAGCTATGACATTCGTACGGCCCTTCTGCCATTCATGTTCATTTTCAACACTGACCTTTTGTTAATCAATGTTGGACCGGCAAAAGCGGTCATGGTTTTCTTTGTCTCACTCGTCGCGATGCTGGTATTCGCGGCAGTGACCCAAGGCTACTTCATCGCCAAATCCCGAAAGTGGGAAGGTGCGGTCATGCTATTGGTCGTATTTATGCTGTTCCGCCCCGATTTCTTCCTTGATCAATGGCAAGACAAGTATACTGAAAAGACGGGTTCAGAAGCACTCACTGCGCTAGAAGCATTGCCTGTGGGCTCTTCGGCACGTTTGCGAATTTCGGCTCCTGACTTTGACACCAGCGTTGTTGGATCTACAACGGTCAGCTTTACCCCCGACGCAGAGGGGACTGGAGCTGAGCGGTTGGAAGCGGTTGGACTCTCCGTAGTCGAAGACAACGGTATTTTGACGCTGGACGAACCCTTCCCCGGAACGCCCTACTATGACATCCTGGCGAATGACTATGATTTTTACGGTGAAGAACCAGCCCAGATCGAAGCGGTAGCGATAGAAAATGACCGAATGGCAAAAGAGATATTTTTCATTCCAGCGTTGTTGTTGTTGCTGATGATCGTTACCATTCAGCGACCACGTGCCACTCAACCAGCGTTTTGAGGAGAGATCAAACGTCTTCCCAAGGAAAATTGTCCAGCCGCTCGGTGCCGGTTTCCGTTACCAGAACCTGCGTTTCAAGCTTGACGCTTTCAGAGCCTTGTTCCGCGACAAGGCTTTCGACACAGATGACCATGCCTTGTTCAACCCGGCCCGACATTGCACTCTCATCGAAATCAACGTGAAGCGGAATGACAGGCCATTCATCCGCCATGCCGACGCCGTGGGCGGCCACTGAATAGCGATAGTCGACGTGCTGATCGGGATGCGCCAGCTCTTTTCGTTGAACTCAGCAAAGCTCAAGCTTGGTTTCAGAATATCAAGATTGTGATTGATCTGGTCAAGCGCAGTGCCGTAAACCCGCCGCTGATTGTTGGTCATCGGCCTATAGCCACAGATCCAACTGCGGGAGAGGTCAGCGCAATAACCGTAAGGGCCTGTCATATCCGTATCAAATGAGATCATCTCGCCTTCGCGACACGCTCGATTCGAGCATTCCATGTACCATGGGTTGGTGTTTGGCCCGCAAGTCAGCAACTTGGTCTCCAGCCAGTCTCCGCCAGACCGTGCATTTTCGAAATGAAGATGCGCCCAAAGCTCACGCTCGGTCGCACCGGGGACTGAGTGTTCATAGATCCTCGCCATCCCCGCCTCGCAGACCTGGATCGTCCAGCGCATCAGCTCAATTTCTTCGGGTGACTTGATCGATCTGGCGCGTTCGGTCAGCTCGGTTCCTTCAACATAGGTGAAACCGCGTGTTTCCAATGCATGCAGGCCCGGGCCGCCCAGTTTGTCGACGGCAATGCGTTTATTACCGCCACCGTGCTGGAGCATAAGATCGGCAATTTCATCGGCCCAGGTTTCAACCCCTTCAACGGCCTTGTCGCCCTTCGTCATGAACATCCAGGATACGGCCGTGCGGATTTCATCAATGCCAGGAAGCCCGCCATTCAGGTGCTCACACCCTTTAAATTCCCACAGGATCGCCGGGCCATTGGCCAGGATCATCGCGTAGCGTACCGGGTTGTGGCTGGTCCAGACCTGCATGTTAGAACTGTCGAACGCATAGCGGATGTTAATCGGATCGTAGAGCAGAAGGCCCGCCACATCGTGCAATTCAATCTGTTCGCGAAACCGCCCCAGACGATAGGCCCTGGCTTTGTCCAATGTGATCTGACTGACCGGGCTGATCAAAGGCTTGTCCGACCCTTCACTATTCAGATAGGTCAGTTTTCGGTCGTCTTTAAAGGCGTTCTGCGTCTGGGTCATTCTGCGCCCCGATATGGAAATGCATGTCATAAGCAAACGATTGCGAAAGCGCCGAAAGTTTAGAAGGGAATCATTCCAGAGGTGCCTTCGGAAAAAGCATGGTTACTCTAGGCTACGGTTCGCCCGTAAAATCCCATCTGCTCATCAGCTGTGAAAGCAACACCGGGCTGTTCATAGTAGCAAAAGATGGCAATCACACGATCCTTCCGTCCTTCTACCGGAACAACGCGATGTGGAGTGTTGACACCGCGAAACACGTTCAAGGCACCCGGTTCGGGCATGATTTGCTTGATTTCCGGATCTTTCCCAGCCAGCACAGCGGCAACCCCGTCGTAATTCTGGTCATCTGCAGTTCGCAGGTCTTTGCGATATTCAAGCTGGCCACCCGTTTCAGGGGCCTGCAGCAGGATTGTCGTGGTGAACTCTGAACGGTCGAAGTGCCAATTCAACCCTTCGCCTGCACGTGTCGCCTGCATGTTCACGCATGCCATTTTGTCATCCATCGGGTACAACTTGCCCTTGCCCATCGTTGCGGCCAAGAAATCGGCAAGGGGTTCCCACTCGTAAACATCAATCACCGGATTGCCGTTCAGTTGATCTGCACAGAGTGTGTGATTGATGGTGTCGGACTTGACCATTGCGGGGTGGTTGTCATCAACTCCGGGCATTGCATCCTTAAAGTAGACATTATGGCGCCGCGCATGTCTAAACGAGGCCGTATTCATTGCGGGTTTTGCCATGTCCGCGGCGGCCTGAGCCACACCCGGTTTGAAAAAACCCGGCAAGTTGAACATGCCTTTGGAAGCAAGATCGGCCCGGCATTTTTTAACCATTGCGACGTATTCTGGGCTGTCCGGGCGGTCCAGCGGGTATTTTTCGAGATCAAGCAGATGATTCATCATGGGTCCTCCATTACCCCTAATTGAACGCAAATGCTGGACGATCACAACCAGTTCAATTATTAGGTAGCATAAGAAAAACTAGGATCTCCATGCATATTCTCCCTTCTCTGAATGGACTAAGAGCTTTCGAGGTCGCTGCGCGTTGCGGAAGTTTCGTGTTGGCTGGACAGGAACTGGGCGTCAGTTCTGCTGCCGTAAGCCTTCAGGTAAAAAGTCTCGAAGACCATCTGGGCAAGAAACTTTTTGTTCGCAAGGGGAACCGTATTTCCCTGACAGATGCTGGAGAGGAGATTTATCCAAAGCTTGCGCGCGCTTTTGGTGAGCTTTCAGAAGCCGCCCAGATCGTGCGCAGAAACAAGCGTACCCGGCAACTGGTCGTCAGTACACTTCCAGCATTGTCAGAGTTATGGTTACTTCCAAAAGCGCTGCGCTTCAGTGAGCAAACTGGGGTCTCTCTGGATATCCGGGTTCAGGAAGATCCTATTGATTTCGAGCGGGAAGCTGTCGATTTGCGTCTTACATATGGCTCAACATTTTACACGGAATACCGCCAAATTCCCTTGTTCAGTGGTATCGCAATTCCGGTCTGCGCACCGGCCTTCTGGGAACAGTATTCGGACCCAGAGGGATTGCTGGTCAACGTTCCCGATGCTAAATTAATTCATAATAAATGGGGTCCAAGTTTTTCGAGCGAGCCTCACTGGTCGGATTGGCGACTTAAGGCCGGAAACAGGACTTCAGATCCTTCCGACCCGGGTTTAATCGTCAGCGATTTGTCACTTGCAGTATCAGCAGCAAGACAAGAAGCCGGGGTCGCCCTTATCCCCTCCATTCTTGTCAGTTCTGACATCAGCTCCGGTTCATTGGTCTCACCTTCCGCAATAAACCTTCCAATGAAAAAGGATTATGCCTGCGTTTTTCCAAATGCTCGGGCAGAAAGCCCGACATTCAAGATGTTCCTGAATTTCTTGGGCCTGAACTGACTAAGAAAACTTGGTGTATCCTTTTCCGCTATAAGAAAAAAATCCAGCCGACCGTCCGTCGCTAGTGAGTGGTAACCTTGTCCCGCGCTACAGTCATTGGATGATCACGCAGAGAACGACTGTTGTGAGCCCAATCTTACCAATTCTGCGCCGCATACATACGTGTCGAACACTGTTTCCTTGACCGTCAATTGTATGTAGTTTCGAATTATGGAAGCTTTGTTGATCGCGCTAGCAGCGATTGCTGTATTGTTAGTTGCCGCTTTGATCGGTAGCCTTATTTCGAAGAGGGCTGGCTACGAAGCTAGTGAATGGCTGGGTTGGCTGTTCGGAAATGTCGTTTTTCTGTGTGTCTTTGGCGGTGGCGTCTACGTAATCCTGTGGGGCATACGTATACACTATCCTGTTCCTATCCTAGTTGGGTTTGCTATCGTTGTATTCGTTGGCGGGTACTTCTGGTATTCGATTAGGCGTGGTCCCGGAGGCTGAGCGCAGTACGCCAGTTTTGGGCATACACTTGGCCTCGTCTGCATTGGAAGAATCTGGCAAAACGGGGCTGGCTTAGAGTTGGCTGGGACGGCAGACCATTCAGTTTTCTTCATTCTTGAACCACTTCGCCTACGGCCATGTTGAGAAACCACTTGGTTGTCGTTTCCACGTGCGTGGGTTTTGATCATTGAACTAAACTCTGTCGCTGCCTGGCCGCAATGAAACGGCGGGTTCGTTCCGCATGGCGGTCGTTTGATCAGATTGCAGCGAATTTCTGCTCTGAGCCAAGTTGACCGAATTCTTCTTTGCAACGTATGTAGGCTTTCGGCGTCTGGGGCCAATCAGACGTGAAAGCAAAAGCCTCACAAATGCTGCAGCCAATTGATAAGGGCATCAACTCTTTTGGTGCGATTTACAGAGCGCGGTCTGGCCAGAAAACAGCCGTAGAAGTAAGTTCGACATCCGAGAGGAGGACCAGTTACCCGTCCTCGAGTTCACGCACAACCATCGCATCATTTAATGCAATGCCCTGGCCATCAACAACGGCCTGCACCCTGACATTCGGATCAGGGATGATCAAAGTGTCCTTGCGAGTTTGAGCAGGTAACTGTTCTCCAAATTTCTGGCGAGGGGGTCGACACCACAGCGGTCGTTGTTCAAAGCCTGGTTTACGACCCTCAGAAATCCAGAACGCACGCCTAAAGCCGCCATTCACTTGATGGCAAAGAACGTCCCCTTTGCCGTCTGACATTTCAACCAATGGCCGACCGTGACCAAACGGTTGAAATTGCCAACTAAAAACGCCTTATATGCTAAGCTTAAGGAGTGCTGTTCCAGATATCCCAATGCAGATGCCAAACACCGCTGTCATCCGCTTTCCAGACAACAATGTATTTTCCTCCTGCTTGGACCATTCCACCGTTACCATCGGGCGCTGTGAGGGTGTATGTGCCTATTTCATTTGCAATACCGCCTAAATCATCAAGATCAACTGTCGTCAACTTCAGGTCAACCACTCCGGCATCTACATAAGCTTGCCACAATCCTTGAATGGCTTCGCGCCCATCGATGCGGGCTGTATCAGGAGCAAGAAGTGCGGAGTCGGTCGTATAGTGCGACGCAACAGCAGCAGCATCACCGCTGTTGAACGCCGCTTCAAATGTTTCAACGCGCGCAGCAATGTCTTCGGCCGTTCCTGCATATGCAAAAGAAACTGTCGATGTTGCGATTACCGCAAATATGGTTTTGACAAAATGTCCCATAAATCTTCCTTCCTTATTAGGTGCCAATCACGACTGCTCTCTAGAATTTGCCTGATTGAGAATGTACCCGGAGGTACTTTGCCCCAGAAAATTCGGCTTCCGCGCGCGGAAGCTCTCCGTTGCTCAGCTGCACATTTGATAAATTCACGCTCCACTCCAAACCGTGAATAGACGTAAATAAGCAGGCCCGAAGTGACATTCACTCGGTCATACAGACGTTTTCTTGTTTATCGCTGAAGCGTTCTGCATGGGGCCCATTATTAGCGCGAAGCGGCACTATCCCTTCAACGTCAATATAGTAAGAAAATGGGAGCCATTGGTTCATCGTCTGCGCCAACCTTGTGTCTCCGCTGAGAAACAAAGAGCCATTTTCAAGTTCGCGTCCGATGTTCGTCCGCCCCGTCAGTATACCTCCCAAGGAGACAAGGTCGGTTTCTATATAAAGATTGATGTCATAACTTGGTTTTGTGACGCAAAGATCACGCTCTCCGCCGGGATAGAACACTATCCAAAATGTATCGCGTGCCAAGTTCTCATCATTAAAGTGAAACTGAAAAATGACACGCTGTGCCGGAAATTTCTCTGTATGAATTTCTCGGCGTAGCTTCCACATCAGCGCAGATACGTCTGTGTCACAAAGGGCGATTTCGGCAGCGATATTTTGTTGTGCCCAGACCCCTAACGCATTCAGCGCGGGTTCCAGATCAATCGCTTTTTGTGTGCGAAAATAATCTACTGTTCCGGTCGCCTTGTTCTCGACGCGATCCACCATACCAGCAACTTCCAACTCCTTCAGTCGTTTTGACAGTAGCCCCGGAGAGATGTTGCCGACTCCTCGGCGGATGTCGTTAAACCGCGTCGAACCTGCCCACATTTCGGTCAGTACATGGATTGTCCATCGCGGCTCCACAACTTTACAGGCATGCGAAATCGGGCAAATAGCACCGTATCGTTTACTAGGCATCAGCCTCCCTCCTCCTAAGGACAAGGTAACGTTTCTTTGCAAATCTGTCTTAGCCCCCTAAAACTGAGCCACTATTTGAGTGTCACAGGAGGAAGAAGGGATGGCTCGGAAACGGTATTCGGATGAGGATGCGCTGAAGATATTGCGCGAGATTGACGTACATCTGCATGAT
>NZ_JAGFNU010000006.1 GCF_018457175.1 Pseudohalocynthiibacter aestuariivivens
ATCAATGTTTGGCTCAGGCAATACAACCGGATAAGACCACATCACGCATTGAACATGCGCCCGCCAGTGCTTGAAACCTTATTAGAGAAAACGAAAATTACTGGTACTGAAATTGGGGGCTAGACAACCGATTTAACGCTGATACTATTGCTCAAGAAGGGGAGTATGGGACTGGCGGTAGCGGAGTACCTACAGCACAATCTAGGGTTCTTGAGTTGGTCTTCTTTCTCGCGACAATCCAAGAGCCGACGTAATCGAGCTGTCCGTCATCAGGGATAATGGTCTTAAGAGCTGCTTGAGCTAATAGAGTATCTGGCCTATCTGGTTGGATTGATTATGCAGCAGTCTTGCGGTGTTGCAAGCGCGGGGCTTCGATGGTCTATCGTTTAATCCTTTCTCGTTGTTTCAGAATGGCTTGGCCCTTTCCGCGTCTCAGCAGTCGACATTCTCACCACCTCAGAAATTCTGCATCTCACCCGCTCGTGTACTGGCGTGCTGGGTGCTGCTATGGTGCTATGTCGGTACGTGACCGGCGTGCTGCGTCGGTATTTTTCTGAACGGCATGCACAGCGCCGCGTTAGCGGCTGTCAGGCGTCATTTATATTTAAGGGAGTCCGACATCGCCGAATGGCGGCTTTCGGACAGATCACTAGATAGCGCGTCTGCACTATCGCAAGCACACAAGAATGTGCCTGCGCAGTCCAAAATGTGGCTACTTGCCTTCGGCCTGCCGTCCATAATCCTCAGCATCAAACCACCCGCGAGAAGCCTTTACCTTGAGGTCGTCACCAACTTCCCATTCTTCCCATCCCCGAATGTTCAGCGGATTTCCACTGGCTGCATCGTGCCCTGTGAATGTCCAAACGAAAATCACATGAGTTCCAGCACAACGCACATCATCACAGGTGAGCGTCAAATCTGGGACATCCGCATAAAAGCCTGCAGCCATATCCTGAACGCGCGACCGACCACTCCATGGATCGCCATTGTTTATAATGATTTCGCCGTCTTCTGCGTAGAAAGAGGCCACCGCCTCTGCGGACTTAGAGTTCCAAGCTGCAGTATAGTCTGCCGCCATCTTGGCCACTGCTTGCGCATCAATCATTGCCTCACCTTTCCCAATTAATATACCCGCATCATGACATGTAGCCTTCATTCGTCCAGTGCAATTTGCCGCGTTTTATTAGTATTTCCCCCGATAGCCGCCATTCGATACATAAGAGAAAGCAGGTCTTCTGCAGACCGGTCGTCCGAGGCATTCTGTCAGAAATCAGCGGCGCTGAGTGCCTCCTGTGGTGCGTGTTTGCAGTTTTTTGCTGATACGGCATACCCAACACCGCGTGTGTTGGTGTGGGCCGCGTTAGCGGCTGTGAGGAATGTACTCAAACATCGTTAGAGTGTGTCGGTGAGGCCGTGTGTATTGGGCTTGGACGTATGACTGTTATGCGGGACTTTGCTGCCATTCATAGCAGTTGGATATCTCGATTAGGTTCGGGTCAGGGTCACGTAAATAAATTGAGCGTATTTTATCCTCAGCACCTATTTGATCGACAGGTCCTTCCATGATCGTTATCGCCATTGTATCGGCGCCATCGGTACGACCAGGCTTTATGAAAGCTCCAACATAATGATAAGGTAGACGACCCAATGACCGAACGTTACGAACGCCACCGCCAAGCTTGGACACATGAGGAAATTCAAAAGCTGCATATGCTGGTGTCAAAGGGGATGAGTTTAAAGGCTATTGCCAAAGCTCTCACGCGTTCTGAGGAATCGACTAAGAATAGAGCAAAACAAGACAAGCTGAAAATTCAAAAAATGCGCTAATTCCTGACGCTCGGCTCATCACAAGAGCTTCTTTCGTGCCAGCGTCCGGCTGATTGATATTGTTCGCCGACCTCAGTGCTTCTTTTCGAACGTATTTGCACGATGTACTTTGACGATTGCCACACTTGACTAGGTATGGCGCAAAGGCGAGCTAGGATTTGCATGGAGTCAAACTACCAAGAATGCGATTGAGCGCGCGCTAGTAGGGGGAGGTGCAACCTCTCAAGTCATCAGAACGGGACCGGCGCGGGTAGTCACTTTTTTACGTGTGCAGTTGAAAGGCAAAATCAAGACACTTTTCCGAAGCGTTAACGCGCGAGGCATGGGGCCTTACCATGAATTTTCAAATTGGCACGAAGTTTGGTTGTATTCTAGCGTGGCACATTTGTTCAATATATAAAGCTTCTTATTAGCCATGCAAATATCCGCCATCAAATACGGTTGAGGATTAGCAGTAGACGGTTTCAGCCCCATCATTGACCCGACAAGCCCCATCAACAACCTGAAGGACGGCTTCTATGAAATCAGGATCTCTTGAGAGGAGGCGGTAATTCATCCCCGCAACTGACGCTTGTGCGGGTTGGACACCTAAACCCAACACCTGAACAACATCGTTAACTAGATAACCTGCCATAAAAGCAATCGCAGCGGTTGCATAAATTCGTTTCATAACTTGCCTTTCATATCCAATGATCTTGTCAGTATATTTGGTAAAACACTTCAATGCTGCATCTGTCTTTTTTCCTTTCACGAGCGTGAACGTTTCGTTGCTTCTTGACACATGCCAATAAGAGCGATTGTTGCCGCAAGGATAGTGTTCTTAAGCATATTCTGTCCTTATTGAAATTATCGCTGCCAAAACCAGCGTCGTGGCGCAGGCCTTTGATCCGTCAAGAGGTTTTGGGTCGCGCAGTGACACAGCTGTGGTTCATCGTCTAACCGCACTCAACATGCCCTTGCTCGAACTGGTAGTATTCATCTCTTTCGTTCTATGTTGCTTCCGCAAACCCTTTCCGCTCATTACCCACGAATTACAGAATTAAGTGGGGGACAATACGGGGGATAGATAGTCATCGAGTCACTATTTATTAAATAATATCAATAACATATAATATTTTAGTGGCGGAGACGAAGGGATTCGAACCCTCGAGACCCTTCCGGGCCTACTCCCTTAGCAGGGGAGCGCCTTCGACCACTCGGCCACATCTCCGCCGATGCGTATATTTGCACGAAGCCGTGGTTGCAACATGGTTTTGATGATCTGACGCGCTTATCCTGAGAAAATCTTAAACAGCTTCCTCAGACCTACTTGTTTTGATGGATGCATTGATTGGCACTCGTCGGCGCGGAACGTGCGACGTTGGTGGCAAACATTTCTGCAAGCAGACTAAGCGCCATCAAACGAACGAAAAAACGCAAAAACCCCTGCTCCTTGGCGTCAAAGTCATTCTTAGGAATTAGGCGTTGAACAGGAAATGCAGCACATCGCCGTCTTTAACTTCGTAGCCTTTACCTTCAACACGCATTTTTCCGGCGTCCTTGGCACCCTGCTCGCCTTTTAATGCCACAAAATCGTCAAAGGCGATGGTTTCCGAACGGATAAATCCGCGTTCAAAATCCCCGTGGATGACACCAGCAGCTTGTGGTGCCAGGGTGCCGCGCCTGATGGTCCAGGCGCGCGCCTCTTTCGGACCGACCGTGAAATAGGTTTGCAGCTCGAGTAGCTCGTAGCCAGCCCGGATTAACCGGTCCAGACCAGCTTCGTGTAGTCCCATTTCTTCAAGAAACATGGTGGCTTCTTCTGGGTCCAACTGGCTTATTTCTTCTTCAATCTGGGCCGAAATAACCACATGAGCAGCACCCTGCTCTGCCGCCATTTTCGCAACTTTTTCAGAGTGCTCATTCCCCGTTGCGGCAGAGTCTTCGTCAACGTTGCAGACAAAAAGTATCGGCTTCGTCGTCAGAAGCTGTAGCGTGTTCCATGCTTTAAGGTCGTCCTTATCCACCTCTACGGTGCGGGCCGGATTGCCGTCTTCCAGCACAGCCAAAGCCTGACGCAGCAGGCGCTCTTGCTGGACCGCGTCCTTATCGCCACCTTTTACCTTACGAACAATGTTTTGCAGGCGGCGTTCGATTGATTCCATATCCGCAAGCATAAGCTCGGTCTCGATGGTTTCCGCGTCTTCAACCGGATCGACCCGGCCTTCAACGTGGGTGACATCGCCGTCTTCAAAACACCGCAGCACATGTGCAATGGCGTCAACTTCCCGAATGTTTGCAAGAAACTGGTTTCCAAGCCCTTCGCCTTTTGAGGCACCTTTCACGAGCCCCGCGATATCGACAAATGTCATTCGGGTCGGGATGATTTGCTTTGACCCGGCGATACCAGCGAGTGTTTCAAGCCGTGAGTCGGGTACGCCAACCTCGCCGACGTTCGGCTCGATTGTGCAGAACGGGAAGTTCGCCGCCTGTGCGGCGGCGGTTTTTGTCAACGCATTGAACAATGTCGACTTACCTACATTAGGCAGGCCAACGATCCCCATTTTGAAACCCATATCGTTCACGTCCTTGCTTGCATTCATCCAAACTCGGACGCATCTACGAAATAAGCGCTACCGGGGTCAACGCAAATAGATCAATTGTTGATAACACGCGTCTGCCCGGCAACGTTAACAGACTGCCCTTTGCCCGGGTTGGGATCGACGATAAGCCGCGACGGCACACCCATATCTACACCCTGATGCACCGTAAATGGCTCTGTAACCTGCGCGCTGTCACGCATGTAACCGGCCAGTGCCGCGGCAGCGGCACCCGTTGCCGGGTCTTCGTAGACTCCATGACCCGCAAAGGGGTTCCGGCTGTGGATGGTATTAGCATTTTCGCGCCAGACCAGATTGATTGTGACAAGGCTATGCGCCTGCATCAGCGCAGCACCCTTGTCGAAATCATATTTCATGCCCTTAAGCGCCTCGTGTGTCGCCAAAGGTATCAGCAAATGCTCCGCACCGCCGTTGATGCGCGCCATATCCAGAGATGGATCAATATCCGCTTCCGTCCAACCAAATAGTGCGAGCGCGTCAGCACGCAGGTCCGGCTCAACATCTCTGTAAGACGTGTTGGGAGAAACGAGCCGTGCACTCCAGGCACCATCTTCCTCAAAGGCTTCGACGGTTATCTCAGTGTCATTCAATGTTAAAGCATACTTACCAGCGCCATTGGTTTTCCCAAGCTCCGCGCCCAGCGCGATTGTTGCATGACCGCAAAACGGCACTTCGGCTTCTGGCGCAAAGTACCGCACCCGGAACCCACCTTTTTGCGGGGCTGCAAAAACGGTTTCCGAATAACCGACTTCTGCAGCCACCTCCTGCATTTGATCTGCCGTGGGTAACTCATTTGTCAGGACTACACCTGCCGGGTTTCCACCTTTTCCATCTGATGAAAAGGCAGCACGTCGTTCTACTTTCACTTTGAATTCCTTTTTCTGCTTTGCACAGAAGTAGAAACACCGCGTTTCATGTTCAAATTGCAATTTTTGATAAGAAGTATTGCGATTGCTTAGATTAGCCAAAGATTTTTGTCGGAATACCATTGAAATTCACTAAAAGCTCGCGCAAACCCTGTTGAAAGATATTGAGGGACTCCCATGACACGGATTGATCAGAAATTCTCTGAATTACGTAAAGCAGGCAAAAAAGCTTTTGTGACGTATGTCATGGCAGGTGACCCGAACTACGAAACGTCGCTTGAGATTGTCAAAGGCCTGCCTGCTGCCGGCGTTGATGTTATTGAACTGGGCATTCCTTTCACTGACCCTATGGCAGATGGACCCACGATCCAGTTTGCAGGGCAGCGCGCCCTTGCTGCGGGCATGACACTTGAACGCACGCTTCAGCTTGCGCGCGACTTTCGCAAAACCGACAATGAAACGCCAATTGTTCTTATGGGGTACTACAACCCGATCTATAATCGTGGCGTTGACAAGTTTCTGGTCGATGCGAAAGCTGCTGGTATCGACGGCATGATTGTCGTCGATCTGCCCCCAGAGGAAGATGGAGAGCTTTGCATTCCGGCGCAGGCCGCAGGAATGAATTTCATTCGCCTCGCGACACCTACAACCGATGACAAACGCCTACCGAAAGTGCTGCAAAACACGTCTGGTTTCGTCTACTACGTTTCTATAACCGGCATCACAGGCGCGGCCGAGGCAGAGGCAGCGAATGTTGGCCCCGAGGTTGCACGCATCAAAGCGAAAACAGATTTGCCTGTAATCGTTGGTTTTGGCATCAACACTCCTGAAAAATCCGAAGCTATTGCACGCATTGCCGACGGTGCTGTTGTTGGCTCTGCGATCGTGAAGCGAATTGGCGATGGCGACTCTCCAGCTGACGTTCTGGCATTTATTAAATCGCTCGCTGATGGGGCGCACCGCGCCTAAGCTTCAGTCTTTAGCATCTCGGTCTTCGTCTAAAAGTTCTCGTAGCTCCTGAAGCAATGGCAGCACCTCTGCCAACCGTTCCGCAGGTATTTTCCGAGAAACTCTTTCGAAAACTGGAATTGCAGTGGCTATTGCCACCTTACGAAACGAGCGCCCTTCCTCTGTCAGCCAGACTTGTTTTGACCGCTTGTCCTTTGGATTTGGGCGCATCTCTGCCAATCCGTGTTTGACCAGCCCAGCCAATGTATGTGTCATCGTGGTCTTTGGAACCTGAAAGGCGCGAGCCAGAGCGAGTGGCGTACCACCATCTCCAACCCTCACCAAATGGTTGATCACTGTGAAATGCGACATCAGTAAACCTGCTGGCAAACGCGCCTCTAGCCCTGCAGAAACAAGTTGGTCAAGTATACCGATTTCCGTGAAAAACGAAAAGTAAGTCGCTGTCTGTTCTTTATCCATTCAACATCCGTGTTTCGAGCGGCCAGCGCGGGGATTGCGCCACATCAGGACCGTATCCCAGGCGCCCAAGCATTTGAACTGTTTCTCCCGGCTCGGTAAGTATCTCGTGGATATGCGTGTAATGCTCGGCCATTTCTGGGTATTCCTGCAAGGCTTGGCTGACAGGATGCAGGGAAAGCCCTAAACCCGTGGTCGCAAGATTCAACCGAACCCAGCGGCGCCCGGCGTCAATCTGGTCTCTCCGCGTATTTTGACCGGTTTTGATAACGGCATAAGCCGGGGACGCCATTGCAATATCGCGAAACATCTCCTGCGTCGTCGCGAACTGTTTGCTGGACGGGTCACGCTGCCCGTCCCGTGTTACAGCCCCGAAAGCGACCAGGGTTTCCACCAGTGGGCCGCCCAAGGATATGCCGTCAGGATTGGCGTTGATTTCTGCCTTACCAAGACGAAGCAAATCAATGCTTTCGCTGAGGGTCCGGGGTGTTTCGGACTCAACCTTCATGGCCTGCCAAGTCAGTTCGCGAATTTCCACAACACGTTCAAGTTGGGTAATGATCTCACCATATCCTGAAAGCGCGTCCACTATTTCACCAGGAACAGGGGTATCGGCAAACGGTTTTCGACAGGTTCTACGCCCCAGTATTTGCGAGAATAGTAGGTCTTTTTGCGCGCCCTCGCTAAAATCAGCAATCGCAACTGGCCCGTCTTCGCCTTCAGGATAAATCTTTAAGTCCACTGCAAAGCCGCGTTCTGCAGCAGCAATTCGCATCAGCTCCAGAAAGCAACCAAGCCCGATGACAAGTTGACGCTGAAAAGGGTCGGTGTGTTCCAGCTCTCGTGTCGTGTCCCGGTAAAGAACGATTCGATTTTCACCTTTAAGGTCGACCAACCAAGGTTGGCGGTTATGCGGGTTTGGCGCAAGGATCGCATAAGACAATGCGAAATGGCGGATGTCTTCATATCCTCCTGCCCGCTCCCAGGGCATCAGGGCCTTATCTGGCCTTCGTGTTGCGGCGAATCCACCCGCTGCTGAACCTGCGGCCAGAATAATCCCGCCTCCGATAAGGGCTAGTGTTCTACGTCGTGATAGGGTCATCTCAACCTCCATTAGTACGATATCGCACTATTAAGTTCGAAATCGTACTAATTCAACCCCTTTGTTATTTTGATCGCAAAAATTACATAAAACTTGCAGGTTTTTTGCTTGATTGGTAAACGGCGCTTACCAAAATCAGCCACAAAGGCCAGCCGCATGCCCATCATCACAAATATCGAAGACCTGAAACGCATCTATAAGCGTCGCACACCCAAGATGTTTTACGACTATGCAGAATCAGGCAGCTGGACCGAACAAACCTTTCGCGAAAACACCTCTGATTTTGAAAAGATCAGGCTACGCCAGCGGATCGCCGTCGACATGTCCGGACGCACAACAGCTACCCAAATGATTGGGCAGGATGTTTCCATGCCCGTCGCGCTGGCCCCTGTTGGGTTGACTGGCATGCAATGCGCTGACGGCGAAATCAAGGCCGCCCGCGCGGCAGAGAAATTTGGCGTTCCTTTCACACTTTCCACAATGTCGATCTGCTCGATCGAGGATGTGGCGGAAAACACAACCGCACCATTCTGGTTTCAGGTCTATACGCTGCGGGATGACGATTTCATGCGCAATCTGGTTGATCGCGCGAAGGCGGCGAAATGCAGTGCGCTCGTTATTACGGTCGACCTTCAAATATTGGGACAACGCCACAAAGACCTTAAGAACGGCCTTTCCGCGCCACCCAAGCTGACAGTTAAATCAATTGCCAACATGATGACCAAGGCGCATTGGGGGCTTGGGATGCTTGGCACCAAACGCCGTTTCTTTGGAAATGTTGTCGGGCACGCAAAGGGCGTTTCTGATCCGTCTTCGCTTGCATCCTGGACGGCCGAGGCGTTTGACCCAACGCTTGACTGGAAAAAGATCGCGAAGATCAAGAAAATGTGGGGCGGCAAGGTGATCCTTAAGGGTATTCTGGATGCCGACGACGCCCGTATGGCGCTTGAAGTTGGTGCAGATGCAATTATCGTTTCCAACCACGGTGGACGGCAACTAGACGGTGCAATTTCTTCGATCCGCGCCCTGCCCTCGATACTTGAGGCGGTTGGTGACAAGATTGAAGTTCACTTAGACAGTGGAATTCGCTCTGGTCAGGACGTTTTAAAAGCCTGCGCATTGGGGGCGAAGGGTACATATATTGGCCGTGCCTTTGTCTATGGTCTTGGCGCAATGGGCGAAGCCGGTGTGACAAAGGCGCTTGAGGTGATCCACAAAGAGCTTGATACCTCGATGGCGCTCTGCGGTCATCGCGACCTGAAAGACGTCGGACGCGACGTACTGCTGGTTCCAGAGGACTTTGAAGGCCGCTGGGTGTAGCAACACATAGCCGGAAGGCCGTTCCCTGTATGACATACGCGCGTATTTTGCAGAACTTTGTTCCAAAATCCACGCCAAAGCTGACCTGATCGACCAAATTGGCGATTTGGCCTCTTTCCAAGGGCTTCCGAGTCGTCTATACGCGCGGCTTCACGCGGGCATACACCCTTGGAGGATGACCGCATAACCTAGGAGAATAACCATGGCTGGAGAGATCCCAGATCTTAACGCTACGGTACGCACGGGGACAGGCAAGGGGGCCGCTCGCAAATCTCGCCGCGAAGGCAACGTACCTGGCATCGTATACGGCGGCGGCACTGATCCGCTCCCGGTTGAAGTACCGTTTAACGTACTGTTCACAAGGCTAAAACAGGGCCGGTTCCTGTCAACATTGTTCAACCTTAAAGTTGACGGTCACGACGACGTTCGCGTTATCTGCCGTAACGTTCAACGTGATGTTGTTAAAGACCTGCCGACACACCTTGATCTGCTGCGTCTGCACCGGAACACCAAAATCGCACTGTTCATTCATGTTGATTTCATTAACGAAGAGGAAGCTCCTGGCATTAAACGCGGTGGCGTTCTGACCGTTGTGCGCCCGGAAGTAGAGCTTTTGGTGACTGCTGGCGATATTCCTGAGAAGCTGACCGTCGATCTGACTGGCCTTGATGTTGGCGATACAGTGACAATTTCCGACATCGATCTGCCAAAGGGTGCCAAGGTAACCATCGACCGTGATTTTGTGATTGCGAACATCTCTGCTCCATCCAGCCTGCGCTCTGCAGATGACGAGGATGAAGACGAAGGTGAAAGCACTGAAGTCGAAGCGGATGAGGAAAGCACCGAAGAGGCTGCTGAAGAATAAAAGCACCGCTTTTGTTTCGAATATTCGCGCGGGGCCATTGGCCCCGCGTTTGCATTTAATGGTTTCCTCAGCTTTTCGCGGGTAAATAAAATCCAAACACTTTTCGATGCTCGTCACCTTGCCTGGCACTTGCAACAAGTTGAGCATTTGATTCTTCTTCAGGCTTACCCTGCCTCTGGCTTCCCCATGGCAAAGCCGCTAAAACGAGCCCCATGAAACTCTTTGTTGGCCTTGGAAATCCGGGCGCGAAATACGCGCGAAACCGACACAATATCGGTTATATAGCTGTTGAACGTATCGCCGAAGAACACGGGTTCAGCCCCTGGCGCAAAAAATTTCAGGGCCAAGTTTCAGAAGGGCGGCTTGGAAACGTAAAAATCGTTCTGCTGAAACCAGAAACCTTCATGAACCTTTCAGGTCAATCCGTTGGCGAGGCGATCCGGTTTTACAAAATCGCGCCGGAAGATGTTATTGTTTTTCATGACGAACTTGACCTTGCACCCGGCAAGCTGCGTGTAAAGCAGGGTGGTGGACACGCCGGGCATAACGGCCTGCGCTCATTGCATCAGCACATTGGTGACGCGTATGAACGTGTGCGCCTTGGCATTGGGCATCCCGGCCACAAAGACAGGGTTGCTGGCTACGTCCTGCATGATTTTGCCAAAGCAGATGCAGCGTGGCTGGACGATCTTATCAGCGGTTTGGCAGAGGCTGCTCCGATGCTCGCCGCTGGCGACAGCAGCAAGTTTCTGAACGCAGTGGCGCTCAGGCTTTCCCCGCAACGAAAGAACAACAAGCCGGAATCAAAACGATCTGAAGCGCCAGAAAAACCAGAAGTTCAGAAGCAAAAATCTCCGTTTCAACGCTTGTTGGATAAGTTTTCTTGAGCTTTCATGAAACAGCACATTTTCAAGCGGACGCCTGCGATGCGCTTGGATCTCCATTTACCGCGACGCTGTGTCGTATCTTCGCGGATTTACCAACGAACGCCGGCGCGGTTGCCCAAAAATTATCGAGCTGGCCCGGTGATCCTTCTGCGCGAGGTGGCGCTGTCGCACTGCGGCTTGCCGGTGCGCTACACGCACTGGTGCTGCTTGAGCGTCACCCCGCCCTAGTGGCCCAATATCCCCCGCATCATGACCTAACAAACATTGTGTCGCTTCGCGCCGCTGTTCATTCAGCTCTCATTGATGAAGAAGCTTTCATTCTTCAGTGGCTTAAGTCCCCGCCCCAAACCAACGAAGTACGCCGATCCAGCGCTTTGATCCCAGCGTTCCATACATTGGCCAGCAAACTTGACATGCCCTTTGTGCTGTCCGAACTTGGGGCAAGTGCCGGTCTTAATATGATCTGGGATCAGTTCGCGCTTTCAATTGGAGATCATACATGGGGTGATCCGCAAAGCCCGGTTCAGCTTAACCCTGACTGGAGCGGCTCGCTGCCCCCGAAGACTGAAATCAGAATCCAAAACAGAGCGGCCTGTGATCAGGCTCCGCTCTCTCCAGATAACCCAGATGATCGACTTCGACTGTTGGCCTACACTTGGCCAGACCAATCTGAGCGTATGCAAAGAACCAAAGCCGCGCTAGCCATGGCCGCAACTGGTGGCTTTAATGTAGAGCGTGCGGATGCAGCAGACTGGCTCGAAACAAGGTTAAAGACCTCGTGCTCAGGCTCCCTACATATCGTCTACCATTCGATCTTTTGGCAATACTTGCCAAAGGAGACAGCGAACCGGGCATCCAGTCTTTTGAAGACAGCAGGAAATCGCGCAACACGCGCAGCCCCACTTGCTTGGCTGCGGTTGGAGCCCGATGTGCATAACGATGGCGCTGCGATCACCCTGACACTATGGCCGAGCGGCCAGACTGTAACGTTAGGGCGTGCCGATTTTCACGGTCGCTGGGTTAGATGGGCCGGTCTGACGTCGCCGAAATAGCGTTAAGGCAGGCATTTCCAACTCGTGCAATTCGTTTCTTCAAAAGGAGGAGACCATGTCCCGAAAATTCAAAATCGCGCTAAAAGCATTGCTGGTTTTGCTGGTCGTTCTTGCCGCGGCAGCGCTTTGGAAGCGTGACGAAATTGCCCGCCTTATTGCCGTCAACGCCTTATTTTCTGAAGAAAAAATAGTATCAAACTTCAGCAATATGGATGCCGCGTTCTTAACCGTTGATGTGCCGCGCGGCGATGGCCCGGCAAGCCTTCTGCCTAAAGGGACGCCTGCAAGCTTACCACCCGGGATAGAAGATTGGGTCAAAGAACGGCAGGTGACGTCGCTTGTTGTTCTAAAAGATGGAAAAATCGTTTTCGAAGACTACTATCTTGGCACATCTTCTGACGATCTACGTATCTCATGGTCTATTGCCAAAAGTTTTCTTTCAGCGCTGATAGGCTTGTTGGTTGAGGATGGGTCAATCCGTTCCCTTGATGCCCAAGTAACCGACTATGCCCCTTTGCTGATGGGGTCCGCTTACGAAGGTGTAACCATCCGAAATGTCCTGCAAACGTCAAGTGGAGTGAAGTTTGACGAAGATTATCTGGACTACAACTCCGATATTAATCGCATGGGTCGGGTCATTGCATTGGGGCAGGCGCTTGATAGTTTTACCGCGAAACTTGTTGAACGAATTTCCGAACCCGGTGCCGCGTGGAAGTATGTTTCGATCGACACCCATGTAATCGGTATGGTGATCCGTGGTGCAACAGGGCGTTCCATTCCTGACTTGCTATCGGAACGCATTATTATCCCCATGGGGGTTGAGAGGACGCCCTTCTACGTCACCGATGGGGAGGGTGTTGCCTTTGTACTTGGCGGATTAAACATGACCACACGCGACTATGCGCGACTTGGGTTAATGTACGCCCAGAAGGGTAAAATCGACGGGCAGCAAGTTGTGCCCAGCGCTTGGGTCGAAGAGTCAACTGCGGCTACTGCGCCGACTACGGAGGATGAATATGGTTATGGATATCAATGGTGGATACCCAAGGACGCCACTCCCGGTGAATTTATGGCACGCGGCATTTACGGCCAGTACCTTTACATCAATCAGCGGCGCGGCATTGTAATCGCCACAAGCGCTGCTGACCGAAGTTTCCGGGATACAGGCGTAGACGACCAGAACGTTGCATTGTTTCGTTTAATCGCGGAAAGCCTTTAGCAAAAGCTTGCGCGTTTCTAACCCTGACTTATGCTTACACTAGGAAGAGTGGTGTGATGGAGAAAGATCCTTCGATAAATGTATTGGGCGGCAAGCTAGAGCCGTGTTCCTTTGCACCTGCCACAGGATATTTCCGGGATGGTCACTGCAACACTTGTGCGCAGGATCAGGGTAGCCACACGGTCTGTACAATTGTCACAGCAGAGTTTTTAGCGTTTTCAAAATATCTTGGAAACGACCTGTCCACGCCGCGTCCTGAATTCGGCTTTGCAGGGCTGGAACCCGGGGACCAATGGTGTTTATGTGCCAGCCGGTTTTTGCAGGCGCATGACGAAGGGTGTGCCCCAAATGTGGTTCTCAAGGCGACCCATCGGCGCGCACTTGCAATCGTTCCGCTTGATATTCTGGAGTTTTACGCTGCGTCAAAATGAATTTCCTCATTCCTCAAATCGCGCATTTACAGATTTAACGCGTTACCCCTCGATCATTTAAACTAATCAGATCAAGAATTTAAACCAACACAAGCGTGTTTGTTGAGTAATCCTTGCCGACAGTTGAAAAATAGATGCTGCGAACCCAGCGCTTTCTGGTAACATTTTCGTGATAATTGAGCTGAGTTAGGGAAAATCTATGAAAGTATCCATTGTTCAACAGCCTCCGGTATACCTCAAGTTAGAAAAATCATTGGAAAGAGCGGTTGAACTTGTCGCGCAATCTGCAAAGCAGGGATGCGAGATGGTCGTGTTCCCGGAAACATGGCTTCCCGGATATCCAACGTTTGTCTGGAGACTTTCGCCAGGTGCCGGGATGGGCAAAACAGATGAACTGTTTGCGTTGTCTCTGGCAAATTCGGTTGACCTGAGTAAAAACGGCCTGGCGCTCTTGCAAGAAGCTGCAAAAGAACACGGCGTTGTTATTGTCATCGGCTATCAGGAGGTTGATGGCTCACTCAGTGGCAGCACCCTGTTCAACAGCTGCGCGATTATAGACGCTGACGGCAAACTGGTGAACAACCACAGGAAACTAATGCCAACAAATCCGGAGCGGATGGTTTGGGGTTTTGGTGACGGATCTGGCCTGAATGTTGTAGAGACCGCCGTTGGCCGGGTTGGCGCATTGATCTGCTGGGAAAACTTCATGCCCTTGGCGCGCTTCGCGCTCTACGCTCAGAACATTGATATCTATGTTGCCCCAACGTGGGACAGCGGCGAAACTTGGCTATCCACCATGCAGCATATCGCACGCGAAGGTGGCTGTTGGGTGATCGGTTGCGCAACCGCGCTTGAAGCAAAAGACATCCCAAAGGACATTCCGTACCGAGAAGAGCTTTTCCCGAATAATGATGAATGGGTGAACCCAGGCGATGCCGTAGTTTACAAACCCTTTGGCGGTATCGCCGCCGGACCAATGCATCAGGAAAAAGGGCTGCTTATTGCCGAAATCGACGTTAGCGCAGCACGCGCTTCCCGAAGGAAATTTGATGTCAGTGGCCACTACGCGCGCCCGGACGTCTTTACCCTGAACGTAAACCGTCAAAAACAAACGCCTGTGACGTTCAGTTAGAACCTGTAACTGTATCGTCGTGCAGTAAGCGCCCAGCCCATGATTCGAAAGGCAGGGTTCTAAAACTCAGTCACCATCGTTCATCTCAATCCCAAGCGCTTTGGCGACAGTGAAGATGTCTTTGTCACCCCGGCCACACATGTTCATGATGATGATATGATCCTTGGGCAGTTCAGGCGCAATTTTCATCACATGTGCCAGCGCATGGCTCGGCTCGAGCGCCGGAATGATGCCTTCCTGCTCGCAACAGAACTGGAACGCTTCCAGCGCTTCTTTGTCGGTGATTGAAACGTATTGGGCGCGGCCTATGTCATGCAGCCATGAATGTTCTGGGCCAATGCCGGGGTAATCAAGACCGGCCGAAATTGAGAACCCTTCGAGGATTTGACCATCATCATCCTGTAACAGATAAGTTCGATTGCCATGCAGCACGCCCGGGCGGCCACCTGTAAGCGACGCGCAATGTTCCATCTTGGCGTTCACGCCTTTGCCACCGGCCTCTACCCCGATGATGTTCACATCTGTGTCGTCGAGGAAGGGATAGAACAATCCCATTGCGTTAGACCCGCCACCAATCGCTGCGATAAGCGTGTCGGGCAGTCGACCCTCTTGCTCCTGCAACTGCTCCTTCGCTTCCTTGCCGATGATAGACTGGAAATCGCGGACCATCGCCGGGTATGGGTGCGGCCCTGCAACAGTACCGATGCAATAGAAGGTATCGCGCACGTTGGTAACCCAGTCCCGCAGCGCGTCATTCATCGCGTCCTTGAGCGTACCACGACCAGAGGTAACAGAGATAACCTCTGCGCCAAGCAGCTTCATGCGGAACACATTAGGCGCCTGACGTTCGACATCGTGCGCACCCATATAGACAATGCATTTAAGGCCGAAGCGGGCGCAGACGGTCGCTGTCGCAACCCCATGCTGCCCAGCGCCAGTTTCAGCGATAATACGTGTCTTTCCCATTCGTCGAGCCAGTAGAATCTGACCCAGAACGTTGTTGATCTTATGCGCACCGGTATGGTTCAGTTCGTCCCGCTTGAGATAAATTTTTGCGCCACCCAGCGCCCCTGTCAGACGTGGTGCAAAATAGAGCGGGCTTGGGCGACCAACATAGTGCTTCCAGAGATCATCCATCTCGGCCCAGAAACTATCATCCGTTTTTGCCTTTTCATATTCGGCCTCAAGATCAAGGATCAGCGGCATCAGCGTTTCAGAAACGAAGCGCCCGCCAAATTTGCCAAAGCGGCCATTTTCGTCGGGACCGCTCATGAAACTGTTGAAAAGGTCATTCATGTCTTCTCTCCTCTCGCGGCCTTAATAAAATCCGCGATCAATCTCTCGTCCTTTACCCCCGGCGCCGTTTCCACGCCCGAAGCTACATCTACCTGTTTCGCGCCCGTCATGCTGATTGCCTCGGCAACATTCAATGGGGTCAAACCCCCGGCAAGCATCCATGGCACAGACCAGCGCTGCCCGGCGATCAGCCGCCAGTCAAACGAAAGTCCGTTGCCACCCGGAAGTTCCGCCTCTTTGGGAGGTTTCGCGTCTATCAGCAATTGATCGGCGATTTTACTAAATTCAGAAATAGCCGCAAGATCACCCTCATCTGCGACCCCAATAACCTTCATGACAGGCAAACCATAACGGGCACGAATCTCGGCAACACGTTCTACACTTTCAGAACCGTGCAACTGCAACATATCAAGTGGAACACGTCCAACGATGTCATCCAGAAACGCGTTGTCAGCATTTACGGTCAGGGCCACTTTGGCAATGCCAAGCGGCACATCAACGGCCAGCGACCGGGCATCATCCACGCTAATGTAGCGGGGAGATTTAGAAAAAAAGTTAAATCCGACATAGGCCGCGCCAGCCTTAGCTGCGGCAGCGACATGGGCCGCATCGCGCAGCCCGCAAATTTTGACTTTGATCTCAGATACCATAGGGGCGGTCTAGCGCGTTGTGGCAGCCGCCTCAAGTACCGTCCTCTAGCAAGGCCAGAACATCGTCTTTGCCGCTATTCTTTTCAGAACGCAGACGCGATACTTCCTGAGCCAGCTTTGACGCCTCGCGCTTGGCCCGTGCGGCTTCTGCGCGCTGCTTATGCTCACGTATCCATTCCCAGACGAAGCCAATCAATAGGCCCGCAACGATGCCACCGAAAATTACCAGAAACAGCGGAAGCTCAATCACTTTGCTGTAGCCAATTAACGAGGCGAGTTCATCAGGCAACAAGCGTAGAGTCACCGCATCGCGATTTGCGAGCGCGACAGTGATCAGGCAAATTCCAAGGATTGCCAAAAAAGCGTAGCGAAAATAGCGCATAGGTTCTTATTTTCCGTTCAGACGGTCGCGAAGCAACTTTCCTGTCTTAAAGAACGGGACGTATTTTTCTTCAACCGAAACCGATTCACCAGTGCGCGGATTGCGACCAATACGTGCATCACGTTTTTTGACAGAGAAGGCGCCGAAGCCGCGCAATTCGACCCGGTCGCCGTTGGCCATGGCCTCGATAATCTCTTCGAAAATGGTGTTTACGATGCGCTCTACGTCACGTTGGTAGAGATGTGGATTTTCATCAGCAATTTTTTGGACCAGCTCCGAACGGATCATCCCTTGTATCCCCCATGTATAGGACTTGCGCAATTTTGGCAGCGCGATTTCTTTCTGAGACTATATGAAATTTCCTTAAAGTGAGAAACTATTTGAGAAACTTCCACAGAAAAAACCCCGGATTCCCGGTATTTAAGGGTTAAAAAGCCACTCTGGCACACGCCGAGGCGACGCCAGTCGCGCTGAGACGCAGAAAAATCTGCTCCGCGTCTGATTGATTCGCACAAAAAAACGGCCCCGACACAATGCGGGGCCGTTTCTAATTCCAGGTTCAGAATAGTGTTATTCGTCGCCTTTAAGTGCGGCACCAAGAATGTCGCCCAAAGATGCGCCAGAGTCAGAAGAACCATACTGTTCAACTGCTTCTTTCTCTTCAGCGATTTCGCGGGCTTTGATCGACAGGCCCAGACGGCGCGATTTTGCATCAACGTTGGTTACACGAACGTCGACCTTATCACCTACGCCAAAACGCTCTGGGCGTTGTTCAGAGCGGTCACGCGACAAGTCGGAACGACGAATGAAGGATTTCATGCCTTCATATTCAACCTCGATGCCACCGTCTTCGATTGCGGTCACTTCAACAGTGATGATCGAACCGCGTTTAACGCCATCGGTTGCGCCTTCAAATGGATCTTCGCCCAGTGCTTTGACCGAAAGGCTGATACGTTCTTTTTCAACGTCAACTTCGGTTACAACTGCCTTGACGACATCACCTTTGTGGTAGTCGCCAATCACGTCTTCGCCCCGACCTTCCCAAGTCAAGTCAGAGAGGTGAACCATGCCGTCGATGTCGTTTTCAAGGCCAATGAACAAACCGAACTCGGTGATGTTCTTGACTTCGCCTTCAACTTCTTTCCCAACCGGGTTGTTTTCAGCGAAGACTTCCCATGGGTTACGCATGGTTTGTTTGAGGCCAAGCGAAACGCGGCGTTTGCTGCTGTCGATTTCCAGAACCATGACTTCAACCTCTTGCGAGGTAGACACGATTTTGCCCGGATGAACGTTCTTTTTCGTCCAGGACATTTCTGAAACGTGAACCAGACCTTCAACACCTGGCTCCAGCTCAACAAATGCGCCGTAATCAGTAATGTTTGTCACGCGACCTTTGTGCACAGACTCAAGCGGGAATTTCGCGGCAACCGCATCCCATGGATCATCCTGCAGCTGTTTCATGCCAAGGCTGATACGGTGAGTTTCTTTGTTGATCTTGATGACTTGAACCTTAACGGTTTCACCAATCGCCAGAATCTCGGACGGGTGATTCACCCGACGCCATGCCATATCGGTAACGTGAAGCAGACCATCAACACCGCCGAGGTCAACAAATGCACCGTATTCGGTGATGTTTTTAACAACACCGTCAACTGAATCACCTTCGGCCAGCTGACCGATAACTTCAGCGCGCTGTTCGGCACGTGATTCTTCGAGGATCGCGCGACGTGAAACAACGATGTTGCCACGGCGGCGATCCATTTTCAAAACCTGGAATGGCTGCTTCAGACCCATCAGCGGGCCTGCGTCACGCACGGGGCGCACATCAACCTGACTACCAGGCAGGAACGCAACTGCACCGCCAAGGTCGACGGTAAAGCCACCTTTAACGCGGCCAAAGATCGCGCCTTCGACACGTTCTTCGTCTGCATATGCTTTTTCGAGGCGATCCCATGCTTCTTCGCGGCGGGCCATTTCACGGGAAATGACAGCTTCACCACGCGAGTTTTCGACCTGGCGAAGAAAGACTTCGACATCGTCACCAACAGCAATTTCAGGGGTTTCGCCAGGATTTGCGAATTCTTTAATATCTACGCGGCCTTCCATTTTGTAGCCGACGTCGATGATGGCCTGACCGGCTTCAATAGCGATCACTTTGCCTTTAACGACAGACCCCTCTTCGGGTGTGTCAATTTCGAAGCTTTCTTGTAGAAGGGCTTCGAACTCTTCCATAGAATTTGATTGAGCCATGTGGTCTCAGTTTCCTTTACATTTATTTTCTGGCCGTGCGGTTGTCTCCGCCGGTCTTTGGGTTTCAATTGGTCGATACAGTTGTTCACAAAACAATAAGGGCCGTGGTTAACCCCGACCCTGCTCGATCTTTTGTTTTACGGCGTGAACAGCCTTTTCGACAGCGGCGTCTATAGACAATTCTGACGTATCTAGCAAGAGCGCATCGTCAGCAGGGCGCATCGGGGCTGCTGCCCGCTCGCTATCGCGGGCGTCGCGGGCACGCAGGTCTGCAAGAACACTTTCGAACGTCACGTCGAGTCCTTTTTCGTTCAGTTCCGAAAAACGGCGCTCTGCGCGAACTTCATCACTTGCCGTGACATAAAGCTTCACCTCGGCCTCCGGGCAAATAACCGTGCCGATATCACGTCCATCTAACACCGCACCGCCCAATCGGCGTGCAAACGCCTTTTGAAAAGCAATCAAAGCTTTTCGAACCTCAGGATCAGCCGCAACTTTTGAGGCAGCTTGCGCAACTTCGGGTGTACGCAATTCTTCACCAGCCAAATCCTCAGGACGAAGGGTTTTCGCCGCTTTCACAGGGTCTTCACCCAAAAGCACCCGCCGTCCGGTTGCCCGGTACAAAAGCCCTGTATCGAGATGTGCAAAACCAAAACAGGCCGCGACGGCCATGGAGATCGTACCTTTTCCTGCGGCGGCAGGCCCGTCTATCGCTACGGTAAAACTCATTCTTGCTCCAAAACTCATGGGTTGCCGGGTAATCAGCCGCGTATGATCTGTCAAACGGAATACCGTTCACTTGTCAAATCGTCCAAAATTTCTGTCAGATCGTTCAGTCCGGCTTTGAACTCGGTTTCACAACCCTATCTCGCGGGTATGGACCCAATCAGTGATATTCTTTCGCATCTTGATTTTCGCGGGATGCTGTACTTTTCCACCCGGTTTTCTGGTAAATGGGGTGTGCATGTTCCTGCCGATGAATACGTGATCAGGTTTCATCTCGTTCTTCGTGGTACATGTCACGCCCGAATTGGCCGTTCTTCGGATCACTACACACTCAAACCTGGTGATTTCCTGATGATCCCCCGCGGCCAGGAGCATGACATCATGGGTGATCCACGATCCGCAACACCGCCGCTCGAGACCGTTCTTTCTGATGCGGGTTATTCGGGCACTGGCCCTCTTATCTATGGGCTTCAGGATCATGGGGAGCCGACGCGTATGCTGTGTGGGCATTTCGTGTTTGATACACCCCCAAAAAGGCAAAGCTTTTTAAACGCATTTCCTGACCAGATCATCGCCCGAAACTTACCGGACTATTCAAACGAATGGCTAATGACGACATTACTGCAACTAGAGCATGAAACGCAGGAGCAGGCACCAGGCCACGACGCCATTCTTCACCGAATGACTGAAATTCTGTTTGTTCAGGCCATTCGTGTTTGGATGAAGCAGCAAGATATACCAAAAGGTGTGCTTCTTGCGCTGGCTGATAAACAGATTTCAAAGGCACTCACGGCGCTACATGCAGCCCCCGAACAACCGTGGACCGTTGCAGAGCTTGGAACGATCGCGGGAATGTCACGTTCCGTCTTTGCACAACGGTTTCACCAGCTTACAAATACCACGCCGTTACGCTACCTGACAGAATGGCGTTTACAAAAAGCACGCAAACTGCTTGGGGCTGGCTCCCTTTCGGTCGAAAAAATCGCAGAAGGTGTGGGCTATCGTTCGGTCGCGTCTTTCAGCCGTGTCTATGCGCGTGAGTTTGGGGAAGGGCCGGGAAGTACGCGTCGTGCTGCGCTGCAACGGGTCGCCTGAACATCTCGTCGACCCTTCGGACGCATAGCAATATTTGCCGGATGCGCGGACATGGCGAGATAAGTCTGAAGCCCCATTTTCCTTCTGTCGGCACCATTAACCGACGAAAGTTAACTGAAGGATGAAATCATGAAAAGTTTTGTAATGGCTGCCATTGCGGCGTCCACCATGCTCACGGTCACCTCAGCATTTGCTGCAGATGAAATTAATGTTGCACCTGGCATTTCTGCTGCTGGCGCGCCTTTGGCTCTTCACGGCGCTGACCCTGTTGCTTTGCTCAACGGTGAAAAAGTTGCGCTCGGTTCCTCTTACCTTTCCGGAACTCACAACGGTGCATCTTACTACTTCACATCTCCTCAGAACGCTGGAGCATTCATGGAAAACCCAGCCCGTTTTGAGCCCCAGAACGGTGGATTTTGCACCTACGGTGTTTCCGTTGGTAAAAAGTTCGATGGCGACCCACGTCACTTTGTCGTCCACGATGACAAGCTTTTTGTCTTCCTGAACGCTGCGACACGTGATCTTTTCCTTGAAGATATTGATGGCACGATTGCCAATGCAGACGCACAGTGGGAAAAAATTCAGCATACTGCTGCTGCAGAGCTGTAAATTCAATCTCGGAAGGGGGCTACTCGGCCCCCTTTCTTGACATCCTGAATGTCATAATGGATTAGGGGATTCATTATGACACAAAAATCAGATCTCCTTTACGACCTCATCTTGCTTGCACGACCAATCCATCAACAGGTCGAAGCTGCAATCGCTGCGATGCTTTCCGAAACGACTGTGACAGTCCGAATGCGCGCCGTGCTAGAACAACTGGAAAACCTCGAAACCGCCACCGTTCCGCAAGTTGCAAAGCAACTCGGAATACAGCGGCAGTATGTTCAGGTCATGATGAATGAAGTCGAAGCTGCCGGGCTCGTGAAAAAACAAGTGAACCCGGCCCACAAACGTTCCGTTCTGTTTGAGCTTAGCAGCGCTGGAAAAAACGTAATCACCCAGATTCGAAAAGCTGAAATGGCCGTCGTCGAAAGCATTTCACAAGAGCTTACTTTTGATTCCGTCAACAAGGCGCATCAGGTCGCAGAGCACGTGCTGGAAGGGTTTCGCAACCTGAACGAAAGTCTAAAGGCCTAAGCCTGCTTTTGTGATTTTCTGAATCGTTGCGTCGGGCTTAATGACGTCTCTCTTCATGAATCTCGTGTGACGTTTGCACCAAGTGCAGCCATCAATGGCTCAAACACGGGAAAAGACGTTGCAATTGGTGCGCCATCATCAACCGAAACCGGATTTTGCGCAGCCATACCCAAACACATGAACGACATTGCAATCCTATGATCGAGGTGGCTTTTGCAGGTTGCGCCTCCCGGCACACCGCCCTGCCCCATTCCATGAACAATCAAAGTGTCTTCATCTTCTTCAATCGTTACACCACAGGCTTCCAACCCGCGTGCCATCGCATCGATACGGTCGCATTCTTTCACCCGCAGCTCTTTGACACCGCGCATCACGGTCGTACCGGTTGAAAGGGCAGCAACCACAGAAAGAATTGGATATTCGTCGATCATTGACGGCGCGCGTTCTGGCGGAACTTCGACACCTTTAGTCTCGCTTGCGCGCACCCTTAGATCTGCGACAGGCTCACCACCTTCTTCGCGCTCGTTTTCGAACGCTATATCGGCACCCATTTCAATCAAGGTCGTATAGAGCCCATTGCGCGTTGGGTTCAGGCTGACACCCGGAACGGTGATTTCAGAGCCCGGTACAATAACCGCCGCGCAAACAGGAAAAGCAGCAGAACTTGGGTCGCGAGGCACGGCAATGTCCTGCGGCGTCAGTTCCGGCTGGCCGGTGAGGGTAATCTTTCTGCCCTCATTTGTATCTTCGACGGTAAGTTCGGCCCCAAAGCCAGCAAGCATTCGCTCTGTATGGTCACGGGTTGCTTCCTTTTCGATCACGACTGTTTTTCCGGGCGCATTTAGCCCTGCTAGCAAAACTGCAGATTTCACCTGCGCCGACGGCATTGGTACAGTGTAGGTCACCGGTACAGGTTCCGCCGCTCCAACAATCGTCATTGGAAGCTTGCCGCCGTCACGCCCGTGGGCTTGCGCGCCAAAAAGTGCAATCGGGTCTGTCACGCGTCCCATAGGGCGTTTGTTAAGCGACGCATCGCCAGTGAATGTTGCGGTTATCGGCTGTGTTGCCATCGCCCCCACAATCAGGCGGACACCCGTTCCGGAGTTCCCGCAATCAATCACATTCTCGGGCTCAGCAAACCCGCCGACGCCAACACCGTGAACGGACCATTCTCCTGGGCCGTGCTGGCTGACCTCTGCCCCAAAAGCACGCATCGCTTTTGCAGTATCCAGCACATCCTCACCTTCAAGCAAGCCCGTGATACGCGTTTCACCAACAGCCATCGCGCCGAGGATCAGTGACCGATGCGAAATTGACTTATCACCTGGAACCTGTGCCACACCGCTCAGCGGGCCGCATTTCGATGACGTCATTGGAATTGGGGTGTCATGGCCGGACATGGGTATTTCCTTGAAAGCGCGAAGTACGCGCGGTGATAGCGCAAGCGCCCAAGGAGGTCCATCGGGTTTGGCACCAAGATTTTTACAAAAAATCTTGCCAAAATTCTTTACAAGAATTTTGTACCGGTCACTTGCGGCGGAATGTCAGGTAATGCGGTATGCGCCCTTCGCGTAGCGCTTTTTGCTCGTACCGGGTTGGAATCCAATCCGGCCAGGGCTTACGCCAATCGTCTGGTCCCTCCGCAAGCCACTCAAAATCGTTACGGGGCATCATCTGTTCAAGGGTTTGACGCACATAGTCCTGAATGTCGGTCGCGACCCGAAAGATCGCGCCCGGTTTCAGCACCCGCGCTAAAGGGTCAAGGTGCTCTGGCGTCACAAAGCGTCGCCTATGGTGGCGTTTCTTCGGCCATGGGTCCGGATAAAGCAGGAACGCTCGTGCGACTGATGCCTCCGGTAATACATCAAACATATCACGCACATCACCAGGGTGAATCGCGACATTGGGCACGTTTGCTTCACGGATTTTCCCGAGCAGCATCGCCACACCATTGATGTATGGCTCACACCCTATGATGCCAACATCAGCGTTTTGCTGTGCCTGATGCACCATATGCTCGCCACCGCCAAATCCGACCTCGAGCCAAAGCGGTTTGTCATCAAAAAGAGCTTTCAGATCAAGCGGGGTACGGTCCGGGTTTTCGTCCCAAGTAACCGGCCCAGGTGATAGCTTTGCGAGGTCTTCATTCAGATATGCTTTCTGGCTATCCCGCAGGTGCTTTCCCTTAAAGCGACCGTAAAAGTTTCGCCAAGGTGCACCATTCTTCCCATCGTTCTCAGACATAACGTCCCTCAGCCACGTCCGCGATAGGGCTGGACACCCTGATCCGGAATCCAGACCCCGTCGGGTGCTGGCCCGGTTTGCCAGAAGACATCAATCGGGATACCGCCGCGCGGGTACCAATAGGCCCCGATCCGAAGCCAAACCGGATCGAGAAGATCACCTAAACGTTTGCCTATGTCGATGGTGCAGTCTTCGTGGAAAGCGCCGTGGTTGCGAAAGGAAGTCAAGTAAAGTTTCAATGACTTTGATTCCACCAGCCAATCTCGGGGAACATAATCTATCACGATGTGCGCAAAGTCCGGTTGCCCCGTCATTGGGCAGATTGATGTAAACTCCGGTGCCGTGAAGCGAACAACATACTCTGTCCCGGAATGGCTGGCGGGTACTTTTTCAAGCACAGCTTCTTCCGGGTTTTTGGGTTGTTCGACTTCGTTGCCAAGTAGCGACAAACCAGACACATCCGTTTTTGCCAAGACAGTCTCCTTTGACCTAAACGGCTTTTTTCAAAAGATCGACGAGATCGGTTCGTTCCCAGCTAAACCCGCCGTCAGCATCAGGAATACGCCCAAAATGCCCATATGCCGCAGTGCGCTGATAAATTGGTTTGTTCAGCCCCAGATGTTGGCGAATACCCCTTGGTGTAAGGTCCATGCATTCTGCAACCGCCTTCTCAATCTCGGCCTCATGCACCTCGCCCGTGCCATGTGCATCAACATAGATAGACAAAGGTTTTGCAACGCCGATCGCGTAGGAAAGCTGCAACGTACACCGTTCCGCCATGCCCGCCGCCACAATATTCTTGGCTAAGTAACGCGCCGCATAGGCCGCAGACCGGTCTACCTTGGTCGGGTCTTTCCCGGAAAACGCACCCCCCCCATGCGGGGCCGCGCCACCATAGGTATCAACGATAATCTTACGTCCGGTCAGACCTGCGTCCCCATCTGGGCCGCCAATCACAAACGTACCTGTCGGGTTTACGTGCCATTCGGTTTCTGCTGTCAACCAACCATCCGGCAGTACTTCGCGAATATATGGTTCTACAATTTCGCGTATATCGTCCGAGGTTTGTGCCTCGTCAGAATGCTGAGTTGAGAGCACAACAGAGCCGATACCCACCGGCTTGCCGCCTTCATAGTGAACCGAGAGTTGGGATTTTGCGTCTGGACGCAATGTAGGTTCATTGCCTGATTTGCGCACCTCGGCAAGGCGGCGCAGAATTGCATGTGCATAGTGTATGGGGGCAGGCATAAGCTCTTCAGTTTCTCTGACTGCATAGCCAAACATAATACCCTGGTCACCCGCACCTTCGTCTTTATTATCAGCCGCATTCACGCCTTGCGCGATATGAGCGGATTGTTCGTGCAGGAGGTTTGTGACCTCAACAGTTTCCCAATGAAACTTTTCCTGCTCATAACCGATATCCCGGATGCAATCACGCGCGATCTGGTCAATCCGGCCCATACAATCTTTCAGTTTTGCCTGGTCCGACAGCCCAACCTCACCACCAATGACGACCCTGTTTGTTGTGGCGAAGGTTTCACAGGCGACACGCGCCTCGGGCTCTTCGCTTAGAAAAGCGTCAAGGACTGCATCTGAAATACGGTCGCAGACTTTATCTGGGTGGCCTTCTGAAACAGATTCAGAAGTAAAAATGTAGTTTTGGCGGGACATGAAACGCTCCATTTAAAAAACCCACCACGCCAGGAAGCCGTTGTGGTGGTAAGATATGTCTGCGTAAGGCCGTGAGCGTTGGGCGTCAATCGCTATTTCGAAAACGGGCGATCATTAGCACCGCTAAAAAAACAATAAGCAACAAGACAACAAGACTGTCACCAGTTTTGCTGTAAAAAGTCGCGCGCGCAGCGTTTGGTAATACGGCGTCAAGATAGCCAGCCTGACCCAAAGGCAGGCTTTCAACGACCTGTCCCGTTGCATCAATAACCGCTGAAACCCCGGTATTTGCGACGCGCACCATGGGCAGGCCTTGTTCGACAGCGCGAAACCGGGCCTGTGCAAGGTGCTGGTAAGGGCCCGTCACCTTTCCAAACCAGGCGTCATTGGTAATTTGCAATAACCAGTCGGGTCGCTCGGGTGCCGCATTTACATCTTGTGGAAAGATCACCTCGTAGCAGATCAGTGGCAGAACGCGACCTAGGGGTCCAAGATCAAGCAATACAGGCCCGGGCCCGGGTGAAAAGCCGAAACCATTTTGGGCGGCAAAACCGACAAGACCCATATTCGCCGCTACCGACCCACCCGGTACATATTCGCCAAAAGGTACAAGATGGTGCTTGTCATAAACCGCCTGAAGAAAGCCGGTACTGTCCACGACCGCAAGACTGTTGAACCCCCGGTCGCCGTCACGCCGTTGTGCGCCAAAAACAACCTGCGCCTCACCTGCGGCATCGGAGATCAATGGGAGCACCGGACTGTCAGCGGTTAATGCATAGGGCACAGCCGTTTCCGGCCATATGATCAGATTTGGGTTTCCCTCTGCCGCCGTGAAATCCAATTGACGACGGAAAAAGACCGGGATCATTTCAGGATCCCATTTTTGATGCTGGGGCGCGTTGGGTTGGATCAGACGAACAACAGGACGCGGTTCATCATTAGGTTCAAGCGCGCCTGGCTCGTAAAATGCACCCAAAGGATAGAGTATCCCAAGCAACAGAACGCTTCCAAAGTTGCGTGGGGTTTGCTTCAACAAAACCCGATGCACACTTTCCGCGAACAACAACGTGAGCAACGTCAGCCCATGCGGCCCAAAAACGGCGGCCAGTTGTAGAACCGGCGTCTCTGTCCAGATGTATGATAACAGCCCCCAAGGGAACCCGGTCAGAACGTAAGACCGCAGCAACTCTGTTGCTGTCCAGGTTAAAGCGAGTGTCACTGTGCCGCCACCCATTCTGCGTGCCAGTGCAAAAGCCAGACCCCAGAACAGGGCCATACCGCCCGCAAGGCCAACCAACGCAAACGGGGCCATCCATCCGTGTCGTGCAACATCTACAAGGAAAGGCTCAACAATCCAGAACAAGACGAGGCCGAAATACCCCAGACCTGCTGACCAACCAATCAGAGCCGCTTGTTTTGCACCCTCTGTTACACTGTAGAGCGCGACCAAAACCACCAGCGCCGGCAAAGCCAGCCACCAAAGATTCCATGGCGCTTGTCCCAGCCCGGCAAACACACCCATCAAAAGTGCGAACAACAGTTGAACGCGGGATGACCACGCCGAAACACGCGCCAAAAGCTTAGGCATTCATTACATCAGGAAGGCGCACACGCAGCCGCTTTATACGGCGTGGATCAGCATCGACCACTTCGAACTCGGGACCATCCGGATGGCGGATCATTTCACCCCGGGCGGGAACGCGGCCTGACAAAACAAACACCAGACCACCCAAGGTATCAATTTCTTCGTCATCGATATTTTGGGTCAGGCTCTGACCAATTTCGGCTTCAAATTCATCAAGCGGAGCACGTGCCTCGACTAGGTAGCATCCCGGCTTTTCACTCGTCCAATACTGACCTTCATCCAGATCATGCTCGTCTTCGATCTCACCAATCACCTGTTCAATCAGGTCTTCGATAGTAACCAGCCCGTCAACGCCGCCATATTCATCGATCACCAATGCCATATGAATACGTTCTGACTGCATTTTCTGCAGCAAAACACCGATTGGCATCGAAGGGGGCGCATAGAGCAGCGGTCGGAGCAGGCTTTTAACCGCGAAACGTCCGCCGTTCCCGGTGCCGTTAAACCCGTGTTTCAAGGCAAGATCTTTGAGGTGGATCAACCCGATCGGCGTATCAAGTGTTCCACTATAAACCGGCAACCGTGTTAGGCCACTGTCACGAAAGACCTGAACCAGCTCGTCTTTGTGAATGTCGTTGGAAATTGCAATAATTTCGACTTTCGGAATAGCAACATCTTCAACACGCATACTACGCAGGTTCACCATTCCTCTTGGTGAACTATCGGAACTGCCATTCAGCGGAACGACATCTTCCGTTGCATCATCTAAGTCTGAAGGTGAAAGGGCACCAATAATACGGCTAAAAAAGCCGCGCTGCCCCAATGTTTCGGTCTCGTGTGTCTCAAACTCTTGCGCGCTTTGCGCTGCGCTAGAGGAGCCTTCGCTTGTGTCGCCCATTTTTCCTTTCCAAGTGTTCCGACACAATTAGTGTCCTAAATATTATATGGGTCTGCAATTCCCAAATCCGCAAGTATCTCTTTCTCCACCCCCTCCATAAGGGCTGCATCTTCTTCGCATATGTGATCATAACCCAACAGATGTAAGACCCCATGCACAATTAGATGGGTAACATGTTCTTTAGGCGATTTTGCGGCTGCGTTCGCTTCGGATAAGCACGTCTCATACGAAATTGCAATATCACCAAGTTCTACTGGCATTCCGGTCGGATCTTTTCCTGGCGGTGCGGGCGTGCCACCGGGTTGATCTGCGGCGCGGTCTTCGCTGGGCCAGGACAACACATTTGTTGCCGTTGGCTTTTCCCGAAATTCGCTGTTCAACTCTGCTATTCTGGCGTCGTTGCACCCCATAACGCAAATTTCAAATTTCTGCGGATCATGCGCCAAATGCTTCAACGTCGCAGTCGCAGCGGCCTGAGAAAGCGCCTCAAGGTTCAACGCATCCCAGCGCTCGTCTTCAACAATTGTGTCAACAAGATCAGAGGCGGGCATCGTCGCGATCATAAGCTTCAATGATTTTTGCGATCAACGGATGCCGCACGACATCTTTGGCAGTAAAATAATTAAACGATATGCTATCGATATCTTTGAGCAACCGTTCAGCATCATGCAATCCACTTGTCACACCACGCGGCAGGTCCACCTGTGAACGGTCACCGGTAATAACCATCCGTGACCCCTCACCAAGGCGGGTCAGGAACATTTTCATCTGCATGGTTGTGGCGTTCTGTGCTTCGTCAAGCACGACGAAAGCGTTGGACAGCGTTCGCCCACGCATAAACGCAAGCGGCGCAATCTCGATCCGTTTATCCTCGATAAGCTTCGCAACCTGTTTGCCTGGCAGAAAATCAGCCAACGCGTCGTAAAGGGGTTGCATGAAGGGGTCGACCTTTTCTTTCATGTCGCCCGGTAAGAACCCCAACCTTTCACCGGCCTCGACAGCGGGACGCGAGAGGATAATTCTGTCGACATGGCCACCGATAAACATACTGACACCAACCGCGACGGCCAAATATGTTTTACCCGTCCCGGCAGGCCCGATGCCAAAAGCCATTTCATTCTGATAAAGCGCCTGCACATAGGCATTCTGCGCTTCAGTACGCGGTACAATGGTTTTTTTTCGGGTGTTTATCTCAACCCGACCTCCCCGGAACATTTCCAGTTGGTCGCCATCGCGGATTCCAGTGTCCTTTTCAGAATCACCCATTCTAATTTCACCGTCGATATCGCCGGGCTCAAAGCTTTGCCCGGCTTCAAGCCGAACGTATAGCGCCTGCAATACCTCGGCCGCTTTTTCACGTGCTCCCGACTCGCCCAGAACCGCAAGCAGATTTCCCCGGCGCAAAATCTGCACCGATAATTTTTCTTCAATCTGAGTTAAATTTTTATCAAACTCACCACAAAGGTCGATCAATAACCGATTATCAGGGAATTCCAGAAGAGTTTCTTCTGCCTCTTCTGTGTTTGGCGGTGGTGTCAACGCACGAATATCCAAAAATATCTCCGTTGGGTGCAAGTTAAGACCGATGGTGCCAAGTCGCGCGCCGGTGTGCAAGCACACATTGCAAAACATCACGTAACTGCAACAAAATAGCCGCGAAGACTGATCGCGGCTATTTTGGTTTTCTGGGTGTGTTTAGATATCAGATCGGGTCGCCAATGGTTGTCCCATCATGATACCCGCCGATTGCTGTGCTTGGCGGGGCAGAGCCGGAACAGACCGGACGGCCAAGACGATCAAGCCTTGTGCTAAGATAACCCTCGATGCCATCATCAATAATCCAGTGATCGCACCCATTCGGGTCAATCCAGATTCCCGCTTGAAGCTCGGTCAGGTCTTTTGAGTCAACAAAGCGGTCAACGGTTTTGTCTACTTTTTCTGTGCATGCAGAAAGAACTGCTACAGAGGCGAGAATTGTAAAACCATGTAAGATTTTCATGTCGGTTCTCTCCTTCAGCGGACACAAATGATTTCGACGCGGCGGTTCTGCTGCATGCCCGCAGCGGTCGTGTTGGTAGCACGTGGCTGTCGTTCGCCATAACCGCGCACATCGGCAACACTTGCACCTGCGCTACGCGCAATGCTCGCAACAGCGTTTGCCCGGTTTTCGGAAAGGCGCATGTTGTACTGATCACTCGCGCGGCTATCAGTGTGACCAATGACAATGTAGGAATTCACGCCATCCTGACGGAAGAACTCTGCAAGACGCTGGCGGTTTGTTGCGTTGATTGAATAGCGGTCCGTTGCAAACAACTGGTCAGAACTCATCACAGCACAGGTATCCAGTTGGCGACATACTGGCGTACCATCGCGATTGAGGTGGTTATCCATGTAACCTTCCCAACCGTCGTCCATCACCCAATGTTCGCAACCATCCGGATCAACCCAGATCGTCGGGACATAACGTTCCCCTCTCACGGTTTGCTGCGCCATACTCGGGCCAGCCAAAAATGCAAACGTCAGTGCAAGAGCAGAAACGCCCCCCAGCACGAACCGAATGCTTTTTAAATATCTGATCAACACCGCTTACATCCTTGTTCTCAATTGGTGCAGCGGAGAAACCACAGGATGTATTTTCCCGGTTCTGTGCCGCCACAAAATCAGGAGGATATTAGCAAATTTTACAATAAAAAGAATGCACTAGGTCAGTTCATCGTGTCCAATCAGGAAACACTGATACAACTTTAGGTACATTGTCTCGACATATCGCTGAAAATACCTTCACGATACTGTCAAAATCGTTAACGTCAGGAAACTGGAGCTGTCTTTTCCAGGATTTCGCCACCCAGAGAGTTTCGCTCGCTCCCGGTGATTCTCACCCATTTGATATCGCCAGTCGCAATATTCGGATCGCTGACATGCACAGCATGCAAATACTCAGATTTTCCGACCATTTGGCCATCCAGCCGCCCTGGTTTTTCAAACAAAACCTTCACATCGCGACCAATCATTTCGTTCTGAATCTCGCTCTGCTGACGTGCAAGAAGCGCTTGAAGGCGATAGAGACGCTCTGTCTTCGCGGCTTCATCCACCTGCGCGCGCTCTGCTGCGGGCGTCCCGGGGCGCGTAGAATACTTAAAGGAATAGGCCTGTCCGTAACGCACCTCTTCGATCAAGCGCATGGTGTCCTGAAAATCATCTTCAGTTTCACCCGGAAACCCGACAATAAAGTCTCCGGATAGCAAAATATCCGGGCGTGCTTTGCGAATACGCTCAATAATGCGCAGATATTCTTTGGCGGTATGTTTGCGGTTCATTCCTTTCAGAACCTTATCGCTGCCAGATTGAACCGGAAGATGCAGGTAGGGCATCAGTTTTTCACAGGCACCATGCGCTTCGATTAACGTGTCATCCATATCGTTGGGGTGGCTTGTGGTAAAACGAATACGTTCCAGACCGTCGATGTCATTCAGCACCCAGATGAGCCGCGCTAATGTATAGTCGCCACCTTCTCCTGCACCGTGATAGGCATTCACATTCTGACCCAATAGGGTAATCTCGCGAACACCCCGTTCGACCAAGTCTCGCGCTTCGCCGAGAATTCGGTCAACCGGGCGGCTGACCTCTGCACCGCGGGTGTAGGGCACCACACAGAACGCACAGAACTTATCGCATCCCTCCTGCACCGTCAGAAAAGCAGTCGGGCCGCGTTTTGCCTTGGGGCGTTTTGCAAGGTGATCAAACTTGTCTTCCTCAGGGAAATCCGTGTCCAGCGCCTTCTTACCGGCCTCAACCTCGAGCATCATTTCTGGCAAGCGGTGATAGGTCTGTGGCCCAACAACCAGATTGACCATCGGTTGACGCCGCATAATTTCGGCCCCTTCGGCCTGTGCGACGCAACCGGCAACACCGATCTTCAGGTCCGGGTTTTCTGCTTTCAGCCCTTTAAATCGCCCAAGTTCCGAATAAATTTTTTCCGCCGCCTTTTCACGAATGTGACAGGTGTTCAGCAGAATCATATCCGCGTCTTCAACTACATCTGTTGTTGTGTAACCCGAGGTGCCCAGCGCCTCAGCCATTCGTTCGCTGTCATAGACATTCATCTGACAGCCATAGGTCTTGATGAAAAGTTTCTTTGCGTCCGACATGGCCCTTAGCCTTTACATCTGTTCAGTGGAGCTTCCTATAGAAAGAGA
Source organism: Pseudohalocynthiibacter aestuariivivens (assembly GCF_018457175.1). Taxonomy (GTDB): domain Bacteria; phylum Pseudomonadota; class Alphaproteobacteria; order Rhodobacterales; family Rhodobacteraceae; genus Pseudohalocynthiibacter; species Pseudohalocynthiibacter aestuariivivens. The sequence continues at coordinate 32,860 of NZ_JAGFNU010000006.1, forward strand.
AGCGCGGCTGCAACGCTTGCAATGAACAGAAAATTAATCGATTTTGGACAAAACGGACCGGCAAAAGGCGGGCAGCAGGCAAATGATCTACAACGATCTCAAGGATTTTCTGTCAAAAGGCAAAGAGGTGCTGGCCAAAGGCCCGATTGCGCTGATTCTTGTCGAAGATCTGGTCGAAGTCGACACAACCATCCGACACCACCAGCAGGCCGGGTTCAAAGAGACATTGGTTTTTGCTCCGCCGGAGTTAGAGCTTCCTGACGTTCTGGAAAAGGCAATACATCGCATTCCGTTTAATATGCACGAAAATGGCGCGACGGAAACGGCGGTGAACGCCATCAATGACGCCGCGCCAGATGTCTGGATCTACTACTGCTACAACGCCGAATATCTTTTCTATCCGTTTTGTGAAACGCGCAGCATAGGTGAAATGCTGGCCTTCAATTCTGAGGAGCGCCGGGATTCCGTCTTAACTTATGTCGTCGATCTCTATGCGGGCGATCTTAATGAATACCCCACCGCAGTCTCGCTGGAAGACGCACATATGGATAAAACTGGGTACTACGCCCTCGCGCGCAAAGACCCTGACAATCACTTTCATCCGAAGGAACGCCAGCTTGATTTCTTTGGCGGGCTGCGCTGGCGGTATGAGGAACATATCCCGATGATCCGGCGCAAGATTGACCGGATTGCCCTGTTCAAAAGCAAACCGGGATTGCGGTTACTGCCAAGCCATACCTTCAACGATGAAGAAATGAATACCTACGCTTGCCCCTGGCACCACAACATCACGGCGTCAATTTGCAGTTTCCGAACTGCAAAAGCGCTGAAATCAAACCCCGGCAGCAAGTTTGATATCGAAAGCTTCACCTGGCACAATTCCACAACGTTCGAGTGGCATTCGCAGCAATTGCTGGATCTTGGCTTGATGGAGCCGGGGCAGTGGTTTTAGAGCCTACTCCTGCGGAAGCGTCGCGATGTAACTCAGCACATCCCCTGCAACGTCAGGACCAAACACACGAAGATTGATCATTTCAACACCCGGATGGGCGTTCAGAATCTTGTTCATGACTTCATCAGGAGCAGCAACCGCTTCGGTCCCGACATAGGCAGGCCCATCTTCATCGCCCCAATCAAGACTACGCCCGTCAAATCCATGGCATACAGCACAGGTTGTCTGAAAAATCGCGCGTCCGCTGTCTGGATCGCCTGCGATGATTTCTCGAGTTGCGAGATCGACGTAATTCGCCATGTCAATCTGACCCCGGGAAACGAAGGCCGCTAAGCGCGCCAGTTCTTCGTCACTGATCATCTCAGCGGTAAAACCATGTGTGGGGGCCCTCATCGTGGTCGCTATCTCGGCCTCATCCATTCCAATAGCTTCGGAGATACCTTTGATCCCCGTGAAATGGCTGCCAGAACGATAAACGCCCTCAGCCCCCAGATAGTCCCATCCATGGCATTCTTTGCAGCGCCATGTTGTTGAGCCGTCCTTTTTGCCCGTTGCGGGATAAGAGGGATGCGTCCCTTCCGGCTCGTCCCTATCAAGCGCAACCCACCAGTTGTCATAAATGCGCCCACCCGCAGCGAGCGTCCAAGCGTCTGTTGGATTTTCCGGAGCACCGTGCACAAACATTTGTGCCTCTTCACCATGCGAATAGTCATGGTTTTCCGCTTCACTGGCTTCGAGCTGCCCCGCGGCACCCGCAACCAAAGCTGTTACTACTATTGCTGAAAAACTTAACGAAAATAGTCGCATATCCCCTCCCGAGGTTTCCGCGCCTTAAAAGCGCAGCGATTCGCGACGTTCCCTAAATTCAGTTTAGCATTGTTTTATCTAACGATGCTGGAGATTCCGGAACTCAACTGTGCAACGTTAATTTCTGAAATTTTGAAGGATCTTCACATTGTTGAGCTGCGGTTATCGATTGGCCTGCAATAACAATTCTCAACGTAAGTTGATTGGGTGCTTCGACCAGAATTCAGTTATGCGTATCTGTAGCTCAGCACACGGAATTGAAATGAAAGCTGTTCTTGATGAAATGATGCCGAACGATCACCCGGAGAACGGGACTTTCCGCATTGTTAAAGAGGACGTTATCCGCTGGGCGGTGGCGGAATCACGTACGCTACCCGATTTCTACGAAAAACTCGCATTGTACTTGGCCAAGGAATACCACCAAGGACGTTTGTCCTTTGAAATTTGTGATGCAATTGTAAATGATCTTTGGGTTGTAATTCTTCACGAGCATCGTGGAGAATTCAAAATACCCGAAATGTTCTATGAAGTATTCAGCGCCTTTGACGAAGGCGAATATCACCATTCAAAAGACAAAAGCGATGATCCGATTTCTGACTACACTGATCCATGGATCGCAGAAATTTTGGAGAAGTTTTTAGACTAAAGCAGCGCTTTTGAGTATTACCCGCAATTCATAAATTGAAGGTAGTCCTAAACCCGCCGCACCCGGATCACGACGTCAACCTTGCTGACTTCTGCACCCTCGGGTGCCTCGGGCAGGCGTGAAATCACGAGTTGCTCCGCAGGGGCATCGGTCAGCTCGTGGCTGTCTTCCCAGAAAAAATGCGGGTGGTCCGTGATATTGGTGTCAAAATAGCTTTTTGAACCATCCACCGTTACCTCACGCATCAATCCGGCGTCACAGAACGCGCGTAGCGTGTTGTAGACCGTCGCGAGCGACACCTTGTCACCCGTAGCAACAGAGGCAGCATACAGGCTTTCTGCCGTCACATGGCGATCATTGCCATCACCCACCAATAATGTAGCCAACGACATGCGCTGACGCGTCGGGCGCAGGCCCGCGCTGCTAAGCCAGGATGTACCTCTCTCGGTCGCGCGGATGGTCATAAGAGGACTACTTTCGGTTGCTTCCACCTCATATATGGCTGAATTCGCGCCAATTTCAAATGATTTTCAATTGCAACTACCCTCCAGAGCCTTTTTATTTGTTGGATTTGCAACCCTTGCCACCCGTCTTTTTCAGGTGCTAAACGGGTGATAACAAATACATGACGAACAGGGGGCGGGTCTCTATGGCCGAATATCCAAGCAGTTTTGACAAAGAGGGGCTTTTGAAGTGCGCGCGGGGCGAACTTTTTGGCCCCGGTAACGCTCAGTTGCCGCTGCCCCCGATGCTGATGATGGACCGCATCACCGAAATCAGCGCGGATGGCGGTGCCAATGGCAAAGGCCATGTTGTTGCTGAATTCGACATTACCCCCGACCTGTGGTTTTTCGAATGCCACTTCCCCGGCAACCCAATCATGCCCGGCTGTCTTGGTCTTGACGGCTTGTGGCAACTTACCGGCTTCAATCTGGGCTGGCGCGGCATGCTAGGCAGGGGCATGGCCCTTGGCGTGGGCGAAGTGAAGCTTAAAGGCATGGTCAAACCCGACCGCAAAATGTTGCGTTATTACGTGGACTTTACAAAGGTGATCGACCGTCGTCTGAAGATGGGCGTCGCGGATGGCCGGGTTGAAGCGGATGGCGAAGAGATCTATCTCGTAAAAGATATGAAGGTCGGCCTGGCAACAGACGCCAGCTGACATCAAGGAAAGGACTACCCATGCGCCGCGTCGTTATCACCGGAATAGGGATCATTTCACCCATTGGCAACAATGCCGAAGAGGTTACTGCTTCGCTGCAAGCAGGAAAATCCGGGGTTATATTTGAGGAGAACTATGCCGCGAATGGTTTTCGCAGCCAAGTTGCCGGTATTCCAAAGATCGATCTGGTTGAATCCATAGACAAGCGCCAGCTTCGCTTTATGGGGCCGGGTGCTGCCTATAATTATCTTGCGATGGAACAGGCAATCGCCGACTCCGGACTCGAAGACAATGAAGTGTCCAACCCGCGCACCGGGCTGGTAATGGGCTCTGGCGGGCCATCTACGTCGAACTTCTTTACGGCTTTCACAGCAGTTAAAGAGAAAGGCGCACCCAAGCGTATGGGTCCTTTTATGGTGACCCGCTGCATGTCATCTACCAATTCTGCCTGCCTTGCCACGCCCTTCAAAATCAAGGGTATAAACTATTCAATAACATCTGCCTGCTCTACCAGTGCGCATTGCATCGGTAATGGGGTCGAGCAAATTCAGATGGACAAACAGGACATCGTTTTTGCGGGCGGCGGCGAAGAGGTCGACTGGACCCTTTCCTGCCTGTTTGACGCAATGGGTGCGATGTCGAGCAAGTATAACGACACGCCCGAAACGGCCTCTCGCCCATTTGATGCGACCCGCGATGGCTTTGTCATAGGCGGCGGCGGCGGTGTCTTGGTGTTAGAAGAACTAAGCCACGCATTGGCACGCGGAGCCAAGATATACGCCGAAGTCACCGGCTATGGCGCGACGTCGGACGGCTACGACATGGTCGCACCATCTGGCGAAGGCGGCGAACGTTCTATGAAAGTGGCACTATCCACGATCGGCGATCGCAAAATCGACTATATCAACGCACATGGCACATCGACGCCAGCAGGCGATGTCACCGAAATAGAAGCCGTTCGTCGCGTCTTTGGCCGGGGTAGCACTCCGCCAATAAGTTCTACAAAATCGCTGACAGGTCACAGTCTGGGCGCAACCGGTGTACACGAGGCAATCTATTCGCTTCTGATGATGAAAGACAATTTTATCACAGCGTCTGCCAATATCACCGAACTTGACCCGGCACTTGATGAAGGTGAAATTGTGACAACGCGCCTGAATGACGTAAATCTTGATACAGTCCTTTCAAACAGCTTTGGGTTTGGCGGCACAAATGCCACCTTGATCATGAGCAAATATCACGGATGATTAAATAAAATGCCTGAGTTGATGAAGGGAAAGCGCGGCCTGATCATGGGGGTCGCCAACGAACGTTCTATAGCCTGGGGCATTGCAAAAGCGATGGCCGCCGAAGGTGCAGAACTGGCGTTCACCTACCAGGGTGAGGCTTTTGGAAAACGGGTCGCCCCGCTCGCGGAAAGCCTCGGCTCGGATATACTGGTCGATGCAGATGTCAATAATGATGCATCGCTTGATCTGGCATTTCAGACGCTCAAAGATCGTTGGGGCAGCCTGGATTTTGTCGTCCACGCAATCGCATTTTCTGACAAAAACGAACTCACGGGCCGTTTCATCAACACAAGCCGCGAAAACTTCAAAAATTCGCTGTGTATTTCCTGCTACTCGCTGATCGAAGTCGCACGCCGGGCCGCCCCGCTAATGAGCGATGGCGGCACAATCCTGACCCTGACCTACCAAGGCTCAAACCGGGTGACACCGTATTACAACGTGATGGGTGTTGCGAAGGCCGCGCTGGAAAGTTCTGTGCGTTACCTTGCGAATGACCTGGGACCAGAAGGTATTCGCGTAAACGCGATCAGCCCCGGCCCGATGAAAACCCTGGCCGGAGCCGCGATAGGCGGCGCGCGCAAAACCTTTCGCCAGACAGAAGCGAACAGCCCGCTGCGCAGCAATGCGACGTTGGAGGCAATCGGAGGTACTGCAGTTTACCTCGCCTCTGAATATGGGGCTTGCACGACGGGTGAAATTATCACGGTTGATGGCGGCTACCATGTTTTGGGAATGCCACAGCCTGAAAACCTGTAGGTAACACAGGCACCAAGGGCTGCTTTGAGCCCTTGGTGACCGTCTCCGGCTTTTCAGGGAATGTCCGCTGTTGGGCTTACCAAATCGTAGACGCCTGACAGAATTCGTTGTAGATATCCCGACCGTTTGATTTTGAGGAGACACCCCATGGATCGGTTCACGGGAAGTTGCCTTTGTGGCAACGTGCAATTTACTGCGTTGGGAAACCCATACCGGGTGGGCCTTTGTCACTGCCTAGGTTGCCGTAAGCATCATGGGGCGCTCTTTTATGCTTCCGCGGTGTTCCCTCAGGATGCGGTTACAATCGAAGGCGAAACACGCAACTACGCCGGGAGATTTTTCTGTCCACGTTGCGGTTCGTCAGTTTTTGCACGCAGCGAAGACGAAATCGAAGTGCACTTGGGATCGTTGGATGCTGCGGACCAACTCGTGCCAACTTACGAAAGCTGGACCGTTCATCGTGAGTCTTGGTTGCCTCCATTTCCGGAAACGAGGCTGTACGAGCACGGTCGTGAAACCACTGGTAGGGCTGAGAATTAAATTCCGCAATCTTTGAAAAGCGGTTATTCGGCTAAAAGTAAGGGATGTCAGCTTTATCCTGTGTGGATTGTGTATGGACCCCGCCTTATTGCAACGGTTTTGATGGGTCTGGTTCAGGATCACGATTGCTGACGTATTACCGGCTTCTATGAGCGGCCCGATACCTCGTTTACGAATTGTTAACACTCTGCTGCCACAGACCCGTCAATGATCGGGACAGGATATAACCATTAAGTGAATGGCCCTTTTCCTCGCCAAATCGCTATGCCAATCTCGCCGCAACCAAGGAGAACACCATGCCTATCACAACTTGTGTCTTTGACGCCTACGGAACACTGTTTGACGTATCCGCTGCGGCGCGTGAAGCAGCGGCAGAGCCGGGGCGCGAAGCGTTCGCTGACCTCTGGCCCAAAGTTGCAAATGACTGGCGGTTGAAGCAACTGCAATACACCTGGCTACGCGCCGTTGCTGATGCCCATGCAGATTTCTGGGATGTCACGCAAAACGGGCTGGACTGGGCACTCGAAGCATCGGGTCTTGATGGCGATGCCGAATTAAGAGAGCGTCTGTTGCAGCTTTACTGGGAGCTTTCGGCTTACCCCGAAGTTCCCAAAATGCTGGCAACACTCAAAGAGAACGGCATGCAAACCGCGATTCTGTCAAACGGCTCCCCCGCAATGCTGGATGGCGCTGTAAAATCCGCCGGCCTGTCTGACGTGCTTGACGACGTTTTGTCGGTTGAATCTGTCGGTGTCTTCAAGCCTCACCGCAGCGTTTATGACCTCGTCGGCAAACGGTTTGGCACAAAACCTGATCAGGTTTTGTTTGTCTCTTCAAATGGTTGGGATGCTGCTGCTGCAACAGGTTATGGCTTCCAGACTGCATGGGCCAATCGCGCAAATGAACCGGTAGACAGACTGCCCTGGGTCCCGCATAACATACTGAGCAATCTTACAACGATCCCAGATCTAGCCCAGCGCCTTTAACATATGAAACATTACACATCTTCTGATGGTTTGACCCTCGCCTTCCAGGATGAAGGCGAGGGTCTTCCTTTGCTATGCCTCTCTGGCCTGACGCGAAACTCGACTGACTTCGATTATGTCGTTCCGCATTTAAAAAACATCCGGGTGATCAGGCCGGACTATCGCGGCCGCGGCGCATCGGAGCATGCTGACTATACGACCTACACTGTTCCAACAGAGGCACGGGATGTGTTGGAACTGATGGATCATCTGGGCCTTGAAAAGGCAGCCATTCTTGGCACCTCGCGTGGCGGACTTATTGCGATGGGGCTGGCAGGTACAGTTAAGGACCGGCTGCTTGGCGTTTGCCTGAATGACATCGGCCCAGAGATTGCGCACGAAGGTCTGCGAAACATTATGACCTACCTCGGTCGTCGCCCTCCGCAAAAAACGTTTGAAGATGCGGCAATTGCCCGGGCCAAGTTTATGGTCGGTTTCCACGATGTTCCCATATCCCGCTGGGACGATGAAGTACGCAAACATTATGTCGAAACTGACCACGGTCTTGGCATCACCTATGACGCAAAACTACGCCGCGCTGTTGAAGTTGCAAGCGCGCAGCCTGCCCTAGACCTCTGGCCATTTTTTGATGCACTTCAAGGGTTGCCGCTGGCACTGATCCGCGGTGAAAACTCTGACCTTTTGTCACCGGAAACGGCCTCTGAAATGCAGCGCCGCCGCCCTGACATGGTGTTTGCTAATATCCCCGACCGCGCGCATGTGCCTTTTCTCGACGAACCTGAAAGCCTTGAAATCATTTCACAATTTCTGGATAAAATCCGATGACAGATATCACAATGATCGAAGCGGCTGCTAAGCGTCTAAAGGGTCACGCGCGGCGCACCCCACTTTTGTCTTCGCCGTTTCTGGATGAAATCGCCGGGCGCCGGGTTTTTGTGAAACCTGAATGCCTTCAACATACCGGGTCCTTCAAATTTCGCGGAGCGTGGTCAGCCCTTTCTGCGCTTGATCCTGCGGTGCGAACCAAGGGTGTGATCGCTTTTTCTTCGGGAAACCATGCACAAGGCGTTGCGCTTGCCGCACGCATGCATGGCGTCCCATCCGTCATAGTGATGCCGTATGACGCGCCCCACCTGAAGATCGACAATACCCGCGCGTTGGGGGCAGAGGTTGTTCTTTATGACCGTTTCGGCGAAGACCGCGATGCGATTGGGGAGACGTTATCAAAGGAACGCGGCCTTACTTTGATCAAGCCGTATGACGAGCCTTTGGTCATCGCAGGCCAGGGTACAACTGGCCTTGAAATAGCAGAGCAGGCGGCTCACGAGGGCATTGACAAGGCAGATGTCATTGTCTGCTGCGGTGGTGGTGGCCTTACTTCTGGTATCGCGCTGGCACTCGAAGCGCGTGCTCCGGGTTTGCGCGCGCGTCCTGCAGAGCCTGAAAATTTTGATGATGCGACCCGGTCACTGCTATCTGGGAACATTGAAACAAATGCCTCTGGCAACCAATCCATTTGCGATGCAATTGTAACTCCTTCGCCCGGCCAGATTACTTTCCCGATCATGCAGCGACTTTGCGGCCCCGGAATTGTTGCAACGGATGAAGAATGCCTGAAAACAATGGCCCTTGCCTTTCTGAGGTTGAAAATTATTCTTGAACCCGGAGGCGCAATCGCCCTTGCTTCTGCGTTGTTCCATCAGGATGAGATTAAGGGTGATGCAGTGATTTGCGTTGCATCGGGAGGAAATGTCGACGCCGATGTCTATCAGGATGCGTTACGTAAATATGGAACTCCCAATCCAACTGACAGCTAGAAACTGTAAGGCGCAGCTAAGAAAGCGGCGAAGGCCAATCCCTAAATAATTGACACTGACAATTAGCTGGTGCGATAGTTCCGCTACCGGGAGGGCTCTATGCGAACACAGGTTGTCATTATCGGGGGTGGTCCATCAGGTCTTTTGCTTGGCCAGTTGTTGCACAAGCAAGACATAGACGCAGTGGTGCTGGAGCGAAGGACCCGCGAATATGTGCTGGGTCGCATTCGCGCAGGCGTTCTCGAAACAGGTTTTGTGCAGTTGATGGAAGAAGCGGGTGTAGGCACCCGGATGGCCGCAGAAGGGCAGCAACACGACGGTGCAATTTTCGCATACGGTGACAGGCAATTTCGTGTTGATTTTAAAAAGCATACCAATACGCCGATAACAATTTATGGCCAGACTGAGCTGACCCGCGATCTGTATGACGCCCGCGAAGCGGCGGGTGCCGAAACCTTTTTCAATGTCGAAAACGTCGTGATCCATGATGCTGATCGCGATGCACCTTATGTAAAGTTCAGCCAGAAAGGAACCGAGTATCGGCTGGAATGTGATTACGTTGCCGGATGCGATGGGTTTCATGGCGTCAGTCGGCAGACAATTCCACTGACGATCCGGCGAGAATACGAAAAGCTCTATCCCTTTGGCTGGCTCGGCGTGCTTTCAGAAACGCCGCCGGTGGATGATGAGTTAATCTATGCAAATTCAGACCGAGGTTTTGCCCTGTGTTCCATGCGAAATGAAAACCTCAGCCGATATTACGTGCAGTGTTCCCTTTCTGACAGGCCAGAAGATTGGTCAGATACGCAATTCTGGGAAGAGTTAAAGCGGCGCATTCCAGCGGAAACAGCGGAGGCCCTGATCACCGGACCCTCAATCGAAAAATCCATTGCCCCATTGCGTAGCTTCGTAACAGAGCCCATGCGGTGGGGGCGGCTGTTCCTGTGCGGTGATGCGGCCCATATTGTTCCGCCAACCGGGGCGAAGGGGCTTAATACAGCGGCATCCGATGTGCACTACCTTTATCATGCATTGATCCACGCCTATCATGACAAGGATATGGAAGGCATTGAACGGTATTCAGAAAAGGCGCTTGCGCGTATTTGGAAAGCGGAAAGATTTAGCTGGTGGATGACGAATTTGTTGCATCGCTTTCCGGAACAAAGCCCGTTTGACCTGAAGATGCAAAACGCCGACCTTGAAGCATTGGAAGAAAGCGATACAGCGCAGAAATTGCTCGCACAAAATTATGTAGGATTGCCGTACTGATGTTGATGGCTCAACTGAACGATATCAACGTCCACTATGTGGACGAAGGCGACCGGAATGGCGCACCTGTTGTTTTTGCAAACTCACTTGGGACTGATTTTCGCCTATGGGACCAAATCATTCCACTGCTTCCGCCGGGACTACGATTAATACGCTATGATAAACGCGGCCACGGGCTGACGACCTGCCCGGCGGGCGACTATTTCATGGGTGATCTGGTTCAGGACGCGGCGCGTCTGCTTGATATGCTGGGTGTCAAAGGCTGTGTCTTTGTTGGCCTTTCAATTGGTGGAATGATTGCACAAGGATTGGCGGCTGAAAGGCTGGACCTTGTTCGCGCCATGGTCATTTCCAATACAGCCGCAAAAATCGGCACACCCGAGATTTGGAAAGGCCGTATCGAAACGGTTCGCAAAGGGGGTGTTGCGGCACTCGAGCAACCTATTCTTGAACGCTGGTTTTCCAAACGCTTTCATCGGGAAAATGCTGCAGAGCTTGATGGCTGGCGCAACATGCTCTGCCGGACGCCGGCAGCCGGATATGCAGGTTGCTCTGCCGCGATTTCCGAGACAGATTTGTTTGACAGCACGGCACGGCTTACGTTGCCGACGCTCGCGATTGCTGGTTCCGAAGATGGGTCTACCCCGCCAGATCTGGTGCGCGAAACCGCTGATCTGATCAGGGGGTCACGCTTTCATCTGGTCCGGGGTGCGGGCCACCTTCCCTGCGTTGAAAACCCAAATGAATACGCAGAGGTTCTGACCGCTTTTCTGGAGGAGGTCGGCCATGTCTGACCGATACAACGACGGCATGAAAACCCGCCGCGAAATTCTAGGCGATGCACATGTCGACCGTGCAGAGGCCGCTAAAACCGCTTTTGACACGCCCTTTCAAGAGCTTATCACCGAAGGGGCATGGGGTACTGTCTGGGCGCGCGACACGATCACGCCGCGCGAACGTTCAATGCTGACGCTGACTTTGTTAGCGGCTCTTGGGCATTGGGAAGAATTTGCAATGCATATTCGTGCCACCGAAAACACCGGCGCCAGCCCCGAAGATGTACGCGAGGCCATGCTACACGTCGCGATCTACGCCGGGGTTCCTGCGGCCAACCACGCGCTGAGAATCGCACGCGACACCTATCACGAAATGGGGGTTACACTATGACCAACAGATCACCCACTGAATACTACCAGCGAGACCGGCAGTGGCATCCGCCAGCGTTCGCTCCTGACTATAAAACGTCATTGTCGCGCTCGCCACGCATGCCCTTGCTGTCGCTTGAAAATGCTTTGGGAGAGGTGACAGGCCCGGTTTTCAGCCACAATGATATTGCGGAAATTGACAATGACCTGCTGAACAATTTCACACATGGGGGCGAGCCGATTGGCGAGCGGATCATCCTGCATGGCCGCGTGATCGACGAAAACGCAAGGCCCGTTCCCCATACGCTCGTCGAGATTTGGCAGGCGAACGCAGGCGGGCGTTACCGGCATAAGAAAGATACCTATCTTGCCCCAATTGACCCGAATTTCGGTGGTTGCGGGCGGACGATGACTGATGCGGACGGGTATTACTTTTTTCGCACGGTAAAACCCGGCGCATATCCCTGGCGCAATTGGATCAACAGTTGGCGACCTGCGCACATACACGTTTCAATCTTTGGGTCTGGCTTTGCGCAACGACTAATTACACAGTTGTATTTTGAGGGCGATCCGCTCATTGCGAAATGCCCTATTGTGCAATCTATCCCTGACCCCGAAGCTGTAGATCAACTGATCGCCGCTCTTGATATGAACGCCACCATCCCTCTGGATTCAATCGCTTACAAGTTTGATATTGTGCTGCGCGGGCGGCGCTCTACCCTGTTTGAAAACCGGCTGGAGGGGAACTGATGGTACAGAAACTTAACTACCTCAAGGAAACCCCATCACAAACCGCAGGGCCTTACGTTCATATAGGACTGGCCCCCGGCGCAGCAGGGTTTGAGATTTTTGATCAGGAACTTGGCTGGGACATCGCAGGACCAAACGCAAAAGGTGAACGTATTCGCGTAGAAGGTTATGTCTATGACGGAACCGGTGCACCCGTAAAAGATGTTATGCTTGAGGTCTGGCAGGCCAATGCAGAAGGGGTCTATGCCCATCCCGAAGATGGCCGCGCGGTTGAAGACGGCTTTCGTGGCTGGGGGCGGGTGATCACCAATTTCGGAACCGGACTCTGGGGTTTTGATACTGTAAAGCCCGGCGCAACACCGGGTCGAAACGGAACCACACAAGCACCGCATCTGAATCTTTGGATCGTGGCGCGTGGCATCAATGTCGGGCTAAGTACACGCATGTACTTTGATGACAGCGACAATTCCGCAGACCCGATTCTGGGCCTTATCGAACAGGCTCATCGTCGCGATACTTTGATCGCAACACGACAAAATGATGATATCTATCGTTTCGACATACACTTACAGGGTGACGCCGAGACCGTTTTTCTGGATATATAGGTCTCATGAAAAATCCTTGTATCATTTGCGTCGCCATCACCGGATCTGTGCCGAAAAAGGCTAACAATCCGGCGGTGCCGGTCACCATCTCTGAGCAGATTGAATCAACCCACGCCGCGTTTGAGGCCGGGGCCAGTATCGCCCATTGCCACGTGCGCAACGACGATGAAACGCCAACGTCCGACCCGGAAAAATTTGCCCGCCTCAAGGAAGGTCTGGAAAAACACTGCCCCGGTATGATCATCCAGCTTTCGACAGGTGGCCGCTCAGGTGCCGGGAACGAACGTGGTGGCATGCTGCCGTTGCGGCCAGATATGGCATCACTTTCCGTCGGCTCCAACAACTTCCCAACTCGTGTTTATGAGAATCCACCCGATCTTGTGAATTGGCTCGCGTCCGAAATGAAAACCTATGATGTGAAGCCCGAGATCGAGGCTTTTGATCTTTCGCACATCGTACAGGCCACACGCATGCAGGCCGATGGCCGTTTGAACGGGCCGCTCTACGTTCAATTTGTGATGGGTGTAAAGAACGCTATGCCCGTGGATAAGGAAATCTTTGATTTCTATATCAAAACGTTGAACCGGCTCGCACCTGATGCGCTTTGGTGTGGCGCTGGTGTTGGCCCGGGGCAAATCATGGTCAACGAATGGTCGATAGCCGCCGGTGGGCACACGCGCACGGGATTAGAAGACAACATGCGTCTTGACCGCGATCACCTTGCACCGTCAAACGCAGCGCTTGTGGAACGCGCCGTAGACCTATGCGAAAAATATGAGCGCCCCGTCGCAACGTGGCAGGAAGCGCGGAAAATTCTTGGTTTGAGAGCCACATAAATGGCAACAACACCCTTTGACAGCGCAATTACCCGTGACTTGTTTTACGACGCAGAGGTAGGAAAGCTGTTCACTGACAGTGCAGAAGTCCGGGCAATGATGCTGGTCGAGGGCACGCTTGCCAAGGTGCAGGGCAAGCTTGGCATGATCCCTGAAATCAGTGCTGCCGCCATTCACCGTGCTGGTCTTGAGATACAGATCGACCCCGGTGGGCTGTCAGCAGAAACCGGTAAAAACGCTGTCGTCGTCCCTGCCCTCGTCGCTGCATTCCGCAAGGCAATGGAGGCACCGGAACACGCACAATACCTGCATTGGGGCGCAACATCGCAAGACATAATAGACACCGGGCTTGTGCTGCGTCTTCGACAGGTTTTGTCAATTTACGAGACACGGATAAAAGCGCTCGTCAAAACCCTCGGTTCACTGGCTGAGGAGCACGCAACTTTGCCAATGGCGGCGCGGACATGGGGTCAGACCGCCACTGTCACAAGTTTTGGCGCAGTCGTTGCGAGCTGGGGAACCCCGTTTATCAATCATCTTGATCGACTGGCAGTATTGCGCCCACGCCTTCTGAACGTCTCTCTTTCCGGGGCGGCGGGAACATTGTCTGCAATGGGTGACGACGGCCCTAAAATACGCGCGGCCCTGGCAGAAGCCTTGTCTCTGAATGATCCGGCAAGGTCGTGGCATTCGACACGCGATAGTCTTGCAGAACTTGCAGGCTGGCTGACACTTGTTACCGGCAGCCTTGGAAATTTCGGCGAAGACATTTTGCTGATGACACAATCAGGGATCAACGAGGTATCACTGTCCTCGGGCGGCGGTTCTTCGACTATGCCGCAAAAATCAAATCCGGTCTTGCCTTCGCTTCTGGTTGCTTTGGCTGGACAGACCTCGGCCCTTAACAATGTCATGCAATCCGCCACAAAGCACCGTCAACAACGTGACGGCGCGGCATGGATGTGCGAATGGATGAGCCTGCCGCAGATGTGCATGGCGACTGCGCGCGCCCTATCGGCAGCGACGGAACTAGCGAACACCCTAAGCCCGAACAATGCGGCAATGGCGGCCCATATCGACGATGGCACCGGCCTGATCTATGCCGAAGCGTTGTCTTTCGCGCTGGTGCCCGGCCTTTCCCGTCCAGATGCTCAGGCTGCTGTAAAGGAGCTTTGCCAACAAATGCTTGATCAAAGAGAACCCTTACGCAAGCTCGCATCGAAACGGTGGCCGGACGTTGACTTTGGCACAATGTTTTCCCACATTGCCCAGCTTGGACAGGCCCCGGCGGAGGCACGAGACTTTGCGAAATCTGCTAAAGCTCTTTAACTAAACCGCGTAGTTCACTATCTACATCGGCACGTGCGGACATCCGGGCCGCGCGCGGAGCAAACCATGTCCAACCGCCTGCCCATGTTGTTTATCCTGATCACGCTGATGATCGATTCCATGGGTATTGGGCTGATCATGCCCGTGATGCCGGATCTCATCATTGATGTGCAGGGTGGTGATCTTGCGTCTGCCGCTATATGGGGCGGCGTGCTGGCGACCAGTTTCGCCGTGATGCAATTCCTGTTCTCGCCTGTCGTTGGCAGCTTGTCCGACAGGTTTGGCCGCCGTCCTGTTTTACTTATTTCACTCGCTGTCATGGCGCTGGATTACGCGGTCATGGCGATTGCAGGCACGATCTGGCTGCTGTTTGTCGGACGCATCATTGGTGGCATCACTGCCGCCACGCAATCTACCGCGTCTGCCTTTGTTGCGGACATATCAGCCCCTGAAAAGAAGGCTCAGAATTTTGGGCTGATGAGCGCGGCTTTTGGCGTTGGCTTTGTGATTGGCCCGATGTTTGGCGGTTTGCTGTCGACCTTTGGGCCACGTGCGCCCTTTGTCGCCGCTGCGGCGCTGGCGGGGTTAAACTTCGCCTTTGGCTATTTTGTGCTGCCCGAAACCGTAACTGACCGCATCCGCCGCCCGTTTATGTGGCGACGCGCGAACCCGTTTGGCGCCTTCAAAAACATTGGGAACTTGCCGGGCTTAAAAGGTCTTCTTGTGGTGTATTTCCTCTATCAGATTGCGTTCTTCGTTTATCCGGCAATCTGGAGCTATTTCACACAAGAACGCTTTGGCTGGGAACCGGTGATGGTCGGCTATTCTCTGGCTGCATTCGGTGTTTCCATCGCAATCGTACAGGGTGGGCTGATACGCCTGATCATTCCGCGTTTGGGCGAAAGTCGAACTGTGATTATAGGCTTTTTGTTCAACATGATCGCCTGTCTTGCGATTGGCACAATTACAAATGGCTGGGTGGTTCTTGCACTGACACCGCTGACAGCACTCGGCGCAATAGCTGGGCCTGCAATGCAAGGAATCATTTCACGCATTGCGGGCGATGATCAGCAGGGTGAACTTCAGGGAGTGCTGGCCAGTGTTGCCGCAATTGGCACAATCCTGTCGCCGTTGATTATGACCTCCACCTTCAGTTATTTCAGCAACCCGGCGGCGCCGATCTATTTGCCCGGGGCACCATTTTTGCTTTCGATGGTGCTTATGGGACTTTGCGCGTTCGTTTTTCTCGCGACATCACGCCGTAGCGTTGCAACCTCAACACCATAATCTCTGTTTGCGACATGTTTTTGTCGCGTGCCCCCTTGCAGCCCAGCGCTGAACTTCGCACCCTACTGTGAACACAACAGGAGCTTTGCCCATGTCCCAAATCCGCGCCGCCGTGGCACATACCTTCGGCCATCCCCTTTCCATCGAAGACGTGATACTACGCGCGCCCGAGATGGGTGAAGTCGAAGTCACGCTGGAAGCCTGCGCAATCTGCCACTCTGATATTGCGTTTATCGACGGTGGCTGGGGCGGAACCCTTCCTGCAGTCTATGGACACGAGGCGGCTGGCCGGATTTCGGCCCTAGGCCAAGGGGTTCAAGGCTATGCGGTTGGCGACCCGGTTCTTGTAACACTGATCCGCTCTTGCGGTGCCTGTGCACCTTGTTCAGGTGGCTCTCCGGTTTCCTGTGAATCGCCGACTCCGATGCATGGGCCGATCACACTGCCCGACGGCAGCCCGGTCGAGCAGGCAATGGCCTGTGGCGCATTTGCTGAAAAGGTTGTCGTGCACCCCAGCCAGATTGTTCCGATCCCCGAGAATATGGCGATGGATGTTGCTTCGCTCCTGTCTTGCGGCGTGATTACCGGTGTTGGCGCGGTGGTGAATTCTGCCGAATTGCGTCCCGGCCAGACCGCTGTCGTAATCGGCGCGGGTGGCGTTGGCCTTAACGCTATTCAGGGCGCACGCATCGCCGGTGCCGCAAAGATAATCGCCATCGACATGCTTGAGGAAAAGCTGGACGTCGCAATGGAATTTGGCGCGACCCACGGGATTTTGGCAAGCTCCGAGAAACCCTGGGAACAGATTTCCGAATTGACGGGAGGGCATATGGCCGATGCTGTTTTCGTGACGGTTGGCGCGATTCCAGCCTATGAAAGTGCGCCGCGTTATCTTTCCCGCAAAGGCAAGATGGTGATGGTTGGCATGCCACACTCTGGAGCAAATGCATCCTATGAGCCGGTTGTCATCGCCGCTCTTGGGCAAAGCATGATTGGAACAAAGATGGGCGACGTTGTCTTGCGCCGCGATATCCCATGGTTGATCGACCTCTACCAGCAAGGCCGTCTGAAACTGGACGAACTGATTTCAGGTCGCTGGTCGCTGGATCAGATAAACGAGGCGATAGCCGATACCAAAACAGGTGCGGCACGCCGTAATGTGGTGATGTTCAAATGAAACTGCGAGACCTTGAAATATTCACCGTTGCCCCGCCACCGCCCGGATGGGGTGGGCGCTACTGGACATTCGTGAAACTCACGACCGACAACGGCATCGTTGGGTATGGAGAATGCTATGCCACATCGGTTGGCCCCAAAGCCATGGATGCCGTCATAACGGATGTCTTTGAACGGCACATGCAAGGTGAAAACCCCGAAAACATAGAGCTCATGTTCCGCCGCGCCTATTCCTCGGGCTTCACGCAGCGGCCTGACCTTACGGTGATCGGTGCATTCTCTGGTCTTGAAATCGCGTGTTGGGATATTCTTGGCAAGGCGCATGATCGCCCTGTTTATGCGCTGATGGGTGGACTGATGAATGAACGCATCCGCTCTTACACCTATCTCTACCCGATGGAACACCATTCGCTTAGCGAGTTCTGGACATCGCCTGACATGGCCGCAGAATGCGCTGCTGCAATGGTAGACTTGGGCTTTACTGCGGTGAAATTCGACCCGGCAGGCCCCTATACTGCGCGTGGTGGCCATATGCCCGCGATGAGCGATATCAGCCAGTCGGTCGCCTTTTGCAAAGCGATACGCGAGGCGGTTGGAGACAAGGCAGATTTACTATTCGGCACACACGGGCAATTCTCAACCGGTGGTGCCATACGACTTGGCAAGGCGATAGAGCCTTATTCCCCACTCTGGTTTGAGGAACCGATTCCGCCGGATAATGTAAATGAGATGGCCAAGGTCGCCCGCGCGACATCCACCCCGATTGCAACCGGTGAACGGCTGACCACAAAGGCTGAATTCGCAACAGTCCTGCGCTCGGGTGCGGCGACAATCCTGCAGCCCGCCCTTGGACGATCCGGCGGTATTTTGGAAACCAAAAAGATTGCCGCAATGGCCGAAGTCTACAACGCCCAAATAGCACCGCATTTATATGCGGGACCCGTGGAATGGGCAGCCAATATTCAGCTTGCCGCGAACATACCAAACCTGCTGCTTGCGGAAACCATTGGCACGGGCGGTGATTTCCACCTGCCGCTGATCAAACACTCCATAACCTGGGAAGACGGATTTATAATCGCGCCCACTGCCCCTGGGCTCGGCATTGAATTTGACGAAGGCCTTGCACGGGCCAATCCGTTCACTGGAACCGGCCTGCACCTTGAGATGCAGGAAGCGCCCTGTGACTACAAGAATGGCAACGTTTTCTTAGGTGGTGCTCCGGCGCGCGAAGACTAGATTTACAGACTTCGTGATTGGTCATCAAAAGAAAGAGGAGCGTTAAGAACGCTCCTCTTTGAGTTTGTTATTAAGCGACGTTTGCTTTGCGCGGAGATCAAGGATTTTCTAAAAATCCTTGTCAAAAATCTTTGTAAGATTTATTCTCCCACGTGGCTTAGCTACGTCCCTTCCATGGCACCAGATAGTTTTCAGCCTTACGCATCAGGATATCGATGCCGTAACCGATGACGCCAATCAGGATGATCCCCATGATCACGATGTCGGTCAGCTGGAACTTTGAGGCCGCAATGATCATCATCCCGGCGCCCTTTTGCGCCGCAACAAGTTCTGCTGCCACAACTGTTCCCCAACAAACACCCATTGCAACCCGCGCACCGGTAAAGATTTCCGGCAAAGAGTTGGGCACAATCACGTGCCGCATGATCTGACCACGTGACGCCCCCAACGAATAGGCTGCGTGAATCTTGGTAATATTCACACCAGACACACCCGCCCGCGCTGCGATCGTCATGATCCAGAGCGCCGCAAGAAACAGCAACACGATCTTCCCGGTTTCCCAAATTCCGAACCAGATGATCACCAGCGGGATCAGAGCAAGTGGTGGTACGGGGCGCATGAATTCAACGATTGGATCAAACCAGCCACGGAACCAACTGCTGAGCCCCATCGCGTATCCCAGCGGGATACCGACAAGTGACCCAAGGACAAAGCCTGCAATCACCCTCATCAGCGAGGAACTCAGGTGTTCGATTAGCGTAAAGTTCTGATAGCCTGACCCGGAGATTTCAACAAGACGCGACCAGACCGCTTCAGGCGACGGCAGCCAAATCGGTTCCATTTGCCAGCCTTTTCTCGGCTCAAAATTGATCGTGCCTTTTCCTGTCAGACTGACCCGTCCGGCGTCGACCATAACTTCCTTGCCCGGCTCAATCGCCTGTCCGTCAATCGCCGTAATGCGAAAGCCGTCCTCTCCGCTTCCCTCATCATTTCCCTTTGTCTGAACAAGGCCGCTGCGCCATGCACCCACCGAAGCAACATCATTTTTAGCAAACCCGTCGCCCGGTTCTACTTCGGGTTCTTCATCTGCGCTGCCGGTTTTGCGAACAACAACGGTGACCGTTGCGTCATCCGTCGCGCCCGCAGCATTCGTTGCGGTGTAGGTGAACGTCGCATCCCCAACAAAAGGACCCGGCGCATGAATCGGTGTCAACTTAGAGCCGGTAAAGGCACCCCAAATCAGAAATATGGACAGAACTGAGATGATAGAGGCAGCCCTGTTGGGCTTTACCGCACTTTCGTCGCCGAATGTCACCGTCTTCAGACTGGTGAAATCATGCTTGGCGGTCATCATTTTTGTTGCGGTACTCACAAGAAAAAAGGCACCTACAAACAAAATGATATAGATAATCAGAATGGTCATGCTGCGCCCTCCGTCCGGCCCATGATCTCTTCTTCCATTTCCCAGATCATCGACAGAATTTCTTCTCGCGTTTCGGAATAGCCTTTGGCTTTTTTCACCTCACGCAAATCTGCGTTCACACCCATTTCAGCATATGGCAACTGGTATTCCTTATGGATGCGCCCTGGCCGTGGTGCCAGCACCAACAACCGCTCACCCAGCAAAATAGCCTCTTCCACCGAATGGGTGATCAGAATCACGGTCTTGCCGGTCTCTTTCCAAAGTTTCAGAACAAGGCCTTGCATTTTTTCACGGGTCAGCGCGTCAAGTGCACCTAACGGTTCATCCATCAGGATAACATCAGGGTCATTTGCCAGACATCGCGCCAGCGCAACACGCTGTTGCATACCACCTGACAATTCGTAAACCGCCTTGTCTTTAAAATCGCCCAATCCGACGACCTCCAGCAAATGTTCAACGGTCTCGTTGCGCTCTGATCTGGGCAGCCCTTTCATCCGGGGTCCAAAATCAACGTTTTCACGCACGCTCATCCATTCAAACAGCGCACCTTGCTGAAAGACCATTCCACGCTCTGCATCAGGGCCGGTCACTGTATGGCCATTCAGAACAACTTGTCCTTCAGTGGGCGCCAGAAAACCCGCGATGATATTCAAAAGCGTTGTCTTGCCGCAGCCCGATGGCCCAAGCACAGACATCAGCTCGCCTTCTTTGATATTCAGTGATACGTCCTTCAACGCCTGAATCGATGTTCCGTTCGGCAAGTCAAATCGCATTGAGATATTTTCGATTAATAGCCCTGTCACGCTAACGTCCCCTTTGCTGTCCCTAATAGAAAAACGGCGCGCCGGATGGCGCGCCATTTAATAAGGTTTACATCGCAGATGCGGCCTGTAGCGCTGCCGTATTCACCGTTGCGTCATAAGAGTCGAGGGCTGAATCGATTGAACCTGCACCTACAAAGACGTCTGCGACGCCTTTCATGAAGATCTGGCTACCGCCACCGAGCCATTTATCGCTCAGCTGGTCTTCGACGCTTGGGAAAGTGAAAGTAGCGATCGTCGCGCGGGTATCTTCCAGTTCCATACCAGCGTCCTTAGCGATAACCGGCAACATTTCTTCAACGCCTTCGCCAGAATTCCAGCGCTCGTTCATCTCTGCGGTGACAGCGAGGAACTTCGCAAGCAGTTCACCTTCTTCCGCAACAAAGTTTGCTGGTGCGGTTGTCACGTCAAACACCAGAATGCCGAGTTCTTCCTTTTCGGCTCCTGTCAGCAGCACGTTGCCGTTTTCTTTCATTCGACGCAGTGCGCCACCCCAACCGCAGGCCATATCGATAGAACCTTGCGACAATGCAGCGGCACTTTCAGCAGGCGCCATGTCGACAACTTCCAACGACGCCACATCAACGCCAAAGTGGTTCATCTGAGACAAGAAGCCATAGTGCGCAGCAGTACCAAGAGGTACAGCAACTTTCTTGCCGGCAAGCTCGGACGCACTGGATGCGTCGATCTCAAGGCTCGATGCCACAACGCAATTGTCGTTGTCAGAATAGGACACGGCCACGTCAACGATCTGGATGTCCTGACCAGCAGATACCGCAACTACGAAGGGCGGAACGCCCTGGCTGACAGAGATATCCACGTCGCCCGACGCCATCGCCGCGCTCATTGCAGTTCCGGTGTCAAACGCTACCCAGTTTACCTTGACGCCCATTGCTTCATCATAAAGGCCATTCACTTTCGCAAACTGAAAAGGCATCGGCCATTCCAGGAAGTAGGCGACAGTAATTTCGTCGGCAGCATATGCTGCCTGAGCACCCGTCAACATAGCTACACCAGCAACTGCACTCATAAATTTGGTTTTAAGTTTCATTCTTTTCTCCCGGTTATTTTACCGCTTCAGCGGTTTGATTTTATCGATTTGGAACAGCAAAACTTTTTTGTTTTGTCTTGATTTTGACCAAAGCATTACACAGCGAACCACAGAACCCGATTCCAAAATAGCCCCGAATTTCGATTGCGATTCTCTTGCTCCTTCCATTCTGAGACGTTTCTGCCAAGCCTTTCACAGAAATTTTGCAGACAAAAATTCTGCTCTAAGTCTAAGCAATTTCAAAATTTTTCAAGTTTTTTTGTTCGCGACCTCCACTCAGGAAACCGCTCTTGCGTCTCCTGCTATTGAACATGAATAATGCCTCATCGTAAAGTCCAGTATCTCCAGTTTACATTGCGCGATAAGACCAGTTAAAGAACACAACATGGCAATATCTGAAGAAACATTTTTCCTCGAGAACCGATTCGAGGGCACTCTCCAAAGCCAGATTCAACAAATGGTGGCAGAGGGAATTCTGTCTGGACGCTTTCGACCCGGTGAAAAAATGCCCTCTTCGCGGAAGCTGGCCAAACATCTCGGTGTGTCGCGGCTGACCGTGACGCTTGCATATAACGAGCTCATATCTGACGACTACCTGACGTCGCATGGCCGCTCTGGTTACTTCATATCCCAAAGTGCGCCTCCACCACCGGAGTTTTCAGCTGGTCATTCCCGAGACAGCGTTGACTGGTCGCGCGCAATTGGACGGCGGTTTTCCGGCGCTCGATTGGTTGAGAAACCGGTTGACTGGGAGGCGTTCCCTTATCCCTTTGTCTATGGGCAAGCGGACCCAACGCTGTTTGATCAGCAAAACTGGCGCCTTTGTGCGCTTCAGGCACTCGGCCGCAAGGACTTTTCAAGCCTGACGGCAGACTATGCCGAAAGGGATGACCCGAAGCTGGTTGAGTTTATCGCGCGTCACACGCTCCCGCGGCGCGGAATATTAGCACGCCCAGAAGAAATCCTGATCACTATAGGGGCGCAAAACGCCCTCTGGCTTGCTGCACAGATACTCCTGACGCAACGACGTACCGCAGCTTATGAAAACCCCTGCTATCCGGGTTTGCGAGAAATTTTAACTCAGGCGCGGTGTCATCTGGCCCCTATCCCAGTTGACGATGATGGTCTTCCACCCGACCTGCTGCCAGACGAAACGGACGTCGTCTTTACGACTCCAAGCCATCAGTGCCCAACCTCGACAACAATGTCGCTTAAACGCAGGCAGACATTGCTGGAACGCGCACGTGAACGGGATTTTCTGGTCGTTGAAGACGACTATGAGTTTGAAATGTCGTTCCTGACCAAAGCATCACCAGCGCTTAAGTCTCTGGATGAAGATGGTCGCGTTATCTATGTAGGCTCTTTTTCCAAATCCCTTTTTCCGGGACTGAGGTTGGGGTATCTGGTCGGTTCTGCACCATTTATTCAGGAAGCCCGCGCGCTCCGATCCTCGGTCCTGCGCCATATACCCGGTCACACGCAGCGTACCACCGCCTATTTTCTGTCGCATGGACACTATGATGCTCTCGTGCGCCGTATTCGAAATGCGCTTCATGAACGGCGTGAATTGATGGACCAGGAAATCCGCAAGCATGGCCTTTCCATCGCTGGGCGTGCCAGCTTTGGCGGGTCTTCGTTCTGGATGTCGACCGGGCCTGGCATTGACGTCGACGATCTGACAACCCGCCTCAAGGCACGGGGCGTCTTAATTGAACCCGGAACACCGTTTTTTGAAACGGCCGATGAAGGACGAGAATACTTTCGTCTTGCCTATTCTTCGATACCGCTTGCTAAGATTCCCAAGGGCATCGCCATTCTTGCTGAAGAAATGGGCCGCTAAGGGAGCCCGCAAAGACTGTACAAGACCGAGTGCTGCAAATTCAACGTTGACAAAAACTTCCGTTAATGAGACTTAAGGTCTCATTAACGGAAATGCTGGCTATAGAGTGCACCCAAAACTGGACCTACATGAAGGCAAAGCTAAGCAGTAGCCTACGCGCTGAAATCATATAAATTGGCCCAGCCCGCCACGTCGAGGAGACACCGCATGAAAATGACAACTGAAGAAGCCTTTGTAAAAACCCTCCAGATGCATGGGATCGAACATGCCTTCGGTATCATCGGCTCGGCAATGATGCCGATTTCCGATATCTTTGGCAAAGCCGGTATCACCTTCTGGGATTGTGCACATGAAGGCTCCGGCGGCATGATGGCGGACGGATACACCCGTGCCACCGGCAAGATGTCAATGATGATCGCTCAGAACGGACCGGGCATCACCAACTTTGTGACCGCCGTAAAAACCGCTTACTGGAACCACACTCCCGTACTGCTCGTGACACCACAAGCCGCGAACAAGACTATGGGTCAAGGTGGCTTTCAGGAAGTCGAGCAAATGGCCGCGTTCGAAGACATGGTATGCTATCAGGAAGAAGTCCGCGACCCTACCCGTATGGCCGAGGTTCTGAACCGCGTTATTCTGAACGCCAAACGCTACAGCGCCCCGGCACAGATCAACGTGCCACGCGACTACTTCACGCAGGTCGTTGACATCGAACTGCCTCAGATCGTCGAATTCGAAACCCCGGCCGGCGGTGAAGCCGCACTGGATCAGGCCGCTGAATTGCTGTCAAATGCCAAGTTCCCTGTAATCCTGAACGGCGCCGGCGTTATTCTTGCCGACGCAATTCCGGCGTCCGCCGCTCTGGCTGAAAGACTTGATGCACCCGTCTGCTGTGGTTACCAGCACAATGATGCCTTCCCGGGCTCTCACCCGTTGCATGCGGGTCCTCTTGGCTACAATGGCTCGAAAGCAGGTATGCAGCTGATCAATCAGGCTGATGTTGTTTTGTGCCTTGGCACGCGCCTCAACCCATTCTCAACACTGCCGGGCTATGGAATCGACTACTGGCCCACAAACGCTAAAATCATTCAGGTTGACGTCAAGCCAGAGCGTATCGGCCTGACCAAGCCAGTTGCCGTTGGCATCGTGGGCGACGCCAAAAAGGTTGCGGCAACACTGCTGGAAAAACTGTCAGATACTGCAGGCGATGCAGGGCGTGACGCGCGTAAAGCGAAAATCGCCACAACTAAATCGGCTTGGGCGCAGGAACTCAGCTCGATGGATCACGAGCAGGACGATCCCGGCACCACATGGAACGAGCGCGCACGTGCTGCCAAGCCCGACTGGCTCAGCCCACGTCGTGCATGGCGAGCGATTCAGGCCGCGCTACCAAAAGACGCGATCATCTCTTCCGATATCGGCAACAACTGCGCTATCGGTAACGCCTACCCGTCGTTTGAAGAAGGCCGTAAATACCTCGCACCAGGTCTATTTGGCCCATGCGGCTATGGCCTGCCGGCGGTTGTTGGTGCGAAAATCGGCTGCCCCGATGTTCCCGTTGTCGGCTTCTCCGGTGACGGTGCTTTCGGCATCGCAGTAACCGAGCTGACCGCGATCGGCCGCAAAGAATGGCCTGCCGTGACCCAGATCGTGTTCCGCAACTACCAGTGGGGAGCCGAAAAACGTAATTCGACACTGTGGTTTGATGACAACTTCGTCGGCACCGAACTGGACACTCAGGTGTCTTATGCCGGCATCGCCAAGGCCTGCGGCCTGAAAGGTGTTGTCGCGCGTACGATGGACGAACTGACCGATGCTCTGGACCAAGCGATCAAGGATCAGAAAAACGGTATCACCACACTGATCGAAGCCATGATAAATCAGGAACTGGGCGAACCGTTCCGTCGCGACGCAATGAAAAACCCGGTTGAAGTTGCCGGTATCAGCGCAGACGATATGCGTCCGCAGTCTTAATTGTTCTAAAAACCTCCTTATCGGCCCCCGGAACTTGTTTTTCGGGGGCCGGTACTCCCGGCGGCATCGCCGCCTGACCGTGAAATTTACCGATGACCTCGCCATTCCTCACTTCGCGCGAACCGACCTGCCCAGCAGATCTGATAGAGCGTGCCGCCGCCTTACCCTCTCCGCGTGTCGTGATTGCCCGCGCCGGATCCCCATTGCCAATGCAAGCCGCGTTTGAGGCGACCAAAGCGGGTCTTATGACCCCGATTTTCACAGGTGAAGCTGCCGATATTTCGCGCGAAGCAGCCGCATTGAACTGGGATATTTCCCAATACCAACTGATCCAAACAAAAGGCGAGGAAGAAGCTGGCCAAGCTGCTGCCGCACTATGTGGCAATAGACAGGCTGATGTCTTGATGAAAGGCCAGCTTCACACTGACGTTTTCATGAAATCGGCCCTCAACCGCGATGCGGGTCTGCGTACAGGTCGCCGCCTTGTTCATATTTTCCATGTCACGCATCCAGATGGTGGACGCCCGCTTTTGATTTCTGACGCCGCGGTCAACGTGGCGCCAAACCTTGAAACCCGGCAAGACGCGATCCGCGCGGTTACAACCCTGCTTCAGCAACTTGGCACCGCGCGCCCAAAAATAGCGATACTCTCGGCAACTGAATCCCCGATCCCCTCTGTCCCGAGCGCGGTAGAAGGCCGTGAACTTTCTGAATGGGCGGCGCAAAACGTGCCTGATGCCGATGTATCCGGACCATTGGCGCTTGATTTGATCCTGTCACCAGACTCCGTCGCCGTAAAAGGACTGACCGATGATCCTGTCGCAGGTCAGGCCGACGCTGTCATTGTGCCGGACATTGTTTCGGGTAACACGCTGTTCAAGGCACTTGTGTATCTGTCTGGTGGATGCGCAGCCGGTCTGGTGCTTGGCGCAAAGGTGCCGCTGCTGCTGACCAGCCGTGCTGATCCGCCCGCTGCGCGCCTTGCATCCGTAGCGCTTGCCGCAATCCATTGCGCTGGGATAACCCCCGAATGAATGCTTTGGTCGAAATCACCGGGCTGCCAATGCTGCATCTTGTCCTTTTGGGCCTGATCACATTTGTCGCCGGTGTTGTACGTGGCTTTTCAGGGTTTGCTTTGTCAGCCGTGGTGATGGCGACGGCGCTGTTTATCCTGCCCCCTGTCAAGCTTATCCCGATACTTTGGTTTCTCGAGTTTTCTGCTAATATTCTTATGGTTCGAAACGGGATTAAAGAAGCAAATATGACCGTGGTCATGGGGCTTGTCATTGGATCAATCCTTGGTTACCCGATCGGCCTTTCGCTGACTCACAGCCTGCCGGTTGAAACATCAAAACTGGTTGCGCTATGCATCGTTCTTACGCTCGCCTTTACGCAAATATTGCGCGTTCGCCTGGCCTTCCTTGCAACATTGCCTGGTCTTTACGGTGCTGGCCTGATTTCAGGTGTCGTCAGTGGCCTTGCCTCTGTCGGGGGAATGGTTGTCGCGCTTTATGTTTTGGCAAGCACGGCGCCCGCACGCGAAATGCGGGCCTCTTTGGTGATGTATCTGACCGTCTCGCTTATCAGCAGCCTCGTTTTTCTTATCTCCTACGGCATGATGGACCGCGCCACCATTGCCCTTGGTCTTTTATTCAGTCTTCCAACCATGCTGGGAGTCGCTGTTGGAAAACAGATGTTTTCACCCAGACTTGAACCCTATTACCGCCCTTTTTGCCTAAGCCTGTTGATGGTATTAGCAGGAACGGGAATCCTAAGATTGGCGACTTAAAAGAACATGCGTTTCGTAAAGTCCAAAACAACCAGAATAATAGTCGCGCAAACGACAGAATTCAGCTTAAGTGTCTCAAGCATTTACACAGCAGGGAAGCCATATGTCCTTTAATCAGCCAGCCCTGGAGACCTCCCCAAAGGTTTCTGACGAAATCCGCAAGACGACATGTTACATGTGTGCCTGTCGCTGTGGGATTAATGTGCATCTTAAGGACGGCAAGGTCGCCTATATCGAAGGCAATCGTGATCACCCTGTGAACAAGGGTGTGCTTTGTGCCAAAGGGTCTGCGGGCATTATGCAGGTCAATGCACCCTCGCGCCTGCGCGCACCCCTAAAGCGGGTTGGCCCGCGCGGTTCTGGCGAATTCGAAGAAATCAGTTGGGAAGAGGCGCTGAGCCTCGCGACAAGCTGGCTGCAGCCGATCCGCCATGAAGCCCCGGAAAAGCTCGCCTTTTTTACCGGGCGCGATCAGTCGCAATCTTTCACATCCTTCTGGGCGCAGGGGTTTGGCACCCCAAACTACGCGGCACACGGTGGGTTCTGCTCGGTCAATATGGCCGCAGCGGGAATCTACACGATGGGTGGTGCGTTTTGGGAGTTCGGTCAGCCTGACTGGGATCACACAAAACTGTTCATGCTGTTTGGTGTTGCCGAAGACCATGATTCAAACCCGATCAAAATGGGCCTTGGTAAAATCAAGGCCAATGGTGCCAAGGTCATCGGCGTGAACCCGATCCGGTCCGGCTATAACGCGATTGCTGATGAATGGGTCGGCATCACACCCGGCACCGATGGTCTGTTCATTCTGTCGCTCATACATGAATTGATAAAGGCGGGTAAGATCGACCTCGACTACCTGTCGCGTTACACCAATGCCCCGGTTCTGATTGATGCTGAAACCGGGCTTCTGATGCGGGATAAAAACGGCAAGCAACTTGTCGTTGATCGTAAAACCCGCAAACTGGCGCCCTTTGACAAGCGCGGCGTTCGCCCTGACCTTGCAGCCACGCACGAAGGCAACCGCACGGTTTTCCAACTGATGGCCGAGCGTTATCTGGACGAACAATATGCACCAGAAGCCGTTGCCGAACGTTGCGGCATCCCTGCTGGGCGCATTCGCAAAATCGCGGCTGAAATTGCCCGTGTCGCCTTTGACGAGGCCATTGTGCTTGAGCGGCCGTGGACAGATTTTCGCGGTGAGAAACACGCTCAGATGACGGGTCGGCCAGTCTCTTTCCATTCTATGCGCGGAGTGTCAGCGCATTCCAACGGGTTCCAGACCTGTCGCGCGCTGCACGTGCTGCAAATCATTCTTGGTACGGTCGAGGTGCCCGGCGGCTTCCGCTTCAAACCGCCCTATCCAAAACCGGTGGAGGCGCACCCGACTCCGCATTGCCATTCAAAACCCGACTGCCCGCTTGATGGGCCGCACCTTGGATTTGTGCATGGGCCTGAGCATCTTGCTCTTAAAGAAGACGGCACAGCGGCGCGCATTGACAAGGCGTTCACCTGGGAAAACCCGATGTCGTCACATGGCCTGATGCATATGGTGATCTCTAACGCCCATGCAGGGGACCCATACAAGATCGACACGCTGTTCATGTATATGGCGAATATGTCTTGGAATTCATCGATGAACACCGGCGGTGTCATGCAGATGCTGACGGACACGGATGAAAACGGTGACTACGTTATTCCGCACATCATCTATTCGGACGCTTACAGTTCAGAAATGGTGGCCTATGCTGATCTCATTCTGCCGGACACCACCTATCTTGAACGGCATGATTGTATCTCGCTGCTTGACCGCCCGATCTGCGAGGCGGACGGTGCGGCAGATGCGATCCGCTGGCCGCTGATAGAACCTGACCGCGATGTACGCGGCTTCCAATCTGTTCTGGTCGACCTTGCAAACCGCATGAAACTTCCCGGCTTTGTAAACGAAGATGGCTCTGCCAAATACAAAGATTACGCCGATTATATCGTGAACCACGAACGCCGCCCGGGCATTGGCCCGCTTGCAGGTTTCCGCGGGGACGGGTCTGAGTCAGGCCGGGGTGCCGTAAACCCCGATCAGCTTGATCGCTACATTGAAAACGGTGGCTTTTTTGTCGAGCATATCCCAACAGAGGCAAGTTACTATAAACCGTGGAACACAGCCTATCAGGACTGGGCGGTTGGCATGGGTATCTATGATGCGCCCCAGCCTTACCTGTTCCAGCTTTATGTCGAGCCGATGCGCAAATTCCAGCGCGCCGCCGAAGGGCATGGCGAGCGCCAGCCGCCAGAGCATCTACGCAAACGCATCATCGACACGATGGACCCGCTGCCAATCTGGTATGCACCGTTTGAAGACAGCAATGTTGATACGGAAAAATTCCCGATCCACGCGCTGACCCAGCGCCCGATGGCGATGTATCATTCGTGGGGAACGCAGAATGCATGGCTGCGTCAGATTCACGGTGTGAACCCGCTTTATGTACCAACAAAGATTTGGGAAGAGCATGGCTTTGCCGACGGTGACTGGGCGCGTGTCACCTCGGCCCATGGTGAAATTACGGTTCCGGTCGCACTTATGGCTGCACTGAACGAAAAAACAATCTGGACGTGGAACGCGATTGGCAAGCGCAAAGGCACCTGGGCCCTGGATGAGAACGCACCAGAGGCCACCAAAGGCTTCCTGCTCAACCATTTGATTCACGAGCTTCAACCCCCCAAAGGCGATGGAATGCGCTGGTCAAATTCCGATCCGATCACAGGTCAGGCCGCTTGGTTTGATCTCAGGGTGAAGATTGAAAAGGCCATTGCCCCAAGTGAATCACAGCCCGTCTTCGACCCGATCAAATCACCGGTCGGGAAAGGTGCAAAAAATCTGACGTGGAAGGTGGGGAAATGAGTTTGAATTCTTACAAGTTCCACTGCTCAGCACCTTTAAAGTTTTGCAAAACCCCCGGTTTCAAAACATTGAAAACTTTAAATTCGGAGGGTCGTCATGACTGATCTGCCGACCCACACCGAAAAAAAGCTTGGCCTTGTCATCGACCTTGATACCTGTGTCGGCTGCCATGCCTGTGTTGTTTCCTGCAAGGGCTGGAACACCGAAAACTACGGTGCGCCGCTGTCTGATATGGATGCCTACGGTGCCGAGCCTGTGGGAACCTTCCTGAACCGGGTTCATTCCTACGAAGTTCAGCCAGAGCAAGGGTTTGCGCAAACTGTGCATTTCCCGAAATCCTGTCTGCATTGCGAAGATGCGCCCTGCGTCACGGTCTGCCCCACCGGGGCGAGCTACAAGCGTTTGGAAGATGGTATCGTACTGGTAAACGAAAGCGATTGTATTGGCTGTGGTCTGTGCGCCTGGGCCTGCCCCTACGGCGCGCGTGAACTGGACCAGGTGGAAGGGGTGATGAAAAAATGCACCCTTTGCGTGGATCGTATATATAACAATAACTTACCCGAAGAAGACCGGGTTCCCGCATGCGTCAGAACCTGCCCTTCGGGCGCGAGACACTTTGGCGATCTGGGTGATCCTGACAGCGAGGTCAGCCAGTTGGTTGAAGCCCGTGGCGGCATGGATCTGATGCCCGAACAGGGAACCAAGCCCGTCAACAAGTACCTGCCACCCCGCCCAAAGG
The DNA here is from genome assembly GCF_018457175.1 of Pseudohalocynthiibacter aestuariivivens. GTDB lineage: Bacteria > Pseudomonadota > Alphaproteobacteria > Rhodobacterales > Rhodobacteraceae > Pseudohalocynthiibacter > Pseudohalocynthiibacter aestuariivivens. The sequence goes on from NZ_JAGFNU010000006.1 coordinate 63,987, forward strand.
ATACATGGGAAGAGGTCGACATCCTCGCACCTCTCCTCACCCCCGTTGCAGCAGAGCCCAAAGGTTTCCTTGGTTGGCTCGATAAAGCGCTGGAGAAACTCTGATGCATCCCGCTCCCTCCGTTATTCTGTTCACCGTTCTTTCCGGCCTTGGCTTTGGTCTGCTTACCTTTTTGGGCCTTGGCGTCCCTGACATAAGCGGTTGGGTGGCTTTTGTTTTCTTCCTGATCGCCTTTGCCTTGGCGGTCGGGGGCTTGCTTGCGTCCACATTCCACCTTGGCAACCCACAACGCGCGATGAAGGCCTTTACGCAGTGGCGCACAAGCTGGCTTTCGCGCGAAGGGTGGCTCGCGGTTGGTGCGCTTGTTGTTATGGGAGTTTACGCTTTTTGTGTGATCTTTTTGGATCAAAAGATAGAACCACTCGGCTGGGTTGGCGCCGCGCTTTCTGTTGCAACTGTCTATGCGACGTCCATGATTTATGGGCAATTGAAAACCATTCCTCGGTGGAACAACCCTCTGACATCGCTTTACTTTCTGTCGACCTCAATTGCAGGTGGCGCGCTTCTCGCCGGGCAAGCCAGACTTGCTGCCTTGTTACTGGCGCTTGTCGGGGCAGTGCAGGTCATCACCTGGATCAAGGGTGACACGCGCTTTGGCGAACGTGGCCATAGCATCGAAACCGCGACCGGCTTGGGGTCCATCGGCAAAGTCAGGCTATTTGAAGCCCCGCACAGCGGCCCAAACTACCTGCTGAAAGAGTTCGTGTTCGTTGTTGGCCGCAAACACGCATTGAAACTGCGCATTATTGCATTGGTGTTCATGTCGATCTTACCTGTGCTCCTGCTGCTTCTGCCTGTCGGTCATGCCATTGCAGCGGTTGCTGTGCTGTCTCATCTGTTTGGCACATTGGTATCGCGTTGGCTGTTTTTTGCAGAAGCTGAACATGTGGTCGGCCTCTACTATGGTAAAAGATAGAGGCACACTACGCTTTGCGCCGCCCCAAAGACGTGGCGAAAAACGCAGCCGCTGCCGCCACGATGCTTGGACCGGCAGGGGTATCGAGCCACAATGACATTCCCAGCCCAGCAAGGGCTGACGCCGCACCAAAGATAATTGCCCCGATTGCCATATGTTCCGGCGTGCGTGCGAAACCGCGGGCCGCTGCAGCCGGGATAATAAGCAATGCCGCAATTAGCAGTGCACCAACAACCTTGATCGCGACAGCCACAACCAGTGCCAAGGCCAGCGTTAGAACAAGTTCTTCACGCCGCGGATTGATCCCAGAGGCCTGCGCCAAATCCCGGTTCAGCGTTGCCGTTAGCAATGCTGACCAACGCCAGTAAAGCAGGCCGGTCACGACCAGTGCACCACTCCAGATCACTAGTAGGTCCAGACGCGAAACCGCCAGTATATCGCCAAACAGATAAGCAGACAGATCCACGCGCGCACCCTGGATGAAGCTGATTGCGACCAGACCCAGCGCCAAAGCCGAATGCGCAAGCACCCCAAGTGCTGTGTCCATCGAATGGCCCTTGTGCGATAGCATATTGACGAGCAAAGCCATTCCAAGCGCAGCTACAAGCGTTCCCAGAAAAACAGAACTTGAAAACCCAAGCGCCAAGGCCACGCCCAGAATTGCAGCATGCGATGTTGCATCGCCAAAATAGGCCATACGACGCCAGACAACAAAACTGCCAAGCGGACCCGCGGCTAAAGCAACACCCACACCTGCAAGCGCTGCACGCGCGAAAAAATCATCAAGCATTGGCGTGATCCTCATGGGCATGGGCATGGTCATGGTGATCGCAATCACCGTCGTGCACATGGTCATGTGCGTGCTGATAAAGCGCGAGCGCACCTTGCGTTCCAAGCCCGAACAATGCGCGGTATTCTGGGGTTTCCGACACGACCGTGGGCGCCCCTTCACAACAAATGTGGCCGTTCAGACAGATGACCCTGTCAGACGCGCTCATAACAACGTGAAGGTCATGACTGACCAGCAAAACAGCACAACCCGTTTCATTGCGGACATCTTCAATCAATCTGTAAAATGCAGCAACACCGGGTTGGTCCAACCCCTGGGTAGGTTCATCCAGAATAAGAATATCCGGTTTCGCCAAAAGCGCGCGTGCAAGCAGTACCCGTTGAAACTGCCCACCTGAAAGATCAACCATCTGACGTGTTTCAAGTCCTTGAACGCCGACGCGTTCAAGGGCGTGCGATTGGTCCGCGACAAATTTTCTGTGAGGCAATGACAAGAACCGCGAAACTGTGATTGGCATGGATGTATCAACCGAAAGCCGTTGGGGCACATATCCCACAGATAGACCTGGTTTCGGTGTCACCGTCCCTTTGCTGGGGGTCAAAACACCAAGCAAGGTGCGCAGCAATGTAGATTTCCCAGAACCATTTGGCCCGACAATCGTAACGATTTCACCTGACTCAATCGAAAAATTCACGTGGCTTAATACGGGTGCTGCGTCATAGCATACAGTCACATCCTTGGCGGAAATCAGGCTCATTCTGCTTGCTCCTGACAGGTGGGGCAAAGACCAACAGCTTCCAAATTCATCCGATCGACCTGAAATCCAAAAGATTGCGCCGCTTTCTCCACCGCAATTTGAACGTCTGTTCCAGCTGTTTCAGCGACAACAGCACAAGACTTGCAAATAAAGAACACCGGCTTGTGCGCATGATCGGGATGCATACAGGCGGTAAAGGCATTCAGGCGACGAATACGGTGTGCAAACCCATGTTCCACTAAAAACTCAAGCGCGCGGTAAGCGACGGGTGGCTGGTTGCCGAAACCATCTTCTGCCAGACGCTCAAGCACATCATAAGCTCCTAGGGCCTGGTGGGCCTCTAGCAATATCTCAAGCGTGCGACGGCGGACAGGCGTCAGACGCAAAGCTTTATCCACAGCCAGATGGTCTGCGTGGGCCAACGCCGCCTTCGTGCAGACCGCATGATCGTGCGAACAAAACGCTAATGCTCCTGCTGGGTTTTCGGGCATTTTTTTGGATTCCAGACTTGTTATAGTATCACATGTTATATTATACACTTTTCCAGTAATCAACAAGGACAACACAATGCGACTTCCGGCCGTAATCGGGTTTCTCACGCTTGCATCTTCCGCGATAGCAGAGGTGCCTAATGTCGTCACTGACATAGCGCCTGTTCATTCGCTTGTGTCACAGGTGATGAGTAAACTTGGCGAACCAGTCTTGCTGCTTGATCAGGGTTCAGATCCGCACCATTTTCAGATGCGGCCTTCTCAGGCGCGCGCCCTGGCGAATGCGGACCTGATATTTTGGATAGGTGACGAACTGACTCCCTGGCTGGACCGTGCGATCGAAGGCGGAGCATCACACGACCACGCCATTGCCCTTCTGGAAGCCCCGGAAACGCGGGTTCGACAATTTAATGAGGGTCACAGCGAAGGGACCGATCATGATCACCACGGACACGATCCACATGCATGGCTTGATACGCAAAATGCAGCGCTCTGGCTTGGCATAATTGCCCAGAAACTTTCTGCCGCTGATCCGGGAAATGCGGAAACCTATGCGGTCAACGCCGGTATCGCGCGGGCAGAAACAGACGATATCACGTCCTATCTCCACTCAACTCTGGCACCCGCGAAAGAGTTGCCGATCATCGTACTTCACGACGCTTATGGTTACTTCGCGGATCAATTTGATCTCACTGTTGTAGGTGCCGTTCGCGAAGGAGATGCCACCGCCCCCGGTGCTGCGCACCTGAATGCGTTGCAAACGTTGATTGACTCGGGTTCAGTTGCCTGTGTTTTCAGGGAACCCCAACATAGCGCAGCGATGCTGGAAGCAATCGTAGCAGACAATCAGATACACATCGGAACGCTGGATCCCTCTGGAGCGATGATTGAACCCGGCCCCGGGTTTTACAATGCACTTATGACCGGACTCGCTGACGCGATTTCGCGCTGTGCAATTGAAGACTGAAAAGTTTACTTCCAGTCGAAAAACCCATTTGGCGCTGCAGATTTTAGGTATTTTCCCAAAGTTTTCCCTAGTGCCTTGGCGTCTTCGACCGGCGCACTGCTCACCTCTGCCAAGCGGTCGGCACCGTCAACACGCAGAATTTCACCGCGCAGGGTAATGATTCCGCCGCCTATCTCAGCCAATCCTGCAATGGGTGTTTCGCACGAACCGTCAAGCGCCGCCAAAAAGGCACGCTCAGCCAGCAACCGCTGGCCAGTGGCCTGATCGTGAATCGCAGACAGCATTTCGGCGGCGCGAGTGTCCTTAGCGCGGCGTTCAATACCAATAGCCCCCTGCGCGACTGCCGGTAGCATTTCTTCTGTTGCGATCGGGGTTGCCGGGACATCGGTCATACCAAGCCGTTTCAAACCAGCCATTGCCAGAAAAGTAGCGACAGCTACGTTTTCCTCCAGTTTACGCAACCGGGTCTGCACATTTCCGCGAAATTCCACAACATTCAGGTCCGGACGCGCATTCAGCAACTGCGCACGCCGACGCAGACTGGACGTTCCAACCGTTGCGCCAGCCTCCAGATCAACCAGGCTGCTGCCATGCGGTGAGATAAACGCATCCCGAACATCTTCACGCGGCAGATACGTATCCAGCAAAAGCCCCTTCGGCTGCGCGACAGGCATGTCCTTCATCGAATGAACAGCTATGTCGATCGCACCTGACAGCAAGTCTTCCTCGATCTCTTTGGTGAACAGCCCTTTGCCGCCAACTTCTTTCAGCGGCCGGTCCTGAATTCTGTCCCCTGTTGTCTTGATGACAACAATCTCAAATGCCACTTCTTCCAGGGCGAAAGCCTCTGCAAGACGTGCACGGGTTTCCCATGCCTGTGCCAATGCCAGGGGCGATCCTCGCGTGCCAATTTTCAGCGGTTCAGTCGGGGTGGGTAAAGTCAAAGCCATGACACCATCTAATCGCGTCAAAAGCGCGTGACAATACGGCTTGGACTTGACATCGCGTTGCTAGAACGACACCCAAGCGCCAGAAGCAGTTAAAGATGCGTGATTTAGGGTAAAATAAATGGCGAAAGAAAAGACGATACTGCGCGCACTTGCGGGCGAAACCCAACCGGTGCCACCCGTGTGGATGATGCGGCAAGCAGGGCGCTATCTGCCGGAGTACCGCGCAACGCGCGCCAAGGCCGGTGACTTCTTATCCCTTTGTTATAACCCTGAACTGGCCGCAGAGGTCACTTTGCAACCGATCCGCCGCTATGGTTTTGACGCTGCAATTTTGTTTGCGGATATTCTTTTGGTACCGCAAGCGTTAGGTGCAGACCTTTGGTTTGTCACAGGCGAAGGCCCGCGCTTGTCGACCATCACAACACCAGATGAAATGAACGCGCTGAAACCCGCCGATGCAATACATGATCATCTGGCCCCAATCTATGAAACTGTCCGTATTCTCAAGTCAGAGCTGCCAAAAGAAACCACTTTAATGGGATTCGCTGGCGCACCCTGGACCGTTGCAACCTATATGATCGCCGGGCGTGGCACGCCTGATCAGGGCCCAGCACACGCGCTGATGGCTGAAGATGTGGCAACATTCGAGGCCCTGCTTGAGCGGATTACAGAAGCGACGGTGGAATACCTTTCGATGCAAATTCAGGCTGGCGCAGAAGTTGTGAAGCTGTTCGACAGCTGGGCTGGTTCGTTAAAAGGCGACGCTTTCGACAAATACGCGCTCGCGCCCGCGCACCGCATCATTTCAGAGCTAAAGTCAAAACACCCCGATACGCCAATTATTGCTTTTCCGCGCGAGGCAGGTGAGCGGTATATTGGTTTTGCCAAGGCAACGGGTGCAGACTGTGTCGCACTCGACAATTCTGTCAGCCCGGAATGGGCCGCTGAAAATGTTCAGACCGATGGCTGCGTACAAGGGAATCTTGCTTCACGGCATATGGTGACCGGCGGCCAAGACCTGATTAATGAAACCAAACGCATCGTCGCTGCCTTTAAAAATGGACCGCATATTTTCAATCTGGGACACGGGATCACACCAGATGCTGACCCCAACAATGTGCATCTGATGTTAGAGGCTATCCGAGGATAGCTCACAGGCCTATTTTACGGTCATACAGGCACAGTCTGCGTCATTCGCAATCCTTTGTGATGTACTGCCAAGCAATAACCTAGATAGTCCTCCCAAACCGCGTCTTCCGGTAACGATCAAATCTGCGCCAACGCGTTCTGCAACATCAAGAACGTGATGGGCCGGATCCGCATTGCCAATCTCAATACTGACGGGCCTGCATCCATTTTCGGCTGCACGCGCTTCTGCCGCTTTGATCACTTCGCGGCCTGCGGCTTCAATCTCTTCCTGTGTGGGTTCTTTCACATAGACGCCAGCCCCAATCGCGATCGCGGTTGTGTCAACTTCGGGCGTATGGGCCAAATGCAGGTTTGAACTAAATCTTTTTGCGATTTCACACGCGATATCCAGCGCGTTATTCGCTTGTTCAGATCCGTCCACAGCGACAACAATATGTTGAAACATTGCCTGTCCTTTCCATTCACTGCAGTGAAACATGGCAGGTCCGGAATGTCACGCCATGACCTGCATCAATGGAAATTACTGCGTTCTCAGCAGAGATTCCGGTTTGCTACCGGTCGATCATACCCACTTTGCTAACGGAGGCAGGCTCATCAGAACGGCGTTTGCATCATGCCCGGTTTCAAGGCCAAATTTCGTGCCGCGGTCATAGACAAGATTGTACTCGGCGTAGAGCCCTCTGTGGATAAGCTGCTTATCTTTATCGGCTTCGTTCCATGGCGTGGTTCTGCGCGCTTCGACAAGGGGTACAAACGCCGGTAGGAACGCACGGCCCACATCCTGGATAAATGCAAAATCAGTTTCCCAGTCACTTGTATTGTGGTCATCTAGGAAAATACCACCAACGCCGCGTGCCCTGCCCCTGTGCGGAACATAAAAATATTCATCCGCCCATTCCTTAAAGCGCGGGTAGTAGGACGCATTGTGGCGGTCACAATGCCCCTTTTGAACCGCATGAAAGGCCTGCGTGTCTTCAGGGTACTCGATGCATGGGTTAAGGTCAGACCCGCCCCCGAACCACCATGCATGAGGCGTCCAGAACATGCGCGTATTCATGTGAACAGCAGGGCAATGCGGGTTTTGCATATGCGCGACCAAAGAAATGCCCGACGCCCAGAAACGTGGATCATCAGCCATGCCTTCTAGCCCTTTGCGTGCCGCCATAGCAGCCTGCGCGCGTTCTCCCAAGGTGCCGTAAACAGTTGAAACATTTACGCCAATTTTCTCAAAAACACGACCGCCACGCATAACACTCATCAACCCACCACCAGCGTCGGACCCATCAGCAGAAGCGCGCTTTGTTTCGCTTACGTCGAACCGCCCGGCAGGCTGATCTGAAAATGGGCCAGCGGTCTGGTTGTCTTCCAAAGCCTCAAAACGCTCAACAATCTGGTCGCGTAGCTCCCGAAACCAGGCAGCGGCGCGGGCTTTCTGATTGTCCATTGTCGCGTCCATCAATTGTCTCCTTTGGTTTAAATCCCCATTAACCCTAAACCATGTAACGTTCCAGTGCTTGTACCCAACTCGGTGTCGTAATTGGCAAACAGAACCAATATATATACTCTATGTTCCCTAGTTTAGTGAGGTCCGCCATGTTTCGATTTTTCCTTCCACTCGTTCTATTGCTTGCCGCATGTGAAACGCCGCGTCAGCAGTGCATCAGCACTGTCAGCAAGGACCTGCGTGTCATAGACAGGCTTATCACAACAACAGAAGGAAATATTGAACGTGGCTACGCGATCAGCCGGACAAGAGAACCCGATTTTCGGATTCAACTTTGCGGCAGCCCTCACGACAACTTCCTGTTCTGCAATTCACATTCAACACGGTTGGTGAGCAGGCCCGTAGCAATCGACTTGGAAGAAGAAACACGCATCCTTGCCTCTCTGAAAAAGCGACGTGCAGAGATGACCCAAAAAGTACAGTTGCAGATCGCATCCTGTGCTGCGCATTACCCGGAAGGATGAAACTGACTTGTCATTAATGCGCAGGTGCCCCGACTGGGTCCAGCAAAGTCCTGCCGCCATCAACTGTTAGAATTTGGCCGGTGGCAAAACTGGAACTGTCAGAGGCCAGAAACTGAACTGCCTCTGCAACTTCGCTGGCAGGGGCAATGCGTCCCATAGGCGTATGATCCAGAATTTCCTGACGGTATCCTTCGTGTTCTTTCAGTTCCGCCTGAAGACTGGCGCTCATAACGCTGCCAAAAGCGACAGCATTCACGCGAATGCGGTTTGGCGCCAGCGCAACTGCAAGCGAACGCGTCATCTGATCAAGCGCGGCAGCACTGATGGAATAGGCCAGCAAGTCAGGATGTGTGCGTCTTGCCGCGATGGACGATAAGTTCACAATAGATCCTATTTGCCCTTCTGTCTGACCATCGTTTTCCGCCTGTGCAATCATGCGACGCGCAACAGATTGGCTAAGTCTGAGGCTGGTTAATAAATTCTGCCGCAGCAATTTCTCAACGGCATCGTCATCCGGATTCAAAGGGTCAGAAGTCACAATCTGACGGCTCGCGTTCACCAGAATATCCACCCGCTCAAATGCGTCTATCGTTGCCGACAGAAGGTTAGCTATGGTCAGTTTCTCACGCAGATCGCCCGCAAAGTAACGTACGTTTCCCTCTTCCGAGGTATTGCCAAGCTCTTCTATCAACCTAGCTTCGTCTATATCAGCAAACATAACGTTTGCGCCCTGCTCCGCGAAATGGCGGCCTGTAGCAAGGCCGACACCGTTCGCGGCGCCTGTGATGATCGCAGTTTTACCTGAAATGGAAAATGACATGAGCAACCTGAACTGTTGATTCTCTAAGGAGAGTATTAAATTTCAGCCACTTGCGCGAGAGCCGCGCTTTGCATGGCTTGCTTTGAGCACTTTAAAGCTCTTGTCGCCACCGATTTCTTCGACACGTTGAAAGACATCAGACAGCGTGTTTTCGTAAGGCAGGTGCCGGTTTGCGACGAGCCAAAGCTGCCCTGCGGGCGACAACATACGTACCGCGGCGGCGATGAACGCGCGTCCAAGTGCCGGGTTCGCTGCGCGGCTGGTATGAAACGGCGGGTTTGTGATGATGGTATCAAATGGCACGTCAGGCTTGAAACGGGTAGCATCCGCCCAGTGAAAATGAGCGCGTGGATCGGTGACATTGATCCGCGCGCAATTGATTGCGGCGTATTCCGCTTCGATCAGATGAATTTCTTCAACGCCGTCGCGACCCAGAATATTTGCAGACAAATATCCCCAGCCTGCCCCCAAATCCGCAACACGCCGACCTAGTTTCTGCGGCAACGTCGCGATTAGTGCCTGCGAACCGCGGTCAATCTTGTCTGCAGAAAATACGCCCGGGGCAGTTGTGTAGCCATCGGGACCAATAGTTTCTCCAGCAATCCAGCCGTCAAAACAGTCGGACGAGTTAAAGAAGAACAGTTTGCCATGTGCTTTTGAGATGGCCGGGCTAACAGTGGTGCGTTTGCGGCATTCCTTGAACATACTGTCAATGCCGTCGGTTTTCTGGCCGTCTACAACGATCAAACCGTTTGGGGTAAGGCGTGCGGCTTCAGCAATCATTGCGCGGGCTTCTGCTTTGGCACGCGGAAGCATGATAATCGACAAGCCATAGTCGTTGCGCGCCTCGGCAAACGTTGCATAACCGCGCGACGCCCAGGCATCGTGATCGGGTTTGAATCCCTGAATTATATCGACACGCGTAATTGGTAGTGCAGAAAAATCATCTTCAGCTAGCGGGCTAAATACTGCAATCCGGCTTTCGGCGGGCAGAAGGAACGCACCAGTTTCAAGAGCAATGGAAATACGGGACTGTTTCATGGCAAGGGCGACGCCCTATTCCTTTTCCATGGTGCACTGCAACGGATGCTGATGCTGGCGGGCAAAATCCATCACCTGCGTGACCTTGGTTTCAGCGATTTCATGGCTGAACACACCAACAACGGCCAAGCCCTTTTTATGCACTGTCAACATAATCTCAAACGCCTGTGCATGGTTGAGACCGAAGAAGCGTTCAAGAATGTGAACCACGAATTCCATTGGCGTAAAATCGTCGTTCAGCAGCAATACCTTATAAAGTGGCGGGCGTGCAGTTTTGCTACGCGTTTTAGTCACCGTACCAGTCTCGCCATCACCGGTATCATCCTTGTCGGACATACGCGGGGGCAGTGCTGCCTTTATTTTCGTCAAAGGGAATTCCATTATAAGCCTCAGGCGAACTATATAGTCGCTTGGAACGGCGTGAAAAGGGGCGGTTTGGCTATGAGAGACCCTCAAAGGGTAAAAGTGACCACAATTGGCTTGGATGCAGACGATACGCTTTGGCATAACGAGCAATTCTTTCGCATCACGCAAGAGCGATTCGCAACCCTACTGGCTGATTTTGCTGAAAAAGATCATCTAGAGGAACGATTGCTGGCAGCGGAAAGACGCAATCTCGGCCACTATGGGTTTGGGGTGAAGGGGTTTGTTCTCTCGATGATCGAAACCGCGATCGAGGTCACCGAAGACCGCGTACCAGCGCGCATTATCCGCGAATTGATCAGTGCGGGACAGGATATGCTTGCACATCCGATCAACCTTTTGCCGCATGCACGTGAAACAGTGACCTCTCTGGCCGCTGACTTCAGGGTGCTCTTGATCACCAAGGGTGATCTTTTAGATCAGGAACGAAAGCTTGCTCAATCCGGGCTTGGGGATTTTTTTGACGGGGTCGAAATTGTCTCGCATAAAACACCAGAGACTTATTCCGAAATTTTCTCACGCCACGGTCAGGGTGCTGAAAATGCAATGATGGTTGGAAATTCCCTTAGGTCAGATGTGATACCTGCGCTTACAGCCGGGAGTTGGGGCATCTATATTCCGCACGAATTAACCTGGGCGCTCGAACACGCCGAAGCACCGACAACACATCCCCGATATCGAAGTTTTCCACACCTTGGAGATTTGCCTTATTTTTGCCGCAATAAGACATCTTGCGACTGATCCACTGGCATACGCAATATCTGCCAAATTTTGATGCAGACAAGACTTAAAGTATTTGAAATTGGGGTATTTTCTGATTCCATTCACTGTGCTATCGTCACCGTAACAATAAAAAGCTGACCGAAAAATCGGCAGCACGAGGCAGAAAGAGGCGGGCGACGTGAAGACACGTCTAGGGCAGATTGCCCCTACGGGGTTATTCGTGACAGTGATGATCTGTTTGGTGGCGTTCGCGCCGATCAGGTCTTTTGCTGCACCTTATGCAGCAATGGTAATAGACGCGCGCACAGGCGAGGTGCTTCATTCCAGAAATGCAGATACCCGTTTGCACCCGGCGTCTCTGACAAAAATGATGACTCTTTACATTACGTTCGAAGCTATTCGCAACGGTGAAATCTCGCTTGATACGCAGGTGCGTATTTCCAGAAATGCAGCGTCTGAACCACCCTCAAAGCTGGGGCTTCAGTCCGGACAACGCATACGTTTACGCTATCTGATCCGCGCTGCAGCAGTGAAATCCGCAAATGATGCAGCTACTGCACTTGGCGAAGCCATTGAAGGTTCCGAGGCCGCATTTGCGCGACGGATGAACCGCACAGCCCGGGCGCTTGGAATGACCCGCTCTATATTTCGAAACGCCCATGGCCTGACCGAAGAGGGGCACCTCTCAACCGCGCGCGATATGACAATTCTGGGCCGGCATTTGTTCTACGACTATCCGGATTACTACAATCTGTTTTCCCGGCGCTCTACCGACGCTGGTGTTCGCGAAGTTTCCAATACAAACCGCCGTCTGCTAAGCGCCTATCGTGGTGCTGACGGAATTAAGACCGGATACACACGCGCGGCTGGTTTCAACCTTGTCGCCTCCGCTGAACGGGGTAGTGAACGCATTATCGCAACGGTTTTTGGTGGGCGTTCGTCTGCAACGCGCAATGCGCGCGTGGCTGAACTGCTAGATATGGGCTTTCAACGCGCACCTAGTCGGGTCGCTGTAAATCGCCCAGCGCTTCCTGTGTACGATGACAATACGACTGCAGTTGCAAGCGGCACGTCAGCCGGAACTGCCGCCGGTCGAACCATTCGTTTGGTCACTGCGGTTAACACGAGCTTGCGGCCAACCCCGCGGCCAACTCAGGCACCCACGGCAGATATTCTGATCGCAATGCAGAGCGAAATCGAAAATGCAATTCAGGAAGTGCAGCAATCTTCCGGTACAACGCCTGCAGCAACGGCTGAAACCACAACGACTCCGGCACCGCGCCCGTCCGAGGCTGAAACCGAGGCTATCGCAATAGCCGCAGCAACGCAGGCTGCTCAAGAAGTTGGGGAAATCGTTCTGGCTGCAGCGGAACCTGCCAAAATCATAACGCCGGAACCCAAACCGGAAGCGCAGGACCCTGTTATTGTAATGCGTGTGTCGACATCTGGCGGTGAGCATTGGGGCGTGAATGTCGGGCGCTATGGATCGCGTTATCAGGCAGAGCGTGTCTTGCTGCGTACAGCCCTCAATGAAATGACAACGCTTGATGGCGCGCTGCGTCGTGTCGTTCAGCGTGGCGGCGGGTTTGAAGCCAACTTTATGGGTATGACCGAAGAAGCCGCAGAATTGGCCTGTCGTCGCCTTCAGGCACGCGCGATAGAATGCACACCCTTTGGTCCTTCTTCCTGAGCCCTTGCCCCCACGCAATCAAGCGGGCAAGTTAGCTGCAATCAGGAGAGATCAAGATGACAACTTTCGTTCTGCCGCTGCCCGAACCGCCCTCTGTTGCAATTGCAAAGAGTGAGAACCGCTTTCCAGTACGCCGTATCTTTTGCGTCGGCCGCAATTATGCAGAGCATGCGCGCGAAATGGGCAATGACCCGGATCGAGAGCCGCCCTTCTTTTTCACAAAACCGGCCGATTGCGTGATTGATGATGGCGCCGTGTTACCTTTTCCTACTCATACGAAAAACCTGCATCACGAAGCCGAACTTGTCGTTGCGATTGGCACTGGTGGCGCAGGTATTTCACCTGACGAGGCACTCAACCATGTTTGGGGATATGGCCCGGGCAATGACCTTACACGCCGCGACCTTCAGGCCGAAGCCAAGGCATCCCGGCGCCCGTGGGATATGGCAAAAGGTTTTGACCATTCTGCAGCCTGCGGAGCACTACATCCGGTCAGCGAAGTAGGCCACCCGGACCAAGCGCGCATCACGGCAACAGTGAATGACAACCTTCGTCAGGATGGCGACATAGCAGATATGATCTGGCCCGTTGCTGACGTTATCGCCTATCTTTCCGGCCTTGTCATTCTCGCACCAGGGGATTTGATATTCACAGGTACGCCAGCTGGAGTTGGATCGATTAAACACGGCGAAAGCTGCCGAGTCGAGATTGATGGCCTTGGCTCTGTGAGCGTCAGTTTTCGCTAAAAAGACACGTCGGATCAGGGACGTGGCTCATCCTCCCAGTCCGGGCTGAGAATCCGCTGGCTGTCCCCTTCCGGGTCATCATACTGATGTGATTTAAGGGCCCAGAAAAACGCAGCGAGCCCGAGCCCGCCCAGAAAGAGCGAAATCGGGATCAAGTAAACTAGCATTTCCATTGCGTCACCTCAGCCGCAGCGCGTTAAGGGACACGCTAATTGAAGACAGAGACATCGCCAAGGCCGCAGCCAGGGGCGTTGCAAATCCAAGCAGCGCGACAGGAACTGCTATCAAATTGTAAACGACTGCGATGCCAAAGTTTTCACGGATGCGGCTAACCGATTTCTCGGCAATAACTGTCGCCTCCGCAAGCGGTGCAAGATCAACGCCCAAGAGCACGATGTCCGAGGCGACACGCGCCGCATCCAACGCTGTTGCGGGCGAGATAGAGACATGCGCCGCAGCAAGTGCCGCTGTGTCATTCAGCCCATCGCCAACCATGAGAACACGCGCACCAGCACGGGTGACGGCCCCAATTGCGCTGGCCTTTTCTTCTGGCAAGGCTTCGGCGACCCAGTTTTCAATACCCAGCCGCTCTGCCATCGCCTGAACTGCTGCTGGTATGTCGCCTGAGATGAGATGTACGGTTTTGCCTTGTGCCTTTAGCTCTGCAACCGCTTGTTCGGCGCCCGCTCGCAGCCTGTCGACGAAGGTAAAAGAAACGGGGCTTGCCTTGCCAACCGACAAATAGGTTGCTGTCATCTCTGATGCTTCTGCATCCACCCATGCAGCGCGTCCCAGTCGAACAGGCATTCCACAAAATTGCGCTTCAATTCCGTAGCCTGGCACTTCTTTCAGGTCCGTTACAGTGGCAGCTTTTACATTCGCTTCATTCAATGCATCAACCAAGGCCACGGCAAGCGGATGCGACGACCCCTCCGCCAAAGCAAGCGCAACTTCGAGGTCTTTTATGTCGTGGTCATTAAGGTTGGTAAGCTCTGGCCGACCTTCCGTCAAAGTACCAGTTTTATCAAAAACGACGGTATCAATCTCTGCCAGTCTTTCGAGCGCTGTCCCGTCCTTGATCAGCATCCCTTTTCGGAACAATTGGCCTGATGCGGCGGTTGTCACCGCTGGCACCGCAAGACCAAGGGCGCATGGGCAAGTTATGATCAAGACCGCAACCGCAATGTTTAACGCCAGTCGTACATCACCACCAGATATCCACAACCATCCAGCAAATGCGACAAAGGCCAGCAAATGGACACCGGGGGCGTAAATCTGCGCAGCGCGATCAGCCAAGGATGTGTAGCGGTTCTTTGAGCTTTCGGCCATCGCGACAAGATCTGCCATGACATGCAGCGAACTGTCCTCTCCGGCGGCTGTCACTTTAAGCGTTAGCGGTCCGGTCAGATTAACCTCCCCCGCGCTTACGCTCTGCCCGATGCCCGCGAAGACCGGCAGTGTCTCGCCAGTTAGCAAAGAGCGGTCAATCTCGCTCGCCCCTTCAGTTACGAAACCATCAACTGGCATTCTTCCGCCCGGTTTCACACGCACCAAGTCTCCGACTACAAGTTCAGCAATAGCCACAACTTCTTCGGTTTCACCGTTCAGACGTGTCGCACGGGGTACTTCAAGCGCTGCAAGTTCTTCGGCAGCCGAACGCGCAACTGCGCGTGTCCGGTGGTCCAGATAGCGACCTGCAAGCAGAAAGAACGTCAAAGAAAGGGCCGCATCAAAATATGCGTGTTCGCCCGATTGGGTGGTCTCATAGAGCGACATTCCCGCAGCAAGCAAAATAGCGAGCGATATGGGGACATCCATATTAAGCCTTCTGACAGACAAAGCACGCATCGCATTTTTGAAAAACGGCTGCGCTGAAAACGCAATTGTCGGTAACGCAATTGCGGCAGAAATCCAGTGAAACAGGTCGCGTGTTGCAGCTTCAGCGCCTGACCAAATCGCGACAGAGAGCAGCATCACATTCATAGCCGCAAAACCAGCCACGGCGAGCCGCATCAAAAGATCGCGCCCTGCCTTGTCGTTTTCTGTCGCAGAGAGAAGGCCACGATCAAGCTCGTGCGCGGTGTATCCCACCCCATCAAGTGCTTTTATCAGGTCGCCTGCTTCCACATCCGGCGCAGCTTCAATACTTGCACGCTTCAGCGTGAGGTTAACACGTGCAGACTTAACTCCGGGATGTGCAAGAAGCCCGCGCTCAACAGCTGAAATACAGCCGGAGCAGTGAATGGTGGGTAATGAAAGCAGAATACGAGCGTCACCGCTTTTGGACTGCTCCGCAAGCGCCTCTGCCGCCGGAGATGCTGCACACGCGGGACAGCCGGAAACTTGTGTAGGCACCGCCGTGTTCATCGCTAACCTCCGACGTATAGAACAATGCGGCGCTGAAACTTTGTGCCGTCCTCGGCAGTCGCAACCAAGCGAAGATTCCAGTTTCCCGGAGCGACATCAACAGGTGCGCGATACACACCGTTTTCGTAAGTGAATTCTGGGTTCATGTCGTCGCGTATATTTGTAGCACGACCAAGAATGGCCTGCAGTTCAGCGATACCGGCCGGGGCTCCAAGATCGTCTAAGATGGTAAGGACCAACTCATTTGCCTCAATTATTGCTGATACGTCCCAGCCCAGTGCATCCTGTGCTGCGCGATCTGCGTCAAAAGTCTGACTTGCGACGTAGCTGTTACCCACTTCTAAACCGGGAAACGTTCGAATGGCGCTGAAGGCCATGAAAACATTAACACCGATGATCACCGCAAAGGCGGCGAACAAAATCGCAAACACCTTGCGCCCTGTCAGTGGTTTAGAGCTCATTGGACTTTCCCATTGAATACAGTATCCGAGTAGGCACGGTCACCATTTGTCATGTCTTCGATCCACAACCTTAAATCTGTGCGTCCCACAGAGGAGGCATCAGACCCCGCCGGTGCAGTGACATAGACCCGTTGCAGCTTTGTATCGTCCGCCGGAACCGTTACAAGCAACTCATCGGCGCCTTCAAGCGAGATTTGTAACACAGAATCCGAGGTAAGCGAAACATGGAACGGCCTGTCGTCACCGTGCTTGTTTCGCAGACGCACATCATAGGTGTTGCGTATCGATCCGTCAGACAAAGTGACAAAAGTTGGGTTGCGCACCGGGGCAACTGTCATGTCGATATCTGACTGAATGAACAAAGCAAAAAGCAAAGCGAACCCAACCGCCGACCAAAGCGAAGTATACATGATTGTGCGGGGGCGGAAGACGTGCTTCCAGACAGAAACAGGTTTGCCGCCTGCCCGCTCTGCTGCTTCGTCCTTAAGCGCCATGTAGTCAATCAATCCACGCGGCTTACCGATTTTTTCCATGATGTCGTCACAAGCATCAATACAAAGCGCGCATGTAATACACTCTAACTGTTGCCCGTCGCGGATATCGATTCCAACCGGGCAAACATTGACGCAAGCCATGCAATCTATGCAGTCACCAAGGTTGTCTGCTTCTGGCCCCTTGCGGTGTTTGCCACGGGGTTCACCACGCCATTCCCTGTATGCAACGACAAGCGTGTCTTCATCCATCATTGCCGCCTGAATACGCGGCCACGGGCACATGTAGATACAAATCTGCTCGCGCATAAAACCGCCGAAAACAAAGGTTGCCAGCGTCAGAACCAAAATTGTGGAGTAAGCGACAGGGTGGGCATTCAAAGTGACCAGATCAGCCAGCAATTGCGGGGCATCTGCGAAGTAAAAAACCCATGCACCACCAGTCGCTACGGCAATCAAAAGCCACGCTGTCCACTTAACAAGAGTGAGGCGAACTTTCCTGGCCGTCCATTTGGAATTCCACAAACGCACCCTTGCGTTGCGATCTCCTTCAATCCAGCGCTCGACCAGAATGAACAAATCGGTCCAGACGGTCTGCGGACATGCATAGCCACACCAGACACGGCCAAGCGCCGAGGTGAACAAAAACAGACCAAGGCCCGCCATGATCAGCAATCCGGCGATAAAGTAAAACTCATGTGGCCAAATCTCGATCCAGAAGAAAAAGAAGCGCCGCCCCGCCAGATCAACCAAAACCGCCTGATCCGGCAGGTTTGGACCACGGTCCCAACGTATCCACGGTGTCAGATAGTAGATTCCCAGCGTAACCGCCATAATCCACCACTTGAAATTACGGAACGGCCCTGAAACACGTTTTGGGAAAACGGGTTCACGTGCCGCATAAAGCGACGGGGGGTTTTCATTGCTGGCCAAGGAATCTCTCCGATCATCCTATTCGCGAAGTCGTTGTCTTTTTACAGGCAGCCTGTGTCATGGCCTTGACCTAGGTCAAACAAATGACGGTTTGAACGAGGCGCAACGCCACAGGCAATGTTCCTCTGATTCTTCTTTTGGATTAAAAATATTATCGGCAAAACCCAGTCAACAGGCCTCCTCCAATCAAAAAGTTGTGCAGCATTGCCGTCAAAGCGCATTCAGCGGCTCTTTCGTTGAGGAAATTAGTGCTCCTAATGACGTCTTTCACACAAAATCTATCTCAACACAATTTGGTTAACACGCACCAACACCAGGAGTCCGACGGTACGGCCAAAGTCGGTGTCGAGGGTAATTCCAAAGAACAAGGTGGAAATCGCGTCTCAATTGGTTAATAAACCGATAAACACCGGCACCCCAGGAAACGCGCGAACAGGACGGGGTGCCGGTGTCATCTCCGGGGGCCATTGGCCTCCGGAAACCTTTTATTTACTCGCCACCACCAAGCTGGTGAACATAAGCTGCAACAGCGCGAACATCCGCGTCGCTCAGCCTGGTGTTCCAGTTTGGCATGACGCCGTAGCGGGAATTCGACACAGTTTCGGTCAACGTGTCCACGTCGCCGCCGTAAAGCCAGATCGCGTCTGTCAGGTTAGGTGCACCCTGTTCACGGTCACCCGTACCTTCATCCATGTGACAGCTTGCACAGTTATCCATGAATACCGTGGCACCAGCCGATGCCAGAGTTGTATCTGCTTCCTGACCAGAAATTGCCATGACGTGGTTTACGACCTGTGCGATTTCCTCTTCGCTCAGGAATTCACCAAAAGCAGGCATTTGCGAGAAACGCGCATCCGGATCAGTTTCATTGCGAATGCCGTGGTTGACGGTGGCGTAAATTGCGTCAATGTCACCACCCCATAGCCAGTCATCATCCAAAAGATTTGGATATCCTTTGGCACCTGCGGCACCAGAGCCGTGGCAGGTTGAACAATTCGTTGCGAAGATTGACCGGCCTGCGTTCGCTGCAAACTGCAACAACTCTGGATCCTCGCTTAAGGCAGTCAGCTCTGTGCCCACAAGTTTGGCTTCAATCCCGGCGTTTGCTGTATCAAACTCCTCGATGTCAGCTGCAACTTCAGCACGTGTCGAATAGCCGAGGACGCCTGGCGTCGCCCCGCTGATCAGCGGCCATGCAGGATATGCAATCACATAACCAATGCCCCAGATAATTGTGAGGTAAAAAGTCCAGAGCCACCACCGCGGCAAAGGATTGTTAAACTCTTCAATACCGTCCCAGCTGTGCCCAGTTGTTTCGATTTCATGCTTTTCAGTTTTTTGTGGTTTTTTGGTCATGTCCGTGCCTCCTTGCGATCTGCGTCACAGTCGCTCGCAGGTTTGTCTTCATGCCGAAAGGGGATGTTTGCAGTGTCCTCGTAGGTCTTCTTGCTGCCTGGGCGAAACACCCAGATGATGCAACCAATGAAGAAGGTAAACATAAATAAAAGCATCCAGCTGTCAGCGAACTCTCGCATAAGGGAATATAAATCCATTGTTCCCTCCTATCGGCTTGCGTCTGGCGTAAAGGTTGAGAAATCAACCAATGTGCCAAGCATCTGTAGATAAGCGATCATGGCATCCATTTCTGAAATCCCGGGTTGCCCATCAAAGTTGCGAACCTGCGCATTTGGATACCGTTCGACCAGTGCATCCCAATCACTGTCTGGATCAGCCTGCGCGGTAAAATCGGCCGACGCATTTTCCAGCATGTCATCAGTGTAAGGCACGCCAACCATCCGGTGCGTTTCCATCAAATCGGTGATGTAGGTTGCATCAACCATCCGATCTTCGAGGAAACCATATTTTGGCATGACAGATTCAGGCACCACGGTCTGTGGATCACGCAGGTGATCAAGATGCCATTCATCAGAGTAACGCCCACCAACCCGCGCCAAGTCTGGCCCGGTCCGTTTGGAACCCCACTGGAACGGGTGATCGTACATCGACTCTGCCGCAAGGCTGTAGTGGCCATAGCGCTCCACCTCATCCCGCATTGGGCGGATCATCTGACTGTGACAGACATAGCAGCCCTCACGGATATAGATGTCACGCCCCGTCAGTTCGAGCGGCGAATAAGGCCGCACACCTTCCACCTCTTCGATCGTGTTTTCGAGGTAGAAAAGAGGTGCGATTTCGACGATACCGCCCACCGTAACTACAAGAAGGCTACAGACCAGCAGAAGCGTTGCGTTCTTTTCCAGAACCTTATGTTTATCAAGAATTGCCATCTCTCCGGCCCTCCCTATTCAGCCGGAGCTGCTGCGGGGGCTTCGGCCTTAGCCTCACCACGTACAACAGTCATCCAGAGGTTATAGCACATGATCAGTGCACCGGCGAGGAACAACACGCCTCCCATGCCGCGAACGACATACATTGGGAACTTCGCGCTAACCGTGTCAGCGAACGAGTTTACAAGGAACCCTTGCGCATCAACTTCGCGCCACATCAGGCCTTCCATGATACCGGTGACCCACATCGACGACGCGTAGAGAACGATACCGATCGTTGCTAGCCAGAAGTGCCAGTTCACCAGTTTCAGTGAGTAAAGGCCAGTCTTGTTCCAGAGTTTCGGAAATAGGAAGTAAAGCGCACCAAAGGTGATCATACCGTTCCAACCAAGAGCGCCGGAATGCACGTGACCAATGGTCCAGTCTGTGTAGTGCGACAAGGAGTTGACCGCACGGATCGACATCATCGGACCCTCAAACGTCGACATGCCGTAAAAACCAATCGACACAACCATCATCCGCAAAATCGGGTCGGTTCGCAGCTTGTCCCAGGCACCTGATAGTGTCATCAGGCCGTTGATCATGCCACCCCAGCTGGGCATCCAGAGAATGATCGAGAACACCATACCCAGCGTGCTCGCCCAGTCGGGAAGCGCGGTGTAATGCAAGTGGTGAGGACCAGCCCAGATATAAAGGAAAATGAGCGCCCAGAAGTGAATGATCGACAGCTTGTAGCTGTAGACAGGACGTTCCGCTTGTTTTGGTACAAAGTAATACATCATACCAAGGAAGCCCGCTGTCAGGAAAAAGCCCACAGCGTTGTGACCATACCACCACTGCGTCATCGCATCCTGCACACCGGCAAAGACCTGCACAGATTTGGACCCGAAAATCGAAACAGGGATCGAAAGGTTATTGACCAGGTGAAGCATCGCAACAGTCACGATAAAGCTTAGCAAGAACCAGTTCGCAACGTAGATATGCTTTTCTTTTCGTTTGAAAAGTGTCCCCATGAAGACCACCAGATACGCGACCCATACGATGGTCAGCCAGATATCCACATGCCATTCAGGCTCTGCATATTCTTTGGATTGGGTCGAACCGAGCAAATAACCGGTTGCCGCCAAAACGATAAACAGCTGATAGCCCCAGAACACGAACCAGGCGAGGTTTCCACCCCATAGCCGTGCTGCCGTTGTACGCTGAACAATGTAAAAGGACGTCGCAATGAGCGCGTTGCCACCAAACGCAAAAATTACTGCCGAGGTATGCAGTGGCCGCAGACGCCCAAAATTTGCATATCCTTCGGCCCAGTCAAAGTTAAGCACCGGAAAGGCAAGCTGGAAGGCAATAAACGTACCGACCAGAAAACCAACAACGCCCCAAAACGCCGTTGCGATAACGCCATAGCGTATTACACCGTCCATATAGCCGGTCTCGACGGTTCTGGGTTCATCCGTTCGCCGAACGGTCCATAAAAACAATCCACCAGATGCTAGCATGACAATAATCGCATGCACCTGATAGGCTAAATCACGTGCGTAGTTAGCGGCGATTGCGGCCAAAAGCGCAATAACCCCCAATACGATCAGCTTAAAATAGTCCCACATTAAAGCGTCCCTTCGTCTTTCCCTGCGGCGACTCGTTGGTCGCGCGGGCTCATTTTGACTGTTCGGGGTATGAATGGCCATGGCAGAAACTGCTTTGATCCATGTCAATTTTGACGCGGCTTTCGTTTGATCGATATCAAAGCCGGGTAAAATTATCGTCGATAGGGTTTTTTTAGATCGAATTCAGAAAGGGCGAAACCAATGGCCTACAAATCTTTGCTTACAATCGCGACCGATATTGAGATTTGCGAACCACCGCTACAACATGCAATCGCAATGGCAAGAATGGGCGAAGCGCATTTAGATGTGCAGTGTATCGGCGTTGATCGCACGCAAACAGGTTACTACTATGCGGGTGCAAACGCGATGGTGCTTCAGCAAACACTTCAGCAAGCGCAACAAGACGCCGAAGATCTGGAAGAAAAAATACGCGCCCGACTTAAAAACGAAGATATCAACTGGTCTTGCGAATCTGGCGTGGCACAACTGACCGGCCTTAACCGGCTGATCGCCCACCGTGCCCGTTTTTCCGATCTTGTGATCTTACCCAAGCCTTATGGCGAAAATCGCAAACAAGAACTCGAGGCCGTCGTCGAATCAGCTATGTTCGAAGGCCACGCGCCGGTCATGGTGGTGCCAGATGACATTGACGGTACAACAACCCCGAAAAGAATTATTATCGCCTGGAATGAAAGTGCCGAAGCGTTGGCGGCAATACGTGCGGCTCTTCCCCTTCTTAAAAATGCCGATCTTGTAAATGTTGCCGTGATCGACCCGCCCACCCATGGTCCGGATCGATCTGACCCTGGTGGAGCGCTTTCGCAAATGCTGGCACGTCACGGGGTTAAAGCGGAAATATCAGTACTTGCGAAAACCATGCCTCGGGTTGCGGATGTTCTGGTACGTCACGTGCGCGACCTGAATGCCGATTTACTTGTCATGGGTGCCTATGGCCATTCGCGCTTCCGTGAGGCAATTCTTGGAGGGGCGACACGAAACATGCTTGAATTGGCAGAAGTGCCGGTCTTGCTGGCGCATTAACTTCGGCTCAGGTGACAAAGCTCTTTTCAGGAAATCAGAACAGCATACCGCCGTCTGAATCATCCCCGGTTTCATCCTGCAAACGCTGGAAATCGGGGACGGTGACGTGACGTTTTCCTTCCAGCATGATGACGCCATCTTTCCGCAATGCCGAGATTTGACGGCTTACCGTTTCAAGCGTTAGTCCAAGGTAGTTTGCCATTGCTTCGCGCGTCAGCGGCAAATCAAAAACCCGAACGTCTGAATCCGCCGATACGTTCAGTGACGCTTCGCGTCGCGCAATAATCATCAACAGGCTGGCAATTTTTTCGCGTGCTGTTTTACGACCAAGCAACAACATCCATTCGCGCGCAGCGTCCAATTCGTCCAGCGTCATCTCGAGCAAGCGTTGCGCAATATGTGGCGTTGCCTGCATCATTTCTTCAAATGGTTTTTTGCGAAAGCAACACATCATCAGATTTGTCGTGGCGGTCACATCATAGGGCGCAACATTCCGTCCGGGGCGGCCAACAAAGTCAGAGGGTAAAAGCAACCCAACCATCTGAGTGCGCCCATCTTCCATAGTCTGCGTCAAAGCCGCAATTCCAGTAACAACAGATGCGACAAAATCCATCTGATCCCCGGACCAGACTACAGTTTGTCCAGCCTCGTAGCTTCGATAATATTTGATCTTTTCTAGCAGCTCTAGCTCGTTCGTTTCGCAACGCGCACAAACAGCGCGATGCCGTATCGGGCAATCGCTGCAGTCTTTAAAACCAATTTTAGCGTCTTGAAGGGTCATAAGCCTGGAAAATTTGATCTGTGTCAAAGAGACATCTGCCTCTTAAACATAACGCTAGGCGAATGACAGTGATT
Source organism: Pseudohalocynthiibacter aestuariivivens (assembly GCF_018457175.1). Taxonomy (GTDB): domain Bacteria; phylum Pseudomonadota; class Alphaproteobacteria; order Rhodobacterales; family Rhodobacteraceae; genus Pseudohalocynthiibacter; species Pseudohalocynthiibacter aestuariivivens. The sequence continues at coordinate 87,524 of NZ_JAGFNU010000006.1, forward strand.
TCGCAACTCGCGCAATACGGTCTTTTTGACTCGCGCGTGCCCCGTTATACGAGCTACCCAACCGCTCCTCATTTTTCTGATGCGGTTGATGGGTCTATTTTCAAAGGGTTTCTAAACGAAATCGCTAATGAAACTGACGTCTCTCTTTACGTTCATGTGCCATTTTGTCGCCGCTTGTGCTGGTTCTGTGCCTGTCGCACACAAGGCACACAAACCGATTCTCCGGTGCGTGCCTATCTGGATGTCCTGAAACAGGAACTGGCGATTCTCAAAGCAGAGTTACCCGATAACCTGCATCTTTCGCGACTGCACTGGGGCGGTGGAACACCCACGCTGCTTGCTCCTGACATGATGACGGAATTAGCCGAAGCAATTTTTGATGTCATTCCAATGGGAAACGACGCTGAATTTTCCGTTGAGATTGACCCAAACGAGATTGACGCGCCGCGCCTAGAAGCCCTGGCTGCGGCTGGGATGAACCGAGCCTCGATTGGCGTGCAGGATTTCGACGCTGAAATCCAGCAGGTGATCGGGCGCGAACAAAGTTACGAGATCACGCGAGACGCCATTGAAGCGATACGCGGTCACGGTGTCAAAAGCCTGAACGCAGACATTCTCTATGGCTTGCCGCACCAAACCAACAGACGTATTGCGGACTCTGTACAAAAGCTGCTTTCGCTTTCACCTGACAGGGTTTCTCTTTACGGCTACGCACATGTGCCATGGATGGCAAAACGCCAACAGATGATCCCATCTGATGCGCTGCCGACCCCTGAAGAACGGCTTGCTTTATTCGAAACTGCCCGGCACTTGTTTCTGTGGGATGATTATCGGGAAATCGGGATCGATCACTTTGCAAGACCCGATGATGGCCTTGCCGTTGCCCAGACCGAAGGCAGGCTTAAGCGCAATTTCCAAGGCTACACCGATGATCGTGCAGATGTATTGATAGGCGTTGGCGCCTCATCAATTTCTCGCTTCCCGCAAGGCTATGCACAAAACGCTCCAGCGACCTCGGCGCATACTAAAGCAATTCGTGAAGGTCAGTTTTCAACGGTACGCGGCCACGTCTTTAGCGCCGATGATCGGCTTCGCAGCCGGTTGATTGAAGCTTTGATGTGTGACTTTCATATCGATACCGCAGAGATACTGGAAAACTTCGACATAACTCCAAAGCAACTAAACACGTTGTTCAACGCTGCAGCAGCAGATTTTGACGACATGGTCCGCGTTTCGAGTTCAGGCTTTACGATTTCGGAAACTGCCCGGCCTCTCACGCGAATGATCGCTCGTGCTTTTGATGCGTACGAACTGTCGAAGGCGGGGCACAGCTCTGCTGTTTAAAAAGTCAGGCGTATAACGTCCGAAGCATTCGTTTAAGTCGCGCCGTATTCTTGCGCAGCAACCTTCAGGTCAAAGGCAGCTGCCATCAATGCACGGGTATAATCGGTCTGTGGGCTATCAAATACCTGATCACGATCCCCATATTCGACAACGTCACCCTCTTTCATAACGATCACCTTGTGGCTCATCGCGCGCACGACTTTCAGATCGTGGCTGATGAACAGGTACGCCAGCCCGTACTTGCGCTGCAACTCCCTGAGGAGCCCGACAATCTGCACCTGAACAGTCATATCTAGGGCCGACGTCGGCTCATCCAGCACAACCAGCTTGGGGCGCAGGATCATAGCCCGGGCAATGGCAATGCGCTGTCTCTGGCCACCTGAAAATTCATGCGGGTATCGGTCCATCGTAGAGGGGTCCAGACCGACTTCGGTCATAATCTCGGCCACCAGTTCACGCGTATCACGGCCATCGGGCGCACCGTGAACGCTTAATCCTTCGGCAATAATTTGCATCGCGGACATGCGCGGCGAAAGTGACCCATAAGGGTCCTGAAACACGATCTGCATATAGCGCCGCAATCCGCGAAGCGCTTTGCCTTTTGTGCCGGAAATGTTGTCGCCGAAGAAAACAACCGTTCCTTCAGAACGGATCAATCGCATGATACCGAGCGCGAGCGTGGTTTTGCCCGACCCGCTCTCGCCAACGATACCAAGCGTTTCGCCCTGTCTCACGGAAATTGTGGCCGAATTTACTGCCTTGATATGACCAACCGTTCGACGCAGCAATCCGCGATGGATTGGGAACCAAATCCGCAAATTGTCAGTACGCACGACTTCTTCTGCGTCTTCGGGTACTGGGTCAGGCTCACCAGTTTGTTCCGCTCCGAGCAGCATCTGTGTGTACGGGTGCTGCGGATTGTTAAACAGCCCTTCTGTAAGGCCCTCTTCGACGATGCGGCCTTTCTGCATAACGTAAACCCGATCCGCGATCTTGCGAACAACGGCCAGATCATGCGTGATAAATAGTAGACTCATATTTTCGGCGCGTTTCAGTTCTGCAAGCAGTACAAGGATTTGCGCTTGGATGGTCACGTCCAGCGCTGTCGTCGGTTCATCTGCGATCAACAACTCCGGTCCATTTGCAAGTGCCATCGCGATCATCACGCGTTGCCTTTGCCCACCTGACAACTGGTGCGGATAAGATGTCAGTCGGGTTTCCGGGTCACGAATGCCGACTTTGATCAGCAATTCAATAATTCGTTTTCTTACAGCGTCCCCGGACAAGCCCTGATGTAACTGAATGCTTTCTGCCAATTGTTTTTCAAGCGTGTGCAGCGGGTTCAGCGATGTCATAGGTTCCTGGAAAATAAAACTGATATCATTCCCGCGAACTCTGCGCAGATCTGCCTCTGGCGCGCCAATCATCTCTGTACCTAAATATGTAACGGAACCAGTGACCCGGGCGCTGTCTGGCAGCAGCGACACGGTTGAAAGCGCCGACACGGATTTACCAGAACCGGATTCCCCCACGATCGCAACGGTCTCGCCCAGACCGACGGTGAAGGATACATCAGTAACCGCAGGAACAACCTTACCATCCTGACTGAAACCAACGCTCAGGTCTTTGACGTCCAGCACCGTCTTCATTGAAAGGTCTTTCTTGGATCAAACGCATCACGCACGCCTTCGAAAATGAAGACAAGCAAGGACAGCATTATGGCGTAGACAAAAAATGCGGTGAACCCGAGCCACGGCGCCTGCAGGTTTTGTTTTGCCTGAAGGGTCAGTTCGCCTAGCGATGGAGCGGATGAGGGCAACCCGAAACCAAGGAAGTCCAGAGTCGCGAGCATGCCTATGGTGCCCGTTATAATAAAAGGCAGCAGTGTAAGCGTTGCCACCATTGCGTTCGGCAGCATGTGACGGAACATGATAACGCGGTTTGACACACCCAGCGCCCGGGCAGCGCGCACATATTCAAAGTTTCGCGCTCGCAAAAACTCTGCCCTTACAACACCCACCAAAGCAGGCCATCCGAATAGAATGGATATCGCGACAAGTATCCAGAAACTTCGACCCAAAATAGCGAACAGGATAATGATCACATAAATCGACGGCATCGCCCCCCAAATTTCAAGCATTCGTTGAAAGATCAGATCAACCCAGCCGCCAAAGAAGCCCTGCAAAGCTCCCGCCGTGATCCCAAGGATTGAAGCAACACTGGTCACGATCAGTGTATAAAGGATCGACAAACGGAAGCCGTATATCACCCGCGACAGTACATCGCGTTTTGTATCATCGGTGCCGAGGTAATTGTTATTGTCGGGTGGTGACGGCGCAACGCCGGGAATGTCGACGATTGTAGTGTAGGAGTATGGGATCACGGGCCAGATGACCCAACCCTTTTCAATCTCTTCACCGTCGACAACGCCGTCTTTCGCGTCGTCGATAATCGCTTCCGGATCGTCCCAGCAGGTTTCAAGCCCACCAGAGACAATCAGGCATTCCACCTCGATGTCGCGGTAAACAGCCTCGGTCGGCAGATCGCCGCCAAATTCTGTTTCCGTATAGAAATTGTGCACTGGCACAAACCACTCGCCCCGGTAGCTCACCAACAAGGGCTTCTCGTTGGCGATATATTCAGCAAAAAGAGACACGCCGAACAGAATGGTGAAAATGATAAGTGACCAATAGGCGCGCTGGTTCCGCCGAAAATTACGCCAGCGACGCTGGTTAAGGGGGGAGAGCCGCGCCATCAGACGCTCCTCGATTCGAAATCAATCCTGGGATCGACAAAGACATACATCAGGTCAGACAGGATACCGACCAAAAGCCCCATAAGTCCAAAGACATAGAGCGTGCCGAACATAACCGGATAGTCGCGCGCTACAGCGGCTTCAAAGCCAAGCCGACCCAAACCATCGAGCGAGAAAAGCGTTTCGATTATCAGTGATCCACCAAAGAACACCCCTATGAAAAGCGACGGAAACCCGGCAATTACGATCAGCATCGCATTGCGAAACACGTGGCCATAAAGCACCTTGTTCTCGCTAAGCCCTTTGGCTTTGGCTGTGATGACATATTGCTTTTTGATCTCATCCAGAAACGAGTTCTTCGTGAGCAGGGTCAGGGTCGCAAAAGAAGAAATCGTCATAGCAACGACAGGCAGCGTTATGTGCCAGAAGTAGTCGAGTACTTTTCCGATCATGCTGAGATCGTCCCAATTGTCTGAAACGAGGCCTCGAAGTGGGAAAATCTTCCAATATGACCCGCCCGAAAACAGAACCAGCAGCAAGATTGCAAACAGAAAGCCCGGAATGGCGTAGGCGATGATGATGGTGCCAGACGTCCACGTATCAAACCTGCTACCATCGCGTACCGCTTTGCGAATGCCAAGCGGAATAGAAATGAGATAGGCGATCAGTGTTGACCAAAGGCCAAGTGTGATCGACACGGGCATTTTCTCGATCACCAGATCAATCACACCGACAGACCTGAAATAGCTTTCGCCAAAATCAAAGCGTAAATAGTCCCACATCATTTTAAAAAAACGTTCAAGCGGCGGTTTATCAAAACCAAACTGACGTTCAAGCTCTTCAATGAACTCCGGCGGCAAGCCACGTGCACCAAGATAGCGTTCGTCCCCTCCAACAGCGTTGGCGCCAGCGTCGGCCCCTCCAGCGATTGTTTCAAAAGCATCACCGCTGCCCTCTAGCTGAGCTAGAATTTGCTCAATCGGCCCACCTGGAACAAATTGGATCAGGGCAAAATTCACCACCATAATTCCGATAAGTGTCGGAATGATCAGCAGTAATCGCCGTAGGATATAGGCACCCATCGTCCTGCTTTCTTGTTTTTATTGAAACGCGCCGGCGGCGCGCAGCTCTTCGCCTCTTTCTGCGTTATACCACCAGAAATCCAGATGCCCCAGAGAGTATGGTGGCAATTCTTCGGGATGCTCAAACATATCGTAATAGGCGACAGTGTGGGAATCCTTAAACCATTGGGGAACCCAAAACCGTTCTGCCCGTAAAACCCGGTCCAATGCATGGATTGCGGTTTCCAGTTCTTCCTGCGTTTGCGCAGCCTCAACATGCGCGACAAGATTGTCTACTGCCTCATTCTTCAGCCCCATTGTATTGAAGACAGAGGTATCAGCCGTGGCGGAGCCAAAGTACTGGCGCAGTCCTGCCCCTGGAATATAACCAAGGGGGAACTGCGTTGTCACAAAATCGAAATCATGGGACCGTTCCCGGTTAATTGCCTGCGCATTGTCAACGCGTTCGTGCCTTGCATCGACACCCAAGCGTCGCAAATTCTCGACAAACGGATTAATCACACGATCAAAGGTTTGGCTGTCATTCAGAAATTCAATCCGAAGCATCCGGCCATTCGCGTCGCGCCGCAATCCATCGTCACCAACAATCCAACCGGCTTCATCAAGCAATGCAGAGGCTTTTCGCAAATTACCCCGATCGAACTGTCGCGTGCGCGACTCCGGCGCCAACACCGGCTCGCTATCAAGAACCCCGGGTGGAAGTAAATCAGCCAAGGGCTCTAGCAAGGCGAGCTCGGCAGTACTAGGCATGCCGGATGCGGCCAGCTCTGTGTTTTCCCAGAACGAATGAATTCGTTCGTAGAGACCGTAAAACAATGTCTCATTTGACCATTCGAAATTGAACATCAGTCCGATCGCTTCGCGAACGCGAATGTCCTGAAACTGTGGGCGGCGTAGATTAAAAACAAATGATTGCCCGGTTGCGACAGACCCATCAGGAAGTTCAACCTTTTTCACCCAACCGTTGTCGATGGCCGGAAAGTCATATCCCGTACCCCAGATTTTCGAAGAGGCCTCGTTGCGGAACGTGTAGCTCCCGCCTTTAAAACCTTCAAACGCCGCATTGTAGTCAGCGTAGTATTCGATTCGAATACGTTCAAAGTTGTTGCGCCCAACGTTTATCGCCAGATCAGCCCCCCAATAGTCAGGGTTATAGGCGTAAATCAGTGATTGGCCTTCGTCCATTTCAGCAAGGACGTACGGGCCAGACCCAAGAAACGGCTGAAGCGAACTATCTTCCAGGTTACGGTCGTTTTCTTCGAAAAATGTCTTGGAAAATATCGGCAGCCCACCAACCGTTTCCGGCAGGTCGCGCGTAGGCACACCTTCCTTGAATGTAAACTTCACCTGATGCGGGCCAAGCACCTCTGCGCGTTCAACCTGTGAACTCAGAACGGCACGGTAGCTTGGCAAACCCTGCTCAAGAATAATCTCGTAAGAGAACAGAACATCGTCGGCGGTCAGTGGTGTCCCATCGGAGAACTGCGCTTCCGGACGCATATTGAAGATAACCCATGACCTGTCTTTCGGATATTCAAGCGATTCCGCAATCAGCCCGTATGACGACCCGATCTCATCTGCCGTACCCGTCAGAAGTGACTCAAAAAAGGCGTTCGACATTGCGCCAGAGCGCCCCTTGGTGCTGTAGGGATTCATCGAATCAAATGAACCAAACGCCCAAATCGAGATTTCACCGCCCTTTGGGGCCTCAGGGTTCACATAGTCCAGATGGGAAATGTCGGGGCCGTATTTCAGCTCTCCCAAAGTCGAAATGCCGTGACTGCGGATTATTTCATTTTCAGCTTGGGCCAGCTGGCTCCAGAACAAAGCCACAAACAGAACGCTAAGAAATGTTCCAATGCCCAAAATTCTCAGATCACGCATGGCAATTTGGCAATCGGGCATAAAGTCCTCCAGTGGATGTGTTCTCAACAATCTAGTTATGAAACAACCTAGATAGCGCAGAGCAACAATCAAGTTGATATTCCGTGAACTAACAGTGATTCCAGTTCTTGGTACAAAAATGCGCAAAAAAATGGGGCCGCTTCTGAAAAGAAACAGCCCCAAAATAAAACAGAAACGCCGGATCAGTTCGTCAGCGTTTGCAGGTAAGCCACCAGATTTGCGCGGTCCTCAACTTTTCCAAGACCGTTGAATGTCATCTTGGTGCCAGGTGCATATCCTTTTGGGCTTTCGAGGAAAGCGTTAAGCTCGTCAGCTGTCCAGTTACCTTCGAGGCCGGCGACTGTTCCTGAGTACGCATAACCATCAATGGCAGCAATATCACGATCAACGATTCTGAACAGGCTTGGCCCGGTGCCATGCGCGCCCTCTTCTACAGAGTGGCAAGCTTTACATTTACCAAACACCCTTTCGCCGCGTTCTGCATCTGCAGATGCTAGCAAAGTAGCAAAATCTGGGCCTTCCTCGACTTCACCACCGTGATCGTCTCCGTCGACCTCGATTGGGTACGCCGCTGCATGTTCGTCACCATGCCCGCCGCCGATATGATAAAGCGATTCCGCCGCCCAGCCTCCAAGAAGGAAAACCAGAAAGGCGCCGCAGAAGCCGCCTACAATTTTAGTCATTGTCATAGTGTCGAACATGTCGCGTTCCATTTTGTTCGAAATTTCGGGTTATCTATCCGCTTCCCCTGCCTTTCCGCAAGGTATAGTTACCGCGACCAATCGCCCTTTATGAAAAAAAACGCCCCATACGGCACAGGAGTTGACGAAAATGACAGGACGGATCGCATTTCAGGGAGAGCCCGGCGCCTATTCCCACCAGGCTTGCCGCGAGGCGCGCCCGAATCTCGAAGCCCTTCCTTGTCGCACTTTTGAAGATGCAATCGAGGTCGTTCGGAAGGGTGAGGCCGACCTTGCGATGCTGCCGGTCGAAAACTCCACATACGGACGTGTTGCTGATATTCATCACTTGCTACCAAATTCAGGACTGCACATCGTGGACGAGGCATTTGTGCGCGTCCATATCAATTTGCTTGCCCTGCCCGGGACGCGTCTTGAGCAAATCGACTCGGCCATGAGCCACCCTGTCCTTCTGGGTCAGTGCAGAGAATTCCTTGCTGAACACGGGATCCACCGCATCACTGGTGCTGACACGGCCGGTTCTGCCAAACAAGTCGCAGCAGATGGTAACCCGGAGCACGCAGCACTTGCCTCTGAATTGGCCGGCGAAATATATGGGCTGGATGTTTTGGCCCGCCATATCGAAGACCACGGTAAAAACACCACGCGCTTTTTGCTCATGTCCCGCGAACCGAATCTGAAACGCCGCGGAGCGGACGGCATGATGACCAGTTTTGTGTTTCGTGTGCGAAACCTTCCTGCGGCGTTGTACAAAGCTATGGGTGGTTTTGCGACAAACGGGGTTAACATGACCAAGCTCGAAAGCTACATGGTTGACGGTTCGTTCTATGCAACACAGTTTTATGCAGAAATCGAGGGCCATCCTGATGACAAGAATGTCCAGCTTGCGATGGAAGAGCTTGAGTATTTCACATCAGAGGTTTCGCTGATGGGCGTTTACCCGGCAGACCCGCGTCGGCACTAATACTTTTTGTAGCGGTCTTCAACATCAATCGCGAACTTGGCGACACGAGCAACAAAGCGCCGTGTAAGGTTTCCCTTTGCAAGTTTCAGCGACTGGATGGTTAGACGACCCCCCAGCGATGTTGGCCGCATCTCTAGCGAAAAACGAAGTCGCGTGCGACTACGCGAGAGCGGTACAAGTTCTGCAACCAGATCTCCCGCGATACCGGGCGTCGCAGTGGCGACCTGCAATCCGTTTGGTGCGTCGAAATGTGTAAGCTCTGCTACAATCCGGCGAGGTTTGCCGCGAAATTCGAATCCAATATCCCAACCCTTCTCGGCACCGGGTTCGGTCAGCCTTTCCCGACGTTGAACTTCGGCACCACGGCGCAATGCCGACCGTTCAAAGCCGTCAAAATCGGAAATTGCCTGAAACACATGCTCTATTGGTGCTTCTATGTCTTCTCTTGTCGAAAACTTCATTTATCCGCTCTGCTGCCCTGTAACTCGTTTTCGCGTCAATCGAGCCGGTCTGCAAGCCAGTTTGACAAAATGAAATGCGCTATTGCACCTTTTCGGGCTGGTTTAAGAACCGGGTGATCGCCCGCAAAAGCTTTCATCATCTCTTCGCGCGATACCCACATAGCTTCCTCGATTTCGTCCAGGTCTATCACAATCGCCCGGTTTAGCGCCTCCCCCCAGCACCCAAACATGAGTGATGTTGGAAAGGGCCAGGGCTGGCTTGCCAGGTAATCTACGCGACCGACGCGTATGCCTGATTCTTCTTCGGCCTCACGCCGAACCGCAGCTTCAATGGTTTCACCCGGCTCAACGAACCCAGCCAAAAGTGAAAACATTCCCTCAGGCCAGCCGGGGCTACGCCCCATCAAAACATCATTGCCATGTGTGATCAGCATGATGACAACCGGATCTGTCCGCGGGAAATGAGAGGCGTTACACTGAGGGCAGTTACGCTGCCACCCGGCCATTGCCGGAACAGTTTTTTCACCGCATTTTGCGCAAAACTGGTGACTTTCGTGCCAGCTTAGGACCGCCTTTGCGGTTGCGATAAGCTCTGCATCGCGTGGGCCGAGCGATGACATGACACTGCGCAACTCAGTAAAGCGAAGGTCTTCGGGCAAACCCGGGAAATGTTGCTCGCTCGGGTCAAGAAAAAGCCCCAAGGTTGAGTCATCCAGTTCCTCTGGTTGCCACGCGGAAACATCAATCGAAAAACGTGGCGCGCCCCTGTCGAGCCCAAGAAAAACAGGGGCTTCGGCAGCGAGTGAGACCAGTTCGTGATCGGTAGCGACCAAACCGATGGCATTTCGTTCCGACCCGGCGATAAGGGGTTTGCCACGCCAGACGGGCAGGACGGCTGCAGTTACCTCTTGCCAAAACGCCTCGATCCGGTCTGGCTGCCCACGCAATTGCCCTAAACGATCAAGCCCTGAGCCACCAAAAGTTACCTGTTCTGCAATTTTCACTGTCGAGACCTCTTTAGCGGCCTGTCTGCCACGCCGGTTCAACAATGGCAATTGTCAGTTAGGTGATCCGCCTGGCAATACTTCTGCCTCCGGCGGGGATATTTTTGGGAAAAGAAAGTTGGGTTAACGCAACAAAAGAGTGGAGGCACCCATCATCAATCAAACGCGATGAGCTTTGGCCAGACCGAAGAATTCTCGCGCCTGAAAGCCCCGACATGCCCGATTTTCTTCAACCCAAATTCAGACGGTCGCAAAACAAGCTGTTTTTTAGAAGCCTCCGGGAACTGTTGCATCAGACGCCAGACAGCGGTTGGCGGAACGAGGTCGTCATCTGCGACTGCGACGAGTTTTACAGGGGCCTGCACGGCTTTCCAGTCAGGCAGCGGTAAACTGTAGCCAACGTCCGAGAGCGTGAAACCCGCCGTTGTGCACCACTTGCGCCATTGCCAGTAGACACCCTTTGGCAAGTCGGGGCCCATACCCAGCCAGCGTGCGGGCAAATAGCCCAGGAGTCGCACAAGCCCCGGTGCGGGCCCCCACCAGAAGGCTGCTGCAATGCCACGATACGGCCAGGGGTGGTCACGAAAATGCACCGGCCCACTCGCAACGGTTATGACTCGTGAAAGGCGTGAGGCGCCTTCGTGAAAAGGCAACATCATCCCGCCAAGTGAATGACCAATCGCCCAAACCGGTGTGTCAGGCACGAATTTCTCCAGAGCGCGCTGAGCCGCAGGTTGATCGGCCACACCCCATTCCGCCATTGTGGCCTTTGAGTTTTTCAAGTGTCCCGTGGCAGAGGCACCTGTATCGCGATAGTCATATGTCAGACAGGTGTAACCTTCTGTCGCGAGCCAACCTGCGAAGTGCCGGTAAAAACTCTGGGGTACTCCGGTCGCGCCATGAATGACGATCGCCGCTTTGGGGGACCCGGATGGTTGGTACAACCGGCCAGAAAGCTTTGCACGATCTGCGCGAAAGGACACGTCTTCAACTACCGGTTCTGCCGTGGTTTGCTGCGTGCTCATCGTTGATTCCTGCGACTAGACTGATCGGTCTAATAACATCTCTAGACCAATCGGTCTAGACCGTTTATGAGACGTTGTATGAATATGTTGGAGACAGATACACGCACGCGCCTGATCAAAACAGCTGCAAGGCTCTTTCGGGAAAAGGGCTTTCACGGCACCGGGATCGCTGAAATTCTGTTGAAAAGCGAGACACCGAAAGGATCGCTGTATCATCATTTTCCGGCTGGAAAAGCCGATCTTGCGAAAGCTGCTGCAAGCTGGGCGTCGGAGGGAATGCTGGAAATCATTGATGCGGCCTTTGAAGGTGCTTCGGATTTTCAGGATGGCGCGACCACGCTTTGTTACAAACTGGCAAAGTTCTTTGACACCGCACAGGAATGGCAAAGTTGCCCGGTATCCTCGGCCTTGTTTGACGGGCCCGGGAACGAAGAGTTTCGGGACTTTGCTGACCAGATTTATACTGACTGGACCGAAAGCATAATCAGACAGGCTAGTCGCCTTGGACTTGAAACCGACGACGCAGGTAAGGCGGCAGAAACGCTATTGCTTGCAATACAGGGTGGTTGGACCATGGCGCGTGCAAAAAGATCATCAGATGTCCTGCGCCGCATCCCGAGCCTTCTTTACGGCTAAGCTTGCGAATCCGTGCAACCTGTCCTAAATAGCGGTTGAGAGGTTGGCGCGGGCGAGCGCCTCGCCAACCCGGTCAGATCCGGAAGGAAGCAGCCGCAACGAGACCCGCTTGGGTCGCTGTCCAGCCTCTCACTTACGCAACCCTGACCAAGGAGGGATTTTATGATTGCAATCGTGATGCCTCAGGCAGGGAATTGCTGATCCGGCATTTGCCCCGGCTGTCCTGCCTGTTTCACAACGCTCTTCGCGCACATTTGCTGCGGAAGGGTATTTTCTTGTTAAAAACTCAGGCAGAACAATGATCTATACTTTATCTGACCTAGGCTGGTCAGCCTTTTTTTCGATGCAACTTGACGTCGAAGACCTCGAATCTTTCACCCCGATGCGAATTTCAGAGGTGCAACGCGCCACTGTGACCGCGTTGTCGGAAAAAGGTGCGACAACCCTTACAACACCCCCTGATATGACAACAGCGGATCTGGCTGTTGGTGATTGGGTTCTTGCGGATTCAAACAACCGGATTGTACGTTGTCTGGAGCGAAGGACAGTTCTCGAGCGCCGCGCCGCTGGGACCGATGTTCAGAACCAGTTGATTGCCGCCAATGTTGATACGCTATTCATAACAACATCGTGCAACGATGATTTCAACGAAGCACGGTTGGAGCGGTATCTGGTTCTCGCACATGATGCGGGTATTCAGCCCGTTATGGTGCTTACCAAAGCCGACCTTGCGAGTGACCCAGATAGCTACATACGGCGCGCGCAAAGCCTGTCTGCCGATATGCCTGTCATCGCGCTTAATGCAAAAGACCCAGAAGATGTCAACCAGCTTTTTGACTGGTGGCGCAAAGGACAGACAGCGGCGTTGCTTGGCTCATCCGGGGTCGGAAAATCGACGCTGACAAACATGCTCGCAGGGGCTGATATATCGACAGCAGGTATACGGGACGATGATTCAAAAGGACGCCACACAACTACAGCAAGGTCTCTTTATCCAGTGTCAAATGGAAGCTGGCTGATTGATACGCCGGGAATGCGGGCGCTTAGGCTGCACTCGGTTTCGGAAGGGATCAGTTCGGTGTTTGCCGATCTCGAAGAACTGGCGCAGAACTGCCGGTTTCGCGATTGCTCACACGGCAAAGAACCTGGGTGCGCGATACAGAAGGCGATTGCAGAAGGGGTTCTTGACGCAGCGCGGCTTCAACGTTGGCAAAAGCTGGAAGAAGAAGATGCCCGCAACGAAGAGACAATAGCAGAATCTCGCAAAAGACAACGTGATTTCAAGCGCATGACCAAACGCATTATCACTGAAAGCAAAACCCGAAAGGGGCGTTAGCGTGGCAACGGCCCGCTTTTAGGGGTGGGCCGCCCACAGGTATTGTTCCTTGGTTTCAACAGCATCCGGATTTTCGCGTCGCAAGCTGGCCAGCGCCTCTTCAGGGCTTTCACCCCGCTCAACAAGCAAACGAAGCACTGCCATTCCAGAGCGCCCGCACCCGCCTTTGCAGTGCACAAGAACCCGACCGCCTGATGCGAGGATAGCGTGCGCCTTTTTTGATGCTTCGGGCCAATTTGCTGCTGTTGCGGGTTCTGGCGCTCCAAAATCGGCAATTGGCAGATGCCGCCATTCTACATTTGCTTTAGACAGATCACTACCCAACGATTTGGCGCCAAAAAGTTCCATTTCTTTCATTTCGGTCATTGAAAGCACAAGCTGGGGTCGCCATGCCAACATCTGAGCCAAATCTGTTTGGTAGTTTCCGTTGCGTCCCGGCAAAGACGACAGCCCCAGCCAACCAGCACCTGCGCGCAATTCTGCCAATCTGAACATCAGGAGTTCCATTGTGTTTTGTCCTTTCTTAGTCGCCCTGCCGTGAAATTTTTGAGACAGATCAATCTTCCATTGGCTATAAAGCACTTCGCCACCCTAGGAATGACAAATCCTAATACCGAAGAGCGTAATTGCACGCGCAACGCTGGACCTTGGCAACGACTGCGCTTAGTCTGTTCATGGTCCACCACCCGAGAGGCAAGATGTCAGATAATCCCGATTCCGGCTATCAGGTTTTAGCGCGTAAGTACCGGCCGGAAACATTTGCCGATCTTGTCGGACAAACCGCTATGGTGCGCACTCTAAAGAACGCGTTCGAGGCAGACCGGATCGCGCAAGCTTTTATCATGACCGGAATTCGCGGAACCGGAAAAACCACAACCGCGCGCATTATTGCCAAGGGAATAAACTGCATTGGTGAAGATGGCACCGGTGGCCCAACAACAGAACCTTGCGGGAAATGCGAACATTGCGTTGCGATCATGGAAGGACGCCATGTTGATGTGATGGAAATGGACGCGGCCAGCCGCACCGGGGTCGGCGACATCCGCGAGATTATTGAGTCAGTTCATTATCGTGCAGCCAGTGCTCGCTACAAAATTTACATCATTGATGAGGTTCACATGCTGTCGACCAATGCGTTTAACGCATTGCTGAAGACGCTGGAAGAACCACCCGAACATGTGAAATTCATCTTTGCGACAACCGAGATCCGCAAAGTGCCCGTCACTGTGCTGTCGCGCTGCCAGCGGTTTGATCTGCGACGGATCGAGCCGGAAGTGACGATTGCCTTGTTGAAGAAGATTGCGGCTTCAGAGAAAGCCGGGATTACCGAAGACGCGCTCGCATTGATCACACGGGCTGCTGAGGGTTCGGCGCGCGACGCAACATCGCTGCTTGATCAGGCGATCAGCCACGGCGCGGGCGAAACAACCGCCGACCAGGTGCGTGCGATGCTTGGTCTCGCGGATCGTGGCCGCGTGCTCGACTTGTTTGACATGATTATGAAAGGTGACGCCGCCAGCGCGATGAGCGAGTTGTCAGCCCAATATGCAGACGGCGCTGACCCAATGGCCGTGCTGCGTGATCTTGCCGAAATTACGCATTGGGTTTCGGTGATAAAAATAACCCCTGAAGCAGCGGAAGACCCAACAGTTTCTCCGGACGAGCGAACACGCGGTCAGGCAATGGCAGCAGTGCTGCCGATGCGCGTCATGACCCGGATGTGGCAGATGCTGCTAAAGGCGTTGGAAGAAGTGGCAATGGCACCAAACGCGATGATGGCTGCGGAAATGGCGATTATCCGGCTTACACATGTCGCTGATTTGCCTTCACCCGAAGACCTCGTGCGCAAGCTTCAGGACGAAACGCCTCCCCCATCTGGCGGTGGCGGTGGCGGCGCACGCACTTCCGGCGGGTCCGAAAGATCACAGGCCAGTTCCCACAAAGGTGGGAACGAAGGTGCTTCGCAAACATCCGGGGTTGATGCGTCTTTCAGATCCAGCTCTGCAATGGGCAATGGTTCCGTCGTTGCGCTGGCCCAAGCGCCTGAGAATGCACTTGCGCTGTATACCCGGTTTGAGCAGGTCGTTGAGCTGATCCGCGCCAACCGGGACGTTAAATTGTTGGTTGATGTCGAAAACGGCCTGCGGCTAGTCAGCTACGCGCCTGGGCGGGTCGAGTTTGAACCGACAGCGGACGCGCCCCGCGACTTGGCCCAAAGGCTCGGCCAGCGTTTGCAAGGGTGGACAGGTGCACGCTGGGCGATCAGCGTTGTTGATAACGGCGGCGCCGCAACAATCGCCGAAACGCGTGATGCTGATGGGGAGGCCCTGAAATCAGAGGCGCGCGCGCATCCTTTGGTACAGGCGGTTCTGTCGACCTTTCCGGCCGCCCGCATTACGGAAATCAGAACTGCAAAAGATATTGAAACCGATGCCGCCGCAGTTGCCTTGCCCGAGGTCGAAGATGAATGGGACCCGTTTGAAGAAGAATGACAAAACCGAACGCGCATCCTGACGTGGGTAACAGTTTCAAGTGCGCGTCCGATTCAAAGTTAAAATTGCATGTTTGCATTGCTCTGTCACACTTGCCCATTATGCACTGTACTGCGATATGCTGCCTGAAAACGAATTTAAGATTTCGCGGAATACACGCCGCTAAGATGTAGGAGAAAAAGTATGCTTAAAGGACTAGGCCAACTCGGTGACATGGCAAAGATGATGAAGCAGGCACAAGAATTGCAGGGCAAGATGGCTGAGATGCAAGAGAACCTGAACAATATCGCCGTCACGGGTGAAAGCGGTGCGGGGCTGGTTAAAGCAACTGCAACAGCAAAAGGTGAACTTACAGCATTGGATATAGATCCCTCTATCTTCAACGCGGATGACAAAGAAGTTGTCGAAGATCTCATCCTTGCAGCCGTTAAAGACGCCCAGGTTAAAGCATCGGAGCGCGCGCAGGACGAAATGAAGCGCCTGACCGAAAGCATGGGTCTGCCTGCCGACATGAATCTGCCGTTCTGAGGCGCGCCGAGTGTCCGATGCGCCCCGCGACATTGATCATCTGATCGAACTGATGGCTAAGCTGCCGGGCCTTGGCCCGCGTTCGGCGCGCCGTGCGGTGTTACACCTGATCAAAAAGCGCGGTTTACTATTGAACCCGCTTGCGGATGCCATGCATGCGGTCGCGGTTTCAGCGCGCGAATGTTTGAATTGTGGGAACATCGGCACATCTGACCTGTGCGAAATATGCCAGTCTGAAAAACGCGCAAACGGCGAAATTTGCGTTGTTGAAGACGTTGCTGACCTCTGGGCCATGGAACGCTCACAGGTCTTCAAGGGACGTTATCACGTGCTTGGCGGAACCCTGTCAGCCCTTGATGCGGTTGGACCCGAAGATTTGCGCATTCCAAAACTTGTTGACCGGGTGATCAGCGAAGAGGTCAAAGAAGTTATCCTTGCGCTGAATGCAACGATCGACGGACAAACGACCGCCCATTACCTCGCCGAACAATTTGAAGGAAGCGACGTTCAGGTTACGTCGCTTGCGCAAGGGGTCCCGATTGGTGGTGAGCTTGACTACCTGGATGACGGAACCATTTCCGCAGCATTAAAAGCACGCAAAAGCGTTTAATCGGGTCCGCTGTCACCAATCTATTTTTTTGGTTGCTCTGTCGCGCCGCTTACATCGTTAGTGCAACCGTGCATGCACCAAATAGCCATCAACACTCTCTTCGCCCAGCGCCTTGAGCGCTTCCAGTCGATGCAGCCCTTCAATCAACACAAACCTGTCACCATCTTCGCGCAGCCGTATCGGAGTAATCTGGCCTTCTTCCAGTATGCTCTCTGCAATTTCTTCGACCTTGGCAGGATCCAAAGTTTTCATGCGCTTCACGGGCACACGAATTTTTTCGATGGGAAAGACATTCTTTTGCAACATGGCCAGCCGTCCTTTTTATGCGGTCAGTCTCTCTTACCAACTCTATCACAAGCTAATTTCTGAACAACAAAACGCGTACTTCAGAGTTCGTGTTCTATAGGAGAGTGTCCCTATTTCATTGATGCATCAACTGGGGATTTCCCTTTCAGCAACTCCGCGTGTGCGTCCACTCGTTCCTTGATGAACTTCCCAAATAACCGTACGCGATTTGTCTTCCGGGTGTCCCCATAGGTCAACATCCACAAGGTTCCGTAGAACGCAATCTCGCTCTTGGGAACCCGAACAAGAGCCATGTCCGCATCCGCAACGAAGCATGGTAAAATGGCCTTTCCTATATCTGCGCGAACGGCTGCGAGTTGGGAAAAAACGTCATTCACTTTCATAGGCGGAACGCTGGTTGGATCGCTCCCAACCAAGGCCCAGTCGGGAAGACCGTTGTCTTCCTCTTTCAAAATCCACTTGTTACAATCTCTCTCAGAGTAAGCTGACTCGTTTAACAATGCCTGAGAAATGTACACTCCGCGATACACGTCGTGTAGTCGTTGCCCTACAAGGTGCTGCGGCAGAGAGAACTGATCATAGACAAGCCGAATGGCGACATCCGCCTGTCTGCGCGTCAGGTTGACCGGTTCATATGATGATATGATCTGAAGCTCTATTTCTGGGTGTTCACGCGAAAAATCAGCCAAATCGGGCATCAATAGGTCGGCAACCAACGATGGTGGCATCGCGACCCTCAGCTTGCCTGTCAGCCGTTGATCCCTTGCAAACACACGAGATTGCAAAAGTGAGGACGACTGCTCCATCTCCTCAGCGAGTGACTGAATCTCAGCCCCGGCAGGTGTCAATTCGTACCCGGTTGGGAGTTTTTCAAACAGCCTCGCCCCTAACTGAGCTTCCATCTGCGACACCCGCCGAAGAACAGTCGAATGGTTCAGTTGCAAAGCATTTGACGCTGCCCTGACCGAGCCATGGCGCGCGACAGCTAAAAATACTCTGACATTATCCCAATTTTCCATTGGTTGATTTTTGCACCACCGCTCTGGAGTTTTCAAGAATTGTTAAGCCTACTGAGAAGTAATAATTTCAAGTTTGCAAATAGGTATCCACATTTTTGCACCGGAAAAGGAAAAAGCTATGATTGATCTATATACAGATGCAACGCCAAATGGGTTGAAAATCTCAATTGCACTCGAAGAACTGGGCCTTCCCTACAAGGTACATCAGGTTTTCTTAGGAGGCGAACAATTGGCACCCGACTTTACAGAAATGAACCCCAACCAAAAGATTCCTGTCCTGATAGACGACGGCCTGGTCGTGACAGAATCCGGTGCAATTCTGATCCACCTCGCTGAAAAATTCGGGAAGCTTCTGCCAGCCGAACCAGTCGCGCGCACGGCGACAATCGAAGCGCTTATGTTTCAGGTAGCGTCTCTTGGCCCGATGCTTGGACAGTACCTCGTGTTCGCAGCGGCATGGGGTAACGAGTTTCCTAAAGTAACCGCTCGTTACTTTAGCGAGGTTTCCAGGATTATGGGAGTGCTGAACGCTCGTCTGGCGACACGGGACTATTTGGCCGGAAACGAATTCACCATTGCCGATATCGCCGTCGCGCCCTGGATACGTCTTTGTGAAATTCATCCCGCCTGCGGGGGCTTTCCCCTAAACCAAAACCAGCATCTCAAACAGTGGTGGGACCGGGTTTCAGAACGCCCCTCCGTTTGGAGAGGGTTTTCCATCCCCGAACCTTTTCCGGTGGAAAAACAATTTGAGGGGTTCGTCAAAGCTGTCGTTGGACTAGGTGATCTTCACCCGGCAGAGTAAACTATTCGCCGCAGATGAATGAGTGGGTGCGTGAGCACCCACTCTACCTGCACTAAATCACAACAACGTCCAGCGGGGGGAAACCGTTAAAGCCGACCGAAGAATAGCTGGATGTGTACGCCCCGCAGTTGCGAATGATCACCTTATCGCCAGAACGCAGCCCCAGCGGCAGACCGATAAGCTTCTTTTCGTAAAGGACGTCAGCACTATCACAGCTTGGACCGGCTAGAATGCAGGGGCCCATATCTTCGTGGTCACGGTCCGTTACAAACTGATAGCGGATCGCTTCGTCCATTGTTTCGGCCAAGCCTGAAAATTTACCTATGTCTAGATACACCCAGCGGTGCATGTCATTGTCAGACTTGCGGGAAACCAGCAGAACCTCTGCCGCAATCATCCCTGCTTCAGCAACCATTCCACGGCCAGGTTCCGCCATGATGCGTGCAACATCGCCAAAGCGCGCGGTGACTTGAGCCATCACCTCAGCAGCATAAGCCGTTGGGTGTTGAATCGCTTCGCCGTAAAACGCCGGAAATCCGCCGCCGATATTCAACAGATCAAGCACATACCCAGCATTCTGTGCGGCGCGCCAGACGTCTGCGACCTGATCCAGTGTTGTACGCCACATTTCAGCGCGGCGGGTTTGGGAACCCACATGAAACGAGAAACCGACAGGACGAAGACCAAGGTTTGTCGCGTATGCCAACAAGCCAAGCGCCTTATCCCGTGCACAGCCAAATTTGCGGGTAAGCGGCCAGTCTGCCTCAGAAGCATCCACAATCAGACGAATGTAAACCTCTGCATCTGGTGCGTTTTCAGCAATTTTTTCAAGCTCTTCTTCGGCATCAGCCGCGAAAATGGTCAAACCGGCCTGATGCGCAAAGGCGATATCGCTTGCGCGTTTTACTGTATTTCCGAAAGAAATGTCAGATGGGGCCGCACCCAAAGAGAGACAAAGCTCAATCTCGCCACGCGACGCCGCATCGAAGTGAGATCCCTTTGCAATCAGAACTTCAAGAATTTCGCGCGCAGGGTTTGCTTTTACCGCATAGTGAATGTTGGCACGTCCCAAGCCAAGTTTCAGGGCATCATACTGCTCGGCAACTATTGAGCGATCCAGAACCAATGTCGGATGGTCAAAATGTGTAGCGCGGATAAAGGCGTTGATGTTGCGGGTATGGTCGGCAACAGCGCCGCCGACAATGTCGGTTACGATAGCGTTCATGGTCATCTCCAATAGACCCGGCCATATATGACCGCTCACTTCCAAGGGAGACGTTACCGTCGCTACGTAAACACGGGTGGAGTACGGACCACCGGCCAGAGGCGCGTGCGTTGGCGTCTATTCAGCGCGCGTTTAGAGCTGTGGTTGAGTCGTTGCAAGAACTATTTTCAACATACAGATTTATATTCAATTGCTGGGTTTGGACAGTCGTCAATCAGCCTAAAAAAAGCCCCGGAGCCAGAGCGCCGGAGCTCGATTTTTCAGTAACCGGTAAGATCAGTCTTCGTCTTCATCCGTATCATTATTGGGCAAGTTGAAGAAGGTGTCAGCGTCTGGAACAGCCTCTTCTTCTTTTTCTTCGCGGTCATCCGTCAACGAGAATGTTTCAAGACCGACTATAGAAGACGGCATGCGCGGCTCGGCTTCCGTACCCAGCGACTGTTCGGTGCTTACGAGCTTGCGACGTTCGTCATCAGACATCACTTCGCCTTCGCGTGCTTTCTTGGCATTTGCTTTTTGCACAGCGGCATCAAGTTCAGACTGTTTGCACAGCCCCAAAGCGACCGGGTCGATCGGCTGGATGTTGGAGATGTTCCAATGGGTGCGATCACGCAGCGCCTGAATGGTTGGCTTGGTCGTCCCAACCAGCTTTGAAATCTGACCATCCGTCAGTTCGGGGTGGAACTTGACCAGCCACAGAATAGACGCAGGACGATCCTGCCGTTTGCTGAGCGGCGTGTAACGTGGCCCTCGGCGTTTTTCTTCACCGACTGCTGCAGCATTAAATTTCAGGACCAGCTTGTGGTTCGGGTCTTTCTCGGCTTTTTCGATTTCTTCTGCAGTAAGTTGGTTGTTCGCAATCGGGTCAAAACCTTTGACACCCGCGGCCACGTCGCCATCGGCAATACCTTGTACTTCAAGTTCGTGAAGCTCGCAAAAGTCTGCGACCTGCTTGAATGTCAGGGTCGTGTTGTCCACCAGCCAGACGGCGGTTGCTTTTGCCATGATCGGTTTGGCCATTTACTCTCTCCTTAAACACATCTTCCCCACGCCCTTGAAGGGGCAGCCCCGGATCGGGACGGGTTCTCATTGTAGGGGAACTTGAGAGCTATATAGTGCCGAACAGCAAAAGAGGAAAGAGAAAATGCGTTGGTTGTTTGTGCTGCTCTTAACTGCGACCGTTGCAAAGGCCGAGGGTGAGCAAGCGGGTACTTTCGACTATTACATCCTTTCCCTTTCATGGTCCCCAAACTGGTGTGCGCTTGCGGGTGATGCGCGAAACGCTGACCAATGTGATGCAAGACACGACTATGGATGGATTATGCACGGTCTCTGGCCGCAATACGAAAATGGCTGGCCGAGCTTCTGCAACAGTCGTTTTCGCAACCCATCCCGCAGACAAACCCGTGCAATGACAGACATCATGGGGTCGGGCGGACTTGCATGGCACCAATGGCAGAAACATGGCCGCTGTTCGGGTTTATCCTCTGAAGATTATTACGCCGCCGCGCGCCGCGCATATCGATCTGTCACACGCCCGCCTGTTTTCCGGCGTCTTCCTAATGCAATCCGCCTGCCTGCATCTGTGGTTGAGGAAGCGTTTCTGCAATCCAACCCTGATCTGACCGCTGAGATGATTACAATTACCTGCGAGTCC
Organism: Pseudohalocynthiibacter aestuariivivens; assembly: GCF_018457175.1. Classification (GTDB taxonomy): domain Bacteria; phylum Pseudomonadota; class Alphaproteobacteria; order Rhodobacterales; family Rhodobacteraceae; genus Pseudohalocynthiibacter; species Pseudohalocynthiibacter aestuariivivens. Next base: position 109,379 of record NZ_JAGFNU010000006.1, read on the forward strand.
GGCTACATACAGGAAGCGCGCATTTGCATGACGCTCGAAATGGAATTCCGCAAATGCGGACCCGATACCAGACGCGATTGCGCAATGGAGCGTGCGATAATGGAAATTGTGCGTTAGCAAGAAACTATATTCTAGCGCGCAGGCAAATCACATTTGTATCGGCTGCCATCCGGTAAGACGCACACGTTCTGCAAAAGACTGTCAGACCGCAATCCGTAACTCTGTATTGTATTCGTGCGATCCAATTCGTCGTAGTAGAACATACATGTCGCCAATTCATAGGTGTCCCGCCGCCACTCGGACGTAAACCATTGATCAAACGCTGCCGTTAAAGCGGCATCTGCTGTCCCATCGTTGCCGGCAATCTCCGCATAAGATTGAGCGACATCGTTATAGTGGCCAAGATGTTCCAGGGCATACCAAGGGCCTGAATACCCCAATTCTTTCATTCTCCAGATTTCATGTGCTGTGACGGCCATCGCATCGGCTTCAATAACATAGGTAAAGCGCACCTCTTCCTTCACATCAAAACGTGCCGATTGGCAAAAACCCCTTGAATACTGGTCCAAGTGACGAAGCTCGTGGGTTAAAATCACGACCGTTTCATCAAGGTTTAGAGAAAAATGCAAAGCAATCAAATTCAGTGCAGCATCGAAAAATCCGAGCTCCGGGGCCGAGCGATCTTCGATGCAGATTGCTGTTTTCTGGTCCCTTGCAAGATCTAGAAAAGGATTTCCCTCGGGATAAATGCTGTCGATGATATCCAGCACGGTTCTTAATCTGGTTTGGTCTGGCGAGACAGCGCTTGAATCAACTGTTATCAAACATTTCTCGCTGGCATTGCGATGCCAACTCGCAAGCTGTCGTTCACGCCCATCTGCCAATGAAGCACTGACAGGAAGCCAGGCAGCTAAAAAAATTAAAACTCCGAAACGCATAGCCCCCACAATCTAATTGTTATGGTTTGCAGTAAACTTTGTGGGAACTGGATAAGCAAACGTAGACTCAGAGCAATCCAAGTTGGTGCCGCCGGTTCCAGCGCCTTCGCAAGATCGAAACGGCGGCATGTAGTTTAACGTTCACCTCTATTGCTGGATAGATTCCAGATAATAAGCAATCGATAACACCCGACCACGAATAATCGTTTCAGCACCGTAAACCCCAGCATCTTCCATGACCGCATCTTTGTACTGAAGGCCCCAGATCGGCATCTCAGTACCATGACCGCGCACACCTGTACGACCGTCAATGGAATGGATTACCCTCAGCATCGGGAAAACGCCGTCATTTCCCTGCTTCAACATTGTAAGATCCGGAACTTTAATTGTCATGAATTCTGCCATTTCTCCGTCGCCTAAAGCGTTTGGTCCGTGGCAGCCAGAGCAAGACTGCATATATTCATTCATTCCACCTTCATCGGCCCCTGCGGAACCAGCCAGAGCCATTCCGGATGCTATCAGGAATGCGGTGGCGATTGGTCTAACGTTCATTACAATTCTCCCTACGAAACCGGCCATGCGACAAGCAGGCCCTAGGGGGTAAGCGCCAGATTCTCGGGCTATAGCAACCCCCCTCAGTTCAAGTCTATGGATGGAAGCGGCCCACTCATTGATAAATATCAATGTTTATGGTCGAAACAGGCAGAAAAATTTCCAATAAGAAAATATCGACAATCGAAGTGATGGCTTTATTTGGCAACTGTCGCTCGCGATCTGACCCCGGCAACCAACTGGTCTGCAAGTTTTTTAAATGTGTATGCTCTCGAATTTACAACGCCTCTGTCTAACACAGGTTTAAAGAGTCAAATTTAGGAATTTTGACACTTGTTTCAATGGGCTAGCCTTCCATCCCAAATCAGCTACCCTTCGGCGATTCTCGGCCGTCCGGATACAGTAACTGTCACGTCTGCATCCAGAAAATCATCAGCACCACTTTCACCAGTGCGCCGAATGTCGCGGTCTATGCTAATATGCAAATCTTCTGCACCAGCAGTCTTTGCCCCTTGTTTAGCAAGCTTGGTTAAATGATCTTCCGCGTAGTGCATTGCTTCAGTTTCGCTTGAGAAATCCTTTATACCGTCAGTCTGATGCACCCTGAACTGACCCTTTGAAGGGGATGTTATTGTCGCGGTTTCGCGAATGCTGATCTGGCTTACGACCGCACCCAGCGCGTTCGCGATTTCCGCATGCTCAGGCAAAATCATTGGGGCGCGAAGCCTGTCACCAACTGCGGGATAGTAAGCATGGGCAGACGCCCCCAAACCTATGACCGGAATGTTTAACCGCACATCGGTCGCGACAAGTCCACTGTGCAGAATCAGGCCTTGCTTTAGCAATTCATGCACTGCCAAATCAGCCGGGTCGCCCTTGAAAGCGGGATCTTCTGCAAATGCGGTCTCAAGCAGCAAGACTGACGTCTGCTCGGTCAACTGATCCACAATCGCCTGTGCAAGTTCTGTTGAAACAGATGCAAGCCTGTCTCCCGTGTTGGTCCGCTTGCGACCAAACAGATGCAACGCTTTTTCAGCTGCGCTTTTGTCCCAGATATCCATACGCCCCAAAACGTGGCTCGCGTCAGAAGGCGTGGCTGCCGAGATCATCACTAGACCACGTTCCACCAAACGCTTCAGGGCTGCATTCTCCATACGATTTTGCATTAAACCTGAAAGTGCGCGCGCTTCTTCCCCGATCCTCGCCAAAAGCGCCGCTTCACGTTCAGATAACCCGGCCAGTGAACGATCAGCGCGCAAGATAGGCACCACAAAGCGTCCGTCGGTTTCCATATTCACCTCAGAAGACAATTGTCGATCCAAGGTGTCGTGGACAAGGTCTGGCCAGTTTTGCGCCGTAAGGGAAACAGGAACAACCCTTTGCGGCCCAAGAAAGAGGCGACCTTTCAAACCCTTATTGTGGAGATGCAATTCTGAATCACCGCCAAGACCACTTGTGCGCATGGCCACCGCCTCAACCATCGTGCGGAAGGCCCCAACACGCGCCCCTGCGGGGTCAATCATGGGTTTGCCATCACGCAACAGCGCTACGTCTGTCGTGGTACCGCCAATATCAGACACCAGCGCATTCGGCTCTCCTGTCAACCAACTTGCACCAACAATCGATGCGGCTGGGCCTGACAAAATAGTTTCAATTGGCCGCTCGCGCGCCATGTCAGCAGAAATCAATGCACCGTCGCCACGAACAACCATAAGCGGGGCATCGACCCTCCGTGTGGCGAGTAAATTTTCCGTCGCAGAAATCAAATGGTCGATCATGCCAATCAACCGGGCATTCAGCACGGCCGTCATTGCCCGCTTTGGGCCATTTAGTTTTGAAGAAAGATGATGCGAGCAGGAGACTGGCTTGCCAGTCACATCCTTGATCAAAGCCTGCGCCGCTAGTTCATGCGCCGGGTTTCGGGTTGCAAAGGCGCTTGCCACAGCAAACCCGGAAATCTGAGTGCCGTGCTGTTTCAGCCAATCTCGCAGCGTTTCAATTTCCAGTAGGCAGACTTCGCCACCTGCATGATTATGGCCCCCGGCAAGGCGCACGACGGGATCACCCTTCAGCGACTCGGAAAGGCCCTGACGCTCCAGATCTTTTTCGTCGAATCCAATAAAAACCAGCGCCACACGGCCACCCTGCCCTTCAACAAGCGCATTGGTCGCAAGCGTCGTGGAAAGCGAAACCATAGCGATGTCACCGGGCTTTGCACCGCTTTCATCCATCACGCGTTCGATTGCCGCGCCGACGCCTTCCGCCAGATCATGACGTGTGGTCAGCGACTTGGCCTTGGCCAACACGTCACGCTCGTCACGGAGCAGAACCGCGTCTGTGTAGGTGCCGCCGGTGTCTATCCCCATCATCAACGCCATATGCGTTTCCTTTTCATGTCCGCACAGCGTTAAAACCCGATCCACAAGCCAAAGTCAGGTGAAAACCCGACATGCAGGCCCGTTTTCCGACAATTCCGATCAGGAGATTTTCAGAACGAGCTTTCCGATATGGCCAGAACTTTCTATCCGCGCATGTGCCTTGGCGGCCTCTGCGAGTGGAAACTCGGAATCCATGACTGGCGCTACACGGCCCGATGCAAGCAATGGCCAAACCTGATTTCGCAGTTCTTCTGCGATCCGTGTTTTCGCAAGGTCGGACTGAGGTCTGAGGGTCGAGCCAGTCAAAACAAGACGCCGCATCATAATCTGCGCGAAATTAAGGGCAACCTTCGGTCCCGTCAGGAACGCGATCTGAACCAAACGTCCTTCGTCCGCCAGCGCCTTTACATTGCGTGGGATGTAGTCCCCGCCCACCATATCAAGGATAAGGTTCGCCCCGCCTTCTGCACGCAGAACTTCGACAAAATCGTTTTCTTTATAATTTACGGTCTGCTCCGCGCCGAGAGTGCGGCAGGCTTCACATTTTTCTTCTGACCCGGCTGTTGTAAAAACCCGAGCACCGAAGGCACTCGCGAGCTGAATCGCTGTCGTGCCGATACCGGAAGACCCGCCATGGACGAGAAAGCGTTCCCCAGCACACAATCCGCCGCGCATAAAAACGTTGGACCAGACGGTGAAAAATGTTTCCGGCAGGCAGGCCGCCTCTTTCATACCCATACCCTCTGGCACGGGAAGCGCATGGGTTGCTGGTGTTTTCACATACTCGGCGTACCCGCCACCGGGCAACAGGGCGCAAACTTCGTCGCCCACGGCCCATTCGCTGACACCTTCACCAATCGCTGCAACATGGCCTGCACCTTCCAAACCCGGCAGATCGCTTGCTGTCGGCGGCGGCGCATAACTTCCGGCCCGCTGCAACGCATCCGGGCGGTTCACGCCAGCATAATTAAGGCGAATCAATATCTCACCATATTTCGGCACAGGAGTGGGACGGTTTGTCAGTTTCAGAACGTCGGGGCCGCCGGGCGTAGTGATTTCTACGGCGCGCATTGTGTCAGGAAGCGTCATGGAGTCTCTTTCACATCATCAGCCCATTGGCCGGGTACATCTTGCATCGGGCGCGCAGCAGGTGCGCGAACCCGACCTAAAGTCGCTTCAAACATCCGGCTGATCAACGGGTTTTTCTGCATAGTGGCTTTAAATTTTTCAAACTGCATTACATCTTCGATCCGACGATCCAAAAACGCCCAAGTCGCAGTGTGACCTTGTGTTTCATCCCCAAGCCAGAACAGAACGGTCGAGCCGTATACCGCGGAAAGCGTTGCGCGTTTCGTATACCAGTTCACATCGTCTGAACTGTCACCGAGCTTCATCCATATCGCATCTGCAGTCCCCCAAATCAGTTTCGCACCATCCGCCGCATACTGCGGTAGTGAAAACAATGCGGAACCGCGCCTTACAAGGTCTTTGTCATCGATAGCTTCCAGTCTGAAACGCACCGCAGCGGCGATTTTATCCCGAAATCGCAGGTCAGTAAGATCTTCTGTACCCAGACGCTCCACCATTGCCGCGTCACCCGCTTTGTGAAAGGCGATCGCAAGATCGACAGCCCCCCTTGGACACAGTGAACGCGCAAGCGAGATATCCACACCCACATCATCCGCTGCGGCCTTGAAGGTTGCATCGCTCCACCCATCAAAGGCAACATGGGGCAAAGCAGCGGCGAGCAAGTCGTCAATTATTGGATTTTTGTTTTGCATTTTCAGTCTCAATCTTGGGTCTGTTCCAGTAGTAGACAAGTCTGCACCGCTTTGCTATACGGCGGCTTCCTGCAATTTTTGCAAACTCAAACTTAGAAAGGTGGTGAAAACCACATGCAGGTCAGTGTTCGCGACAACAATGTCGATCAGGCGCTTCGTGCCCTGAAGAAAAAGCTGCAACGCGAGGGTGTCTTTCGCGAGATGAAACTCCGTACAGCTTACGAAAAACCGTCCGAGAAAAAAGCACGTGAGAAAGCCGAAGCAATTCGGCGTGCTCGCAAGCTGGCTCGGAAAAAAGCACAGCGCGAGGGAATGCTCTAAGCGTCCGCTTTTTTGTGAACCTGGGTAGCTTCGGTTGCCACTTAATGACCCCCGCGGCCTCGCCCCGGGGGTTTTTTGTATCCCTAAGGCAACACGTGTTGCAAGCGCCGGAGCCTCCGGCGGGGATATTTAAGGAAAAAGGTTTGGTCAGACTGGCAAAGCCGTTGTCTTGCAAACCGTGCGCAACGCAAAGCTAGACTGCATCTGCGCAACCCCGGGAAGGCGCGCGAGATAGCGGCGGTGAATCTGAGCAAAATCTTCAGTGTCGAGCGCGACTACTTTCAACAAATAATCAGCGGTGCCTGCCATAAGGTGACATTCCAGAACATCGGGTATTTTGGCAACCTGACGTTCAAATGCGTCAAGAACTTCATCTGCCTGCCCCGAAAGCGTAATTTCCACAAAAACGGTGGTCGGCCGACCCAGTTTGCGCGGGTCAAGAAGTGCAACATAGTCTTTTATGTAGCCATCCGTCTCTAACCGCTGCACACGGCGGTGGCACGCAGAAGCCGAAAGATTGACCCGCTCCGCCAGTTCAGAATTTGACATACGTCCGGTCTTTTGTAACTGAATCAGAATACGACGATCTATGCTGTCCAAGCTCATAACGCGCATTTTTCTTTCAAAAAAGTATAATATTTTAGATGATACATCGAAAAATAATGATTTGCATCATTGTTTTTCCCAAACAATTGCGCTGAAACCTCGACAATATGGCAAGCAGTTAGACAGGGAGGAGAACCCCATGAAAATCGGTTGCCCAAAAGAGATCAAACCACAGGAATTCCGTGTTGGCATCACACCAAATGCAGCACAAGAGGCCGTAGGCCGCGGCCACAGCGTTGTCATTGAAACAAGTGCCGGTGTCGGTTCAGGTTTTAGCGACGAAGATTATGTCGCTGTTGGCGCCAGTATTCTTGGCACCGCAGAGGAAGTGTTTGCCACCGCAGACATGATCGTAAAGGTCAAGGAACCTCAGCCTGTAGAGCGTAAAATGCTACGCGAAGGGCAGTTGCTCTTCACATATCTGCACCTCGCCCCTGACCCCGCGCAAACCAAAGACCTTCTCGAAAGCGGCGCGACTTGTATCGCATATGAAACAGTGACGGATGACCGGGGTGGTCTGCCGCTGCTTGCCCCGATGTCCGAAGTTGCCGGGCGGCTCGCGCCACAAGTTGGGGCGTGGACGCTGCAAAAGGCCAATGGTGGGCGTGGTGTTTTGATGGGTGGCGTACCTGGTGTTGGTCCGGCACGCGTTGTCGTTATTGGTGGTGGTGTCGTTGGCACACATGCAGCAAAGGTCGCTGCCGGTATGGGCGCGGATGTGACTGTGCTTGATCGGTCTCTGCCTCGCTTGCGCTATCTTGATGATGTCTTTGGCGGCTTGTTCAAGAACCAGTATTCCTCCGCAGGAAGCACGATCGAACTTGTTCGTCAGGCTGACTTGGTTATTGGGGCCGTGCTCGTTCATGGTGCGGCTGCACCAAAACTGATTTCACGTGCGCAGTTGTCTGAAATGAAGCCGGGTGCTGCAATTGTCGACGTGGCAATTGATCAGGGTGGTTGCTTTGAGACATCGCACGCAACAACGCATCAGGATCCGATTTATGATGTTGATGGCATCATGCACTATTGCGTTGCAAATATGCCTGGCGCAGTGGCCCGTACGTCAACCATTGCCCTTGGGAACGCCACGTTGCCATTCATGCTGGCTCTTGCGACCAAAGGCTGGAAGAAAGCCTGTGCAGACGACAAGCACCTGCTGAACGGTCTGAACGTGCATGCTGGCAAACTCACCTATGCAGCCGTCGGAGAGGCACTTGGCCTTGAGACAGTGGACGCCAGTTCTGTTCTTTAAAACAGATAAATAATGAAAAACGGCCAGCTTATTCTGCTGGCCGTTTTTCATCGGAGGCTTACTTTTTGAGCGAGTCGCGGATTTCCATAAGGACATCCAGCTCGCTGGGGCCCGGATCAGCCACTGGTGCCTCTTCTTCTTTCTTCTTTGCGCTGTTTACTGCTTTGACGAGCATGAAGACAACAAATGCGATAATCAGAAAATTGATGATGGCCATAATGAAATTGCCATAAGCAAATACAGCGCCATCTTCGCCTTCGCCCAGTTTTACACCCATACTGGAAAAGTCGATACCACCTGTAAACAAACTGATGATCGGGTTAATCAGGTCAGCCACCAGCGACCCGACAATTGCGGTGAACGCCGCACCGATAATGATTCCAACGGCCATGTCCATGACGTTGCCCTTGGCGATAAAATCTTTGAACTCATTTAACATATTTGCATCCCTTGTCCTGTTCGGTGCGCCGGTCTTCTGGTTCTGTTCGCCTGCGCACGGCAACTATGCACATATCGCTAGTAAATTCGAGTAGGTCTCGGGGAATTCATACCTACATCTCCCCCTAAGTGAATTAAGGAGATTTAACATGAACGCGCTTGGCAACTTCCCAATTACAAAGCGTTGGCCCGCCGAAAATCCCGAAATATTGCAGCTTTATTCGTTCCCCACCCCGAACGGGGTAAAAGCATCAATCATGCTCGAAGAGATAGGCCTGCCATACGAGGCTCACCGGATCACGCTTTCAGATGCCGATGTGAAAAGCCCTGAATTCCTGTCACTCAACCCAAACAACAAGATCCCGGCTATTGTAGATCCGAATGGCCCAGACGGCGCACCAATTGGCTTGTTCGAAAGTGGCGCGATCCTGATTTACCTTGCAGAGAAATCGGGCAAGCTTCTTCCGGCTGACACAGCTGGGCGCTATCAGGTTCTGCAATGGCTAATGTTTCAAATGGGCGGCGTTGGGCCAATGTTTGGCCAAATGGGATATTTTACCAAATTCGCAGGGTCGGAAATCGATGATCCTCGCCCGGCAAAACGTTACATTGACGAATCCAAACGCATTATTGGCGTGATTGACCGGCAACTCGAAGGTAGACGCTGGATTTCCGGCACCTACTCCATTGCCGATATTGCCATTGCACCCTGGCTGCGTACCGTGCGTGATTTTTACGAAGCTGGTGAAGCGGTAGGTTGGGACACTCTCAAAAACATACCTGCATACCTTGATCGCTTTTTGGAACGGCCTGCCGTTCAGGCCGGGTTTGTTCAGCCCCCGCGTGAAGAAATCATAACGACTGCTGCGTAGATAAGGTTCAGCCCGGCAAGCTGCCGGTCAAAACGTAACGCAGTATTTCAACAACCTGACGCGGCTCCTCGGCAACAGCCAGGGCAGCCGCGTCAACCTCTTTAAGCGCATGGCTGTGATCCGGCCCATGCAGAACAATCAGCGATTTGCCCAGTGCGGCGGCGTATCCTGCGTCAAAGGCTGCGTTCCACTGTTTGTATTTTTCACCAAACCGCACAACTACCACGTCTGCATCCGTAATTCCTTTGCGGGTACGGATCGCATTCACTTTTGCGCCTTTGTTATCATACCAGAACTTGTTTGGCTCGGCCCCCAGAATCGCAACACCACAATCATCAGATGATTCATGATCGGTCACCGGGCTGTCAAAACTAACATCCAGCTTTGCCGCCCCCTCAATGATCTGCTCGCGCCAATCGGTATGAATTTCACCTGACAGATAAACCTTCAGCATCTCGCGTTCTCCCTAAAAGGGGGTTACCCCTTTCTTTTTCCTAAAAATATCCCCGCCGGAGGCACAAAGCCTATCCGCGCAAAACACCGCCCGTTGCCTTGGCGACTTTCTCAACGATCCTCAGTCCAACCGCCTCGATATCTTTCTCGGCAAGGGTTTTGTCTTTGGGTTGCAACCGCACCGTTATCGCGAGCGATTTCTTGCCTTCTCCCAGCTGCGCCTCGGCCTTTTCGCCTGTGAATTCGTCAAACAACCGAACGCTTTCAATCAACACCTTATCGGTGCCAGCGGCGGCATTCACCAGCGCCAGCGCTTCAACATCCTTGTCAACGACAAAGGCAAAGTCACGCTCTACTGCCTGAAGGTCGCTGATGGCCAATGCTGAACGGGTCGCAGATTTGTTTTTAGGGAAGGGTGGTTCTTCGAGGAACACGGTGAAGCCGACAGCAGGGCCTTTTACATCCATCGCAGCCAGTACTTTAGGGTGAATTTCACCAAAGACCGCCAGCACCTTTTTAGGTCCCAGACAAATCTTGCCACTACGCTCCGGATGCCAGAAATCCTGCACACCGCGCAATATCTGTACTTTTGCGGGTGCGCCGATCGCTGAAAGCACCGCTTCGGCGTCCGCTTTCGCATCATAAATATCGACGGGGCGGCGGCTGCCGTGCACGTCTTTCGCGTTTGTGTGGCCAACCAAAATACCTGTTGCTAAAAGATGCTGCTCCCCGGGCTCACCACCATGAAACGCTGGCCCTACTTCAAACAACGCAAGGTCCATGAACCCACGTGCCTGATTACGTGCAGCCGCTTGCAGCAATCCGGGTAAAAGTGCGGGACGCATATGGCTCATCTCGCTGGAAATCGGGTTGTCCAGCATCGTTGCAGTGTCACCACCGCCAAACAATGCGGCACTTTCCTGATCGATGAAGCTATAGGTCACGCATTCATTGTAGCCGAGCGCCGCAGACGTTCGCCGCGCCATGCTTTCGCGGTTTTGCATCGGGGTCAGAATGGCTTTGGGCACCCCAACCGAAGCCCGCGCCATTGGCCGTCCTTCCAGTTTGGTCAGCGAGGCGACGCGCGCCACCTCTTCCACCAGATCGGCGGAGCCCTGTACATCAGGCCGCCAACTCGGCACATGCGCCATGTCACCATCAAGCCTGAAGCCAAGTGCTGTGAGTGTCTCGCGCTGCGTATCGGCAGCAATCTCCATACCAACAAGCGATTGCACGCGATCCGTATCAAGCTTGTAAGCCCGCGAGGTATCGGGCACCTCACCTGCAACCACAACGTTTGAGGCTTCGCCACCGCAAAAATCGAGTATCATCTGCGTCGCAAGCTCAATCGCCAGAGCGTTAAACGCGGGGTCGATCCCGCGTTCGTTCCGATACCGCGCATCGGAATTGATTTTGAGCACCCGTCCAGTTTTTGCGATCTGGATCGTGTCCCAGACAGCAGCTTCAAGAAACACATTTTGGGTTTCAGTGGTGCAACCGGTGTGCAATCCACCCATGATACCGGCAATGCTTTCGATACCATTGTCATCCGAAATCACGACCATACCTTCAGACAAGGTATAGTCCTTCTCATCCAATGCTGTCAGGGTTTCGCCGCCTTTCGCGCGATGCACCCGAAGGTTGCCCTGCACTTTGTCCGCATCAAAAACGTGCAGAGGGCGGTTCTGATCCACGGTGAAAAAGTTTGTAATATCAACAAGCGCCGAGATTGGCCGCAGCCCAATCGCCCGCAGCCATTTTTGCAGCCATTCGGGGCTTGGGCCATTTTTCACGCCTTTAATCAGGCGACCCATGAAAACCTCGCAACCGTCTGTGCGGGTATCATCGTCAATGCTGACAGTGATCGGGCTGTCGAATGTGCCTGCCACATTGGCTGTTGGTGCGGGCTTCAATGTACCAAGACCACGCGCTGCCAGATCACGCGCAATACCACGCACACCCAGCGCATCCTGACGGTTTGGTGTAATCGCAATATCAATCACGGGGTCCACTTTGGCCGGATCAGTTTCTGCAAGGTAGTCGACAAATTTCTGACCAACGGTGCCGCCTGACAGCTCGATAATCCCATCGTGCTCGTCAGACAGTTCCATTTCACGCTCTGACGCCATCATGCCGTGGCTTTCGATGCCGCGGATTTTGCCGATCTGAATGGTGGTGTCGATGCCGGGCACGTAGGTGCCGGGTTTGGCGACAACAACGGTAATACCTTCGCGCGCGTTTGGTGCACCACAGATGATCTGTTTCACACCTTCATCGGTTTCCACCTGACACACGCGCAGCCGGTCAGCATCGGGGTGTTTCTCTGCCGATTTCACATAGCCAAGGGTAAACGCGCCCAGCGTATTCGCAGGGTTCATTACCTCTTCCACCTCAAGACCAAGATCAGTGAGGGCATAAACGATGTCATCAAGGCGCACCTCGGTATCGAGGTGTGTTTTCAGCCAGGAGAGTGTGAATTTCATAAATCGGTCTCCGCATGCTCTTCGAGCAATATTTATCATGGCAGGCGTTCAACCTGTCCAAAGTTCCCCGTGCGTTTAACGGATATTACCGGGAACGAAAAGGCCCGCTTAGCCCGGATCACGGATCAGGCTTTGGCACATGCAATGAACACCGCCGCCGCCTTGGGTGATCATCGACAGATCAGGGTCATAAACCGCAAAACCATGCGCCTTCAGCGCGGCCTTCAGCGTTTTGGAACCCTCGGGTAAAAGAACCCTGTCGTCACCCAGTGCGACGACGTTACAGCCAAGCTCCATGGTTTCCTGAAACGGTACCGGGATGATCTCTATATTCTTTGCGCGCAGCCATTTCACGATCTCGGGGTCGGTGCAGTCCAGACATACGGCAGCCAGTTTAGGCGCCAGCATCACCACCATAATGTCGATGTGCACATAAAAGGGGTCGATGTCGGCCAGTTTCACTTCCCAGCCTTCCGCCTCGAACCAGCCTTGCAATTGCAGTGCAGCCTGTTCCTGACTGCGGCCTTCATTCCCTTCCCAGCCGATCAGCACGCAACCGGGTTCAATCACGTTGAAATCGCCACCCTCGAAGGTGCCTGCGGTTATGTAGTCGTAAATCGGGATGCCAAGGCGCTGATAGGTTTCGATCGCGCGAAAGTTTTCGCCGCGCCGCCACCACTGCGCCATGTTGGTGATGATCGCGCCGTAGGGCGTCATGATAGAACTGTCGCGCGCGTAGACCTGATAGGGCAGATGCGGATCACCTGCGTGGGAATGCACCTCTACCCCGGCGGACTGATAAGCAGACACCATTTCCGCAAACTGTGCCTTGGCAGTGTCCAGGTTGAATTCCACCCCGCGCCGCAACGATTTTTTGGAGACAGAGCTTGTTTCCAGCCATTTATAGTTTTCGATTGGGCCGAGAAGGACCGAGCGCAAAACCCCATAGTCAGAATCCGCACCCCAGGCGTTCAGCTTGGATGTGCCGCCGCCTTCACACCGGCTCCGCAATTGAAATTCTGATGCTGCAACGCGCTGATCCATGCTTGACCCCCTGTCGATGTTTCGGACAGAGCGTCAGCGGTTCAGAGTTATGAGTCAAGCATTCTTAGCGGCTAAGGCCACCGTGCAGCGTTGGCATATCAAGCGCGCTGAACCCGTAGTGGCGCAACCAGCGCAGATCACTGTCAAAGAACGCGCGAAGGTCCGGAATGCCGTATTTCAGCATCGCGATCCGGTCGATCCCCATTCCAAAGGCAAAGCCTTGCCATTTGTCCGGGTCAACGCCACCAGCTTGCAGCACCTTGGGGTGCATCATGCCGGAACCAAGCACTTCCATCCAGTCGTCGCCTTCACCGATACGCAACTGCCCATCAACCCAGGAACACTGAATGTCCACTTCGGCCGAAGGTTCCGTGAACGGAAAATGCGACGCGCGAAAGCGGGTTTTGATACCGTCAATTTCAAAGAACGCTGCAAAGAATTCCTCCAGTACCCATTTGAGGTTTGCCATAGAGATGTCTTTGCCAATTGCCATACCCTCGATCTGATGGAACATCGGTGTATGGGTCTGGTCATAATCCGAACGGTACACCCGCCCCGGTGCGATCACCCGGATGGGCGCACCCGTCTTTTCCATCTCACGGATCTGAACCGGGCTTGTGTGGGTCCGCAACACATGTGGCGGACGGTCATCATCGGCAGCGCGGTGCATGTAAAACGTATCAAATTCCTGCCGCGCTGGGTGATGCGGCGGGATGTTCAGCGCATCAAAATTGTACCAGTCATTTTCAATCTGCGGGCCTTCGGCAACGGTAAATCCCATATCGGCGAAAATCGCAGCAACTTCTTCGGTGACTTGGGACACCGGATGAATGGTGCCTTCACGTCTGCCGCGACCAGGCAGTGTAACATCAAGCCATTCTGTGCGAAGCCGTTCATCAAGCGCCTTATCGGCAAGCCCTGCTTTTTTCGCTGCTAGTGCTGAGTTGATCTCGTCCTTCAGTGCGTTCAGCTTTGGTCCGACGACAAGCCGTTCTTCCGGAGTCATCTTGCCAAGCTCGCGCATTTTCAGCGCAACTTCGCCCTTTTTACCCACGGCTTGCACGCGCAAATCTTCCAGCGACGCCTCATCTGCCGCCCCGGCGATTGCATCCAGATACTTTTGCCTCAGATCGTCCATCCGATCCTCCAGTTTGTTTCGCACGTGCTACCACAAGATTGCCGGAGTTCAAGCCGTTGCTGTTTCTCTGTGAGATTTGAGAGGAAGACTGGCTGCAGGCAAGCGAAGGTGTTTAAAAAGAAAAGCCGCGAGTCCCGATCACGGGCTCGCGGCTAAATCATGTCCCGAAAGAACGGGGTTCTTACGCGAGCGCGGCCTTCGCCTTATCGACGATGGCTGTAAACGCTTCAGGCTCGTGCACGGCGAGATCAGCCAGAACCTTACGGTCGACTTCGATCCCGGCCAGCGAAAGACCGTTGATGAAGCGAGAATAAGTCAGTGCTTCATCATGGCTGCGCACGGCTGCGTTGATCCGCTGGATCCACAAAGCACGGAAATTGCGCTTGCGGTTCTTGCGGTCGCGGGTTGCATATTGATTTGCTTTATCAACAGCCTGGGTTGCGGTGCGGTAGTTTGTGCTACGGGCACCATAATAACCTTTAGCGGCTTTGATGATTTTCTTGTGACGGGCGTGGGTTACGGTACCACCTTTAACGCGTGACATATCGGCTTCTCCTTAGCGATCGTATGGCATGTAGGACTTGACGATTTTCGCGTCAGGTGCGGACAGGGTGGTTGTCCCGCGTGAATTACGGAGAAACTTGTTTGTCCGTTTGATCATGCCGTGGCGTTTGCCTGCCTGACCAGCTTTGACCATTCCGGAAGCTGTCACTTTAAAGCGCTTCTTAGCGCTCGACTTTGTCTTCATCTTCGGCATTTCCGTCTCCTCTTTAAGCGGTTCAGACGCGACTCGGCATGCCAACTTGGCCGGTCGCGCAGTCAGAGAGCGCCGTATATGCGCCAATAGCCTTAGTTACAAGTGAAAAATCGCTAGTTCACCATCATCGAAAAGACCCGAACAAAAGCTGCCGGGATATCCTGGAAGCTGTAGCCGCTGGGTTTCTGAAAAATCGCAATAGCAATCATCACGCCGCTGACCGCGAACAAGAAAAACGCTGCTTTTGGTGCGCGACTTTCAGAAAACGCATTAATAAGCGATGGAAAAGCAAGCCCGGCCAGAACAAGGCCAAATACAAGAAACAGATCAGAGTCCACGTCGCGCCCCCTAAGGCTCAATCATGGAAACACTATTCCGGATCGGTACGAAAAATCAACCTTTCCTCGCAAGGTGCGACACGCAGGATATTTGTTGTTCCCGGTATGTTGAATGGCACCCCTGCAGTGACAACAATCTGGTCTTTTTCAGTCGCATAGCCACCTTTGCGTGCAGCGCGAGCAGCACTTACAACTGCAGATTTAAATCTGTCAACTTCTCCGGTTCGAACGCAGTTGGTTCCCCAGCTCAAACACAGACGCCGGGCTGTACGTTCCAACGGCGTTAAAGCAATGATCGGCACGCGAGGCCGTTCACGCGCGACAAGCAACGCAGTTGTACCCGATTGCGTGAAACAGCAGATCGCCTTGATATCGGTCGTTTCTGCAATTTCACGCGCCGCAGCAACAATGCCATCCGCAATTGTTTTACGGTCTGCCTTGCGACTTGCCTCAATCACTTCGCGATACGTCGGATCACACTCTACCTCTATGGCGACGTTATTCATCGTCATCACCGCCTCGACCGGGTAACTCCCCGCCGCCGATTCAGCTGACAGCATAATCGCATCTGTGCCTTCATAGATTGCGGTTGCAACGTCAGAAACCTCTGCCCGTGTAGGCACCGGACTTTCGATCATGCTTTCCAACATTTGTGTTGCCACGATAACGGGTTTTGCCGCTGCTCGGCACGCCCGAACCAGACGTTTCTGAATAGGCGGTACATTTTGGACCGGCAATTCTACGCCCAGATCGCCCCGCGCAACCATAATCCCGTCAGAGGCTGCTAAAATTTCTGTAAATGCAGTGACCGCGGAAGGTTTTTCAATCTTCGACAAGATCGCAGCCCTGCCTTTAGCCAGTTCTCGCGCTTCCTCGACATCTTCAGGACGTTGCACAAAAGACAACGCCAGCCAATCGACGCCCAAATCGCAGACAAACTCCAGATCTGCGCGGTCCTTTTTCGACAACGCAGCCAGCGGCAACACCACATCAGGGACATTCACGCCCTTTCTGTTTGAAATTGTCCCGCCAACGACTACGCTGCAGTTTGCGAAATCTGCACCGCAGGTATCTACCTTCAAGCGAATCTTACCGTCGTTGACCAAAAGGCTTGCACCTGGTTCAAGCGCGTCAAAGATTTCCTTGTGCGGAAGCTGAACGCGGTTCGCATCGCCTGGTTTGTCGTCAAGATCAAGACGGAACGTCTGCCCCACCTCAAGCTCTTCTTCCTCGTTTGCGAAAACACCGCAGCGTAGTTTTGGCCCCTGAAGGTCAGCCAGAATTGCAATGGGTCTACCCAAGTCTTTTTCAATTTGCCGAATTATGGCGTGACGTGCCCGAATTTCTTCGTGGTCCCCGTGGCTCATATTCAGGCGGAATACATCGGCACCTGCCTCAAACAGTGCCCTTATTGTCTCGTAGTCATTCGATGCCGGGCCCAGTGTAGCCACGATCTTAACATTTCGAAGGCGCCTCATATTGCCCCGTTCCTTGTATTAGTGTGTCATGTCTGGTGAGCCGGCACCTTATATGGCGCAAAATCAGCAACGTGACAACTGGCGCTTTTCAAACGCATTGCGTAAAGAGAATGAGCCGAAATTTTTAACAGAATCATGACGTATCACCAACCAGCCAACTACCACCCGTTTCACATCATCGGCGCAGACCGCCCCGCGCGCTGGGTCGTCACTTGTGACCATGCAACCAACACCGTACCAGCAGAAGTCGGCGGAGGTGATCTTGGCCTGCCCTCCGAAGATATGGCGCGCCACATTGCGTATGATGTTGGGGCCGCTGGTGTTACATGGGCCCTAGCAGAGCTGCTGAATGCGCCTGCAATTCTAAGCAACTTTTCGCGCCTCGTGATTGACCCGAATCGGGGCGAAGACGACCCGACGCTTTTGATGAAGCTTTACGACGGGACAATTGTTCCAGCCAACCGCCATGCAGACGGAGAGGAAATCGAGCGTCGTCTCAACGCCTATTACCGCCCGTATCACGACGCGTTGACCAAATTGATTGCGTCCCGTGAGACACCGGTGATCCTTTCAATCCACAGCTTTACACCTCAGCTGAGCGGGCGCTCGCCACGTCCATGGCACGTCGGGCTTCTCTATGCTGATGACACACGTCTTGCGCTGCCATTGCTGGACCGTCTGAGCAAAGAAACTGATCTTTGCATTGGTGCAAATGAGCCCTATGGCGGGCACCTGCCCGGTGATGCGATTGATCGGCACGCAATCGACAATGGCCACCCGAACGTTTTGATCGAAATCCGTAACGACCTAATCCGGACCGACGAACAACAGGTGGCTTGGGCGGAAAGGCTGGCACCAATCCTTCAGGAAGTTCTTGCCGAGACCGGCCTATAGAAAGAAACGATGCCGCATATTGTTGTTGAATATTCCGCTACACTCGATCAATCGCATGACATGCAGGCGCTATGTGAAAAACTTTTCAAAGTGGCGTGTGACAATGGAATTTTCCCGGACACTGGCGCAGTCAAGGTGCGGGCACTGCCTTGCCCCTATGTGTATATTGGCCAGGAGCCGCAAAGCTTTGCCCATGCCACCGTTCGCCTTCTGTCAGGGCGTGACACGGAATCAAAGGCGCGCCTAACAAACTTGATTTTAAAAGCGCTCGTCGCCACATTGCCTGATGTCGGAAGTCTGACAGTCGACATCAAAGACATTGACCGCGAAACCTACGCGAAACGCGTCCTGTAAACAGAGCAAGGAATCTATGATGGACAAAGCCACACGAACCGAACTGGAAGCTGCCGCGTTTCGTCGTCTGCGGGATCATCTAAGAGAACGGACAGACGTCCAGAACATCGATATGATGAACCTTTCAGGGTTCTGCCGGAATTGCCTTTCAAGATGGTATCAGGAAGCTGCCAACGAACGCGGCATTGAGATGAGCAAGGAAGAAGGCCGCGAGGCGTTTCTCGGAATGCCCTCTGCCGAGTGGAAAGAAAAATACCAAGCCGAAGCCAGCCCTGAAAAACAGGCCGAGTTCGAAGTCGCCTTCCGAGAAAATGTGGGAGAGCGGTAAGGCTTCAAATATCTGCTCGTTGGATGGACACAAAAAAACTGATGGTGCTGAGACCAGAGCCTGCAACTGTTCCAAAAATGAAAACCTTTGTGCCCGGTCAGCGTTGGGCCTTTAGTTGCCGTTATATGCGAACGGCGTTGCCAGAATCTGTCGCCAGTGGCAGGATCATCAAAGGAAATGAGAAATAGAAGTGCCTGACCGATGAGTGATCCTGTTCCCACTGAACTGCTCGAGGCGGGGCGAGGCTATGAAAGACTTTTCGTGCCCGCTCTGTTTGCACCTTGGACCAAACATCTCCTTGAAGCGGTAGGGGTGCACGAAGGTGACCACGTTCTTGATATTGCCTGTGGTACCGGCGTGCTCGCACGGGATGCCCTGTCTCGCGTTGGCGTCGCTGGCAGTGTCGTCGGTGTTGACGCGGCACCGGGTATGATTGCAGCGGCTAAGGAATTGGAAGCCAACATCGATTGGGTGCTCGGTCATGCCGAAGCGCTAGCGCTGGAAGACGCATCTTTCGACTGCACCATGTCACAGTTCGGGATGATGTTTTTTGAGGACCGGGAAGCGGCAGTTCACGAGATGTTTCGGATCCTCAAGCCCGGCGGCAAACTCGCGATTTCGGTGTGGAACACGATCGAGGAGAACCCCACGTATGAAGAGATCATTTCCGTCCTGCGAGAACATGTTGGCGTAGCTGCGGCAGACGCTGTGCATCTGCCATTCACATTGGGAAACCATGGCGACGTTATGACTTTGCTTGAACGTGCGGGTTTCAGCGATATCATTGTCGAAACGAAGGTCGAGTCCGCCCGTTTCCCAAGTTCGCAGAGCATGGTCGAAGCCGAACTTCGCGGTTGGCTACCTCTATTCGATATTCATCTTGGAGAAGCCAGGATTAAAGAAGTTCTTGAACACTCAGACCGGACGCTTTCGAAATATGTGGTCCAATCTGGCGAAGCGGTTTTTCCGACTTCGGGGCATGTTATTTCAGCGAGAAAGTGAAACTGTAGTAAGTACCAAGCTAACTAATTACCTGTCATTGCGCGATCATGCCTCTTTTGGCTATCTTACATTTAGAAAAACCATCACTTGCTTTAAGGCTGACCAACATGCGCCCAGCTGATCAAATAGCCGTTTTTGTACATGACGCCCTTGCCGCTGGCAGATCGCGTGATGAAATTTCTGAGGCACTGGCAAAAGCGGGGTGGGCCCCGAACGAGATATCTGACTCTTTAAATGCCTGGGTGGACAGTGATTTTTCGCCGCCAGTGCCGCGACCTCGCGCGTACGTTTCGGCGCAAGAAGCATTTTTCTACGGCCTGATGTTTGCTGCTTTGGGTATGACCGCGTGGCATTTAACCACTTTATCCTTCAACCTGATTGACCGCTGGCTTCCCGATCCCTCAGATATCCGGCCCGCCAGCTACGCGCTTGGACAAATGCGTTGGTCGATCGCCTCGCTTATCGTCTTTGCGCCGCTTTTTCTTATCCTGAATACTCGTGCAACGCGCGAAACCCGCGTTGACCCTGGTAAAAGCCGGTCTGGCGTCAGGAAATGGTTTGGATACATCACGCTGTTTATCGCATCAATCTCTTTGCTGGGTGATCTGATGTACGCGATCTTTGCCTTGTTGAGCGGTGATCTAACCTTGCGCTTCATTGCGAAGTCAATTGTTGTTGCTGTCGTTGCAGGTATCATATTTTTCTATTTCAGCAAGGAAACCAACGAGAAAAAAGATGCGCTCTGAGTACCTCCCCCAGATCCTGATCGCGCTGATTGTAGTTGTAGCCGTCATCGTGGGACTGGTTGTCGTTGGGGGCCCGACCGCGGGGCGCATGGAAAAACGTGACGAAGCACGGATAACCGACCTCAGAGAGTTAGCTTCATTCGTTGAATGCGTTGCCGATTCAAATCAGAATACGCTTCCCGAAGAACTCGGACAAATCGAAAGCTGTAGCAGAGATGTCCGCCTTTCAGATCCTTTTACTGATGTGCCCTATCGATATGAACCTATCTCACCAACAGCTTTCAGAGTGTGTGCGGAGCTCGAAAGGCCAGGCGCAGCAACGCAAACCAGTTGGCATAACTGGGAATTTGAACCGTCTACAGGGTGCCTAACGGCTTCATATCTCCGATAAGCCAGAAATATATCAGACCGCGACCTTCTGACTTTCATCGAGATAAATTTCGCGCAGGCGTTTTGCAACTGGACCCGGCGTTCCATCGCCAAGCTCTGCCCCATCAACGGAAACCACCGGCATAACAAAAGCAGAAGCAGATGTTGTAAAGGCTTCATCCGCGTCCATCGCCTCTTCAATGGTGAAAGGGCGTTCTTCGACTTCCATCTGGGCCTCGCGCGCGAAACGCAGAACGGCAGCGCGGGTGATCCCGTGCAGAATGTCAGTTGAAAGCTGACGGGTGATAATCCGGCCATTCTTGACGATATAGGCGTTGTTGCTTGTGCCTTCGGTCACGAAACCATCTTCGACCAGCCAGGCGTCATCCGCACCTGCAGCCTTTGCCATCATCTTACCCATAGACGGGTACAGCAACTGCACGGTTTTGATGTCGCGGCGCCCCCAGCGGATATCTTCAATCGAAATGATCTTGGCACCTTTTTTCGCGGCCGGACTGTCGATCAACGTTTTTGACTGGGTGAACAGCACAAGCGTTGGGGCAACACCTTCGGGGAAAACAAAATCCCGGTCTGCGGCTCCGCGCGTCACCTGCAAATAGACGAGGCCTTCGTCAACTTCGTTCAGACGCACCAGTTCACGGTGAATTTTAAGCAATTCATCCATGGTGCAGGGTGCTGCCATATCAAGCTCGTTCAGAGACCGCTCCAGCCGTTTGGCGTGACCTGCAAAATCAATCAGTTTACCGCCCAGAACGCTGGTTACTTCGTATACACCATCAGCAAACAGAAATCCGCGGTCAAAGACTGAAACCTTGGCGGCCTCTTCCGGCACGAAAGATCCGTTTACATAAACTGTCCGGCTCATCTTATCTCTCCTCAACCCCAAAGTTCGGCCACAGGTGGGTGTACCCCGGCGTCGTCAAACTGCAATGCGTTATCGCGGTCTTCGGCTAACAGAAGCGGCCCGTCAAGGTCTGTTACCAATGCACCCTGCGCAACAAGCGTCGCAGGGGCCATTGCAAGTGAAGATCCAACCATACAACCAACCATAACGTCGTAGCCTTGCTTCAACGCCTCGTCGCGCAAGGCAAGCGCCTCGGTCAACCCGCCAGTTTTGTCGAGCTTGATGTTCACTACGTCATACTTACCCTTCAAATCAGGCAGGCTCGCCCGGTCGTGGCAGCTTTCGTCTGCACAGACGGGCAAAGGCCGCTCGATTTCTGAAAGCATGTCGTCCGCACCCGCAGGAAGCGGCTGCTCCACAAGCTCAACACCAAGCCGCAGCAGGTGGGGCGCGAGGTCCGCATAAACCTCAGCTGTCCAGCCTTCGTTCGCATCAACAATGATGCGGGATTTCTGTGCGCCTGCTCGCACGGCTTCAAGCCGCCCCATGTCGTCGGGCGTGCCGAGTTTGATTTTCAGCAATGGACGGTGTGCATTCTTGGCTGCCTGCGCACGCATTTTTTCCGGGGTGTCGAGCGACAAGGTATAGGCCGTAATCTCCGGCCCAGGTTTCGCAAGACCCGCCAACTGCCATACACGCTTGCCTGCATGTTTTGCCTCCAGATCCCAAAGTGCGCAGTCAACAGCATTGCGCGCGGCACCTGCGGGAAGAAGACCAGCAAGCGACACCCGATCCAAATCTGATGGCAAACTTGCGATCTGATCCGCCACAGACTCGAGCATTTCGCCGTACCGCGCATAAGGAACACATTCCCCCCAGCCAGTTTTTTCGCCTTCTGTCGCGCGTACGGTCAGCACTTTCGCTTCGGTCCGTGACCCCCGCGAAATCGTGAAAACCTGCGCCAGCTTGAACACATCCGGGGTGATTAAGAGTTCCATATGTTGCCTCCCGGCATCTGGCGTTTCCTTGTAGGCACTCTTCACCCGAGTGGAATGTTTTTGCAAGGAAACGTAGAGAGGTTTCAGAGCGTGGCGAGTGCATCCACCAGACGCGCCGCCCCCTGACGGAACGGGTCAACCGCAGGAATGCCCATGCGTGCCTCAACCTCTGCCAGATAGCTAAGTGCTTCATCATCGCTCAGGTGTTGCGTGTTCACAGAAACACCGACAACCTGACAGGCCGGGTTTGAAACCCGTGCCAAAGGCAAAGCAGTATCACGCAGCTCTTCCAGCGAGGGCAAATCATATCCCGGCAGACCACGCATGTGGTTGCGTGTCGGCTCATGCGCAAGGATCAACGCGTCTGGCTGCCCACCGTGGAGCAACGCCATCGTGACACCAGAATAGGAAACGTGAAAAAGTGACCCCTGCCCTTCAATGTGATCCCAATGATCGTCGTCATTGTTGGGCGTAAGATATTCAACAGCACCCGCCATAAAATCGGCGATCACTGCATCAAGTGGCACACCTTGGCCTGTGATCAGGATACCAGTCTGACCCGTCGCGCGAAACGAGGTATTCATTCCCCGTTTCTGCATCTCGGCATCCATCGCCAGAGCAGTGTACATTTTGCCAACGGAACAGTCCGTCCCAACCGCCAGGCAGCGCTTTCCCGTACGCTTTTCACCATTCGCGATTGGGTACCAGACCGTCGGAACCCGCACGTCGTGCACGGTGCCGCCGTGAGTTTGCGCAGCGGCGACAAGATCACCTTCGTCGCGCAACAGGTTGTGCAAACCAGAAGCAAGGTCAAACCCCATCTCGAGCGCCTCAATCAGCACAGCTTTCCATGCTGCTGAGATATAGCCGCCGCGGTTGGCGACACCAATGACCAGTGTTTTGGCGCCAGCGGCTTGCGCTTCTGCAAGGCTGAGATCCTTAAGCCCAACGTCGGCGCCACATCCGGGTAACCGAAACTGACCAACGGCGTTTTCAGGGCGCCAATCCTTGATACCCTGCGCAACTTTTGCTGCGAGTTGGTCCGGCGCATCGCCGAGAAAAAGAAGGTATGGTGTTTCGATCATGTCAGCCCCCAGAAAAATCAGTCTCTATTATTCACAATTTTGGCAGGGAATATTTCGCAAGATACGTGGCAATATTACTTATTGATGCACGTTTATTCGTGAGAATTAGAATTTCTTAGAATAATATATACTCTTTTATTCACAATACTTCATTTTTCTCCTCTCACCAAATTTGATTCTAAACAAACTATCGCGAGTAGCTCTTTATAGTCGCTTAGCTTGAATTGCTGCAGTTGCAAGCAATGCTGCTTGCGCAGCATGACGCAATATTCTATCCCTCCAGCAATCCATAACGTAACATCATTACCGAGAGGCCAATTCTATGAGCTTTCGCATTCAACCCGCTGCTCCAGCCCGTCCGAACCGTTGCCAATTGTTTGGCCCGGGCTCGCGCCCCGCGATCTTTGAAAAGATGGCCGCTAGCGCCGCAGATGTTATCAACCTTGATCTGGAAGACTCTGTCGCCCCTTCCGACAAAGATAGTGCGCGTGAGAATGTTATCGAAGCTATCAGTGGTGTTGATTGGGGAACCAAAACCCTGAGCGTCCGGATCAATGGTCTCGATACACCCTACTGGTACAAAGATGTCGTTGATCTGATGGAACAGGCGGGCGACCGGTTGGATCAAATCATGATTCCGAAGGTGGGGTGTACAGCAGATATCTATGCGGTTGATGCCCTGGTCAGCGCCATCGAGGCCGCAAAGGGGCGCGCAAAGCCGATCAGTTTTGAAGTGATTATCGAAAGTGCTGCTGGTATCGCGCATGTGGAAGAAATCGCTGCATCAAGCCCGCGACTTCAGGCGATGTCATTGGGTGCTGCGGATTTTGCTGCGTCGATGGGCATGCAGACAACCGGAATCGGCGGCACGCAAGAAAACTATTACATGTACCGTGAAGGCGAAAAACACTGGTCCGACCCGTGGCACTGGGCGCAGGCTGCAATTGTTGCGGCATGTCGCACACACGGAGTTTTGCCTGTCGACGGCCCCTTTGGCGATTTCAGCGATGATGAAGGCTTTCGCGCACAAGCCCGACGCTCGGCCACTTTGGGTATGGTTGGCAAATGGGCGATCCACCCAAAGCAGATTGCAATCGCGAACGAGGTCTTCACACCCTCAGAGGAACAGGTTACCGAGGCACGTGAAATCCTTGCTGCAATGGAAACCGCAAAGGCGAACGGCGAAGGCGCAACTGTCTACAAAGGTCGTTTGGTTGATATCGCGAGCATTAAACAGGCCGAAGTGATTGTCCGGCAGTCAGAAATGATTAACGATTAAGACACATAGGAATTCGGGATAGGCGCGATGGAAAAACCACTGACGCTTTTGCACACAGCAACGGTGCATCACGCAACCTTTTCAAAACTGGCAGAGCAAATTGCGCCAAATTTGGAACTTGTACAGCACATCCACGAAGACTGGCTGACGCGCGCGCGTGAAAATGGCATGGATTCTGCTTTGCATGCAGAGATTTCTGAGTTGGTGCAAACTGCAGACGGCCCTGTTGTTTGCACCTGCACAACTTTGGGCCCGGTCGCAGAAGAGCTTGGTGCTATCCGAATAGACCGGCCCATGATGAGTGCAGCGGCGCGGCGTGGTGGAAAAATTCTGATGGTATTTTGTCTGGAAAGCACGCGGACCCCCAGCACTGAGCTTTTGGAACAGGAAATTGAAGCGACTGATTCAGACGCAACGATCATACCAATGTTCCTTGAGCAGTTTTGGCCCTTGTTTGAAGCTGGTGAAAACGAGGCGTTTCTGGCCTGCATTGCCGGGGCCGTGAACGCATATGTTGTTGACCATCCTGACACAAACACCGTCGTGCTTGCGCAAGCATCGATGGCTGGCGCGTCTTCTTTATTGAGCCAGCTAAAGATGCCGGTTCTGACTTCGCCTGGAATTGCCCTTCAAGCCTTTGCTTAAAACTGATACGCAATTCGCATTAATTAATTTTTTTGATTGATCGAACTTGGAAACGCAGGAAAATCCCACTCGCCATAGGCTTATCTGCGCGTCATAATCTTGCTGAGTTGCATTGCGCAGCGGGTATTGCCATATACGGACAGATCAGGTTTCCGGAGTAGATTATGACCCACTATCTCGAATTCGAAAAGCCGCTTGCCGAAATTGAAGGCAAAGCCGAAGAACTGCGCGCCCTTGCGCGTGCGAATGAAGAGATGGACGTCGAACAAGAAGCCGCCGGGTTGGATAAAAAGGCGGCGACCATGCTGGTCGACCTCTACAAAAACCTTTCACCATGGCGCAAATGTCAGGTCGCGCGCCACCCTGACCGTCCGCATTGCAAAGATTACATAAATGCGCTGTTTAAAGAATACACGCCACTCGCCGGAGACCGTAATTTTGCGGATGACCACGCAGTCATGGGTGGGCTTGCACGGCTTGGCGATACCGCGGTGATGGTCATTGGCCACGAAAAGGGCAACGATACGAAAACTCGTATCGAGCGCAATTTCGGGATGGCACGGCCAGAGGGGTATCGTAAAGCGATCCGGCTTATGGAAATGGCCGATAAATTTGGCCTTCCGATCATCACACTTGTAGACACCCCGGGTGCATACCCCGGCAAAGGCGCAGAAGAGCGCGGCCAGTCAGAGGCGATCGCACGCTCAACCGAAAAATGTTTGCAGGTCAAAGTGCCGTTAATTTCGGTTATCATCGGCGAGGGCGGGTCTGGCGGTGCAGTAGCATTCGCGACGGGCAACAAAATTTTGATGCTCGAACATTCAATCTATTCGGTGATCAGCCCTGAAGGATGTGCCTCTATCCTTTGGAAGGACGCGGAGAAAATGCGCGAAGCGGCCGAAGCATTGCGTCTGACTGCGCAAGATCTGCTTAAACTGGGCGTAGCAGATACAGTCATCAAAGAACCTGTTGGTGGCGCACAACGCGACCGTACCGCTGCAATAGAAGCAGTAGGTCGTGCACTGGAAACAACGCTGGCAGAACTTTTAAAGAAAAAGCCTGATGCGCTGGTCAAGGACAGACGAAAGAAATATCTGGATCTCGGATCAAAGGGGCTCGCTGCATAACCTGGAAAAAGGTTTCATTTCCTGTCGGGTGGGCTGATCTGATCAAGGCGTGAAGCAACACTTTCTATTTCCGACGCGCTAAACCTGTCTTCCAGCAGTTTTTTCAAACACTCTTCATAAACGGGCCACATCTTTCGGCGGGTTTCCCTTCCGTCTTTCGTAATTCTTACAGCGTGCCCCCTGCCGTCTGAGTCACAGGCAATCCTGGAAATTAACCCCGCGTTTTCAATTTTGTTCAATAAACGCGAGGTCCCGTATTGCGGCAACAATAACTGATCCTTCAGCGCGTATGGCCGTATGCCTTCTTTTCCTGCCTTTTCGATTTCGAGCAGGGCGTCATACCAGTTTAGTGGTGGCAAACTCTGCGTTGCCAACTCGGCCTCGATAAACGCGAGCGCACGTTCGCTTGCGCGCATAAGGCTTTTCCACAGATCGATAGTTTCATCTTTGATTTGTTTAGCCATATCGGGTTCATGACATATAGATGCAAATGCATCAAGGTTGACTCTAAAATATATCCACCCATATAGATGCGATTGCATCTATATTAAAGGATCACCAAATGACACTTCACCTGATCAGCCACCACCTGTGCCCTTATGTACAACGCGCAGCCATTTCACTTGCAGAAAAAGGCGTTTTGTTTGACCGTACGTATATCGACCTCTCGAACAAACCTGACTGGTTCCTAAAAATTTCGCCGCTTGGAAAAACACCTGTATTGGTGGCAGAGAATACTCCAATCTTCGAATCCGCAGTTATTCTGGAATATCTTGAAGATACGCAACCAAACCCACTTCATCCCAATAATCCTCTGACACGTGCGCGTGACCGGGCTTGGGTTGAGTTTGGATCTGCTATTCTGAACGATATTGCGGGGTTCTATAACGCGGATAACTCTGAGAACCTCAGCAAGAAATCGATTGCGCTCTCTGAAAAATTCACCCGCTTAGAGACGGAGATTGGCGAGGGGCCCTACTTTAACGGTGCTGATTTTAGTCTCGTTGACGCAGTTTTCGGCCCAGTCTTTCGGTACTTCGATGTCTTTGACCAAATCCTTGACCACTCAGTTTTTGAGGGCAAACCCAAAGTGGCCCACTGGCGTGCAATGCTGACAAAAAGACCTTCAATTGTCGAAGCTGTATCGTCGGATTACAATAATCAACTGCTTGAATTCCTAAAAAATCGCGATTCACACCTTGCTGCGCTTATCGCCTCTGCAAACCTCGCGCCAGCGCTAAGCAACGCGCTGTGAGCCGCTGACAGACCGTCTGATCCAGGGTCGGATTGCGACGTGTTATTCTGAAATTCAAGCGAGCTCATAAAAAAAACCGCAGCCATTCCTGAACGGGGCCGCGGTTTTCGTTTGTTAGGTTGGGATGGTTGGCTGCTGACACCAACCATCCCTTTGGCAGTTTATTATGGGACACGCCGAATGTTCGGTCGGCTGAGTAGCCCTTGTTTTGCATTGTAGGTGTCTTCCGACCGCGCAATTGCCACGCGGAAAATCCGGTGCGTTCCCTTGGAGGCGCTCACACGAGGCTTCAGCGATTTCCCAACCGAAACATTGATGTCCATAGGTGAACCATTGTCGTAAGCTAACTCACGCTCATCAATCGCGTATTGAAGCGTCAATACCGCATCCGGATCGGAGTCAAAGTAGTTGCTATGAGAAACGCATAGAAAATGTCCGCTTCCCGCGTAAGTCATCAGGAAAAACCCTTTTTCCCGAAGGATTTCAGCGATCACGTCAGCGACCTCTGACAAGGCAAAAGAATACTCCAGCGGGCTTGTCTTTGAGTGGATCTCTTCCGCCTGATCAATCTTGATCGCGAAGATATTTGAACTGTCCAACCCAGCTCTTGAAAGCTGACCCAGATAGTTTGAAAGCGCTTCATATTCGACCGCACCTTCAACATCTTCGATGCGCTGCGGATCAAGGAATGCTGTTGCGACAACGGGTTCGCTTTTGCTCACAGGGGAGGTTTTGGCCGCCTGACGCTCTTTGACGCCATTCTGAGAAGCGATCAGTTTTTCCGCGATATGCACCCGGGCACCAATCTCTGTCACGTCGAACGGTTTTGTAACATAGTCAGTTGCACCTGCCTCGAACGCCCGGTCGATATGCGAGATGTCAGACATCACGGTCAACATAATGATTGGTGTTTCTTTATAACCCGGCAAAGCGCGAATTCTGCGGCATAGCTCGATACCGTCCATACCCGGCATTGCGATATCAAGGAAAAGACAGTCGAACTTGGGTTCTTCCCGCTCTAAAAGCGAAAGAGCGCGGATAGGGGACGCGCGAACTGACACGTCGTGATACCCAGAGTTTGCCAAAACAACTGGAAGTAGTTCGAGGATGAATACATCATCATCAACGGCAAGTATTTTCATCAAATTTCTCCGCAGCTGTCTTACTGACTTGAGAGATCAGACTAGTTGATGGGGATTGTATTTTTTATGGAAATTTTAAGGCCATATTATGTTGTATTGTTTCTAAACACCCGCTCTAGGGGAGTGCGAAAGTGGAAAAACATCCGACCCTATCTTTAGAAACTCTAGAGCAAACGACGTTCAGATGCAGCGGTTTTTCGTGCAAACACTAGGAAACCCATACTTTTCCTTGCTCAATAGAAAAATTTTAATGTTCAAAAAAACTTAGTCTGACCCATACCTCACCATGCAGCCTTTGTTTAGCTACTGATCTGTTGTTCTCAAATGACAGAAGCAAAGGCGCGGTTCTGTTTTACGGTCCCGTACGCAAAGCTCGTATCGATCGACGCAATCGAAGGGATTCGGTGAATTTTCTCACGAATAAAGTCTTCGTAAGACGCTAGGCTTTCAACGATCACGCGCAGCAGATAGTCGCTGTCTCCAGTCATCAGATAGCAATCAAGGACTTCGTCGATCCGGTTTATGTGCTGCTCAAACACCTGAACGGCCTCTTTATTGTGGTGCTCCAGCCGAATACGAATGAAGACAGTAATAGGCAAACCATAGGCCGCCTGATCAACCAACGCCGTATATCCCTGGATAACTCCGGATTTCTCAAGGTTTCGCAAGCGGCGCAAACACGGTGATGGCGATAGATTCACCCGTTCAGCAAGTTCATTATTTGTAAGCCGCCCATCAAGTTGAAGCTCGCGAATAATTTGTTGGTCTTTAGCATCCATATCTTCGACCTTCTTAGCAATAACTGCCATTTATATTTCATTACTTGGCAATATTAGCAACTAAATGCGCTCTTACTTAGCATATCATAGAGGTAACTCAAAGTACCGGAGACGCAGAAATGACCCAAGCTTCAAAATCGTCCAGCACTGGCTTTGCTACCCGTGCAATCCATCACGGGTATGATCCTCAGGATGAACACGGTGCATTGACCCCGCCTCTGCACCTGACATCTACTTTTTCGTTTGCCACGGCTGAACAAGGGGGCGAAATGTTCGCCGGAGAGCGGCCCGGCCATATCTACTCTCGCATCTCAAACCCAACACTTGACTTGTTAGAGCAACGCATCGCGAATCTTGAAGGCGGTGAAGCGGCGCTCGCGAACTCATCCGGTATGGGATCAATCACTTCAGTTCTCTGGACTTTTCTAGAGCCGGGCGACGAGGTGATTGTTGATAAAACGCTTTATGGCTGCACTTTCTCATTTATGAACCACGGCCTTCGGAAATTCGGCATTACGATCACGCATGTCGATATGACAATTCCTGAAAACCTGTCCCGCGCAATGAATGCGAAAACCAAGATTGTCTACTTTGAAACACCCGCTAACCCGAATATGCGGCTCGTTGATATTGCCGCGATCTCGGAAATTGCTAAAGCGGGTGGCGCAAAGGTAGTCGTCGACAACACCTATGCCACGCCTTTGTTGACCCGTCCGATTGAACTGGGCACTGATCTGGTTGTGCATTCGGCAACAAAGTATCTGGGCGGACATGGTGACCTGATCGCTGGCATGGTTGTCGGCAATGCAGAAGACGTAACGCGTGTTCGCATGGAAGGCATGAAGGATATGACGGGCTCTATCATGTCACCTTTCAACGCTATGCTCATTACCCGGGGCCTGAAAACGCTGGAACTGCGGATGGCGCGCCATTGCGAAAGCGCAATGATCGTTGCGCGGGAGCTGGAAGCGCATAGTGCAGTTGAAAAGGTCTATTTCCCTGGACTTGAAAGCTTTGAACAACACGGCCTGGCGAAAAAGCAAATGGCAGATTTTGGTGGAATGATCGCCTTTGAAGTTCATGGTGGAATGCGTACCGGCATTGAAACAATGAACCGGCTTCAGATGATCCAGCGCGCTGTTAGTCTTGGCGACGCGGAAACATTAATTCAGCATCCTGCCAGCATGACCCATTCAACCTATACACCGGAGGAACGCGCCGAGCATGATATTGGAGAGGGGCTGATCCGCTTGTCTGTCGGTCTTGAAAATGTCGATGACATTCTGGAGGATCTGATGGGCGCATTGCCAAGCGTCGCGCGGAAAGTGGCCGCTTAGAAGGTTAAACTGATATCAGAGATGACTGGCCGCAAATACACTGTTGCCAGTTCGGAATACTATACAAAGTGTGTTACCGTAACCGTTACCACATAGTTTTGACGGCGCGCCCTGCCCAATCGGCATCATAGCGCGCGCCGTCAAATTCATCCGAGGTCATTTCGCGAAGCATATCACCCACTGTTGGCAAACCTTCGGACTGGTCGCCATCACGCCAGATCCCCGCACGTATTACCGCCCGGGCGCATTGCGAGTAAATCTCTGCAATATCAATCAAAATGACCGATCGTGGCTGCTTACCAACCTTTTCAAACCGACCGAGCATGTCGGGATCGGCTGTAAGTTGCGCTGTGCCATTCACACGCACGACATTTTCAGACCCCGCAACCATAAACATCAGTGAAACACGTCCGTCCCTTACAATATTGCGCAGGGAATCCATCCGGTTGTTTCCGCGCCAGTCCGGCATGGCAAGCGTATGAACATCAAGTTCCTGAACCACTGGACCAGCATCACCGCGTGGTGAACCGTCGGTACCGTCTGGCCCGACGGTTGAAAATACACAGAACCGGCTGGCCATGATCCATTTTCGATATGTCGGGGTCATTTGACGCGCGACTTTAAGAATGGACGCTTCGCCGGGGGTTCCATAGATCGCTTCAAGTGCGGCGATACTGTCTATCATTTCCATCGGCTAGTCCTTTTTCACGAAACCGGCTTCGGCCTCCAATGCCTCGGTTGCCGTTTCAATCGCTACTTCCAGTTCGGCAAGAAACTCTCTTTCAGGTTTGCCCGGCGGAATGCGCGGTAAGAATTCAAGCACTGCGACGCCCGGGTAACGCATAATACCGTGTCGCTTCCAGAACATCCCTACATTTGTAGCCGCTGGCACGACCTCTTGACCCGTTTGATCATAAAGAACCGCCGTTCCAACCTTGTACGGCTTCTTGACCCCAGCCGCGACACGGGTTCCTTGTGGGAAAATCACCAACTGGCTTGGTTCTTTTGTGCCCTTGTTCACGTCAGCAACCATCTGCTTGATGGCCTTTCCGCGTTTGCCCCTGTCAACCGGAATCGTATCGGTCCAATATGCGTATTGGCCAATCACCGGTACCCAGCGCAGTTCTTTTTTCATGATAAAACGCAACCGCGGCACCACACTGGAGATCAGCAGAATGTCGAAAAAGGACTGGTGCTTGGATGCGACAATGACGCCGTCTGTTGGCACCTCACCGCGGATTTCAGATTTGAGACCGACAATCCAGGACGCGCTCCAGCGCACGTAGTTGCAATAGATATGAATTGCACGAAACGCCCATTTCCGGTTCACCGCAGCAAGTGGCATGAAACCAAAGCCAACAATCCCAAGCGCGATGTACATCTGAATAATGAAAATAAGTGAACGAACCCATTGAATAGCGTGACGCATCAGGTCATTCCCCCCAACGTTCTAAGTGCAGCCGTTCTTGTCGCCCAGAACGAGACAATTGCAGCAAGTGGCGGGATCAAGAGCGGC
Organism: Pseudohalocynthiibacter aestuariivivens; assembly: GCF_018457175.1. Classification (GTDB taxonomy): domain Bacteria; phylum Pseudomonadota; class Alphaproteobacteria; order Rhodobacterales; family Rhodobacteraceae; genus Pseudohalocynthiibacter; species Pseudohalocynthiibacter aestuariivivens. Next base: position 141,929 of record NZ_JAGFNU010000006.1, read on the forward strand.
AATAGCCAATGCACGCCCTGAAAGCCAAGCCCGGTTAAAAAACCGCCAGCAGCTTGTGCATCAGGTAAGATCGCCACGGCAATCATCGCCAAAACAGTGCCAACACCCGCGCCAACAAGCGCCCTGAGGGTAAAGCGGCGAACAAAAGCACGCGCAATATAGACATCTCTTGCCCCGACCAGACGAAGCACACGAATAACCTGAAGATTCGCCGCAAGCGCTGCATTCGCGGCAAGTGTAATCATAGCAGCTGTGGTTGCAGCAATTAGAATGATCGAAATCACACCAAGAAGCCGCAACCTGTCTGCCGCTTTGACAAGAGGCGTGCGCCAACGCGTGTGGTCGTCCAATACTGCACCCGGCGCTTCGCCTGCCAATCGTTGACGTAGCCCCTCTGCATCAAAACCATCACTGTCTTCAATTACCTCAATCAACTGCGGAATCGGCAGGCTATCGACAGGCAAGTCGGGCCCAAACCAGGGTTCCAGCAGCGCGCGTTGCTCCGCTTCATCCAAAGCCCGGGCGCTGGCAACACCGGGTGTCGTGCGCAGAACTTCAAGCGCGGCTTGCGTCTGCGCTGCCATCTGCCCAGAAGGTGCGGAAATTCGCAAGGTTGAACTGCGAGCCAGTTCTGATGACCACCGATCCGCCAATCGTCCTGTTGCAAGCGAAAGCGCAAGCGAAAACACGGCGAGGAAGGCCATCGCACCTGAAACAAACAAGGTCAGCCAGGCAGTGTACCCGGTCGGCGGCACCACGCGATCAGCGTGTACATCACCAACAAACAACGCTCTTAGGGCAACAATTGCTTGGTTCACAGATCTGCCCCCGCCAACTGAACGCTCTGGTTCTGGATGCGCAGTACGCGGGCGCCAACCTGCGCCTTGGCAGCGCGGATAAGCGCGAGGTCATGCGTTGCAACCATGATCGTTTTGCCCATGCGATTCAGTTCCACGAGAAGCGAAAGCAAGCGTTGCGACATTTCCCAGTCAACATTACCGGTTGGTTCGTCCGCCAGAATAACATCTGGCGACATGATCACGGCGCGTGCCAGTGCGGCGCGCTGGCGTTCTCCACCCGATAGCTGCGGTGGCAGTGCATCTGTGTGTTGGCTAAGCCCAACCCAGTTCAACAATTCTGTCAGGTTCGCTGCTTCCGCCGACGCGTCACGCCCTGCAACCGTCAGGGGCAGTGCGACGTTGGCAGCAAGCGGTAAGTGGTCAAGAAACTTACAATCCTGATGGACGACACCGATACGGCGCCGGTTCCGCGCAATATCATCACGGGTCATTTGGCTTGCGTCTGCCCCGAAAACCCGGACCTGACCGGATGTCGCCGCAAGCTCCATATAGCAAAGTTTCAGGAACGTAGACTTGCCGACACCGGATGGCCCCGTAAGAAAATGAAACGATCCGGGTGCCAATTTGAGCGAGATATCGTTAAAAAGTTCGCCCCCGCCATAGCTGTAGGCGACATTGTGTAGCTCAATCACTCTGTGCTCCTCGGCCCAATCCGTTATATCTTTGACACAGTTTTTGCCAAGTTTACGAAATGATGCAATATCATGGTGGCTCAAACGCTTTGATCTTTGCCGTCGCCCTGTTAATACGTTTATCATTAGACAAATTGAAGCGATAAAACCGTAGTAGGGACCGAGAAATATGCGGCTAATTTGTCCGAATTGCGATGCGCAATACGAGGTGGACGATAGCGTTATCCCCGAAGAAGGGCGTGACGTACAATGTTCCAACTGCGGCCAAACGTGGTTTCAGAACAACTCAAATGTCGATCTAGACGCAGACGATGAACTGACAGATCAGGATCACGTGGAAACGTCGGAGACGGAAGAGGCACACTCTGACGTTGAGAGTGAGGATGTTCACGCAGCGGAAGATGACAAACTGGAAGAGTCGCAGGAAACCGAAGAAACCCCGGATAAAACCAGTGACGACGACGAGACAGCGGAAGGCGAAGAAACACCCGAGGAGATTCACCGGCGGACTTTAGACGAAGCGGTTTTGGATGTTCTGCGCGAAGAAGCCGACCTGGAAACACGCAATCGGCGGGCCGAAGGTAGCGCAACGATAGAAACTCAGCCCGATCTGGGGCTGCAAGAAAGCAATGACACGACTGAGTTGCAAGCCGCAGCGATAAAAGAACGCACTGCGCGCCTGCGGGGTGAAGAACCCGAACCAGAGGAACCGGGCAACCGTAGCGATTTACTTCCAGATATCGAAGAAATAAATTCGACTCTGCGATCGGCATCTGAACGTGATGAAGACGGTGAAACTGAAGAAGAAATAGAAGTTCACCAGCGCAGCAAAGGTTTCAGGCTTGGTTTCGGACTCATCCTGGCTTTGTTTGCTCTTGGAATTGGTCTTTATGCCGTCGCGCCGCAAATTGCAGAAGCTGTTCCTCAGGCAAAACCTGCTTTGATCGCCTATGTTGACTGGGTGAACGGTCTGCGTCTTTGGATGGACAATGCGCTTGGCCGCGCTGTAACGCTCATTTCCGGCGCGACAGAATAAAAACATCGTTTTGTTGGTAAGTTTGATACCGGTTCAAGAAATGTGTCCCGCCTGAATCTCCGGGCGCATTCAATAGAAACTCAAAATCTGTCCAGCAAACGTTTGAGATATTCTATCTCTGGTTTCGGGCGCGTCTGATCTGCCGCCCGGTCGCGCAACTCGTTCAACAATTCTCTTGCGCGCCTATAAACATCCGCGCCTTGCAACATACCTTCGTTCGTTCCGGGATTGCCGCGCGCGCCAGCATTACGCCCCAGTGGATCGCGCGCTTGACCTTCACCAGAGACTTGCCCCTGCTGACCCTGATTTTCACTGTTCTGCTGTGCCAAAGCCTCGCCTAGCTGTCGCATGCCTTCACGCAGGGCTTCCATCGCTTCGGCCTGATTGTCGAGTGCTTCGGCAAGATCATTGTTACGCAGTGCTTCTTCTGCTCCATCCATCGCGCGTCCTGCTTGATCAAGTGCACCTCTTGCGGCGTCTCCTTCAGGCGTACCAGCACCGGGCAGCCCGTTTTGTTGCTGGCGCAGCGACTCGCGCAATTCGCGCTGGCGTTCCGCAAGGCTTCGTTCTTGCCCACCGCTTTGGCCATCTCCCTGCAACTCGCCGTCACCAGAGCCCTGCCCCCCTTGACCCTCATGGCTTTGGCCACGGCCTTCTCCGCCATTGCGACCTTCGTTCTCGTCGCTTTGCCCTGCCTGTGCGCCGGGATTAAACTGTTCCTGAAGATCACGGAAAGCATCATCCGAAAGGCCCTGCTGACCGCGCAGAGTTTCTTCCAGCCCTTGCATGGCCTGCTCGCCTTCACCGCCAGGTTCGCCGTTTGGCGCACCTTCGGTCACTTGCATGTTCTCCATCATTTCGGCCAGTTGATCGAGCAGTTCCTGCGCCTCCTCCATGCGGCCCTGTTCCATCAATTCCTGAATGCGGTCCATCATATCCTGAAGGTCCTGCTCGGTCAGTTGCTGCATGTTCCGGCTGTCGGCCTGTTGCTGATCACCACCTTCACGTGGGTTTTGCGCCAACTGGCGCAGGTAATCCTGTGTCGCCTCGCGCAGTTCCTGCATGAGTCCGGCAATCTCCGCGTCGCTTGCACCTTCACGCATTGCCTGGCTTAGCCGGTCCTGCGCGCGATGCATTCTTTCCAATGCGTCTGAAAGATTTCCATCTTCCAGAAGAACAGCAATATCCCAAAGCGCAGTCGCGATTTCCTCTTTCGATTCATCTGACAAGCCTGCATCAACCCCAGCCTCAAGACGTCTGATCGCAACCCGAAGCATCAGATAGGCTGACGTGGAGCGGACGAAATCTTCTGGTCGGTGGGTCACCGCGCGCAAAACCTGCGCAACACGCGGGGCGTTTTCAGTTGCCCAAAGAAGATCGCGCCGTCCTTCAATCACCGAACGCGCGAGCGGGTCAAAAAACCGCCGCCCCGGAAGGGCAATTTCCAGTGGCTCGGACTTTCCGTTTTGTCCCAGTGCATCTTCTGCGCGCAGCACAATCCTGACCGGTAGACCTGACCACGGATGCAAAGACAGGTTTTCGACCAGTGTTTCACTAAATTCACCACGATCACCTGATATGGTCATCGGCAGATCAAGAACGATCGCCTCGCGCGGGTCCGGATCAATAGCCAAACCATAGCGACGATCAACAGCCCCGAGATCGAGCGTTATTTCTGCCTGACCCCCAACAACACCATAGTCGTCAGTTACAGCAAAGGGCTGCCGCATTTCGCCACTGGCGGCGACATCCATGTCACCATCAAACTCAATGGAAGGTGGCTTATCCGCGATCACGCTTACTTGCCAACTGCGCCCGCCCGACCCTTCAACTGATAACGTACCACCAGTTTCAACTGTGAAAACCTCTGCCAGTTCAGTGTTGTCGGATTGTACTTCGTTACGACCGGAAACCGTTTCCGACACGGCGAGCGACCCCACTTCGCCATAAAGGTGCACAGTTATCAAGCTGCCCTTTGGCAGCAAAAGCGGCCCCTCTGCGATGTCATTCAAATAGAGGCTTGGTTTGCCGGTATATGTCGGTGGCTCGACCCAGCCTTCCCAACTTGGGCCAGTTGCCAATGCCTGACCCCCGACCGCGAGTTCTGTAACGCTCGCAATACGCCAGATAGACCCGAAGCTGACGGCAACGATAAAAGCGAGAACCGCCATGTATCGCAGGCCGAACGGGTCATTGCGGGAAACGCGCAGGTCTGGCTGAACGGCGTGCGCCGCCCGTGTTGCCTCGCGCATTCGCGACAGATGGGCCTTCCATACTGCACGCGACGCTTCATCGTTTGCGCCGATTGCCTGATGGTCTGCCAAAGCCGCCAAAGGTTGCCCGGGTAATGTCGCATCTAACCTTGCTGATGCTTCGATTGCCGAAGGCCAGTAAAACTGGCGTATGCCGCTCCAAACAAACCAAATCATAGCAAGACCGGAAACCACAGCTATGCCCCAGAAAACTTCGCTCGACAATCTGTCGTGCAGGCCAAGCATCAAGGCGGCCAAGACAGCCAGACACACCGTCCAGACAGGCCAGAAAGCGCGCGTAACACGCTCCGCGACCATACCCAAACGCGTGAGCCGCAATGGCCAGCGCAATTTGTTCAGTGTTGCCTTCGTCGGCGAGATTTTAAACTGGCTCATCATCCCTTTCAGCGGCAGATGCGCGATATGCGCGTCAAAGCCATGCGGGGATGTTATCGCGATTTATCATTTCTTCAAAGCTCGGACGTGCGCGTATAACCGCGAATTGATCACCTTTCACCAGAACCTCAGGAATCAAGGGACGGCTGTTGTACTCAGAAGACATGACAGCGCCATATGCGCCAGCAGACCGGAATGCGACAAGGTCACCCTCTGTTATCGGAGGAAGGTGACGCCCTTTTGCAAAGGTATCCCCAGATTCACAAACCGGGCCAACAATGTCATAACGTGTTGTTTCCAAACCCGGAACCGGTTCAGCCACCGGGATGATATCGTGGTATGCATCATACATGGACGGGCGGATCAAATCATTCATTGCGGCGTCAAGTATTAGAAACTTCCGGTCTTCACCCTCTTTCAGATAAATCACTTTGCTGACCAAAATACCCGCATTACCGGAAATCAACCTGCCGGGTTCAATTTCGATCTCACATCCCAAATCACCCAGTGTCCGTTTGATCAAGGCACCATACTCAACCGGCAACGGGGGGGCCGAATTGGAACGCTCGTAGGGAATCCCAAGCCCGCCACCCAGATCAAGACGCCGGATATCATGGCCTTCGGCGCGCAAGGTTTTGGTCAGTTCCGCAACCTTTTGATATGCTGTCTCAAAAGGCTCAAGCTCGGTCAACTGACTGCCGATATGAACGTCGATGCCAATGGCATCGAGTCCCTGCATTCCGGCGGCCATTGCATAGACCTGCACAGCGCGCGAAATTGGAATGCCGAACTTGTTCTCCGATTTACCAGTCGCAATTTTTGCATGTGTTTTTGCATCGACGTCCGGATTCACCCGAACCGCAATAGGCGCAATGACACCCAAAGAGAGGGCAACCTCGTTCAGCGCGAACATTTCTGGTTCGCTCTCGACATTAAATTGTCGAATGCCGCCTTCCAGCGCCATTTTCATTTCTTCACGCGTTTTTCCAACACCGGAAAACACGATCCGCGAGCCAGGGATTCCCGCAGCGCGTGCGCGCAGATATTCACCCCCCGACACTACATCCATCCCGGCGCCGAGATCTCCAAGCACCTTTATCACCGCCTGATTGGAGTTCGATTTCATCGCGAAGCAAACAAGATGATCCGTCCCCTCAAGCGCGTCATCAAACAGCTTGTAGTGACGAGCCAGTGTCGCCGTCGAATAGCAATAAAAAGGGGTTCCAACCTGCGTAGCTATGTCAGCTACACGAACATCTTCTGCGTAAAGTACGCCGTCACGGTAAAGAAAGTGATCCATCAGACGATCGGCCTTGTGCGTAAAAACAGGTAAAACGGCAAGCGGCAGATGACAAAGAAACACATCGGAACAATTGCGCCATTGACAGTGCGGGTCAGATTGATCGGCCGTTGTCTACACATCAGTAGGCAACCGCATTTTGTGTTGGTGGCACAGGTGGGCCATCAACGCCGCAGGCAGCAAGGGCCAATAGCGCAGCAACAAGAATACCCCGGATCATCCCAAAATCTCCTTCCAGCGTTTGACCTGCACACGAACCTGATCAGGTGCCGTACCCCCATAGCTAACTCGGCTCGCCACGGAATTCTGCACACCAAGCACTTCGAACACGTCCTTTGTAATCGCGTCATGAACGGATCGCATATCGTCAAGTGTCAGGTTCGGCAGGTCACATCCTCTGCTTTCTGCCAAAGCGACGAGCGTTCCAGTTACATGATGCGCATCTCGGAACGGCATGTTCAGTGCGCGCACCAACCAATCAGCAAGATCCGTCGCAGTCGAGAACCCGCTGGCAGCGGCAATTTCCAGCGCCTCGCGGTTGGCGGTCATATCGCTGACCATTCCCGTCATTGCCGCAAGGGCCAGCATCAGATTGTCAGCCGCATCGAATACTTGTTCTTTGTCTTCTTGCATGTCCTTTGAATAGGTCAGCGGCAGCCCCTTCATAACAGTGAACAGACCAACCATAGCCCCCATGATCCGGCCAATCTTGGCGCGGATCAGCTCTGCCGCGTCGGGGTTCTTTTTCTGCGGCATGATTGATGAGCCGGTCGAGAACCGGTCGCTCAGCGCAACAAATCTGAACTGGGAAGACGACCAGATAACAAGTTCCTCTGCAAAGCGGCTCAGGTGCATAGCGCAGATTGTTGATGATGAAAGGAATTCGAGCGCAAAATCCCGATCAGCCACTGCATCAAGCGAGTTCGCAGCCGGGCGGTCAAAGCCCAGCGCCTCTGCCGTCATGTGCCGGTCAATCGGAAAGGATGTGCCGGCCAGCGCGGCCGCACCCAATGGGCTTTCATTCATACGAACCCGCGCATCCCGGAACCGCGACATATCGCGGCCAAACATTTCGACGTAAGCCATCATATGGTGGCCCCAGGTCACCGGCTGCGCAACTTGCAGATGGGTAAAGCCGGGCATCACCCAATCCGCCCCTGCTTCAGCCTGATCAAGCAGCGCCTTGCAAAGCGCGGTTAAGCCCTCGATCACTGCATCAACCTGATCACGCACCCAAAGCCTGAAATCGACGGCGACCTGATCATTCCGGCTGCGCCCGGTGTGCAATCGCCCAGCCGGCTCTCCGATCAGGTCTTTCAGACGGGATTCCACATTCATGTGGATATCTTCAAGCGCCGTCGAAAACGTAAAATCGCCACGCTCAATTTCTGACAAGACTGTGAGCAGGCCTTCCCGTATCGCCTGTTCATCACTATCTGTAATGATACCCTGTGCAGCCAACATGGCAGCGTGGGCGCAAGAGCCTGCGATATCCTGGGCAGCCATTCGTTTGTCAAACCCGATAGAGGCGTTTATCGCTTCCATGATCGCGTCGGGTCCGGCAGCAAAACGGCCGCCCCACATCGCGTTAGAACTTGTGTTGGTCATGTCAGAACCCCTGGAGGGAAAATGCGGTATTTACGTTCAATGGTCCTATACGCCGGGCTTGCGCTTACTGCAACGACTGCAGCGGCCACTGACATAGCAGAACTGGAAGCGTTGCGCGAAGGGTTGATGCAGAAACTGAACTTTCACGAAGTGCCGCGTGACGGATCAAATGTAGCATTTTTCGACCCGGACGGAGGCAAACATACGCTTGCCGACTATCAGGGCAAATACGTCGTGCTTAACTTCTGGGCGACATGGTGCACCCCCTGCCGCAAAGAAATGCCATCGCTAGACCGGCTTCAGGCCGAAATGGGCAGTGACAAGTTTGAGGTTGTGCCGGTCGCAACCTCCCGCAACCCAATGCCGGCAATTAAGCGTTTCTTTGAGCAAGAAAACATCGCAGAACTGCCAATCTTGCTAGACCCAAGCCGTGAACTGGCCGCTGATCTGGCAGTGCTCAGCCTGCCTGTGACAATGATTCTAAACCCCGAAGGTCAGGAGATTGCCCGTTTGATTGGTGACGCTGAATGGGACAGTGACAGTGCCAAAGCGATATTCGCTGCTCTTCTTGTGGAAGAATAATGGCCGTTTAATGCACGCATACATTCGCCATGCTGACACTTTGAAAGCAACCATTCGCCAGGCTTCTGCGCCTAGAAACACGCCAATTTAGCGAAATCGGTCTAATTTACTTGCTAATTCGCCCCGGTAGTTTATCCGACATTACAAAAGGCCAGTGAGATCCAAAGCAGTATGAACAACGTTTCAATTGACGACCAAACCCCCAGCACCGTGGAAAATGCACGCGACTGGATTCAAATTCTCGCGAAATACCGCAACCCAAGTAAAGTGCGCAGCATCTTTGAGCTTGCCGTCAGCGTTGTACCATTTGTGCTACTCTGGGCAGTTGCTTGGTGGGCTCTCTCGGTCAGTTACTGGCTCGCCCTTGGAATCGCGGCATTGAATGGCGCGTTTTTGGTGCGGCTTTTTGCGATCCAGCATGACTGCGGGCATAGCGCATTCTTCAAAAACCGGTATGCAAATGACTGGGTTGGCCGCGTTCTTGGGGTGCTTACCTTAACCCCTTATGATGTGTGGCGACGCACCCATTCGGTTCATCATTCAAGTTCTGGCAATCTTGATAAGCGTGGCATCGGCGATGTGCATACGATGACAGTGCGTGAATTCCAGAGCATGTCAAAACTGGGTCAGTTGCACTACCGCATTTATCGTCATCCGATCGTGCTGTTCGGACTTGGGCCGATTTATCTGTTTTTCCTTCAGAATCGCTTGCCTTTTGGCCTGATGAAAGCGGGACAAAAATACTGGACGAGCGCCATGTGCACCAACGCTGCAATTGCAGTTATGTTGGGGCTGGCAATTTATTTTGGCGGTTTCATGCCTTTGCTTCTGGTCTACTTACCAACAGTTGTCATCGCCGCAACGATGGGGGTCTGGCTGTTTTATGTGCAGCACCAGTTTGAAGAGACCCAATGGGATGACGACGAAGACTGGCAGCTACACGATGCCGCGCTTCATGGAAGTTCACACTATGATCTTCCCGTTGTACTGCGCTGGCTGACCGCGAATATTGGTGTCCACCATGTGCATCACCTGTACAGCCGCATCCCCTTTTATCGGCTGACCGAGGTTCTGCGTGACTATCCCATTCTGGCAGAAACACAGCGCATGACATTGGTTCAAAGCCTTGCTTGCGTAAAACTTCAGTTGTGGGATGAAAACAACCGCAAGCTCTTGTCTTACGCCGATGCTCGGGCCCTCTACGGCACAAAGTAACGCGCACTGGTACGCCATTCGACAGTCTGGCGGTGGAAATCTGCGATCTTTTCGTGGCAAGGGCATCCAATAAGGTGATCATTCACCATGCCGACAGCCTCCATGAAGGCATAGACAATTGTGGGTCCACAAAACCGAAAACCCGCTGCCTTCAGATCTTTGGAAACTTGCCTGGAAAGCGCTGTTTCGGTTGGCACTTCCGCTTGGGTTTTAAATTGGTTTTGCAATGGTGCACCGCCGACATAGCGCCAAAGAAACTGATCAAACCCTTCCCGCGCCTCAATAACCTGCCAGGCACGCGCATTGCCGATAGTCGCTTCTATTTTTCCACGGTGACGCACAATCCCAGAATCCGCTAACAAGCGGAGCACATCATCCTCTCCCCATTTTGCGATCACATTGGGGTCGAAACCTTTAAAAGCTGCCCTAAAATTTTCACGCTTTTTCAGAATGGTGATCCAGCTCAATCCTGCCTGGAAACCATCAAGAATCAGTTTTTCCCAAAGGGCGCGGCTGTCATACTCTGGCACACCCCATTCTGTGTCGTGGTAGGTCCTATAAATTTCAGAGTCACCGACCCAGCTACAAGCTTCATTCATTTTTTGCAGTCACCACAGCAGTTTAACAAATTGAATCATGGTTAGCTCAATTTCGAATAAAATACGATTGTTCATCTGTTGTTAGGGTTGGAGAAAGCAAAGTATTTTCGCCCAATGATGGAGAAAACCAATGCTATCTGACCTCTCGACGCTCGGCGTCGAAATTGCCGACAGCATTTCCAGCCCACTGTCTGTCGCCATTGAAAGCCGCGATCGTGACACCCTTAAAATGGTGCGCGATGCTTTGAACAGAAAACAGGTGATGCTGGCCTTTCAGCCTATCGTTCAGGCCCGAAATCCCAATCAGATCGCCTTCTATGAAGGGCTTATCAGAATAATGGATGGGAATGGGCGCATCATACCAGCGCGCGATTTTATCGACGTTATTGAAAACAATGAAATGGGTCGGATTATAGACTGCCTGGCGCTTGAGCTGGGTTTAAATACCCTTGCAAATGACGCTGGCTTGCGATTGTCGATCAACATGTCAGCGCGCTCCATAGGGTATCAACGGTGGATGCAGACCCTGAACCATGGTCTCGCGCTCGAACCAACAATTGGCGAACGGCTGATTCTCGAGATCACCGAATCTTCCGCGATGTTGATGCCCGAACTTGTAACAAGCTTTATGGCGGACCTTCAAAAAAAGGGGATCGCATTTGCGCTTGATGATTTTGGCGCAGGGTATACTGCATTTCGCTACCTCAAAGATTTCTATTTCGATGTCATCAAAATCGACGGTCAGTTCGTCCGTGGCATCAGCAAGGAAGCCGATAATCAGGTTCTAACACGCGCCTTGATGTCAATTGCCCAACACTTTGATATGTTTACAGTCGCAGAAGCCGTAGAAAACGTAGAGGATGCGATCTTTTTAACCGAAATGGGTATTGATTGCCTGCAGGGCTATTACTTTGGCGCACCCTTTGTAAAGCGGCCTTCCGGCCCTGAATTGAAGCGCGCTTGAGCGCGAGAATGATATTCGCGAAAGTGTGAGACACCCTGTCCGTTGCTCTTTCAGGGCAGACCCCCTAAGACTCTGCGGGAATAAGCTAGCTGGGCTTCGAATGCACGACCAAGCGTTGTGTGCCGTCCTTGCCCAATTCCAAAACCGAAAGAGGAAATCTTACATGACCAACGTTGTTATTGCCTCCGCCGCCCGTACTGCTGTTGGCAGCTTTGGCGGTTCTTTTGCCAATACTCCAGCACATGATCTTGGTGCAGCCGTTCTTGAAGCTGTGGTTGAGCGGGCAGGCATCGAAAAAGCCGAAGTATCAGAAACCATTTTGGGGCAAGTTCTGACAGCAGGTCAGGGTCAGAACCCTGCGCGCCAGGCACATATCAATGCAGGTCTTCCAATCGAATCTGCAGCGTGGAGCATTAATCAGGTCTGTGGGTCTGGTCTTCGTGCGGTTGCACTTGGTGCCCAGCATATCCAACTGGGCGACGCGGAAATCGTTGCTGCAGGTGGTCAGGAAAGCATGACTTTGTCACCGCATGTTGCGCATCTTCGTGCGGGCCACAAAATGGGCGACGTGAAATACATCGACTCGATGATCCGTGACGGTCTTTGGGACGCGTTCAATGGCTACCACATGGGCCAAACAGCCGAGAACGTTGCCAACCAATGGCAGATCAGCCGCGACACGCAGGACGAATTTGCAGTGGCCAGCCAAAACAAAGCCGAAACCGCACAAAAGGCCGGCAAATTTGCCGATGAAATCACCGCATTCACCGTCAAAACACGCAAAGGTGACATCGTTGTCGATGCTGACGAATACATTCGCCATGGCGCGACAATGGAAGCAATGCAAAAATTGCGCCCTGCCTTTACCAAGGATGGCTCCGTCACTGCAGCCAACGCATCAGGTTTGAATGATGGTGCCGCCGCGACGTTGCTGATGAGCGCAGCGAATGCTGAAAAACGCGGTATTCAGCCCCTCGCCCGTATTGCGTCCTATGCAACAGTCGGCCTCGACCCGTCTGTTATGGGCGCTGGCCCGATCTATGCATCGCGCAAGGCATTGGAAAAAGCTGGCTGGTCTGTTGGTGATCTCGACCTCGTCGAAGCCAATGAAGCCTTCGCAGCGCAAGCCTGTGCTGTGAACAATGACATGGGCTGGGATCCTTCGATTGTTAACGTGAACGGTGGTGCAATCGCCATTGGTCACCCCATTGGTGCCTCTGGTTGCCGGATTCTAAACACCTTGCTTTTTGAAATGCAGCGCCGTGATGCGAAGCGTGGCCTTGCGACACTTTGTATTGGTGGCGGTATGGGTGTTGCTCTCTGCGTTGAACGCGACTAAACAACGTGATGGGTGCGCAATAAAATTGCGCACCCTGTCACAAATTTGTAACTTGATTACACACTAGTCGGAGGAATTATGGCCAGAGTTGCACTTGTCACCGGAGGGTCGCGCGGTATTGGAGCGGCGATTTCTGTTGCTTTAAAGAACGCAGGATACACCGTCGCCGCAAACTACGCAGGCAACGATGAAGCCGCATCCAAATTTACTGAAGAAACCGGAATTCCAACTTATAAATGGTCGGTCGCAGACTACGATTCATGCGTGGAAGGTATTGCGAAGGTTGAAGCCGATCTTGGTCCAGTTGATATTCTGGTCAATAACGCCGGCATTACCCGCGACGCACCATTTCACAAAATGACACCTGAGCAATGGCATCAGGTCATCGACACCAACCTGTCAGGTGTTTTCAATATGACTCACCCGATCTGGCCGGGCATGCGCGAACGTAAGTTTGGACGTATCATCACAATTAGTTCGATCAACGGTCAGAAAGGCCAGTTCGCACAGGTGAACTACGCTGCCTCCAAGGCTGGCGATCTTGGTATCACCAAATCACTGGCCCAAGAAGGCGCGCGTTTTGGCATCACGGCGAACGCGGTTTGCCCAGGCTACATCGCAACCGAAATGGTTATGGCAGTTCCTGAAAAGGTTCGCGAGTCTATCATTTCTCAAATTCCTGCAGGTCGCCTTGGCGAGCCTGCAGAAATCGCACGATGCGTGACATTCCTCGCATCTGACGAGTCGGAATTCATCAATGGTTCCACAATTTCTGCGAACGGGGCTCAGTTCTTCGTTTAAGAAAGCCTAATTCAATATCAAAAGGCCACCCTTTGGGGTGGCCTTTTTTGTAACACCGCAGCCAAACTTGGTTAGACTGCCGCTCCGGAACGGCGCTTGCTGGTTCGGCGAAACAATCCTGACAATATGGCCTTTAGCGCATCTGCGCGTGCTTGATGCGCTGCTTCAAATGCATTTCGTGTCTTTCTTGATGTTGTGCCTTCAATCATTTTATTACCTATCTACATTTGAAAAACTGAACTGGAATTCAGATCGACGTTCTGAAGGCTATTTACAAACAAGGCTTTTAGTCGCTTCGGTTTAGTTTTACTTAACTGTATGCAGGATCGTTTACTGCCCTTCGTGCCTTTGAGGCTGCTGCACGGCATATGAGCTTTGCCAAAGCCGCAGACATAGGAACATCGCCAAAGGTTGGTCCTCGACTCTCCCACGCAGATCACGCACATGATGCTGCGATCTCCGGCAGCGGTGTTGTATTGGGGCACTATTCGCTTGCGGAAAAAGCCCTGCGAGATGGGCAGCTCGCCGCCCCATTTAAGATTGCAATTGACTTACCCTACAAATACAGATTCGTGTGCCTAAGTGGCACAGAGACACGCCTAAATATTGCTGCGTTCAAACAATAGCTTCATTCGGAAATTAGTGTAATGAAAACTTTCCGCGACAGACACGATTTCATCAACGCTGATGAGCTATCTGGATGACCCGCAGTAAAGCAACAGGCATCGGTTTTGTCGCAGTCCTACTGTGGGCTTTGCTTGCACTTTTCACCGTTGGATCTGCACCGGTTCCACCGTTGCAGCTTAGCGCCATATGCTTTGCGATCGGTGCCGGGATCGGTTTGATTTGGGCGGCACGGACCGGCGGTCTGAAACAACTCAGACATGTTTCGTGGAAGGTTTATGCCTTCGGCACGTTTGGGCTGTTTGGTTATCACTTTTTTTATTTCACGGCTTTACGCATCGCACCGGCTGCTGAAGCTGGTTTGATTGCCTATTTGTGGCCCCTGCTCATCGTTCTGATGTCTGGTTTATTGCCGGGCGAACATCTGCGTAAAGGGCATGTGATAGGCGGGCTAATCGGCTTTGCAGGTGCAGCGCTCATCGTTGCAAAAGGTGGCGTAGGCTTTCAGACCAGCGCGTTACCAGGCTATGCGCTGGCATTTCTCTGTGCATTGACATGGGCAAGCTATTCCGTTTTGTCGCGACGCTTAGGCGACACACCTACCGCAAGCGTTGCCGTTTTTTGCGCGCTAACAGCTGTGCTTGCCTTTGGCGCGCATCTTTTCATGGAAGAAACGCAATGGCCCACGTCAGCAATCGGCTGGTTATCTTGTATCGCACTGGGGCTGGGGCCTGTCGGCCTTGCGTTTTATGTTTGGGATATTGGCGTAAAACAAGGTGACATCCAGCTTCTGGGTGTTGCCTCTTACGCAGCACCACTTTTGTCTACAATTGCGTTGATTCTTGCCGGGGTCGCAACGGCCAACTGGCCTCTTTTGCTGGCTGCAGCCCTGATTGCTGGTGGCGCAGCTCTGGCGGCACGCGCCAGCGCTGCAGCCTCCGATTCCAACTAGGCGTCGGTTAAACGTGTAATTTCTTCTTTTAATTTGAGTTTTCGTTTTTTCATTTTAGCGATCTGAAATTCATCAGCGCCCGGGCTGCGTTGCGCGGCCTCTACTTCCTCAGATAATGTTTGATGCTTCTTGCGGAGTTCCTGTACATGTGAACTCATTGTCATTCTTGTCCTCCGTCATATAAGATTTACCATCACATACAGTCGAACACAGATTTTGAGTCGTGTCACGCTTCACCGCAGCATGCGGCGGATTTTTTCCCGGTAAAATGCGAAATACCTTAGTAACCCTAGCGCCCACCAAACTTGAGAGCCACACCGTCGCGCAACACTGACCGAATCTGATCCGTGTAGCTTTCCCGATCACCAGCATGCGCTACCCCCTGATGCATAACACGCGGAGAATAAAGCCGAAAAGCGGCGCGACCACCCTTGCGCGCACGCAACAAGAATAAATGCGAGTCGCGCCCTAAACGCGCTGCAAGCGGCAGTATTTCGATACTTCCAAGCCTTGCGCTCACTGCCTCAAGTAACTCAGGAAGGCGGCGAATATCTTGTATAAAAGTTGCGTAGCCTTTGGGTTTAAGTCTTTTGGCAGCCGCCTGAACCCAATCTTTCATTAACGTTGCACCCGCCAAGGCGATATCACGCCCCGCATCTGGTGCGGCTGTACCATGTGCGCGATCAAAATAAGGGGGGTTGGCGATGATATGATCAAAGCTTTGGTTAAGCAGTTCTTTGGGCAGCACCCGCAAATCGCCATTATAAACAGCCATTTCCAGATTGTTGCGCGCGGCATTTTGTACGGCCAGTTCACTATATTCGGGCTGTAATTCAATCCCACTCAGGGATAACCCTTTGACCCTGTGTCCTAAACAAAGACTTGCAACACCTGCGCCACACCCAAGTTCAAGAACCGACTGCCCGGGAATTGCTGGAACCGAAGCGGCAAGCAAAACCGGATCAACACCCGCGCGATACCCCTTTGCTGGTTGCAGTATGTCCAACGCCCCTCCTAAGAAATGGTCGGACGTTAGCGTATTGGGATCAAATCTCATCTTTTCAGGACCCAAGCGGTATTTCATTGTCACTCATAACGGATCGCGCAATGAACAGATCGGATTGACGTACCATCAACCTTCGTGGAAAGATTCCAATTGATCCTTCCAGCACGCTCATATTTACGTCCATTTCAAAGCAGTCTATACCCTCGCCTTGAAGGAGCGCTTTGGCATATGCAATAATCGTCGGGTCGTTTGTTCTGAGAAGCTCTTTCATAATGATGAGATAAGGGCATGGCGTACGATTCGTCGAGCTATGTGACGGGGATGTGATGGGGCTGGTTGAAGAAAGCATAAAACCACATGAACGCCTGAGCGAACATCTGGCCGATGATTTAGCTGCAGTTAACGTGCTTATTCGCGAGCGTATGGCGTCAAAGCACGCGCCGCGTATCCCTCAGGTAACAGCACATCTTGTTGAGGCCGGGGGTAAAAGGTTACGCCCGATGCTGACACTAGCCGCAGCCCGACTATGCAATTACGATGGCCCGTACCATGTGCATCTTGCTGCCACTGTGGAGTTTATCCACACGGCGACCTTGCTGCACGATGACGTTGTCGATGAATCAGGTCAACGGCGCGGGCGACCCACGGCAAACCTTCTGTGGGATAATAAATCCAGCGTTTTGGTTGGAGACTACCTGTTTTCACGCTCGTTTCAGTTGATGGTTGAAACCGGCTCACTGAAGGTTCTTGATATTCTGGCAAATGCATCGGCCACTATCGCCGAAGGTGAAGTATTGCAACTTACCGCCGCACAGGATCTTGCGACGACGGAAGATATTTATATGCAGGTTGTGCGTGGTAAAACCGCTGCGTTGTTTTCTGCTGCCACAAAAGTTGGCGGTGTTATCGCCAATGCACCCGAGGCTCAGGTTGCTGCGCTGTCCACTTATGGTGATGCGCTCGGAATAAGCTTTCAAATCGTTGATGATCTGCTCGACTATTGGGGTTCGGGCGCGACTGGCAAGAACGTTGGCGATGATTTTCGCGAACGAAAACTCACGCTACCTGTCATTAAAGCCGTCGCAAAAGCCAATGAAGAAGAACACGCTTTTTGGGTCCGGGCAATTGAAAAGGGTGCGCAGGGCGGCGGTGATCTAGACCATGCGCTGGTCCTGCTTAAAAAGCACAATGCCATGGAAGAGACGCGGATCGAGGCTTTGTCATGGGCCGCAAAAGCCAAGGATGCGCTTTGCGTACTACCGGACGCGCCAATCCGTCATATGCTGACAGACATCGCTGACTACGTTGTTGAACGGGTTAATTGACGCCGGATCCTAACGTTCCGGTGGCGACCCACCATTCAGGATGCCTGACTGAAATGGATCGCGTGGCTATCGAGGCGTCTTCCTCTGTTGCGTACAGCCCAAAACACGTTGCACCAGAACCTGACATGCGTGTCAGAACAAGCTTTTTAGTCGTGGCCAGAGCCGCCAGAACATCGCCGATCACAGGCTCCATAGCGATTGCGCCGGGCTGAAGGTCATTGCGCTGGTCCAAGAGCCAGGCCGTCATTTCGCCCAGGTTTTTGAACACAGGAATAATTTCGGGCATCGATGGGTTTTCTTTTGAGGCCAAGGCCTTAAACGACCGCGGAGTCGAAATTTCCACGCCTGGATTGACCAATACAACCCAGACAGGCGGAAGCGCGGGTATGGGCGTCAGAACTTCACCGATCCCCTGCATCCGAGCAGTTTTACTTTCAAGACAAATCGGTACATCCGCACCAAGCGAAAGAATGTCCGGAGCAGATGGCAAGGGTTGTTTGTAAAGCTTGTGAATCGCGCGCAGCATGGCCGCGGCATCCGCCGAACCTCCACCAATACCCGATGCTGCAGGCAAATGTTTTTCCAGCGTGATCGATGCACTCTGACCTGAAAGCATCAAATCTGCTGCGCGTAAAACTAGGTTGCTGTCATCAGTCGGAACACCCATGGCGCGCGGCCCTCTAACAGTAAAATGCATCTCAGGCGCTTTATCGACAGCGACCCAATCACCGATATCGGCGAACGCGACCAGGCTATCAATCAGGTGGTAACCATCACTCTGCTGCCCGGTAACATGAAGCGTCAGATTGATCTTAGCGGGGGCAAATTCCCTAATCGCCATTTGCAACAAACAGCGCTTCCGATCCCTCTTCCAGCAATACTGCGTCTAGCCCAATTTCAAGCTTGCGCAATATACGTGCAGCATCTTTTTCTTCAGGATCGAACGACATAGCCCGGCGCCATTGGAATTCTGACTCGCGGGTTCTGCCGACGGCCCATAGGACATCACCCAGATGATCGCTAACGATTGGATCAACCGGCGCCAGTTCCGCAGCGCGCTCCATATGAACAATCGCTTCCTCGTAGCGCCCTAGCCGAAACAATGCCCAGGCCAATGAATCGACGATGTAACCGTCGTCAGGGCGCGCGGCCACCGCTTCTTCGATCATCGCAAGTGCCTCATCCAGCTTGATTTGTTGTTCGACTAAAGAATATCCAAGATAGTTCAGAACATGTGGTTGGCCAGGATTAAGTTCTAATGCTTTCCTGAAATCCGCTTCCGATTCATCCCATCGGTTTTCGCGTTCACGCGTTATTCCACGCGAATAAAACGCGATCCACTGATCTCTTTCCGGTTCCTCAAACAGAGCGATTGCACGATCATACGCTTCTGTCGCTTCAGCATAACGCTGCAACCCGCGCAACGTATCGCCGAGGGTCGAGTGAACGATTGGCAATTTATTATGGCTTTCAGCCAACTGCATCAGCACTTCGATCGCCGCGTCGGGCTTGCCAGAATTGCGAAGCGCCTCTGAACGGCCAAGCTCAGCTATGTGATAGACAAAGCTGTCACGAGGGACCTGATCGTAGACCTCCGTTGCCAGTTCATAGCGTTCAAGTCTTTCCAGTATACTGGCAGTCAGCAAAAGCGCCTCTTCATGATCAGGGCTTAAAAACCCAGCAATGCGCGAATAAAGCAATGTATAGGCTGGTGACGCTTCGCTACTAAGGACGCTGGCGACTGTAAAGAATACTTCAGTAATCCCGTCCTGTGCGCTGGAAACTTGCGTAAATGGCAATGTTTCACCCGTTTCAAGTGCTGCACGCATCTCGGCGATCCCGGGCTCTGTATTGCCTTCAAATATGAGATCCAAAAGTTCTAATGCATCGCTGTTGCGCTCTAACTGGCTCAGGATTTCGATATGCGCAATCACGCCACTGCGCGTTGCGCGGAGCGGTCCATTTGCTTCGCCAGACAAAATTTTGTCAGCGCCTTCATAGTCTCCGACCAGTGCAAGCGCCAATGCCTTGTGGTAAAGGCCAAAAGCGCGAGTACCGCGAATTTGCGTTACGTCATCAAAACCCGTCAGGGCCTCTGTCATCTGACCTTTTCCAACCAAAGCCCATGACTGAACCAGACCATCGACCAAGGGGCCAATTCTGTGACCGTCCTTGTAGTCGTTTAAAACAGCGTCAAAATCACCAGCGGCAATATTATTGGCGATCAGCACCATAAACCCAGCCTGACTTTCCAACCCGTCGGCCCGCATTTTTCTGGCAATAGGCAAAGCGGACTCAAGCTCGCCAAGCCCCAAATACGTCGCAACAGCGCTGTCCAAAAGAACCGGGTTTGAGGGGTCTTGCGCAAGCGCCATTGTGAAATAGCGGGCTGCCGCTTCATAATCCGATTCGATGCTTGCTTGCCTTGCGGCCAGATAAGCCCCGGCCAATCCTTCGGAAAATACCGGCCCGGAAGGGGCGAGCGCGAGCGTTGAAACTGCAAGTATTTTTAGATGCCTGATCATATGAAGGGGTGCCTCGAATTTATACCTCGCCGAAAAGGTAGTCATTCTATCGCGTATAAGCAATGCGGGGCGGCCAATTGACCACCCCGCTAACAAAGGTTTTTTCCGGGTTTATTTACATATTCGGGTAGTTCGGTCCGTCCCCGCCTTGCGGCGTCACCCATGTTATATTTTGACTTGGGTCTTTGATGTCGCATGTCTTGCAATGAACGCAGTTCTGAAAGTTGATCAGGAAGCGCGGCTCTTTACCTTCTTCCTCGACAACCTCATAAACACCAGCTGGGCAGTACCGCTGCGCAGGCTCTGCATATTTTGCGAGATTAATAGCGATTGGGATTGATGCGTCTGCGAGGTGCAAGTGTGCAGGCTGGCTTTCTTCGTGGTTGGTCATTGAAAAGCTGACATTGGTCAGCCGGTCAAACGACAGAGTCCCATCTGGTTTGGGATAGTCGATTGGCTTGTGCTTTGCGGCTTCTTCGGTTGCCTGCGCGTCGTTCTTGCCGTGCTTCATCGAACCCAGAGGGTTGAGACCGGTAATATTGGCAACCCACATATCAAAGCCACCCAAAACCAGCGACGCTGTGAGCCCCAGTTTCGACCAAAGCGGTTTCACGTTGCGAACGCGCTTGAGATCTTTGGCAACCGGGCCTGATTTCAGATCGGCTTCATAAGCTGTGAGTTCATCACCGGAACGCCCATCGCTGATTGCGGCATAGGCCGCCTCAGCCGCAGCTTTTCCAGACAGCATTGCATTGTGGTTGCCCTTGATGCGCGGCACGTTCACTAACCCCGCAGAACACCCCAAAAGAGCACCACCCGGGAAACATGTTTTTGGAACCGACTGCCAGCCCCCCTCAGAAATCGCACGCGCACCATAGGCAACGCGTTTGCCGCCTTTCAAAAGCTCAGCAACCATCGGGTGATGTTTGAAGCGCTGAAATTCCATGTATGGGAAAATGTAGGGGTTCTTATAGTTCAGGTGTACAACAAACCCGACATAGACCTGATTGTTGTCGAGATGATAAATGAACGAACCCCCGCCAGCATTGCTGCCAAGCGGCCAACCCATAGTATGAGTTACAGTACCTTCCTTATGTTTCGCAGGGTCGATTTCCCAAATCTCTTTCATTCCGATGCCGAACTTCTGAACGTCGGAGTTCTTACTTAGGTCGTATTTGACGATCACCTCTTTTGAAAGTGAGCCGCGAACACCCTCTGACAGGAAGACATATTTGCCGTAAAGTTCCATTCCCGGTTCATAGTTCGCACCATGGGAGCCATCGGCTTCTTTGCCAAATTCGCCGGCAACCACACCTTTGACTTCGCCGTTTTCACCGTATACCAACTCGGAACACGCCATGCCCGGGAAAATCTCCACTCCCATCTCTTCAGCTTGTTCCGCCATCCAGCGACAGACGTTACCCATTGAAACGATGTAATTGCCGTGGTTGTTCATCAGCGGTGGCATTGGGAAATTCGGAATACGAACCTGGCCAGCTTCGCCAAGGAGGTAAAAATTATCCTTTTTCACAGGCACTGTTATCGGCGCGCCCTTTTTCTTCCAGTCGGGAATAAGTGCATCAATGCCTGACGGGTCGAGCACCGCACCAGACAGAATATGCGCCCCCACTTCAGAGCCTTTTTCCAACACCACAACCTGAAGATCAGCATCAAGCTGTTTCAAACGGATCGCTGCCGACAGGCCCGCAGGGCCAGCCCCGACGATCACAACGTCATATTCCATCGACTCGCGTTCAATCTCGGCCATGTTTTCTTCCTTCTGCAGCGCAAGCGCGCACTCATCCTACCTGAATAAAACTCCGCACCTCGATATCTTCGGCAGGGAAACGCGTCAATCGTCGACGAAACAATATTTCACACGGAAAGGTAAGTTTTTAACGACGCAACCCAACGTCATATCGTTTCACCCGGTCACACTGGTTTGAAGGGAAGGGTTTGTTCCGGCACGCCGCCGCAGGAAAACCCAATATGCAAACACCAGTGCTACGGAAAAATAGCCGTCAATCGCGCAGTGCCAGCCAAAATGAACCGAAAGAAAATTCTCATTTGGATCTGGCTTTTTGTTTGTGATTTACCGTTGTCTAGCTAGAATTGAACTCTCATCCTATTGACTTTCCGCTGAGGGATTGAATTAACAGCACTGTGTTGCCTATTCCCCAACAAGCATTTCAGGGCACTTATGGAAAAAATACCTATGACACGCGCAGGGTTCACTGCGCTTGATGAAGAATTGAAAAACCTGAAAACAGTGGAACGCCCCGCTGTCATTAAAGCTATCGCTGAAGCACGAGAACACGGCGATCTTTCCGAGAACGCCGAGTATCATGCTGCCCGTGAGAAGCAGAGCTTTATCGAAGGCCGCGTAAAAGAGCTTGAAGCTGTTATTTCGCTTGCTGAAGTTATCGACCCGAAGACCTTGAGCGGTGCAATCAAATTTGGCGCAACCGTTACGCTGGTTGATGAGGACAATGATATTGAAAAGACTTACCAGATCGTTGGCGAACCAGAAGCCGATATTGAGAACGGCAAGCTCAACATCAAATCTCCGCTTGCCCGTGCATTGATTGGGAAAGAGGAAGGTGACAGTGTAGAGGTAAGAACCCCCGGTGGGGAACGCAGCTATGAAGTATTGAACATCCTTTTCGTCTGACGCGGAGTCAGGGCCAACCAATGGCAGAGCCAAAAAAAGATAAACCGATAAATCTCGGTATTTTCAATTCAGCCGGCGAGGATGGTATCACTTCGGCTGAGTTGATTGCTATTGTCTTAAGCGCGCTGTGGATTGCGGCTGTCACCGGGTTTTACGTGTTCTCGGGCGACGGAAATGACGCTTCGGGTTTTGACTCTTTAAAGTTTGTGATGACCCTGATGTCGATCTTTTTGCCGATTGCTGTGATTTGGATTGGCGCGATCGCAGCGCGCAGTGCGCGTGTCATGAGAAACGAAAGCGAACGCCTGCAAGCTGCTATTGACGCAATGCGACATACCTATGTCGAACAGTTCCAGTCGGCCGGGATGGGGGTAAAGCCCTCTTTCGAAAAGAAGCTTGATGAAATCGCTGCAGCCCAGAAAATGACGGAAAGCGCGCTGGTCACGTTCACATCGAGCAGGGAGCGTGACGCGAGCAAAGGCTCTGCAAAGAAACCTGCAATCGCGGCAACTGCCGAAGCTTCTGGTTCCGAAGGCCAATCGTCGCTTGCGCTGGGTACGCCCGCTGAAGCACTTGATCCACCGATTTCGATTCCTGACTTCATTCGTGCGCTGCATTTTCCCGAGACCCCGGAAGACCATGAAGGGTTTGATGCTTTGCGGCGCGCATTGCGTGATCGCCAGACAGCAAAGCTTGTTCAGGCCTCTCAGGATGTACTGACCCTGCTCAGTCAGGATGGTATCTACATGGATGATCTAAGGCCAGACCGTGCACGCCCGGAAATTTGGCGCAGCTTCGCCAGGGGCGAGCGCGGGCGGCCCGTAGCGGCCCTGGGTGGGGTACGTGACCGTTCCAGCCTCGCTCTAACTGCTGGACGGATGCGCCAGGATCCGATTTTTCGCGATGCTGTGCACCACTTTCTGCGCGAGTTCGACAAAACCTTTGTTGAATTCGAAGGCAACGCGTCTGATGAAGACATTGCCGCCTTGTCCAACACACGTACAGCACGGGCTTTCATGTTGCTTGGCCGCGTCACAGGAACGTTTGACTAAGCCCTAACTGCGTCTTTAGAATTCTTGGATATAGGCAACGGGACAATCGCGTTCAACATCGCACATACGCTGACCGCTACAGTCCAAATGCCCCGTATGGGATAAACCGCACCAGATCACCGGGTTTTACATGGCGTGCGCCATCTTCCAGTTCCACCAATCCGTCGGCCCATGTCAGACCTGAAATCCGGCCTGAGCCTTCTGATGCAAACACCTCGGCCTGACCTGTGTCTGTTATCCTTGCGCGTAAGTATTCTCGCCGCCCCGCTTTTTTCTTCTTTTCAAAGCTGGCCGGAACGTCAAAACCGACAGGATCTTGCCACGCAGCACCCGAAAGCACGGCGCAGGCCGGACGGGCAAAAATCAAAGCACATACAAATGCCGCAACCGGATTTCCGGGCAACCCAAATACCGGAACACCTTGCCAAAGGCCCAGCGCCAGTGGCCGCCCCGGTTTCATTGCGATACGCCACATCTGCAATCCACCTGCTTCCATTAGCAACGCCGACATGTGGTCTTCGTCCCCTGCAGAAGCCCCACCGGAGGTTAGGATCACGTCACATTTTTGCGCTGCGGCATCAAGTGCGTCGCGTAGTAGCGCGCGATTGTCACCAACATGACCCAAATCTACCGGCTGATACCCCCAGCGCGCGGCCAGTGATAACAGCATCGGTCGATTAGCATCATAGGTAGAGGCAACATCTTCAGTGCTCCCCGGAGGTACCAATTCATCCCCTGTCGATATTACCCCAACGCGCAGGGTTTCAAAAACCGATACACCGTCAATGCCAAGTGCTGACAAAAGGGCCAGATCGGGCGGCCGCAGAACATGACCAGCCATAATTGCAACGTCACCTTGCTTCACATCCTCTCCGGCTTTACGCGTATTTGACCCCGCTTTAACAGAGCCTTCAAAAGTAATGTTTGACCCGACAACTGTTACATCTTCCTGCAGCACCACCGTATCAACGCCTTTTGGCAGGATTGCCCCAGTCAGTATACGAACCGCATAACCCAAGGGCACCTCCCCCAAATAGGGTGAACCGGCGGCGGCGCGCCCGTTAACAAGTGGTAACTTCTGAGATTGTTGGTCCGCTAAAGCCGCATACGCAAAGCCAAAGCCATCCACTGCAGAGTTAGGGGCTGGCGGGTTAGAGCGTCGTGCGATCTGGTCTTCTGCTAACACGCTGCCGAGAGAGTCTGATACCGGCAGAGTTTCGATTCCGACACACCGGCCCAGATTTTCCCGAAGGTGGGCAAGCGCCGTATCGACTGGTGTCCAGTCAACGCCCGACGGCAGGGCAAAACAATCATTTTTCAATTGCATTTCAGCTTTGGTAGGTTTCGCCTGACTGACCGACAGACCCACCTGTTGTAAAACAAAATCCGCAATTCCAACGGTATCGTCCAGATCGAAAACTGGTATCACCGACTCTGCCAAGGCGACGTCGCTTGCAACTGCGACAATGCTGTCGTCCTCTATCGAAATTAGAGGATGTTTTGTTGCCGCGCGATACGCCTCGATTTTTGGGTGACGATCCCGCTTATATCCTTCAATCAACACCAGATCTACCGGCGAGAGTCGTGCAAGTAAATCAGAAAGCACCTCTTCGTCTTCTCCGCGTAATTCGCTCATCAACGCCCAGCGATTGCGAGACGACAGCAGAACCTCTCGTGCACCTGCTTCGCGGTGGCGCGCGCTATCTTTGCCGGGGTGGTCAACATCAAAACTGTGGTGCGCATGTTTTACAGTCGAAACGCTAATCCCACGCGTCGTAATTTCACGGACCAGCCGTTCCATCAACCCGGTCTTACCCGCATTTTTCCAGCCGGTTACACCAAAAACTTTCATGCGGCACCCGTCTTTAAATACGCTTCAGCAAGCGCCAAATCTTCGGCAGTATTAACGTTAAAAAACGGGTCCAACGCGGCAACCGGAAACAGCGCCTGTCCTGCACCATGCCTGTCGGTCCAAAGAACAACTTTTCTTAACCCATCTGAAAGCGCTGCCCGTAAATCGTCGCGCAAAGCAACTGGCCACAAACCGAACGTTGGATGCCGGGCCACACCACGCTTCGGATCAGGCGTCGCAGCAAGCGCGATCGGCGTCCCCAATGTTTCCGCAGCCAAAATCAACTGTGGCACCAGATCGGCAGGAAAGAACGGTGTATCGGCTGCTGCAGTTACGATATGGTCTGCACCTTTTTTCGCCGCCCAGTCCAGCCCGGCCAAAACGCCTGCTAGCGGTCCTGCAAAACCTTCAATGCTATCCGCGATAACCGGAAGTCCAAATTCGGAAAATCGTGTTGCATCCCCATTTGCATTTAGCGCCAATTCCGCAACCTGAGGGTCGAGTCGCTCAATCACATGGTCCAGAATTCGCGCACCACCTAGCGGCAACAAGCCTTTGTCACCACCTCCCATGCGGCGTGCCTGACCGCCCGCAAGAATTACCCCTAAAGGCTGCTTCACAAACTTGCCCCCTTGCGCCCGTTCTTCTTCCCCTCATCGGGAACTGTGGCTGGGTCAGCGTCACGGACCAACCGCTCTTCGCCAGACAAGCAAATAAAGCGCCTCCCACGTAACCGGCCAACCAAGGTTAAACCAACTTCGCGCGCTATCTCGACACCCCAGGCAGTGAAACCTGACCGGGATGCAAGGACGGGAATACCCATCATGGCAGTCTTGATCACCATCTCTGATGTCAGCCGACCAGTTGTATAAAGGATCTTGTCTTCGGCTGTCGCGCCTTTGGAAAGCATCCAGCCCGCGATTTTATCAACCGCGTTATGACGCCCCACATCTTCCATATAGACCAGCGGCTGGTCCTGATGACACAGAACCGTCCCATGTATTGCACCGGCCTCCAGATAAAGGCTTGGCGTGCGGTTTATCTTGGCTGAGAGCGCATAGAGCCACGAGGTGCGTAACGTCGTTCGTGGCAGCACCAGCCCTTCCAGACCCTCCATCATATCGCCAAAGACTGTCCCAACCGCGCAGCCGGATGTGCGCGTCTTCTTTTTCAGCTTTTCTTCATAGGTGGTTTGCCCATCCGTCCGCACAACGACGGTTTCCAGATCTTCGTCATAGTCGATGCCGCGAATGGTCTCGCCCGGCTGTAACATCCCCTGATTGCTTAAAAACCCAAGCGCCAGGTATTCCGGATAGTCGCCAATCGTCATTGCAGTCACAATTTCCTGGCTGTTCAGAAAAATCGTCAAGGGGCGTTCTTCTACCACGGAAATTTGCGTTTCGGCACCGTCCTGATCGCGCCCGACGACTGCACGCGTCAATCTGTGATGCGCCGGATCAGGTGCTATCAGATATTGATCAAGATCATCACGCGTTGCCATTTGCATCTTTCCCCTGAAACAGGCATGGATTTGCAAGTAATAGCTTAGAGTCACCGAATGACATCCACCACCTCGAAATCCGCCTATTGGCGTGGCATTCGCAACGGTTTGCCATTTTTGTTTGTTGCGATCCCTTTTGCAACGCTTTTTGGGGTTGTCGCAACCGAAGCCGGTTTCAACATTCTGGAAACCATGGGCTTTAGCGTGCTGATCATTGGCGGGGCTGCACAATTTGCCGCTGTTCAGCAGATGGTCGACAATTCACCCACGCTTATTGTTATCGCAATTGCGTTGGCTGTTAACTTGCGCATGGCGATGTATTCAGCGGCACTTGTTCCCTATCTCGGCTCAGCCCCTCTCTGGCAGCGAGTTCTGTTGAGCTATGTTCTGTTTGACCAGAACTATGCGCTATCTGTGCTGGAATATGAGAAACGTCCGGAAATGTCAGTGGGCGAGAAAGTGGCCTTTTTTGTTGGTGCCGCGACACCGATCATCCCGGCTTGGTACGGCATGACACTGGTTGGTGCCTTGGTCGGCTCGCAGATTCCACCGGAATACGCATTGGATTTCGCGCTACCGATCACATTCCTTTCAATCTTAGCCCCTGCGATCCGCACGCTTGCACATTTGCTGGCAGCGGTTGTTTCAGTCACTGCTGCGCTGATTTTTGCATTTCTTCCCTTCAACCTTGGCCTGCTGGTTGCCGCGGTTTTGGCAATGATCACAGGCGCACAAACGGAACTTTGGCTTGAAAGGCGCGGGAAATGGACATGAATAGTAGCGAAACATGGATTGTCATCGTCGCGATCGGAATTGGATCGTTTCTGATCCGGTTTTCTTTTGTGGGCCTGATTGGCGACCGGAAACTTCCGGATTGGGTGTTGCGGCATCTGCGCTACACACCCGTTGCGGTCATCCCCGGTATGGTTGCGCCACTTGTTCTGTGGCCGCCCGCAACGGGGGGTGAGCCCGATTTGGCACGCCTATTGGCTGCGGGTGCTGCGCTGACAATCGGTTATGTAACGAAAAATGTGCTTGCCTCAATCTTCGCGGGCATAGGTACGCTTTATCTGGCGCTATATACCCTCAATATCCTCGGCTGAAGCTTCGACCAGAAGGTACTTGTTGTCGGCGGCATCGTCGTCGCGCAAAATCTGCGTTGTTACCCCAGGAAACTTTGCAAATTCTTCCATGGTTTTCTTTGGAAACCAGCTGAACGGGAATTCTTCAAAACCCGGCAAGCTCGCAAGAATAGTTGAAAGACTCTTTGAGCATTGCGCCTTTGGAACCGCCCCGTAGCTCTGGACCGCTTGCATCGCTGCCTGTGCAACTTCGGGTGACACCTCAAGTGTCTGGACCACTGCGTAGTGCGTTATACGCGCATGGTAGTCGAGATAGGAATCGAGAAAGCTCGGCGTAAAGCCATAGTGCACATCGTTGCGTTCAGGTGCTGCCGGATGGTGCCAAGTACCCGCAGGGTCAAACAGAATCCGCTGGTTTCCATTGACCATCAAGCCCGAATGCGCGCCAGCTCCGTTTTGCGCATTGATCACTGTAAACAGCGTCAGAGATGTTGGCCCGCCGTCAGTGTAGACCGCGCGCTCTACTTCCTCTGCAGGGGCCCAAACGGGCTCTGCCGCGGTTCCGCAGGCCACAAGAAAACCCGAAAGAAGAAACCACAGGAATAGCTTTCGCATTATCTGTTCCCTGAACTCTTAGCTAAGCGGCAAACATTTCCGCGCGCGGCAGAAGATCAGCTATTAAAGATGGCAAGAAAAATCAGAATACCAATAATGAAAACGCTGGAATATGTGACGGCTTTGATAAAGCCAGAATAGGTCTTTTCCTGAACTGTCGTTCTCATTGTTCCGTGTTTATGTTCTGCCATAGGTGCGATCCTCATAATGTCTTGCGCTTCACTTAGACGATTTTACAAGCGCTGTCACGCATCTGTTAACGGGATCATAGACCCAAATTCAACCGGCTTCTATATCCGCAGCCAACCTGAAACCAATCCGGTTTGGCTCTTTGCGGCTAACTTCTTTAGGAAGCGCGCGCAGCATGACATTAAGTTGGGTGACATGTTGAACCAGTTGCGTTTTGGCGCCAGCCTGATCCGAACCATAAAAGGTCACAATATCCGGGTCAAAATAACCCAGCCCTTCGATCCGCAGAACACCCGCATCGCCGCCGGTAAAGCCCATTGCGACCTCTTGTTCATTGTCGAGCTGCTCTTCAAAGTTTTTGATGTAAAGAATGATGCGTTCATACGCCCATTCGGCGGGGCTTTTTTGTTTAACGGTTTTTTTGGTTTTGCCCTTTGGTAGGTTGCGGCCCTCGGTCGTGACTGTGCCGTCCGGGTTGCAATGCACTGCATGGGCGCGTGGCAGTGCGGCGTCTTCTTCCGCTTCGGCTGACGTTTTGATTCTACCGTCCATATTCATCCCCCTACGTAGTAAAGCCAAGCACCGTCTTCGCGCCGCCGACGCGCAATTTTATCAAGTTGGTACAGATGAGAGACGTGCGCCTTTGCCTCGACCAGTGCAAGCCCGTATTCACCTTCACCAATTTCCCGCTTAAACAGAGGTGCGAAACATTCGCCCGCTGTTCGCGGTGTTTCAAGGTGCGCCATCAGCCGGTTCAACGCGCCATGGTGGTTATCAATCAGTTGCCGCATTCGGGTTGGCAAACCCGTAAATGGCAGATTATGGCCCGCCAACACCAAGTGGTCAGGCCGCGCAAGTGTTTGAAGACGTTCGCAAGCTTCAAGCCAGTCAGCTAACGGATCAGCGCCAGGCTCTGTTGCATAGACGCCTACATTTGGCGAGATTGACGCAATGATCTGATCGCCAGAAATCACCAAATTGTCATCGCGTGACCAGAAAGTTGCATGCTCTGGCGCGTGCCCGTTCCCAATATGAACGTCCCAGTCACGTCCGCCGATTCGCATGACATCACCTTGCTTGATGCGGTTAAACCCCAATGGCATGGGCGCGACGATATCAGCGAAATTGAAGGGTCGTTCCGTAGCACGGTTTTCCAGCACGTCCGCATCCATACCGCATGATCGCCAAAAGTTCAGCGTTTCTTCGGTCGGCACCGCCTGTTCATCCAGCATAAGCATTCGCGCGAACAGCCAGGCAGTACGTGTCGTCCATAGTTCAGCCCCCTGTGCGGCCTGAAACCACCCGGCCAATCCCACATGGTCTGGGTGATGATGTGTGACGATCACCCTACTGACGGGCTTGCCACCAAGTGGGCCAGCCAGCAGTTTTTCCCAGACCGCGCGTGTGCGGCGTGAGTCAAAACCAGTGTCGATGACCGTCCAGCTTTCACCTTCATCCAGCGCATAAACATTCACATGATCCAGTTTCATTGGAAGCGGCAGCCGCATCCAAAGCACACCATCAGCGACCTCTACCGCATCTCCTTCGACGGGAGGCGATGTATGGGGATAGCGGAGAGGCGTCTCTGCGCCGTCCATCATGCGCCCAATTCATCCAGCGAGAGCGCGTAGAGTCCGCGCGCGCCTTCGCGTACATGCGTCAGCTGAGCAGCATATTCCGGTAGCAGCCGTTTGATGTAGAAACGCGCAAGATGGGTACGTGGGCCACTCCCGCCTTCTGCCTTTGCGGCTTTCAGGTGGAAATGCGCGCCCAAAACCCGTGCGAACGCGCGCAAGTAAGGCACAGCACCGGCAAAACGTTCATTAAGATCTTCCTGTGAAACCAACCATTCCGTCGTCTCGCGCAGGGTTTCTGCCGCAGACCAAAGCGCTTCGCTCATATTCGGGAACAATTCCCGCTCTGCTTCGGCAGCCATTTCGACTTCTTCCAACAAACGAAATGCGGCGTCGCCGCCGTCCATCAGCTTTCTGGCGACCAGATCCATCGCCTGAATACCGTTTGTCCCTTCGTAGATAGCAGTCACACGCACATCGCGTGAAAACTGCGCAGCACCTGTTTCCTCAATAAAGCCCATACCGCCATGTACCTGAACCCCCATATGCGCGACCTCGTTGCCGATATCGGTACCATGCGCTTTGGCAATTGGCGTAATTAGCGCCGCGCGTGCCAGCCAGTCTGAATCACCTGTTGCGCGCGCCATATCAATCGCGACAGCGCAGGACAGTGCGATAGAGCGTGCCGCAAAAACCTCGGCCTTCATTGTGGTCAACATCCGGCGCACATCGGCGTGATCAGCAATGGTGCCGCCGCCTTCTACCGGCGTACTACCCTGTTTTCTTTCAAGCGCATAACCAAGCGCCTGCTGATAGGCACCTTCGGCTGAACCAATCCCCTGTCCGCCAACGCCCAGACGCGCATTGTTCATCATTGTGAACATGGCTTTCATGCCCTGATGTGGTTCTCCCACGAGCCAACCAGTTGCGCCATCGAATTGCATTACCGCTGTGGGGGATCCGTGCAGCCCCAGTTTATGTTCGAGCGACACAACACTCAGGCTGTTGGCGACACCGGGTTCACCGTCAGTATCTGGGATATATTTGGGGACCATGAACAGGCTGATACCCTTTGTGCCAGCAGCACCATCCGGCAAACGGGCCAACACAAGGTGGCAGACATTCGCGCTGAAATCATTGTCAGCCCAGCTGATATAGATTTTCTGGCCCGTAACAGCAAAAGTGCCGTCACCATTTGACTCTGCCTTTGACCGCAATGCACCAACATCTGAACCTGCTTGTGACTCGGTCAGGTTCATCGTTCCGCACCATTCACCACTGATAAGTTTCGGCAGGTAGATCGCCTTGATCTCTTCACTCGCGTGGTGTTCCAGCGCTTCGATCTGGCCCTGACTCATGAGCGGATTCAGCTGCAGCGCCAGACATGCGCCAGCCATCATCTCATTCACGGCTGTTGTGAGGGTCATTGGCAAACCCATCCCCCCGCTTTCCGCGCTTGCAGAGATTCCGATCCAGCCTCCTTCAGCAATAGCACGATACCCCTCGGCAAAACCCGGAGACGTACGAACAACACCGTTTTCCAGAACTGCCGGATGCAAATCCCCGTTGCGTTGTAGTGGCGAGAGGACTTCGCTACACATCCGCCCGGCTTCTGACAGAATCGCAGATGTCATATCCGGGGTGGCCTCGGCAAACAAATCTATTTTTGCGACCTGATCAAACTCCACCACGTGGTCAAAAATATACTGAAACTCATCCACCGGTGCGCGATAGGCCATCGTGTTCCCTTTCCAAAACCGCCTTATTGTGGTCAAAACAGCGGCAACAGTAAAAAATTCTTCGCGGCCCAAGTTAAACGACGGCCCCCGTACAGCAACATTGACGCAGCGTCACAGGGCAGACAGTGATCGAAACCAAAACTCTTTCCGTAACTCCGCCAGACCTCAAAGAAGCGGCTGAGATCCTTCATAACGGAGGGCTTGTCGCCTTTCCAACCGAAACTGTCTACGGTCTGGGGGCCGATGCCTGCAGTAACCGCGCTGTTGCACGGATTTTTCAAGCAAAGGGAAGGCCAAGTTTCAACCCGTTGATTGCCCATGTTGCTGACATCCGGATGGCGCGTGCTTTCGCGCATTTCGATGATATCGCTCTTCGACTTGCCGCTGCATTTTGGCCGGGGCCTCTGACACTTGTGCTTCCGTTGCGCGAAAACTCTGGCATGTCTCCTCTCGCCTCTGCAGGGCTCAACACGATAGGTCTGCGTGTACCGGAACACCGTGCTGCGCAAATGCTCCTTGAAGAGTTCGGTGGCCCTATTGCTGCGCCTTCAGCGAACCGTTCAGGCCAAATCAGCCCGACGACTGCGGCGCATGTTCTGGCTGGGCTTACCGGACGTATTGAGGCGGTGCTGGATGACGGCCCTTGCCCTGTCGGTCTTGAATCCACAATCATTGGGTTTGAGGGCGGCGCAACCTTACTGCGCGCAGGGGGGTTACCGATGGAAGTCATCGAATCCTGCCTTGGTAAGCCGCTGCGGTTTATCTCGAAAACTGACCCGGTCACGGCACCGGGACAGCTTGCATCCCATTACGCGCCAAACGCGCGAGTCCGCCTGAATGCAACGACTAAGAATGAGGGCGAAATGCTGCTTGGTTTCGGGTCGGTCGAGGGTGCTGATTTAAACCTTTCACCCAGCCACGATATGGTAGAAGCCGCTGCAAACCTGTTTGGCTACCTTCACCAACTTGACGCAATGGGCGCAAAGACAATCGCAGTCTCAACCATTCCTGATACCGGGCTTGGCCGTGCAATTAATGACCGCCTGCGCCGCGCAGCAGCACCTCGCTCATAAAGGGCAATGAAACCTCTTAGCCTTAAAAATGCCCTTGCTATTAGTAGAACGATCTAGCGCTTAAGTTTAAGCCCGCCCGGCCGTTGCCGACAAAAGCAGGGGATCAACTCCCAACGTTTTTAACGCTGCTTCCCATTTGCTCCGATTGCTCTTGGCAAAAACAACTTCGGGACTGGCATCACAGGTTAGCCAGCCGTTTTGGCCAATTTCCGCCTCCAACTGACCCGGCCCCCAGCCAGCATATCCAAGCGCCAGAAGAACACGCTCTGGCCCTTGGCCTTGCGCAAGATCTTCCAGAACATCCAACGTAGCTGTCATTGCGAAACAGTCATCAATTTGCATCGTCGTTTCTTTTGTTCCGTATTCCGAAGAATGCAGCACAAAGCCGCGGCCAATTTCAACCGGGCCTCCAAAATGGACGTCGGGAACAACGATGCCGGGAACGATATTGATCGAAAGCTGTTTTAGAAGTTCATCAAACTTCATTTCAACCGACGGCTTGTTTACGATAAGCCCCATGGACCCCGCGTCAGAATGTGCGCATAGAAATACAACAGATTTCTCGAATCTGGTATCACCCATGCCCGGCATGGCCACCAGAAGCTTACCGCTCAGATTCGTCATGTCGCCTGATGCTTCCATGGCTTAAGCATGGCCGCTCTTTGGCTTGTTCGCAAGGTCAAGAACGCCACAGTCACAACCTATCTCCCAAATGTGATTTTCTATCCCGTGTGGCTCGTCTATTGTCTTTGCATGATTAAGAATTTCCTCATGAACGCGGTCTTGGCTGGCGTTTTCATGGTACCGTTGTCTGTACCAGCGTCGGCGCAGGTCGCAGATGGGGTTGTCACGATTGATGTGTTGCCCGGGTGGCGAACGGAGAATAACACGCATATGACCGCGCTGCGCGTTCGTCTTGCCGAAGGATGGAAAACCTATTGGCGCGCACCTGGAGATTCTGGGATTCCTCCACGGTTTGACTGGACCGGCTCAAGAAACATTGGTTCTGTCGAGCTTCACTGGCCAAGGCCATCCGTGTTTGACACGAACGGGCTTCGCACGATCGGATACATTAATGAAGTTGTGATCCCACTGGAGTTCACACCGAACCGCGCAAACGCATCTATTCTGATACGCGGCAAGGTGGAACTTGGTGTATGCGCATCTGTTTGCGTGCCGGTAACGTTGCGTCTGAATGCGGAACTTGGAAATGATTTGACAGAAAGCGACCCGGTCATTCGGCTTGCGCTAAACCAACAACCAACCAGCGCTGTGCAAGCGCAGGTCAGTTCCGTTCTTTGTCAGGTCGAACCCATTGAAGACGGGCTGCGCGTGACGGCGAGCATCACTATGCCATCGCTTGGCCGCAATGAGGTTGCGGTGTTCGAATTACCGGATCAAACGATCTGGATTAGCGAGGCGAGCGCACACCGCTCAGGCAGTGAGCTAAAAGCATCCGCAGATATGGTCCCACCAAATGCGCAACCTTTTTCGCTTAACAGGTCCGACGTGCGGATAACGGTTTTGGGGGCGGATCGCGCTGTGGATATTCAGGGCTGCCATGGCGGCTAGCTCTTTTCCAAACGACCAAGGCGTAAAAATAGAGCACCGCATATAAAGGCGAATATTACTATTGCCGCAGTTGAAATTACAAAAAGCAGAAAGCCGACAGAGAGAGCTGATATATTTTGAAGAACCGGCAAGGCGCCAAGCAATGCATTCGGCAAGGTTCCCGTGAAGGCGGCAGTTCCTAAAGTGAAAACAAAAATCCCTAAAGTTACCAGACCTGCCAGCGCTGTAATCAGCCAAACCCGGCCCGAACGGGCGGGCAGGCTAAGTGCACGACGAAAACCGTTTAACTGACGCGTAACGTCCAACTGCATGGCCAGCAAAGCAGGGACAATCAACAACACAATTAACATCCCGAATCCCAGGCCGTAGACAAGCGTTATAACGGTTGGTTTCAGAAACTGCGCCTGAACGGACCTCTCATAGAGCAATGGTGTCAGCCCGAGCACCGTTGTCATTGTGGTCAACAAAACCGGGCGTAAACGATCTGCAGTGCCATCGATAATCGCCGGAATGAGCCCCCGTTCCTTTGCATAGTCATCGATCGTTGTGACCAGAACGATGGAATCATTGATGACGATACCTGTCATACCAATCAGGCCGACAACGCTGAACATTGATAGCGGCACCTCCCAGGCGACGTGTCCGTAGATCGCACCAACCATCCCAAAAGGCACGATTGCGATAACAACGACAGGCCGTGTCCAGCTCGAAAAAATCCAGGCGAGCGTGAGATAGATACCGATCAGGCAGAGAAAAAAGCCAAATGCTGCATCACTTAAAAAATCATTTTCCTGCTCGGCCAAACCAGACATTTTGAACGACACGCGATATTCGCTTTCGATACGTGGCAGTATCTCGTTCTCCAGTTCGGCCATGATCGCCTCGGCACGCGCCGGGTCGTCCTCGGAAATATCTCCTGTAACTGAGACCAGACGGAGGCCATTCTCGCGGCGTATCGTTGAAAAACCGCTGCGCCTTGTGACCGTCACAATATCCGACAGGGGAACATATTCTCCTTCAGCTGTTCGCATTTGACTGCGATCAAGAAAATCAGCGGTCAACTCGCCTTCGGGTAATTCAACCCGAACTTCAGCGGTGCGTGGACCATCGGGGTAAGTCGCGGCCTCAATCCCCCCCAGCCTATTGCGCAACACGCGCCCCAACCCGTCAATTGTGAACCCAAGAGCCTGACCCTGTGGTGTAAGCTCGAGGATCAGTTCTACTTTGTCATAGGCCAGTGAATCCTGAACGGCTGATACCTCCGGATAAGGAATAAGGGCAGTTTTCAATGCCTCGGCTGCCGCCTTCAATGTCGCCGAATCCGCGCCGTAAAACTCTACATCAAGCGCATCGCCGCCGGGGCCAGAATGCCAGCGCCTGAAACTAACCGTCTCTGCCAGAGGGTGCTGGCGAACCAGATCCTGCAATTCGGCGACAAAACTGAAGGCTGAATAGGGGCGCAGATCCGCGTCGATCAATTCGATCGCGATCGACCCCAACAAAATCGGATCTTTCGCGGATGCCCCTGACAGCCCGCGTCCCGTGTTGCCGCCAATTTCCGCAACAACATATTTTAATGGGTTCTCCCCGTATTGTTCTTCATAGAGCTTGCCAATTTCTTCGGTTGCGCGCTGCATCTCGCGCATCATAGCGAGCGAGTCCTCACGCTTAGCGCCTGGCACCATCGCAAAATTCCCGGAAACAGACGAACGTTCCGGCGCATTGAAAAAACGCCATTGCAGATCACCACGAACAAAAATCGAAACCTGACTGGAAAGGACAACCAACACCCCGGCGAACACCGGGTAACGCGCCCAAACCACAAAACGCATCAGAGGGCGAAACAGCTTGTCGCGCACCTTCGAAAACCCCCGATTCACAATGCGGTTTGGCCAGTCATACCAATGTTGTTTTGCTGAATGGGCCAGCGCATGGCTCATATGGTTTGGTAAAACCAGAAAACATTCCACGAGCGAAGCAAGCAACACAACAATCACGGTAAACGGAATATCGGCAATCAGGTCCCCAAACCGCCCGCCAATTGCAACCAGTCCGAAAAACGCAATCACAGTCGTAATTGTTGCTGAAAACACCGGAGCAGCCATGCGGCGCGCCGCATTTTCAGCCGCTTCAACAGGTCCTTCTCCAAGCCGCCGCGCGCGAAAATCTGCGTGTTCGCCAACAACAATGGCGTCATCCACCACAATCCCCAATGTGATAATCAACGCAAACAGCGAAACCATGTTGATCGTCAATCCAAAAGCATACATCAGCGCGATCGTCGCCAGCATTGAAACCGGAATGCCAGCCGCAACCCAAAATGCTGTGCGCGCGTTCAGGAACAGAAACAGCAAAGCAACCACAAGCCCCAGCCCGACAAGCCCGTTATCAAGCAGCAAATTCAGGCGACTCGTTATCGCCGCTGCACGTGTTCGGATCAAATCTATTGAAACGTTTTCCGGCAGGGTTGCACGCAAGTCGGCGGCAACCTCTTCCACCTGTTTCTGAATTCGGATGGCATCGCCCTGTCCCGACCGATCAACACGCACCGAAATTGCCGGGTTGGCACCAACGTAATAGGCCCTGTCCCGGTCAATCCCTTCAACAATAACACGGCCAACATCCCCGACCGTAAGATGCGACCCATCAGGGTTGGAGCGCAAAGATATGGCTGAAATCTGATCCGCACGCCTTTTTTCTATGCCCGTCCGCACACGCGCATTTGCGCCAGATACGTCTCCTGCGGGATCGGAAGAAACCTCTGCGTTAATCGTCGCCGCGATTTCTGCCATTGTGACATCGTTCTTGATCAACGCCGCAGAAGGCACTTCTACAATCGTTTGCGGGGCTGCCACACCTCTGATGGTGGTCCGCGTCACACCCTCGGCAAACAACCGGGTGACAAATTCATCCGCGAACCGACCCAACTGATCCACCGCAACAGGACCAGTTATCACAACATCAGTTACCCTGTCCCACCATGCTCCGCGCCTGACCTTTGGTTCTTCTGCGTCTTCCGGCAATGTGTCGACTGCGTCAACCGCCGCTTGCACCTCATCTGCGGCGCGCGCCATGTCCCATTCCGGTTCAAAATCGAGCGAAATACTCGCCCGGCCTTCGCTTGATGTCGCAGAAGAGCTTTCGACGCCCTCGACAGCCAGCAAAGCCGACTCCAGAACCTGCACAATTGCAGCGTCCACATCTTCGGCTCCGGCTCCGGTCCAGACGACCGAAACGCTTACGTTATCAATGATCACATCTGGAAAAAACTGTGCGCGCATCCGCGGCATTGCCGCCAGACCCAACCCGATCATCAGTACAAGCAACAAATTTGCGGCTGTCCGATGGCGGGTAAAGTAGCTGAGTATCCCAGCCGCCGCCGGGGGGATTTCGCGCACCATCTCAGCCCCCTATTCGCGCTTCGATGCGTTCAACAACCTGGGCAGGAACCCGTTCCTGAGCAAGCAATCCTAGAACCCGGGTTTTAGCTTCTTCCGGCATCCGGTCACTTTCGGTTACAAAAGCGACAAGCCGGGCGCGGCGCTCTTCACTGAGTTCGAGCATTTCCTGCTCCTGCGCAGTGGTAGAACCGTTACTACGGATTGGACGTACTTTTATTCCCGCGCCAAGCAAGGGTGAGCGTTCTGCAACGAGTTCGCGACCGTCAAGCATTTCACCACGAACAATCACATCGTCGCCCTGTCGTCGTAGCAATTCGACTGATGCTACTTCAAGCCTGTCTTCTGGGCCTATCAGCAACACGGTTTCAGCGGAATCCACAGCAGAGGACGGCAGCAACGCGACATCAATCAATTCAGGCTCCCGAACCTTGACTGTTACAAAGTCACCGGGCCTGAAGCCCCGCGCGTCTTTTAGGTGCGCGAACAAAAGTCGCCCGGTCTGACCTTCCCCCACGGATGCGCTTTCACGTGAGATCACACCAGAGGTCGAAAGATCGACCCCATACACATCCAGCAATACTTCTACAGGAGCGCGGTTCAATGCTCCCAGACTATCGAGAAGTCTCGTGTATTGAGTGGTCGAAACACGGAAAGACACCTCCAGCAGGTCCGGGTCCGTCAATCGTGCTATGCGTTCGTTGTTTGCAACAAGTCCACCCTGAACAACGCTGACGTCCCCCAGTGTACCTGAGAACTCTGCGAAAATTTCGGTATCTGCAAGTTCGCGCTCCGCATCCGCGAGATTAATTTTTTGCCGGCGCAGCTCCGTATCTGCCTGATCTATCCTCGCCTCTGCCTGCGCAATGGCCTGACGCCGGGACAGCAAAGATTGCTGCGCCACTGCCTCTGCGAGTTCGGCAGCCTCAACCGAAGCCTCGGTTCCTACACCACGACCGCGCAAATCACGCTGGCGTGCCAAAGCATTTTGACGCAAAACCAGTTGCGCCTCCGCTGTTTCCTGTTCATTCACGGCAAGATCATAGGAACGAGCTGCATCGCGCACCTCGGCTTCAGCTTCTAAGACGTCGGTTTGCGCACGCTGCAACTCAGATTGCGCTTCGCTCGGATCAATCCGGGCCAGCAAGGCGCCTTTTTCTACACGGCCACCCTCAACAAAATTCTCTGTCAGCTCTACGATGGTGCCGGACGCAGTTGCTCTCAAATCCAGGGTCCGGCGGCTGCGCACTTCCCCAAATGCTGTCAGGACCGGTGCGATGTTGCCGGGTTCATATCTAACGACATTTGCTGCAAAAATGCGCTCACGGTTTGGCATCGTGAAATCGTCTTCGGCCCATGAAATCAGAAGCGCATTGTAAAACATGGCACCGGCCATCGCCAAAAATCCCACTGTCACAGACAGAAGGAACAGCCCCATAAGACTACGTGCCAAAAACCGCATAGCTGTCCTTTCAGACCGGTTTACTTAGAGTATACGCAAAAATTCTGCCTTTGGCTCATAATTGTATTACGTACCAGGCAGCTATTTCCGTCGCTTATGTTCCTCTAATCTTGGAAAAATTTCCACAAAATTACACGGAGCATGGCGATAATCGAGCTGCGCGGCCAAAATTTCGTCCCAGGCATCCTTGCAGGCACCCGGACTGCCAGGCAATGCAAATAGGTATGTGCCCTGCGCTACGCCGCCTGTTGCGCGTGACTGAACGGCAGACGTGCCTATCTTTTTGTAAGACACCATGGTGAAAACGGTAGCAAAGGCCTCAATCTCTTTCTCGTAGACGTCCCGATGTGCTTCGACACTCACATCGCGCCCTGTCAAACCGGTTCCCCCTGTTGAAATAACAACATCGATTTCAGGGTTTGCACACCATTCGCGCAGTTGGTCGGCTATCTGATGCCGCTCATCCGGAAGTATCTTGCGGTCCGCAAGCTCATGCCCGGCACCGGATATCCGTCCGACCAGAACATCACCAGATCTGTCCTCTGCCAAACCACGACTATCGGAGACTGTAAGTACGGCGATCCGGACCGGGATAAATTCTTTTTCGGTTGTCATTCTTTTCTCTACTTCTCAAGCGCCAGCCGTACGGCAAGCGCACCAAAAACTGTTGCAGAGACCCAGCGCAACCCACGCTGAAAACCAACAGCGCCAGTTATACGCCCGCCAAGGCCACCCGCGAATATACCAGCTAAGGCGTTGATTACAAAGCCTCCAAGGCCAAGAACCGCCCCGAAAACAAGGAATTGGGCTAAAATGCTTCCGCGTGAGGGATCAACAAACTGCGGGATGAACGCCAATACAAACAAGATCACTTTTGGGTTTGTCAAATTCACGAGCAGCCCATCCCAAAACGCACGTTTTGCTGAAACTGCGGGTGCGCCGTTAGCCTCAAGCGGGCTTCGCAACACCTTTATGGCAAGCCACACAAGATAGGTTATTCCCATCCAGCGAATTACGTCAAAAACTGCGGGATAGGCAGAAACCAAAGCGCCAAGCCCAATACCCGCCAGCGTCACGTGTACAAATGATCCGATTGAAATACCAAAGCTCGCCGATGTGGCAGCACGCACGCCCCCCCGCAAACCCTGACCGACACAAAACATCATGTCCGCACCGGGTGTCAGGTTCAATGCGAGCGCAGCCGGGATAAACGCAAGAAGCGTTGTGAACTCAACCATCTACATCACCTCGCAAGCGCGCCTGCAAAGACAAAAGGTCGGCCCATGCTTCGCGTTTCGCTTCGGGCTTGCGTAACAGATAGGACGGGTGAACCATTGGCAATACCGGTATGCCAAACACCTCTGTCCATATCCCGCGCAAGCGGGTTATGCCTGTCTTCCCTAACAAGGTTTTGGATGAAATGTTCCCGGTCAAAACCAGAAACTCCGGGTTCACCAGCGCAATGTGACGTTCCAGAAACGGGCGCATCATTGCGATCTCCTCTGGTGTCGGGTCACGGTCTTGCGGCGGACGCCAAGGCAAGACATTGGTGATGTAGACCGAAGATTCGGGTTCTTCCGCATCGCGCGCCATGTTGATCGCTGCAAACATCCGGTCGAGCAACTGACCGGAACGGCCAACAAATGGTCGACCTTGCAGGTCCTCGTCGCGCCCCGGCGCCTCGCCAACAATCATGACCCGCGCAGCCGGATTACCGTCGGCAAACACAAGATTACGCGCACCGCGCTTCAACTCGCAAAATTCAAATGCGTCGATTTCGGTTCTCAGTTCAGGCAAATCGGTCGCCCGCATCGCCGCGGCTTTTGCTATTTCAACAGGGTTAGGCGCTTCTAAAACAGGCGCAGGCGCAACCTCTTCGGTTGCTTTGGGTTTCGGCGCTTCAGCCGGAACCTCATAGCGGTTCACCGGAACGTCGCCAATTGCCTCGGTCGCACCAAGTTCAACCTGCCATTCCAGCATCGCCTTTAGATGATGAAAGTCCTGAGTCTCGTTCATTGCGCCACGCTAGAGCATGATTGCGGGAAACGAAACCGCACAACGCGCTTTGAAACGTTCATTTGAGCGTGATTTGAGCGGTTCGCGGCAATGAGGCTCGCACACTCTTGCCTCGCCAAGCATGCACACCCTATAAGCAAACAAATCAGACAGAGGTCGCCATGAGTTTTCGTGCGAAGCATCTTTTAAGCATCGAGCAACTATCGCCCGAAGAAATTGAAACGATCCTGAATCTATCCGACGAATACGTCGATCTGAACAGGCGACAGGTCAAACACTCTGACGCGCTGGCGGGCCTCACCCAAATCAACATGTTTTTTGAGAACTCGACGCGCACGCAGGCGTCGTTTGAGCTGGCCGGGAAACGGCTGGGTGCAGATGTTATGAACATGGCGATGCAGGCGAGTTCGGTCAAAAAGGGCGAAACCCTGATCGATACGGCCCTGACACTGAACGCAATGCACCCCGATCTGCTGGTTGTGCGCCACCCCCATTCCGGCGCTGTGGAATTGCTTGCCTCCAAGGTGAACTGTGCGGTGTTAAATGCAGGCGACGGACGGCATGAACACCCGACACAAGCCCTGCTTGATGCGCTGACCATCAGGCGCAAAAAGGGCCGCCTGCATCGCCTCAGCATCGCGATTTGCGGGGATATCGCCCATTCCCGCGTGGCGCGTTCAAACCTGATCCTGCTTGGCAAAATGGAAAACCGGGTACGCCTCGTCGGCCCGCCAACGCTCATGCCATCACAAATCGCGGAACTGGGTGTCGAAGTTTTCGACGACATGCGCGAGGGGTTAAAAGACGTTGATGTCGTGATGATGCTGCGCCTGCAGCGCGAGCGCATGGATGGTGGGTTTATCCCGTCAGAGCGCGAGTATTATCATCGCTTCGGACTCGACGCGGAAAAGCTGAGCTACGCAAAGCAAGACGCCATCGTCATGCACCCCGGCCCGATGAACCGCGGAGTAGAGATTGACGGCCTACTGGCCGATGACATCAACCGAAGCGTTATTCAGGACCAGGTTGAAATGGGGGTAGCAGTGCGGATGGCTGCGATGGACCTTTTGGCCCGAAATCTGCGGGCAAGCAGTGATGAGGGGGTGATGGTATGAGCGACCTTTTCCTCACCAACGCCCGCCTGATTGACCCGGAAGCGGGCACCGAAACTTTCGGTGCTATTAAGATTTCGGAAGGAAAGATTGCCGAAATCTTAACGCAAGATATTGAAAAAGCTATTAAAAACTTCCCTGCCGGGAAGGTTGCGGACTGCGGCGGTCAATATCTTGCTCCCGGTATCGTCGACATTGGCGTTAAAATTGGCGAGCCGGGTGAACGGCACAAGGAAAGTTTCCGCACGGCTGGTGCGGCGGCGGCGGCAGGTGGCATAACAACGATGATCACGCGCCCCGATACAACCCCGGCGCTTGATACACCCGAAGCGCTTGAATTCGTTGCACGGCGCGCGAACGAAGCCGCCCCGGTTCATATCCTTCCCATGGCAGCGCTCACCAAAGGACGTGAAGGCCGCGAGATGGTCGAAATCGGTTTCCTGCACGACGCTGGTGCCGTTGCCTTTACCGATTGTGACCGTGTTGTCGAAAGCCCAAAGGTGTTTTCACGCTGTCTGACTTATGCGCGCAGCCTTGGTGCCTTGGTGATGGCACATCCGCAAGACCCCGGACTGTCTAAAGGGGCGGCTGTTACATCCGGTAAATTCGCCTCACTCAAAGGATTGCCTGCCGTGTCACCTATGGCGGAACGCATGGGGCTGGAGCGTGACCTTGCATTGGTTGAAATGACGGGCGCGCGTTACCACGCTGACTGCATTTCAACCGCAGGCGCCCTGCCCGCGTTGCAACGCGCCAAGGACGCAGGTCTTGATGTTACCGCTGGCGTGTCAATTCACCACCTGACACTGAATGAATTCGACGTGGGTGACTACCGTAGTTTCTTTAAGGTTAAACCGCCACTTCGATCCGAAGATGACCGGTTTGCAACCGTCGCTGCCGTTGCCAGTGGGTTGATCGACGTGATCTCATCCTTCCACACACCGCAGGACGAGGAAAGCAAACGCCTGCCCTATGAAGAAGCAGCAAGTGGTGCCGTTGCGCTGGAAACCTTGTTGCCTGCAGCACTCCGGCTTGTGCATGCGGGTGCGATCGATTTGCCGACACTTTGGCGCGCGTTGTCGCTGAACCCGGCGCGCCGTCTTGGGCTTGATGCCGGACGTCTGGCGGTTGGAGCGCCCGCAGACCTTGTTTTGTTTGACCCAAACACACCTTTTGTGCTGGATCGTTTCAAACTGCGTTCGAAATCAAAGAATACACCCTTTGACGAACAGCGGATGCAGGGCAAAGTATTAAAAACCTTTGTCGGCGGTATCGAAGTTTTTGGAGCCTAGGCTATGCCAGCGATTGTAAATTCCCTTCAAATGCTCATCCTCGCTGGTGTGCTTGGCTATTTGCTTGGCTCTGTTCCTTTCGGCATGGTGGTTGCCCGCGTCATGGGGCTGGGCAATCTGCGCGACATTGGGTCTGGTAATATTGGCGCAACAAACGTGCTGCGCACAGGTAACAAGCTCGCCGCGTTTCTGACGCTTGTATTTGATGCTGGTAAAGGTGCTGTTGCCGTGCTGGTCGCGCGTGCGCTGCTGGGCGAGGACGCTGCACAACTCGCCGGGGTCTGCGCCTTTCTCGGCCACTTGTTCCCGGTCTGGTTGGGTTTTAAAGGTGGCAAAGGCGTAGCGACATTCCTTGGTATACTGCTTGCGCTTAACTTCTTTGTGGGTTTGGCCTGCTGTGCCACATGGCTGGTCGTGGCTTTGGTGTTTCGTTATTCCTCGCTCGCCGCGCTTCTGGCTGCGGGCATATCACCTTTCTGGATGATGTATTTTTTCTACGGCCAAGCCATCCTGTTGGGTCTTCTGTTGTCCATTCTGGTTTACGCGCGCCACTGGGCAAACATCAAACGTCTGCGTGCAGGGACCGAACCCAGAATAGGCCATAAGAGCTAGGCCATGAAGGCGTTTCTTGCTGCGTTTGATGCGCTGCCGTTCGGCACCCATCAGGGGCGTTATCAGAACCGTCCCTATGTTCTGACGAAATCGCGATTTGCCGGGGGACGCAGCCAAAAACTTATTGCAGAAGA
Source organism: Pseudohalocynthiibacter aestuariivivens (assembly GCF_018457175.1). Taxonomy (GTDB): domain Bacteria; phylum Pseudomonadota; class Alphaproteobacteria; order Rhodobacterales; family Rhodobacteraceae; genus Pseudohalocynthiibacter; species Pseudohalocynthiibacter aestuariivivens. Next base: position 186,891 of record NZ_JAGFNU010000006.1, read on the forward strand.
ATTGGGTGGCCCGGACTATATTAGCCTCAACCTATATCAACTATCCTCTGGAAAATCGCTGCTAAAGCCCTGCGAAATGCCAGAGGAAAAAGTAATATCATTTGTCAGGGATGTCATCGTTTCAAAATGAAACCCCAAGCCGTGTTAGTAGCTGTATTCTGCAAAAATTCGGTTCAGGTCACCACCCCAGGCTCCGTGGTATTTTTCTAACAACTCATCAGCCGGGGTCTGCCCGGTTTCAATACTGTCTTTAAGCGCGTTGAGGAAATGTGTCTCATCCGGGATCAGCCCGTCAGCACCGGGGCGTGCGCGTGCTTTTAACCCAGCCTCTGCGATTTCGACCGCCTGTGCAGCGAGATCCTGCATTTTAAGACCATTGACCTCTGCCTGAAGTGCATCTTCCGAGGCCGCAATGCGCAGCCCTTCACGGGTTTCCGCGTCCCAGCCTTTGACCATATCCCAGGCCGCATCAAGCGAGGATTGGTCGTACAACAGACCAACCCAGAATGCCGGAAGAGCGCACAGCCTGCGCCAAGGGCCACCATCCGCACCGCGCATTTCGATGAACTGTTTCACACGCGCCTCTGGAAAGGCCGTTGTCAGATGATCCGCCCAATCGCTAAGCGTTGGGGTTTCGCCGGGAAGAGCCGGAAGTTTGCCTTGCAGAAAATCCCGGAAAGACTGGCCCAGCGCGTCAATATATTTCCCGTCGCGATAGACGAAATACATCGGCACATCGAGCGCATATTGCACCCAGCGCTCAAACCCCATGCCATCCTCAAAAACAAAGGGCAGCATGCCGGTGCGCGCATTATCAAGCCCGCGCCACACACGGCTACGCCAGCTTTTGTGGCCATTGGGCTTGCCTTCAAAGAACGGTGAATTGGCAAACAAGGCGGTTGCAACAGGCTGCAACGCCAGTGCCACGCGTAATTTCTGAACCATGTCCGCTTCAGATGAAAAATCGAGGTTCACCTGCACGGTACAGGTTCTGTACATCATCTGTGTTCCGTGGGTGCCGACACGGCCCATGTATTCCGTCATCAGCTTGTAACGCCCTTTGGGCATCTGTGGCATTTCTTCATGTGTCCAGGTCGGTGCAGCACCGAGGCCAATAAACCCAACGCCAACCTTGTCTGAAATCGCTTTCACGTCACGAAGATGAGCGTTCACCTCGTCACAGGTTTCATGAATCGTCTCAAGTGGTGCACCGGACAATTCCAACTGGCCACCCGGCTCCAGTGAAACATTTGCGCCGTTCTTCTCAAGGCCAATCAGCTTGTCACCTTCCAGAACCGGTGCCCAGCCAAAGCTATCACGCAACCCTTCAAGAACAGCCAGGATGGAACGCTGGCCTTCGTATGGCAGTGGTTTCAGTGTATCTTTGCAATAGCCGAATTTTTCGTGCTCGGTGCCAATTCGCCAGTCTTCTTTCGGTTTGCACCCTTTAGACAACAACTCTGCAAGCTGTTCGTGGCTCTCAATTGGGCCACCACCGGATTGAGGGATCGACATGGGCAGTTTCCTTCCATTTCGTCGGCCGCAAAGGGCGCGATTCAGTTCCCTAGCGCTAGACTTTCACGCGGGGAGGTTCAATCACCTTTTTCCCAAACAAGAAACCGTTCACGAGTTGTTGTAAGGCAGGCGTCGACAACATTTTTTGAATTTACCCCAGAAAACGCAGAAAGCGCATCTATGATTTCCTCGCCTTCTGCAGCAGAGGCAGGAATGCGCACAGGTGGATTGCCTTCCAAATGGAAAATCCAGAACAGGTCGTCAAAGGAAGGGCCGCCTTCAGTTGTTTCGATCTCGATTTTTTTAACCTCATCAAATGAAAAGCTCCGGCCACCTTCCGGGCCAAAGTAGGTCATACGCCTCTCTATGATTTCGACAACACCAGGCCCACCGTGTGGAACGCGAAATCGCACCCTGATCGCGCCTGTTAAAACCAGTAACACCCCTACGATAGCCGCCGCAGCCCCAAGCCACGCCAATACACCAAAACTCCGCAGGAAAACCCACAGTCCAAGCGCAAATACAGCAAGCCCGATGAGTACGTCACGCCATTGCCAAAGCAAGGCTCGAGCTTCTGGGCGAATGAAGTTCATTTCCAGTCTCCAAGTGTAGATTGCCACAGCGCAAGCGCCGCGACCGCGGCGGTGTCTGCCCTCAAAACACGCGGACCCAGGCTGATCGGAACGACAAATGGCAGGCTGTTCAGCCGAGCACGTTCTTTTTCCGAAAAGCCACCTTCGGGGCCAATCAGAATCGCCCATTTTTCACATTCTACGGCACTCAGCACTTCTCTCGCACCAACAAGGGATTCATCGCAGAAAACAAGTTTTCGGTCTTCCGGCCAGTTGGACAGAACCGAATCCAGTTTTTGCAGCTCCGCAACCCCGGGCACAAATGTACCGCCGCATTGTTCCGCCGCCTCAACCGCATGGGCTTGCAGACGATCCCGCCGCACGCGTTCGGAATTCGTGAATTGTGTCTGTACCGGGCAAATCTTCGACACCCCCATTTCTGCCGCTTTTTCAACGATGAAGTCGGTGCGCGCCTTTTTGATCGGCGCGAACAAAAGCCAGAGATCAGGCGGCATTTGCAGCGGCTTCGTCTGCTCTGCGCATTTTAACACGCCACGGCGTTTTCCGGCCTCGACGACATGCGCGAGATACTCACCGTCACGGCCGTTAAACAAAGCGACGGCACCCCCAACAGCAAGCCGCATCACCCCAAAAAGGTAATGCGCCTGTGGTTGGGTCAGAGGAATGGTTTGCCCCTCCCCCAATGCCTCGTCTACATAGAGCCTGATCTTTGCACCTGTCATGAGGCGGACCTTATGCCCGAGTTTTCAGAAACGCCAGAGCCACAAACAGATACAGACACCGGTCAGGTTGCAGATGCCTATCGCGGCAATTGGGTGGATACCATGGCACCGGCATGGTCCCGGCCCTATCTGCGTCTGTCGCGTGCAGACCGGCCAATTGGCACTTGGCTCTTGCTTTTGCCATGCTGGTGGGGCGTCACGCTAGCGGCAGCAAGCGATAGCCCAGGGTTACATGATCTCTGGATTGCCGTTGGCTGTGCCATCGGCGCATTGGTGATGCGGGGCGCTGGCTGCACCTGGAATGATATTACTGACCGCAAGTTTGATGCTCAGGTTGAGCGCACGCGGTCTCGCCCGCTGCCATCAGGGCAGGTATCTGTTAAGCAGGCGCTGATTTGGATGTCGTTTCAGGCGCTTGTTGGCGCCGCAATTCTTTTCACGTTTAACTGGGCAGCCATCAAACTTGGCATTGCGTCTCTGGTTCTTGTTGCAATCTATCCATTCGCAAAACGCTTTACATGGTGGCCGCAGGTCTTTCTGGGCCTTGCGTTCAACTGGGGCGCTCTTCTTGCGTGGACAGCGCATCGGGGGCAATTGGAATGGCCCGCAGTCTGCCTTTATGCCGCTGGCATTGCCTGGACCCTGTTTTACGACACGATTTACGCCCACCAAGACAAAGAAGATGACGCCATGATCGGGGTAAAATCCACCGCGCGCCTTTTCGGGGAGAATACGCGTCGCTGGCTGCGCTGGTTTATGATGATCTCTGTCGCATTGATGGCACTCGCGATTCTTCTTGCCATGACCGAGCAGGCAAACGTCTTGAAACTTGTCATCGCGCTTGGCGGTCCCTGGGCCTTTGGATGGCATCTTGTATGGCAAATGCGCCATCTTGACATCGATCAACCCGAAAATTGTCTTCGTCTTTTTCGCGCCAACCGAAATACGGGCCTCATTCCTGTACTATTTTTCGCCGTAGCCCTCGTGGTGTGATTGAACCTAATCCGTTCAAGGCGTAGACACATTGCTGTAGTAACCTGACGCTGAGTGATATATGCGCCTATCTTCATCCATTATCGTCTTCTCTGTCTATGTAACAGCCGCCGCGGCGGCCGTCCTTGTCGCCTCTTTCGCGGCAGAAGCGATAGAGCGCTTTTCGACCCATTCCATTTCCAAGGCACTGGAAGAGGGCGAATTCGACTGGGTCCATGTTTCGTCTGATGGTTTGCAGGTACGCCTTTCAGGAACCGCCCCAACAGAGGCCGACCGTTTTCGCGCCCTTTCCGTGGCTGGTTCGATTGTCGATGCACACAGAGCAATCGACCGCATGGAAGTGCAGGCCGGAGCAGAGATCGCAGCGCCACGTTTTTCGGTCGAGATTTTGCGAAATGGAGATGGCATTTCGCTTATCGGCCTAATACCTACCGGTACCAACCGTGATCAGGTCGTGACCAAAATCGAAGAAATCGCTGACGGAACCCACGTCACCGATATGCTGGAAAGCGCTGATCATCCTGTCCCCGAAGGTTGGGAAAGTGCGCTTTCTTTTGGGCTGGACGCTTTGGGTTCGCTACCTCGTTCAAAAATCTCTGTCGACGCTGACCTGGTCGCTATTACCGCGATCAGCAATTCTGCGGCTGAGCGAGAACAGCTGGAAGCCAATCTTCTTCAGCGCGTCCCAGACGGTCTTGAGGTAATGCTGGACATTTCCGCACCACGTCCTGTCATCACACCCTTTACGTTGCGCTACCTGATCAATGATGGCGTAGGTTCATTTGACGCCTGTTCTGCCGATAGCCAGACTACGATCGACCAAATTCTTACAGCTGCGAGAGCATCTGGATTGCAGGGCGACGCAGAATGCGTCATCGGGCTTGGAAACCCATCTCCAAAATGGGGTTCGGCAGTTGCGATAGGGGTAAAGGCCCTTGCCGAAATCGGTGGCGGATCAATCACCTTCTCAGATGCAGACGTCACGCTTGTTGCTCTGGACACAACCCCACAAGCTTTATTTGACCGCGTGGCTGGTGAACTGGAAACAGACCTTCCCGATGTGTTTTCACTGCATGCAGTCTTGCCAGACCCGGTAGAAATTGACGGAACCGGTGAAGGGCAAGGACCACCAGAATTTGTCGCGACACGTAGTCCCGAAGGGCTGATACAATTACGCGGTCGACTGACAGACGAAAGGGTGCGCAGCGCTGTAGAAAGCTACGCACGTGCAAGGTTTGGGATGGATCAGGTTTATGCAGCAACACGACTTGACGCGGAACTTCCGGACGGATGGCCCGTTCGTGTGCTGGCAGCGCTTGAAGCACTTGCTGAACTTAACCACGGAAGTATTGTTGTTCAGCCGGATTTCGTCGAGGTCCGCGGCACCACCGGTCATCCGGAAGCGCGGGCAAATATTTCCAGGATTCTCTCCGAAAAACTTGGTGAAGCAGAAAATTTTGGTGTTGAAGTGACATACGAAGAAACGCTTGACCCAATCGCCGCCCTTCCCACAACCGAAGAATGCGTAGACGGCATCAATGCAGTGCTGGCTGAAACAAAAATCACCTTTGCACCGGGTGCTGCAACAATCGCCGCAGGGGCGGGCAGAACACTTGATAAAATAGCGGACATCATGCGTGACTGTCAGGATGTGAAGATGGAAATTGCGGGCCATACCGACAGCCAGGGCCGTGAAATAATGAACCAGAACCTCAGCCAGGGCCGGGCAGAAGCAGTTCTTTCCGCTCTGATGGCCCGCAGAGTGCTGACCTCAAACCTTGAGGCAAAGGGATATGGCGAGAGCACCCCAATTGCAGACAACGACACCGAAGAAGGCCGCGAAGCCAACCGTCGGATTGAGTTTACACTAATCTTGCCTGAAGAAGAGCCAACCGAAGAAGCTGAGAGCGCGACACCGACAGCAGTTGCGAATGAAACAGAGGCTACGGCAACAGGAACTGATGATGAACAGAACTGAATTTATTATTACGACGGCGATCATCCTCTTTGTCGCATTTCTGATGGGCTGGTTCGCCCATTGGCTGATCCATCGTTTCACACGAGTTTCGCAAGGCGACCTCAGCGAGCTCGACAATATGGCAAAGTCTTTGCACGAAGCAGAAGAAACCCGGGATCAGGCGATTACTTATTTGCAGCAACGCGAAGCGGAAATGACCAATCAACTCAGCCAGACCGAGGCCGAACTCAGCGCTGCAATGGATGGCTTGAGGGCTGCGCGACAAGAGGCAGAAGAACTACGCTCCTATATTGACAGGGTTCAGGGGGACTGACACCTGAAATGCAACACCCTGCCCGACGCCAGGCGGACAGGGTGCCGACCATTTTCACGGCCATCGGCTTCCCAGCCTGTGCCGCACACGTAACCTGCTGGGAATAAGTTACCAATTTCTAAAAATATCCCCGCCAGAGGCAAGAAAACTTTTGGGCCTCCGGCGGGGATATTTATGGAAACTGGTGATTTGGAATAGTCAGGACCAACGCCCCAGTGCTGCTTCGTCTTCTGATTTGCTTTCAACCCACTCTGTACCATCGTTCGTGAATTCCTGTTTCCAGAAAGGTGCCCGGGATTTCAGGTAGTCCATCAGAAACTCCGCAGCTTCAAAAGCATCTTTACGATGCTTCGAGGCGGTCGCTACCATCATAATGATTTCACCCGGGCGCAACATACCGTGCCGATGGATAATCAGGCTTTCATTGAGGGACCAGCGCTTTACAGCTTCAGCTTCGATTTTGGACAAAGCCTTTTCAGTCATTCCCGGGTAGTGCTCAATCAGCATGCGGTCGAGATTTCCTGAGGCGAGATCGCGCACAAGACCAGTAAATGTCACTACCGCACCAGCATTTTTGCAGCCTTCCGCAAAACCTTTGACTTCGGCCCCAAGATCAAAAGCCGTTTCCTGCACCCTGACGACCATATCAACCGCCTGTCATGGGTGGAAAAAACGCCACTTCGCGTACCCCTTGTAGTGGCGCGTCAAATTCTGAAAGCTCCTGATCCACAGCAACGCGTAATGCAGAGATATCCGAAAAAGCCATGGCATAGCGCTCTTCGCGCGCGGACAATTCGGCGACCAGTTCGGTCACCGAAGTCGCTTGTGTATCAACAGATTCTTTTGGCACACCAATACGTTCGCGCACCCAGGCGAAATAAAGTACATCAATCATTGCGTGACCCCTCTCGCAGATGTGGCATTGCTTTGACGAAGTAGTCCCAGCCCGTTGCAAGCGTTAACAGAGCTGCGAGCCAGAGCATCACAATCCCACCTGTGGAACTTGCAATCAATCCTTTGTATTTCCAAATCAAACCAAGGTGATCAGCCTCTGTGCCGTTCAGCACGTTTTGAACGATTTCCTGATTCATACCGTAGGATTGCATATAGAAATAATGCTCAAAAACGCCATTTGCGAACAAGACAGCTATCGCAATCATCTGTGCGGTCGTTTTCCATTTCGCAAGTTTTGTGACCTGAAGAAGCCCCGCTTTACTGCCAAGGAATTCCCGCAGGCCAGAAACAAAAACCTCGCGAAAAATAATCAGCGTCGCGGGTAGCAACACCCAGGGGTTCAATCCCGAAATCGCTGTGATAACCAAAAGCGCAATCACGACCATCGCTTTGTCGGCGATTGGATCCAGCATCGCTCCGAACTTGCTTTCCTGTTTCCAGGCCCGTGCGAGATAGCCATCAATGAAATCAGTCAGAGCGGCGGTGACAAACAAAAGCAACGCGAACCAATCCGCAAGCGGACGTGAAAAGTAAAGGAACATTATTGCGACACCTGGCGCTGCAAGCAGCCGCAAGACAGTCAGAATATTGGGAAGATTCCATATCATAACAACATCCTTAACTGTTCAGGCTTTGTCATGGAAGAAGTCATAAATGGTTTCTGCCAAAGCGTCCGAGATTCCGTCTACTGCCTTCAGATCAGGAAGGCCAGCGCGACTGACGGCTTTGGCACTGCCAAAATGGGTCAGAAGCGCACGTTTGCGCGCGGCACCTACGCCCGGCAAATCGTCAAGCGGCGTTGCGCCAATGGCCTTGGAACGTTTGGCACGATGGGTCCCAATTGCAAAACGGTGCGCCTCGTCGCGCAGGCGCTGAACGAAATAAAGAACGGGATCATTCATTTGCAGAGCGAAGGGGCGTACACCAGTGCGATGGAATTCTTCCTTGCCGTGATCCCGGTCGACGCCTTTAGCAACACCCACTATGGGAATATCCGAAACCCCGAGTTCCGCCATAATTCCTGCAACAACACTTACTTGCCCAGCGCCGCCGTCAATCAGCAACAGCTCTGGCCAATTACCGCTCTGGCGTTCGGGATCTTCTTTGATAAGGCGCTGGAAGCGTCGGGTCAGCACCTCTTTCATCATGCCAAAATCGTCACCCGGGGTCAGATCTTTGCCCTTGATATTGAATTTACGATACTGGCTTTTCACAAAACCTTCGGGGCCAGCGACAATCATTGCACCCACTGCGTTTGTTCCCTGAATGTGACTGTTGTCATAGACTTCAACGCGCGCAGGCGGCATACCCAGATCAAATGCGTCAGCCAAGCCTCGCAAAAGTTTTGCCTGAGTTGCTGTTTCAGACATACGCCGCGCCAGGCTTTCACGGGCATTGCGGGCAGCCCCTGACATCAGTTCCGCCTTTTCGCCACGTAGCGGCACCGCAACCTCAACTTTGCGTCCTGCTTTTTGGCTTAGCGCGTCCTGAACCAAATCGGCGTTTTCTACCGGATGCGAAAGGAGAACCACTCGAGGAGGTGTTTTGTCACCGTAGAACTGGCCAACAAAAGCCTCGAGAACCTCGCTTGCCTCGGCCCCTGCCCCAGTACGTGGGTAATAGTCGCGGTTTCCCCAGTTCTGATTAGCGCGTATGAAAAACACTTGCACGCAAGCCTGACCACCGTCGAGATGAAGCGCGATGATATCCGCCTCGGCAACGCCGCGTGGATTGATACCTTGAGTCGATTGCACCTGAGTCAACGCACGAATGCGATCACGCAGCGCGGCGGCGCGCTCAAATTCCAGTGCTTCGCTTGCTGCCTCCATCTCTCGTGCAAGATCTTCCTGAACGCGGGTCGATTTGCCTGCCAGAAACCGTTCAGCATCACTTACTAGTATGGCGTAGTCCTTTTCAGATACATAACCAACGCAAGGGCCGGAACAGCGCTTAATCTGGTAGAGCAAGCAGGGGCGCGTTCGGTTTTCAAACGTTGTATCAGAACAGTTTCGTAGCAGGAAAACACGCTGCAACTGGTTCAAAGTCCGGTTCACCGCCCCGGCGCTTGCAAATGGGCCGTAATAGTCACCCTTTTCTGCCTTGCGACCCCGGTGTTTCTTGATCTGAGGAAACCGATGATCCTTTGCGACAAGAATATTGGGAAAACTTTTGTCGTCCCGCAGCAGCACATTGAAGTACGGTTTAAGTTGCTTGATGAGGTTTTGTTCCAGCAACAAGGCCTCTGTTTCTGTCTTGGTTGTCAGAAACATCATACTGGTTGTCTGCGAAATCATTCGGGCGATCCGCGCGCTGTGACCCGTTGGACTTGCATAGTTGGAAACCCGCTTTTTCAGGTTCCTTGCCTTGCCGACATAGAGCACCCTGCCCTGACTATCGAGCATCCGGTAGACACCTGGAGAATTGTCCAGAGTTTTCAGATAAGACAATATGCAGGCATGACCCGAGAGCGGTCCACTTTGTTCCTTGATGTTGGTTTCGTCACTCATTGGCGCTAACAATCTGATTCCCTAGATGCCTGCAATCTTATGCTCCGGGTAGCAAGTGAAAACATGTCCACGATTTCTGTGGATAACTCTGGTGGTAACTTCCGGCTCCCGCAAAATTCTCTTTGTTTTTAATCAGGTTCCATCAATTGCCTAATTTTTAGGCAGTAAAATAAGCTATTGATATTAAGTGTTATTTTTTATTCTGCTAGCCAAATCACTGAAAACATTAGAGAAAAGGTAACAGTTTTGTGACGTTAAATTTCGAAGTGCACAAGTTTCTTGGTGTCTAATCTTTTGATCATTAAAAAATGCTCTCTATCCTGAGGTTTCGAAGTGTCCTGCAGCCTAGATTCTGAGCCCAATCAAGAAATTTCGATTACCTAATTAGAGTTTGGGAACAAAGAAGATTCCTACTTGCCGCTGCGTTATTGGCAACTTCGTCAGAGCAACACGATCAAAATATAAACCGCGTAAAGACTTGTCAGCACAATCCCCCACTGTTTGGTAATATTCCAGCCCAGAAAAACAAAAGGAGCCAGCAACAGCGAGGCACCGAGCATAACCCAAAGATCAAAACGGAGGAATTGTTCATCCACCGGGATGACGCCTACGAAACTCGTGATGCCGATAATTGCGAGCAGATTGAACATATTCGAGCCGATGACATTGCCAAGAGCGACGTCCGCCTGACGGCGCAAGGCCGCCATGACCGTTGTCGCAAGCTCTGGCAATGACGTTCCGACCGCAACCAAAGTTAACCCAATGACGGTCTCGTCAATTTCAAAATGCCGCGCGATGCTGACTGCCCCTTCCACAAGAAGGTCAGCACCAAGCGGCAAGCCTATCAGACCAAGCACCATAAAAATCCCGATACGCCACCACGGCATATCGGGGTCAACACCTTCGATGTCTTCTACATCGCCAATTGCACAGGGATCACACGCTGAATTGCCGTTGCGGTGCGCCCTTGCTTCGCAAAAGGCGTCACCTAACACGAAAAACAACGCGCTCAGTAATACGATACCATGCATCCAGGTGATTGGCCCCATCATCGCCACAACGATGAAAAGCACGCTGGACAGGATCATGTAGATATATGTTTTTCGGGTATTGCACTCGCTTGAGTGCAGCACTGCAAGCATCGCGGGTATACCCAGAACAAGCAAAATATTCGCCGTGTTCGAACCGATCACATTGCCAAGCGCAATACCGGGGGCATTTTCATGGACAGCATTTATCGCAATCAGCAATTCCGGGGCTGAGGTGCCGAAGGCCACGATTGTCAGGCTGACAATTAAAGCCGGCACACCAAGACGTAGTGATAGATTCACCGCGCCTTTGACCAGTACATCACCTGCCAACAGCAGAATGACCAGTCCCAGACCTACATAGACCCAATCCATTCGTCAGCGACCCCTTTTTCCGCAGTCGCACGGACCTTTGCCGATGCGAAAACGCCCGCAAGACGGACATTTCCGGTTGTCGAATGCCGTTTTCCCCGGGAACCGAAGTTTTCCAAACATAGCCAGAACGACCATAGCGATCAGAAAAAGACTGACGATCTTGATAATCATCTAAAGGCCAAATCGCGCGTACTCTGCCCGCTCCTCTATTCCGGTCAGAGCATCATTTACGATGCGCGCGCCGAACCGTTGCAGGATCGATTTTTTCTGCCCATAACGCAAGAAGCGCACCTTCTCGCCGTAGAGTTCTTTCATCTTAGGGACAAGATGGCCGATGCCATCAACCAGCCCAACGTCCAGCGCCTGCTGACCCACCCAGATTTCACCGGTGAACAGGTCTTTTTCCTGATCAAGTTTTTCACCACGGCGAGATGTTATATGTTCCTTGAAGTTGTCGTGGATATGTTCCAGCAACACCTTCAGCCGTTTCACATCCGCAGCCTTTTCTGGCTGAAACGGATCCAGCATAGACTTTGATTTGCCTGCTGTATGGACGCGGCGTTTGATACCATGTTGCCCAATGAATTCTTCGAGCCCGAAGCTTGATGAGATGACACCGATCGAACCAACAATAGAGCTGTGATCGACCCATATCTCGTCTGCTGCAGCAGCCAGCCAATAGCCACCAGAGGCTGCCACATCTTCAACAAAAGCATAGACAGGTACGCTGTGTTCCTTCGCGAGCCGCCTGATCCTGACGCCGATCAGCGAGGATTGAACAGGCGAGCCTCCGGGAGAGTTCAACAGCAAAGCGACAGCCGCAGGTTTGCCGCGTTTAAACGCGCGCTCCAGTATCGGCGCAATTCCATCGTCGTTCAAACTACCTCGGCCAGCAGTTGCAATAACGCCTGAAAGGCGAACAACGGCGACTTTGGGTGCACGGTTGAGAAAAGGTATCCATCGAGTCATTCCCCCGATGTAGAGCGCGACCCGCCCCACAACAAGGTCAGGTGTGAAATCAACACCCAGTGTTGCGCCGCTGCCGACAGAAATAAATGTAAACCACGTGAAAGAATGCCGCGGGTTAACGAACAGTTTACTGAAGGTCGCTTTGATACGCGAAAATCGCTGGTGTGCCGCCTGTATGAATGAATGTCACGTGCTCGCCGGGTTTGATCACACCGCTTTCAAGATGGTCCAGCAATCCAGCCATCGTGCGTCCGGAATAGACCGGATCAAGCAGCAACGCTTCTTTCTCTGCGGCGCTCGTTATAGCCTTGAGAACCTGGGCGTTCATCTGGCCGTAACCCGGCGCTAAAGATGTATCGTCAACCTGAACGTCGGCCTCAGTGATGGTGACTTTCCCGCCAAGCAATTCAGCGACCTCATTTGCACGGCGTAAAATCCGGGCGCTCTGTTGGGTTGCATCACGCCGCACACAAATACCCAGAACGGAAACGTCCCAACCTATTGCACGCGCGCCAACCAGAAAACCGGCATGTGTCAGCCCGCTGCCAGATGGAACAACAACGTGATCCGGCATTTCCCCGAGCGCACGGTGCTGAAGCCAGGTTTCAACCGCTGCAGCAGCATACCCCAACGCCCCAATCGGTGGGTGGTTGATACCAAGATGAATGACAAAAGGGTTGCCGCCTTCCGCAGCGATCCCAGCGGCCATACGATCCAGATTGGCGTCAGCCGCGCTTTCGTTTTCACCTTCCGGGAAATACTCAATCTCGCCGCCCATTAGCTTGAGTAACAGCACGTTTCCCGAGGTGTTGTAGGCGACGTCATCCTTCGGCACCCGGTCTTCAAGTTGCAAGATTGGACGCATGCCCAACTTTCGGGCTGCAGCCGCACAGAGGCGCACGAAATTCGACTGAACAGCCCCTGTGATCAGAACTGTATCCGCCTTTTGTTCGACGGCTTGTCCAAGATAATATTCAAGCTGACGAACCTTGTTGCCGCCCATCGCGAGCGGAAGGCTATCATCACGTTTGGCGTCTAGTTTTATCCCAAGATGTTGGCCAAGGTTGTGTAAGGGTTCAAGATCAGAAGACCTGCTAAAAAGCGGCGCGCGCGGATGGTTTTCAAGCTCTGGCAGCACTTGCGTGAGTTGTTGAAAGTTTGTGGACATCGCGGACACCTCTTTTAGCAACACTGCCCCTTATAAGGATTAGTCGCATTTCCACGACCCTGCGCAAGAGCGAATTCTATGTCAGGCAGTTCGCATTTAGCGAACACCGTGCAGGTCGCTTAGAGAAGACAGCCCAACTGTCAGCAAAGAATTTTTTTTCGTTCCGGGTCGTAGGCCGACCCATTCACCAACAATGCCCGTGACCTTTCACCAAAGGCTTCGACTTCAAATTCCGTTTTCCCAAACAGGTCTGACGGCACGTATCCCAGAACCAGACTTTTACCGACCGAATACCCAAAGTTGCCGCTTGTTGTTTGGGAGATCGCTTTGCCTTCGTGAAAAATCGCCTCTCCGCCAAAAACCGACAATGGTTTTTCCAACGCAAGGCAAACGAGCTTTCGCGCTACGCCATTTTCTTTGATCCGCGCCAACGCGTCAGAACCCAGAAAATCACCTTTGTTCCAATCTATCAAAAATTGCAGTCCCGCCTCATACGGGTTGTAGTCAGGTGAAATATCGACGCCCCAGGCGAGGTAACGTTTTTCCAACCGCAGGCTATCAACCGCCCGGTATCCGGTGTTTGAAATACCAAACACCTGCCCGGCATTTTGCAGCACTTCATAGACGTACTGCATGTATTCGGTTGGAATGTAGAGCTCCCAACCCAGCTCTCCTATGTATGTCACACGGTAAGCAACAGCAGAGGCATACCCGATGCGAATGTCGCGTGCTGACGTGAAAGGAAAGCTTTCATTACTGACATCTGTATCCGTAACCTTTTCCAGAACCTTACGCGCCAGTGGACCTGCAAGGTTGATCACGCCATAAGCCGACGTGATGTCTGAGACACGCAGGTCAAGCGCATGGCCCTTTCTGTATCTCTGCGCCGCCCGCTCTATCCAATCGCGATCACGCACTCCAAGGCCTGATCCGGTGATCAGCCAGAAAGACGTTTCGGACCGGCGAATGATCGTCACATCCGCCTCTATCCCGCCCGCGTCATTGCAAAGCTGGGTATAGGTCGCACCGCCCGGTTCTTTGTCGACATTTGCTACCGCGAGAAATTGGAGGAACTGACAGGCGTCCCGCCCGCTGATTTCGAATTTGGTGAAGGACGACATGTCGATCATCACAACGCCTTCGCGCGCGGCCTTGTGTTCGCGACCAACTGTCAGGTCCTGCCCCGGTCTATCCCAACCAAAGACATCTTGTTGCGGAATGCCCCCTTGGGTGAACCAGTTGGCACGTTCCCAGCCAAATTTGGAGCCGAAGACCGCGCCCTGATTTTTAAGTGTTTGGTAAAGCGGGCTACGGCGCACACCGCGCGCGCTTTCCAGTTCTTCCCCCGGCCAATGGATAGCGTAGTACTGCGAATAGCTTTCAACAGCGCGGTCGTACAGAAACTTTTGCCCTGCGTGCAATGGCCCAAAACGACGGATGTCAAAGGCCCAAAGGTCAAGTCCGGGATCGTCATGCATGATCCAGTTTGCCGCTGCCATGCCAGCGCCGCCCGAAGCGGCAATTCCAGAGGTAAAGGCACAGGCAACAAAGAAATTCTCAAGCCCCGGCACCGGCCCCATAACCGGTTCACCATCTGGGGAAATTGGGATTGGGCCATTTATGACTGTACGAACACCAAGGTCCCCAAGGATCGGCAAGCGGTGCATCGCAGGCTCTAGAAACTCTTCAATTCGGTCCATGTCGGCGTCAAACAGATGCCGTTCATGAGACCACGGAAACCCCTCTTTCGGGTTCACTTTTCGCGTTGTTTTCTCCCATCCTCCGATTGCCAGCGCCCCGGGTTCAGGCTTCGCGTAATATCCGCCGTCCGGGTCACGAAACGCAGGAAGATTATTGGGGATCGCATCTGTTTTCTCGGTCACCAGATACTGATGCTCCACGACACCCGCGGGTATTTCAACACCGGCCATCCAACCGACTTGCCGGGCCCACAGACCACCTGCATTTACAACCGTTCCAGCCTCAATATTTCCGTGGTCTGTCACAACTTGGGTGATCCGGCGACCGTCGCGCACCAGATCCTTGACCATCACCTCTTCGAGTATTCGGCCACCATATTTACGGATACCCTTGGCATAGGCCTGCGTCAGACTGTTGGGGTCGATATGCCCGTCATCCGGAATGAAAGCGGCGCCTATCAGGTCATCCACCTTCATCAGCGGATAAATCTCTTTCGCCTCTGCGGGCGTCATCACGTTCATCTCAAACCCCACGGCCTGCGCTGACGAATATGATTTCTGCAGTTCTTTCCAGCGATCAGGGCTACTGGCGATCCGCATGCTGCCGACCTTACACCAGCTCGGGTCCTGACCCGTGTCTTCAAGCAGGGTATCAAACAGTTTTACACTGTCGTTCATCAGGCTCATCAGGTTTTGTTGTGATCGGAATTGCCCTACCAAACCGGCGGCGTGCCATGTGGCCCCTTCAGTCAGCTTTGATTTTTCCAGCAAAATGACATCTTTCACGCCAGCCCGGGCAAGATGGTAGGCGATACTGGTACCAATCGCGCCTCCGCCTATGATCACGATGTTCGCAGTTGTTGGGAAGGTTTTGGTCATGGGGTGTTCGCTCGTATGTGTTAGCTAGTGGCGCTGGGTGGCTTTTCCACGACGGTTAATCCGCCGTGCACGCGTCGGTAACTTTGAGCCGATATCAATCCGCTCCCAACCTTCCTGTAGTTGGGACTCTCCGGCAACAATGCCTTCGAATTCAGCCCTGATTCGGGCATCTGCGTCAGCACCCAAGGCAGCAGAATTTGGAGTGGACAGAATCTCTAGTGCTTTGTTGAGCGCCCGTTGCTGAATTGTGGAAGACCCCTCCAGTTCCCATTTCTCGCGCAGGTTTCTGTCGGCAAGTTCCGGCATGAACGTCGCCGTGTGCATACGCTCCAGCGTAGACGGGTTGTCCGCAAACATCCCCGCTGGACCAGTGTCTTTGATTTCCTGCAAACTGGCGCTTTCTTTGGAAAAGCCAAAGCCCTCGCGCACCCGTTTGATCATCATCGAAATCTCATTATCGATCATCAATTGTCCAAAATCAAACGACATAAGCGCATCCTGCAGCCCACCCATAACGATGAAATCGGCACCCGACATAGCGCCCATAAGGGGCGACATACCTTTCTCAAAACCCGATTGCGCGTCGGAAACCTTTGAGTTTGTCAGGCCCAGATACCCCCCAGCAGGCACGTTATAAAACCGCGCCATCTGGCAAACGGCCGAATTCATCATACCAATTTCAATCGCGCCGGGCGCATAGGCCCCGTCCCGCATATCCGCAAAGACCGGAAGGAAATTATAGATTTGTGCGGTACCCTCTTTGCTCATCTGTGCCAATGTCGCCACGGCCAGCCATTCAGCGTTCATGATCGTCAGCATACCTGCCAGCGACAGCGGGGTGCTAAGACCCCCCATGGGCGCAATCGTGCCATAGGCGGTAATGCCGTTTTCGGCAAAATACATCATGGTTTCAGTGCTGTCGTAATCCATCGTCAGTGGCGAAACGATGGAACAATAGCCAAAGTTGATGAATGGACGTTCCCAATACGCCTCGGGTGAACCGGTAATAAGTTCCCCCAGCCGGATAACCTGTTTGGCTTCCCTCACATCATAAACAGATGTTCGTACGGGTTTGACGCAGTTTTTCAGCGCTGCATAAAACCGTGTCAGGCTGAACTGGTCTGAAGGGGCATCATCCGCCAGTGTCGAAATTGAAAACAGATCAAACCCCGGCAAAGTGTTTACCAGATGTGCAATCCGCGCGATGTCTGCCGAAGTTGACCGACGAGTAATACCGGTTGCGGGGTCAACAATATCCGGTGCCGAGCTTGCGGTTGCAACAACAGGCAATTCACGGGGAAAAGTAATATCATATGCCGAATCCCGCCCCCGCAAGGTAATGGTTGGAGGCACCATTTTTCGGTATTTCTCAACAACCTCTGCCGGAATTCGAACCAGTTCCGTTTCATTGTCCACAATGGCACCGTGATCGGCAAAGCGTTTGCGTGCCTTGGCGTTTCGCACGATAAGACCGGTCTCTTCCAGAATTTCCAGCGACGACGCATGTACGTACTGAATTTCCGCGTCTGTGAGATAAGAAAAAAACTTCACCTGTGCGCTCCCGCGAATTGCAGCTTCCGGGGAAGTGTAGGCACATCTGTTCTTGCGACAAACGATAATTGCTGCCAGTTTGCATAAGCACAACTTATTCAAAGCCCGCCAATGAAACGCCCGAATCTGAATGCCCTGCGCACGTTTGAAGCTGCTGCCCGAAAGCTAAGCTTTTCAATTGCAGCCGAGGAGCTGAACATCACGCAGGCCGCGGTCAGCCAGCAAATCCGCAAACTTGAAACCTTTTTGGGAAGCGAGCTTTTTGTCCGAAATCACAGGCAACTTTCGTTAAGCGCGGTTGGGCAGGCCTACTTCAGAACCGTCCAAGAAGCGATCGACAGGTTGGACACGGTGACGGATCAGCTCTTCCCGGAAAGATCAAACCAAATCGTAACAATACGCTGTACGTCAAGTATCGCGACACTCTGGCTTGCACCAAACATCGGCGCATTTCACAGAGAGCATCCTGAAATTGACCTTCGCATTCGAACGCTCGACTCCGAAAACTCGGCAGACAAAAATCCAAATGTAGATCTGGAAATCTTCGTTACAGGCAAAGACGTTAGCGACCCGAATACGAGCCCGCTGCTAACTTCTACGATAACGCCAGTTGCGTCTCCCCGTTTGCTCGCTGAAGCGGAACCGTTGAAAAACCCCAAAGATATCCAATCTTTCGAACTGATCCATGTTCTGGGTTATGAAGACGACTGGCACAGGTGGTTTCGCCATTTTGGTCTGAAAGATGTTGCTGTACCACGCGGCTTGGCCGTTGATGGATCCCTAATCGCCCTTGAGGCTGCCGTTCGTGGAGACGGTGTCGTCCTGGGGCGACGCCCCTTTGTTGATCAGCATTTGCGATCTGGCCAACTTGCAGAGGTTTTTGGCGCGCCCTATTCCCTGACCGCCAAGTACTATTTGCGTCAGCCCAGGACCAGCGGCGATCAGCGTTCTAAACAACGTGTTGCGACGTGGCTGAAACAACTTTGCGAACATGCGGGCTCCGAGACGGACGGGTAGTACTTTGTTTAACCCGGAACGACATCCAACATGTCAGGCGGGGCGCTTGAAACTGCAAATCTGGACGGCAGTAAACTCAAACACTAGGATACAAAAATGGGTAAATGGAGAACGGGTGTGACTGGAACATTTCCGTTTGGAGGAAACTGAAAATGCCTCAGAAACCTTTACGGTTTGGGTGGTTCGCCGGTGTCGCCACGGTACTTTCGGTGGTTGCCTGCTACGGTTCCCTCGTCTTTATTTCCGCTCTTGGTGCTCTTGGCATCGCCATACATTTGAACGAGACACTTTGGGCCGGTGCAATTGTTCTGTTTGCAATCCTTGCACTCTTCGGCTTTGTACTCGGACTGAAGCGGCACAAAGTCTTTTGGCCGATAGTACTCGGCATAGCAGGAACTCTCGCAATTATCTTTGCCATGTACGTGCGATACGACCGGCTCGTCGAGATCACTGGCTTTGTGCTGTTGTTTCTTGCCGCAATATGGGATTGGCGAATTCGTCAGTCCAGATAGTTTCACCTTTCGCAGGTGTCCCAGTTCCTCCGGAGTAATTTTAGCCAAACAAACATTCGCGGCGGGGCAATGGATTCAACTACTTATGGGAACAGGGTTTCAATATCCCCTGATAGGCGACAATAAGCCCAAGGCGGTGGCCGACACGGATTAATACATCAAAGGAGGCATAGGTACGCCCTTCTTCGAGGTTCGCCCTTAGGCGTTTTGTAAACGATTGAACTGTATGTTTGTCATCAGAGTTTTTGGGAACGGTCCTCTCGACATCACATTGGACACCAAAAGCTTAATTCTTAATCTGGTCCGATCAGACCAACGAGAAGGTTTTCTGTAATCGCAGTTCGTGCAAACCGATACGCCTGAGTTTCTTGATTTCGGTATTCTGCCCAAAATCCGAAGGCCGCAATTGTCGCCTCATCAAGTTGGCCAGTGGAAACTTGGTCCAGAAACTTTTGATTCTTCAAATTTGTTTGAGCCAAGTGAATCTCCCCTGATGTCAAAGGACGTTCCAGAATTAGGTTCACTGCACCGTTCATCCATGGGGCCACCAAAACACGTCCGTCAATTTCGAGTATGTCGATCAACGACTCACCCTCGCACCCATAATTCCAGCCGGTGAGCACGCGATGATCGACGACCGTGTCGCCCAATTCAACTGGACCAAGCATTACATCGGCTAAGAGTGGGTCCATTACATCAAGGGGCACAGGTATTTCACGGATTTCCCACTCATCGCAAGCTATCGCTTCAAGTGAGATGGCCTCAGCCGAGAGGGAAACCGTATTTCCGATGATTTCGCCAACATCTTGCAAGACAGGTGAAGTAGCGACGCCGCTGACGGCCCGCGCATCAACGATCACAAATTCCCCAACAGGTGGACTTAACATACCGGATTCAGTCGGTAGACAGTTCGGAGGTTCACCGCCGCCACAGACGCAACTCACGTCCGGTGGGCAATAACATTGCTCTGCAGGAATATAGGAACATCCCGCTTGAGAATGACATTGATCTACGGTGCTTTGATGCTGCTCATAGTCAATGGAATTTCCCGCGCTGCCCAAGATGGCTTGCTGAAACCCGATTTGGCAGCGATCCCATGGCGCAATGCATTCAGATTTTGCAGTCAACATGCATTCTGCAGAGCTAACACAAGAAAGGGCGTCCAAACCGTTGCAGCCAATTTCTTGGGCCCCGGCAGATGTGCCTGTGTTCGCAATCCAAAACCAGCACGCGCAAAATATCAGGACCTTACTGTTATGAGGTATTCGCATGGACGCTCTCCTACTTTGCCGTGATTTGGCCCGAAAATTGAAACCTGCCGCCCATTTGTTTGGGATGTCCAAAACCTTCTTAACACACGTCTTAAAGGGGACCAAAACCTGAACGGAGCCAACTCACAGACGCGAACTCTCAGGGGAGCAGAATACCAACCAGACTTTGCTGATCGTTACCTACAAAAGCCGACAAAAACTTACCGGCGAACGAATGAAGGGAAGAAACGATCCCCCTTGCCAGCAAACCTGTCCCTCTCCAATGTGACAGAATGTTTGTTCAGTTCTATTTTGAGCTTTTATTCATTCAAACGGAGTGTTGTTGAGTGGTCCCCCAACGCCCCGATAAAGTTGTACCCGCCATTCTACTGAGCTTATTAGCCATCGTTCTGTTTGATTTTATGGGGCTGATCGTCAAGCATCTTTCAGAGGATTATAGTGCCGCCGAGCTAAGTGCCTATCGCAATTTTTTTGGACTTATCCCGAGCGCGATTGTCCTTTTCTCCTCTCGCCAATGGCATCAAAAAGGACGATTGATGCGAATGCACCAGTGGGAGCTTGCATGCCTGCGTGGTGTGATTACGGCGATGGCACAATTTCTATTTTATCTGTCCTTAGGGCGGCTGGCATTTGCCACGGCCTCGACAATTACGTATTCCAACGCGCTGTTCATGACGGCCCTCGCGGTGCCGCTGCTTAGCGAACGGGTTGGCCTCGCACGCTGGCTGGCGGTGGGTGTTGGTTTTTTAGGTGTGGTCATGATCGTGGGACCCACGGGCGAAAATTTCACGTATGACGCATTGTTGCCGCTAGGCGCAGCGTTTCTGTATGCGCTGTCAGGTGTAATGGCACGAATGATGGATCAAAGCGTGCCAAGCCCTCTGATCAATCTCTATTCTACGGTGGTGTCTTGTGGAGGTGCGGTGTTGCTAACTTTGCTCACAGGCGGTTTCTCCGTGCTGGATGGGTCACGTGATTTGGGTTGGATCGTGGCGATGGGGTGTCTTGGCGGATCGGCGGTGTTAGCCTTGGTCGTTTCGTTCAGGATGACCGAGCAGAGCAATCTTGCTCCGTTCAACTATTTTGGCATCCTGATTGCATTTGTCTTTGGTTGGGCATTTTTTGGAGAGGCCCCGATTGATGATCTTTTTCCGGGTGCGTTTCTGATCGCAACAGGTGGCCTGTTGATTGTTTGGCGTGAGCGGCGGTTACGTCAGACCAAAACCGCGCACGCCTTGAACGCCGATTAAGAAATCGCGTTAGCGTCTGACGCCTGCCTTTTCACCAAGTTCCCAGCGTTTGCATCCGCGTCGAATGTTCCGTTCATGCAGTTATCAGCGCATCTTCTTGAGATATGGCGTTAGCTGCACGAACGTCATTGACGGGGAAAACGTCAAAATTCCGTGTGTAGTCGCGGCTAAAATGCGTTGGGCTTTCATAACTCACTTCGAGCCCTGCGGCAGATACAGAGTGTCGACCTTTTTGTATGAGGTCACGCGCCTCGATCATACGCAAATCCTTTTGATACTGTAGCGTGGTCGACTAAGTGCTCACGATTAGAAACTCGCGATGTCCGGCTCCACCTCTAAACGGACGTCAAAACCGTTCGGTTTGCGGTCTCAATTCAATCTCCCACGCCCAGGATGATGGGTGCTGGTCGAGGAAATGCATGTAGGATTGGGCGATGGCGTCTGGGTGCAGCACGGTATTGCCGGGCTCAGAGTCGGTGGATTTGGCGATAACGCCATCAATTACAAAGTGGCCAATGTGTATGTTTTGCGGATGCAGTTCGCGGGCCAAAGACTGACATAGCCCCCGCAATGCGAATTTCCCCATGGCGAAGGCCGAAGAATTGGCGAAGCCTTTGACCCCAGCGGAAGCCCCGGTGAAAAGCAACGCGCCGTGCCCCTGCGGCTGCATCCGTTTGGTGGCGTAATGGGCCATCAGAAAGGCCCCGTAAGCGGTGACCAGAATGGCGTTTTCGACGGCTTCAGTGTCTAGATCAGCGACAGCACCTCTTACGCGGGCACTTGGGTTGTAAATGGCGACGTCCAATGGCCCTTTGGTATCGACAGTGTCGAACAGGCGGACCATATCATCGCGGTTGCGTGCATCGCAGTTGATCAATGCCGCCCCGGTCTCGGAAGCAAGCCCACCTAGATCAGACGTATCGCGTGCAGCGAGAATGAGTGAGTGGCCGCGCGCGTGCAACGCACGGGCGAGTGAGGTGGAGAGTCCTTGGCCTGCACCAATAATCAAAGCTGTGGTCATGAAACGCCTCCTGTTCCGGACACTTTTATCACGTTAAAGGCCATCCTGCGACCCGCTGAACCCTGGTCGCCTGATCTATCAGAGCTTGAAATAAAAGCTTAAGGCTGACGAGCCAACAACGTTGGCAAAAAAAACCCTAACACAATTTGAGGAGTTGGTAGCTTTCGGTGGTTGCGAACCAACCGGCGTGTGAACAAGGACTTATCGTCCGGTCTCCTGATAGGTATCGAGAGAGATATCGCAGGAATACTCGGCCTCGCGCAAGACAACAAAAAAGCCACCCGCATGACTGCCGATGGCCTTGTGCAAATAAATTTTGGTTGCGGGAGTAGGATTTGAACCTACGACCTTCAGGTTATGAGCCTGACGAGCTACCGGGCTGCTCCATCCCGCGACAGTTTTTTCCGGCCCATTGCCTTTTTTTTATTTTTGGCAT
>NZ_JAGFNU010000007.1 GCF_018457175.1 Pseudohalocynthiibacter aestuariivivens
TGATCCTCGGGGATCCAGTAGATATAGCTCAAGACTTTCGTGGCACCTTCGGTGAAGTATCAATACAAGACTCCGCTTAGGTAGAGTCTTGTGCTTTATTGGGGCAGCATGAAAAACCGACTCATAAACATAACAGCGACATGGGATGGTAAGACTGGTATCTGGGTTGCAACCAGTACCGATGTACAGGGCTTAGCAATCGAGGCAGAAAGACCTGAGGATCTTGAGAGTAAGGCAGAAACTGCGATTGCCAACCTGTTAGGGCTATCCGATGCAGAGGCGCTTGATGTTATCATCCGCTTTCAATGGATAGCTTAGAGCTTACTTTTTGCAGCATTAGAAATTTTCCTAAGATTGGTATCTTCGTCGCACCCTATCTCGTGCAGGGGTCATTGAATTTTTAATCGATTGTACAATTGACGAACCTAGGAATCTTAAGAACCGACGTGCTGACGTCCTCACAGAAAGCCAAAACCAACAAGGAGTGAGTGCAATCGCCGGAAAGCTGTTTAGAATGAATGTTAATGAGCAAATCGCTCTACTAAACGACGGTAAGGCATCCTTACCCCTCCCCTTTACGGCTGCGCCTTTGCGGGGAGAGCAGCTGCCCTGCAATTCATGGTTTTAATTTTGGAGAATCATGTTGCGGTCGAAGCCTGCAGTGTTGTCCGGCAGCGGGAAAAGTAGACGAGTCCCCTGCCCCGCGTCCAGGTTTCGCTGTTCGCATGGGAGGGCCTATGTGGCGTCGCACAGACCTATGAAAACCTTGATACATTTCTTTGAACAGACGTTTGCGAGCCATGCAGCTAAGGTCTGAATCGAGCCCAAATTTCCTAATACTGCACGATCGACGAACGGGTGCGAAGCGCACACAGCTGACATTGCTCCTCGAGCGACCTGTACCAAACCAGACCTACACACCCAAGGTCAGCGCGGCGAGTCAGCTCCTCCAAGTGGGCCAATGGCACATCAAACAGTATGTGATCTTCTTGCTTTTTAGGGCCGCAGATCGTGCGCATTTTTTCAAACAATAAGATCGGCCGTCCACACGCGCTCAAAATTGGCACCGGCTTCACGCTGGACGTTGCGAACCGATTCAGAATCCCGGGCTTCATACTCGCAAATCATTCTCTTGCGGTCTGTGCTCCAATAGCTTCTGAGCCACGTCACATCGTAAAGGTCGAGGCAAGGAGCCATGCGCTCTTCAGTGGCGGCGAGTTCCTCTTTTGTCAGTGGCAGCTCGAAACTACGTTCGACGATGAATCTGGGCATCTAGAGTCCTTTTCCTTTGGTCATTTTGCGGCGGGATTGCTTCGCGGTCCGCGCGATCTGGCGCGCGCGCGCCGTGAGTTTAAAGGAGGAAGACCACTCATCAAGTTCAGCGGGCGTTACCGGGTTTCCAACCTCCTCGCCCAATAGCAATGCAAGAGACTGAGCAAACGCTTTCTCGTTCTTATTCCCGATCTCATTGGCAAACTCATACGCTTTCCGAGCGAAATCAACCGCTCGAGAAGCGTCGCCATTCTTTCGTTGGCGCTCTGCG
Organism: Pseudohalocynthiibacter aestuariivivens; assembly: GCF_018457175.1. Classification (GTDB taxonomy): domain Bacteria; phylum Pseudomonadota; class Alphaproteobacteria; order Rhodobacterales; family Rhodobacteraceae; genus Pseudohalocynthiibacter; species Pseudohalocynthiibacter aestuariivivens. The sequence continues at coordinate 1,544 of NZ_JAGFNU010000007.1, forward strand.
GCGAGGTTTAGAATATAGGCTAGGCGAGACTTGTCGTCGGCGGCTTCGAGAGCCTTTATCGCGCCTGTAAATTCTTGGTCGTTTTGCTGCGAGATGGCAATGATCGCGCGAGACAATGGACCCATAGCCCCCTCTCCAATCTTGGTGGCGAGCTTTCCCAGATCGGTGGCATATCCAATCGCCGTGTCCGTGAGATTCTGTTCCAGCGCAATCATCGCGGCCCAGGTCAGGCACTTGCATTCACGCCAGCGGTCTTCGATGTCGCTGGCGAGCTCCAGAGCTTTCTCGATTTCAGCCGCGGCGCGGACTAGGTCTCCTTCCCAATAGGCTAGAAGTCCTCGGCTCCAGGATACCTCAATATCGGAAAGGCCTTCTTGCTGCGCCAACTGATCGGCGTCATGGCTGAGATCGGTGGCCTTGGGGATGTCACGGCCCAGTTCCAGCAAACAACGGGCGGAATTCGCAAGTTGCCTCACCTTTTTCTGCGCATCCATTCGCCTTGCTGCATCAGCGGCGCGTGTCGTTGCCGCAACCGCTGCCTCAAGGTCCCCCAAATCCTGAAAAAGGACGGATAGCAGGTACTCGCCCTGCGCGACCTCATCCGCCATAGCGTGCTGACTGGCTTTGGATATCAGCGATGAGAGGTCGGAGACCAGATTGGGAGCATTACTGTTCGAAATTCCCGAACTCGATAGGACTTGGACCCCCAATAGGGACACGGTCAGACTGATCCGTTCGCTGCCGACATTAAGCTTTCCGGCATGGAACAGACCCTTTCGAGCCAATTCCGACGCTTCGGAATTGGCAAAAGACCTCAATGCATTTTGCCCCGCGATTACTGCCGCGCGAGCAGCGAGAATGTGGTGATCGGACATCGCGCTATGGTGCAGGACTCGAGCGGCCCGGTCAGGGTTTGCAGTCATTTCCATCGCCAGAAGTTCGGCAACCTGGCCATGCATGAGACGCCGCCTTGTGTTCGATAACCTTTCGTAGGCAGCATCTTTTACGAGGTCGTGGATGAACTCAATTGAGCCCGCAAGGAGCGGTCTTATGACCTCGTGGTTTTCAAGTTCTTCGATCACATCCAGAGCTATGTGGATATCCATTCCGGATGCTTCGATCACTATGTCTATTGGAATGCTACGCCCAAAAATTGATGCCCAGGAGGCAAGCGAGACTGCCGCCTGGGACAACCGTTCGATGCGACTGGAGAGAGATTCTTGTAGCGAAACTGTTGTCAGACCATTGTTCGCGCGGGCCAGCTCCATCAAATAAAATGGATTGCCTTGTGCTTCCCTTACAAGGCCATTCACGTCAGTAGCCGGGCGCAGCGCATGCGCAAGTGCACTGGCTTCGATCGCGGATAGCCCGGTCAGGGCGATCCTCTGAGCGTCGCTGCCAAGTCCCGATATTAGGGTCTGCACCGCTTCATTGTCGTCGACCTCACCGGCGCGTGCAGCCAAACAGAAATGCACCTGATCACCGGAGAGATGCCGGATGAGATAGCTCAGCAACGCGCAGGAGGACGGCTCCATCCATTGCAGGTCATCCAGAGCAATCAGGACAGGGCCGAGTTGGGATAGATCGGTCAAGAGGTTTCGAAAACCGTCGAACACCTGCTGTTCCGTCAGGGTATCGGAACTGCCCGACCTGGCACGAAGCATATCACGCAACTTGTGTTGAATATCCGAAACAACCTCAGTTTCGGCCGATTGATCCAGCGCATCCATCCAAACACCGAAAGGGCGCGATCGTTCAACTTCGATCGCACGCGCCGAGAGGCGGCGTGCTCCGTACTCTTTGCCTATTTCAGATAGAAGGGCGGATTTTCCAATGCCGGGTGCGCCAACGATCAGGGCGACGGCGGGGCTGGAGCCACCGAAGGCACTCCGGATAAGCCGACGCTCTTCCTCACGTCCGATGAAGCGGGTCTGAGATCGCGCGCCCGAACCGGAAGCATCACCTTTGGTTTGCAGATTTTCACAAGACGTTTGCAGGTTTGGCGCATGCAGCGGAACGGCTTTGCAGGCCTGATCGAGCGCCTGAGACGGCTCAACCCCAAGCTCCAGCTGAAAGATCTTGCGGCATTGTGCCGCCTGCGCCGCCGCATCTTCTGGCCGCCCAAGTGCCAATAGCAACTCAATAACCCTGATGTGAGCCGGTTCCTCAAACGGATTCATCCCAACAAGCTTGTGTGCGTATTCAAGTGCAGCGGAGGGTTGGTCGCTGTGGCGGGAAATAAGCGTATCAAGGATCTTCGCACGGAGCCTGCCATATCTTGATCTTTCCGACTGGCACCATTCGTAGAAACCATAGCAATCTGATAGTTCCAGACCGTTCAGAAACTCACCCCGATACAACATCTCTATGGCAAGCAGTGTATCGGTCGTGTTGCTTTCGACGTCACCGGAAGCAGCATCGATAAGTGCAACGTCCACGTCTATAGCAGCGGCGTTCAATTCCACTGTGTTTCTGTTTGCTAAAATCGTTTCCGGCCCAAGGGTCGTGCGCAATTTGCTCAAGGACCAGCGCAAAGCCCCGCGTGGATCCTCAGCCTCTTCCCAGAGCAAGTCGCACAGCTCGCTTCGTGAACGTGGGCGCGGGCTGGAAAGCAAATACCCCAGCAAGCCACGGGTCTTCTTGGAGGCCGGAAGGTCGACAGCTTGTCCGTTCAGCGCGACTCGCATGTGCCCGAAAAGTTCGGCATGCAAGGGCGGCGTTTCCCGATTTTCTTCCCTTGGTTGCAAATTTCCACTTTCTTCAAACGCTGGTTCAAACGATCGGCTGCGATGGTGTCCTCGTCAACAAGTAACACACGGGCTTCCAAACCCGGAATTTGGAGAAACAAAATGACGACAGCACAATTCAACCCTGTAGCATATAAGACAGCAACCACGCAGCAATGGCAAAGCGCCGCCAAAGCCTGGAGCGAATGGGGCGGTACGCTGCGTGAATGGCTTGGACCCGCCACTGAAATCATGATCGACGTCGCCGACATCGCCAAGGGCGCAAAAGTTCTGGACGTGGCGGCTGGCGCGGGAGATCAATCGATGCAGATCGCCGACCGTGTAGGTTCGGAAGGCTATGTACTGGCCACAGACATTTCTCCAAACATTCTGGACTATGCTGCGGCCAACGCTCAATCCAGCGGCTACGGCCAGATCGACTTTCAGGTGATGGATGGCGAGGATTTAACAGCCACACCGGAACAGTTCGATGCCGTCGTGTCCCGCGTCGGTCTGATATATTTCCCTGACCAGATGAAAGCCCTGAAGGGCATCCGAAAGGCCCTGAAACCGGGTGGCTGGTTTTCCGCGATTGTCTATTCCACACCAGAAAACAACGGCTTCTTTTCCATACCCGTCGGCATCATACGAACTGCGGCGCAATTGCCTTCACCTGCAAAAGGTCAACCCGGACCGTTCAGCCTCGGTCAGCCCGGTGTCCTGGCGGACTTGCTGCGGGACGCTGGCTTCCAAAACGTACTCGAGAAAACCCTTTCCGCCCCGCTGGAGCTACCAACCGCGGCCGATTGCGTTCGCTTTGAACGTGAAAGCTTTGGAGCACTTCACGAAATGCTCAAAGGGCTCGACGCAGACGAACAATCCAGGGTTTGGAATGAAATCGAAACCGTGCTGTGTGCATTCGAGAACGGCAATGGCTTTTCCGGCCCCTGCGAACTGATCGTCGCCGCCGGTCAGAAGTGACCTCAAACAAAACAACAATACCGTGGTCAGCAAGCCGCATCGCAACATAAGGATCAATGCGCGGGTTTACGCGCCACATCGAAAGCAAAGGAAACCCCCAATGACAAAAGTAGCAATCATCCAAGAACCCCCCGTCTATCTGAACCTTTCCGCCACCATGGACCGCGCCGTAGAGCTTGTCGAAAAAGCGGCCCGGGATGGTGCCAAGCTGACAGTGTTTCCCGAAGCCTGGTTTCCCGGCTACCCTACCTTCGTCTGGCGTCTTCCGCCCGGTGCAGGCATGGGCAAAACCGACGATCTTTTTGCGAAATTGCAGACCAACTCAATCGACCTGAGCCAGAACGGATTCGCGCCCTTGCAAGAGGCCGCTCGTGAAAATGATATGGTGATAGTTGCAGGCTACCAAGAGCTCGACGGAGAGGTCTCGGGATCAACTCTGTTCAATTCTTGCATCACCATCGACGCCGACGGCCGTATCGTGAACAACCACCGCAAGCTGATGCCGACCAATCCAGAACGCATGGTCTGGGGTTTTGGCGACGGGTCCGGTCTGAACGTGGTCGATACGGCCGTTGGTCGCATTGGCGCCCTGATCTGCTGGGAGAACTACATGCCCATGGCGCGGGCTGCGCTTTATACCCAAAACATCGACATCTACGTCGCCCCCACCTGGGACAGCGGCGATACCTGGCTGGCCACAATGCAGCACATCGCCCGAGAAGGTGGTTGTTGGGTGATCGGATGCGCCACGGCGCTGGAGGCATCAGACATCCCCACCGACATCCCGCACTATGACGAACTGTTCCCGAACAAAGACGAATGGGTCAATCCGGGTGACGCAGTTGTCTACAAACCCTTTGGCGATGTTTCAGCCGGGCCTATGCATCGTGAAAAAGGCCTGCTGGTGACCGAAATCGACGTCAGCGCCGCGCGCGCTTCACGCCGGAAATTCGACGCAAGCGGCCACTATGCCCGCCCGGATGTTTTCAAGCTCTCAGTTAATCGAGCAGCAATGCAACCCGTCGCGTTTACCGACTAGCCACAAGGAAAGAAGGAGAAATACCATGTCCAATTCAACTTATAGCGGCCAATGCTTCTGCGGGACCGTAAAATTCAGGGTCTCGGGAACACCGGAAGGAATGGGATATTGCCACTGTGAAAGCTGCCGCTCCTGGTCGGCGTCTCCTGTGAACGGTTTTACGCTCTGGGATCCCCAGAACCTAGAGATCACGGAAGGCGAAGGCCATGTTGGCGAGTACCACAAGACTGAAAACAGCCATCGTAAATTCTGCACGAAATGTGGCGGGCACCTCATGACTGATCATCCGGGAATGGGTTTGGTGGACGTCTTTTCGGCAATGCTCCCAGAACTTGAATTCAAGCCCGGATTGCATGTCCACTATGGCGAAAAGACATTGTCTGTTCCCGATGGCCTGCCGAAATTTGCCGACCTGCCAAAGGAGCTTGGTGGCTCGGGTGCGCAGCTTGCAGAATGAAACCAACCTGTCTTCAGGGCCGACGGTGACTGGCAGCGCTTAACCCGAACTGCTTACCGCCAAGATCGACCGCTCGTTGTGCTTGCAGCGGGCGGCTGTTTTCCGCGTTCCCCTTCAGAGCGGTGTGAAGTGATGCACATATTGCCGACATCGGAGCGCATGCGGCGAATGCTCACTTCGTCCCGCTCAGCAGACTTTCACGCCGACCGAACTGTAGGTCTGCTTCCGACCAGCCCGACCGTTTTCTACAGTTTATCACAATGGCAGTTGTGAGCATGTGAAAATTTGATTGCACCAAGCACGGAATGCTGAATTATTTAGATTCCCCGGGCAAAGAAAATACCCGCGAATCACAGAAATGATCCCCGTTGGGAACTCGAACCCCAAAATAAAATAGGTATGCGGGGTATCATAGGGGGTATTGATAAAAATCGAGTTTCTTTTTTTCGCTTAATAACATATCATTATTCTTTTTAGATGGGTCCTCTTCTGGCACCAATTCTCCATAATTTATTATTTAATATCAAATAGTTACGCGAATTTGAACATTTCATGTCCACCTTCACACCCACCTCTACGATTTTTAAGTCTAAAGCCTGTCGGAATATTTCGATAGGTAATCCCCCGCCTCGTTTAGGCCACGAGATTTCATCAGTTCTAGAAACTCAGAGCCATCCGACACGCTTGTCATTGAGCGTCTCATTTGCGCAAGAGCCTCAAGGGATTGGACGGTAGCGAGATCAATGGTGTTCGTTATGAACTCATCGGACGTGAAAACGTCTACGGTACTGAGTCCGAAATCGCGCTTGTTGTCAGAACAGATCGCGTCAGCACTTTCCTGCAATGCAACAGCAACTACGTGACGGTCATTTTCGTCTACTAGCTGAATTTTTCTCACTAAATGGATGTATCCACTTTCTGCCATAGCACTTGGAAATGCGCGCTCAAGTTGACCACGTCGTTTCGACCCATCACCGCCAAGCTTTGCTATCGCTGTTTCAGTTTCAGTTTCAGTTTCCGTTAAAATTGTGTCGGACCAAATTGGTTTAAAACACTCTGCAGCAGCTAGATTTAGCAGAATGTTTCTATGCAGTCCTTTCGCTAGTACGTCCGCATCTAGAACGACGGAGTAAGGGTTGCTCAAATCTGATCTTCCTGTTCGTCATCAGCGAGCATCTGGCAAAGAATTTCATTTCGAGAGGAATCTTGTTTCTGTTTGTATTCAAATAGGTCAGCAGCTTTTACTCGCCTGTGCCGCCCAACCAGACGGTAAGCAATTTCCTGAGCTTCCAAGAGCTTGATCAAGAATGGTCTACTGACATTAAGTATTGCCGCAGCCTGCTTAGTCGAAAGCTCCGCTTCAATAGGCACTATTTGCACTGACTGCCCCCTTGACACAATTTCGAGAAAAGCTCGAAGTGCGTCACCTAGGGCAACATCAATATGAACTTCTTGTGGCTCTTTGGTATCTAGAGCAGAAAAACAAAATCTGTACCCACCGCCACGCCCACGCGTTATGTCCATAATGCGCTTTAGTCGCGTTGCGTCGTCTTGCTCAACCTGAGTGGGTAAGCGATCTCCAAATATTGATGCTTGAAGCAATGCCATCATTAATTCCCCATATTCTTACATGTAATATATGCAATAAACGCAATAAATGCAATAAATGCAATAAATATAGGGCTGAATTTTGTCTAGAATCAGTAACTTATTGAAAACGATTCGAATTTTTCTCACAACACAGTAATAATTGATGTGACATCCACAAATGTGATCGGACTATTTGTGGTGGGGTAGCAGCGGTTTGCACCCTGTCGCCACACCACCCATTCGTGATTTTTTGTATTCGTAAAGTGAGAATTAGTCTCTCACCGACAATAGTTCGGGAGCTTATAAACTCTTGCCAACCTCCATGCCCTGCTCAACCAAGTTTCTTCTGACAGTAGCTCGCGAGTTCTCCCGGGGTTGGGTGGCCTGGGGCCGATTGGTCAAGCGGGTGCCGGAATATGTTAAATCTTTGGTTCGTCGCGGTGCCTGTGCTAAGCCTTTCTTGCCGGAAAGGTCAGCGCTTCACATGAATGGCTGAACCACTCAAAGTGATTGGACATGTTTACGATGTGGAGGGGCCTCAAAATGCTGAGCAAAGAACGACTTGCAGATCAAAGACTGACAACGCGATGAGTGTGGTTCTAAAAGCATCGACCGAGACCTGCCACTGGGGCTTTTTCGACGCAGCACTTCCGCCAACACTCACAATCGAAAGTGGCGACAAGATCACAATCGATAGCATCTCTGGCGGGCCTCAAAACCTGCCAGGCGCTGGATTTCATGTGCCCCCTGAACTACTGGAAATGCATGCAGCAGGTGTGCCTACCATTCCAGGGCATCTTCTGACCGGACCGGTTGCCATTGCGGGTGCGATGCCCGGCGACGTACTGCAGGTCGATATTCTGGACGTTGCGTTACGTCAGGACTGGGGCTTCAACCTTATCCGACCTCTTGCGGGCACCCTACCCCAGGATTTTCCTGAACCGCATCACACCATCATTCCGCTTGATGCAGACCGCGGGGTTGGCACGCTGCCTTGGGGGCTTGAGCTGGACTTGAACCCATTCTTTGGTGTCATGGGCGTTGCCCCGCCGCCCGCTTGGGGGCGGATTTCGACGATTGAGCCACGGGTAAATGGCGGCAACATCGACAATAAGGAACTGGTGGCGGGCACGACGCTTTATCTGCCCGTGTTTGCCGAAGGCGCGCTGTTTTCTTGCGGCGACGGCCACGGCGTCCAAGGCGATGGCGAGGTTTGCGTCACGGCCATTGAAACCGCACTTCAGGGACGCTTTCGTCTAACGGTCTTGAAAGATTGCGACCTGACTTACCCTCAGGCTGAAACCCCGACGCATTACATCACGATGGGCATGGCCCCTGACCTTGATCGCTGCGTTGAGATGGCACTGCGCGACATGATCAAACTGGTATCTCAGCAGGCGGGTATAAGCCGCGAGGACGCTTATATGCTGTGCAGCCTCGCTGGGGATTTGCGCATCACCCAGACGGTCAATCACGAAAAGGGAGTCCATATGATGATGGCGAAGAACCTGATTGACACCGCCTGATCAGGCATCCGCTTCACGCACGTCCGGCGCATACCTGAGCCCGCCACCGACAAAATTAATCGCCAGAACCACAAGCATGATTGCAAGGCCCAGAAAGACCCCAAGCCACCATGCCTGAGAGTTAAAGCTGCGCCTATCTTCCAGAATAAGCTCCGTTGCGGAATTGCGCAGGCTCTCCGCTGTCAGCAAAGAGCGCTACGCGGGTTTTTGATGGAGGAGGTAAAGTGCAAAAGCCGGCCGTCGCATGAAGCGCGACGAACATTGTCTTTCTGTATCACGCTAATAAGACCCAATTGCGCTGGCTTCAGACTCGTGGAAGGGCGCTTTTACCTACAGACATCGCGATTTTGGCTAAAAAAGTGGCAATTAGCCAAACATTGCTGCAATATTATCCGAGTGTTAACCTTTCGGTTGATTCTAAACCGTCGAAAAAGGTCAATGACGTCGGGACCATACCAGACTCGTTTGACGGTAGAAAAGCAATTCGATACCGACTCAAGGACGAATGCAAACAGGGAGTAAAATGAATGAATTTTAAGGCTCTACTCATGGGCGCGACCTGGGCGATTGGGCTCGCCCTCTCGCCCATTACCGCAATTGCCCAGAACTCTGGCGGAAATCTCGTTTATCTGGTACAGCCAGAACCGCCTTCACTGGCGTCATTTCTGTCAACCTCAGGGCCCATCGGTCTCGTTGCTCCAAAGATATATGATGGTCTGTTTGACTACGACACCGATCTGCAGATCGTGCCATCCCTCGCCGAAAGCTATGAGGTCAGCGAAGACGGCAAGACCGTCACATTCAAGCTGCGTCAAGGTGTCGTTTGGCACGATGGCGCACCTTTCACGTCGGCTGACGTTGCCTTTACCGTCATGGATGTTCTAAAGCAGGTGCACCCACGTGGGCCAAATTCATTCCGCGAAGTGACATCAATCGATACTCCGGACGATTATACCGCCGTATTCAATCTTGAAAATCCGGCTCCTTACATGCTGCGGGCGCTGTCGGTCTATGAAAGCCCAATGGTGCCAAAGCATCTTTTGGAAGGACAGGATCCGCGCAATTCTGATCTGGCCACAAATCCAGTTGGAACCGGACCTTTCAGATTCGTAGAATGGAGAAAGGGCCAGTACATCCGTCTTGATAAGAACGAAAACTACTGGAAGCCTGGGCTGCCGCTGCTTGATCGCATCGTCGGACGTTTCATACCGGATGCCTCGACACGTACTGCTGCCATGGAAAACGGCGAAGTGATGTACGGTGCCTACGGTGCTATCCCCAACATTGACGCAGTCCGTTTGCGCGAAATGGACGGCTTTTCGGTCACGACTGATGGTTATGCGATGATCAACCCGATGGCGTTGATCGAGTTCAACACCACCAAACCACCCTTTGACAATCCAGCCATGCGTCGGGCGGTGTCACTGGTCATGGACCGTCAGTTCCTGATCGACAACATCTGGTTTGGTTACGGGAAACCCGCCACTTCGGCACTGTCTTCGAACTTTGACAAGGTCGGTCTCTATAGGTCCGGATTGCCGAACTATCCTGCGACAGGTGACTTGGAAGCGGCGATCAAAGAACTCGACGATGCCGGGATCATGCCAGATGCTGACGGCGTTCGCGCAAGTATCACGCTTGACCTGATCCCTTACGGCGAAGACTGGCGCCGGGCTGGTGAGTACATGAAGCAGGCGATGAAACCGCTAGGGATCGAAGTTGAGCTACGTTACGAAGACGTGCCCACTTGGCTGAACCGTATCTACGCTGAATACGACTTCGAGATGAACGTGAACTACTTCTACCAGCTGCCCGATCCGGTGCTGGGAGTTCACCGTCACTATGGCACGGACCAGATCCGTCAGGGCACACACTTTGTGAACTCATCGCGGTATTCCAACCCAGAGCTTGACGCACTGCTGGCTGCTGGTGCGCAAGAACCCGACGCTACAAAAAGGGCAGAAATCTATGGCGAGATCCAAGAGATCTTGGCAACCGACATGCCAGTGGCAAACCTGTTCGAGATGGAATTCCTGACTGTCTACAACGACAAGCTGGCAGACCATGCGACATCTGCGATGGGGGCTTACGGCCCGTTCGAGAACGCCTCGATCACCGAGTGACACTGTCACTTCAAAACGCAGTCTGAAAAAGGCACCGGTCAGAAACTGGCCGGTGCCAACTATTAAAGGGGTCAACACGTCATGGAGGGTTCAAAGCGTCGCGCAAGATATGTGCTGAAGCGTCTCATTCAGGCTGTTCCAATTGTTCTTGCCATCGTTGTGCTCAACTTTTTCCTGTTACAACTGGCCGAAGGCGACGCGGTTGATGTGCTCGCCGGCGAGGCGGGTTCTGCAACGCCAGAGTATATGGCTGAGTTGCGCGAAAAGTTCGGTCTGGATAAGCCGTTGATCGTGCAGCTGGGCGTCTACCTCAAGAATGTTGTGACCCTCGATCTCGGTTATTCCTTCCGCCACGATATGCCGGTCAGCCAACTTGTGTTTGACCGCTTCATTCCGACTTTACTTTTGATGACGTCAACAATCTTTCTGGCCGTCGGGTTGGGTATCGTTCTTGGCCTCGTTGCGGCCTCTGGCCTGAACACCTGGCGGGACACTGCGATCTCGATCTTCGCGCTGATCACCTACGCGACCCCCCTGTTCTGGGTCGGGTTAATGCTGATCGTCGTGTTCTCGTTGAACCTTGGGTGGTTCCCAACGTCAGGCATGGAGGATTTCGCAATGTTCTATGAAGGCTGGGACAGGGTCGTGGACATCGCCCATCACCTCGTCCTGCCGACCATTACGCTGTCGCTGTTTTATCTTGCCCTATACACGCGGTTGATGCGTGCTTCGATGCTGGAACAGGCGGGACAAGACTATGTCACCACAGCCCGCGCTAAAGGCCTGACAGAGCGGCGCATCGTCTTTGTTCACGTCTTGCGCAACGCGCTGTTGCCGGTCGTCACCATGGCGGGCGTGCAGGTGGGCGCACTGATCGGAGGCTCGGTGATCGTGGAATCGGTCTTTGCATGGCCCGGTCTTGGGATGCTCGCGTTTGAGGCGCTTTTCGCCCGTGATCTGAACCTGCTTTTGGGTATTTTCCTGCTGTCCGCCGTACTCGTCGTGGCAGTCAATCTGGTCGTGGACATTATCTATTCCACCCTCGACCCCCGCATTGAGATGGCCTGACCCATGGCATTTTGGAGACTTTTCGCCCGCAACCGCTCGGCCGTCATGGGGATGATCATCTTGATCCTTATTTTCCTGATGGCGATCTCGGCGCCGCTCTTTTTTCCGGCCGATCCCTTTAGCTTGGCAGGTCAATCCATGTCACCGCCGGGCGAGAACGGATTCCTTTTGGGCAGCGACTCACTTGGCCGGGACGTTGCGGCTGGGATTGCGCACGGAGCTAAGACGTCTTTGCTGATCGGCTTGCTAGCCACGCTGGTGGCCGTGTTCATCGGTGTCATCATGGGCGCCCTTGCGGGCTATTACGGCGGCATCGTCGACAACCTGTTGATGCGCACGACCGAGATGTTCCAGACGATCCCTTCCTTCCTGTTCGCGATCTTGCTGGTCGCGATCATGAAGCCCTCAATCGAAAGTATCGTCATCGCGATTGCTGTCGTCTCATGGCCAGCCGTCGCACGTTTGGTGCGCGGAGAGTTTCTGAGCCTTAGAAACCGCGAATTTGTACTAGCCTGCCATACGCTTGGCATGGGCGACGTGCGCATCATGCTGGGGGAAATCCTGCCCAACTGCTTGTCTCCGATCATCGTGATCGGCTCTCTTATGGTTGCCACTGCGATCTTAATCGAAAGTGGGTTGGCTTTCCTTGGTCTGGGTGATCCAAACATCATGAGCTGGGGATTCCAGATCGGTGCCGGACGGACATTGCTACGCTCAGCCTGGTGGGTGTGCACCTTCCCGGGTATCGCCATCTTGCTGACGGTGTTGGCCATCAACCTTGTGGGAGAAGGCTTGAACGACGCCTTAAACCCCCGCCTGAGGGATAGATCATGACCCGCCTTCTTGACATCAAAGACTTGCACGTCGGCCTGCCCGCCGGGGGTCAGCGGCAATACGCGGTTGAGTCTGCGAACCTGCATCTGGACGCCAACGAAATCCTTTGCGTGGTAGGCGAGTCCGGATCAGGCAAATCCCTGACAGCCCGCGCCATCATGGGTCTGCTGCCAAAACCGCATGTGCACATCGCCAAGGGTCAGGTCAACTTTCAGGGCGAAGACCTTGCCGCCGCCAGCGAGGCCCGTCTGCGGCAAATCCGTGGGTCTGAAATTTCGATGATCTTTCAAGAGCCGATGACCGCCTTGAACCCTGTTATGACCATTGGCGGGCAGATCGACGAAGTCTTCCGTTTCCACGAAAAAATGCCTGGCCATGAACGTCGCAGCCGGGCACTTAAACTGTTGCAGGACGTGCAACTGCCAGACCCCGAACAAGCCCTTGGCGCCTATCCGCACCAGTTGTCGGGTGGGCAACGCCAGCGCGCAATGATCGCAATGGCCTTAGCACTTGACCCTAAAATCCTGATCGCGGATGAACCGACCACAGCGCTCGACGTGACCACGCAGGCGCAGGTCCTGCGGTTGATCAAGCAGATGCAGGAAACCCACGGTACAGGCGTTGTCTTCATCACCCACGATTTCGGGGTCGTCGCTGATATTGCTGACCGTGTGGCCGTGATGCAGAATGGGCTCGTGGTCGAAACCGGCCCGACCGAAGAAGTCCTGCGTAGACCGAGCCACCCATATACCCAAGCCCTCATGGCGGCGGTGCCGTCACTGATCCCACGGGCCGCGCGGCCCCGCGCCGAAGAAAAGGTTCTACGCGTTAATGCGCTGACCAAGACCTATCGTGGCGGCGGTGGGCTATTTGGCGGCAAGGTGCGCGTGGTTCACGCGGCCAAGGAAGTGACGCTTGATCTGACCCGGGGCGAAACGCTTGGGATCGTCGGCGAATCTGGGTCAGGAAAATCCACGGTCGCGCGATGCATTGTCCGTCTAAACGATGCAGAGGCCGGGGAAATCCTTTTGGGTGACACCGATTTGCGCCCCTTGGGCCGAGCCGCTATGCGCCCGCATCGTGCCAAAATTCAGATGGTATTTCAGGACCCCTTTGCCTCGCTCAATCCCCGCTCAAAGGTCGGGCGGATTATCGCGCAAGGGCCCGAGATGTATGGTGCCAGCCGCAGCGAGGCCCGCGAAAAAGCGCTGGAGTTGCTACGGATCGTCGGGTTAGACGGCCGGGCTTACGACCGCTTCCCGCATGAGTTTTCAGGTGGTCAGCGGCAACGCATCGGCATTGCCCGGGCACTTGCGCTAGAACCGGAGATTTTGGTCGCGGATGAGCCGGTATCGGCGCTGGACGTTTCCATACAGGCGCAAATCCTCGATCTTCTGGACGAAATCCGCGACCGCATGAACCTGTCGATGATCTTTATCACCCACGATCTGCGCGTTGCAGCGCAGGTCTGCGACAGGATTGCAGTGATGCAAAGTGGTGAGATGGTAGAGATCGGACCAACGGCTGAGCTTTTCGCCAATCCGCAGCATCCCTACACAACAGAATTGCTGGCTGCCGTGCCGGGAAAGGGATGGTTTTCAGCCGATGGAAAAGCGCTGACCGAAGCGTCTTAAAAAAGTCACTCAGCGCTCAGTAGGCTTCTTTCAGGAACCGCGCCACGATCTGATTGAACAGCGCGGGTTCCTCAAGGTGGGCGGCATGCGCACAGCTGGGTAGAACGCATAGGCTGCTGTCCGGGATGCCACGCCAAAGCGCTTGGGGCTGTGCCCAACCGTAGGATCGGTCACGATCCCCCCAGATTACCAGCGTCTTTTGCGTGATGTGCGCCAAGGCTGCCCGGCCATCCCAGTTTTCCATCGCAGTCAGCCCGCCAAGTGCGGTCTGTTCGCTGACCTTTTCGCCAAGCTGGACACACATCGGATAGCCTGCGGCCTGATCGCCTTGGGCGAACCAGGTCGCCGCGATGCGCTGTGCTGTGTCTGGCACGCCCTCGGCGCGGACACGGGCACGCGACACCTCTATCGTTTCAAACCGATCGGGCAAGATACCCCGTGGCCCAGTGCCGTAACAGATCAACCGGTCGACCCGCTCAGGGGCCATAGACACCATCTGCTGCACGATCATACCGCCCATAGAATGCCCCAGAAGATGAAACCGGCCGATGTCTTGTTCAGTCAGATCCGCCAGAACCTGCTGGGCAAATCCTGCAATGCTATCCTGTCCATCACGCGCCCAGCTGCTCCCGTAACCGGTCAATTCCGGGGTAATGACGTCAAGGTAGGGGCTCAGCGCGTCCAGCTGTGCCTCCCACTGGGCAGCACCTCCCAGATAGCCATGAACTAGCACCAGCGGAGCCCTTGCCTCACGTCGAATACTGGCGAGGGGGGCGGTCTTTGTCATCCGCGTCGCTGTTTTGAAAAGAGGTGCTCATATGCGAAAAGTGCCGCCGACCCACCAGTGTGAATGAACACCACCGTTTCACCCTTTTTCAGCACGCCTTGCTGGATTAATCCGATCATACCGGCCATGCCCTTGCCCGAGTAAACCGGATCAAGGATAATCGCCTCTTCAGCAGCCAGAAGCGAGATCGCATCGACCATGCTATCCGTCGGCTGACCGTAGCCCGGCCCCACGTATTCATCATAGGCTTCAACCATCTCAACGGGCAGCTCTGCTTTGACGCCAATCAGGTCAGCGGTGGCCACGGCCAGCCTGTGCACATTTGCAATTTGGGCCTCGCGTTTGGCGCGGACCGAAATCCCGATGACATCGATGGGTGCGCTGATAGCATGCAATCCCGCCAGAAGGCCCGCCTGCGTTCCAGCACTGCCGGTCGCATGCACGATCTTGTCGATCTTCAGCCCAATCGTGTCGGCTTGATAGACAAGTTCGGCTGCCGCCTGAGCATAGCCCAAAGCGCCAACAGGGTTAGAGCCACCGCCGGGAATGAAATAGGGCTTTTTGCCCTTTTCACGCAGGCTGTCTGCTAGCGCCATCGCCTCAGTATTCATATCCGATCCGTTGGGCCGAAACGCATATTCCAAGCGGAGCATATCATCCAATAGGACGTTTCCCGTGGTCTCATAGTTGTCCCCGGCGTTCTCGACCCGGCGTTCGAGCAGCGCGTGACAGGTCATCCCAACCTTGCGCGCCGCCGCCGCCGTCTGGCGGACGTGATTGGACTGGGTCGCCCCCTGCGTTACAAGCGCATCGGCTCCTTTTGCCATCGCATCGGCCACCAGAAACTCTAGCTTGCGGGTCTTATTTCCGCCCGTGGCAAGCCCGGTGCAATCGTCGCGCTTAATGTAGATGTCAGGTCCGCCGAGCGCTTTGGTCAGATTGTCGAGTTTTTCCAGTGGTGTCGGGAAATGGCCAAGTTTGACACGTGGAAAGCGGGCAAGATGCATGGGATGTTTTCCTTTGGGTCCCGGACAGATGGCCCGGTCTGATTTATTATTGCGACTGCACTTAGCGTGATGTCAACCCAAACAAGGTCGTGTCCGGCGTACTGTTGATCGAGACTGAAATTACGTCCCATCCCGTGAAGGTCTGATCATGTGAGGCGGTTAATCCGGTTCACGTTAGCATCCTTATGTCTCACACAATATTCGCGACTTTCGCGCCGCAGTCAACGCCCAAGACACATGCGGTGCCCCGACACATTGCCATAGCAAACCGAATGGGTAATAGAATGGCAACCATTTCAGAGGACGGGCACTATGGCGAAACAACCAAAAGACATACCGCTTCTGGGATATGTTGACCGCCTCTCTGCCCGGCCCGGTGACACCCTTGAATTCAAGGTGTCGTCTACGTCTTCGGAACGATTCCAAGCCCGCTTGATGCGATCCATCAGCGCTGATCCCAATCCCGAGGGGCCGGGCATCGTGGAAGAAGACGCATCCCCTTATTTCAAGCAGTCGACCTACCCATCAGTGCATCGGCCCTTCGCCGCGGGCTCTTACGGGATCGGACAGACCAGCGTGACGGCTACCCCGGCATCCGAGGTCACCCTGACGGCACGTATCTATCCGACATTTCGCAGCGAACAGCCGCAGACCGTTGTAGGCATCGGACGCTACGATCTTAGGATCGACACAGACGGCGCGATCAGCCTTGCGATCGATGGGCGCACCGTCACATTGGGACAAGCTATGATCCTGCGCCGCTGGTATAACATCCAAGCCAGTATCACCCAGGACACGATCACCGTCGCGCAAAGCCCGATCGGACACAGCGTCGACGCCGCAAAAGACACGACAGATGACGGCGCTGCCGATCTGTCACTCTCTGGTCGGCCCACAATTGCCGCGCACCTGATCGACGGGGCGCCAGCACAACATTTCAACGGCAAGATTGAGGCCCCCACGATCACGGTCGACGGACAGTTGTTTTGCCATTGGAACTTGGCCAAGGACATCTCAAGCTGTGTTGTGCCCGCACAGGCCGGGCCGGACTTGAAGCTGATAAACTATCCCGCTCGTGCGGTAACAGGGTCCGCTTGGGACGGGTCAGAAATGAACTGGACCCACAAACCAACGCATTATGCGGCGGCCCATTTTCATCAGGACGACATCTACGATTTTGGATGGGACACCGACTTTTCCTACACCCTGCCCGATGACATCCCGTCTGGCGTCTATGTCATGCGCATCAGTTGCGAAGGACTTGAGGACGCGATCCCGTTCTTCGTCTGCCCTCCGTTGGGAAAGCCCAATGCAAAGCTCTGCGTGCTGGTCTCGACCTTCACCTACGCCATCTACGGCAACCACGCGCGGCCCGACTACAAGCCTTTATGGCTGGACAAAATCAACGACTGGAACGCCTATCCCTATAACCCGGCCGAACACCCGGAGTATGGCCTGTCGACCTACAATTACCACGCCGACGGGTCGGGGATTTGTCATGCCTCCCACAAGCGGCCCCTTTTTAATCTCAAACCGGGGTATTTTACGTTCGGCGAAACCAAATGTTCCGGCCTGCGCCACTTTCCCGCCGATATGCACCTCATCGCGTGGCTGCATGCCAAGGGGATCGACTACGACATCGTGACCGACAGGGAATTGCATGACGACGGCGTGGCTGCAATTGCTGGCTACTGCGCCGTGACCACAGGCACCCATCCCGAATACCATACCAGCAAAACCCTGAACGCACTGCGCGACTATCGCGACGACGGCGGCCATCTGCTTTATCTCGGCGGAAATGGGTTCTATTGGCGCATCGCACTGCACCCCGAAAGCGAGGATATGCTTGAGATCCGCCGCGCCGAGGACGGCATTCGCGCCTGGGCTGCAGAGCCGGGCGAATACTACAATGCCTTCGACGGCACCTACGGAGGGCTGTGGCGTCGCAATGGGCGGCCCCCGCAAGATCTTGTCGGGATCGGGTTCGCGGCCCAAGGTGAGTTCTTTGGCGACCCATACCACCGGGTGTGTACCGACGCCGCTTATGATTGGGTCTTTGAAGGCGTTCAGGACGCGCTGATCGGTAACTATGGGTTTTCCGGGAACGGTGCTGCGGGGTTCGAACTCGATCATATGGATCACAGTCTTGGGACACCCCAAAACACGGTCCTGCTGGCGCAGTCGGTGACTCGTGACAACGGCTTCATGCTGGTGCCTGAAGAACAATTGACCCATCTGACAAATCTATCAGGCGGCACTGCAAAAGACGCAATGCATGCAGACATGGTCCTTATCGACTACCCGGGCGGAGGATCCGTTTTCTCCACAGGATCCATCACCTTCTGCGGGAGTCTCCCTTGGAACAACTTCGACAACGACGTCTCGCAGCTGCTAAAAAACGTCATGACGCGTGCGCTAGCGACAGGTGTTTGAGATTTGTGCCGGGCCGAAAAGGATGGCTGGACCGACCGGCCCCACATTCAATTCCAGTGTTTTTTAGACACGATATCTGCTCACATAGCGCGATTGGCATTGTAAGTCATGGCTTGGTGGTGCCATGCGTGGACGTATACGGACCCCGCGTTATTGCAACAGTCTGATTGGGTCTGGATCGGCGATCACGACTTCTGAAATGCTCAGCTATTCTTCTCCAATGAGAACACGCGCCCGCTCCCCCAAGAAAGCCAAAGAAGAAAAAGCATTCCCAATACGCATTCGGGTTAAAGTACTTGAAAATGGGTAGCACTCTCCCCGTACTCCACGATGCCGACAATATGCGAAACTCTCGAAGGGGTCGGTATGTGCAGGTGTCTGAGGACCGTGCTTCATCTTTTCTTGCCGCAACGAGGCTAACCCCAAACACTGGCAACAATGGATCGGTAGGTCGACATGCTTGAAATCAGTACCGGAAAATCGTTCACGTCATCATGTTTTCGCGCGAGTATTGACCCGCTAGCCGACAGCTGTTCAACTGTCCAGCCCCAATTTTATGGGCCACTTTTGTGTACGGTTTCTGGCGCTTGCGGACGAATGTTCAGGGCGTGGTGAGGACGGATCTGGTACTTTGCTGTCCAGCCCCTCCGACAGAGCCAGCGGTACGCAAGGTTCAGGTGGACCTCTTCGCACAGCCGTCGTTCCGACCGGATACCAAGGACCTAACTGATCACCAGCCTCTGAACAATGAGTTCCGGGTCGACTGAAGGACGACCGAGATGACGTAAAAAGGGCGCAATTGCGTGCGCAGGCCTTCCACGTCTAGGAAATAATCAATCTGGCGTAGCGTGTGATCATCCGGGACATGGGCTTCGAGATCAAATCCGTAAAACAATCGCGCCGGTGTTAATTGAGGCCCCATCATTGCTAAACCCTCCTCTCCTTTCAAAAACGAGTGAATCATAGGAACTAACGCTCCGCAACAAAGACTTTATCAACAAAATGAGCCCAAACTGACCGCATCAACCAAAACCTGTTTCGTACTTGAGGCACGGTTTGGCGAGTTGAGATTGGCCCAGACCGGATCCTCAAATCTTAATGTTTGCTTCGGGTGAGTGGAACCCGAGCAGAACAATCCCTTGGCTGTCATCGCTGAGACATTCTCATGTTCGAGCGCCGGACCCTCATAGACACCGCTACATCTTAAGATTGACCACATCGACTAGCGCGGTATGCGCGCTGCATCCCTGTCCCAGCCGCGACGTTCCGACGTCCAATGTCAGGACGTTCGGATTTCCGTGCGGATCAATGTTGCCGTCCGGATCCCCAAACCAGGCTCCGGTTGGCAGGGCCACAACGCCGGACCGGATATCGCCAGAAACTGCGGCGCGTGCCCGGCAGGCGCCGCGCGCGTTAAAGACGCGCACGACATCACCGGACCGGATGCCACGCTTCGACGCGTCATCGGGATGAATGACGATCGCCACTGGCCGCTCTCCCTCGACATCCGCAAGCGCGCTTTCCAACTGGCTGTGCAGCTTGTCACCCGGTTGTGGCGACACAAGATGAAGAGGAGATGCCGTCGTCGCATTTCCCAGCCATTCCGTTGGTGGAAGCCAGACCGGGTGTCCAGGGCAATCGTCATATCCGAAACTGTCGATTGTCTCGGAGAATATCTCGATCCTGCCCGAGGGTGTCTTGAGCGGAACCCCTGCCGGATCTTCGCGGAACAGGGCGAACAGCGTCCGGTTCGGACCGTCCAAACGGATCGGCAGGCGGACCCAGTTTCGTTCCTTCAGCGTCTCTAAATCGGGAACGTCCACGCCCTGATCCCCGGCAAGGGTCCGGTAGCCGTCATAAAGATTGCGAATCCACTCCGCTGCGCTTCGTCCTTCGGTAAACTCTTCCTCCTGGCCAAGGCGCCGTGCAAGACCCGTAAAGATGGCATAGTCGTTGCGGGCCTCACCCACGGGTGGGATCAGTTGCGGCATGTAGAACAGATAGTCATCAAGGTTCGTCCGACCGATGTCTTCGCGCTCGTAGGGCGTGGTTGCCGGAAACACTATGTCGGCGCGCTTGGCCGTCGCTGTCCACCATGGTTCGTTGACGATGATCGTCTCGGGCTTTTGCCAGGCCTCGTGCAAGCTATTCAGATCCTGATGATGGTGGAACGGGTTGCCGCCCGCCCAGTAGATCAGCCGGATATCCGGGTATGGCCCGCATTTCCCGTTGAAATCGTAGGATTGCCCCGGATTGCGAAGCATGTCCCCGATCCGTGCCACCGGGATCACCGTCCGAACTGGATTCTGAAGCTGCGACAAGGTCATGCCGCTGAGCCCAGTCAGGAATTTCCCCACCCCGCCAATAGCCCCGTAGCCATATCCTACCCCGCCACCGGGAAGGCCGATCTGACCGAGCATCGAGGCAAGGACGGCGGACATCCAGTAGGGCTGCTCTCCATGCTCGCCCCGCTGCAGCGACCAGGCTACCGTGATCAGCGTGCGGGTCGTCGCCATGCGCCGCGCCAGGTCCCGAATGGCTTCTGCATCGACCCCACACAGCGGGCTGGCCCATTCCGGCGTCTTTGGCTGGCTGTCCTCTTCGCCCATCAGATAGTACAAGAAGCGGTTGAAGCCGACGGTGCACCGAGCCAGGAACTGCTGGTCGGTCAGGCCCTCTTCCTCGAGCACATAGGCCAGCGCCAGCATCAGTGCGGTGTCCGATGCGGGCCGCAGGGGCATCCATTCGCACCCCGCCGGAGCGTCCGTGCGCTGTGGGCCGATATTGATGCAGCGCAGTCCCTTCCGGGCGAACCTGTCAAACCAACCCGCGGCTTCGTGTTCGGTGATGCCGCCCATACTGACCTGGGAGTTTTTCGGGTTGATCCCGCCGAACATGACCAATGTCTCGGTATGGTCGAAGATTGACTGCCAGCTATCTTGGTGTTCGTAGAGAATCTTCAGGAAATTCTCTCCGAAGACGTGGGGCATGATCGCCTGGGCACAGCCGGTGGAATAGCTTCCGAACGAGGCGACATAGCCGCCAATGCTGTTTAGGAAACGGTGCACCTGACTTTGTGCGTGGTGAAAGCGCCCGGCGGAGCCCCAGCCGTACGAGCCGCCAAAAATCGCTTCGTTGCCGTGGGCCCTGCGTACCCGATCGATCTCGGTCGCTGCGATGTCCAGCGCCTCATCCCAGGGCAGCGCAATGAATTCGTCAGTTCCACGTCCCTTGCGGCACCGTGTCTCCATCCAGCCGCGGCGAATAGACGGGCGTTTAACCCGAGTATGGTGATGGACCGCTGCGGGCAGGATATCCGGAATCGCTGACGGATGAGGATCCTGCGAAAACGGGCGGGTGGCGACGATCCGTCCACTCTCGACATCGACCTCGAACGCTCCCCAGTGGCTGGACGTCACTCTGGTCTGCTTTTCCGACCCGTCAGCCATTGGAACCTCCTGCGTCATGATCCAGATCTTATAACTTGGCCAAGCATAGGCAGAGTCGATATAAAAGTGCAGTTCTTTCCGACAGACAAGTCGTCGGCGCGGTGGGCCTCGCCATTTGAATGGGTCCATCGTTATGTTTGGGAAACGGAAGATCACAAATGGCAAACAAACTACCAAAACCCGCATCACTCTTATTAAATAACTCTATTTGGACACATAGGCGCTCACGCCAGACAAATCGCCTAAAATTTTTCTGATTTCTTGAAGATCAAATGTGTTCGTTGCCGCTCCAGGGCACGGCTCAATCTCGGTAATGCACTGAATTATCTTAAAAAACAGTATACCTTTTCCTTAGAGTCCACCTGCCTAACCACCCACTTTGGTGACAAGTCGACCATTCACATGTTGCTAAAGGCGGGCTTCAAAGCCCGTTAGTGTTATTGCCGCACGCAACCGAGTAGTAAGCTCATAATCGACTATAGCTGAATTCACGCGTGTCTGGATCTCCAGAAACTTCGAATATCTCCAATTGATCGAAGGAGATTACCGTCTGCATCTCAAATGCCTGTTGTTTAATTATTTCCTTTGGCAAAGCTTTGAGAAACTGGTGAAGCTCTTGGGCTGAACCACCGTGTTCTGCGCGGATGTACTCCAAAGGAATCTGCGAAATTTTTACCAACACTGGAGCAACCGGCTTGTCTATGAAATTTGACAACTCGCGATACGAACCGAGCAAATCTCGGATTACCTCGACTTCATCTGGAGCAGAGTTTTTCAAGATCTGTTTTGCAAAGTCAAAAGACTCCGGTGCGCGAAAGGCGTAACTTGATGCTTTTTCCTTTGATCCGGTCACGTACACGCCTCCATGCCGCCAATTCATTGCTGTGACACGCTGATCCGCGGCATGCCTGATTATCGAAAGTATTGCGTGGCGCGGATCGGTGTATTCATCTGGGTCAAAGCGCACCAGTTTGATTGCTTCTTCAAGAAAATCCAAAACTTTTGTCTGCAAAACTACATTCACGCCCCCAAGACCGAACTCCTTAATTGAGTCGAGGAGATGCGCGGAGGTGCCGTGCCATAGATCCAGAGGGAACAACTGTTTTGTCGTTTGCATAAATTTGGCTTTCTCAAAAGCTGTCATAGATACACCGCCTCAATTATTCGCTCGGTATTGAAAACAATCCACTTTGTCCGCGCTGCGACGGCTGCAATAAGAGCTTCCAATTTGTACTTGTCGACAATCCTCACGGTCGCCAAGCGCGGTGTACACGGATGCTCAGCAAACTCTAGTCCCAGGTCAGCGATGGTATATCCGATAACTCCCGTTAACCGATCTCGAAACAGATCAAACAGTAGGTCATGGGCCTCGCATTCTGGTTTATAGTTGGCATGCCAAACATCGTACTCGTTGCCCTCAGTCTCGGAAGGGTCGAAGAGGTCGGTATCTGTAAACCACCCGTCATCGATCATTCGCCAATGGTCTGGTTGGGTAAGGGCCTGGAACGACCCTTTCCCAAAGGCCTTGTCAAGCACTTCAGGCAAGATCAACTTGCGAGGCTCAAGCGCACCATCGCTGAGGAGTGTGTAGCCACCCCGGGAATGCGGCTCCAGATGCAGGACACGCACCTTCAGTTCGGCATTTATGGCCAGAATGGGTTCCGCCAGCGCTGGACGCTGCACAGTAGATGAAGCGACTGTCACAGCCGCTGCAGTTTTCATGAAATCTCTACGTTTCATCTTTCGATCTCCTTTGTGAGACCGGCAAGCTGATCGCTGATAGATGAAGCCAACCCATTCGTTGCCTAAGCGGCCACATCCCCTTTCGGGCGACCACCTTGCCGGGATTGGCAGGTTGGCGAAGGCCGAAGCCTTTCTCTTGATGCAAAATTGAATGTATTGGCGGAGCAAGGCAAATTCAAGGGTTTTGACCGACTGTTGCTCTGCCGGGTTAACACATGAACCGAACTTCTACTTTTGGGGAAAGCGGACATTTAAGGCGATTGGCTCGAACGGCAGTTGAGCGGGACCTTCCGGACTCATGCTGCCGCAGCGAATGCACGTGCAGAAAGCCGAAAGCGATGCTCGCATGTGCAGAATTGGAACTTTGGCGGTGCGGCAAATTTCCCCGTTCCGGACATTCAACCGTGTCGATCTCAGCGGATTTCAAACCAACCATTCGCTGCGGTCGGTATCAATCATCGAGATACGAGATGGAGTAGATGGCAAAAGTCAATCCGGCAGGCCAGCTAGGCGTAACCCTTGAGCAATATGCTCCCAATCATCTGGTCGTCGCCACATGGTGCGAAACCCGCCCAGAGCAGTTTCAATTGTATCGGCATCGGCTCTCAATCCTGACAGGTGCTGATCTCGTACGCGTGCTTCCTTAAACTCGGCCAGCGTAAACAACGCCTCCTCACTCATACCCAAACGCGCTTGGGCACCTGCGCGAAATGCCAGCCCAAGTGAATTTAGCAACGATGCGCCGTTCAGGGTCCTAACAACATCTGAATCCCGTCCCTGAAACGAAAACATTTGGCCCGATATCCACTCGAAAGTTGGCGGCAACGTGGTCCTGCGCTTGGCAACAGCTTCGATAATGTCAGCCGCTTCGTCGTGTTTGCCCAGCATCAACAAGGCATATCCGCACCACGACAAGGATTCGATTTCGTTCTCGGCCATGGACAATGCGTTCATAATTTGCGCCTCTGCCGCGTCCCAATGTCCCATGACGTGAAGAGCAAAACCAAGATGGTCTTGGATGTGAACATCGAGTGGGTCCAGCGCTACAGCACGGCGCGCGTGATAGAGCGCTTTTTCCTTACTGTCTGCTTCCAACTGGCCAAACCAGTGCTGCACGACATAGCTGTCGGATAGATACATGTGCGACCGGGCAAGCCCCTGGTCTTTTTCGACCGCACGCTCCAAGTGGACCCGAGCTTTCAAATTGCCTTCAAGACTGATTGTGTCACGCAGGCGCTTGCCTAAGATCATCAGCTCGTAGGCCTGCAATTCATCGGACGGCTTTCGCCCTGCCTTTTCGGCAATGTCATCTTCGACCCGATATGGGATTGCTCCGACAAGGTAGCGTGACAGATCGTCTTGTAGGTCAAACAAGTCCTGTTTTTGGCGGTCCAGACGTTCTCCCCATTTCACCGCGCCGCTTGCGACTTCTACCAATTCTACGGACAAACGAAGCCGATCGCCCAGCCAACGCACGCTTCCCATCAAGAGATAGTCCGAGCCAATATCCGCCGCCTGCGAAAGAGGATCTCCAGCCGCGTCCATCCCCAAATTCGATGGACGAGAAACAACGGCAAGCGTGGAGAACTTTGAAAGCTGAGTAATCACATCTTCTGCCAGACCTTCCGCGAAGTACCGATAATCCTGAACGTCACTGAGTGTTTTGAACGGCAAAACCAAAACCGTAGGAACGCTTATAGAGGTCGATTTCGTTGCTTTTGTACCATCCGCCTTTAACAACTTCGTCTTCAGAGCAACCAGTTCCGGACCAATCTCAATACCCAGTTCGTTTTGCATGAGTCGTTTGAATTCATCGAACTTGATTTGCACGCGGCTACGCTCGCCTTTGGCCGCATGCGCTTTCAGGCATAGTGCCATGCCAGCCTCTTCATATTGATCCAAGAAGAGAATCCGGTCTGCTGCCTGTAAAGCCCGTTGCGCATCACCTGAAGCCAGAGCCGCGCTGCCTGCGTCAAACAGGGTGTCCCGCACCGCGCGAGCGCGCAAGGCCCGTTCAGTTGCTAGCCATTCTTCAAACGGTGGCTCATTGATCGATATTCCGTCAAGAAAAGGACCCCCGAAATTCGAGATGATATCACTTGGATCCATAGTCTCATCGTCAAGCGCATCAATATCCAGCGCTACCACACTACGGTCCAGCGCCAGCATCCCGCCGTTCGACACTATGATCTCATCCCCGTCGGTCGCAGTTCTGATAACCGAAAGGGCCTGACGCAGATTGGTTCGGGCCTGGGCGTCGGGGCTTCGGCTCCAGAGCATCGCTGCTGCCTGCTCTCGTCGCAAACCACTGTTTGCAGCGGCCGCAATCATCGCGAGAAGCGCCACGGTCTTCTGCGTGGACAACTGAAGAGCATTGCTTTCGCTGTCGGTAACTAGCGGAGAACCCAACAATTGAACAAAGTATTTTTTTTTATTTTTCAACCGATAACACCGTTTTCGGTGCCATTTGCAGTCCAGTCATCCGATTTTACGAGTTCCGAACGCCTCATTTCACACCGTTAGAACGCAGTATCGCCACGTTGAGGGTCAAGCACAACGAAAACTTGAAAGGAAAGAAGATGTGGCTCCCCAATAACGATGAATTTCAATACTTTAAACACTATGAACGCGATTTGAGGCGTGACTTTGAAAAACGTCGATTTGTTGCACCGACCCGGATCTTCGCCGCGAAGAACCAACCGGGCCCAGTCCAAGGAACAAACTGGCCTGCCGCGGCTAATGCATTTTTGAGGCGCTGTGTCCCGGGAAGTATGGCCTCGATCTCCAATTTATTTCGCATCAGTTGATAGCGGCGATGGCCAGCGACCGGTCATTCATCGGTCGCGTCATTGCCCCTGGGCGATCCTTTGAATCCGCACGCACTACCCGGGCTTTGCTCGTCGAAATATAGCTGCACGTTGCCCGAATGGCCGCATTTTCTTCTGCTTTGCAGCGAGAGTAACTCAGCGACACAGCAGGTCAACGTGCTGCGAGTGCTCGCGGCAAAATCTTAGCGCATACGGTGTGGGCTCAATCCGGCCATTCGCTGCAGCTTACATCAACGGCAGCTATGTGCCCGAACTGTTCAATTTAACCGTGACGAGGGCACTCTCACGCCAAGCTTCCAGTCTATCGTCTTCGGTCGGTTGTCTCGCCAACGTCTCGAGTACTCACATTCCCGCCAGTACTTTTCCCGTAACGTCTTGTACTCTTCAACTAGGGCCAAATGCCGTTTCGTCGACATGCCCTTAGGTGGCGGGTTGAATGGGTTGCCAATTTCCATACCGGCGCCGATGACCTTGCGGATTTTCAAAAGCTGCCGACGCATGCGTTCCCGTGGCGCCTCGTATTGGCTGGCGTAGGCGAGATTGTGGCAGGACCGGCAGCCTATTCGACGGTTGATATAGAGCACCCCACAGCGACGACGACAGTCTGGGCAAACGAACCACTGCCTAGTGCCGCCGTAGTGGCAAGGCGTCTCTGTGAGTGCCACGCCTTGAACCGTGTCGCCCCAACCGGCGTGGACGGTGATAATTATATAATCGCTGTGCCCTTCGACCCATGCGTTGAAGGTCAGACCGGGTTTGATATCAGCGATGGGCAACGTGCCACTGCCTGTATCCAGTCCAGCATCAGTGACCTGCTTAATGCGCAATTGCATCGTGTCATCACAAAAACGTTTGAAAGAGTGTGTATGGATAACGGGCTCCCTCGAAATCATTAACATTGTCAACTATATTGCTCTAAAAACGAGGAAAACCAAAGAGTTTTCGAGAATTTTTTGGGGAGCAGGTGCAGGGGTGATCTTTTCAAACATTCACTCTCAAAAGAGTATATCTTCAAAGACACTCTCTTTTTCACTCAACTATTTCTAGTGAACTACCCCTGCACCCCTGCACCTACTACCCACTCTGCAAGCCAAAACCCAAGAGAGCGCATCTTGAAAGGCGTCGCAGAGGCCTGCTAAGTGTCCCTCGGCTCGCCAGTACATTCTAATCATGCTGTTGTGCGGCTCTTAAAGCGGATATCACGGCCGGGCTGCTTGCTTCGCTCCGCTTCGGTGGTAGCAGCCATCCACGGTTCTTTCCGTTGGGCGCGTTCACACTCACAGGATATCCTGCCGAGTTCCGCACCACGAGCTGACCCGCACGATTTTCGGTGATACCGGAGCCCTCCCATAGGCGCTTGAGGCTTGAACCAATCGTTTTCACTTCTTTTTCACTTGGAGGGCGCGCGGAAAGCGGCATAACATCGTGGTATATTTCGGTTGCCTTCAATCGCGCACACTTTTCTTCAGGGCGCTGCCCCCATGCGTAGTGCCGTTCAATGCGCTCTTCTACTTCGGTGCGAATACGATATTTCTCCGCGTTTTCCTTAAGTGTTTGCTCCTCTTCTTCAGTCGGCCACCATTGCTCACCGGTGGTATAGAGGTGCCACGCCTCGGCCCAGAGTTGGTCCAGTTCTTCGTCGGACCACTCTACATCCAGCTTACCGACCGAGATTGGCAGGTAGCGCCGGTTCCCGGTTTCGTCCGCTAAAAAGCTTTCCTCGTTCAC
Organism: Pseudohalocynthiibacter aestuariivivens; assembly: GCF_018457175.1. GTDB lineage: Bacteria > Pseudomonadota > Alphaproteobacteria > Rhodobacterales > Rhodobacteraceae > Pseudohalocynthiibacter > Pseudohalocynthiibacter aestuariivivens. Next base: position 29,497 of record NZ_JAGFNU010000007.1, read on the forward strand.
TGTGCCGACAAAAACGGTACGTCGACCGTAGCGAGATGACTTCCTGGCATAGGGCGCTCGGATTTCGTCCTCGCTTTGAGATAGGAACGCTTTCTTATGCGATATAGCGGACTTTCCAAACGTCGCGTCCAATTCACCTAGCTCTCCAATCCAGCACGACAGCGCCCTTTTTAAGCTATCCTTGTCCGACGTGTTGAGAACAAGGCTTTCGCGGTAAACCGCTCGCAGTGCGCGTGGAAGGAGTTTGCGAAGACCCTTCGTTTTGCCTTGCCCCTGTGCACCGACCAGAACGAGGACGTATTCGAAGTGAGCTTCGATGTTCTCATTCAATGATTTGGCCTCTTTCGCGTAGTCAGCGGCGGCACAGGCTTGGATTAAAAACCTGCGAACGGCGATCGAAGCAACCTGGGGGTTGCTCGCGTTCAGTTGGGAAGCAATCCTTTCGATCCGAGGAATGCCATCCCAGGGCAACCCTGACAGGTAGTCAGTCACCGGGTTGTACGCGTTAGTGTCACCAAGTGCGACCAAGTGGGTGTCTAGGTTCTTGTCGGGCAGACTGTTTAAAGCTGCTGAGCTCAGAAGATGCGAGTAAAGTCCGGTCTCCGCATTGTCACCATGGTTCGGGATATTTGGGTGCGCCCACTCCATTTGTTTGGTGATCAGGTTGTACCGGTACTTGATCCCATAGCCATCTAGCATGTGCGCGAGGTTGGCTTGGTGATCAAGGAGCGCTACAGTTCCACTTGCCAAGGGGCGACGCTGCGGGAATGAAGTGGTTGGCAACGGTTCGTTAAGCGGTCGCGGACTATCATCGAAGGCCCAACCTTCATCGTGCCCCTCGTCGTGGCCAACTGACTGGTAGATACGATCTCGTTCGCGTGTCACCTCTGTGCGTAGTTCCCGCCTGCTGTTTCCGAGACCTAGAGCAATGGCTACGTCACGCTCAACCGTCTTGTTCTCGAGTTCCGAAAGTTCTGACAACGCAAGCGCATGTACGATGGTACTGTTGTCGCCAGCGGCCGCTGCAATTGCAGCGGTGGCGCTTTCCACGTCGTGGCGCATCGTATAAAATCGATTGCCATGTGCGAAGCTGTGGACGCCTGGCGCATCGCCGTTGTTCCAGTAAAACTTTCCTACTGCGCGACCGCCATCATAGTCTGGTTCGATCGGATCGAGGCAGACACGCAGGTCGTATTTTTCACCTTCAGGAGAAAGCAGCGTGCTAACGGAAGCCAATTCCCCACTGTCGAACACAACATAATCTGACCCCAGAAGAAGACCTTTTTCCACTTTTACTGTGGCAGCCCGTTCTGCCGCCGGTTTAGGAACCCCGCGGTCAATTAAGTCTTTCTCGTACTCCGCCTTGCGCCGTGTATTTGCTTTCGATTGTTCTGGCTTGAGAGCCACCCGTGCCTCGTTGAGGTTTGCGGTTGCCGCATGTTGGTCTTCGAGCGATACCTCGACCGAGGCAGGATCAAACAATTCCACGTCGACATGCCGAATAATGTGCGCACCTGGCGTTTTTTGTAGCCCTTCACCCAACACGGCAGTTGGATAGTCTGGCTGTGTTGGCCGCGCGAGAGCTTGATCAGCTAGGCTTCGTGGAAGAAATTGCCCTCCCTTTGAAATGAACGCAAAACGATGAAAACCGCGCGCCCAGCAGCGTATGTGGATTGCCTGAAGAATGCGGGGGGTTTGGCTGGCGTCACTCGTAGCTAGAACTACACGCCATCCTCCAGGGCCCTTGACCAACGCACCGTTCGACACACGCTCAATCTTGCTACTTGAACTGGGCATGACCAGCACTGGACAATCTCGCGCCTCGGGCAATACGTCATACAAGGCGTCAAGAACTACGTCCGCGGTCTTAAACACAGGCATTTCTTCGTCAGGGTAGATTGCTGAAACCTCTTCGCGGGATTTCACATCTATGTCGATGCTGATCAATCCCGGCCCATCGCGGAAGCTCAGGAACTCGCCAGTCACGGAGATCATCGGTTCCATGTCTGGCTGCGCATTTATCAAACGACGAGCCTCGGGCACTACATCTGCATGCTTGATCTCAGGATCAAAAGTCCCGGTAAAAAACATTGTGCTCGGTTCGGCATCCAGTCTGCATTTGAACGCTTCCTCTACTGTGGCAAACTCATGGTTTCTTAGTCGACCAGTCGTTGCGCGCATTTCCAAGAGCGGTTCCTTGATAACTGTCTCTTCATCGGGGGCTAGAGACAGCTTCTTTCCGACTGGTGCCGAATAGGTCACTGCGCTTACGCGGATCGGTGGATGACTTGTGGGCCGGTCACTGCACATTTGACAATTCCAGTATGAAGGCGTCGACTTGATCCTCGATCCAGTACAACCGGCCTCCCAGCTTGAAAGGTTGGGGAATGCGACCAGCAGCTATATCTCTGTAGAGTGTCGTGCGGCCGCGACCACCTAGCTTCTCGCGCAGTTCATTGAAGGTCAGGTATTTCATTTCATGGTACCCCTTAAGGTTTCTTTGGGTACCGTTTTCATCGAAATCGAATGTTAAGTAGTCGGCAGTTATTCAGCTAATTTGCCGAATTACTGCTGCGCTTTCCACTCCCACCACATTTCTTCAAGGAATGGCAACAGTTTAGGGGATTTGGGGCGCGATATACTACTTCGACGTCGGTAGTCCAGAAAGGCTGCAGGAGTAAATCCAAGCTCTTCTGCAACGCAATCGGCAAATTGATTTGCCTCTCCGCGTGGACGACCAGCAGCCTCATATCGGCGTTTGAATATGTGCTCTGCCAACGCCAAGCCACCAGTTTTAAACCGCCTTTCTTGCGGCGTGCCATGAGGCTTACCTGGTGGTCTCGATGGTGGCAGGTCGCCAGCCAACCAAGCAGCGATTGCTTCGATAGTATAGAGCGACAACGGTTCATCATTTCTCAAGTAGTCAGCGAGTTGTTTCCTCTGTCCTTCGATCGCTGCGAAGACTTCTACAGGGGGGCGGTCCAACCGATCTAGCTCTGATGGTTCCCATCCCCCTTCTGGATTATATGTGGGTTTAGGGTCTATTCCGCTTTTGCTCTCTTTAACCACGATTACCCCCTCCTGTGACATGATCCGCCCATTGCTCCATCAATTCGCGTCTTTGCTCCAAGTAATCCGTCCGCCGATATGCGCGTTCCACGCTGCCGCCGACAACATGTGCCAGAGCAGTCTCCGCGATTTCACGAGGCGTGTCCGTCGCCTCGGCGCACCACGTGCGGAAACTGGACCGGAAACCGTGAGGGCGAGCTTCCATGCCTCTACGCTCCATAAAACGAGACATTGTCGCATCTGAAATCACGCCCTTTCTCACGCTCGGGAAGAGGAACCCATCACGCTCGAATGGCTTGGCTTGCTCAATGATCCCCATGGCCTCTTTAGAAAGCGGAATACGGTGCTCCTTTCCAGTTTTCATCCGTTCGGCGGGGATGATCCAGGTTTCGTTTTCAATTTCTGATAGATTGCAGAACCTGATTTCGCTTGAGCGCGTAGCAGTAAGGATCAGAAGGCGCAGAGCCAGATGTGTGACAGTCCCCTCATCGAGGCTGGCATAGAACGCAGGAACCTCGTGCCAGTCAAGGGCAGGGACGTGCTTCGGTTTGTGGCGTGATTTTCCGAGCAGGGCTTTTGCTTTCTCGGTCGCTTGAACGTCGACATTCAAGCCCATCGCTGCTGCGTGACGCATGACGATGCCGAGCCGGTTCATCGCCTTGCGTGCGGTGTCGGCCTTCGCATGCCAAATCGGCGCCAAGGTATTCTTGATGTCCTGCTGATCGATTTCCTCGATGGGAACCTGACCAATCTTCGGCAGAATATGAAGTTCGAGAGGGGAGAACCAGCGCCCCGCTTTACCATCGCCCTTGAGTTCGGCCTTGCGCGCCTCGAAAGCTTCTGCGGCGACTATGGCTAGTGTGTGATCCGCTCTTGCCGCCAAGCGTTTTTCCTTCTCGCGCTCTTTGATGGGGTCCTTGCCTTGTCGTGCAACGGCGCGCCATTTCTCAGCAGTCTCTCTCGCTTCTTTCAACGAAACATACGTAAGGCTACCAAGGCCCATCTCTCGACGCCTGCCGTGGATGGTCACCCGAAGAAACCACTGGGAGCCGCCGTCAGGTCTTCTGTGAAGCCATAGACCACCGCCATCTGAGTGTTTGCCAGGCGCAGCGTTCTTGACCTGTGCAGCTGAAAGTTTGTTCAATGCCCTCATTATTCTGTCCACCCCATTGTCCACCCCAATATGTGGTATAGGACGGAACAAATTGAAATAGTTTGAAACAGTAGATTCTTATAAATGACTGAAATAGCTTAGTAAAAAAGTATCAGTGGTGCACCTTGGGTTATCTATTCAATGCTTCTTCTGGGCACCAATTTTACTGATATATTATTATGATCTAATTCAGATTATTGGTAGTACTGATATCTATCAATCGGACTATTCATTAATATCTCAGGTTCTCATTTACTGTTTCGTTGACACCGCCTGCTAAAGGTCTACCTCTCTGCAATTTATTTGTGGCGGTTGTTAAAACGTGGCCCTTATCTCAGAAAATGTATGGCCATATCGGCTAAGTTTTCCCGAAACTGTAATTGTGTCGTTGACCTCCAATGCATTCCAAAAATCACTGTCTAAACCACACACTCGGAACGAATGCCTCTCATGTTCAGGATGCCTTAGGCTCACTGCTGACCTACAGCGCCGTCCCTGAAGTTTCTTTGTGACAACATAGATAATCTCGGCCTCTTCAGTTTCGAATATGCCATTATAAACATTTGGCCAGATTATTGCCTGTGAACTATAAGCGAACACGAAACTTGTAGGGATCGCTGCAATTGTTAGCAAAACATTCTTTCTACGTGACTTAGTGACCTTACCGTTTGTATCAACGACCCGGCTGCTCAATGTACCCGGAAGTGAAATCAGAAAAAATGCAATTGCGACGGGTACGATCCGAACGTAACTTTCTTGAAGAAAAACATAACGAGCGTAGGTTTCGCCAAATTTGATGAAGTAGCCGAGCGAAAAAAATGCGCAGAGCCAAGTTACGCTGGTAAAAATAGTTAAGAAACTGGTTTGCCTACCTAGCCTTTCACACCGTTGGTTTTGATCGACCACCACACGCTTTGGTTGAAAGTCTTTGAATTGCCAAAAGGCAAATCCCGGCAAGATGAAGGCTACGATAAACAAAGCCAGGAAACCCAGAAGGCCATACAGCAGGGTTTCACCTTTGATATGTTCCTGAAACGGTAAATTACCGCTATTATAGACGACAAAAATTGAAGTAAAAAGAAATGCTACCCAACTAAAGGTTAGAATTACAAAACCCATTCTTTTCCACAGAGGATAGAACCAGTGCAAAGCTTTGGCATGCAAGCCAGGAAGCAGAAACATGAGAGCAAACAAAAAACAAACCGCTGCAAGTACCCCTATAAGCGCACCATTCGGTAGTTCAGAATATCTGAGCCACCCGATACTGGCGCGGGCAAGCAGGTAGGTTAGAAGCAATCCCAGAACACCTGTCACAAGCGCAACAGTATCGCTTATCAATAAAGTAATTCGCATGGTTCAGTCTCACTGCAAGTGCCCAATCTTGTTAATACCCGGAAATAAGGCGGAAAAATGGAAATTGTGTTTCCAAAAGTTGCTATACAGAGCGGTTAGTTTTCCTAAGGGGAGGGATCAATATTCAAAATCTTTTGATAATTCCGAGCAGACACTTCTGCACACCGCTATTTCTTTTATCAGTCCCGAGATGTAATTTTGAATGGAACATTTTTGAAAAATTAAAACGCTTTGCGATGCGACTGCGTGATTTCTAGAACTGTTTGAAGCCACACAATACCAGCAATCAGTGCTTGTCGGGTTCTGTCTCTCTTGCATATTGAAGAAAATTGAAATCCTGCAACGCGTATTGGGGACATCCGTTTGGTTAGCGCTCACTTAGTTGGGTCAAATAGTTGGGTCAAAAAATTAGTAGCGCCCGTACGTCACGTCGATGTTTAGGGGCTTTCCAACCAAGATCTGGGCGCGCAATCCGGTGCACCCAAATCGTAATTCGCCAACCATATCAACTTTACTGTCTCTCAATCAATAGTTGCATTGAGCCGGCGGCGTCCTTAACAGTTTTTGCGTTCACCTGGTAACGCTCACGTCAAAAGCTGATCACTTTGTGCCACGATGTTTTGATTAGCCACTCCCCCGTCAGGCGTTACACTCTTTCAGAAATAGGCGTCACGGTAGAACCGTGAGTTATCGACTTTTGACACATAACTATTGGACTGAAGAAATGCCGCTCAAGCGCTTAAAGTCACCACCCGCGCAATCTCCTTTTGCACCCATCTGGGAAATACCGCTGGGGATCGAGAAGCTGAGTGATGCAGAAACGCTGGCTGGAATACGCAAGATCGTTCTGGCGCGTGAACCAGAGTTGAAACAAGAAATTAAGGCCAAACCGATCGCAGGTATCGATGATGGACTAACCTCGCGCTGGCATAGCTTTAACACCTTCACCTGGAACGAGCCGCCAATGCGCCAGTTTCAGGAATTCGTCAGAAAATCATATCTCGGATATCTCTCGGCTCTTAATATCTCACGGCGTAAATGTTATGTTCAGGGATGGGCAAATGTGGTTCGCGGTGGCGGAAAATTTGCCCCCCATTGCCATGACCAATCACCTTATGCCTTCGTTTCAGGGAATCTAACCGTTGCCTGTGAAGACACCCAAACAATTTATTATCCGCCCTATCTGTATCGCGGTGCGCCATCGCCAAAAATGCAGGTGCCAATTCAAAACGAGCCCGGCTTACTGACACTTTTCCCCAGTACGATCATGCATGAAACGTCACCGCACAATGGCGACAGCGAAAGGATCACGCTGGCTTTCGACATTTTTCTGCAAGACTTCGACCTTGGTGGGCGTCCCGGTGCTGATGGAATGCATATCGTGATGGACGATCCGGCAGGCTTCACCGGAACTCATGTGGGAAGAGCTGGAACCGTCACAAGCGGTACGCCGCTGTCACTCAATGACTAGGTCAGACAAAACCGCGATGACGCATTGGATTACACAACGCATCGCCAAACACGCATAAAGGACAATGCATGTACGCGAAAGCCGAATACTGCGATATCGGGTATTGCCTTTTAGAGGATCGGGGTGGGTTCGCCTTTCAACCGCCGCGCACGGTGTTTGAAAGCCGCTCAAAAGCGCTTGGGATGCGGGCCATTCAAAACTGCCCTGCTGTTAACACGATTGAGCGTCAGTTGATTGAAATTCCGTCACCGATTGCCCTGCGCATGAGCCTGTCAATCGCGAGTGGTAAACTGGATTTTCGGATTAATTCAACTGGCACATTCGCAAAACCCAACGTTCTAAAATCGCTGGTCAGTGCTGAACCGCCAGAACGCTGGCGCGATCCAAATAAACCCGTATTAAGGATGAAGTTACCCTTCTTTTTCGTAACTGACGAACCTTGCGCTGCCTCAATCTTGCCTCCCTTTCTGTCCCCAAGCTTGCGCCAGTGGCCGGGTACTGTCGTAGCGGGAAGCTATCCTGTTACAAATTGGCCGCAAAATATCACGTGGGCGCTGGAGTGGGACAAGATCGACGAAGAATTGATCATCCGGCAGGGTGAGCCGCTGGCCTATGCCATGTTCGAATTCAACGACCCCAACAAACGCCCAAAATTGATTGAAGCAGAGTTGACGGATGAATTGGCCGAGTACCGTGCCGGAATGGACGGCGTCCACCAATTGACCAATCAAATTGAGGAGTTGTGGATGAAAGCCAGCGAACGACGACCTGCAAAACTTTTAACACCCCTATCGGTCGACGCATGAGCGGGAAACGCGAAGTTCTTCTGGGGTGGCGCAATTCATCCCCGCAAGCGGCACTCGCATTCTTTGCGCCTGAACCGTTGAGCAAAACCGACGAAGTGGGGCTAAGCACACTTTTCCCGGAATTCGCACAGGATGGCGCTTTGGCAAATCGGGTTTTTGTTGTCCGTAGTCCGTTTAACATGCGCATACGCCTGGGGCGTGGGCAAAACGGGCAGGCGGGCTTTAGGCTGATTGACGAGCCCGGCTCTATGAGCGTGAATGCGTTTCGCGGCCTGGTTTCGCCTATTGCACCGACAGCGCAGCGTGATCCCGATGTACCAGCCTGCCAACTCGCAATGAACCTTGTGATGATCTCGGACGAACCCTGTTCGTTGCAATTAATGCCACCTTTCCTGTCGCCGGATTTTCGCAACTGGCCCGGCTCGCTGGTATGCGGCAGATTTCCATTGCGTGCCTGGCCCCGTCCGTTGAACGCCGTTTTGGAGTGGCATGACAAGCAACGCGATTGGGTCCTGAAACGTGGCGAGCCGTTGGCCTATCTTATGGCAATTTATGACGACCCGTCCGTATCTCCGCGAATTGTTGAGGCGTCCCTGACGCCAGCGCTTAAACGCCAACTCAGCAGGGTTGACGACGTATCGTCATATGGCCGCAATGTAGGCCCCATGTTTGCCGAGGCGGAGAGAAGCCGCCCCGGAAAAATACTAGTGCCAAAACTAACAGCCAAAATTGTAAGGGATGGCCCCGAAGCTAAGGCGAGTTGACGCTCAGATAGAATGTTTTTGTCGTAGAACGAGCGCGATCCGTACTTTCACAATATTAAGATCTGCCATTTCGGCAGAGAGACCTGGAAATGTCTCAACCCGATTTCTTAGCTGATGATTACCGCATCGCAGAAAGGTTGGAAATCAGTACCGAGCGGACTCTTCTGATTTCATCCGCTACGCGCTCTGCTTTTTGGGCATCGCCTTCGTGACATTGCTGCGCAATAGTAGCGCAGCGCTCTCGCTCTTCAATCAATGCCCGAATGATCGCGTGCTCGACAGCATCTGCGACTTCTTTTGAATGGTCGCCTGGCAAAACCCCAAGAATATCCTGAACTTCTCTCGCCGTAATTTCTGCACGTTCTCTCAAGTTTTTTGACATTGGTATCCCCCTTAGCTTAGCAAAGCTTTGCATTTTTTTGAGAGTGTAACAACTTCGAGTTTTATTAGTGTCACAGATGCGCATCTAAGTGCTGTGTGCATTTGGAGCTAGAGCATCTGGTTCGCATTAGCGCGTGGCTACCTGCTTTTCACAATTGAAACAATTTTCAGCACCTGCCGAAATCAAGCTGAAACACGACATCTAAAGAATGGCTTCATCAATTTTTGATGGAGCTTAAAAATGTTCGGTGAAATCTTTTGGAATGAAACACGCAGCAGCGACAGCTCGCCCGTCAAGATTGACGAAGGTGTCACTATTAGAAGGCTTGTCAAAAATGACGTTGGGCTTCTGCGTGAGTTTTTCCGCGGGCTTTCGAAACCAACGCTTTTTTGGCGCTTCATGAGCCCGGTTCACGAGATATCAGAAAAGCTTTTGCATCAACTTGCCGATACGAAACACGATAGACATTACGCATTGATTGCCGAACATGAAGAGAACGGTCATCGCCGAACGATTGCCGAAGCCAGGTACGTTCGTGATCAGACTGATCCAGCAAAATGTGAATTCGCAATATCGATTGCGGATGAAATGCAAGGACGGGGCCTTGGGTCTGTACTTCTTCAATTTCTGGAAAAGCACGCCTCAATAAACGGGGTGCTCGAGATGACAGCCGAAACATTGCGTGAAAACACCGCAATGGTCCGTTTGGCAAAAGGTGCAGGATATTCAGTCGTCACAAACTTCGCTGATCCAAGAATGGTGAAATTGAAAAAAGCGCTAAACCAGTCAGACCCAGCTTCACAGGGTTTGCCACATACCCACGCCAAGATCGCAGCATGAGCTTCATCTTATTGTCAGAAACCTGAAATTTCGATGCAAACATTGATACAAACAAAACGCCAAATATTCGTTCCAGAAATACGATTGAAAACTGCGTCCTTCATAAGAAGCCTCAACCAAATCGTGATCAGCGGACAATCAGCCTCGCTCGATCCAAACGCAAACTGAGGATGAAGAACATGACACATGAAACCAACCCAAGATTCTTTTTCAATGACGGGACAATCAACTTAAAAGCTGCGATTCAGGCAGGCCGAAATGCCCGGGCGGAGGCAGCTAAGGGTTTATTTGTCGACGCGACGTCTTTTGCCAACGCCACCGCCAAAAAAACAATTTCATTTTTTGGAAAAGGCTTTGTCAAAGTGGCGGCCACAATGAGCTTGGTTACACTCTTTTCAGCCTGCGCATCAGAAGGCCCAACCAAAAGTACAAAGTCATTTGTTCATCCAATGAATGACTTTGCTACTTTCCACATTCCATACAATTGATCGGGTGAAGCGACGGCAATGGACCGGGAAGACATCTTCAACATACAACCTAATTTTCGTTTTAGTCCAAAGTGATACTGAAGTTCAGATGAGTATCAGTCTGTTAAATATGGCAAGCGGATACTAAAGGTTGCGCCGCCATCTGTTTTGGGTTCAAGCCGAATTATACCATTATGTGACGCGATTACCTTGTGACAAAATGCAAGCCCGACCCCTGTACCTTTGCCGACTTCTTTTGTTGTAAACAGCGGGTCAAAGATACGTCCCGCGATATCGTCATCCACCCCAGGACCGTTGTCGGATATTGTCAGGCAAACCATGCCTGATTTTGCTTCTCTTTGACCTTTAATGACGATTGCATCCCCAATTCCCGCGTCGTGAATTGCGTGGACAGAATTTGTTAGAAGGTTGATCAGGACTTGTGCAAGTTGAACTTCGTCGACCATTACACGGGGAAGGTTTCCGGGCAGGTCAGTGGTGATACGAACACGAGGGACAGGCGCAACTGAAGCCATCGCATCATTTGCTGTCTCAACAATCCCACGCAAGGAAACTGGTTGTGGATTCAAGGGTTCCTGACGAGCCATCGACAAGAAAGAGCGTACAATTTTTACGCAACGCTCAGCAGCGTTGCCAAGTTTGCCGATCCGCCCTTCCTGACTAGTTCCTTCCAGATCCTCTTTCAGGATTTCCGCATTTCCAACAATGATCGACAGAGGGTTGTTCAGCTCGTGCGCAACCCCAGCCAGCAGTTCACCCAACGCTGACATTTTCTCGGCCTGAAAAATCTGGCGCCTTTGCTGGGCAAGTTCTGACTGGACAGCAAGTTCATCAGTCAAATCGTCCATACTTGAAACAACCATGTCCTCGCCGCGATAATCTATAAGGCGCGCAGAGATTGCCGCGGGAAACTCTGTTCCATCCGCACGCACACCGGTAACCCGCATGTCGTCTACCCTGGCATCCGGTAGCAACGCCGTCACAAAATCTGCGCGTTCTTCACGTTTTGAGAAATGGGAAAAACAACTTTTGTTTGACCCCAACAATGCGCGCGCCGCAGGTGATCGATAAATAATCTTGCCGTCACCAACACGCGACATAGTCAAACTTGTTGGACAGGCTTCCAGCACTTTGCTAAGCAGAATTTCTGCCTCTCGTGCAGCATCCGCTTGCGCAGAATAGTCAACAACCTCTGTCTGGCTGAGAATAAATCCACCGTCTGATGTCGGTTTGATGCGAAACAGATGAGCTTTGCTTGAATTCAGATTCACCTGCACCGAATGATCAATATCAATACCATCCAGTAAATCCGCTTCAATTGTCTCGAGACCTCTTCGCGCATCAGGGGTTAAGACACCCCGGTTTTCCGCTTCTCTCAGGTAAATGTCCCAGCGCAGGCCCGGGCGAAGGAATTCTGCAATATCGCGGTTCATCCCGCAGAAGCTGTCATTTACCAGGGTCAGATTTGCCTCTGCATCAAAAATCGCAACACCTTCGCTTAGTGCTGCGATAGTGTCCTGCAGTAAAAGTTCAAAATCCTGGTTCATGTTCTGATCAGGCACCACGTCTAGATCTGACTTTTCAACGCCGGCTCTTTGCGTTCAGAAAGACTCAGGATTTGCTGCGGGTTTTCTTCGTCATGCAAGGCTGGTTCAGAGGCGTTTATCTCAAAACGGCCGTCCAGCAATTCAACAGTCGTTTCGTCTGCCGTTATCGTCATCGGCGCAGCGAACCCGCGCAATTCCAGCGCTTTCGTTACTGCAGGTCCGAATACGTCGTAAATATATTTCTGCACGCCAACGACGGAACCGATAACCGAACCGGTCGCGATGCCGATGCGTGCTTCCCACTTGATAGGGTGGCTGGCATTGCGCTGGCCCAAATACCGCAGAAACCTTACGGCCGCATTCGCGACAGCAAATGCGTGATCCGCCATTGGATCTGGCACGCCGGAAACAGCAATATAGCTGTCACCATTGGTGCGAATACGCTCACATCCGAACTGTTCGCCGATCCTGTCAAACGCGCTGTAAATGTCGTTGAGCTCACTGACCATTACACCTGGGTCATGTTCGTTCAGTAAATCGTCGAAACCAACAAAGTTAAGCGTCAGAACCGAAACGGGATCAAAAACGCGTGGGGCAACAATTCCGGATGATTTATACTCTTCATATGCCGCGCGCGGCATCATGTTCAAAAGCAGCTTTTCAACCTGTTCTTTCTCGCGTTTGATTTCAAGCGTGTTGCGTTCGACCATCATCGAATAGCTGTCGATCATCGATTCCAACTCTTTGATACGCGTGATGTTCTGGCAAACCAGAACAACTATCTTTTCAGACGCGTTGATCGCCCGGTTAAACTCCATGGCAACTGTCATCGTGCGTCGACGTAACTTGAACGACGCCTCAGTGGTGTGGCGCCCTCCGTCGTTTATCGCAATGGTTAGCGCCTCGATATCAAGCGCCGGGAAAAGATCACCCAGTTTCGCTGCGGGATCTTCTTCGCCAAACCATTCAACGAAAGTGTCGTTCTTGAAACGAAGGGACAATGTTTCAAGATCAACCAGAGCGACACCAACACCAATTGCCCGAAGCAACTGTTCATTAATTGCCTCAATCGACATTTACTGTCCTAACAATCAAGGGGCGTCGTTCCTCAAAGGCAGCCAGAACAATTTCAATATCTTCCGCCGCAATACTGAATTCCGTCAATGTTTCATCAACAAGCTCTTTCAGCTTATCAAAATGCAAGTCCGTAATGACGAGATGCACGTGCGCGCGCTCTATGTGAGTGTCAGAAAAGGTTGCGGGCCCCCCCATAATCGCAGAGATAAATTTTGTCTGGTGGTCGATCAGTTTTGGCAGTTCAACATCATCAAAAAAAGGACCAATATCATCGTCATCCAAAAATCTGTCATAGAGCGACAGAACAATCCTGCTGATTGCAGAAAAGCCACCGTATTTTTCAAATAGAGTTTGTTCCAAAATATCCTGTCCCCACTAGGATTTGAGACGGCCCGGCTGCGCTAAGCCGCAATCAGGACCTCGTTCTTTGCATCCTGCCACCCAAAATCCACTTGTTCAAGAAATTCACCAATCATCGGGTCGGTCAGATGCGGGTCAGTCATCGGCAACATGTGCCCGGCACCCGCGACTACTTCATGGCGAATGAAGGGTAATGACTGCTGAAGTGTCTCGGAAATCATGCGCATTTCAGACGGGGAATTTGCTCCGGTCACATTAAGAACAGGACATACAACACCGGCTGCATCCAGATCGGTAAACTTGTCCATCACCAGCGCTGAAAAATCATCCTGAATTTGCGCAGCACATGTTGCGAGCTTTTGACGCAACGAGAAACTGGTGCGGCCCCACGACCCTTCGCCATTCCAAAAATCCAGAAAAATGCGCATAGCACTCCATGCATCGCCTTCTTCAAGCGCGATCTGGGACGAGCGGGCGGCGCTTACAAATTGTTTGGTTTTAGCGCTCAGAACACCATGCTTTGCCCAAACCAGATTGAAAACCGCCGGCTCAATCATGGTCAGGCTGCGCACCTTTCCGGGATGCATTCTTGCTGCCTTAAGCGCGACCGCCGCTCCAAAGGAATGGCCAACCAAATGTACCGGATCGTCGTAACGGTCGAAGACTGGCTCCAGCAATCTTACAATTTCTTCAAGCGTCATAACCCGGTTTCCGGCACCGCCTTTTGAACGTCCGTATCCCGGCAGGTCCGGACAGATCACCCGAAAACGCCCATTAAGATACTCTGCCAGACTACGCCACTGTTTTGAATTGCTCGCAGACCCATGCAGTAACACAACGGGTGTTCCTTCACCGCTTTCGGTAAAGCTGATTTCTGGCTTTGGTGTGAACATAAAAGTCATCTGAGCAATCCTTTCTAAGCGTCATTTCCTTTGTCTGACGCCCTGTTAAAGATTGCGTGTTTCAGCCTGATGTCCTGCAACGCCCGAATATGTTTCAAATGTTTCAGGGGGTGTTTTTGTTTGCGGAATGCACACCTTAAAACGCTATTAACGGCCTGATTTTTGGTGAACCCTATGCTGCGACACGAGGGCTTGGATACTTCTCTGCCATCCAGTCCTGCTCTTGTTTCATTACGTCATTGAGACGCAAGTGCATCTGCTGCAATTCAGGCAACGACCAACGCAAGCTGGCAATCTGATCGGTGACCGAAAACAGATCAGCCGAAAGAGAGTCTCGGACACGCTGATACTCTGTCAGCGCTTCTACAGTTCCTTGACCAACCGCTGAGGCGAGGATTTCGGCATCCCGAAACGCATCGGTAATCCCATGTGCTGTGATTGGATCTTTGAAATATCCAGCATCGCCAACCAATGCCCAACCCGGCCCCCATGACCTTCGGAAATGGCCCTTTTGCCCAACAAACGATATTGGCTTTGAACATAGGCGCGCCGCGCCGATTACCTCGCCAAATGCCGGATCAATCTCCGCAGCGATGAACGCAATTTGCTTCGCAACGTTTTCGCCGCGCACCTGATTCAGAAACCTTGCGCGATGCAGCCCGACAAAGACACAATGCTGGTCATTATTTGTCGGAATTTTTCCAGCGCCCAAACCCTGCGAATATAGCCAGTGAGAACCTTGATCTTCGATCCCCTCATAGTATGCGTAGGCGCATGAGATGGCATTTTCCGACAGGCGTTCGGTTTGTGCCTCGACACGCCGCGCAACAGTCGACCGCCGCCCGTCCGCACCAATAACGATATCTGCAGATACGTGATGTGTTCCCAAGTGGTGCGCATCCAGAATTGCGCCAGCCACGCGCCCTTGGTCATTCCGGATCACATCACGAAACGAGACCCCATAGCGAATGTCGACCCCTGCCTCTCTGGCCGCGTTGACAAGTGCGCTATCCAGAACGGTTCTGCGAGGTGCGTAAAGCGCATCAACACCGTGGGACGGTTTCAAATTCAGTGGAATTACCTCTGATCCATACTGGAACGTCGTGGTGCGAATTGCCGGTGTTCCCGACGCAATGATCCGGCCCAGCACACCCCAGCGATTAAGTTGCATAACCGCACCGCGCATCAGCGCATGGGTCGACATTGTATCCGTGCCGGGGCTTGCCCAGTCAACAAGAAGAACACGAGCGCCTTTGCGGGCCAGCAACATTGCCGTCGCGGCCCCGGAACAGCGTGCGCCGACAATGATTGCATCATAATGTGGCAAGTATGGGCCGAGATGTCTCATCGTTTTGTCCTTTCAGGCTGCACGCGTGGATCTGAGACCCAGATGCGCCGCGATAAATTTCGTGATTTCATGTGCATCAGCACCAACCCCATCAATGAAGGTCGAATTGCGCCGGCGCATAAACGGAAGTCCCATGGTAAAGAGGCCGGGTGCCGAGGTGACACCGCCTGCCTGATCAATTTCACCCTTTGCGGTTTTCACAGGGACGTTCAGCCAAAGGTATTCACGTTTGTAACCCGTTGCCCAGATGATCGTTTTGATCCCGCGCTCAGCAAGGTTGATAAGGCTTTCGTCACTGCGAATTTTGATTGGTGCAATCACTGGTTCCACCGGCACATCAATGCCGTGCGATTCGATGTAATGATCGATGCGACTTAGCAATCTTTTCTGACGGGCGTCAGCTGCGTCAATTGACGCTGAGAGCGTGTTTGAGACGAAGACCCGACGACCGCTCATGCTTGTGACCCGTCCGACAATTTTAGCACCGCGACGTGAGATTGAACCCAAATCAAGGTCGCGATTCAAAGCACTGCCAACCAACTGAAAGGACGGATGATGGAGCACCGATTTCAACGAAGCCTGAGAGTCTCTTAACTCGCTAAGGACACCACTCTGATCAAGCCAATACATGATATCGCGCCCTCGGTACCGACGTGGAGTCCGGACATGGCTGCCTGCAGCCAAGGTTACATCGCACCCGCCGCGCAGCAGTTCGTCTGCCAGTTGGATACCGGTTGCAGACGCGCCAACAACAAGTATCCCGCTGTGCGAAATTTCACTGATATCGTCTAGGCGATCCGGGGTAACTTGGCGAATTAAAGGGTGGATATATCGCGCGAATTCCGGAACCAGCGGTTTGTCGCAGGCCCCCGTCGCAATAACCACTGACTTTGCCATCCAGAAAGCAGTGTCAGTGATAACTCTGTATCCGTTTTCAGAAAGCGAAACCGAGCGCACCTCGGTATTGCATTGGACAGGTGCGGCAAAGTCATCGCTGTAGTCAGAAAGGAGCTGAACAACATCGTCTTTGTGCATGAAGCCATCAGGATCAGCGCCAACATAAGACCATGACGGAAGTCTCGTCATCCAGTTTGGTGTCAGGAGATGAAGGTTTTTTCGGCGTTCTGTGCGCCACCTTTGAGCAATCTCACCGCGCTCAAACACGACGTGATCTATGCCCAGATCAGTCAGGCAACGACTTGTCGCAAGCCCCGCCTGGCCAGCTCCGATAATGATGACATCTGTTTTGCGTATCACGAGATTTGTCCTGTTAAGTTTGAGGTGGAATAGTTCAGCCCGAGGTGGGTCAGGCGCAGAAATCGCCCAAAAATTCGCGCACCAACTGCTTTGGGTTTGGCGTGATGATCTTTGCGGTTTTCGCTGACCGTGAAACTGCATTCATTTCATTGGCGGCGTTATCGTTGCTTTTTGTAAAACGTGACATTCGGATTCCTTTCAAAATTTCAAACGATCTAACCGTCTGTCTTGGATGGCAAAATCGTTGGCATGGAGAGTTTGGTTTTAGCCCTTTTGCCTAGCGTATTTCGGATAGGGCCGAAGTCGACTGAGATGGGTTTCTTCCATCTTGGAAATGTTTGGTTTGCGAGTTCTTTCAGTGTCATATCTAGTCTCTTTTCGTGAGTGGGCGGGCGGCGAAAAGCGCCCGCCCGATCTGAGTTAGGCAGCAATATCAACGTTGACTTTGACGCCATTGGTCAGCACGTCGAGCACAGCCGAACGGGCCATGGATTGCTCTACAATTTGCTGAAGCTTTTCAGATGGTGCGTCGCCTGCGATTTTGAAGCTGGCACGGATGTTGTTGAAACCGTTGCGCACTTCGTCATTCAGGCCAAGAATGCCCTGCATATCCATGTCGCCTTCGACCGTTGTTTCGACGGATGTTAGTTTGACTTGACGGGCTGACGCGATGTTGCCGATACCGGCTGTAATGCATGCTGCCAGTGCTGAAAGAAGATACTCCACTGGAGCAGGTGCCGCGTCACCGCCACACAAAACGCTTGGGTGATCGCCTTCGACAACGAAATCTTCAACGCGTGTGTGGTCTCCGCCAGCACCGCTAAAGCCGTTGATGCGTGCCTGGCTGTGCGTACCTGCCAGCCATTTTGAATTTGCGCGGAAGGTAAACTGAGCAAGCTCAGGCTGTGCGCCAACTGCGCCAATAGTGGCCAGTAGTGTTGGGACATCAACGCCGTTGATTGCGACTTTTTCAGGTTTTTCCATAACTGCTGTGTTCATGATTTTCGTATCCTTGGGTCTCTGTTTCAGGGTTAGCCTTGAGGGCTGTTAAAACCAAAGACAGCGGGGGCTTAGGGAGGTTGGCCTTGCCGCTTTGGCTATAACGTTGTTCTAGACCTCGGATGTTTCACTTTGTGATCGCTAAAACAGCTTTTGTGTTTCATGTGTTTCAGCAACGTTTGCAGCGCGTTACAATCTGACAAATTATTGATTTAAAAGAAAAACCCGCCATTTCACGCTGGCGGGTTGAGGTAGATGCTTAAGAAAAGCAATCCGTGAGTGGTGGCGTTCTCGGCTCTTATTTTTTGTCCAGATTGTTCGTATTTTATCTGCGAGAGCCTGACATTCATCGGGACCACTTTTTTGGCTGATAACTGAGATGCGAAGAACCTTCCGGCTTCTTCAAATTACAACTCGAAGGAAGCGCCGGCTATCCGCGTTTAGCAGCTAGTACAAGCGCATTGATTCCATCGGATTCACCTTGAACATGAGGAACCTGTTTCATCTTGGGTGCAACCATTTCGGAAGGAAAGAATATGCGTTTTCTTTCATCGCCTGATTGAATATCACTCCATTCGCATCCAATCGCTGTTTCAGGCTACCGTCATTAAACGCGTCAAACGTCTCGGTGGCTCCACCGATATGCTGGCCACCAACAAATATCTGCGGAATGGTGAGCGAACCAGTTGTATCACGCAAAGCAGCGCGAATATCGGCCCCAAGATTGTCTTTCTGGTAAGCTGTTGAGTCCAGATCGACGCTCTCATATTCAATACCAGCTTCCGCAAACATCTTGCGGACCGACCAGCAGAATTCACACCATTCAAGCGCAAATACAACAACTGATTTTTCGCTGACGATACGTTCTACATAAGCGATTGCTTCGGGTTTGGCTGGTGCAGTTGGCGCAACGGCAGCGGGCGCTGACGACACATCAAACCGGATTCCTGGCGTGGACATCGAAAGTTCCATTTCTTCGTCCGTCATTTCCGATGGAACGTCTTCGAACAATGGAGTCGAGAGATACCTCTCTCCGGTATCAGGTAACATTGCCAAAATCTTCGTCCCTTTTGGCGCTGTTCGCGCGACCTCAAGGGCTGCGGCAAAAGTTGCACCGCCGCTCGTGCCACAGAATATACCTTCTTTCTGCGCGAGCGCCTTTGCCATGTCCATGGCATCAATTCCGGCGACGGCTTCAAACCGGTCGATATGACCGCTTTCCAGCACATCATTGGCGAGCGACGAAATAAAATCAGGTGACCACCCCTGCATTAAATGCGGGCGAAACCCTGGATGACTTTCCGCAGCACTGCCATCTGCGTTGAACGCCTGCACAACACCGCTTGCAAGAAGGGGTACGTTGTCAGGTTCTGCAGCAACGATTTTCGTTCTTGGGCTGCGATCTTTCAGAACGCGCGCAACACCGTTCAAGGTACCGCCTGTTCCAAACCCTGTTACCCAGTAATCAAGCCCGTCATCTCCGAAATCGTTCAGAATTTCCTGAGCGGTCGTGTTGCTGTGGATATCTGCGTTTGCAGGGTTTTCGAACTGCCGAGACTGGAACCATCCATGTGCTTCAGCCAGTTCGCGTGCCTTGGCAACCATTCCCGTGCCTTTTTCAGCAGCGGGTGTCAGAACAACTCTCGCACCCAGAAACCGCATCAGCTTGCGCCGCTCAACACTGAAACTTTCAGCCATTGTTACAACCAGCGGATATCCCTTTTGTGCACAGACCATGGCAAGGCCAATGCCGGTGTTTCCGCTTGTCGCCTCAACCACAGTTTGGCCGGGCTTTAGGGTTCCGTCTTTTTCAGCAGCCTCTATTATGCCAATGGCCAGGCGGTCTTTGACAGACCCCATAGGGTTGAATGCTTCGAGTTTGACGAACATCTCAACCCCATCAGGTGCTAGCTTGTTGATGCGAACGACTGGTGTATTTCCGATCGTATCAAGTATGGAACTGCAAATGCTGTTCATGACGGGCCCTTCTTTCTTGTTTGTTTAACCGCTGATAAATTGTCTTACCGTGACCCCAGCCGATTGGTCGCGTCGTACCAATTGCTAAAGACTTTTGGTTCTACTGGTGTGTGCGCGCTTTCAAATCCGGTTCCGTATTTGGGAGCTTTCCGCTGAACGTATGTTTTGGTTTTCATTGGTCTATCCTCTTTCATTGGGGTTGGTAGGTGATCGTGCGAGGCTGATCACCAAAGCTGAGTTTTCATAAGGTGCTCAAGCACGGCACGGCTTTCGCGGCTCATAGGGTCAGCGCGGCCATAGCCGATATCTTTCAGTATGCGATCATCCAATGCGCTAAGGCTGCGCCGTGCCGCATAGCGGCGTTCTGTAACCGTTGAACCGTTGCGTTTGGGTTTTCTTGCGAGTGCAGCGCCTATAACTGCTACAATCGCTTGTGTAGGTGAGTGCATCGTTTTCGTGTTCACTGTCTTATCCTTAAGTCTAATGATTAATGTTTGCGTTTGTTGCCCCGGGATCTCCGCGACCTTTGACAACGCTTATTTGCCAGTCCCGTGTTGCAGTCTCATGTCGTGCTTCACGGTTTTGTGTTTCAATTGGGAAAACTTAGGTTTTTAGAGGTATCAAAAATAAACCCAATTACTTTCAATGCTTTAGAGAAAAGCCACGCGTTCTTTCCCGCAGTTCTCTGAAACAATTGAAACAAAAGCCTGCACTCACGAAAACGAAATGAAACAAAGGCTCTTTAGACAGAATTCATGACATCAACTTTGGAAAACCAAACACCAGATACAGCAGAGGTTCTGCGTGATGCTGTCGAAGCGCTGTCAGAAGGCATAGCGGTATTTGACGCAAACCTGCGGCTTATTACCTGTAATCAACGATACCTGGAGATGTTTCCGTTGATACGTGAGCTTATTGTTCCGGGCGCTCATTCTGATGACTTGTTGCGAGCCGGCGTTGAACGGGGTCAGTTTGCGGCTGCCCTGAACGACCCCGAAGGGTGGTTGGATAAAGCCTACAAATTCAGGCTTGAGTTTGACCGGGAGTTTGAGGTTGAATTCACAGATGGAAAAACCTACCAAGTTCGCTTTAAACCAACGCGATCGGGCGGCTATGTCGTTTCGCGAAGCGATATTACGGAAAGCCGCCGCACCGAAGCGATGGTTCGCGATAGGGAAACATTGCTGGCAACCGTTCTAGATACATCGCCAGTTTCCGTTGTTATGGCGCGGATAGAAGACGGCAAGATCATTTATCGTTCTAAAGAAGCTGCCGCCAATTTTGGTCAAACAACGTTTGCTCACGAACACTATACATCCCCGGAAGAACGGGAAAAATATGTTGCTTTGCTCACTCAGAAAAAACGCGTTGATGGTTATCAGATGACAAGTGTCCGCGCTGACGGAAGCAGCTACACCTCGTCTTGCTCTGGTCGAATTGTCGAATATGGCGGTGAACTATGCGCTGTTTCGGCGCTCACAGATTTGACCGAACAGCTCGAAAAAGACGCGTTGATCCGGCACGTTTTGGAAGCTTGTCCAATCCCCATTCAAATGAGCAAAGCAGATACGAGCGAGGTGCTGTTCTGTAGCCCGGAAACTGTTGCTCTCTTTGGGGATGCCCCAAGCTCCAAATCCTTTTATGTCGACCCTAAAGCACGAGAGATATATGTTGATACACTTCGGAAAGACGGGGTGGTCCGGGACTATAAGGCCGAGTTTTACAATCGACACGGGACGCGTTTTTGGGGCGCGGTCTTCGCACAAATGATCCGATATAATGGGGATGACGTGATCGTCTCGCATACGCGTGATATGACCGAACAACTGAAGATCGAGGACGAGCTGATCACCCAGCGCGAGTTGCTGCACCAAAACGAGAAAATGTTTGCCTTAGGTGAGCTCTTGGCCGGCGTTGCGCATGAATTGAACAATCCGCTTTCTGTTGTTGTGGGGCACTCGCTTATGTTGCGCGAAGATGCTCAGGACCCTGAAATCTTACGCCAGGTCAAAAAAATCAGTGATGCCGCAGAACGATGCACAAAAATCGTAAGAACTTTTTTGACGATGGCGCGGCAACAACCGGCAAAGTCCGAAAAAATAGAAATCAACGAAATTGTCCAGACCGCAGTAGATGTAGCCCGATACGGTGATTTTGGAAGTACAATCAAGATGGAATGTGATCTGGCCCAAACCCTTCCATCAATATGCGCTGACAGCGACCAGATCACCCAAGTTATTTTGAATCTGATAATAAACGCAGAACAGGCCATCAGAAGCGAAGGCAAAGGAGACAAAATTGTCGTAAAGACAAGCCAGGGAGCATCTGAACAAACGGTGGAGATCGAGGTGAAAGACAATGGCCCGGGCATCCCGGCCAAGTACCAGAACCGTATTTTTGAGCCTTTCTTCACAACCAAAGACGTTGGCGAAGGTACAGGCATTGGTCTGTCGCTGTGCCACAGAGTAATTCGATCACACGGTGGGCAAATAATGTTGGACGGGAATTACAAGGAAGGCACGCTTTTTCGGATATCATTGCCGGCTAAGCCAGCTTCGGATCGTGCATGTAAAAGCGTACCAGAGGTTGAAACACCGCAGGGTTCGCTACGTATTCTCATTGTCGATGACGAAGAAGATGTCGCCGAATTAAATGCCGAAATACTGGGCAGAGCAGGATTCGGCGTAGATGTTGCGAATATTGGTGGCGACGCAATCAGCAAGCTCAGGCAGAATAGATATGACCTGATACTCAGCGACCTGAACATGCCTGGCATCGACGGGCGCGGTTTCTTTGAAACCATAACAAAGGATTTTCCCGAGATGGCCCAGCGCATTGGATTTGTAACCGGCGACACTATGGGCCGCTCTTCCCAGGGTTTTTTAAAAGAAGCAAACCGCCCTTATCTGGAAAAACCCGTGTCCCCAAAGGAACTTCGTGCCTTTGTTTCGGAAATCATCGCTATCGCGGAGAATGAAAAATGACCGAACAAAAAACGACCGTTCTGGTGTGCGACGATGAACGCGATGTACGCGAGATGTTGCAGGAGTACCTTCAACGACGTGGTTTTCGCGTTGTAACCTCCGGCAATGCCGAAGAACTGCGCGACGTTTTGGAAAAGGAAAAGATCGACCTCATTCTGCTTGACGTAAACATGCCGGGCGAAGACGGCTTAACAGCCCTGCGAAATCTCCGCTCAAGCAACCCTGTAGCTGTTGTGATGCTGACTGCGGCCGGCGAAGTCGTAGACAGAATTCTTGGTCTCGAAATGGGTGCCGATGACTATCTGGGCAAGCCCGTAGATCTGCGCGAACTTGAGGCACGGATAAAGGCGGTCCTCAGACGCAAATCTGAACCAGTGGTTAAAACGGCAGATTCAATCAATACACCCAAAACCGCTCAATTCGGGAAGTTCACGCTGGATCTCGAAGCAGCCAAACTCCTTGATGACGACGGCAGCGAACTTCCGCTAACCGCTATGGAATTTAATCTTTTGAAGGTCTTTGCTGAAAACAAGCGCCGCGTCTTAAACCGGGATCAAATTCTCGAACAGGCGCACGACAGATCGTGGGATCCGTTTGACCGAAGCATCGATATACGGATTTCGCGGCTACGCCGAAAGATTGAAGCAAACCCTCAGAAACCGCTCATTATTAGAACTGTGCGAGGGATCGGTTATATTTACGATCCGGACTGATAGCTTCAGACATAGGCCCAATAAAAACGAATTTGCGGGAAATCGGACAATACCGGGGTTCGTTTCCTGCTATGGGCAAATGAATTTTACACCTGGCATTCTGGAAATTCTTTCAATGTCATCTTCGTACATTTCAGTGATCTTTTCGACCAGGCTATCGGTCCAGCCCGGCAAATCAATCTCTTCTTCAACCGCGTCACTGACTCCAAATTTCTCTAGAAAAATCCCTCTGACTTGGCGGCGTTGCAGTTCATTAAGTTCCGATTTTTCGTCAAGGTATTGCTTGAGTTTTAGGAACGCATTCTCAGGAAGTAGATTTTGAATTACGTCCAGTTCACCCAAAAACCTCGTATCCGCTGCCAGCCCGGTAAATCTTGCGAGGATAGAAGGCCAGATAATTGGGGTATCTTCATTGCACCAAACGGTAATTGGACAATCAGGGTTGGCGCGCTGGATACGCGACACAACGTCAGACCAGCAAACAGAATTTAGATCTGTGTCGCCGATAAAATCGTCATACTCCCTTGAAGTTTGTGCCGAGAATGCGCAGGGAATAAGGGTCGCCGGGTTCATAATTGCCAGAAAAAACTCACACGGATTGTCCGGGAAAAG
Source organism: Pseudohalocynthiibacter aestuariivivens (assembly GCF_018457175.1). Classification (GTDB taxonomy): domain Bacteria; phylum Pseudomonadota; class Alphaproteobacteria; order Rhodobacterales; family Rhodobacteraceae; genus Pseudohalocynthiibacter; species Pseudohalocynthiibacter aestuariivivens. The sequence goes on from NZ_JAGFNU010000007.1 coordinate 53,599, forward strand.
GTTGCGCAGGGCGGTTGTTTTGGGGCCTGCGTTTTTGAACAAAATACCCTTATTGAGCATCCATGACGATACGCCTAAAAATTTGCTGTCGGAAAAAACCAAACGATCAAGATTTTGATTTTCGGTGAGTGTAGCAAAGTTTTTTTCCTGAAGGCTGGCAGGCGCCATTTTACCTGACAACTCCAAGAGCATATCGTTCAGGCGTTTCCGGTATCGCCGCTGGCGCTGTGGTAAAATACCGTTCTTCGTAAGCAATTCAGAATCTTTTTTCAAAGAGCGCGTCAACTGATCATTGTCTGTATGCGGAGCACCCAAATGGTAAACCATTGGAACGTCATTCCGTATTGCAGAACCCTCTTGAATTGGCGCTAATTCGGCTAGTGTCATTTTGATACTTTCCTCAAAAAAGGCACAATCGGTAAGAAAAGGCCCAGGCTCTGGCTCAAAATGGCAAAACTTAAAGGTCCTAATTTAGCGAAAGAACGAAATAATTGTGTCAGCGTTAAAATTTAGGGTGCTAAATTGAACACTTCAAATAAAAGTAACGTGAATGCTTTGTTTGGAAAATTGCATAAAACCGTTTTAAAGCTTCCTTACCTTCGCCCATTCAGAAATGCTCAAAATCTGGCTCTACGCCTGCCTCCATCAGGAACGACAATATTGTGTCATTCTGCTCAGATTTTGCTACGCGTTTAAGCCATTTCGCATTGGGCTTTTAGATCTGAAAAACCTTTAAGGTTACACTTAACCACCAACGTCTTTAATCTAGGCAATCATCAACCTTGCCAGTCGTCTAACCCTGTTTCAAATGAAACGATTTCGCAAGAAAAAAGCCGCTCAAACGAGCGGCTTTCATACCTCTGGTTGCTGTCGCAAAATCAGTAACGACCGCTTCTGATTTTGTTGTAGATCATATCCGCATCAGCACGAACCAAACCGATATCTTCCAGCTGAGAATCTGAAAGGTTGGCCAGTGCACCTCTTGTTTGACGCGCTGCTTTCCACGAAGCAAAAGCTTCGGCTGCATTTTCGATCGCGTGTACCAAACGGAAAGTCGTGATTGCTCCGAAAGGCACAGAACGTGTGGCTGTTGTGATAGACATTTTGCGCTTCCTTGCTTAAAAACCTTGCCGATCCATTGTCGGCTGATGAGCGTCACCTAGTCGGCTCGAATTTGATTTACAATGTGGTTTTCTGCATTGCAGAAATGCAATTTCTGCATAGGTACCAAGGCGCGCTGGATTACGCGCCTCTTTTACATAAACCATTTAGACCCCATGAGTTGCGTGTTGGGGCATTTTTGATATAGGCAAGTTAAGCGCCGCGCACTTGATATTAAGGGATCGCAATGACGAATCATTTGTACAAAAACGACTTGCCTGATGGGCTCGACCTTGGGCCAGTTGTTGCAATTGACTGCGAAACTATGGGGCTTAACCCACACCGGGACCGGCTGTGTGTTGTGCAGCTTTCAGGCGGTGACGGAATAGCCCACCTTGTTCAGGTGGAGAAGGACCAAACCGAAGCACCCAACCTCTGCAAAATGCTGACAGATCCTGATGTTTTGAAATTGTTTCATTTCGGACGCTTTGATATCGCGGCTTTGTTCAACACTTTTGGTGCGGTCACGGCACCTGTCTACTGCACAAAAATTGCTTCCAAGCTAATCCGCACCTATACGGACCGCCATGGCCTGAAGTTCCTGCTTCAGGAATTGCTGAGTGTTGATATTTCAAAACATCAACAGATGAGCGATTGGGGGGCAATCACGCTGACCTCGGCGCAAATCGCGTATGCCGCGTCTGACGTTTTGTATTTACACAAACTGCGCGAAGAGTTGAATGAACTGCTTGTCCGTGAGGGGCGAGCAGATTTTGCGCAGGCATGTTTTGACTTTTTGCCAACACGCGCTCTTCTGGATCTCGAAGGTTGGCCAGAAATAGATATCTTTGCGCATTAATCTGAGCCGAGTGACTATATAGACCAAACATAAGCTGAACGTCGCTGACACTGTAGCCAGCAATTTAGTGTCGGCAAAATGGCATGAACAGAATGTTAGTCTGGGGGAAACCCGATTAAAGTGCTTTAGGAAAGGAACAAATCTTTGCTTTGTATTGGTTCGATCATCCCTGAGCCTCGGCTGTATAGCGCGGGATCGCTCTGACAATGGCGATCTACGACAACGCCTATTCACGTTTTATCGCTTGGCTCAAGATAATCTTGCCTCTCGTCGCACTTGGGTTACTCTCAACATTGTTCCTGTTTTCGCGTGGCATTGATCCTAGCCAAACCATCCCCTACGCGGACGTTGATATAGACGAACTTGTAAGAGAACAGCGGATTACTTCACCGAATTATACAGGCATGACAGACGATGGAACCGCCGTATCTTTCTTTGCAGAAAGCGCACGACCTGATCCGGACAATCCGAATTTGCTGACAGCCGTTGCTTTAAAAGCGAAAATCGAAGCGCCTTCTGGCTTGCAAGTTGATATCTCCTCCGAAGGTGGTTCGATCAACAGTACACAACGGCAGTCTGTTTTGTCTGGAAACGTCGAGGTTGAAACCTCATCTGGTTACGAAATTTTCACAGAAAGACTGACGGCTGCGCTCGATGGAAGCTTGCTGGAAACAGCTCGTAACGTGCGTGCACAAGGCCCACTTGGCATGATTGAAGCAGGTAAGATGGTTCTTGAACTGGAAGATGCGGATTCCGACACCTATCTTCTTGTCTTCAAGGGCGGGGTGAAACTAGTATACACACCATAAGAATAAGGGAACGATATGCTGAATTTGTTGCGCACCGCTTTGATCGCCATCGCCTTGTCTGGTGTTTCCATGGCAGCAAAAGCTCAAAGCGCACAAGTTGCCTTCGGCGGGCTTCAGCACGACTCATCCTTGCCCGTGGAAGTTGTCGCAGATCAGCTACAAGTTAATCAAACAGACGGCTCCGCAGTTTTCACAGGAAATGTTGTAATTGGACAAGGAACAATGCGACTTTCTGCAGCCGAAGTGCAGGTTGAATACACATCCGCAGAGAGCGGAACGGCTGGTCGCATCTCCCGGATGCTCGCGAGCGGAGGCGTGGTGTTGGTAAATGGGGGCGAAGCGGCCGAGGCAAACGAAGCAACCTATACGATAGACACCGGAAGCATCGTCATGACGGGTGACGTTGTCATGACGCAGGGGCAAAATGCACTTACCGCCAACCGGATGGTCATAGACCTGAATACGGGAACCGCAAATATGGAAGGGCGCGTGCGTACCATTTTGCAGTCAGGCAGTAACAACTAATGCCCCAGAAACCAGAACTTAAACTATCAGAGGGCGACGCAGGTCTGCGCGTTCTGAACCTTCGAAAAAGCTTTCGCAAAAGACCGGTAATCCGCGACGTAACAATCGAACTTGACCGCGGTGAAGTGGTGGCGCTTCTTGGGCCAAACGGCTCAGGCAAAACCACGTGTTTCTACGCAATTGCAGGCTTGTTAACGCCGGAAGGCGGACAGGTTATTATCGACGGGCGGGATGTTACAAGCCTACCTATGTATCGGCGCGCAAAACTTGGTATCGGATATCTTCCGCAGGAAATGTCGATTTTTCGCGGCATGAGCGTTGAGGACAATATTCTAGCGATTCTCGAAATTGCGGTGCCTGATCGGGTGAAACGCCATGAGCGCCTTGAAGAACTGCTTTCCGAGTTTTCGATAAGCCATTTGCGGCGCGCATCCGCCCTGTCACTGTCTGGCGGTGAAAGGCGGCGTGTCGAAATCGCACGTTGTCTGGCAGCAGATCCAAAGTACCTTCTGCTCGACGAACCGTTTGCGGGGGTTGATCCAATCGCAGTTGGTGAAATTCGAGGATTGGTCGCAGAACTTAAGAACCGCGGAATCGGGGTTTTGATAACCGATCACAACGTCCGGGAAACGCTCGAAATTGTTGACCGGGCGTATATTCTGCATGACGGTGAAGTTTTGATGAGCGGAACCACGGAAGAAGTCGTTCAAGACGAAAACGTGCGACGCGTTTATCTGGGCCAAAGTTTCCGTATTTCCTAACGCGTACCAGCAATTGGGAAGGTGATGGCACTAAAGCCAAAAATCTCTCTTCGACAGACTCAGCGCTTGTCGCTGACTCCAACATTACGTCAATCTCTCAATATTCTGGCATTGCCAATGACAGAACTCATCACCGCAATTCACGATGAGGCTGCTGAGAATCCGATGCTCAAATTGGAAACACAGCACGAAGGTACCTTTTCGGGTGGTAGATCAGCTTATGATGTCGCGACTGAGACCGTCGCAACGACAGTATCGTTGGGAGAGTCTTTACACCAACAAATCACATTGATGCGGCTTGACGATGTGGTGCGCAGCATCGCGTTTTACTTGATCGGTGATCTAGATGAAAATGGTTACCTGACGTCGGATACCGACGACACCGTTAAGGCTCTGGGATTGGAGCGCTCAATTGTCGAGCGAGCAATTTCAGCAATCCAGTCTTGCGACCCACCCGGCGTCGGAGCGAAAAACCTGACCGAATGCATTTTTCTTCAGATGATTGAAGCTGGCATCGACGATGAAAGGGCGCGATTGATAGCCAAACATCTGGATCTTATTGCTGCCGAAGACTGGCCTATCTTGCTCCGAAAAACCCAGCTTTCGGAAGTGGAAGTCCACGAACTTGTCACGCTGGTTCGAGGGTTAACACCATTCCCGGCAGCAAGGTTTTGGCAGGAAGAACGACCCGGTTCACCGGAGATTCGCATTGAACGCGACGCGTCAGGCCAGCACAGGGTTGCGCTGACATCAGGTATGGTGCCCGAAATAACAATTGATGTCGATTTACTGACCCGGTCAAAGAAAGAGCCAGGTGCGCGCGAATTTGCAGCCCGATGCCAAGCGCGTGCGGATTCTCTGATCTCAGCTGTGCGTTTTCGCAATAAAACGCTGCTGCGAATTTCAAATCTGATTGTCAGACATCAACATCCGTTTTTTTCCGGTCGGGCAGATCATCTGATCCCTTTGACCCGGGCGGAAATCGCACACCAGCTTTCGCTACACGCGTCTACAGTGGGACGGGCTATGGCCGGCAAGTATCTAGAGTGGTCAGGTTTGGTTTACCCCCTGTCGTTTTTTACCTCATCGACCCTCGGAGCAGAGAGCGGGCTACGAACGTCTGCTTACTCTGCGCAACAAATGATTCGGCGCCTGGTAGAGCGTGAAACAGCCGATACAATATTGTCAGATGAAAAAATTGTTAAAAAACTGAACGCTGACGGAGTTGACATTACCCGTCGAACTGTCGCCAAATACAGGGGATGCATGAACATTCCCTCATCGTTCGAGCGACGCCGACAAATGACCGCGCGACGAACGCGCCCGGGCAGCCCGGGCAGCGTCAATTTCGTAAAACAATAACCAATGTGAAAGCATGTCTCAGGCATGCTGCACCATATTGAGTTCAGAAACTTAGGAGGTCTAATGCGGTACCAGATTAGCGGAAAACAGATTGATATCGGCGATGCCCTGCAGACACATGTAAAAACAGAGCTAAATGTCGTGGTCGGGAAGTATGCCGAACGGCCGACTGACGCAAATATCATTTTTTCACGCGACGCACATGAGTTTGTTTGTGAGGCAACTGTACATTTATCGACAGGACTGACCGCTCAGGCGAAAGCACACGCCACTGAAATCTATTCCGCTTTCGATAAATGCAGCGAAAAAATGGAGAAGCAGTTGCGGCGTTACAAGCGCCGTTTGAAGGACCATCACAAGGATCGTTCACAACCCGTTGAACTCTTTGGCGCTTCCTCGTATATCCTCGCCTCAACGGACAATGCAGAGGATTTAGAACCCGACTCACTCCAGCCTATGATCATTGCTGAAATGGAATCTAAAATTCCGTCGCTCTCAGTGGGCGAAGCGGTCATGCAAATGGAGCTTGCGGGTGCACCACTGCTGGTTTTTCGCAAAGAGGGACAAAGCGGCGTGAATGTTGTATATCGCCGTGACGACGGAAATATCGGCTGGATCGATCCGCAGATTGAGGCATAAACCTGCGACAGCCGGTTAATATAGAAAAGACGCATGGAACTAACGAGCATTCTAAAGCCTGAGGCGGTGAAAATCATCGGTAAGGCGACCAGCAAGAAACGTCTCTTCCAAAGTCTGGGGGAAGTTGTATCTGCTTGTTACGACCTTCGTTCAGATGATTCTGTAGAAGCGCTGCAAGAACGTGAAAACCTTGGCCCGACGGGTGTAGGTCATGGTGTGGCGCTTCCACACGCTCGGATCAAAGGTCTTGATTCTGTGTGTGGTGTTTTCCTGAAAATCGAATCCCCAATTGATTTCGATTCTGTCGACCGTCAGCCAGTCGATTTGGTTTTTGCGCTTTTTGCCCCGCTGGATTCAGGCGTTGACCACCTAAAAGCGCTGGCGCTGGTATCGCGCACAATGCGTGACTCAAACGTTTGTGCAAAGCTGCGCGCGAATACCGACTCTGCAACTTTGCATGCAATTCTGACCGAAGCCCCTTCCATACAGGCCGCCTAGGCGTTAGCTCCAGGCTTTGTAACCAAACATCATATAGTCGCGCTGATAGGCTGTACGTACCGCTGCTTCTATTTCTTCATCATAGATGTCTGACAAAACGTAAGGGCTGTCTGGAATAGTCTCTGGTACAGGCGGAGAAGAAATACCTATCTGTTCGGTCAATTGCCTGAGACCAAGTTCAAGCTGCTCCTCACGCAAAACCATATCAGGTGCAGAAAACTGACTTATACCGTTTAGGATTTGCGCCTGCGAGGCCCAAACCGGATTTACACCCATGCTGGTCTGCGATGCCAGGTTGCGTTTCAGAAAAGCGAGAAATGCCAAGAACGCATCTCGGTGGTGGCGGCGATCATAAGATTTTCCAGGCGCAGATGCAGGAATGGGTACCTTGAACCCTTTTCTCAGCGTTTCACGAATGTCACCAAATCGACCATCTACAACGTTCAGAATGTAAGAACAGAATACAGAGTGAATGCGCTGAACGGGATGCATTACTACAGTGAAACTTCTGTGTTTTTCGTGCTTTCGTTTCCACTGGCGCAAAGTTTTTTGTGTAAACCCATTTAACAAACTTTGCCCGTCAGTTCCGTCCAGCGAAGTTAACCAGTCAGTGAGACGGTTTTCCATATTTCCGTTTATCGGTGCAAAAAGAACCGGGCCTTGCGCGGCTGCGACATAAGTTGGCACAGCAGGCCCCCGTCGGGGCTCGAAATTTGGAACGCGGTTGAGGGAAAAATGATCAATGCGTGTGAGCGCGCGCTCCATCTCCTCGAAATTTAGGACCTTGTCCTCTAGTGCAGCCGGATTTTGTTTCTTCAATGCTCGTGAAACAGTCTCTAGCTGATCTTTCTGCCCAAGGTATTGCGCCAAACCATTCAAGACATCGACGTCCATCAAATCTTCGTATGCGATGTAAAACGCAGTTTGCCCAGTTCTTTGCAGCCCCTCTAGAATTTCCAACTGAAACTTTCTTTGCTGCTCTAGGTAGTCGTCAAATTCATCCGCATCGAAACGGATTTTAGCGGATTTCAGGTTTTTAACATTCGAAAGCTTCCATTGCCCTGTCTTGCGGACAATCTTCAAGGAAACGTAGCTGTCTATCGGGTTCCGGGTGAGAATGATTTTTGCGCAACGCTTGTCAGCCAGACAGTGCTTAAAGGCCCGTGAGTCGTGATCATGAAAAAACCGGAATCCGCCCAAACCTTTGGTTCTCTGACGAATGGTCGAAATAAGTTGCAATGGGTCCGCTTCGCGTTGTTCCCGAGTTAATCCAAGAATTTCTGTCTTTTTGGGGTAGCCCATAAAACTGGGATTAAACGCCTCGCCGTAACAATGCAGGCCCGGAAACGCGCTCAGGTTTGTTTCCAAAAGATTAGAACCCGTACGCATTTCTGCGAAGACAACAAAATAGTCAAACGGACCAGACATGTGCCTCTACTTTACCAAATAGGGTTTGCTTAAAACCTGTGGCGTTTGATGCTTTTGGCTTTCAGCTGGGAAATCACCCATGAGGTGCGGATGCATACCCTGATTCTTAAGATTCTGAAGGAATTGTCCAAACCCTGAAAGATCTACCATTTTCGGTGCTTCGGTCAGGCGCCTTGGCCCTCGTTGTCCGATTTCATCAATGATCGATTGAAGTGGCTCCATCGGGGATTCAACAAATTCAGCCATTGTCCAGATTCTCACCCGCGCCTTCGTTGCGGGTGCCCGAAGCACATCCAGAAATTCGCTTTCAATTTTCTGTAATTGTGCGGCGGACTTGCGAATATCGGAAAAGTTTGAATTCGAATGAAACAGCCGAACCGACCAAGCACCAGTCACAACCGAGATCTGCGCGTTCGGGTCCCGCGCGATATGAGATGTGATTTTTTGATTGTCGGCTGGCCCAAACTGAAGGCACTGTCGCTCTCCCCGGGTGTTCCAGATCAAATTGTTCAAGAAAGAATAGGGATTGTAATCTCTCAAAGCTGCGGAATTGGACAGACAGCCCAAATAAATTTCTTGTTTGCCTGAAAATTCGACCTCTTGAGGCGCAAAAAGATGCCCGTGAACTTTTGACCCCGTCGTTTTGGCAAGCCACGTTTCAAAGCCATCGAACAGATCTGAAAACCCTGCAAATACTGAGTAAGGGGCCGACGTTACCCCATTTTCCCTTCCGTAATTTGGGAAACGGCTTTGCATATACAAACCCGGTCTGCCGCGGGTTCGCCGATCCACAGCCTTCGCAAATATCCTGTCAATCTTGCCGGGGTTTGGCTCTGCCCGTCTTTGAACCGCAAGAGAATCTGTCAGAAATGTAGCGTACAAACGATTTGCCCGTGGCCAGATTTTCCGAGCCACAAAGCAGTCAGAACGGCGTAAAAGCTGCAAATGATCGTCATAAAAGATATGAGGTTTGCCCTGAAAATCAAACTTAGACAGCGTTAGCGAACGGCTTTCAATGCTCACCGAATAAAGCCGCGCCAAAGTTTGAAAATAGCTTTCATCCGGTATCCAGACTCGTCTGAAGTAACGTTCGTAAATTTTACGGTCGGGGCTTTCCAAAATGGCAGACAGAGTTTGCCGCGTCAGGCACCACCACTGTGATCCCATATGCGGAACGAGACCCAAAGGAACCCGGCGCTTGTACCCCAGTCGCCGTTGCATTCGGACATATCGATCAAAAAGGTAGCGATTTCGTTTCCATGAAAAGGGGAACCTAAGGGTAAATCGCTCAGAATCCAGCCCACCTACGGTCCAGGGAACATCCTGTGTTGTCGCGCTTTCGATGAAATCGACACGCGGTCTTGCGGCCAAATAGTCAACCAGTTCTGAAACGGGGCGTAGTGGCATACATGACCCTGACGCAAGATAGACATGCCGAACATCTTCAAAACTCGACAGCATCAACTCGCACGCCGTTTGTGCAGCGCCCACAATTGACCACGTTCCCCATTCACATCTGTGACGCTTGGAAAACTTTAGGTTGGGCAGGTCAGACAGTTCTTCAACAAATGCAGTATAGTCAGGTCTGCTAACGCGTTTGTCGGCATGTATCACAACCGGGCAACCATTGGACGCCCAGTGACGTGCAACTTCGGCAGCCCTGTCCAACGCGGTGTGGACCAGCATGACGATACCAACTGTCATCTGCGACCCTTCATGCCCAGTTACCCTTCGACATTAACCCAAGAATTTCGAGTTGCCGCCAATTAATATGTTTCTCTGACCACTTACACCAAAAGTCAGGGCTCTTGTTCTGACTGGAATAATACGCCTTGTATTCATGACTGTTGGCATAATGTTGCTTCCGTGAAAGCTCTTCTGCTGCCTTTGACGTGAAGGTGTCCAGAAATTTGGCGTGCATCAGACAGCCAGATGCCTTCTCCCCACCCCATTCGTCGTAAACAAGGTTAAGACCGCGTGGCAGCAACGAATGAGTAGAGCTGGCATAAGTGTAGCTGCGATCCCATTTGACCAGTGGCACCTTGTTCAACGCTGGCGCGCGCTCTGGCTTGTCCGCAAAGAACATACGAGCCCTGGGCCCACCCTGAATCCAGAGGTTTCCATAATCATGGTTCTTCTGAATCGTGTAATTTCCACTGTCAAACCACGATGCTATTTCGAACGGGTCCTGACCAGCGGCGTAGGGAACTGCGTTGATCGGACCTTTTGGATACATATCCAATAGCATTGCGCCGAACGATTTGACTGAAGATGTATCCAGCCAATCGGTCAGGGCGTGCAAGGAACGTGTGTCGCAAAACGGGTAAACCAAAAACTCATCTACATCGACAACCAGCGTCCAACGACCATGGCCATATCTTCTTTGCAGCCAGTTTAGCCAATCCACTCCAAATCTGGATTTTTTGTAACTGTCGCGCGTTGTCCAAAGTGATACATCACGTTGACCTGCGAGAAATTCCCGACCGCCATCGTCACTGTCGTTATCAACAAAAAGGAAATGATCTACACCAAGATCGCGATAGTATTTCATGAAAAAGGGAAGTCGAACACCTTCGTTCCGAAAGGTCGAAAAGCAAAGGATATCGTTCGCCTTTATAGACTTTGTCCTGTCCACAACTGAACGAAGTTCCCGGCGTTTAAACAGCGCACGCGCGCGCATTCGTCTTCGCCTGACACCCATCCTGTATGAGTCTAACAAGCCCAAGCGTTATCCTTTCGCTTTTCCGTGGCCACCACTCACTGCCTACACTGCTTTGCTTAACTTACCCTTTTCACATTTGGCGTCAGCATCTTGCTTTTCGACAAACTCCAATTGGCGCAGAGTTAACTACTCAATCCCATATTTTTTGACGATAAACTCAAGCTATCTAAAGGTAAACAGCGCAAAGAAATTTGGCGAAAGTCAGCTTTGATTTTATGCAACAAAAGCAGGGCCTTCTCAGCGCCAATCCCCTTGTGACATGAGTTGGAGTTCTACAAGCTGGCGCCAATCCCGGTATGCATAGGAGTCTTCGTCCCAAAAGTTCGGGTTTTCAGACAGACTTTGATAGTAAGCATCGTACAAATCGCTATTCGCAAAATGTTCCCTCCGTCTTCTTTCTTCCCGGGATTTTTCGGCGACGATATGCAAAAATTTCGTGTGCAACAGAGCTCCTGTAACCTTTTCAACACCATCCTCGTCATAAACATGGTTCAGCCTGCGCGGTAAAATTGAATGTGTGGAGTTAACATACGCATATCGGCGGCTCCATTTCACCAGCGGTATCTTGTTTAATGTCGGGGCTCGGTCTGGGCTATCCTTAAAGAAATGTCTGAACCTGACACCGCCCTGAAGCCACAAGCACTGCAAATCAGACTTGCGCTGCACAAAGTAATTAAAGGCGTCAAACCAAGCCAGTATGGCAAAAGGGTCATCACCGGCCTTATAGGTATTGGTGTTCAATTTCCCCTTTGGATACATATCGATCATTATTGCCCCAAATGACCGCCGGTTCGTTTCGTCCAGCCACTTTGTCATTTGACTTAGAGGCCGTGTATCACAATGCGGGTAAACCAGAATTTCATCGGCATCGACCGTCAAACACCAATGATCTTGGCCGTATTTTATCTGAAGCCAGGTTAGCCAATCAACACCGAACCTTGCCAGTTTGTAGCTATGGTCCGTTGACCAGAGTGAAACATCCGGTTGCGCCTTTAGGTATTCAGTTGTGCCGTCGCTGCTGTTGTTGTCAACAAACAAGAAATGCTGCACCCCGAGCTTTCGGTAATACTCAAGAAAGTAAGGAAGACGGACAATCTCGTCACGGACTGTCGAAAACGCCAAAATGTTCTTTGGGCGAATCTGGCCCGTTCGGTCAACTAAGACCTTAAGTTGACGCCTTTTCCGATATGCACGAAACAAAAACTTGCGCCGTCTCCAGCGAAGTTTTCCTGCGGTCAAAAGTACGCGCATTCGGTTCATGATATGTTTATGCACAAATAGGCACTCGGCGTCTTGCGCTTAGTTCAGCGGTCATAGTGCCCATTTTGGTGCCAGCGCCAGGCGTCTGCAATCATCATCTCAAGGGTTGAACGTGAAGGCTTCCACCCAAGTTCGCGGTCAGCACGGACACTTCCGGAAACCAGCTTCGTGCAATCCCCGGGGCGGCGCGGCCCTTCGGTAAAAGGAACGACCCGGTTGGTGACTGCGCGACTGTGTTCAATGACCTCGCGTACTGAGAAGCCCGTTCCTGAACCAAGGTTGAAAATTCGATTACCTTTTCCATTTTCGAGCCATTTTAGACCCAAAATATGCGCATCCACCAAATCCATCACATGCACATAGTCCCGGATACAGGTGCCGTCTGGTGTGTCATAGTCGGTGCCGAAAATTGTCAGCGCATCGCGCTTTCCGTCAATCGCATCAAGCATAAGCGGAACAAGATGCGTCTCGGGCTGATGGAACTCACCAATTTCTGCCTCTGGATCTGCCCCGGCGACATTGAAATAGCGAAAAATCACGTGGTTCAGACCGTGGCTCGCGCTGAAATTTTCAAGAATGTCCTCAATCGCGCGCTTTGATGCACCATATGCGTTGATTGGCATCTGTGGGCAATCTTCGTCCAGCAAAACGTTGTCGTGTTCGCCGTAGGTCGCGCAGGTTGAGGAAAATACAAAATTCTGACACTCCGCTTCAACCGCTGCTTCAATCAGAACAAGTGAACCCACGACATTGTTGTGCCAATATCGCCCAGGGTCCTGCATGCTCTCGCCGACCTGTGACAGCGCTGCGAAATGCATGACAGCGATGGGGCTGTATCTTTCGAAAACTTCATCAAGACATGCACGGTCTTGCAGGTCGCCTTGTTCAAGCGGGCCAAATTTCACTGCGTCCTCCCAGCCGGTTACAAGGTTGTCATAGGTTACCGGCGTATAGCCAGCCGACCTAAGCGCCTTACAAGCATGCGAGCCGATGTACCCCGCACCGCCAGTCACCAACACATGTGTCACGAAACACCTACCTGTCGTGTTTACTGAGCCGCTTTTTGATGCGCTACCATTTGATTCAGGAACAGCGAAAGTTCGCTACCAAGGTCGGGCCTTGCCAGCCCAAAAGCCACGGTCGCCTGCAAAAAGCCCGCTTTAGAGCCGCAATCGAACCGCTGACCAGAAAACCGGTATCCAAAAACATCACGGTCATTGCTGATCTCTGCAGCAATCGCGTCGGTCAGCTGAATCTCTCCGCCAGCACCGCTTTTCATTTTATTGATATTTTGCAGCACATTAGGTGTCAAAATGTAGCGGCCGATTACCGCCAGGTTTGAAGGGGCTTCTTCGGCTTCTGGTTTTTCGACCATGCCTTGAACCGACACCATCGAACCCATGTCTTTCTTGATGTCGAGCACGCCATATGCTGACGCTTTCTCGGGCGGTACTTCCATGGCTGCAACCATACAGCCACCGGTTTCCTGATACGCCTCTGTCATTTGTTGTAAGCACGGTTTTTCCGCCGCGATAACATCATCTGGCAAAATCACGGCAAAGGGCTCGTTCGCGATTAAGCGCCGCGCGCACCAAACCGCGTGGCCCAAACCCAAAGCGCGGTGTTGGCGGATATAGGCAATCGCGCCGCTTTCCATATTGGTATTCTTCAACTCCTGAAGAAGTTCGGTCTTGCCCGCCTTGCGCAGCGTATTTTCCAGGTCGGGCGCCATATCGAAATAATCTTCCAGCGCACTTTTACCCCGTGACGTCACAAAAATGAACTCTTTGATGCCAGCCGCGCGCGCTTCATCAATTGCGTACTGAATCAGCGGACGATCTACCAAAGTCATCATTTCTTTTGGAACGGCTTTGGTCGCCGGAAGGAACCGTGTGCCGAGCCCGGCCACAGGAAAAATTGCTTTTGTAACTTTACGCTTCATTAACCCACTCTACAAATTACCCAACTCCGCGTAAACGCAGAGTCTTGCGAACAAATAAGACCGTAAACTTGAGGCAACATTAAGACAACAACATGCCCGAATACTTTTCACGATCGCTCAAACTCACCATCAATTTGAATCAAACCTGCAACAATTTCGGAGATCTGCCTTGAGAATCCAATTGTTCCGTGTTTTTGGTTCCGCTTTTTTCTCTATAGTCGAACAACTTCCAGTGAATCTGAGCGTTAAACAGGTTTATCTACCCACTAACCTGCCCCGGTGCTTTCAAAACATTTCGAATTCATGCTCAGCAGTACGAATTTCTGGCTCTGCTCGCGTCAAAAAGCAATTCAAACCCGACAGTTACTCGCAAATGGTGACAGAAACACCTGCGTAGAGAGACGACCATAAAACGCTATTTTAGGCGAAACAGAGCCTTTTTTTGAGAGCTATGCCATTCGTGTCAGGCTTCTTTCAATTCCACACCTGGGGCGTAAGCGATGAAAAACGGATTTGCGTAATCTTCTTTTCCATAGGTCAGCGGCGAGTGGTCATCGAATCGAACCACATGACCGCCAGACCCGTGCAAGACCGCATGTCCCGCTGCGGTATCCCATTCCATGGTTCGGCCAACACGAGGGTAAATATCCGCCTCACCCGTCGCAACCAGACAAAACTTTAAAGACGATCCAGCGCTTTTTGAGTCTTTTACCTTGTACTTGCTGATGTAATCTTCTGTTGCCTGATCACGATGTGACTTTGAGGCAACAATCATTAATGCATTATTATCTGGCGACGAAACTGATATTGGCGTGGTTTTTCCAATTGCTTCTTTCTTGAAGCTGCCTGATTCCTCTACAGAGTCCCCGGAGGGCTGGGTGTAAAAGAGGCGACCCTTTGCAGGCGCATAAACCACACCGCGAACTGGGACGCCGTCTTCAACGTAAGCGATGTTTACCGTGAAGTCTCCGCGTCGATTAATAAACTCTTTCGTTCCATCCAAAGGGTCGACGATTAAGAAATTCTTCGCAGAAAGGCTGTGCGACTCCGCCTGTTCCTCAGTCACTAGAGCTACATCGGGAAATTCCCTTCTTAGCCCTGAAGAGATGATCGCATCTGCAGCCTCATCTGCTTCAGTCACTGGGCTTTCGTCTGATTTGACCTTCACTTCAAAATCATCAGCGTCGTAAATTTCCATAATTTTGTCTCCGGCTTCCAGTGCAAGGCGACGAATTACAGGGATCAAACGGTCAAAATTCAAGCGGAGTCTCCTTAAAAGGCGCGCGGGCTTCACGCATGTTGTATAAAAAATTCCCCTCCCTTATGATCTGGCGCTAAGGGAACAGCAAGATTTCCCTGCGAAAAACAGTGCAGCACATAAGAACAGGGTCGAGCAGCCATGTTTCATATCGAAAGACGCAAAAGCGGGTTTGACGCTGCGGTAAGCATTGCCGAGCTCATTTATCATGCAACTGTGCGCGACTTACGCAAACAACATGGGAACGCCATAGTTGGCCTGTTACTGAATATTCTTCAGTCTGTTATTTTTGTTTCCGTTTTCTATGTAATGTTTTCATTGCTTGGCCTGAAAGGCAGCGCGATCCGCGGTGATTTTGTACTTTACATAATGTCAGGCGTCTTCTTGTTCATGACGCACACTAAAACGATGCGCGCTATTGTTTCCGCCGAGGGGCCTTCCTCCGCTATGATGCAACATGCACCAATGAACACGATTATCAGCATCTGCTCTGCGGCTCTGTCTGCGTTGTATCTTCAAATTCTGTCAGTTCTCGTAATTCTCTTTGTAGCGCATGTTGCACTTAACCCGATCTACATAATGGATCCCATGGGCGCCTTGGGAATGTTGCTTATTTCATGGTTTTCTGGAGTTGGTGTTGGCATTGTTTTCCTCGCTCTGAAACCTTGGTTTCCCCAATTTGTTACAATTGGTTCAACAATCTACATGCGTGCCAATATGATCGCTTCTGGCAAGATGTTTGTCGCCAATTCGCTTCCGGGATTCATGCTGTCGATGTTTGATTGGAACCCGCTGTTTCATGCTATTGACCAAGCCCGTGGGTTTATCTTCGTAAATTACAATCCACATTTCTCGTCGATCGAGTATCCAGTGTACGTTAGCATTGCGCTTATTATGCTGGGACTAATGGGGGAGTTTTATACGCGGAAACATGCATCTGTAAGCTGGGGTGCTGGAAAATGACGCTTTGCATGAAACTGTTAGCAGTTTTATGGGTCGTTTTTGTAGCATCGTTTGCATGGGGTGCGGACAACAGGGTCGTATCCCTGCCAGCACTCTACAAAGTCGTTGGTGTTGCGTCTGACGATTCCCTGAACATTCGCAGAGCACCAAACCCTTCGGCAGACAGGATCGCGTCCTATGCGCCAAAAACGCCGAAGGTCGAGATTGTTGCGTATTCTGACGATGGCACATGGGGGCAAGTGAACGCATACGGAGAGGCCGGCTGGGTCTCGATGGCTTATCTGGAACCTGTGGACGGCGCAGGTTGGGAAACCTTAAGTAACCCGATGTTCTGCTATGGTACTGAACCGTTCTGGGATGCCTCTATCGACCTGAATGGCACATCCGAGTTCAATGAGATGGAAGCACCTAATCCATCACCGCTGGAAATTACTTGGTCGACACCTGTCTGGGGTAACACCGAATGGGACATGCCGCTTAATGTTGCGTTGCTGGTCTCAGCATCCGGAGACGAAGGGATTGCCGTAATCCGCGCAGAATCCTGTAACGACGGAATGTCAGATGCTGAATACGGGCTAAGCATCAATATGTTTTTACAAAGCTCCGCTGACGGAAACATGCCAGGCTCGCAGTTTAGCGGCTGCTGCACGATCGCGCCTTAATCAACAACACGCAAGGTCAGGTTCACCCGCCCACCTTTTGGCAAAAGCGCAGACGAGCCGAACCGAATTCGATCAACACCGTGATAGGTAAGTCTGGCATCCCCTCCCATCACCACAACATCACCCGATGACAGCCAAATCGATTCTGTTTTGCCGCCTCGTTCGTTGTTTCCAATTCTGAACAATCCGTCATCCCCAAGAGAGATCGACACAACCGGCCAGCGGAAATCAGCTTCATCCTTGTCCTGATGCATCCCCATTCGCGCACCTTCACCGTAAAAATTTATCAGACAGCAGTCTGGAACACGTGAAACACCAGACACGGTTTGCCAAACCTGCATCACAGACTCTGGAATCGCTGGCCAGTCAGGCCCGCTCGGGTGCGTGCGCGTGTATCGGTATCCCGTCTGATCTGAATACCAGCCATAGCGACCAGCCGAGGTCATACGCACCGACATTGGCTTTCCATAGGATGTTTGCGGCGAAAAAGGTGGCGCGAGCTTCATAACTTCGCGCAAGTCAGAAACCATCCTGGTCTGTTCAGCAGATTGTAAAAAACCTTTGTAAATCTCAAACCCACGCAGGGTAAGCGTTGCATCTTTGTCCATTTTTCACCTGTGTTAACGGAAACACCCAAATTGATTCACTTTTTTCGCTCTGAATCCACTGCACAACCGCTTGCAGCACCCTCTGCCCATCCTTATATACGCCGAGAAGCTTGATCGGGATGCATTCCGGTTGAAAATTTGGGATCGGCGCGTGGATGCCTTTCAAGGGTCTGCGCACCACGAAATCGCCTAGAAGAGGATATTGAGCATGGCTAAAGTCATCGGTATCGACCTTGGGACAACGAACTCATGTGTCGCAATCATGGACGGCTCGCAACCGCGGGTTATTGAAAACGCAGAAGGTGCGCGTACAACACCTTCGATCGTCGCATTTACAGACGACGAACGGCTTGTTGGTCAACCTGCCAAACGTCAGGCTGTCACCAACCCTGAAAACACCATTTTCGCTGTAAAACGCCTGATCGGTCGTCGGTTTGACGACAGTGATCTTGCGAAAGAAAAGAAAAACATGCCTTTCGCAATTATCAACGGTGGTAACGGTGACGCATGGGTCGAAGCGCAAGGCGAAAAATATTCGCCCAGCCAGATTTCTGCTTTCATTCTCGGCAAAATGAAAGAAACCGCCGAGAGCTATCTTGGCGAAGAAGTAACGCAGGCTGTTATTACAGTTCCTGCCTACTTTAACGACGCACAACGTCAGGCAACAAAAGACGCCGGCAAAATCGCTGGTCTTGAAGTGTTGCGCATCATCAACGAACCAACGGCTGCTGCGCTGGCCTATGGTCTCGACAAAAAAGAAACCAAAACCATCGCGGTCTATGACCTTGGTGGCGGTACGTTTGACGTAACCATCCTTGAAATTGACGACGGTTTGTTTGAAGTGAAATCAACCAACGGTGACACGTTCCTTGGTGGTGAAGATTTCGACATGCGCATCGTGAACTATCTTGCAGATCAGTTCAAAAAGGAAAACGGCGTCGATCTGACCAAAGACAAAATGGCACTGCAACGGCTGAAAGAAGCCGCTGAAAAAGCCAAGATCGAATTATCTTCGTCGACTCAGACCGAAATCAACCAACCATTCATTTCGATGGATCCAAAGGGCGGCCAGCCGCTGCACATGGTCATGAAACTGACTCGTGCCAAACTGGAAAGCCTGGTAGGCGACCTGATCAAATCTTCGATGAAACCATGTCAGGCTGCTTTGAAAGACGCTGGTCTTTCCACCTCGGACATTGACGAAGTCGTTTTGGTTGGCGGTATGACCCGTATGCCGCGCGTCAAAGAAGAAGTGACAAAATTTTTCGGTAAAGAGCCGCATCAGGGTGTGAACCCAGACGAAGTGGTTGCGCTTGGTGCTGCTATTCAGGCTGGCGTTCTGCAAGGCGACGTTAAAGACGTTGTTCTGCTTGACGTGACACCACTGTCGCTGGGTATCGAAACATTGGGTGGCGTGTTCACCCGGTTAATCGACCGCAACACAACGATCCCGACCAAGAAATCGCAAATCTTCTCGACCGCTGAAGACAACCAGAACGCTGTGACGATCCGGTGTTTTCAGGGTGAGCGTGAAATGGCTCAGGACAACAAACTGCTTGGCCAGTTCAACCTCGAAGAAATCCCACCGGCACCACGTGGTCTGCCACAGATCGAAGTGACCTTCGATATTGACGCCAACGGTATCGTTTCTGTTGGTGCTTTGGACAAAGGCACCGGTAAAGAGCAGAAAATCACGATCCAGGCCTCTGGTGGGCTGAGCGACGATGAGATCGACGCAATGGTCAAAGACGCGGAAGAAAACGCCGAGTCTGACAAAGAGCGTCGCGAACTCATCGAAGCTAAGAACCAGGCAGAAAGCCTGATCCACTCCACCGAGAAATCGATGGAAGAGCACAACGACAAGGTTGATCCAACCACGATTGAGGCGATCGAACTTGCAATCGTTGCGCTGAAAGATCAGCTGGAGACCGAAGACGCCGGAAAAATCAAATCCGGTATTCAGAACGTCACCGAAGCTGCTATGAAGCTGGGCGAAGCGATCTATAAATCGCAGCAAGAAGCTTCTGGTGAGGCAGAGCCTTCGGAAGAGATGTCAGGCGTTGATGAAGATATCGTCGATGCTGACTTCGAGGATCTGGACGACGACAAACGCGCATAAGAAGGTTATCTGACTTTCTCCATGGCCGGCCTGATAAACGTCGGGTCGGCCTTTGCGTTCCCAAAGGGATAGAACATGGCAAAGCGCGATTATTATGAAACTCTTGGCATAAACAAGGACGCCACTCCAGAGCAGATCAAGAAGGCCTATCGCACTAAGGCCAAAGAACTGCACCCGGATCGCAATTCCGATAAACCGGATGCCGAGGCGATGTTTAAAGAAGCCAACGAGGCCCATGACATTCTGAAGGACCCGGAAAAGAAAGCCGCTTACGACCGCTATGGCCATGCTGCTTTTGAGGGCGGCATGGGCGGTGGGCGCGGTGGCGGCCAGGGCGATTTTGGATCTGCTTTCTCTGATATTTTCGAAGACCTGTTTGGCGGCGGCGGCTTTGGTGGCGCCGGTGGCGGGCGGCAACGCGCTTCGCGCGGGTCTGACTTGCGTTACAATCTGCGTGTTTCACTGGAAGAAGCTTTTTCAGGCTTACAAAAAACCATCAGCGTTCCGACATCGGTTTCTTGTAGTACCTGCGACGGCACGGGTGCTGAAAGTGGCGCGGAACCAACGCACTGCCCGACCTGTTCTGGTATGGGTAAGGTGCGCGCGCAACAAGGATTCTTCACCGTTGAACGAACATGTCCAACATGTTCAGGTGCAGGTCAGATCATTAAGAACCCGTGCAAAGCATGCGGTGGCGCCGGACGGCAACAAAAAGACAAATCTTTGTCCGTCAATATCCCGGCGGGTGTTGAAACCGGGACGCGCATCCGACTGGGTGGCGAAGGCGAGGCAGGGTTGCGCGGCGGACCGACCGGCGATCTATATATCTTCATTGAAGTGAGCGATCATCCGCTGTTTCAGCGCGATAGTCAGCACCTTTATTGTCGTGTACCCGTCTCTATCACAGCCGCTGCGCTGGGCGGGGATATCGAAGTGCCAACAATAGACGGCGGCAAAAGCAGGGTTAAAATACCCGCGGGCAGCCAGTCAGGCCGTCAGATGCGCTTGCGAAACAAAGGCATGCCGCAACTTCGTGGTGGCGGGTCAGGCGATATGTTTATCGAACTGGCAGTGGAAACGCCGGTCAACCTGACGACTCGGCAAAAAGAGATACTGCGCGAGTTTGATGAAGTTGCCGCTGACAACAACCCGCAAGGATCCAGCTTTTTTTCAAAAGTCCGAAGTTTTTGGGACGGTATAAAAAGCTAACCCTCCAGGTATTCGTTAACCAAATCTATAGAAAACTGTCGCAGCGTTAATTGCATGACAACAAAGCGACAGTTTTCTGAATTTCCTCAACTGCTTTTTGATCAGGATGAGGTCCATATCCAGCCAGCAAGTAGCGGCAAGCCCCCCTCTTATCTCAGAGATCACCGTAAGCGCCTGCGCGAACGCCTGATGATTGGCGGGCCGGAAGCGATGCCAGATTATGAGTTGTTGGAACTTGTGCTGTTTCGCGCAATACCACGGCGCGATGTCAAACCGCTCGCACGTGCGTTGCTTGATACTTTCGGCGATTTCAATCGTGTTATTTCAGCACGTGTTGAACAGCTTTCAAAGGTTGATGGTGTCGGTGACGCAGTCATCTGCGAGCTAAAAATTCTAGAGGCAGCAGCGCATCGCCTGATGCGTTCAAAGGTAATGAAACGCCACGTGATTTCAAGCTGGGATCAAGTACTGGACTACTGCCATGCAACAATGGCGCATCGCGAAACAGAGCAGTTTCGCATTCTTTTTCTCGATCTGAAGAACACTCTGATCGCCGACGAAGAACAAGCCAGAGGTACGGTTGATCATGTCCCGGTTTATCCTCGGGAGGTGGTAAAACGTGCACTCGAACTGAACGCATCTGCCATTATACTGGTTCACAATCACCCGTCGGGTGACCCGACCCCTTCGGATGCAGATATCACAATGACCGGGCAAATCGACGATGCGGCCCGCACACTTGGTATAGCGCTACACGACCATCTGATTGTCGGAAAATCCTGCGAATTCAGCTTTCGCGCGGCAGGTTATCTTTGAACGGGCCTGTACCATAATTCAACACGGCGGTTCACTTGGCGTCCCCATTCGGTATCATCACACGCCATCGGCATGGCCTCACCAAACGCCTCAACGCTCAGCGTGATCCGGCTGCGGTCAAGCGTGACAGCCTCTTCACGAACAGCCGCACGAACGGCATTCGCTCTACGCATCGAAATACGCTTGTTGCTTGATGCGGCTCCCTCTCCATCGCTAAAGCCGACAAACAGTAGCTCCTCATCATCAAAATAGCCGGATTCCAGCAGCACAGCCAATTGTCGGACGTTCGCCCGCGATTGCGCATCTAAAGCGGTCGAACCTCTTTTAAACCGAAACGTGATGGAAAGCCGTCGGGCATGCCGTAGCTCGGAAACCATGCGCTGAAGTTCTGGCAACTGTATCTCTTCGCCCGCGCGTGCGATTGCATTTGCAAAACGCTCTCCCTGTTGTTGAAGCGATATTTCTTCGACGCGCTGATCAACAAACCCGGTACGTGCCACAACGCGTTGGGCAGCAGGCGTACCAAGATACCCCAAAAACTCACGAGCAGTTTTTGGAAGCCTTCGCGCTGGTGTGTAAAGAAACAGTGGCAGGGTCAGCGGGTAGTCTTCTGTTTTCAAAGCCACCGGCCGCGCGGCAAAGTCAAATCCGCAGTCACCAGACAGGGCCAAAGGTCGCCCGTTTCCAAGCTCAGACAATCGGGTTATGCCCAGCGCAAAAGGGTCTGACGCCACCGCATCAACCAAATCCGCGCTATTGGCGTGTAGAATCATTCCACCCGCAGGTTTCAGAGCATTCGCCGACAATCGCAGGCGCAGGGCAGAGCCAACACCGCTCTCAGCGGATGGGATATGCAAATTGATTGGCGCATCCCTGCCACCAAGATGTTCCCAATTGCTAATCTCGCCCGATAAAATGCCTGACACCTGATCCAGCGAAACAGATCGTCGCGGGTTGCTACGTGCGACGACAGGGACCAAAGCGTCCAGGGCTACAATTCTGCTACGGGCAACTGCGGTAAGGTCCCCAAGCCCAGCTTCCGCAGCGTTTTGAGCTTCCACTTCTGAAACTTCGCGCATCGACAGAACCATATCTGCCTCGCCTAACATAAGGTCGGTAAATCCTTGATCTGTCGTCGCCACCCGAAACCCTATTCGCGCAACAACCAAACCAGTCGCGGGACTGGTCATTTCGTAGGTAAACTGACTATCGTCGGTAACAATGCGTCGCGCGGTCAATTGCTGCCAGGCAGCAAATGATTCCAGCAAAGCGGGCATCAGGGTTGCACCCAATGTTTGAGAACCCGATATGTTGAATTCGGCAATATAGGCCTCAAGGTCAGGACACCCCGGCCCGCTGCAAACCACCCCACTACCGTCCAAAGTCAAGACGCCATAAATGGTATCGACCCGAAAAAACTCGCCGTCGTAGCCCAACAGCGTTCCACCAACCTCGACAGCGCCATCGCGTGAAGTGAGTGTGACGTCCTGCGCGCGCAAAGGGGCGGCGAGGCTCAAAAGAAAGAGTGCAGCGTAAACCACCGCACAAAGAACGCGCATGATACTGTCCGAAACGTTAATCAGTTCTGCGCGATACTCAGGTCTGGAAGCAAATTTTTCAACACAAGAAAGTCACCAAGGCCCGAGCATTCTGGAATTGATAGCGTTATGTCCAATGCAGGGTACGACTCTCCCCGCCGTATCTGCAGTGATTTTGCCGTAATATCCTGATCGCAAGTATAGGCTGTAACTTCAGCTTCAACGCTTAGACGAACCGCCCCTTCGCGTGCCGTAGATCCAGATGGAAAACTATAAACTTCGGCAAATTTAGCATTTTCGATATGCGGATCACCAAGACGCGCCAAAAACCCGCCTCTTGCACGTGCAGCGTAATCTGCACTTCGAGGTGCGCCAGACCAGACGTGACCGTTTTCGCCATGTTGCGCGCCATATTCCAACGCGTGAAGATGCAGGCCGCTTTCACCCTCCCAAAGCAGGGCAACCCGATCATATTCTACCAGGTCGTCAACGGTAATTTCGGTCGTTGCCGTCTTACCGTCTTGAAAGATCGCGGTGTACACGGCATCTCGTGACATCGCAGGAACAGACACTTCGACCGCACCAGTATTGGACGTGTTCATGGTAAAAACGAGATCGCCCTGACGAATCTCTACCGGTTCATTCAGATGGCACGCGGCTGAAAGTGAAAGCTGAACCATCGCCGCACCAGCGTTGTGCGACGTTAACTCCACATCGCATGGCAGTCCGAACGCGCTGTGCGTCGTCGCCGGCACTGCCGCTACGGGTAACGTCTCACCACGACGAACGCGTTCGCTGAGCCCTTCTGCATCGGGCAACCGAGGGACGGGCGTTAACGACTCTGCTGGGGGGCTCGGAATACGAAAGCCCTTTGTACTGTCGGAGGATATGACTTTCGGTAAGTTTGCTGATGCCAGCTCAATTGTCGCTGTGACACGCGCAGTAGGCGCATCGCCTACAAACTGCGATGCGATTGCGCCGCTGTTCTGCACCGCGTAGCCAGCACCCAATGATGCTAAAAATGTTGCGCCGGCAATAAGATATCTTTTCTTGTCCAAGGCTTGATCCACCTCCCGCACCAGTCGTTTAACCCGGTTCTTGTGTCACCAAATCGGGGCGATACTTGGTCATCGCCACGGCGTTTAACGGGCCTGGATGAAAAGCCCGCAGCACGATCAACCGAAGCAGGTGAAGTCCTGCGCCTCGGATAGCCTACAATGTTTTATAGTTTTGTAGCGACATAAAATCGGAAAAACAGTGTTTCGCAATCTGAAGGCCCCAAAGATAAGGGGCCATAAAATTCATAAATAGGTAATTTTAGACAAGACTGCCGTGGCAGTGCTTAAACTTCTTACCTGATCCGCAGGGACACGTGTCATTCCGGCCGGGGTCTCCCCAGGTTTCAGGATTGCTTTCATCAAAACCGTTAGCCTCGGCTGTATTATTGGCCGAAGCAGCAGCCTGCGCTTGCACCGCCTGTTGCTGCGCCATGACCTGCTGAAGATAGGCTTGTTGTTGCTGCTCAAGCTCTTCGCGCGAAGGAAGCTGCGCGAGCTTTTGCGTCACTTCTGACCGTAGCGTATCCAGCAAAGATTCAAAAAGCTGAAAGCTCTCACCCTTGTACTCATTCAGCGGATCCCGTTGAGCATAGCTTCGGAAACCAACGACTGAACGCAAGTGTTCCAGAGTCAGCATGTGATCGCGCCACTTGCTGTCGATGGTCTGCAACAGAACCTGCTTTTCAATGGAACGCATGTTTTCAGGGCCGTACTCGGCCGCTTTTGAGGCCATCGCCTCGTCAGCAGATTTTTCAAGCCGTTCACGAATGACGTCATTGTCCGCGCCTTCTTCTGCGGCCCAGTCAGCAACCGGAACATCGAGACCGAGTTGCCCTGTCGTGGCCTCCTGAAGCCCCTCGGTGTTCCATTGGTCAGCATAGGATTTCGGCGGCATATATTCATCAACAAGATCATCAATAACCTGATGACGCATATCTTCGACGATTTCGGACAAGTCCTCGGCTTCCATAATCTCGCGCCGTTGCGCAAAGATAACTTTACGCTGATCATTCATGACATCGTCAAACTTCAGAAGCTGTTTCCGAATGTCAAAGTTGCGGCCTTCCACCTTGGCCTGCGCTTTTTCAAGCGATTTGTTAACCCAGGGATGAACAATCGCTTCACCCTCTTTCATGCCAAGCGTTGAAAGGACCTTATCGAGCCGCTCAGAGCCGAAGATCCGCATCAGGTCATCTTCCAGCGAAAGAAAGAATGACGTGCGTCCAGGGTCTCCCTGACGGCCAGAACGGCCACGCAACTGGTTATCGATACGTCGGCTTTCGTGCCGCTCGGTCGCAAGCACATAAAGCCCGCCAGCTTCCAGCACCTTGGCCTTTTCATCCGCGTGCTCTGCTTCGATCTTTTTGCGCAATTCAGCAGGATCGGCATCTGGGTCAGCGGCTAGCGCTTCCAGCACTTTCAACTCGACATTACCGCCAAGCTGAATGTCAGTACCGCGGCCCGCCATGTTTGTTGCAATCGTCACCGCGCCAAATTTCCCGGCGTCAGCGACAATCTGGGCTTCCTGCTCGTGCTGGCGCGCGTTCAGAACGTTGTGCGTGATGTCTGCGTCGGTCAGCATTTTCGAAAGCAATTCGGACTTCTCGATCGAAGTTGTCCCGACGAGAATAGGTTGCTGTTTTGCGTGTGCTTCCTGAATGGCCGTGAGTACGCCATCAAACTTCTCTTTTGCGGTGCGGTAAACCTGATCATTCTCATCTACCCGAAGAACCGGTTTATTGGTCGGGACTTCGACGACACCCAGACCATATATTTCGTTAAATTCCTCTGCTTCGGTGGTTGCAGTCCCGGTCATGCCGGCCAATTTATCATAGAGGCGGAAGTAGTTCTGGAATGTTACAGACGCCAGCGTCACGTTTTCCGGCTGAATTTTTACGTTTTCTTTTGCCTCAATTGCCTGATGAAGCCCGTCGGACAAACGCCGACCTGCCATCATACGGCCTGTAAATTCATCGATCAGCATCACATCGCCGTTGCGAACGATGTAATCCTTGTCTTTCTGAAACAGCTTGTGTGCTTTCAGGCCTTGATTGACGTGGTGCACAATCGTCGTGCTTTCCGGGTCATAAAGCGACTGGTCTTCGGGTAAGATACCCTCTGCT
Source organism: Pseudohalocynthiibacter aestuariivivens (assembly GCF_018457175.1). Classification (GTDB taxonomy): domain Bacteria; phylum Pseudomonadota; class Alphaproteobacteria; order Rhodobacterales; family Rhodobacteraceae; genus Pseudohalocynthiibacter; species Pseudohalocynthiibacter aestuariivivens. The sequence continues at coordinate 79,859 of NZ_JAGFNU010000007.1, forward strand.
TGCAGGCGGTTTTCGAGGAAATCATTTCCCTCTTCCGTAAATGTTACGTTGCGGGTTTTTTCATCAAGCGTGTAATGTTCGTCCGTCAAAAACGGGATCAGCTTGTCGATGGTTTGATAAAGATCTGACCGGTCTTGCGCGGGGCCTGAAATAATCAGCGGCGTACGTGCCTCATCAATCAGAATACTGTCAACTTCGTCCACAATCGCAAAATTATGGTCGCGCTGCGCCATCTGGCTAAGTTCGGCCTTCATGTTGTCGCGCAGGTAGTCAAAACCAAGCTCGTTGTTTGTAGCATATGTGACATCGCACCGATATGCCGCCAGCTTTTCGCCTTCTGGCTGCTGCGGGTAAACAACGCCCGTTGTTAAGCCCAGCGCACCATAAACATTTGACATCCATTCTGCGTCACGTTTCGCCAGATAGTCGTTTACCGTAACAATATGAACGCCTTTGCCGGTAAGCGCATTCAGATACGCGGGAAACGTTGCCACAAGGGTTTTGCCCTCGCCGGTTTTCATTTCTGAAATGTTACCCTGATGCAGAAAGATACCGCCCATCAACTGAACATCAAAAGCCCGCAGTCCAAGTGCCCGGCGTGCTGCCTCGCGGCAATTCGCAAACGCCTCCGGCAAAAGGTCATCCAAGCTTTCGCCCTCCAGCGCGCGCTTTGCAAGCGCCTCGGTCTTATCCTTGATGCCTTCGTCGGAAAGTTTTTCGAATTCTGGCTCGAGCGCGTTAATCTTCTCCACCAATGGGCGGGTCGTCTTGATCAGGCGATCATTCGGCGTCCCGAAGACTTTTCTGGCTAGTGTTCCGATGCCCAGCATAATTTCTCCGCTTGGTGCGTTACTGACTTTATCGTGTGAGACGATACCTTGCTCGTTCCCGTTTGCCGTCCTAGAAGGACTATAAGAACGGCCCGGATTTCCCATGACACCTTGGCGATGTAAGGGGCTGGCTACATAGTGTCAACGTCACGCGCCCGCGCGAGTAATTCAAAGGACTGATAGATGTCGAAACGCAATAATTTTTGGATGGGCGCCACAGTCGCCGTTTTCTTGGCTTCGCCTGCTTTCGCGGAAGGTGAAACCGCTGAAACGGTCATCGCAACCATTGGTGAAACCGAGATCACATTAGGTCACATGATCACAACCAAAAACCAGTTGCCCGAACAATATCAGTCTTTGCCTGATGAGGTTCTGTTTGAGGGAATTTTGGACCAGTTAATTCAGCAAACCGTTTTGGCCGATTCGTTAGGTGGCGACATATCCGGCACGACCAAACTGGTAATTGAAAATGAAACCCGTGCGATAATGGCGGGTGAAGCGCTTGAACGGATTATTACAGCGGCTGTTACGGAAGACACGATTCAAGACGCATACGATACAAAATATGCAAACGCTGAGCCGGCAACTGAATATAATGCATCTCATATTCTGGTTGATACCGAAGATGAGGCAAAAGAACTGGCGCAAATGTTAAGTGACGGCTCCGATTTTGCTGAGCTGGCACGTGAAAAATCAACAGGCCCATCTGGGCCCAGCGGCGGCTTGTTGGGTTGGTTCGGAGCAGGGATGATGGTTCCGGAATTTGAAGCGGCAGTCTTGGCTTTGGAGGTCGGGGAAATTTCGGCGCCAGTTCAAACGCAATTCGGTTGGCATATCGTCATTCTTAACGAAACACGCCTTCAGGATGCGCCTGAAATAGAGACCGTTCGCGAAGAACTGGAAGCCGAAATTCAACAAACTGCTGTCGAAAACGTAATCACCAAGCTGACCGAAAGCGCTGATATCACACGCCCGGAAACAGGTTCATTCGACGCATCGTTACTTTCAAATAATGACCTTATCGAAAACTGAGAATCGTCTGATGGGCAAATCCAAGAAGATTAAGAAACTTAAAAAGAAGCTCTTGAAACTTCGCAAAGAGATTAAAGGCAAAAGCGGCCCGCTTATCTCTCCTCTTGCGCCGAAGGGTGGCTTTCCGGACTTGCCTGAAATTAACGGCGCAGAGTTTGCTGCCGTCGAAGCGGGTGTGCGCTATTCAGGCCGTAAGGACATAATGCTCGCCAAACTTGCGCCTGGAACGGCCATAGCGGGGGTTTTCACACGCTCCGCGACGCGCGCGGCGCCGGTATTGGACTGTGAAGCCAAGCTTGGCGGTGATAGCGGTGCGGGCGCTGCAATTATCGTGAACTCGGGAAATGCAAATGCCTTCACTGGCACGAACGGAAAGAAATCAGTCGAGGCTATCACCGGCGCAGTTTCCAGCGTTCTTGGAATACCGCAAACCCGTATTTTCAGCGCCTCAACAGGCGTTATCGGTGAGCCGCTTCCACACGAGCGCATAGTCAACAAGCTGCAGGAGTTGAAAGCAGCCTTATCAGCCGCGTCTATTCAAAGCGCTGCGCAGGCGATCATGACAACTGATACCTTTGCCAAAGGGTCATTCACAGAGGTCGATGCCGAAGGGCCGATTCGCATTGTCGGAATAGCCAAAGGGTCAGGGATGATTGCACCCGATATGGCAACCATGCTGGTTTACATTTTCACTGACGCTCAGATTTCCCAGACACTTCTGCAACAGATGTTATCTGACCTAACCAGGAAGACATTCAACTGCATTACTGTGGACAGCGATACGTCTACGTCAGATACGCTGATCCTTGCCGCAACCCAGAAATCCAGTGCGCCAGAAATTACGGACATTGATAGCGCTGCTGGTTCGGCATTTTACGATGCACTTCACAAGGTTATGCTCGACCTTGCCCATCAGGTTGTCCGCGATGGTGAAGGTGCGACTAAGTTTGTTGAGGTCCGTGTTGCAGGGGCTGAAACGGAAGCAGATGCACATAAAATTGCAATGGCAATTGCCAATTCACCACTCGTAAAAACCGCAATTGCTGGCGAAGACCCAAATTGGGGCCGTGTCGTTATGGCTGTTGGGAAATCCGGGGCAAAGGCCGATCGGGACAAACTATCGATACGTTTTGGCGACATTCTTGTTGCGGAAAACGGCTGGGTTTCACCAGATTACCGTGAAGAAGACGCAGCAGAGCATATGAAGGGTCAGAACTTGTTGATCGCGGTTGATATGGGGCTTGGAAGCGCCGAATCTACGGCATGGACTTGTGATCTGACAAACCGCTACATCGAAATCAACGCAGACTACCGGTCGTGAAAACAGTTCTCGTATCGGCCGTTGCACTGATCGATCCAGACGGGCGCGTACTGCTTGCCCAACGCCCCGAAGGAAAATCCATGGCTGGTCTGTGGGAATTCCCGGGCGGCAAGGTAGAACAAGGTGAAACGCCCGAATCTGCTCTGATACGAGAGTTGGAGGAAGAGTTGGGTATTAACACCTGGGAAAGCTGCCTAGCACCGCTCACGTTTACCAGCCATAGCTATGACCAATTCCATCTTCTTATGCCGTTGTTTGCCTGCCGAAAATGGGAAGGCCAACCCCACCCTAAAGAAGGGCAGAAACTGAAATGGGTCCACGCAAAAGACCTGCGAGAGTATCCAATGCCGCCAGCAGATATCCCTCTTATTCCGATCCTGAGGGATTGGCTCTGACATCGCGGTCGGCGCATTGTTGCCGAATCGTGAACGATCTGTTTAAAAGTCTTATCAACTTGTTACAAAACCGTCATAGTCGGTGAACAAGGCTTTTCGACCTGGGGAGGAAATTAGCCTATGCTTCGAACCATCACTCTCGGTAGCTGTGTCTCTGTACAGGGGACCTTCGTACGCGCGTTGAAGAACGGCAAAATTCTCGTTCGTGTCGACGACAAGATTTACGAAGGATTCCCGGTTCAGTTAATAGCTGCCTGAACAAACTAAACACAAAGAAGGGGAAGGCCAAAAACCTTCCCCTTCTTTATTTATTTGCGAATTAATCCAGATTACGCTCAATCTCTTCGCGTTCGAAAATCTCGATCACATCGCCTTTGCGAATATCCTCGTAATTTTCAAAGGCCATACCGCATTCCTGACCGGACTGAACTTCTTTGACTTCGTCTTTAAAACGTTTCAGCGTTTTCAGTGTGCCTTCGTGAATAACCACGTTGTCACGCAGCAAACGAACGCCTGCTGAACGCCGCGCGACACCTTCGGTGACCAAACAACCAGCCACCCTGCCAACGTTGGAAACCTTAAAGACATCTTTGATTTCAGCATATCCGATGAAGTTCTCACGAACCTCTGCAGACAACAATCCAGAGGCTGCTGCCTTAACATCATCTACAAGATCATAAATGACCGAGTAATACCGAATCTCGACACCTTTTTGGTTTGCAGTGTTTCGAGCAGAAGCGTTAGCACGGACGTTAAAGCCCATAACTGGTGCACCTGACGCTTCGGCAAGACCGATATCGCTTTCCGTAATCGCGCCAACACCCGAATGCAAAACGCGAACGCGGACTTCATCGTTTCCGATTTTCTCCATCGCCTGAACAATCGCTTCGGTAGACCCCTGAACATCGGCTTTCACCAATATCGGCAATTCGGAAACGTTCACGTCGTCCTTCGCTTTTGCCATAAGTTGTTCAAGGGTCGTCGCAGCACCTGCTGCTGCACGTCTTTCTTTTGCGGCGTGTTCACGGTAATCAGCGATCTCGCGCGCTTGCCCTTCAGTTTCAACAACGTTCAGAACGTCACCTGCTTCAGGTGTGCCGTTCAGTCCAAGAACCTCGACCGGAACCGAAGGCCCAGCTTCATCAACACGCTCACCTCTGTCGTCTATCAGTGCGCGCACTTTACCCCACTGCTCGCCAACAACGAAAATGTCACCTTTGCGAAGCGTGCCCGTCTGAATAAGAACTGTCGCAACCGGACCACGGCCAATGTCAAGCTGTGCTTCGATAACAGCACCTTGCGCCTGACGTTTTGGGTTGGCTTTCAGGTCCAGAATTTCAGCCTGAAGCGCGATGCTTTCCAGCAGCGTATCAAGCCCTTCGCCGGTTATTGCGGAAACCTCAACATCCAGAACGTCGCCGGACATTTTTTCGACAATGACTTCGTGCTGAAGAAGATCGGTCCGAACTTTGTCCGGGTCCGCGTCAGGCCGGTCGATTTTGTTGATCGCGACAATCATAGGAACTTTCGCGGCTTTCGCGTGGTTGATTGCCTCGATTGTCTGCGGCATCACAGCGTCGTCTGCAGCAACCACAAGAATCACGATGTCCGTCACTTGTGCGCCGCGTGACCGCATTGACGTAAACGCAGCGTGGCCTGGTGTATCAAGGAAGGTCAGCTTTGCACCGTCGTCAGTTTCGACCTGATACGCACCAATGTGCTGGGTAATACCACCCGCCTCACCTGCCACCACTTTTGATTTGCGAATCGCATCCAAAAGAGAGGTTTTACCGTGGTCGACGTGTCCCATCACCGTGATAACCGGAGGACGGGTAACAAGTTCTTCATCTTTATCTTCAACCGAAGTAATCACGTCTTCAACGTCAGCGTCTGAAACGCGTACGACCTTGTGGCCGAATTCTTCGATGATCAGTTCAGCTGTGTCAGCGTCTATGGGTTGGTTCTGTGTAACCATCATCCCCATGTTCATCAGTGATTTGACCACATCAACAGCGCGCTCCGCCATACGATTCGCAAGTTCCTGAACAACAATGGACTCGGGCAACTGAACGTCACGCACAACTTTTTCGCGCTCTGCGGTGCTCCCCATTGCCTTCTGACGCGCACGTTCCTGTTTGCGTTTCATTGCGGCCATAGAGCGTTGCCGCCCGCCTTCGCCGCCGGAAAGCGCCTGATTGAGTGTCAGTTTTCCTGATCTGCGTCCATCATTCTGAACTTGTTTCTTCGTCGCGCGTTGGTCGCCACGCGGATCGTCGCGAGCACCTTTTCTGGGTGCCGATGAAGGTTTGCCTGCACCACCACCGCGAGGTGCAGCGCTCGTATCCGCAGGTGCAGAACTATCAGCTTTAGCGGGAGCGGCGGCAGCAGCAGCTGCCTCAGCGACAGAAGCCGCTGCGCGCTCTTTAGCTATTTCTGCTTCCTTGGCCTTACGTTCTTCTTCTTCGACCTTGGCTTTCGCACGTTCTTCGCGCTCGCGTTCTTCGCGTTCCTTGGCCTCTATATCAGCTTTGCGACGCTCACGATCATCGGCACGGGACTTCTCCTCGGCCTGACGCATCGCCTCGTCCTCAACTTCGCGTGATTTCGCAGCACGAAGTGCCTTGAGACGACGCTCCATTTCAGCGTCGGTAATGCCACCTGGCCGTTTTGATGGATCACTTCCCGCAGGTTTGGTTCCTGAGGTCGGTTTAGCCGCACCCGGTTTGGGTACGACAACGCGTTTGCGTTTCGTTTCCACTACGACGTTCTTGGTCCGTCCATGGCTGAAGCTTTGCTTCACATTGCCAGGGCGGGCACCGCCACGCAGGCCAAGAGTCTTTTTGCCGTCATTTTCGCTCATGTGGTCTTCGTACCTTTCCGGTGGACCTTTCCACCGCCGTTTTCGCGAACGCCCGTAAGCTTTGCTGCTTCCTCTACAACACGTTGTGTGAGTCCGCCAGTCGCGAGCGCGCCATGTATCACATTTTCCCGCCCGAAAGCCAAACCCAATTCTGAAGCCGTCAAAACGCCAACAAAACGGCCACCTTCCGGGGTCCTTAGTTTTGATTTTCCGCGACCGGACCCGTCCGATGCCTGAATCAGGACTTTAGCATGCTCTTTATTCAGCCAGTCCTTTACCTTTTCATACCCCGCAACCGCCCGGCCCCCTTTGCGAGCGAGTGAGATCAAGTCAACCAACCGACGAACAAGAGCTTTTTCCAAAGTCTCCAGCATATCGTCAGGCACGGTCACAGCTTGCTTTGCACTCCGCGCAAACAGCCCTTTGTTGCAGGCTTTCTTCAATGCCTTGCGGTCAGCGGTTACCCAGATACCCCGTCCGGGCAGCTTTTCCAGCAAATCCGGAACGATCTGGTTGTCCGGACCAACAACGAATCGGATCATTCCCTGCTTGGGCTGCACTTCGCCAGTAGCGATGCAGCGCCGTTCAGGACCTTCCCGGTCTTTTTGTTGGCCACCGCGACCCATGTTCACTCCCAAGGCCCGCGATCAGGCCTCGAGCCCTTCTTCTTCAGCGACGGCGTCTTCACCTTCTTCTTCGTCAGCGAGCAGATCATCGGGATCCACCCACCCAAGCTGAATACGCGCCGTCATGATCAGATGTTGCGCTTCCTCAAGCGACATTTCGAATTGCTCCAACACGCCTTCGTCTTTAACGCGCTGTCCATCAACGGTTGTCCAGCCGCCCGCCAGTTCCCAGTCAGCGCAGGTTGCGAAATCTTCCAGAGTTTTAACGTCATCTTTCGCCAGGGCTTCAATCATTTGGGGTGTCAGACCTTCAAATTCAACAAGGCTGTCTTCAACTCCCAACGCGCGGGCATTTTCCATTGCCTGTTTGTTGATTGCTTCCAGGTTGTCGCGAGCACGCGCCTGCAACTCACCTGCTGTTGCCTCGTCAACTCCGTCTATGACCAGAAGTTCGCTCACATCAACGTAGGCAACTTCTTCAAGGTTCGTGAACCCTTCAGAAACCAAAAGCTGCGCAAAGAATTCGTCAACATCCAAAGCTTCCATAAAGAGCTTTGTCCGCTCGGCAAATTCTGCCTGGCGACGTGCACTTTCTTCGGTTTCGGTCATGATATCGATATCAAGGCCGGTCAATTGGCTGGCCAAACGTACGTTCTGCCCACGACGACCGATAGCCAGCGAAAGCTGTTCATCCGGAACGACAACCTCGATGCGTTCTGCTTCTTCGTCCAGAACAACCTTAGTCACTTCGGCCGGCTGTAGCGCGTTCACGAGGAACGTTGGCTGGTCTTCGTTCCATGGGATGATATCGATCTTTTCGCCCTGAAGTTCATTCACAACTGCTTGCACACGGCTGCCGCGCATACCAACGCAGGCGCCAACCGGGTCGATCGAGTTATCATAAGAGATCACAGCAATCTTCGCGCGTGAGCCTGGGTCACGAGCAACTGCTTTGATCTCGATAATACCATCGTAAATCTCCGGGACTTCCATCTTGAACAGTTCTGCCATGAATTGCGGATCTGTCCGGCTCAGGAAAATCTGTGGTCCGCGGGCTTCGCGGCGAACGTCTTTAATGTAGCAGCGAATCCGATCATTCGGGCGATAGCTTTCGCGACCGATTTTTTCGTTACGGCGCAAAATTGCCTCGCCACGACCGACATCGACGATAACATTGCCGTATTCTTCGCGTTTAACCTGGCCGTTGATGATGGTGCCAGCGCGGTCCTGAAATTCTTCAAACTGACGATCCCGCTCTGCTTCGCGTACTTTCTGCAAAATAACCTGCTTTGCAGACTGCGCAGCGATCCGGCCCATCTCAACTGGTGGAACTTCATCGATGAGTTCAGAGCCGACTTCAGGGTTTTCCATATAGTCTTTGGCTTGGTCAACTGTCAGTTCAGCCTGATGGTTCTCGACATCTTCGACGACAGTGCGCACACGGGTAAAGGTGGCTTTCCCGGTTTTGCGGTCAATCGCGACGCGAATGTCCATCTCCGAGCCGTAACGCGACTTTGCAGCGCGCGCGAGGCTTTCTTCCATCGCCTGAATCACAAGATCAGGGTCGATCATCTTTTCGCGGGCTACCGCTTCGGCAGTTTGCAGAAGCTCCAGTTGGTTTGCACTGGTAATCGCCATTGTCAGTCCTCCTCAGAACCGGCTTCGGTTTCTATTTCATCAAATTGGTCTTCGTCCACAATACCTGCGGCTTTACGCGCCTTCAGCATTTCGGAAATCAGATCTTCAGTCAGAACAAGTTTAGCGTCGCTAAGCCATTCAAATTTAAGGCCGATTGTGCCTTCGTCTATCGTGATAAGTACTTCGTCGTCTTCGGTTCCAGCAAGCAGGCCACGAAATCGGCGGCGACCATCGATCAGCTCTTCCGTTTCAAGCTTGGCTTCATAGCCTTCCCAGAGGTCGAAATCTTTAAGCCGGGTCAGCGGCCGGTCGATACCAGGCGACGACACTTCGAGGGTATATGCTTCGACAACAGGATCTTCGACATCCAGAACGGCAGAAACTTCGGTTGAAACTTGCGCGCAGTCGTTCACTTCCATGCTGCCATCAGGACGTTGCGCCATGATCTGTACGGTTGTGGATTTACCGCTCATCAGGCGCACGCGCACCAGCTCAAACCCCAACCCCTCGATCACGGGTTGGATGATTTCGGCCAGTCGGCGATCAATCGCTGCTCTTGCAACTAAGTCGTTCATAATTTCCAGTTCGTACGGTTTGTACAAAGCCATTGAGGCATAAAAAAACGGGCGCGCGGCCCGTTGATATTTCCCGGTGGAGGATTGGGAGTGGAAGCCAAACCGCCGCTGTTGAAAAGGGATATACGCGGGTTTGGTCGAGTCTGCAAGGGCTGGTTGTTTGTCAACGCAAACTGGTTCGGCCAGAGCGATGCTTCCGCTACAAACGTGCAGGTCGTCTAATCATCGCTTTTCCAACCCGCATCCCGATGTGTTCCGTCGCAATAGGGTTTGTTGCCAGACATCCCACACCGGCAAAGCACGTATTTGCGCCCTGACGCCCCCTCGGCCAGTGAAGATTCTGCCAGTTCAACACCGTTCACCCAATACGGGCCGTTTCTTTCAATGGTTATCTCTGTTCTGTCTGCGTACATGTGCTTTGGCCCATCAAGCGCAAGCGCACCTGACGGACAGGCCGCAACCACCGCCTCTACCTCGGGCCGCGTGCCGTTGTCGGGTTGTACCCATGGTTGCTGCGCAGGGTTGAAGATATGGCTGGCCAACCTCCCGCATTCAGCCGCGTGCGAGCAGAGTAACGGATTGTAAGTAACAGTGACGTCGGACCCTTCATAGGAAATCAGCCAATCACGCCCCGCGGGGGTACCACCGCGTGACTGAAAGCCTGCATCTTTGTGAGACCCGTCGCAATACGGTTTGTTTTTGCTTTCACCGCATCTGCAGAGCGCCATGACAGGCTTAACATCCATAGCCGCACCTTGCGCTCCGGTCATGGAACGTATGCCTGTTACAACAAGCGGCCCATCTTCACGTTCTTCGATAATCGGGTGATCTGAGTCTGACATGGCTGGCCCCCTTTGGCTGGCGTTATGTCAGTTTGGTGGCAAATGACACCACCGGTCAATCTCTCCAAAGAAAAACGCCCTGCATAAGGCAGGGCGTTTTCTATTCATTTTTGTGGGGCTTATGCCACCCACCACCGTTCGGCCATCCGGGCGTTATCCATTTGCCAAAGGTTACCAACAACGTCAGGTGAAGCGACAGTATTCGAAACCGCCTGCACATAGTTTGCAAACATCGGCACCAGAACACCGCCTTCGACGCGCAGGATTTCCTGCATTTCACGGTACTGCTCACGACGCTTCGTTGTGTCGAGCTCAGCACGCGCGCTTAGCAGAAGTTCCTGGAACCGTGGATGCTCCCACTGAGAGTCGTTCCATGGCACACCAGCTTCATAAGCTGTCGAGAACATCCAGTCTTCGGTCGCACGACCAGACCAATAGGACGCACAGAATGGTTTTTTCAGCCAAACATTTGACCAGTAACCATCTGCAGGCTCCTGAACCACGTTGATGTTAATGCCACCCGCAGCAGCAGATGCCTGATAGAGTTGTGCCGCATCAACTGCACCTTCAAAGGCGGCGTTAGAAGCAGACAGATCGATATCAAGTGAATCCAGACCAGCGGCATTAAGGTGGAATTTTGCTTTGTCCGGATCGTAGGCCAGTTGCTCCATATCGCCAGCGTAATATGGATTTGCTGGGCCGATTGGCGTATCGTTACCAACCTGACCGTGACCAAGTAGAATTTTGTCGACCAATTCCTGACGGTTGATGCCGTATTTCAACGCCTGACGCACGTGCACATTGTCAAATGGCGCTATCTTTGTCAGCATTGGGAAGGTGTAGTGCTGGTTACCCGTCACTTCCTGAATACGCACTGCTGGATTCGCTTTCAACAGCGCTTCAACCTTGAAATCAATCCGGTTGACAGCGTCGACCTGACCGGTCATCAGCGCATTCATACGCGCGGTGTTGTCGTTAACGGCGATATACTCGATTTCATCAAAATAGCCTGCGGTGTCACCTTTGTAGTGGCTTTCAACACGTTTGCCGACAAACCGAACGCCCGGATCAAAGCTAACAACAGAATAAAGACCCGTACCAATACCATTGGCGATTGCCTCTTCGATCTGACCTGCCGGGAACATCAGAATGTGATAGTCAGACAGCAGGAACGGGAAATCCGCGTTCCCGGCAGCCAGCGTAAACTGAACCTGGTGCTCGCCCAGTTTCTTCATATCCGTGATTGCCGAAACAATTGGTTTAGCAGCTGATTTTGCGCCTTCTGCGGTGTGCATCTGAAGCGATTCGATCACATCATCTGCTCCAAACGACTTTCCGTTGTGGAAGGTCACGCCCTGACGAAGGTTGAAGGTCCAGGTTTTTGCATCTGCAGATGCTTCCCAGCTTTCAGCAAGTTCGCCTACAAGTGTACCGTCTGCGGCAGTTTCTGTAAGGCAGTCGAAAACACACCCTGACGCACTTGCGATCATGAACAGGTCAGAGTGCGTACGTCCATCCCAGCTATCGGATGTGTTCGCACCTGAAAGGGCTGCGCGCAATCTGCCGCCACGTTTTGGTGCCGCTTTCGCCGGCAGGCCGGTCGCGGCAAGTACAGAAGCTGCTGCACCGGTTTTTAGTAGTCCACGTCTGCTTATCTGAGACATGTTTTTCTCCCATGTAGTTTTGGTTAGTGCGGATTTTTCCGCGTTTAGTTCACGTTTTGACACGCGATTCGGTTTACATCTTACCAACTGCTGCGTCGCCAATGTTATCAACACCGCGTGCATCAAGAAGATTCGTAAGCCAATCTGGGTCCATTTCCGGCACAGAACTTAGCAAAAGATCTGTGTAGGCATGGTGTGGCGGGGTAAACATTTCCTTCTTAGGACCTGCTTCAACCACCCGGCCATCTTTCATCACCACAACCTCATCAGCGATGGAACGAACCGTCGCAAGATCGTGCGTAATAAACATATAGGAAAGCCCCAGTTCATCCTGAAGCTTGGCTAACAACTTCAAGATTCCCTCGGCAACCAGTTGATCAAGCGCACTTGTCACCTCGTCACAAATGATAAATTTGGGTTCCGCTGCCAATGCTCGCGCAATACCGACCCGCTGTTTTTGCCCACCGGACAGCTCTGATGGTAAGCGGTGGAAATACTGGCTCGGTTCAAGTTCGATTTCGTTCAGAAGCTCGTCGACACGCTTTCGTTTCGCGCTGCCTGTGAGGCCCATGTAAAACTGAACGGGCCGCCCGATAATTTCACCAATTGTCTTACGCGGATTAAGCGCTGTATCGGCCATTTGGTAAATCATCTGCGCCTGACGCAACTGCATCTTTGTGCGACTGCGATAGTCGGCTGGGATTGGTTCACCATCAAACTCGATCACGCCAGATGTTGGTGGCAACAAACCCGTTATACAGCGTGCGGCCGTGGATTTACCGGAACCCGATTCGCCAACCACGGCGACCGTGCGGCCTGCGTGAATATCAAAACTAACATCGAACAGCACAGGTACCTTCCCGTAGGCGGCACTTACATTTTTGACCGAGACAACAGGCACGGCGTCGGCTGGAACTGCTGGCTTGGTAGGCCGTTGAAAGCTGCGCACCGCCCAAAGCGATTTAGTATACTCTTCCTGTGGATCAGAAAGCATCGTTCTGGTGTCGGCCTCTTCAACCTCATCACCCTTAAGCAACACTTTGATCTTGTCTGCCATCTGAGCCACAACCGCGAGGTCATGGGTAATGTAGATAGCAGCCGTGTTGAACTGCTCTACAATATCACGAATGGAAGCAAGAACCTCGATCTGAGTCGTTACATCAAGTGCAGTCGTGGGTTCATCAAAGATAATCAGGTCTGGTCGGCAGGCCATTGCCATAGCCGTCATCGCGCGCTGCAATTGCCCACCAGATACCTGGTGCGGATAGCGAAATCCGATTTCTTCCGGGTTTGGCAGTCGAAGACGTCGATACAGTTCCATCGCGTCTTCCTGGCTTTCTTCGCGGGGCATAACACCGTGCTGCACCGGGCCTTCTGTGTGCTGGTCAATCAAGCGGTGAGCCGGATTAAAGCTGGCTGCCGCAGACTGAGCAACATAAGCGATGCGCTTTCCCAGAAGTCCGCGTTTGACTGCCGCAGACGCGTTCACAAGATCAATACCGTCGAATTCAACAGTACCGCCTGAAATCCGGCAGCCATCACGTGTGAAACCCATTGCCGCAAGGCCGACAGTTGACTTGCCAGCTCCGGATTCACCGATCATGCCCAGAACTTCGCCTTTGTTCAGGTCGAAACTGCAGCCATTGATGATTGGATTCCAGGTTTCATCACTTCGACCTTCGATCATCAGGTCGCGTACTTTCAGTAAAAGTTCACTCATTCTTTTAACCCCGACGATTTCTGCAGCATCCAGTCAACGATGAAGTTCACGGCCACGGTCAGCAGGGCAATCGCGCCTGCTGCGAGAATAGGCAGTGCTGCTGTCAGCGGACTGAACTGTGCAAAGTTGATAAACTGCGCCAGATCGCGCACCATAGTGCCCCAGTCCGCAAGTGGTGGCTGAATACCGACACCAAGAAAACTGAGTGATGCGATTGTAAGGAAAACAAAGCAGAACCGAAGCCCGAATTCCGCCAAAAGCGGTGCCGTGGCATTGGGCAGGATTTCCCGAAAAATAAGGTAGGTCAGGCCTTCGCCACGTAATTTCGCAGCCTCAATGTAATCCATCACTACGATGTTCACACCAACCGCTCGGGCAAGCCGGTAAACACGCGTCGAGTCAATAATTGCGATGATAAGGATCATGAAAATCGTTAGCGGAATGCCAAGCTTGACCGACCAGGCGCTCGCAATCGTCATAAGAAGAAGTGCGAAAATAAGGGCGGGAATAGCCATGAGAACATCGACAGCGCGAGAAAGAACCTGATCAAGCCATCCGCCAATTGTCGCCGCAAGAAAACCAAGGCTTCCGCCGATAAAGAACGCCAGACAGGTTGTCGCAAAGGCGATGCCCACCGTGTTCCTTGCGCCATATATCAGGCGGCTCATCAGGTCGCGCCCGATCTGGTCTGTGCCCAACAAATGCGCTGGGTCACCTCCCGTTGCAGGATCGCTGCCGGGCAGTGTGTTTGCTGCTGCGAAAACTTGCTCTTCACCATATGGCGCGAACACTGGCGCGAAAATCGCCAGTATTGCGTATGCGAGAACAATCATAACACCGAACGCTGCCGTTAGCGGCATGGAGCGAAACAGTTTCCGCGAGCCCGCCGTACCGACAAGCCGACCAAGCAGACGGAACAAAAAGGCTGAAACGGTGAAGATAATCAGCCCTTGCATCGCCCAGCGGAAAAACAGGACCTGATCAACAAAATAGATCTTGAACGCCAAAAGTATTGCGACCGCTGCCACAACATAACCGAAGGCCACGCCAAAGGGCATATCGCGGAAAAAGGGCTTGTTGGATGTTGCGGATCGTCCGGCAAAACGGAAAACCCAAGCGACGCCTGCCATTACTGGAAAGGCAATTAGAATCGAAAGCCATGTGCTCATTTCGGGTGCCTCAGTCTTGGGTTGGACAAGATCGACAGAACATCCGCCGAAAGATTTAGCAGGATATATGCTGCTGCAAAAATCAGACAGCAGGCCTGCACCACCGGGATATCCCGAATCTTAACACTGTCCACGAACAGCTGTCCGATGCCCGGATAAACAAACACCACTTCTACCACCACAACCCCGGTAATAAGATACGCAAGGTTCAATGCAATAACAGTAATGATCGGTGCCAAAGCATTCGGAAGCGCGTGGGTTACAATGACCCGCATGGGGCTGATGCCCTTTAGGCGCGCCATTTCAATGTATGGGCTGGCCAATAGGTTAATGATTGCAGCCCGCGTCATACGCATCATCTGCGCGGTGACGGCCAGCGTCAGGGTCAGGGCGGGTAGGAGTGATTTCACCAGCCGCTCGCTGAAGTCCATTCCATCGTAAATGTTAGAGAGTGACGGAAGAAGCGGATTAAGCACTGAAAGAAACAAGATCAGAACATAGGCAAGAAAGAAGTCTGGGCTGGAAATTGACGAGAGTGTCAAAATATTTGTTGCCCGATCAAAAATCGAATTTCTGTAAAGGGCAGCAAGAACACCAAGAAAGATCGAAACCGGAACAGCGATCGCTGCTGTTACACCCGCCAAAAACAACGTGTTTTTAAACCGTGGTGCAATTTGTTCTGCAACCGTTGTGCCCGAAGCCGCATCAGAGCCGGTGAAACTTGCGAAATTTGCCTGCGCGAAACTTGATCCCAGATCGCCTTGGATTGCGCCACCGAGCCAATCAAAATATCTCGTGATAGGAGGTTTATCGAGACCAAGCCCTTCTCTGATCGAGGCGACTGCCTCTGGCGTCGCGCCCTGCCCCAGAATTGCTTCGGCAAAGTCGCCGGGCAAAAGATTAACCGCTATAAAGATAACAATCGATACGATAAAAAGGGTGAGAAGTCCTAGCGCAAGGCGCTGTAAAATAATCCGTGTGACTGAACCCAAGTTTCACATCCCCGCTTTTTTCTCTTTATTGACTCACAAGTTAACAAAAAAAAGTGGTCTGTAAACATGTTTGTCTTACATTAGGCGATTCAGATGAAAGCATGAAATTTTTCTTATGTTTTTATGTGATTATGAAACTATCGCTGCGAAATTTCATTCATGATTTCGATAAGGGCAGCACTGATTCCCGCCTCCGACAAGGCGTGACCGGACAGTGAAACCAGGTTCAGATCCGCTTTTGGCCAGCGTTTCGACAGCTCCCATGCAGCGGTTGGTGGACAAATCATGTCGTACCGTCCCTGCACGATTTTTCCGGGGATGTCGGCGATTTTTCCCATGTCTCGTAAAATCTGACCATCCGTTTGAAGAAAGGCACGATTCATGAAGTAGTGGTTCTCCAGCCTCGCAAATGCGTGGGCATAATCTGGCGGGCTTTGGCTCGCGGCTCCGTTATTTGTTATCGACGCCAGTGCATTTTCCCAAGCCGTCCACGCCCTCGCGTATTTGATTTCGGTTGCGGGATCTCCACAAAACAATCGTTTGTTGTAAGCCGCAATCATGTCCCGTTGCTCGTCCTCCGGGATCAGGCCAGAAAACTCTGCCCATAAATCGGGCCAAAACCGGCCAACCCCACCGCCATAAAACCAGTCAAGCTCAGCCTGAGTCGCCAGGAAAACACCGCGTAAAACCAGGTGCCGTACCCGGTTTGGATGCGCTTGTGCATAGACCAGAGCCAGAGTCGCGCCCCAACTGCCACCAAAAACAACCCAGTCACTTATTCCCAATATTTCGCGAATACGCTCTATATCCGCGACCAAATGCCATGTCGTGTTGTTTTCAACGCTGGCGTGCGGTGTTGATCGCCCACACCCGCGCTGATCAAAAAGAACAATACGGTAAACTTTGGGGTCAAAGAACCTGCGCATAACCGGGCTGCATCCACCACCCGGGCCACCATGAAGCACAACAACAGGCAACCCATTTGGATTGCCGCATTCCTCAACGTAAACGTGGTGCCCGTCGCCAACATCCAGTGTCTGTCTGGCGTATGGCTCGACAGATGGAAAAAGAAGCGTAGCTGCGCCTTTTTGACCTGAGTATTTGTCCATAAAAGACCTATATATCGTTTTAAGCCGCGTTTGACGGATGCTGCCTAGAAAACCACATGGGGTCGAGAATGCAAACCACCGAATCCAAAGCCGAGACAACTGTTGACCCGAAAGAGGTTGCAAAGTTTGAAGCCATGGCTGCCGAATGGTGGGACCCGACAGGTAAGTTTAAGCCGCTTCACATGCTGAACCCGTGCAGGCTCGACTATATCACCAGCCAGGTCGCTGCAGAGTTTGATCGTGACCTTACAACCAATCTGCCTTTCAAAGGTTTATGTGTTCTTGACATCGGTTGTGGTGGCGGTCTGCTCTCAGAGCCAATGGCGCGACTTGGTGCAGCCGTGGTAGGTGCAGATGCTGCAGCCGGCAATATTCCGGTTGCGCGCATTCATGCAGAGCAATCCGGTGTAGAGGTCGACTACCGCCACACAACTGCCGAAGATTTAGCGGCCGCCGGCGAAACATTTGACGTAATCCTGAACATGGAAGTTGTCGAACATGTCGCCGACCCGCTGGCCTATCTGACCGCGTGCCAAACTCTTCTTAAGCCAGGCGGTCTGATGCTGTGCTCAACAATAAACCGGAATCCCAAAAGCTTTATGGTGGCGATCGTGGGTGCCGAAGTCATCATGCGCTGGCTCCCTAAGGGAACGCACGATTGGAACAAATTCATCACCCCGGATGAGTTGTATGAACTGATCCGCAATGCCGGGTTAGACCCGGTCGACCGCAAGGGTTTTGTGTTCAACCCGATAAGCTGGAACTGGTCTTTGTCAGATCGTGATCTCTCGGTCAATTACGTTACTGCGAGCCTTAAGGTTCAGGATTCCTGATCAAGCCGCTCTCGCAATTCGCGCAAAACCGGAAGCGCGCCCCTGACTTTGTCTTTGCCGATCTTTTTAACAACGTCGCTGATAATCGGGATAATCGCCTCAAGGGCAACGTCACAGGCCGCGCGGCCCGCAGGGCTGATCGAGACAAATTTTCGGCGGGCATCTTCCCAGTCTGGTCGGACATGTACATGCCCCGCCCATTCCAGCTTTGACAATGTATTGGTCATAGCACCACGCGTTACGTGAAAAGCACGCGCCAATTGGCCAGGGGACCGTTCATCATTTACATGCGCCAAATGGTTGAGAACCGAAAAATGAGATATCTCCATCCCTTTCGGGAGCGCTTTTGACAAACGGTTGCGCGCAAGCTGATCCGCCATAAATATTTCGCCAAACAGCGCTACAGCAAGAGGATCATTAAGCTCGGACATCAGGGGCCTTTAAAATCTCTGTCATGTGTCAGGGACGGTATCTTTTTCCGGCACTTATCTACGTCATCAAGATCAAAATCAACGATAGTTACGCCGGGGTTTTCGCCGCCATCTGCCAAAATCTCGCCCCAAGGGGAAACAGCCAGAGAGTGACCGTATGTTTTGCGCGGCGCCCCAACGGTAATCGGGTGTATACCACATTGCGCTGGCGCTAGAACGAAACACCCGGTTTCAATTGCACGCGCCCTTAGCAGAGCATGCCAATGCGCTGCACCAGAAACAGGAGAAAACGCTGCCGGGCTGGTCAAGATTTTTGCCCCGGCTTTCGCCAGCGCCCGGTGCAAATGAGCGAAACGCACGTCATAGCAAATGGTCATTCCAATTTTGGCGAAGTCTGTTTTTGCTACGACAGCGTTACTGCCAGGCCGGTACCCCGCTGATTCACGAAACGTCTCTGTTTCATCAATATCAACGTCAAACATGTGTATTTTGTCATATCGCGCCACGATCTGACCTGCAGGCCCAATCAGAAACGAGCGGTTTGCGAATCGGCCATCCGGATCGTTTGTTTTTAGTCCAAGCGATCCAATCAGAACCCAAATACCCAGTGTTTTTGCTTCTGCGCGTATTGCCGCCAACGTCAGATCATCTGCTTCGGTCTGCAAAACACTTTGCTGGTGGTTGCGGCTATTGGAGACGCAGTTGGTAACTTCTGGTGTCAGCGCAAATTTGGCACCTTCCGCTGCAGATTGCCGAAGGTAATCCAGCGTTACGTCCAGATTTTTCTCCGGCAGATCCCCAGCGTTAAGTTGCAAAAGTGCGACACGCATATTCAGGCTACCAACATCGGGTCAAGCGCGCGCCGTCGGTCAAGCTCGTAAATCTCGTCGCATCCACCAACATGTTTTCCGTCAATGAAAATCTGTGGCACCGTCCGCCCGCCCTTCGCTCGTTTCATCATTTCCTGACGCTTCGAAGAATCGCGAGAAACGTCAACCTCTTGATAAGAAACACCTTTTTTATTTAGCAAACGTTTCGCGGCGACACAAAAGCCGCAAAAAGGTGTCGTGTAAATCTCTACTGGTTTCATAGTCTGTACCCTAGTTTCCGTGAACTATAGGCATTTAGGCATCCTTCGCAACGCGCGCCAGTATCAACACGAAAACTTCAACAGCGCCCGCAGAAAAGCATGCCTCGGTACATGCCGCCAAAGTTGCACCAGACGTCATTACGTCATCAATCAAAAGAACCGGGCGGTTTTCAAACATTTCATGGCGCTTTGGATTTGGACGAATCACATCCGTTAGTGCCTGAAACCTTTCGTCGCGCGTTAAGCCATCCAAAGGTGCCGTTCGCGAAGTGCGGCGCAACAAATCCGGACAGAATTCAAGGTTTGCCTGCTTTGAAATGGTTTTTCCCAAAAGTGCTGCCTGATTATACCGGCGCTTCAGAAGCCTGCTCCAATGAAGCGGGACAGGCGCAACCAACATATTGGGCTTTATCAGCGAGGCGCCCGCCCGTAGCATCCAGCCAGCCGCTGGGCGAACAAGGTCCTCTCGGTCGCCATGCTTCAAGGCAAGCACAATCTTGCGGCTATTTTCTTTGTACAACATGGCCGCCCGGCCTTTATCCCAAGGGCGCGCAACGGTTATGCAATCATCACAATGAACCATTTCCGGGCCTGCTGATCCGGGCAATGGAACGCCACATTTATCGCAAATCAGGCCAGAAATGAATGTGGTATCACGCCAACATGCTCCACAAAGTGCGAACTCGCTTTCAACCAATTTCCGGCAGGTCACGCATTGCGGCGGAAATATCGTGCGTAGGACACTTTGCATCCGTTTCTCATCCATCTAGATTGCGCCGAAGCTAAAGGACGCGAAATGTCAAAACCCGCTGAACTGACAGACCGAAATGCACTTGAAATGCACCGTATGCGCGCGTTGTCTGCACCTGCGTTTTTCCTGTTGGAAGACACCGCAGACGAGATTCAAGAAAGACTGAACGAAGTTAACAGAGTATTTAAAACAGAGGCTGTCGTTGCGCCTTTTCCAAATTTTTGGGCAACGCACTTTCCCACTGCAAAAGTTGTACCCGATGAAGATCTTTTGGATTTTGAGCCAGAAGCACATGACTTGATTGTCGACGGTCTGTCTCTGCATTGGTCGAATGACCCGGTCGGGCAGCTAATACAGATACGTCGCGCGCTTCGCCCGGACGGGTTGTTTTTGGGGGCAGTGTTTGGTGGGCAAACACTACACGAACTTCGGTCCTGTCTCGCAGAAGCGGAGATATTTTTAGCGGGTGGCCTGTCACCTCGCATCGCACCCATGGGCGAAATCCGTGATCTTGGCGCAATCTTGCAAAGGGCGGGATTTGCGCTTCCCGTTGCTGACACTTCGGTCAAAACAGTTTCTTATCGCTCCGCCTTTCACCTTATGAAAGATTTGCGCGCCATGGGCGAAACCAACGCGCTGGCCCAGCGCCGTAAAACAATTCCACCCAAAGCCCTGTTCGCTGAGGCATCAAAAATTTATGCTCAGAAATACAGTATGGCCGACGGTCGAATTCCCGCGACATTCGAAATCGTCTATCTGACCGGATGGGCACCTGACGAAAGCCAGCAAAAACCGCTTCGCCCAGGTTCGGCTAAAGCACGTTTGGCGGATGCCCTTGGCACAACCGAAACACCAGTTTCAGATTAAAGTTTCCGCCAAGATTGACCCTTTCGAATAAGCCACTATCTGTTGCACACCACGAAATTTATCAGGAAACATTATGACGCAATCATTTCTGCCCGAGGGGCACCCGACGATCCCGCCTGCACGCGTTGGGGTTCTGATTGCAAACCTTGGCACACCGGACGGATATGATTACTGGTCGATGCGGCGGTACCTGAACGAGTTCCTGTCAGACCAGCGTGTCATCGACTATCCGGCTTGGAAATGGCAGCCGCTTTTGCAGCTCATTATTCTGACAAAAAGGCCATTTTCTTCGGGCGCAGCCTATAAAAGCATTTGGAACGAAGAAGCTGGTGAAAGCCCGCTAATGACAATTACAAAGGCGCAAACCAATAAGCTGCGCCAGGTTTTGTCAAAGCGATATGGTAATCAGGTCGTTGTTGATTTTTCGATGCGCTACGGAAATCCGTCTACAAAATCAAAGGTAGAGGCGCTAATTGCTGCCGGTTGCCAAAAGATCTTGTTCTTTCCGCTCTACCCCCACTACGCTGGCGCGACAACTGCAACGGCGAATGACGCTTTTTTTAAGGCCCTAAGCGACGCCACCTGGCAACCTGCGGTGCGCACGGTCCCAGCTTACTTTGAACAACCAAGCTATATAGATGCATTGGCCCAATCCGTTGAGCGCGCTTATGCTAAACTTGATACGCGCCCGGACCATTTGATCGCGTCTTATCACGGAATGCCTGAACGCTATCTTACCCAAGGTGATCCATATCACTGTCAATGCCAGAAGACTTCGCGCCTTTTGAAGGAGCGCCTGGGCTGGGACGACGGCGAAATTATTACGACATTTCAGTCAAAGTTCGGGCCGGAAGAGTGGTTGAAGCCCTATACCGTCGAAGAGGTGGCGCGCCTTGCCAAAGCTGGCAAGAAGAACATTGCAGTCATTGCGCCTGCCTTTTCGGCGGATTGCATCGAAACACTTGAAGAGATCAACGAAGAAATTTTTGAGAGTTTTGAACACGCGGGCGGAGAAAAATTTACATATGTCCCGTGCCTGAATGATGAAGACGCGCATATTAGCGCGCTGTCAAACGTCATCGAGCAGAATTTATGCGGGTGGCTAGACTGAATTTTCTTTTGACAAGAAAAAAGGCGGTGCAAAACACCGCCTCTTTTTCTCAGATGTGACGCGTACTATTAGCTAGCAACAGCAGCAGCAAGTACGACAAACAGCAAAATTGGAACAACCATGTTACCGCCTGAAGAAGAAGATTGTTCTTCCACGATAATCTCAGGTTCCATCATTGGCTCGCTCATGTTGCCAGCGAAAGCTGTGGTAGCAGCAACTGACAGAGCAGCAGCAAGTGCGATTTTTTTCATTTTTTCTCTCCAGAAATAGCATCGGGTCGCAATTACAGTCGACCCGAAGCACCCAACACCGTATCTCGTGCCGGGTTCTAACCAGTAAAATAAGGCATTTGCAAATGTCTTGCGTTCTGGAGCCTCTGTGACGAGCCGATTGTCGCTATATTAGCAACACTTGGGTTCCGACGGTCGCAAGCTCAAACAATTCAGAGATATTCTCGTTGTACAGTCCAATACAGCCGTTGGATGATCTGCGCCCAATTTTTCGCGTATCGTGCGTGCCGTGAATTCGGTAGTAGGTCCAGCCCAGATACAGCGCATGTGTCCCAAGCGGGTTATCAGGGCCTGGGCCTACGTAGTCTGGCCATTCTGGGTTGCGGATTTTCATTGAGGGTGTCGGACTCCAGCTGGGGCCTTCCACCTTGCGTGCAACCCTAGTACGGCCACGGCGCGTAAGCTCTTCAGACATCGGAACCGAAGTTGGATAAAGTTTGTAAACCGTCTCTTCCTGGTTCCAGTAATGAAGTGCGCGCGACGTGGTATCCACCAAAATCGCACCGCGTCTTAGATTATCGAAATAAGGTTGCCAGCGTAGTGATCGGAAACTTGAGATATTGCGGCGCACTGCCTCCGAAATTTCGCCCTCAATTTCCACAGAGTCGCCAGTGGATTGCGCAATCGCCGGGACGGCAAGTCCACCAACGAAAGCGGCAGTCGTTCCTAAAAACAATCTACGGTTCATTCTGTTTTTCTCTTCAGTATTCATTGTAGCATCCGTTTCCTGACTGGTGCACACATCCATATAGACAATATGGCGAGAATGCCTCAGTCGCAAATCAAACAAGCGTTAGATTGCCGGTTCAGGGATATGTGGGTTTGAACAGCAACGCCTAAGCCGCTAGAGAAAGAAAATTATTGAATAGGGACGGTTATCAATATGGTACGGTTTTTTGGTCTTCTCCTTGCAATGGTGCTTGGCCTATCGGCTTGTAGCCCTGAATTAGCTCCGCTTGGGCCTGATGGAAAACCTTTACCGCGGGTATACCGAATCGCTAATAGTTCTGAGGTTCAGTTCCGTATGCTGGATTCCATAAATGCGTTACGTGAAGCTGCGGGCGCAAGCAGCATCAGCTTGGATAGCAAGCTGACAGCCGCAGCAGCGACCCATTCGCGCGATATGTCGATACAAAACCGTCCATGGCATTTTGGCTCAGACGGATCGTCGCCATTAGACCGGGTCGCGCGCACAGGGTACCCCGGTATTATGTTGGGTGAAAACATATCTGAAACATATGAATCAGAGCTTGAGACCCTGTCTGCATGGATGGAACAACCGGATACGCGCAACATTATTCTGGATACCAATGCGACAAACATGGGCTTTTCCTGGCATCAGGAAGCAAACGGGAAAATCTGGTGGACGCTGATACTGGGCAGCTAAGGCCTGCCTCTGCTCGCTAGCTGTAAAGCGATATCGGCGTGCCGATTTCAACCATGGAATAAATTTTCTCCATTTCTCGGTTGCTTACCGAAATACATCCCCATGTCCAGTCTTCACCGCGTTTGTCAAAGGGTCTGGCTGCGCCGTGAATAAAAATATCACCCCCGGGGGGCTGGCCTAAGGCGGCCGCTTTCGCGCGGTCGTTTTCATTTGGATAAGATATTCCAAGTGATAAATAAAATTCACTGTTTGGGTTCCGCCGGTCGATAATGTAGTGGCCTTCCGGGGTTTTCCCGTCACCTTCGATCTGCTTATGGCCATCTGGCGCGAAGCCCAGATCTATATCATAGGCTTTTAAAGACCGGTTTTCATTCAAAAGGTACATCCGACGTTCACCCTTGAACACAACAATTCGGGTCACTTCTGGGCCCGAATAAGTTAGAAATTTGGAAGAACTGCAGGAGCCTAGCGTTAAAGTCGCTGCCAGCCCCTTTAGAAACGTTGCCCTACGCATTTTTACGCGCCTCAAAGTTTTTAATTTTCACAACTAGATACAGCATTTTAGCACATTTTGATAGTTGGTTTAGAATATTGGACATCAAACAGACGTGAACGCGCTGAGCAACGTATCAGGTTTTTCGAAATGCAGTGCACAGCTCAATATGAGGGGACCAACGAAACTGGTCGACGACCTGCAACATTCCCAACTGATACCCGTGGTCAACCAAATGTTTTGCATCGCGCGCGAAAGTAACCGGATTGCACGAAATCATCGCTATACGCGGAATATTTGATTTTCCAAGCTCTCGCACCTGCGCCTCTGCGCCAGCGCGCGGTGGGTCAATCACCACTGCATCAAACCGCTTCAGTTCATCTGGCATAAGTGGCCTGCGAAACAAATCGCGTGTTTCTGTTGTGACGCGTTTCAGACCCTGCGCCAACCGCCACCCTTTGTCCAAAGCGGCGAGCATCAAAGCGTCACTTTCAACCGCATGAACTTCTGAATGCGCCGCAGCAGGAAGCGAAAAAGTTCCACACCCAGCGAAAAGATCAACAACATGTTTAGCACCTGAAATAGTCTCTAACACTGCGGAACTCAGCATTTTTTCGCCTTCTAATGTGGCTTGTAAAAAGGCACCTGGTGGCGGAACCACGCTTGCCGAGCCAAACTGTTGGGCCGGGGAAAACCGCTGTGCGATCAGTTCATCATCCCACGTAAGACGCGCCAAACCATATGTCTCAGCGATCCCTGCAAGCTCGACCCTCTGTTTGCCATCCGCTGGCCCTACACCCTTAACCGTTACATCAATTCCTGAATCACTTTGCGCGACCAGAAGGCTGATTTCACTTTTGCGTGACGCCCCGATGATTGTGAGCGCCTCCAAAGCAGGCGTGGCGCTTAGAAGGGCAGGATGCAGCAATTCGCAATTGGGAATCTGAATGATTGTATCGGAAGCGTGCATATGAAACCCAACCAATGCGCCTTTCTTGGTGCGGCGACCAGAAAGCGTTGCGCGCCGCCGCGATTTTGGTGGCGAGGTCACAATGGGTCGCATTTCAGCGCGCAACCCCTGCGCTGCAAGCGCTGTTTCAACAACGCCCAGCTTCCAGTTGGCCACAAACTCATCAGATGCGTGCTGCAACAAACATCCCCCACAAGATTTCGCGTGTGAACAAGGGGGCCGAACACGATCTGCAGAGGGTGTAATGATCTTTGGCGCAACTATACGGCCGTCCTGAACCTCGCCAGAGACAACTTCGCCCGGCAAAGCCTGTGCAACAAAAACCGGGCCAGTAGTTATCCCATCACCCTGATGTCCCAATCTCTCGATGGTTACTTCAATCACTCTGCCGCCTCGTTGATCCCGATAAAGCCGCCTGATTGCCTGCTCCAGTACCGCGCGTAAAGCCCGCTTTTATGCAAAAGCTTCTGATGTGTGCCGATTTCGGCAATTCTGCCCTCTTCAAGTACCACGATCCGGTCCATCCGTGCGATGGTTGACAAGCGGTGCGCGATTGCGAGCACGGTTTTGCCTTCCATTACCCGCTCCAACGCCGTTTGGATTGCCGCTTCCACTTCGCTGTCAAGCGCGCTTGTCGCTTCGTCCAGGATCAGAATTGGCGCATCTTTCAAAATTGCACGCGCAAGCGCGATGCGCTGCCGCTGACCTCCAGACAGTTTTACGCCACGCTCACCCAGATGCGCAGCGTACCCACGGCGTTCTTTAAGGTCCTGCATCCCTTCGATAAATTGATGGGCTTCTGCACGCAGCGCTGCCTCTTTTACTTGCTCGACAGTTGCGTCTGGATGCCCATAAAGGATGTTGTCATGGGCAGAGCGGTTAAACATTGCCGTTTCCTGAGTAACTGTACTGATTTGCTGTCGCAAACTTTCCTGCGTTACATCTCTCAGATTCTGTCCATCAATGAAAACAGCGCCTTTTTCGGTGTCATAGAGACGAAGCAACAGCGAAACCAGTGTTGATTTTCCTGCACCTGAGGCGCCGACAATGCCAAGTTTTTCACCAGGGTGAATCGTAAGGGATACGTTGTCTATCCCGCCCTTTTCGCGCCCATAAGCGAAACTAGCGCCTTCAAACCGTATCTCTCCGCGTGTGACCTTCAAGGCAACTGCATCAACTGCATCTGGCAAGTCATGTGGCGGTGTCAGGGTGCGCATGCCATCTTCGACTTCGCCAATGTTTGCGTAGATCGCCATCAGAACGAAGCTTACCCAACCCGTCATTTGCGCAATACGGATAGAAACTGCGCCCGTCGCGGCAATGTCCCCCGGGCTAGCAAGGCCAAGCGTCCACAACCACAACACACTGCCGAGCAAAAAAACCGGCAGGGTGCCCGCAATTGTCATCAGCGAGAAACGAAAAAGGGTCGCTATCGTTCCCGAGTAAATTTTCTTGAGTCGCCAATCTTCCATCGCGTCGAGCGCAACAGCATCTTCGTGGCGGTGATGGGCAAACAGTTTGACAGTTTTAATATTTGTGACGGTGTCCACAATTTGACCCGTCAGATTTGCACGCGCCCCGGCCTGCGCGGCAGACCTTACCCGGATCCGCGGCATAAACCACCGGATCAGCGATAGATACCCAACCAACCAAACGGCCAGAACCAAAGCAATACGCCAGTCGATCGTGGTAAGCAGCAATGCCGATCCCACAAGTGACGCCAGTGCAAACGCCACGACGTTGATTAATTCAACGACAACTTCATTCACCGCGCGTGACGTTTGCATCTGTTTCTGTGCAATGCGCCCGGCAAAGTCGTCATCAAAAAAGCTGATCGCGTGGCCAAGCGTGTACCGATTGAGGCGTGATAAAACCAATGTTGTTATGTTCGGCGCAACGGCCAATGACTGCATGGCTGCGGAGGTTCCGAAAACCAGCGGGCGCAGGACCACGAAAAACGCCGCGATTCCAAGCAACATAAGCCAGCTGTCTTTTACAAAATCGGCCCCGCCCAAAATAGCGCCGTCAATGACCAGGCCCAACAAAAGCGCTGTCATCACTTCCAGCACACCAGCAGTTGCTGATACGGCCGCTGCCAAGCCCAAAATCGGCATGGCACCCTTTAGGCACCATTTGAAAAACGCGGCGAGTGTGCGTGGTGGCGGGCCATCAGATGGCGAAAACCCGTCTATTAGTGACGATAAATTCACTCTGCCGCCTCTTCCGTCCCGATGAATCCGCCAGATTGTCGCGCCCAGAACCTTGCATACAGGCCCCCCGCGGCAAGAAGTTCTGAGTGGCTTCCTTCTTCGGCAACCTGGCCGCTCTCCATTACCAATATCCGGTCCATATGTGCTATCGTTGAAAGGCGGTGGGCAATGGCAACGACCGTCTTGCCTTCCATCATCCCATACAGCGTGTCCTGGATCGCGGCTTCGACTTCGCTGTCAAGCGCACTTGTCGCCTCATCCAGTAACAAGATAGGCGCATCTTTAAGAATAACCCTTGCAAGCGCGACCCGTTGCCGTTGCCCGCCTGAAAGCTTCACGCCACGTTCGCCAACATGTGCGTCATAGCCTTTGCGCCCCTCAGGGTCTTCCAGCTCGAGAATGAAATCATGCGCCTCGGCCCGCTTTGCGGCCTCGACAACTTCTGCCCCCGACGCGTCGGGGCGCCCATAGAGGATATTTTCCCGTATCGACCGATGCAGAAGAGAGCTGTCTTGCTGCACCATACCAATCACACGGCGAAGACTCTCCTGCGTTACCTTTGAAATATCCTGGCCATCGATCAAGATTCGCCCCTTGTCCGCATCGTAAAACCGCAGCAAAAGCTTCACAAAGGTGGTTTTACCTGCGCCTGATCTGCCGATTAGCCCAATCTTTTCGCCCGCCTGAATTTTTAGATTTATGTTAGAAAGCCCACCCGCCTCGCGGCCATAGTGGTGGGAAAGCTCACGCGCTTCGATCAAACCGTTTTTGAATACCAAGGGTTTGGCACCAATCGAATCTACCAGTGTAATTGGCTGCGCGATGGTTTCCATACCTTCAGAAATGACCCCAAGGTTGCGGAAAAAGCTGGACAGCGCCCACATTATCCAGCCTGTCATTGCGTTCAGGCGTAGCGTCAGCGCAGTAGCCGCAGCAACGACACCAATCGTTGCGCTGTCGTTCATCCATAGCCAAACCGCCCAGCCAACAACCCCAACAATCAACAAACCGTTAATCGCGACAAGTGAGACATCCATTTTGGTAAAGATGCGCATCTCTATTTGAAAAGTCTTGCGCGTATTTTCAATGGCCTCTTTGGCGTAGCCAAGTTCTGTATCGTGATGCGCGAAGAGTTTGACAGAGTGAATATTCGTATAGCTGTCCACGACCCGTCCCGTAACCTCGCTTCGCGCGTCAGACGCGGCCTTGGAGGCGGGCCCAACCCGGCGCATCGTCCAGTTCACAAGCATTCCGTAAAGCACCAGCCAGACAACAAGGGGTATGGCAAGCCGTGCGTCTGCCTCGGCCAGCATCACGCCGGCGCCAATGAAATAGGCTGTTGCAAAGGTCAGCGCGTCAAAAACCTGAAAAACCGCCTCGCCGGCTGCGGGCGGCGTTTGCATTATCCGGTTTGATATACGGCCTGCAAAGTCATTCTCAAACCAGCTAACGGATTGACGCAAAACATGTTTGTGCGCACGCCAGCGGATCATCGTGCCAAAATTAGGCAAAATGGAATTGTTCAGAAGGGCAACATCCAGTGCCTGAAAAATTGGCCGCAAAATCAAGATGAACGCGGCGACCACGATGAATTCTAAAACGTAATTCTCCCGCACTTCCGCAGGCGTGTTGGTCGTTAGCACATCAACAACCCGGCCCATGTAATAGATGAGGCCCACCTCTACCATCGCAACCACAAAGGACATGATACCGACACACCAAAAGACGCGCTTAAACGGACGCGCGTATTCCCGCATGAAAGGCCAAAGCTTTTGCGGTGGCTGGTCGCTCTCCGGATAAGCGACGTAAGGATCAACGAGTCGCTCGAAAAAACTAAGCACTAGGTGCCTCTTTTGCGTTGAAAGGTGTTTTCGCTCTCCTAAGGAACACTAGGTTAGCGGTAACTTCAAGACGACGCTGTGCTGCCAGCTTCGATTAGCGGCATAAAATCGAGATTAGCAACGGGTTTGCCTACTCCAAAAAGATCAGAACAACGCAACCAGCGATCATGACGCCCATCGCAACATTGAACCATCTCAGGCGATCCGCAGTGTTTATCCAGCGCGTTAATGCCTGCCCGGCAAGCGCCCAGCTAGACGCCGAAGACACGCCTACGACCAGAAATACCGCCGCAACAATTAAAGCAGAAAGCACTTGGTTTTCGCCTGTAATGAATTGTGCGGGTATTGCAATGGCCATCGCCCAGGCCTTTGGATTGACCCATTGAAAACCCGCCGCTTCAATAAAGTGGAATGGCCGGGCAGAGTTTGTTCCTGAAGAAAGGCCGCCGCTCGTGGCGATCTTCCAGGCGATATACAACAATAGGCCCGCACCGCCCCAACGAAGTATTTCCCGCATGAACTGACTTTGTTCAAACAAAGCGCCAAGAAAGAAGCCAACCATAAAAACCATAAAAGAAAAGCCCAGCGCAATTCCCAGAATATGCGGCAGCGTCGAACGATAGCCGAAATTCGCACCGGAACTCGCGACAAGCGCATTGTTTGGGCCGGGCGTGAAGGCAGCCGTAAAGGCAAGGCCGATCAGTGCCAGAAGGCTATCGTAGGTCATGCGCGTTCCTGTTGGGTCTGTAAGGCTGACAGAAACCTGTGTCTGGCCCAACAAAAGATCAAGACAGAAGCGCCTTTTTTGTCAGTTTAAAATCTGATGCGATCCATTCAGATTCTAAATGATTCAGATGCGCGCCCAAGGTTTCGCCAATCAGGTCTGGCATTAAATCCGCAGCCTTGATTGGAAAGACTGCTTTCGCACCTCGTTGTATTTCTAGCCTTACTTTTGGGGGTAAAACTGTCTCTAACAACGCGAAATTTAACAAACATACATCAAACGCCGCCTTCTCACCAAGCTTGTAACCCAAGACGGCGGCTGCGGAACCCTGACCGACATTCTTGACAAGAAGGTCAAGTTTGCCCGCCTCATCGCGTGAAAGACGCAATGCCGCGCCCTGCCCGTTTCCGCCCAACGCCGCAAGCCTGCGTATCGGATCAGGAGCGGTTTTCGTTTCCTGTTCAACATGAACCAAAACAGAAAGCGCCTTGGCGTCAGACCCGGGCAAAACACATTGTATCACCCCAGTATGCTGCATGGCTGCGACAGCTGGCGCGGGATCGGGTGCCGAAAGGAGCTTCTTCATTTCTGCGCCAATGCGTTCCTTCGAAAGCGACGCTATACCTGAAATGTTCGCGGCACAGGCAGCCAACCCCTCGGCATCCATGCCGCCTGCTGGATCACCGTACCATGCGTAGAAACGAAAGAACCGAAGGATGCGAAGGTAGTCTTCCTTGATACGCCTGTCCGCGTCTTCGATGAATCGAATACGCCGCGCTTCTAGATCTGGCAGCCCGTCCAACGGGTCAAGAACCGTACCGTCGGCGCTGGCGTAAATTGCGTTGATGGTAAAATCTCTTCGGCGGGCGTCATCGATCACAGCGTCCGAGTACGCGACAACGGCGCGGCGGCCATCCGTTTCAATATCACGGCGAAACGTGGTTATTTCATGCGGGATACCGCCTGAAACGACCGTTACTGTCCCGTGGTCTATGCCTGTCGGAACAGCTTTCAAGCCGGCCGATTCCACAAGTTCCATAACCCGGTCCGGGCGAGCGTCCGTTGAGATATCGATGTCGGATACAGACGCGCCGATAAGCGCATTTCTTACGCAACCACCAACGAAGTACGCTTTGTGACCCGCATCCGTGAGCGCGCGAAAAACGGCTTGTGTTGGTTCGGCTGAAACCCAGTCACCTACCACGCGCGTCATCAATTCAACCTTTCCGCAAGCCCGCGCAATATTCGTGCGGTTGCGCCCCATATATAATAGGGACCGAACGGTACGGTATAGTAGTAGCGCCGCTGTCCCCGCCAATATCTTGATTGCACAGAATATCTATCCGGATTTGTGACGTGATCCAGAGGAACAGAGAACACCTCTTCAACCTCGCCGGGCTCTGGGACAGGCACAAATTTGTCTCTAATTAAGCCCAGAACGGGCACAACTGAAAAACCAGTGACAGTCTCATGGCACGGTAAGGTACCGAGAATCTCGACGCGCTCGCGCGGCAACGCAATCTCTTCTTCTGCTTCACGAAGTGCTGCGTCTTCTGCGCCATTGTCCGTGGCATCGACCTTGCCGCCCGGAAACGCGATCTGACCAGGATGATGCTTTAAACCAGAGGCGCGTTTCGTCAAAACCAGGTGCAATTCGCCTGCCAGTGCCTGTATCGGAACAAGAACAGCTGCCGGCCGCAATACGCGGTTTTCTGGCAGTTGCACGTTTGGATTTAGGTCAAAATCAGACGACTCCGTTCCAGGGCAGCTCAGCGCTGCAATAAATTCGCTGTAGGGTTCAGGCCCCATTATCTGGCTTTCTTTCCGCTTCAAATCCAAGGGTTTTGGGGTCAAGCACATAGTGCGCCCCGCAAAACTGACAATCAGCCGTTACCGTGCCCTCGTCAGTGGTCATGTGTCCAATGTCTTTTGCCGAGTAGATCGAAAGGCTGCTCCGAACCCTTTCTTCAGAACAACTGCATCCAAACTTGATGGGCTGGGCGTCGTAGACACGCGGGGTTTCCTCGTGAAAAAGCCGAACGAGCAAATCCGTCGGATGTACGGAGGGGCCGACCAGCTCCATCTCTTCGACAGAATCCAGCAGGATATTCGCGCGGTTCCAATTTTCTGCAGTTTCTTCATCAAGAAGGTCTGTCGCAATCAAAACACCGTTTTCGCCGCTCCCTCCCTCTCCGTCTGCGAAAGGGGATGCTTTTGGCATGTGTTGCAGCATGATTCCTCCTGCGCGCCAGGTTTCAGGTCCTCCTGCGATTTTTGAGCGTCCGTAGGTCAATTCAAAACGAGTTGGCAATTGCTCTGATTGCGCGAAATAAGACTCTGCACATGCGGAAAGTGAGCCCCCGGCGAGGGGCGTGAGCCCCTGATACGGCACCATCCCTTCGCCCTGATCAATCATGACCGCAAAGTACCCGCTGCCAATCTGACTGAACGGTGTCTTGGATGAATCCAGCCTTTCCTTGTCAAAGCTGGCATATGCCCTAACGCGCGCTGGCTCTCCGTCTTTTGACGGTCCATAGTAATCGGTTGCGATAAGCCGCGCCGGGCCATCACCGCGCACCTGCAACGAAAGCTTCCACCGAAGATCGACGGTCTGGCCAATCAACGCCGTCAAAAGCGCAACTTCTGCAACCAGTGCTTCGATCTGCGCCGGATAATCGTGTTGTGCAAGAACATTGTCCAGAACACCATCCAAGCGTGCGACGCGGCCACGAATGTCTGACCGATCAAGTTGAAATGGCAGGACAGTATCATCCCAGGCGATTCGAGTACTTAGTGACATGGGGTTCCCTTACGCGTCTTGCGTTGGCATACCGCGAGTATATAGGCGGGGCAACCACAGCGGAAAAGAGGCAACAAATGATCAGGCGGTTTGGAAAGTCGGTTAAAGCGGGTGTCAGCTATCGTCGGAGGCCTGGCGCCTACGCGATTCTCGCGCGCGGCACCGATTTGCTGGTGACTCTTCAGCACGAACCAGAATCGGAATTGCAGTTGCCCGGTGGTGGGATCGATCCGGGAGAATCAGCAATTGCCGCGCTTCACCGGGAGGTTTTTGAAGAAACGGGATGGAAAATTGCCGCTCCGCGTTATGTCGGTGCGTTTCGTCGGTTTGTCTTCATGCCGGAATACACATTATGGGCTGAAAAAGTATGTCACATCTACATGGCACGTCCCGTTCTTCAGCTTGGCCCCCCAACCGAAGAGGGGCACACCGCACTTTGGGTTTCAGCAGAAACCGCCGCAAAAGAACTGGGCAATCCAGGTGACAGGCATTTTGTGGAAAGCTGGATTGGTTAACGCTAGCCAGAAAATTCAACCAAAACGGCAGATACATCATCCGGAAAGTCGCGCTCTCCGGAAAATTTAGTCAGGTCCCATAGGAGGGTTTCGAAAAGGGTGTCTCCCTTAATATTGGCGTTTTGCTGCATCAGGCGCATCAAACCACTGTTATCAAGCATGTTTCCTTCTGCGCTTGGACATTCCGTAATTCCATCGGATGGAATCAAAAGCCTGTCACCCCTTTCAAGTCTGACCTGAAATTCTTCAAACTCCGCTTCTTCAATCAAACCTACCGGCATTCCGCCGTCGCCGAAAATTTCAGTTGTTCCGTTAGCACGCTGGACGACCGCATGTGGGTGCCCCGCCTGTGAAAGTGTCACCAAACCGGTTTTCAGATCGATGTTTCCGAGCATCAGAGTAAAATAATGCTCCGTCTCCATCTCCTCCAGCACAAGCTTATTAAGAAGTGACGCTGCTTCAGCGGGGGGCCGGGGTTGAAAAGACCCGCCCTCATCGACAACCAAGGCGATGTTCTGGTCCGGCGACGTGCCGGAAAGATAGCCCGCCAAGCGCGCTGTCATTAGTGCAGAGGTGATTCCGTGTCCCGAAACATCTATGCCGAACAAACCAACTTTCATTTCACTGATGGGAAAGAAGCCAACTAAATCTCCGCCAACGTGCCCACTTGGTCGTAGTAAAAGCGAAACCTGCGCAGCGCCAAAGTCTCGGTATCGCTCTCGCACTAGAGATTGCTGAAGCTTTTTCGCCTCTATCAAGTCACGGTCAAGAATGTTGTAGAGCGACTGAATCTCCGTAAGGGTCTCGCCCACAAGCCGGTTTTTTTCGTTTAGCTCCCGCTCCATTCTCAAAATTCTCTCTCCAGCGGCGATTCGCGCGCGCAGTTCGCCCCCGTTGACGGGTTTAGTCAGAAAATCATCTGCACCCCCGTCGAGGCCATTTGCAATCTCTCCCTTTTCGCTTTTTGACGTGAGAAGGATGAAGTACCCGTAGCTGTCACGTTCCAGTGCACGAAATGCCCGACAAAATTCAACTCCATTCATTCCAGGCATCATCCAATCGCTGACGATCAGATCAATGTTTCGCGTCTTGCAAATCTCCAGAGCCTCTTCACCAGACGCCGCCTCGGACACCAGATAGCCCCAACGTCTAAAATACGCTGTCAGAATTTTCCGCTGCACCCTGCTGTCATCAGCGACAAGGACAGATTGAATTACTTTGTCAGAAAGAAGCTGCGTTTGCAGAGGTTGTTCTGAAACCTCGTGTTTTAAGAAAGCCATCCCGACACCAAAACGTAATTGCGTTGCTACAAGCCTTTGCGTAGCGGCGCAGTCTTAACCGGTTCTGAATCATAAATATGTAACTGTTCCAGATGGCGAGAGTTACCAATTTTTAAGGCTTTGCGCCCTAACATCGAAAGGTCCCGTATAGAGCGCGGAGGAAAGGGTGTGGAAATGATAAACTGGGCGCGCGTTAACGAGCTTCGGCAAGAAGTTGGTGAAGAAGATTTTGGCGAAGTTGTAGAGCTTTTTCTCGAAGAGGTTGATGAAACCTTGACCCGCCTTAAATGTGCACCCGATCCTGATACCTTCGAAGAAGTAATGCATTTTCTGAAAGGCAGCGCGCTGAACCTCGGCTTCCTTCACCTTGGTTCAATTTGTCAGGCAAGCAAGGTTGCCGCGTCGCAGGGTCGTCCCGAAGATGTTGATCTGGAAGCTCTTTTTTCAACATATGCTCTTTCGAAAAAAGAATTTCTACAGTCTTCGGGTGTTAAAATCGCGGCCTAAATTACGAACTCGGAAAGCGTTTCGTCGTTCGTTATATCTCGGAACGTAAAGCCGGCACTCGCCAGTTTTTCAAACAGAATATCGAAATTTTCGGGCCGCTTGGTTTCTATCCCGATCAGAACAGAGCCAAAGTTTCGGGCCGATTTTTTGAAATACTCAAACCGTGCAATGTCATCATCCGGCCCCAACAAACCCAGAAACTCTTTCAATGCGCCCGGACGCTGGGGTAGCCGCAATATAAAATACTTCTTCACGCCAGAAAATCTTTGAGCGCGCTCTTTAACCTCGGGAAGCCGTTCAAAATCAAAGTTGCCACCAGATGTAATGCAGACCACCGTTTTACCCCTGATCTGATCGGCAAGTTCCGGCAACACATCAACAGAAAGCGCGCCCGCTGGCTCAAGAACGATACCCTCGACATTCAGCATTTCGATCATCGTTGCGCATATGCGGTCTTCTGGCGACAAAAGAACATCTTCAGGTTTGATACCTTTAAGCGCCTTAAAGGTTTTTTCTCCAATCCGGGCAACCGCAGCCCCGTCGACAAAGTTGTTGACGCTGTCCAGCGTCACTGGCTCCCCCGCTGCGACCGCCGCCGTTAGGCTTGCGCCGCCGCTGGGCTCCACGAAACGAAGTTCGGTCTTGGCGCCTATTGAACGAAGGTAGGAACGGATCCCCGCCGATAGGCCGCCACCGCCAACCGGTAAAACAATCATATCTGGCGCGCAGGAAAGCTGTACCAGAATTTCTGCCGCGACCGACGCCTGACCTTCGATCACATCGTCATCATCAAACGGAGAAAGAAAATGCGCCCCAACCTCTTTGCAATAAGCCTCGGCAGATTTGAGGGTGTCGTCAAAGTAGTCTCCGGTAAGGCGAATTTCGATTGAATCGCCTCCAAAAATACGTGTCTTATCAACCTTTTGCTGTGGTGTCGTGACGGACATAAAGATTACCCCATGAACGCCAAAATGCTTACAAACAAAAGCCACGCCCTGTGCGTGGTTTCCGGCGCTTGCGCACACAAAAGTGTGCTGATCTGGCCTCTTCTCAAGCTCTTTGAGCATAGCGTTAAACGCACCGCGTATCTTGTAAGAACGGACCGGTGAAAGATCCTCTCGTTTCAACCAGATTGATGCCTCATATCGCTGCGAAAGGTGATCATTTCGCAGCAAAGGTGTCTCTGGAAACACGCTGCGCATTTCTGCTTCTGCAGCGCGCGCTTTTTTGGAAAAGTCATTCATATACCAGATGTGCCTTGAAGCACGTGTTGGTGCAAGTCTGATCCAGCGTAATTGCGGCGACCGAGAGGATAATTGGCGACCGCGCAAATAAGAAAACCTCGCATTTGCAGCATTGTTCTGCGGCTTGCCTTGCCCTGCACCAAAAAACCCGATAATCGCCGAGCGATTGCTCAGACGACGGGAGTCCCTTATGTCCGCCCCAAAAAAAGTTGTGCTTGCCTATTCCGGGGGTCTAGACACCTCTATCATTTTGAAATGGCTACAGACCGAATACGGTTGCGAGGTTGTAACCTTTACCGCAGACCTTGGCCAAGGCGAAGAGCTGGAACCGGCGCGCGCCAAAGCAGAGCTGTTGGGGATAAAGCCCAAAAACATTTTTATTGAAGATGTGCGCGAAGAATTTGTTCGCGACTTCGTGTTTCCGATGTTTCGTGCCAATGCTGTCTACGAAGGGCTCTACCTTCTTGGTACATCCATCGCCCGGCCGCTGATTTCCAAACGCCTGATCGAGATCGCAGAAGAAACAGGCGCAGATGCTGTTGCGCATGGCGCAACGGGTAAAGGCAACGATCAGGTTCGGTTCGAGCTTTCTGCCTATGCGCTTAATCCTGATATTCGGGTCATCGCCCCTTGGCGCGAGTGGGATTTGACCAGCAGAACCCGTTTGCTTGATTTTGCAGAAAAGAACCAAATCCCCATAGCCAAGGACAAGCGCGGAGAAGCACCGTTCAGCGTTGACGCCAACCTTCTGCACACGTCCTCCGAAGGAAAAGTTCTGGAAGACCCGGCAAATGACGCGCCCGACTATGTCTATCAACGCACCGTTCACCCGGAAGACGCACCAAACGAGCCCGAGTTTATTGAGGTTGGCTTTGAGAAAGGGGACGCCGTTTCAATTAATGGCGTCACGATGAGCCCGGCTGAGGTTTTGACCAAGCTAAACGAGTTTGGCGGAAAGCACGGCATCGGCCGTCTTGACCTTGTTGAGGGTCGATTTGTTGGCATGAAGTCACGCGGTATTTATGAAACGCCGGGCGGAACTTTGTTGCTCGAGGCGCACCGAGGCATCGAATCCATCACCATGGACCGCGGCGCGATGCATCTAAAAGACGAGTTGATGCCAAAATACGCAGAGCTTATATACAACGGGTTTTGGTACAGCCCAGAGCGTGAAATGCTGCAAGCCGCCATTGATCATAGCCAGGAATTTGTCACCGGTACGGTACGGATGAAGCTATACAAGGGCCATGCGCGTACAGTTGGCCGCTGGTCAGATTATTCGTTGTATTCCGAAGAGCATGTGACCTTTGAGGATGACGCAGGCGCATACGACCAAAAAGATGCTGCTGGTTTCATCAAACTCAACGCCTTGAGATTGCGCTTAATCGCAATGCGAAATCGCAGGGCACACTGACGCGTTTCGCGGGCGAAACACCCTTAAAAACAACAGCTTTAAATAAGGCCGGATTGCGATGCAGTCCGGCTTTTGAGCCAAAATTTAACCAAAGTTAATATTTAGATTAGCGCTAGGTTTAGGTTTTATTTCGCGTTTTGGCTCATAAAGCCAATTTGCGGCTGTGTTTAGGTTTAGGGTAATGCCAGTTCGGACGATAACGATTTACGAGGTGAACAATTCCTACGTTTCCAGTGGGTCTACGTCGCCTATTTTAAACGTTGTCACACTAACCATAAACGACGACGACGGTGTTCTTGATGCGAACAGCGGTGCTGATAGTGGGACTGATCAGACCTTTACCACCTCCTTGGGGACGGCATCCGGCTATACCTTCCGTTACAATGATACCAGCTTGGTCGGCGGAACATCCCAGACGATAAAAACATTCCAGCTTGTTATTGGCGGAACGACCCGGTCCTTCATTATGAACGACGCGGGCGACAGTATTCCTGGGGCAACCACCGGGTCCTCGGTAAATTTGCAATCCTACGCAAATTACACGCCGATTAATTATACCGCGTTGCCTTGCTTCGTAACCGGAACGCGGATTCATACGGTAAGCGGTTGGCGCGCCGTAGAAAAGCTCCGCGTTGGTGACAAAATCCCAACGCACGATAGCGGTGTTCAAACCGTGAGATGGGTTGGTTCGGCTACGCTTTCTTACCGCGATCTTCTGAAGGCGCCGCATATGGCGCCGATCGCTATTCCAAAGGGCGCGCTTGGCCCTGACACTCCCAACAGGGATCTTAGGCTTTCGCCGCAACACAAGGTTCTTCTGTCCGGGTGGTCTGTCGAACTTACGGCCGGCCTTGAAGAGGCTTTCGTTCCAGCGAAATACCTGGTTGGAAAGAATGGGATCCTCATTGATCAGACCTGTGCAGAAGTCACCTATCACCACATCCTGTTCGACAGGCACGAGGTGATTGTCAGCGAGGGCTTGCAAACGGAAAGCTTTTTGCCTGGCGACACAATCCGAAACGCGATGGACAAAGAAACGCTACGTGAGATTCTTTCGCTTTTTCCAGAACTTAGCGATCCGAAAAGTAATCGGCAGACACAAAATGCACGCCCGGTTTTAAAACCTTATGAAATCGCTGCTTTAACCATGGTCGCGGCCTAAAGGCTCAGTTTCTTTAAAGACAGTTTTTCATAGAAAGGCATCGCTTCCTGCGCGACTGCTTCGTAGTCGGGACTAAGACGTGGCAATCGTCCCTCAGCGCCAGCAAAGCCGGTGCTCCGGTGAACAGCGCCATACCAGTGTTTGGCCCAGACACCGTCTTCTCTATGACCACCGGCCGGCCAGCTTAACATCGCAGGGTCAAAGTTAAGCCCGATCACCTCGCATAGTTTTGACAGCATTCCCTTCGGATTTTCACGAATGTCGTGCGAATCAATGACAAGCGGCGTACCGCCCATATCCCGGACTTCATCATAAAGTTCTGCCTGCTGGCGAAACCCAATGTCATCTAGAGTCGGGTTTTCGCGCTTTGCGGCGTAGCTCGCTACAACACGTGCCGGGTGGCGAATCAGGAAGACGTTTACAACGTTATTCATCCAGCCCCGGTCAAAACCCTCAACCATATGATGTGTCATGTGTTTTTGATAAAAATGAGGCTTTCCAGCTGGTACAAGACCAATGCACCGTTCCGAAACGCGTTTTGCACAAACGTCACCGGCCGCAATAATAGCATCGCCCATCGGATGTTTCAGACCAGTTACAGCGAGATATGCCGCATAATAGGGCTCATCCCAAACAGCAAAATCTTGACGCGAACCAAAGGAGTACATCATTGCCGTCGAAAGATTTCTTGGTCCGGACCACATTGCGATGCGCATTATAAACTTCTGCCATCCATTTTTCATACACCCGGCTTGTTAGTGGCCTTTGGTCTTTTATAAACAAACCCGCGTACACAGAAAATTGGCAAAAATGGGGCGTTCTTTGCTGTTTTATGATAAACTGAGTTCACCTATTCGTGAATACAACTGACTGTGACTTGTAGCAATCAGCATACTACCGCAGAGTTTCGGCTGCAGGAGGAAATCTATGTCTCAAACAGTACCGCAGTTCAAAATAGTTGTCTTGGCAGTCGTGATGCTATTCGCCGTCGTGCTCGACTGTTCTCGCGCAAATGCGGGCTCCAGGGAAACGGCTATTTTCGCCGGGGGGTGCTTTTGGTGCGTAGAATCAGATTTTGAAAGCGTTTCCGGGGTAACCCGTGCCGTTTCCGGGTTCATAGGTGGAACGTCTGCGAATCCGACATACCGTCAAGTTTCAAACGGCGGGACCGGGCATCTTGAAGCCGTTGCAATAACATTCGATCCGGAAAGGATAACCTACCCCCAGCTTGTTCACTTGTTCTTTCGGTCAATTGACCCAACGGATGCTGGTGGTCAGTTCTGCGACCGGGGAGACAGCTATCGGACCGCGATTTTTTATACAAGCGAAGCACAACGACAAGCCGCTGAAGCCGGCAAGGCAGAGGCGAGGCGCGCGTTGGGCCAAAGAATTGTAACCCCTATTTTGCCAGCGTCCAGATTCTATCCCGCAGATGAATCACATCAAAACTACTACCGGGGCAGAAACCGCATCATCACGCGGTGGGGCGTAAAGCGGCAATCAGACGCATATGAAGCATATCGTCAGGCTTGTGGCCGGGACAGCCGCGTTAAGGAGCTTTGGGGTGCCGCCGCACCATTTGCGAGCCATCACTAAGTTCTGAGCGCCAAAAACTTTTCTACGTCACCACGACGCGGGATCGCATCCGCTGTTCCGTGCCGTGTGACTTTAATGGCCGCGGCTGCCGACGCCAGTTTGAGCGCCTCTCTTATTTCCATCTCCTGATCAAGCCCCGCAGCCAAATATCCCGCAAAGGTGTCGCCCGCACCCGTTGTATCAACCGCAGAAACATCAAACGCGCGTGTTTTTACGATACCCCCCGTTGCATGAGTCCGCCACTCGGACCCTTCTCCACCTTTTGTAACGAGCACGTTTGAAACAGGAAAATCTTCTAAATTCGTCTCTAATTCGGCGCAAAGCTGTTCCGCTTCAATTTCATTCAGCGCAAGAACCGAAAGGAACGGAAGTATCTCTCTGGTTTTTTCGACAGAGAAGGGTGCGGCTGAATAAAAAACGCGCATTCCTAATTCTGCGGCCTTTGCTGCCGTGAAGCATTGCAGCGATGTTTCGTTTTGTAAAAGCAAAATATCGCCGTGCTTAGCGCCGTTTAGAGCCTGCAGAATGCGTCCTTTATCTTGTTCAGCATTCGCCCCTTGAAAGATAACAATGGCGTTTTCGGCATGTTTGTCGATGTTGATTATTGCGTGGCCCGTCGGAACTTCGACAATTGCGATGTTAGCGACATCTACCCCAAATTCTTTTATCCGTTCTACCGCCCAGCGCCCGTCTTTTCCGACGGAACCTATATGCACAACAGCAGACCCGGCCCTTACCGCCGCAACAGATTGGTTTGCCCCCTTGCCGCCAAGCCCTTTCCGAAATCCGGTCGCTGCCAGCGTTTCACCAGGCTTCGGTAGGTGCGGAACATCATAAAAATAATCCGCATTTATCGAGCCAAGATTAAAAATGGTCATCTAACCGACCCTATTTGCCGCAATCACCGCCATGTTCAGAATGTCGTTCACGGTGGAACCCGTGGCGCAGATCTGCACAGGCTTATCGATACCTATTAAAATCGGGCCGATGACTGTCGCTCCGGCCATCTCCTGCATCAATTTAACAGAGATCGACGCTGAATGGCGCGCAGGCACAACCAAAACATTCGCGGGGCCTGTCAGACGTGAAAAGGGATAATGCGCCATCGCGTTCATGTTCAGGGCAACGTCTACTGTCATCTCTCCTTCAAATTCGAAATCGACACCGCGTTTTTCAAGAATCTCGGGCGCAAGGTGCATTTTTTCGGCGCGCTCTGACACCGGATAGCCGAATGTGGAAAAGCTCACAAAAGCAACACGCGGCTCAAGACCAAGAGTGCGCGCGACGCTTGCGCCACGTTCCGCAATATTGGCCAGATCTTCTGCATCCGGCCACTCGTGCACCAAGGTATCGGCAACCAGAACGACGCGGCCTTTGTGTAGCAGAGCGGTTACGCCAACTGCGCCAGTTTCGGCCGTTGCATCAAATACATGGTTGATGAGTTGGAGCACATTCGCAGATTTCCGCGTGGCGCCCGTAACCATACAGTCGCCATGGCCGTGCGCCAGCATCAAAGATGCAAACACGTGCCGGTCACGTGCCGCGAGCCTGTGGATGTCGCTATGGTCAAACCCGTGACGCTGCAGTCTTTTGTAAAGAAAGCTTTTATATTCTTCCAGATGTGTCGTGTTTGCGGCATTTACGATTTCAATTTCTGAAACCGCCTCTGCAAGTCCGGCAGCGCTTAGTTTTTCGACCACGTCCTGTTCACGCCCTACGACAAGAGCCGTTCCAAGGCCGCTACGTTGATAAGCAACTGCTGCACGAAGAACCCTCGGATCATCACCTTCAGCAAAAATCATGCGCGCTTGTGCTGCTTTGGCCCGGGTGTGAATGCTCCGCAACATTGAAGCCGTCGGGTCCATTCTGGCCTTCAGGGATTCGCGGTAACCTTCCATGTCGACAATGGGGCGACGCGCGACCCCCGTGTCCATCCCGGCACGGGCAACTGCCGGCGGGATAATGTAGATCAGCCTGGGGTCAAACGGTGTTGGGATAATGTAATCACGGCCAAACGTCAGCTTGCGGCCATAGGCCATCGCAACTTCGTCCGGTACATCTTCGCGAGCTAGTTCTGCAAGTGCACGCGCGCAAGCGATTTTCATTTCGTCGTTGATGGCGCGGGCATGAATATCAAGCGCTCCGCGAAACAGGTAAGGAAAGCCAAGAACGTTGTTCACCTGATTTGGGTAATCAGAACGGCCCGTCGCAACGATTGCGTCCTCGCGAACGGCATGTGCCTCTTCTGGCGTTATTTCCGGATCGGGGTTCGCCATCGCAAAGATAACCGGGTCTTTCGCCATGTTAGAGATCATTTCAGACGTCACAGCGCCTTTGGCTGAAACACCCAAAAACACATCTGCGCCTTTCATCGCATCGTCGAGGGTGCGTAGTTTGGTTTTGACAGCATGGGCTGATTTCCACTGGTTCATCCCCTTAGCCCGACCCTGATAAATTACGCCCTTGGTGTCACAAGCGATGCAGTTATCATGACGTGCGCCCATAGACTTTAAAAGCTCGATGCAGGCGATCCCTGCTGCGCCCGCTCCATTCAGAACGATCCGGCAATCCTCGATCTTTTTACCCGAAATATGAAGCGCATTGATAAGCCCTGCCGCGCAAATCACCGCCGTACCGTGTTGGTCGTCGTGAAAGACCGGAATATCCATCACTTCTTTAAGGCGCTGTTCAATGATGAAGCATTCAGGCGCTTTGATGTCTTCAAGGTTGATGCCACC
Organism: Pseudohalocynthiibacter aestuariivivens; assembly: GCF_018457175.1. Taxonomy (GTDB): domain Bacteria; phylum Pseudomonadota; class Alphaproteobacteria; order Rhodobacterales; family Rhodobacteraceae; genus Pseudohalocynthiibacter; species Pseudohalocynthiibacter aestuariivivens. Next base: position 122,886 of record NZ_JAGFNU010000007.1, read on the forward strand.
AAAGCTGGGGCCCATCAGGCGTACGGCGTTTATGAACTCGTCTGCATCCTCGGTATCAAGCTCCAGGTCTATCGAATTCACATCCGCGAAGCGTTTGAAAAGAACGGCTTTGCCTTCCATCACTGGCTTGGACGCAAGCGCGCCCAAGTTTCCAAGCCCCAGGATGGCGGTACCGTTTGAAATAACGGCAACCATGTTTCCCTTGGTTGTATAGTCGTAAGCGAGCTCTGGGTTTTCTGCGATCGCCTCAACCGGAACAGCAACACCGGGCGAATACGCTAAAGACAGGTCACGCTGAGTGGTCATAGGCTTGGTTGCCGATATTTCATACTTCCCCGGTTTTGGGTCCATATGATAGGCGAGCGCCTCTTCTGCAGTGACTTTATTTTTATTCGCCATAATCTTTCGTCTTCCCTAGCTAAGGCTGCTTAACCTACACAAGAATCCGTTTCGTACAATATGATGATTCAACTCTTCCTTGCGAACGCCCGCAATGCGGGTCATTTTCGCGGTGCAGAGCGACCAGATTTATTGCATTGTCACGTTGCAGGTTAGGCAAAGGAAGAAATCAGGACTATGGCGACGGCCGGCACCACCACTGTAACCCCAATGATGGCACAATTTCTGGAGATAAAATCCCAGTATAAAGACGCGCTTTTGTTCTATCGGATGGGTGATTTCTACGAGATGTTCTTTGACGACGCTGTGGCAGCGGCAGCTGCGCTCGATATTGCGCTTACAAAGCGGGGTAAGCACAACGGTGCTGATATTCCGATGTGCGGCGTCCCGGTGCATTCTGCTGAAGGATATTTTTTGACCCTCATTCGCAAAGGGTTTCGCGTAGCCGTTTGCGAACAGCTTGAAGACCCCGCCGAGGCGAAAAAGCGTGGTTACAAGGCTGTTGTAAAGCGGGGCGTCGTTCGGCTTGTTACGCCCGGGACTTTGACCGAAGATTCACTGCTGGAAGCACGGCGAAACAATTACCTTGCTGCGTTTGCAACCGTCAGAAATGAGGCAGCGCTTGCCTGGGCAGATATTTCAACGGGCGAGTTTCATGTGACCTCCTGCCCGCTTGTCCGATTGGGGCCAGAACTGGCGCGTCTTGCACCGCGAGAGTTGCTTATTGTTGATGAGAATGAACCAGATTGTGCTGATATAGTCTCTGATTTGGACGTTTCTCTCACTCCGCTCGCCCGATCAAGTTTCGACAGTACGTCTTCGGAAAAGCGTCTTACTGCGCTGTTCGATGTTAACACGATAGATGCCTTTGGTCAGTTTTCCCGGGTCGAATTGTCGGTCCTCGGTGCGATTGTCGAATATCTGGATATAACGCAAAAGGGGAACCTGCCACTGCTGCGCCCACCCGTTCGTGAAGGCGCGGGCGCGGTCATGCAGATTGACGCGGCTACGCGACGAAATCTTGAGTTGACGTGTAATATGGCGGGCGGTCGTGATGGCTCTTTAGTGGCCGCGATTGACCGAACAGTGACAGCGGGCGGTGGGCGGTTGCTTGAGAAACGTCTCTCAAGCCCCTCGATGGATCTCAGTACCATAGGGGCGCGACTGGATTCCATTTCCTATCTGCTGGAAAAAAGCAAACTTACGGCAGGCCTGCGCGCTACGCTTAAAAAATGCCCGGACATGGACCGCGCTTTATCCAGGCTTGCGCTTGACCGTGCCGGCCCCCGGGACCTTACGGCCATTCGTAATGGGCTCGGCCAGAGCCAACAAATTTCCAAGCGCCTGAAAGAAGAAAACCTACCGCCGCTTTTGGGGATCTCGGCGACCGCGCTTAATGGGCACAACAAATTGCTTGATCTGCTTGATGCGGCTCTCGTTGCCGAACCCCCTTTGCTGCTGCGCGACGGTGGCGTTATCGCGCCAGGATACGATGAAGAATTGGACGAGGCCCGGCTTTTGCGTGATGAGGGGCGTGGCATCATTGCGAAATTGCAAACCGAGTACGCCGATCAAACCGGAATCTCTACACTAAAGATCAAACATAACAATGTGCTTGGCTACTTCATCGAAACAACAGCGACACACGCGGCAAAAATGCTGTCCGAGCCGCTGTCAGAAGTTTTTATTCATCGCCAAACCACAGCAAATGCTGTTCGGTTTACAACGGTGCCCCTTTCCGAACTAGAAACGAAAATTTTGAACGCTGGGCAGCGGGCCCTGTCTATAGAAAAACGTCATTATGCCGCCTTAAAAGAGGCTGTTTTGGCAGTTTCGGATAAGGTCTCTTCGGCCGCGTCAGCGATTGCGGAAATTGATTTGGCGGCTGCTTTTGCTGATCTGGCTGCGGGCGAAGGCTGGTGTAAGCCAACGGTCGACAACAGCCGTGATTTTGAGGTCATCGCTGGTCGACACCCGGTGGTTGAGCTTGCGTTACGAAAGCAGGGTGGTGCTGGCTTTATTGCGAATGACTGTGCGTTTCAACCTGGCGGCGGCGCAAGTATATGGTTGCTGACTGGCCCAAATATGGCCGGTAAATCAACGTTCCTTCGTCAGAACGCGCTTATCGCTCTGCTCGCGCAAATCGGTTGTTTTGTACCCGCAAAATCTGCGCGCATTGGCCTTGTTTCGCAACTGTTCAGCCGTGTTGGGGCGTCTGACGATCTGGCGCGAGGGCGCTCCACCTTTATGGTGGAAATGGTCGAAACCGCTGCCATTTTAAATCAGGCAGATGAACGAGCCTTCGTGATCCTAGACGAAATTGGGCGCGGAACGGCAACCTATGACGGGCTTTCCATCGCCTGGGCAACGCTCGAACACCTGCACGACGCCAACAAATGCCGCGCGCTTTTCGCAACCCACTATCACGAAATGACCACTCTCGCTGAAAAACTCTCTGGTGTCGAAAACTCAACCGTCGCTGTCAAGGAGTGGGAGGGCGACGTCATATTCCTGCATGAAGTTCGAAAAGGTGCCGCGGACCGGTCTTATGGAGTGCAAGTCGCGAAGCTGGCTGGCCTTCCTGAAGCGGTTGTCAACCGTGCGCGCGTTGTCCTTGAGGCGTTGGAGAAAGGTGAACGTGAAGGCGGGGTTCGCCAGAAAGCGCTGATTGACGATCTTCCGCTTTTTTCTATCGCGGCCACAGCGCAGCCGAGTGTCCCGGCCAAATCTTCGGCGGTTGAAGAAAGGCTGAACGAAACGCAGCCAGATGAACTTACGGCGAAGCAGGCTTTAGACTTAGTTTATGAGCTAAAAGATCTTTCGCGCGAAAAATAAGCCCCGGCTTGTAGCCGGGGCTTATCTTATTTCTTCGAAGGCGTTGATGAAACACCAACTTGCGCTGGCCGGAGCAGCCTGTCGTGCAGTAAGAAGCCTTCTGCCATAACCTGTATAATATCACCTGCTTTGGTGTCAGGGACTGGGGCTTCAAACATCGCCTGGTGCAGCTTTGGATCAAACCGATCGCCGACTTCCGGTGCAATTTGTTCGATGCCATGTTTTGCGAACACGGTTACAAGCTCGCGCATTGTCAGATCGATACCTTCAAGCAGCGCTGCGTTCGCTTGGCGCTGTTCATCAGTAACTGATTCAATTGCGCGCTTTAAATTATCGTGCACTGGCAGCATGTCACGCGCCAGTTTTGAGCCGCCATAATTTTCGGCTTCGCGGCGGTCACGCTCGCTGCGTTTGCGGGAGTTTTCCGCATCTGCCAGAACACGCATGAAGCGGTCTTTCAGCTCGTCCCGCTCTGCCCGCAAAACTTCGAGCTCGTCCAGCTCGATCTCTTCTTGCGTTGCTCCTTCTTCGTCTTTGGCAAAAAGCTCTGCCTCGATTGTCTCGATGTCGTCCAGAAAATCTTCTTTTTTTGCGTCAGCCATGACTTAGTCCCTTAGCTTCGGTCGGAAATCAGTTTCCCGACCAGCTGTGCCGTATAATCCACGATCGGTACAATCCGCCCATAGTTGAGCCGCGTGGGCCCGATGACCCCAACTGCACCGACAATCTTTCGATCAGCGTTCATATATGGTGAAACCACCAAAGAGGAACCCGAAAGTGAAAAGAGTTTGTTCTCAGAGCCAATAAAAATGCGAACGCCCTCTCCTTCTTCGGTTAATTCGAGGAATTCAGCGATATCGCGCTTTCGTTCAAGATCGTCAAACAGGTTTTTTATGCGATCAAGGCCCTCGGTGTCCGCCTCTTCATCCAGGAGATTCGCACGGCCCCTTACGATCAGACGTTCAGAATGCTGGCCTTCATTTTCCCAGAGGGCCATTCCGTTTTCAACCATGTCGCGGGCCAGTGAATCAATTTCCTGACGTCGGACTTTTATTTCATGGCCGACTTTAAACCGAAGCTCTGCGAGCGTTCTTCCCTCCGCCAATGAGTTCAGGAAATTTGCGGCCTCGCGGAGCGATGAAGGCGTTTGTCCCTTAGGCGGGGTGAAAACGCGGTTTTCCACGTGTCCGTCTGCAAAAACAAGAACAACAAGCGCACGGTCCTGAGCCAGGTGAATAAACTCTATATGCTTTATCGGTGCTTCGTGTTTCGGAGCCAGTACAAGACTTGCACCATGTGTGAGCCCCGACAGCGCTGAGCCTATCCTGTCGAGCATTGTTCCAACGTCACGCTCATTTGATCCGAGTGTCGCGTCGATTTTTTCGCGGTCGTCTTTATCTAGATCCCCAACTTCTAACAACCCGTCTACAAACATGCGTAGGCCTTGTTGTGTTGGTATACGGCCCGCCGAAACATGCGGGCTGTTCAAAAGCCCCATGAATTCTAAGTCTTGCATGACGTTTCGGACTGTCGCTGCGCTCACTTTTTCGCTCAACGTACGTGTCAGTGTACGGGATCCGACGGGATCACCGCTTTCGAGATAGTTTTCAACGACGCGGCGAAAAACTTCGCGCGAGCGGTCGTTCATTTCGTTATACATTTCTGAGCGATCTGCCATATCTCACCGTTATATATGCATACTGACATTAAATTGCACGCGTGGCTCGCATCAATCGTGCTTGCCTTTTTTGAGCAGGTCCGGGTATCACCCCGCAAGCTTATGATAGAGGATATTTTTATGCGCCCTTCTGCAAGACAAACCGATGAGATGCGTGCGGTTTCCATCGAGGTCGGCTTTACAAAACACGCCGAAGGATCCTGCCTGATCAAGATGGGAGAGACCCATGTGCTATGTACCGCGTCACTTGAGGCGCGCGTACCTCCGTTTCTCAAGAATTCTGGTCTTGGGTGGGTAACCGCAGAATACGGAATGCTGCCACGCGCGACACATACCAGAATGCGCCGCGAATCTGCCGCAGGCAAACAATCTGGTCGTACTCAGGAAATTCAGCGCCTGATTGGGCGCAGTCTTCGCGCGGGCGTTGACCGTGTTGCGCTGGGTGAGCGTCAGATAACGGTCGATTGCGACGTTATTCAAGCAGACGGGGGCACCCGCTGTGCCGCAATTACCGGCGGATGGATTGCGCTGCGCCTTGCTGTAAACAAACTAATGAAAACGGGCGAGGTCATTTCTGATCCATTGCTCGACCCGGTATCAGCTATCAGTTGCGGAATCTACGCTGGCCAGCCTGTGCTGGACCTTGATTACCCCGAAGATTCGGAAGCCGGCGTTGACGCCAATTTTGTGATGACCGGGTCTGGGAAACTGATCGAGGTTCAAATGTCCGCCGAAGGGTCAACCTTTTCACGCGAACAAATGAATGCCCTCATGGATTTGGCTGAAAAAGGCTCTGCAGAATTGACTGCTGCGCAACTTGCTGCGGTTGCCTGAAATGCGAAAGCTAACGGAAGGCAAATTGGTGGTCGCCACCCATAATGCTGGAAAGCTCCGGGAGATTTCTGCGCTTCTTGCCCCTCACGGGGTCGATGTTGTTTCTGCTGCTGCGCTTGGCTTTGACGAGCCGGAAGAAACAGAAGATACCTTCGCCGGAAACGCCCGCATAAAGGCGCATTTCGCTGCAAAAAAAAGCGGCTTGCCTGCTTTGTCCGACGACAGCGGCATTATGGTCGATGCGTTGGATGGCGCGCCGGGCGTTTACACGGCTGACTGGGCTGAAACACCAGATGGGCGCGATTTCCCAATGGCAATGAGTAAAGTTTGGTCAAAGCTTGAGGATATGGGCGCAAAAGAACCTCGTTCGGCCTCTTTCAATTGTACGCTTTGTCTTGCCTGGCCGGATGGGCATGACGAATTATTCGAGGGTAAAGTCGATGGGCGCCTTGTCTGGCCGATACGTGGTAGCCATGGCTTCGGGTATGATCCTATGTTTCTTCCAAATGGCGAGTCCGAAACCTTTGGCGAAATGAGCCCTGAGAAGAAACACGGGATGAGCCACCGCGCCGCGGCTTTTTCAGAACTGGTTGATGGATGTTTTGACTGAAGATTGGCAAAATGGGGGCTTTGGGCTCTATCTTCACTGGCCCTTTTGCCAGTCCAAATGCCCATATTGCGACTTCAACTCTCACGTCTCGTCGTCAGTGGATCAGGCCCGTTGGCAGCATGCATTCCTTTCTGAAATTGAGCGCGTTGGAGAAGAAACTGGGGGGCGCGTCCTAAATACCGTATTTTTTGGGGGCGGTACGCCCAGCCTGATGGACCCGGCCCTGGTTTCGGCGATTATTGAGAAAATCTCGGACACCTGGACGCTGGCCAATGATGTTGAAATCTCGTTAGAGGCAAATCCCACGTCAATAGAAGCTAGGCGTTTCCGTGGCTATCGAGACGCGGGCGTTAATCGCGTCTCAATGGGGGCTCAGGCGCTAAACGACGAAGACTTGAAACGCCTGGGCAGATTGCACAGCGCCGCAGAAGCTATGGAAGCCCTTGATATTGCTCGTAAAACATTTGATCGGGTGAGCTTTGATCTGATTTATGCGCGCCAGCATCAAGCTCTTGATGATTGGCGCGCCGAATTAGACACCGCGCTTTCATTGTCTCTGGACCATCTATCGCTTTATCAACTGACAATAGAGCAAGGCACCGCTTTTGGAGACCGATTCAACCGCGGCCGGCTTGGCGGACTTCCCGACGATAACGCTTCTGCGGATATGTATCTGGCGACCCAGGAGATCTGCGATACCGCGGGTCTTTCGGCCTATGAAGTCTCTAACCATGCCAAAAATGGCTTTGAATCGCGCCACAACCTGATTTATTGGCGTTACGGGGACTACGCCGGAATTGGCCCAGGCGCGCACGGTAGACTAACACTATTGGGCGAGAAAACAGCGATAGAAACTCATTCCTATCCTCAAAAATGGCTTGAGGCGGTTGAGGGTACAGGAACTGGCGAAATGTACCGGGAGCTGGTCAAGAAAGAAGATCAGGCGCTGGAATACCTGATGATGAGCCTTCGGCTTGCTGAGGGAATGGACCTGGACCGCTTCCATGCGCTCGCCGGTCATCGGATTAACCCACTTAATATCAATAGGTTAGCTGATCTGGGGATGGTGTTTAAGACTCGGGACCGGCTGGTCGCTACCCCAAATGGCCGTGTGTTGCTAAATTCAGTTCTTAGCGAACTACTGGCGGAATAATATGCGGCTGCTTTGGGTCAGCATTGGTCTTTTCACTCTCGCGCTCGGTTTAATTGGTGCTTTTTTACCAATTCTTCCAACGGTGCCCTTCCTGCTTCTTTCGGCGTTCTGCTTCGCTCGGTCGTCAAAGCGCTTGTATAACTGGCTTCTGTCGCATCCGGTTTTTGGACCCCCCATTCAAGACTGGCGAAAAAACGGCGCAATACGTCGCCGTGCCAAAATCCTGGCAACGGCATCAATTGCTACAGCGTTCATTGTACCATTTGCGCTTAGCGTCGCACCCTCCGTGCTAACATTGCAGGCCGTTGTACTTGTCGCTGTGCTGATTTTTATCTGGACTCGTCCAGAGGCATAGCTGTCAGTATCCGGCAAAGCTCATCCAGGTCTTCCAGCGTTTTGTACTTTATCAAAACTTGGCCGGAATCTTGGCCTGGCTTGTGGTCAACGATGACTTTCATACCAAGGTTAGCTGACAGGTCTGCTTCTAAGGCGCGGGTATCCGCGTCTTTCTCTGCTCTCTGTGGCTTTATTGCTGTCGGTTTTATCTTCGGCGCCTGAGCCAACCGTTCCGTTTCGCGAACGGACAAACCTTTCGCAACAATCTCTTTTGCAAGTTTCAGCGGATCTTCCGTTGTAATCAGCGCGCGGGCATGTCCGGTCGTAAGATCGCCCGATCTAAGCATGTCCAGCACCGGTTCCGGCAGCTGAAGCAAACGCATCAGGTTGGCGATGTGGCTTCGGCTTTTAGAAAGCCCCTGGGCAAGCTTTTCTTGTGTATGGCCGAATCTGTCCATCAACTGTCGATAGCCCATCGCCTCCTCAACCGGGTTAAGATCAGCCCTTTGAATATTTTCTATAATTGCAATCTCAAGAACTTCGGTATCGCTGAAATCGCGTACAACGACAGGAAGCTCGTGCAGCTGTGCAACTTGTGCTGCGCGCCAGCGTCTTTCACCGGCAACAATTTGATAAGTATCTGTATTGTTAGGGTTTTCTCGGACAATAAGTGGCTGGATTACGCCTTTCTCACGAATTGACGCCGCGAGCTCTTGAAGGTTTTCATCAGCAAAACTTCGCCTTGGCTGGTCAGGGTTTGGGACAAGCTTCTCGATAGGGATTTTTCTGTCTGCTGCGGCAGGAACCGCCCCCTCGCTGCGTTCGTCTGCCTGGACATCAGCCATAAGCGCCGATAGTCCGCGTCCAAGTCCGCGACGCTCGTGTTTTTTGTCAGCCATCCTCGCCCCTCCCTATATTTAGTATTGTCCCGTGTCGTTGCGCTAATTCTTGAGCCAAGGCACGATATGCCTGACTTCCTTTGGAGCTTGAATCATATTCAAGCACCGAAAGCGCAAAAGACGGGGCCTCGCTTACGCGAACGTTTCGTGGAATTATGGTTTTAAACACCAAATCCCCCAGATTGTCCCGCGCATCTTTCTCGACCTGCAATGACAAGTTATTGCGGCTATCGTACATGGTCAGCACAATACCTTCGATCCTTAGGCCAGAATTCGCTGTTTGCCGTATCTCGCGGATCGTCAGCATAAGCTGCGATAGCCCCTCGAGCGCAAAGAATTCACTTTGCAGCGGCACAAGCACCGAATGCGCTGCGACCATGCCGTTAACGGTCAGCAAGCTCAGCGAAGGCGGGCAATCGATCAAAATGTAGTCAAGCTCAAAGAAATCGATTGCCGGTTGGCGAAGCGCGTCGTGCAAAAGAAAGCTGCGCTTCTCGCTCGAAAACAATTCTATATCAGCTGAGCTAAGATCGGTCGTCGCGGGAATGATCACCAATCCCTCTACCGAGGTTGGCTGCACTACATCGTGTAGTGCTGCGTCGCCCAGCAACAAGTCATAGGTGGTTAGCTTTCGATGATCTGAGTCGACGCCGAGCCCGGTTGATGCGTTTCCTTGTGGGTCAAGATCAACAATCATTACGTTCAGGCCAAGCTCTGCCAGAGCTGCGCCGAGATTTATTGTTGTTGTTGTTTTGCCAACGCCGCCTTTTTGGTTCGCCACGGCAATAATCTTTGGTCCTGTTGGTCGAGTCGGATCAGACACGCGCAATGTCTCCAAGTTTTAGAATAACGGCATTTAAATTTGTCTTACTCGGGAACTCTTGGCTTTTGAACGTCCAAGATGCAAGAGCTTCCTTTAATTCTTCTGCGTGGTTCGCACCCTTGGGGAAAAGAGCGGCACCGGACGGCGCAAGGTGCCGTTCTGCGTACTCACATAACTTAACTAGCGGTGCGAGCGCCCTCGCAGACAAAACGTCAGCTTTTAAGGGGGTTAGCCCCTCAATTCGTTCAGAAACAACATCTGTATTTACAGCTAATTCTCTGACGGCGGTACGCAGGAAAGTTGCTTTTCTTTTATCGCTTTCAACCAGGGTCATTTTCGTTTCGGGAGAGCGTTCTTTCAGCAACACCGCAACAACTAAACCGGGAAATCCGCCGCCTGCCCCAAAATCGGCCCAGTGATGGATCTCCCGAGTCACCAGATCACACAGTTGCGCAGAATCCAGAAAATGCCGCGTCCAGATTTCATCGATCGTCGCTTTCGAGACGAGATTTATCGTGGGATTCCATTTTTCCAGAAGTTCGGCGTAAAACTCCAACCGATCCAATGTTTCACGTGAAACATCTATCTCCGCGCAAAACGCACCCCTGCCGTCGCGAGCCGTCACGCAGAGCGCTTTCTTTTCGCCTGCTGAAGCTTAGCTAGCAAAAGAGTCAACGCCGCTGGCGTAACACCTTCGATTCGGCCAGCTTGCGCAAGTGTCTGGGGTTGAACGGTTTTCAGTTTATTTTTAAGCTCGTTTGAAAGCCCGTTCAAACCATCGTAGTCAAAATCCGAAGGTACCTTGTGCTGCTCGTCCCTTCGCATCGCCTCAACGTCTTTCGCTTGCCGGCCGATGTAATTCTCATAGACGGCATCGCGCGAAAGCTGAACTTTCACATCCTCTGAAATATCGCTCATCGATGGGTCAAGTTTTTCAAGCAAGCCAAAGGTAACATCCGGAAAAGACAACAGCCTGTATCCGGAACGCCGAACGCCATCCTGATTAATGTTTATTCCCTCAGCGGCGATTTCTTTCGGCGTTATCGAAAGCGCTAACAGTTTTTCTTTCGCGGAGGCGAGCGCATCTCCTTTTTCCTCAAATGCTATGCGCCTGGCCTTACCTACACATCCAAGGTCAATGCCAATCGGCGTCAAACGCTGATCAGCGTTATCGGCGCGGAGCGACAAGCGAAACTCTGCGCGAGAGGTGAACATGCGGTAAGGTTCAGAAACACCCCTTGTTATCAGGTCATCAACCATGACGCCGATGTATGAATCTGCGCGGCTAAAAATTACTGGCTCTCTACCGGTTGCCACCAGTGCCGCGTTCAAACCAGCGACAAGCCCTTGCGCCGCAGCCTCTTCATACCCGGTTGTTCCATTAATCTGGCCGGCCAAATACAGTCCGGGCACAGTTTTCGTTTCCAATGTCGGCTTTAATGCCCGCGGGTCCACGTAATCATATTCAATCGCGTATCCCGGCTGAACAATCTCTGCGTTTTCAAGGCCGTAGATCGAATTTACATAAGCTTTCTGTACATCCTCGGGCAGCGACGTTGATATACCATTCGGGTAAATGGTGTCTGTATCCAACCCCTCGGGCTCCAGAAAGATTTGATGTGAGGTTTTATCAGCGAACCTTACGATCTTGTCCTCAATAGACGGGCAATAGCGTGGCCCGACACCGTCAATGTGCCCGCCGTACATTGCGGAAAGCTCTAGGTTTTTCCGAATTATTTCATGCGTCTGTTCATTCGTATGCGTGATACCGCATGAAATTTGCCGCGCCGTAACTGACTTTGACATAAAGGAAAACAGGGTTGGCTTGTCATCGCCTGGCTGTGTTTCCAGCAAGTCCCAGCGGATTGTGCTTCCTTTAAGGCGTGGTGGCGTTCCCGTTTTAAGGCGCCCCAACGCAAAACCAAACTCGTCCATCCGTTCGGCCAGTTTGACGGATGGCTTGTCACCAATCCGGCCTCCTGGGCGCGATACATTTCCAATGTGAATTACACCGCGCAAGAAAGTGCCTGTCGTCAGAATGACAGATTTCGCAAAAATCTCTGCTTCATCTTGCAGTTTCAGCCCGCTGACTTTGCCGTTTTTAACTACTAAATCAACAACCTCGCCCTCAATCACAGTCAGGTTTTGGGCACATGAAATCTCTTCCTGCATCGCGTTTCGGTACAAATTTCGGTCCGCTTGCGCGCGCGGCCCCTGAACTGCCGGGCCTTTGCGTCGGTTTAGAAGGCGAAACTGAATACCCGCTTTATCAGCGACGCGGCCCATTGCACCGTCAAGCGCATCAATCTCGCGCACGAGATGACCCTTACCAAGACCGCCAATCGCCGGATTGCAGGACATCACACCAATAGAACCAAAGCTGAGAGTTACCAATGCTGTGCGCGCACCCATCCGGGCAGACGCGAGAGCAGCGTCAGCGCCAGCGTGGCCTCCGCCAACAACTACAACATCAAATCCCCGATGTTTCACGTGAAACATTCCTTACTTTCCAAGACAGAAACTCGCGAAAATTTCGTCCAATATGTTCTCGACATCCACCAACCCTATCAAAGAATCCAGAGCGCGAATGGCTGTCCGGATCTCTTCGGCCGCCAGCTCGGCGCGATCCGGGCCATTCATTACCTCATTTCGCGCTGATTCCAAAGCCTTCATCGCTCGTTCAATTGCGATCCTGTGGCGGTCGCGGGTTGCGGTCGCTGCGGTCGCAACCCTTACATTCAGAATCTTTACAATTCGCGCTATAAGTTCCGACACCCCGAGCCCGGTTTTCCCCGATACGCTAAACCCATCGTTGCCCCTTAGGTCACCTTTACCTTTGACTACGATATCATCGGCTTCCGGCTGCAATTCAAGGTATGATCCTTCATCACCCTGCAAGAACACACGCATGTCGGCTAGCCTTGCGCGCTCCATCGCCCGCGCAATGCCGATCCCTTCGACGTAATCCTCTGTTTCGCGCAGACCTGCAGTATCTAGTACCGTGACCGGAAGACCGTTCAGATCCATACGCACTTCGATGACATCGCGCGTGGTGCCTGCGTACTCAGATGTTATTGCCGCTTCCCGTCCCGCCAGGGCGTTCAGCAAAGTCGATTTTCCAGCGTTAGGCGGTCCGACAATTGCCACTTCAAAGCCGTCTCTTATTCGTTCAGAAACCGCAACGCCCCGTGCTTCTTCTTCCAGCGATAATCCAACTTCCGCCAGCAGCTCCAACACTTCTGGCGATACATCAACAGGTACGTCTTCGTCTGCGAAATCTATTGTTGCCTCAAGCAACGCCGCTGCCCGAATAAGCCGGCTCCGCCAAACTGCTGCTTTGTCACCAAGGGCACCTGTCAGCACCCGCAGGGCCTGCTTGCGCTGCGCTTCTGTCTCGGCCTCTATCAGGTCCGCAAGCCCCTCTACCTGCGCCAGATCAAGCTGTCCGTTTTCCAGAGCACGGCGCGTAAATTCACCCGGCTCTGCTAGCCTGAGATCTTCCTGTTTTTCCAATGCTCTGAGTACTGCGGCCACGGTTGCCTGACTGCCATGCAAATGCAGCTCTGCAGATTGCTCGCCTGTAAAACTGTGACCCTCGACAAAGGTCAAAACCAACGCTTCATCCAGCAATTGACCCGCGTCATCCCTCAAAGGCCGTAGCCCGGCCACGCGTGGTTCTGGCAATGACCCGGCAAGGTTTTCGATCGCAGAAAAAGAGCGCGGGCCGGATAACCGGATAACCGCAACACCCGCTTTTCCGCGGGCTGTCGCCAGGGCATAAATCGTCTCCATTTTTAACTAACTATTTGTTTTAGTTAAATAATTATGTATTCATCGAGTCGAAGAATTCAGCATTCGATTTCGTTTGCTTAAGTTTCGAGATCAGGAATTCGATTGCATCGGTCGTACCCATTGGGTTGAGGATACGGCGCAGCACGAATGTTTTCTGCAAGTCAATTTTATCAACCAGCAGGTCCTCTTTCCGGGTGCCTGACTTCAGGATATCCATCGCCGGGAATACGCGCTTATCCGCGACCTTACGATCAAGAACGATTTCTGAGTTACCAGTGCCTTTGAATTCTTCAAAGATAACTTCGTCCATCCGGCTGCCCGTATCAATCAATGCTGTCGCGATGATGGTTAGCGAGCCGCCCTCTTCAATGTTCCGTGCAGCGCCGAAAAACCGCTTAGGCCGCTGTAGTGCGTTTGCATCGACACCACCCGTCAGGACCTTACCAGAGGACGGCACAACCGTATTAAAGGCTCGCCCGAGACGCGTGATAGAGTCAAGCAGGATAACAACGTCACGCTTGTGTTCGACAAGCCGCTTCGCTTTTTCAATTACCATTTCAGCAACAGCAACGTGGCGGGTTGCAGGTTCGTCAAACGTTGAAGACACAACCTCGCCTTTAACTGAGCGCTGCATGTCCGTCACCTCTTCGGGACGTTCGTCGATCAAAAGAACAATCAGGTAGCATTCTGGATGGTTCATCGCGATCGAATTCGCGATGTTCTGCAAAAGAACAGTTTTACCTGTACGAGGTGGCGCAACAATCAATCCGCGCTGACCCTTACCAATTGGCGCAACAAGGTCGATTATGCGGGCTGAACGGTCTTTCGTAACCGCGCCTTCAACTTCCATCTTGAGGCGCTCATCGGGATAGAGCGGCGTAAGGTTATCAAAAGCGACTTTGTGTTTTGCTTTTTCCGGCTCTTGAAAGTTAATCGCCGCGACGCTGATCATGCCAAAATAGTTTTCGCCGTCCCGCGGTGCTTGAATCACGCCCTCGATTGTATCACCCGTCCGCAGCGAAAACTGACGAATCATTTCTGGTGAAACATAAATGTCGTCTGGCCCAGCGAGATAGTTTGCTTCGGGTGATCTTAAAAAACCAAACCCGTCTTGCAAAACTTCTAAAACACCATCACCGGATATTTCCCATCCATCGTCCGCGCGTTCCTTGAGGATCGAAAACATCATGTCGCCTTTTCGCATGGTCGACGCATTTTCGATCTCAAGCTCCTCAGCCATCGACAGAAGATCTTTGGGCGTTTTTATTTTCAGGTCAGCAAGGGACAGGCATTCTTTCGTCATTGGGGTGCTCTCTGGACCGGCCTTATTGGCGCACGGTCAATGTTCAGTGGGGAATCTACCCAGCCGGACGGCTGGTTTCGATAGACCAAATAGGGCCAGAACCCCTGCAAGTCAACATTCCTTAGAAAGGTCGCACCACCACTGAGGTAACAATTACCAACAAAAGAATTGTGGGAACCTCATTCATCACCCGGTATCGCCGCCCGGTCAAAGTATTTTCACCTCGTAAAAAATCTTTTCTACGATACCCAAGCCAATGATGAAACCATGTCATACCAAGCACCGCTGCAGCTTTTAACCACGGCCAGACAAACGCCCAGGTTACGACGCCAGGGGTAAAGACAAGCAACAAACCAAACACCCAGGTTGAAACCATAGCCGGGTTCATAATCAGGCGAAGAAGCTTAACTTCCATCTTCTGAAACAATTCATCTGTATCTGACCCTTTTTGAACTTCTTCTGTGTGATAGACAAAAAGGCGAGGAAGATAAAAAAGACCTGCCATCCAAGCGATAACTGAAACAATATGAAGCGTCTTAATCCAAGGATAAAAATCTGTAAGGATGTCGGTCATTCTATATCGCCCCCAAGTTTCTACACTATCTTTCTAAATTAATAAAAGAAGAAGAAAAGAGATGATGATTATGTAGCGATCAGGAATTCTCTGGATTAAATAGTTATTCACAGAATGGTACAGATAAGAAAAACCTGTGTGTAAATGGCAGATAACCCGAGGATAAAAAAAGAACAAAAATTACTTATTTATTACAAATAGTTACATAGAAATTACAGAAATAATTTGTGGATAAATACGGTTAATTCAGAGAGCGGGCGATTTCTCCACAAAAAGATTTTATCCTTTCCCACCGGGGATAAAAATGCTGGATAGCGACTGAACTAAGGCGAGAATACAGAACTTCGGCGAAAACCATTTTTTCGCCCAATTTACCCATAACTAATACAATCAATCATCCACAGGGTCTTCAACATGTCACAGCGGATCATTCTAGCGTCAGGTTCCGAAATTCGTCAGAAACTTTTGAAAAATGCTGGAGTCCCCTTTGAAGTTCAGATTGCGCGCGTGGACGAAGAGAGCATCCGGAATTCTCTTTTGGCAGACGGGGCCTCGCCGCGGGATGTATCTGATGCGCTGGCTGAACAAAAGGCCCGCTGTATGAGCCAGAAAAACCCAGAAGCGCTTATAATCGGTTGTGATCAGATACTGGAAGTTTCTGGCGCTATACTCGCGAAACCGAAATCAGTTGACGAGGCGCGCGCCCAACTTGTGCACTTACGCGGATCACGCCATAGTTTGCTTTCTGCGGTCGTCGTCTATGAAGGTGGCGCGCCAGTTTGGCGACATATCGGGCAGGTAAGGTTGCATATGCACAGTTTTTCGGATTCATATCTAGACGCCTACCTCGGCCGAAACTGGCATAGCATTCAACACTCGGTCGGTGGCTATAAACTGGAAGAAGAAGGCGTAAGGCTTTTTTCCAAAATAGAGGGTGACTATTTCACGGTTCTGGGGCTCCCATTGCTGGAACTTCTGTCGTATTTTTCTCTGCGAGGGGTATTGGAAAAATGAGCGAGCAAAAAATTCCACTGGCAGGTGTTGTAGGATCTCCGGTATCGCACAGTAAATCGCCGGCACTACACGCGCATTGGTTAAAAACCTACGGTATCAGGGGCCACTACATTCCGATGGATGTGGCCTATGACGATTTGAAAGAAGCGATCCGGACACTGCCACGTCTTGGGTTTGTCGGAGTGAACGTAACGATTCCACATAAAGAGGCGGTGTTGGAAATTGCAGATCTCGTGACCGACAGGGCAGCATTGATAGGTGCCGCGAATACATTAATCTTTCGCAAAGATGGCAGGGTGCATGCAGATAATACCGACGGCTACGGATTTATAGAAAATCTAAGGCATGGAGCCCCCAACTGGCGGCCAGACGCTGGCCCGGCCGCGGTGATTGGCGCCGGTGGCGCGGCGCGCGCTGTTTTGGCGACTTTGATAGAAGTGGGCGTCAAAGAAATTTTTCTATCCAATAGAACCCGATCAAGAGCGGATTCACTGCGCAGTGAATTTGGAACAAGGATAAAGGTGTTTGATTGGGTGCAGTCAGGCAATATGCTCGATGACGCAGCGACAGTGATAAATACATCTTCGCTTGGCATGGTGGGTAAGCCAGATTTTCGGATCCCGCTGGACGGGCTAAATAAAAAAGCAGTTGTTACAGATTTGGTCTACGCCCCGCTGAAAACAACGCTCTTGAAAGCCGCCGAAGAAATGGGGTGTCAGACAGTCGATGGTCTTGGAATGTTGTTGTATCAGGCAGCGCCCGCATTCGAGCGGTGGTTCGGAGTAAGACCCACCGTAGATGAGGCGACAAGGAAGGCTGTATTGTCGGTATGAAAAAACCATTTTTTCTTGGTTTGACCGGCTCCATCGGTATGGGAAAGTCCACGACCGCACGACTTTTTGCCGAAGCGGGCATCCCGGTGTGGGATGCTGATGCCGCAGTTCACAGGCTTTATGGAAAGGGCGGTGAAGCCGTTAGATCAATACGGGCCCTGTGTCCGCAGGCGGTTGTGGACGGAGTTGTAGACCGAGGGACTTTGAAAGCATGGATTGCGTCAGACGCAACGGCACTAAAACAGATTGAGGTTATTGTTCATCCACTGGTCGCTAAAGACCGCCAGAGATTCATCGAAGAAACGAATTCGGATATACTCCTGTTCGACATTCCGCTGTTGTTCGAGCTTGGAACCGAGTCAACGATGGATGCAACTGTGGTGGTTACAGTTCCCGAAAATATTCAACGCGCCCGAGTTCTCGAACGCCCCGGGATGGATGAAGGGCAGCTAGACCTTATTCTCTCAAAGCAGATGCCGGATTCCGAAAAGCGAAACCGTGCCGACTTTATCATAGAAACGCTGACACTGGACGAGGCGCGCGCCGCTGTTCATGATGTGCTTGAAAAAGTAAGAAAGCGGATTGCGAATGCGTGAAATCGTTCTTGATACGGAAACGACAGGATTTGAGCCAGAGCAAGGTGACCGCATCGTTGAAATCGGCGCAGTGGAGCTGTGGAACCAACTGCCGACGGGAAAAACGTACCACCAATATATCAACCCAGAACGGGAAATGCCGCAGAGCGCATTTGAAGTACACGGTCTTGGCGACGAGTTTTTATCAGATAAGCCGGTATTTAAAGCGGTAGGTCAGGAATTCCTCGATTTCGTAAAGGATTCGCAGCTGGTGATTCATAATGCCAGTTTTGACATGAAATTTCTGAATGCAGAGCTGAAATGGGCGGGCCTTCCATTGTTGCCCATGGGCCAGGCATTTGACACGCTTGCTGTCGCACGCAAAAAATTTCCGGGATCACCAGCGTCTCTTGATGCTTTGTGCCGAAGGTTCGGAATCGACAATACAGCACGAACACTTCACGGTGCCCTATTGGACTCCGAAATACTGGCCGAAGTGTATCTTGAACTTATTGGTGGTCGTCAGCCAGATTTCGCTCTGGCTTCGGATGCAGCCTCGTCAAACTTAGTGGGCTCTGAAACAGAATGGCGTCCCCGTCCGCGCCCGGTTTCGCTACCATCAAGACTCACAAAAGAAGAAGCTGCCGCTCACACCGCACTTGTTGACGCGATGGGCGACGGCGCACTTTGGAAAAACTAGGTTCCTAAGAAACGGGTTGGTTGGCTTTTTCCGCCTCAGCACGGCGTGCGATTTCCTGCCGATAAAGCGCTACAAAGTCGATCGTTTCCATGTTCAATGGCGGAAAGCCACCGTCGCGGGTTATGTCGCTAACAATCCGACGAACAAAGGGAAACAGCATTCTCGGACACTCGATCATCAGATAGGGGTGCAATTGTTCTTCCGGTAGATTTTCGATCTGGAAAACGCCACCATACTCAAGCTCCAACAAAAACAACGGATCATTACTGCTCTTGTTCTTGGCTTCGATTTTATATTTGGAAATCACTTCATACTGGTTTTCGCCGCTACGTTTTTTAGCGTCCATCGTCACCTGAACCTGTATGTCAGGCAGAACTTCACCCTGAGCGCCTTTTTGCACCAGGATGTTTTCAAAAGACAAATCACGAGTGAATTGCCCGAGGACTTGCATTTTTACTGGTTCTGGTTGGGCTTGAGGCTGCGCGCCGTTTTCGTTTTCGGCCATTTTCAATTTCTCCAAAAGATATCTGACTTTGCAAGGCCGTTTATCAGGTCATTCCCCGGGCCTCAATGATGTCTCGCGACAAGATTTAGTGTTTTGTCCAGCCCGATGATCCTTGCGTTGGGGGCTTGGACGGATCCACCTCGGTATATTCCGCATCAATTATCGTTGTACCGGGGTTGGTATCCTGCCTCGAACGCTCACCCATGGCGAAGCTCTGAACCTCGATGCGGGCACGGATGTAGCGGTATGCGACTGCACGAAAGGGTGGGAACAGCAATAAAAACCCGAAAGCGTCTGTGAAAAACCCAGGTGTTAGCAGCAAAACACCTGCGATTAATATCATCGCCCCGTGGGCCAACGGCTCGGTCGGATCGCTAAGTTCAGCAAAAGACCCGCGCAGCTGTGATATCGCAAGCGCACCCTGATTGCGCACCAGCCAGGTACCCAGAAACGCGGTAAGAACGACAATTGCAAGTGTCGGCCATAAGCCAATAAAGCCACCAAGCTTGATAAAAAGCGCGATCTCAATCAACGGAACTGCGACAAAGGCAAGCAATAGCCACATAAGAACCTCTTTCATCTATCTGGCGCGGTAGACTTGACCTCGCCCCTGTCCTACATATGTCCAGTGAACGTATGTTACCATCCTTTCGAGAGGTTCTGATGAGCAATGCTGCGATTCAACTGCTGGTTCTAGCCGGCGTTGCGATATTTTTGATCCTGAAACTTAAAAGCGTTTTAGGTACACGGGAGGGTTTTGAAAAACCTCCGACACCAATGGCGGTTGACAAATCCCGCCGGGCGGGGCTCGAAGTGATCGAGGGAGGGCCAGATCGTGATATCACGGACCATGTAGAAGAAGGCAGCGACGCTGCAAAAGCGCTTGTTGCGATGAAGGGCGCTGATCAGAGTTTTATGGTTGGTGAGTTTTTACAGGGCGCCCGAAGCGCTTATGAAATGATTCTCATGGGTTTTGAAAAGGGCGAGCTTAACTCTATTCGCCCCTTCCTTGCCGAAGACGTCTTTAACGCTTTTTCAGAAGTTGTGGCGGAGCGTGAAAAAAAGGGCTTAACAGTCGAAGCAGAGTTTATCGGCGTTAGCGAAACCACCCTTGTCGGCGCGGACTTTGACCGCTCTACAGGCATCGGCGAAATGCACGTCAGGTTTGTTGGTGAACTGAGGTCAGCGGTGCGGGATTCTGCCGGCGATATCGTTGAGGGCGACCCAAAAGAACTTAAACGTCAAAAGGACACCTGGACATTTGCCCGGACGCTAGGTTCAAGCGACCCGAACTGGCAACTGGTGGCTACAGGGGAATGAGCCATGCGCTTTTGGGGGCTATCGTTATGGCGGTTTTCGCCATGACTTTGCCAACAAAAGCAGCAGAACCGACCCATGAGTTACTTCGCTTTGACGAGCTGAGCGGTTGGAAAGAAGACGACCATCAGGCCGCGCTTACAGCATTTCTGGAAACATGCGGCGATGTTGACGGCGAAGATTGGTCGGCTCTTTGTTCGTTGGCAAAAACACAGCCAAGCGCACGCACCTTTTTCGAACTATTTTTTCGTCCAGTCTTGATAAAGGACGGCAATCCGGCGTTGTTCACCGGGTATTTCGAGCCGGAACTTTCAGGCTCTATGACGCGCACGGGTCGCTATCGGTATCCACTTTACCGCCGGCCGCCAGAAGCTCAGGGCCTTTGGCTGTCACGCCGTCAAATCGAAGAATCCAACGCGCTTCAGGGCCGGGGCCTTGAAATTTGCTGGGTCGACGACCCGGTAGAAGTTTTCTTTCTTCAAATTCAGGGATCTGGTCGGATCCGGCTGACAAACGGTGAAATTTTACGTGTTGGGTATGGCGGGGCCAATGGCCATACCTATCAGTCCATCGGTCAGGAACTTGTACGGCGTGGCGTATATCGGGCTCATCAGGTCTCTGCGCAGGTTATTCAAAACTGGGTACGTCGAAACCCTGTCGATGGGGTAGAGTTGCTGCGTCACAATCCGTCGTATGTTTTTTTCCGCCGCCTCAGAGACCTGCCAGAGGAGAAGGGCCCCTTGGGCGCGATGAACCGCTCAGTTACCCCGATGCGTACGGTGGCAGTTGACCCGAATTATGTTCCGTTGGGTGCGCCGATCTGGGTGGAAAAACGCGGCTCGGGCGCATTTAACCGTTTGATGATCGCACAGGATACCGGGTCCGCGATAAAGGGCGCGCAACGCGCGGATATTTTTTATGGATCGGGCGATGGTGCAGGGCGCGAGGCGGGAAAGGTTCGTGACCCTGGCCGCATGGTTGTTTTGCTTCCAATCCAGGTTGCATTCCAACTGGTTCCAGAGGATGCGGGATGAGCCGAAAACGCCGAACCCTGCGCCCTGATGAAGAAGAGCTTTGGAAGCGGGTTGCAGAGACGGCGACACCATTGCGCCCCGACGTCCCAAACCCAAAGGTAGCATTTGAGTTGGCGAATGTTCGACCTAAGGCAAAAAAAGTAACCGTACAGCCGTTTTCTTTCGGCGAGAAAATAATTCAGAAACCAGCAAGGCACGACTTTGCTTCCTCAATCGGCGAAGACCTTTCCAAGGCGCCGCTACAAATGGATGAAAAAGCTTTTGGTAAGCTAAAGCGCGGCAAGCTTAGCCCAGAAGCACGCATAGATTTGCACGGCATGACAATTGCACAGGCCCATCCGGTTTTAACTGGGTTTATCCTTAATGCGCATGCTTCGCGAAAACGGCTGGTTCTCGTGGTCACCGGCAAGGGTAAATCGGCAATTGACGACGGGCCGATTCCGGTAAGGCGCGGGGTCTTAAAGCACCAGGTGCCTCACTGGCTGCATTCCGCCCCCTTACGCCAAGTCGTTCTTCAGGTGTCCGAAGCACACCTTAAACACGGCGGATCCGGCGCTTATTATGTCTACCTAAAGCGTCACCGTTAACATTCGTCGTGCGCGGTTGACCGAGACTGCAACCAACCCGGACGCCGCTATGATAATCACCGCAATCCCAATCATCTGATCTTCAAAATTCAAACCCCTATCGATCAGGAATCCGGTTACGCCGGGCCCGATTGCAGATCCGAATACAAGCGCGGCCATCGCAAGCGCCTTTATCGCCCCAAGGTGTTTTGTGCCATAAAATTCAGCCCAGAAGGCGACAGCCAGTGTCGCTTGCCCCCCGACTGTTATTGCCATCACGCCCATCGCTAAGCCGGCGGCGAAATAACTTTCGGCATCGGAAAAAAGAACAAACCCGGCAGCGAGTGGTATTTGATAAACAGGCATCAATCGAGCGGTTCCAAACCGATCTATAAGCCAGCCAAAAACCAGCGTCGAAAGAACGCCGACGATCGTATAAACCGGAAACAGGGCGACAAGCGCAGCATGGGGCCAGCCTTTGACCTCGGCCAGGTGAACCTGATGAAAGAAATGTGCCGTGATAAATGCTGAAGGCGCCATCAAAGAGGGGATAACGGCCCAGAACAACCAGTGGCGCAACACGCTGAAACGTTGCCAATGCAACCCATTCATTCCGGCGGACGGGCTTTCGTCAGCAACAGACTGCGGTGTACGCTCTTCGTTCAGAAGAAAAAGGAGAGCCGGGATGCAGGCAAGTGCAAGCGACGCACACACCACCCAGAGGAATTTCCAGTAAAAAAGTGTCATTAGGGAAACAAAAACAAGCGGTAATGCCGCCTCGCCAATAGCATATCCCATTGATGCAATGGCAAGCGCCCGACCCCGCGTTGCCACATACCAGCGCGCCATCGCGACCGAGGCGATATGACTGTTCATACCCTGCCCGGTGAATCGAAGCAGAAAGATGACAACTGGCAGCGCCCAGGCTGCAGGCGCAAGCGCCATAGAAAGACATGCCAGCGCAAGCCCAACCATGACAAAAGCACCCAAAGACCGAACGCGAAACTTGTCGGTCAACGCACCCGCCCAGATCATTACAATGGCTGACGTCGCTGTACCTAATGAGTAGATGCCACCCCATGCACCATGGCTAAGTCCGAACTCCTGCCGGATTTCGCCGGCGAATACCGAAATGAAGAAGGTTTGGCCAAAGCTCGATACGAGTGTCAGCAGTACCCCGGCCGATAACCAGCGAACATTACTTCGGAGAAAACCAAGAAAGGACATCAATGCTCCAACCAACGGGCAATTCTTTGCGTGATGGAACAAAAATGAAAAGCGAAAACGACAAGAGGGCAGTTGATTTACAGGGGTGACAAAACCACCTGCGTTGCGTTCTGCACGGTTAAAACGGTGCCTTGAAGCAAATCAAGGCGGCCGGCACGATCGTTGCGGAAAGAGCTTTCGAGCATAGGAAGCAGGGACAAAATTCTGATGAGCGCAGGCGAAGATGCTGCCGTGAAATGGCCATCCAGCCCTGTCGAAAAATCCGTAACATCAAAGACGGTGACTTCCAGATCAGAAATAACGTTCGCATTTGTTAGTGTACCCAGCCTATTTGGTTGCCCGGTTAGCCGCGCAGAAAGCCGCAGCGCCCTGTCTTTCTCGGATGCGAAAATAACAAATGGCTGCGGCAGCTTCCCGATACGCATCGCCTGTTGGTGAAACACTTCAACATCGATGTCAGGCGAAATCAGCACGACGCCGCCAAGCGCTCTGCGCAAAACGGATGAGTCCGAAATCGCCATCTGACGAAGCGTTTCCACTGTCAGGAGCGCGCCAAGTGAATGGGCCATCAATAGTATTTTTTCGGCGCCTGCGTTTTGGACCGTGTCAAGCAACTCCTCAAGCCCGTCGCGCGCGAAAAGGACCGAGTCCCGGTCATATCCGTAGCCAAGCGGATGCCCGGCGCTGGGCCATGAATAGTGCACCGCCACTTCAGACAAGCCAAAATCATGGGATATCTGAGCAATCCGATACACCCCCTCGGCAAAATTATTGTTGAAGCCATGTACGTAGACAATTGCCAGCCGTTCACCTGAAGGTCGAGACCGAAGTTCTTTTCGCAGCGCGGCCCTGAAATCATCTGCTCCGGAAAACTTTGTATCCTGTGTCGCGACAAAGTGCTGACGTGGGTCAGGATTTGACCCGGAAATTTCAATGGCCCCAGTCTCATGATCTGGCGGAACGGAAACGTCTAGCCGGCCAAAGGTAACATTTTCAGATCGTCTTGATCCATACTGGCGCGCAGGATCGGCGCGCCGCGAGGTGCCATAAAAAATAGGGTAATTTGTTCCGGCGTCCTGAGCGACTGGATTAACAACAATAATGCCGCGGGGCGCGCAAGCGACGAGGCCGAGACATAGAAAAAGCGTTAAAGCCCGAACGAACACGCCCATAAAATCCCGACCCGAATGAACACTTTCTTGAGTGTTACAGTTTATTTCTAAAAGCGGCTATAGCACGTAGCGACTAAGATCCGTTGATTTTGTGAGCTCGCCCAGATTTGCATCAACAAATTCGGCGTTAACCGTTACGTCAATGCCTGCTTGGTCGGGCGCGGAGAAGCTAAGCTCTTCAAAAACCCGCTCCATAACCGTGTAAAGCCGACGCGCGCCAATGTTCTCGACACTTTGGTTTACGTCCGCTGCAATTTTGGCCAGTGCCGCAATGCCGTCTACGGTAAAGGTCACAGTCACGTCTTCGGTTGCCATTAAGGCAGTGTATTGAAGTGTTAACGCATTGTCCGTTTCGGTAAGAATTCGGACAAAATCACCTTCGGTCAGCGCACGAAGCTCAACGCGAATTGGCAGACGACCCTGAAGCTCGGGCAACAGGTCAGACGGTTTCGCAATGTGAAACGCGCCGCTGGCGATAAACAGAATATGGTCTGTTTTAACGGGTCCGTGTTTCGTTGAGACAACCGTTCCCTCGATCAGCGGCAGCAAATCGCGCTGCACACCCTCGCGGCTTACGTCAGCGCCGCGCGCATCTGCGCGGGCGCAAACCTTGTCAATCTCATCAAGAAACACGATGCCATTTTGCTCGACAGCTTCTAACGCATTTCGCGTAACGATCTCGTCATCCAGTAACTTGTCCGCCTCTTCCCCGATCAATAGCGCATAGCTTTCGGCGACGGTAAGCTTTTTACGCGTGGTTCGGCCGCCCATCGCTTTGCCAAAAAGGTCACCCAAATTCATCATGCCCATGTTCTGACCAGGTTGGCCCGGAACCTCGAACATCGACATCGGGTTAGTGGAGTCGGCGATATCAAGCTCGATCATCGTATCGTCAAGCTCTCCGTTCTTGAGCTTGCCACGAAACATTTCGCGGGTGGTTTCACGGGCGTCTTTACCTGCGATAGCTTCAACAACACGCTCTTCTGCAGCAGCATGAGCGGCGGCTTTTACGTCATCGCGCATCTGTTCGCGGATCATGGCAATTGCACTGTCAGCAAGGTCGCGGACAATCTGCTCTACATCGCGGCCCACATAGCCAACCTCGGTAAATTTCGTTGCCTCAACCTTGATAAACGGTGCGCGCGCAAGCTTTGCCAAACGACGGCTGATTTCGGTCTTACCCACCCCGGTTGGGCCAATCATCAGAATGTTTTTCGGATAAACCTCTTCGCGCAAATCGTCGTTTAGCTGTTTGCGCCGCCAACGGTTGCGCAATGCCACGGCGACAGCACGCTTTGCGCCATTTTGACCAATGATAAAGCGGTCCAGCTCAGACACGATTTCGCGCGGGGTAAGGTCTGTCATAGTTTTTATGTCCAAAAAGAAGAGTAGAGAACAACCTAGTCATACACGCCGAAAACACAAGATCGCACAGTTGGTTCACGCAATATAACCTGTAGGTGAGAGGCGGTATTTATTTACTTTTTATTAACTAAGTTTGCCAAACGAAATTCAAAGGAGGACACCATGATTTCGAAACGCAATATCATCAACCTGTTCGGCGCTGGCGCAACGGCCATCGCCCTTAGCGTGACCGCAATGCCTGCACTAGCTGGAATGAATGGCGACAGCGGCACATTTATTGGCCAGTCCAACCACGTCACCACGGGCGGAGTCTCTATCGTGGAAGAGGGCGGCAAATTCTACGTAGAACTTGCTGATGATTTTAGTCTTGATGGCGGCCCTGACCCACGCGTTGCGCTTGGCAACAATGGGTACGACTCTGATACACTCCTTGGCGAGCTTCGTGAGCTTACAGGCACACAACGTTACGAAATCCCGGCCAGCGTTGATATCAGCGACTACAATCAAGTTTTTATCTGGTGCGAAATCGCCGGTGTTCCACTTGGTGTTGCAACCCTGAACTAAGGCAGACCTCCCAAATGCCTGTCTGACCGCATTTATGTGGTCAGGCTTTAATCTTTTCAACTGTCAGGTTTCCATTGGTGTAAACACAGATATCAGAAGCAATCGCCATAGCTTTACGTGCTATTTCTTCGGCCTTGAGATCGCTGTCCATCATGGCCCGTGCGGCGGCGAGCGCATAGTTCCCACCTGATCCGATTGCCGTCACATCATGTTCAGGCTCCAGAACATCGCCCGCGCCGGTTATGACCAACAGTTCGGTCCCGTCGGTGACAATCAGCATTGCTTCAAGTTTTTGAAGATATTTGTCGGTACGCCAGTCCTTCGCAAGCTCAACAGAGGCGCGCGCCAATTGGCCCGGCGTCGCCTCGAGCTTGACCTCAAGCCGTTCGAGCAGTGTAAAGGCGTCAGCGGTTGAGCCAGCGAAGCCAGCGATAACGTCATAGCCGCCGGGCGCAAGTTTGCGGACTTTACGGGCCGTTCCTTTGATCACTGTTTGACCAAGGCTGACCTGACCGTCGCCGGCAATGACAACCTCGCCACCCTTTTTTACGCCGATAATCGTTGTGCCGTGCCAACCGGGAAAATCTTCGTTAGCCATGTGCCCTCCGTTTGTTCAGACCTATATGGCTTGGTGTTTGGTGAGGTGCAAGGTTACGTGTTCGCAAGAACCCGGTCTGATGCTTTCTCTGGCAATAACGCTTCAACCGCTGTCGCCACAACACAATGAAGAACGCCACCGCCAGCCTCAACACCATTCAAATCGTCTTTCGCTGCCTGCATGAAAAGAAAAGGGGCGCAAAAGCGCCCCGTAATCTTATAGTTATATTAGAGATCAGACAGCTTCGTCGATCCAGCTTTGCAGCGCGGCTTTGGGTGCCGCGCCAACTTTGTTGGAAACAACTTCGCCATCTTTGAACATGAACAACGCCGGAATACCGCGCACACCCAATTGGGCGGGGGAATTTGGGTTGTCGTCCACATTTACTTTGACGACCTTGATCCGGCCTTCGTATTCGGCTGAAAGCTCTTCCAGAGCGGGGCCGATCTGCTTACAGGGGCCGCACCATTCTGCCCAGAAATCTACGATTACTGGAATGTCTGATTGCTTGACTTCGGCGTCAAAGGTTTCGTCGGTGACTGCGACAGTGGCCATAGGCTCTCTCCGAAAAAATGGAATGCGTTGGGAGTGGAACGTAGGTGCCCGACAGGGGGCCGTCAAGGAGAAGCCGCGCGACGAAGCGCTTCAATCACAGCTTCTTGTGAAAGCGGCATCAATTCTGCTGTCCGCGTCCACAAAATGGCAGTCTCAACCGACCGGTCCGGGTAGATTTGTGAGAGCGCTGCCGAATAGGCCCCCATTTGGCGTAATATGCCCTCGGGCACATCAGAAGTATTTTTGGGAACAAGCGCGTTTGATTTGAAATCTACGGCCAAAACACGAGCTGGCTTGATCAGCAACCGATCGATCGCGCCATGAATGCGCTGCCCGTCAAGGTCCGGCAGGTTTGCGGAAACGTCAACTTCGGCAAGGGTATCATCCGAGAATAAAAACGCGAGCTTTGGGTTCATTAAGACCTGCTGCGCCTCTGCTAAAAGCGCGCGCGCCTCTTGCTCGGGTGTAGTGTCTTCTCCCGAGGATAGAATATCAATCGCCAGCGTCCCCCAAGTTTCTGGTGGGTAAACAGGCAGATATTCAAGCAAACGATGCAGCCTTCGTCCTCGCAACAATGCTTCTTCTTCATCTAGCCCGGCATCGCCCAGTAATGCCTTCGCGCCGCCCAAACCAGACGGGGCCGATGTTTTTTCTGTATCTGCCGGAGTGATCGCCCTTTTTTGCGCCCAGTCCGGAAGATCAGCGCGGGCTGCGGTTAATTGATCAGGCTCAACTTTCCCGAGGCCGCTCCAGTCACCTTCTTCAAGCCGCAGCCCCTGCCCGCCCGCAAACATATGCGGTGCAGCACCCGATGTGTTCATTCCGCTTCGGGCGGTTTCATACCAGCTGTTGCCATCTTTACCCAACTCACCAGCCGCCGCGATAATCAGCCATTTTTCAGCCCGCGTCATTGCCACGTATAGCAACCTATCTCGTTCGGCGGCCTGCTTAGCCTTTAACGTTTCATGGGCTTCGGCCATTATCCGGGGCTGCATGTTGGCGGAGGCTTTCCAAACTGGCCCGCGTTCTGTCAGGTAAATCTCGTCTCGCAGGTTCAAATTACGCTGGCCTGTATCAGGCAAAATCACGATGGGTGCCTCCAGCCCCTTTGCGCCATGAACGGTCATCACCCGAATTTGGTCACCAGCACTGTCCATTTGCCGTTTGATTTCAACGTCATCCGCCTCTAGCCATGTCAGAAATCCTGTAAGGCTGGGCACTTGCGCACGCTCATAGGAAAGCGCCTGCGATAGCAGCGCATCGATTCCATCTTCTGCCTCAGAGCCCAGCCGGGCCAGCAGATTTAACCGCCCGCGATAGCGGGTCAGAATCCGTTCAATCAAATCATAGGGCCGCAGATAGTCGGCATCATCGCGCAACGCCTGAAGCATGGCGTGCGTCTCTGGGTGTTCTGCGGCCTTTCCCCGAAGCGCGGCCCAAAGATATTCCTTTTCGCCCCTGCGCTGGGCAAGTGCGTGCAGGGCCTCTTCTGTCCAGCCAAACATCGGGGACCGGAGAGCGGCGGCTAACGAAAGATCGTCTTCTGGCGTGGCCAGAAAAGACAGCAGCGCCGAGATATCTTTGACAGCAAGTTCTGCACCCACTTTCAATCGATCCGCCCCGGCAATAGGCAGGCCGAAATTTTTGCAGGCGCGAATGATTTCATGAAACAGATCAGATCGGCGCTGCACCAGTATCAGAATGTCCCCTGCCCGCACCTTTCGCATTTCAAATTCACCGGTCTGGCCGACTTCTTCGGGAATATTTTCTTTCCCGATCATACCAGCAATCTGCTCGGCGATCTGGGACGCGAGCTTTACCGAGTGGTGGTTTTCAGCGACCTTATCAACCGGATCGAACCAATCCCTGTCTTCTTTTTCCGCGGTTCTCGGAATGGCAGGCCAAAGATCAACGCGCCCGGGCATGTTTTGCTTGAACGAAATGTGATGAATGTCGCCACCCAGGCCGTTGCCCGTTCGTTCCTGAAACGCTGTATCAACAAGGCGAAGTATCGGGTTTGCGGACCGGAACGAATATTCAAGTTGCATGGGCTGAAAGGGAATTTGCACATCGTCCAGTTTTTTCTGAAAATGCGCGCGCATCCTGTCAAACCCATCAGGATCGGCGCCCTGAAAAGAGTAGATGGATTGTTTTTTGTCCCCAACGACGAAGATAGATCGTTCCACCTCTGCGCGTGCGCCTTCACCTGTTGTAAACTCTTGCGCCAACCGTTCAATCACGTCCCATTGCGCAGGGCTTGTGTCTTGCGCCTCGTCGACAAGAATGTGATCGATCCCGCCATCCAACCGGAACAAAACCCACTGCGCAACAAGTGGATCGTTCAGCAAGCCGCGCGCCTTTAAAATCAAATCATCAAAGTCGAGCCAGCCATGGCGTTGTTTGCGTGTGTTGTATTCTGCCAGAAAAACACTCGCGAACTCATGCAATGCAAGCGTTTTTTGGGCGGAATAGAGACTAATTCGCATCTCGCGCGCGGCCTCAACCCGCGCCATTAAACCGTTCAGCTGATCTTGTATAGGCCCAAGCTTTTCGCGAGTGGGTTTCGTTGGAACCGCATCAATTTTGGCAACAAAGGAACCGGCTTTCGTGTCTTTTCCGCTTAGAAAAACACTCTCGAAAATTGTTAGGTCTGAGAAAGAGATTTTATTCGGATCTATGAGAGCCAATCTTGCCGCATTTTTAGCGTCTGTCGGGCCTCCGGCAAACATGAGAGCTACAGCTGTTTGCAGTAAATGAGGCTCATCTCCTTTAAGAACAGCAGTCAACACATCAGACTCGGATGTGTCTGCGTTCAGATCAAACCTCTTCCATACGTCAACGGCGTTGGGTTTTTTGGCAAAGGCTTCTTTGTGTTTTACAATTTCTCGCGTCAGCGCTGAAAAATCTTCGCCAGAATAATAATGCGCGACACCGTCGATGAGTTTGACGTTTGACCCATCGGCAAGCTCTTCAACAATTTCCTCGCGAAGCAGCTTGGCAGCCCTGTCGTCCATTTCCGTGAACTGAGGTGAAACCCGCGCTTCAAGTGGAAAGCGGTGCAGCAGCGATGAGCAGAAGGAGTGGATTGTTTGAATCTTCAACCCGCCCGGCGTTTCGATCGCCCGCGCGAACAGACGCCGTGCCCGGGCGAGAACATCTGCGTCTATTTCAACCTCAACGCCGAGGGTCAGTAAATCCTCCCGCAGCGCAGAATCCTCTTTCATCGCCCAGGAACCCAACCGTTTGAACAACCGATTTTGCATTTCTGAAGCAGCGGCTTTTGTGTAGGTCAGGCATAAGATGTGTTGGGGCGAAACCTCGCCTAGCAGCAGACGCGCAACGCGGTCTGTCAGAACCCTCGTTTTGCCGGATCCGGCGTTTGCCGAAAGCCAGACAGATCCACGCGGATCAGCGGCGCGAACCTGTCGTTCGGTGGCTGCGTCGCGACGTTTCATGGCATTTCCTTTGGTGCCGGCTCCTGGGTTTCATCCCATTCGCCGAAACGCGCCAAGTGGTCAAAGTCGCCCCCAAAGCGCATTTTTGCCATGGCGCGACGAGAGGTATATCCTTGTTTTGGGCCTGAATAGGCTCTAATCAGCGCGTCAAACTCTTGCCAAACCTGATCAAGCCCTGGGTCATCCAGCGGTGCGTGCACTTCCTTTGGCGAACTACCAAGCCCGATGTATGTCGCGCCAGCAACATGTGCCGAGCCGATTTCAGAAAACCCCCCGCGCTCAACCATTGCGGCCTCTAGCAGTAGCTGTTTGTCAAAATAGGTTTGTTCTTCGGCAGAGGGCGGTGCACCGGTTTTGTAGTCGATGATGTACACAGACCCATCAGCGGCGCGGTCAAAGCGATCAGCTTTCGCGGTGAGCGTAAAACCCTGCTCAGCCAGCGAAACGCTTCCTAAAAGTTCTGTCTTTATCGGCGTCGAAATCGCGCGTCGCGCTTGTTCCCCGGCGATAAACCAGTCAGCAACCCTGGCAAGCTTTGCCCACCAAATACGCCGGGCGGCGGGCCAGGGCGCATCTTCGAGCAAAACCTGATCGGCGATGTGCAAAAGCTCTTCTCGTGTAGAGGCGCTTTTTGACAAGAATTGCTCCATCACCTTATGAAGAACGGTCCCGCGTAGGGGCGCATCTGGCGTTTGCTTGATCGGGTCAAGCGGTTTAAGCCTAAGAACGTACTGCGCGTAAACGGCGTAAGGATCGCGGATCAATGTTTTGATGCGTGTCACGGAAAGTTTGCGTGGTCTCTGGTTGGTCGGGGGGTACGGAGAAGGTCTGTTTTCCGCAGGAACAGAGACTTTTGGTGTTGAAAGCGCCTCGGCCATATCAAGCCAGAACTGGCCGCGTTGCTCCATATCTGAATACGCCTCTTTGCCCCCTTGTTCCGTTAAGCCGTTAAGAAGGTTAACAAGCCGATTAACCCAGCGCGAGGGAACTGTTTCAGCCTCGGCGTCGCGAATGGCGCGGGTTAGCCAAACTTCCTTTGCCGCAATGGCCTGCTGAAAGTCATGGGCTGACAGGCCGATGCGCCGCTCGGGCAAAAGCAAGCCGGCATCTTGGCGCATCTTTCGGTTCAACCACGGGTCGGGGGCGGGTTGTTCGGGCCAAACCCCATCATTCAGACCGCCGAGTATGACCAGATCGGCACCCTGAACACGCGCTTCCAGCGTTCCCCAGATCATAATGTTTGAATGTGGGCGGCTTGGGTCACGGACTTCAACGCGCTTAAGGATAGCCAAGAACAACGCGTTGTAATCAGCGGGTGAAAGAATACCGCCAGCACTTGCCTCTCGTTCCAGCTCCTGAACAGCAGCAAGCGCCGCTTTTCCTGCTGGCTTGTCCCAAAGTGTGCCGGCCCCTTCAACGACTGGTCCGGCAGCGAGCTGTTCGGCAATCTGCAAATGGTGCCGGAGATGATCGGAAAGCGGTCTTTCTGAAACCTGTTCCAACCCTCCCAGCATTTCCCCTAACCATTTTGTCCAGTCAAGGCGCCCGTCATCGGCACGTAACTCGGCCCAGCCAGTCAGATCCGCCGGTGTTGGGAAGGGTGGCCCGTAGCGGCGCAGAGACAGCTCTAATTCCCGCGTCCATAAAAGATGTAAGCCGCGATTTTCAGCACCGGTATAGGAAAGCGGATGTTTTAGCAGCGTTAGCAGCGATTCGGATGTCAGTTTTTGACCAAACAGGTTTGAAACATGCCGCAAGAAACGACCCGGTGCTGAAAGGTGCAATGGTCGCCCCGCGCTATCGTCTGGCTCTATCCTCCATTGATCAAGTGCTGCGGTGACTTGCCGCGTAAGTTGGCGATCAGGTGAAATAAGGGCAGCGGTTTCTCCATCTTCTGCCGCTTTGCGCAGACGAAGCGCAATTGCGACCGCCTCAAGACGCGAAGACGGGGCCTCTATCAGGCTTATGGATTCGGTTGATTTGCCAACATCCGTTAACGTGCGCCCCTCTGTCATCCATTGATCTGTTACGGGGGCAGGTCGCAGGGCGAGAGAAACAAGCCGGTTTCGCGGCGGGCTTGGAACAGGGGTGTCAGACCATTTCAGAACGTCACCCGGACCCAGATCCAGCGAATTCATGAGCTTCGCAAACCGATACTGCGGGTGGTCTTCTGTCGTGAGCGCGTTGTCGAGGCTGGTCCAAACAGACGCAGGCATGTCAAAATCAAACCCGGGCAACACGAGGGCACCTTGCGGAAGGCGTGCCACAGCCTGCATTAGCAGATGCGTGGCACCACGAGAGCCGGTTGAACCAGCAACAATCACTGGATGGTCTGGCGGAGAGTCCGCCCAGCGCGAAACAAGCCGTTCTATAACCATGCGCTGACGCGCCTCTGAATCAGGCGCTTTTTCGAACTCATCCTGAAAAAAGCGCTGTATTAGAGATACAAATTTGAGCGCGCGCTCCCAATGTCCAGATTGGTCAGTTACATCCAGTTCCGCTATTTTTTCGGGCGATACACCTTCACCCTGCATTTCATCCATCAAGGCAGCAAGGCTGTCAGCAAGATCAAAAACGGCAGAGCGAGGCGCGAGATCAGGTTGTTGTTTTAACAATTGGGCCACGAGCTGCGAAAGCTCCAGCCGACGTCGCAGCGGCGGGACGGCTGGCGGCAGATCGGCCATTGCAGCATCTTGACCCAAATCCGTCACAAGCCGAAGTCGCGGTAACAAAAGGGCAGGGCCAGAATCAAAAAGGTCGCGCACGCGCCGCTGCATTCTGCGGGTGTTCACAAAAACCTCAACACGCGCCACGTTCTCAGGCGGCATTCCCTGGGTCCGATCCAGCAGGCCGTGTACCAGAGCCTTCGCAAAATCAGCGCCTGGTGGTAGCCCGAAAATTCTGGCCTTTTCGCAAGGGTCAAACATCGCGCACCTCTGCCAACAGATTTTCTGCTTCGGCAATACCTTCGGGGCGGCCGACATCACACCATTGGCCGGGATAGAGCAGGCCATAGATTCGGTTTTCAGCCATCATTTTGTTCCAGAGAACATTCAGCGAAAACACATCGTCAGCGATTTCAGAAAGCCGCTCTGTACAGAGGATTTGCGCGCCGGAATATATATGGCCCGGGCCGCGCGTTAACTGACCGGTGGCGTTCACTACAAAATCACCCGCCCCTGTATGTCCACGCGCATTCTGGGGGGCGACGAGAAGCAAAAGAGCGTCCATTTTCTCTGGATTCCACGCTTCGGCCAATAACTTTAAAGGGTTAGGTCCCGCCCATATTGCGTCAGAATTGAAGGTAAATACCGGGCTTTTCCCAAGAAGCGGGAGCGCGTGACGAAGACCGCCACCCGTTTCCAGAATGGTCTCAAGCTCCTCGGAGAAAACAACATTTCTGTTTGCCAGCTGATCGCGCATCATTTCTGATTTGTAGTGCAGGTTTACAACGGTTCTGGCGATACCTGCGCCCTCGACCTGATCCAATGCGTGATCTATCAGCGCCCGACCGGCAACTTTTATCAGCGGCTTCGGCATTTCAGCGGCAAGCGCACCCATCCGCGTACCAAGCCCAGCAGCAAACAACATAAGTGAATTTGGGTGTGAATCAGTCATGGATCAGATCAAGCACAGGCTGCCAGCGCGCCGATTTGGCCGAGGCCGTCAGATGCCGATGCTCGGCTTCAGCGACGACCGAAAATGAAAGAATAAGGCCGTCGTTAGGCGCAAGATCGGCCAGCCTGTCTGGCCATTCGACGAGGCAAATTGAATTTTCAAAGGCGTCTTCGAGGCCGAGTTCCAGAGCTTCGTTCGGAGAGGTCAACCGATAGAGGTCACAATGCCAGATTTCGACGTCGCCGGCATCATAAGTTTGAACCAAAGTATAGGTTGGCGAAGGTATGTCTTCGGGAACGCTTATCCGTGCAAGAATTACCGCACGTGCAAAATGGGTTTTGCCGGCACCTATTGGCCCCTCAAGCAAAACGGTGTCACCCGCACGCAAATGTGGTGCGATTCTGGCTGCTAGATTTGCAGTTTCCTGAGGTGACGTCAGGAGCTGTTGTGAGGAATAGGCCGACATGGGCTGACTTTAGCTGTCCGGCGGATGGCCGCAAGCCAGATCAGCCATGTTCCTGGGCGCGTAAAGGAATTTATTTGTAGGAACGGCGACAAACTTTTCCCAACGCTAAGCAAAACAGCTCAAACGTCGATCGGTTGGTTTTGACCCAACGCACGCCTCGGCGTCGTTGCTTCGGGCGTATGCCCGAACCTTGGCCATTTCACCTCTACAATTGCGCCGCATTTTTCTGGCCGTTCTTCATCAGCCAGAAAAGGATCAGACCCGTTGGCAAACGTTAGATCCGCGCCGGAGCGTTCCAGAAGAGTTTTGGCTATGAACAACCCAAGCCCCATCCCTTCATATTCCGGCCTTTGGGCACGTTCTGCGGCGCTTCGCCGCCTGCGCACAAAAGGATCACCGATCCGGCCAAGCAGATGCGGCGGAAAACCAGCGCCATCATCGATGATTTGCAGGCGAATATGGTCTTGGGTCCAATGCGCCTCGACCCATACATTTTTTTCAGCAAAATCAACGGCATTCTGAATAAGATTGCGAATACCGTGGATCATTTCTGGCTGTCTGTAGACGATTGGCTGCATGCCACCATCACCTTCCCGGTCAAATGCAAAATGCACCGTTTTGCCGCGGCTAATATGTGGCTCTGCTGCCTCTTCTATGAATGTTGAAAGGGGCGCTGTTCGCATGTGCAGATCATCTTTTCCAATACGGCCCATTGATTGCAGAATCTCGCGGCACCTGTCGGCCTGATCGCGGATCAGCCCTGCATCTTCTCGTAGCTCCGGGGACTCAGACAAATCTTCAATCATCTCGGTGCTGACCAGCTTTATTGTAGCAAGGGGGGTCCCCAACTCGTGCGCTGTGGCCGCGATCACCCCTCCAAGGTCAGTCAATTTTTGTTCGCGCAGAAGCGCTGTTTGGGTTGCGGCAAGAGCCTCGGACATGTTGTGGATTTCAGAACTGACCCTTCGGGCATAGATGCCCAGAAAAACTGTTCCAATGACAATCGACACCCAAAACCCAAAGACGAAAACATTTGGCAGTCTTAGAATGAACCCCTGTTCAGTACGAAGCGGGATATAGTAGGTCGACAAAAGTGTTGTCATGCCCAAAGCGATAAAGCCCAGAAATAGCGTAGACCGCAAATGAAGCGCGGTTGCCGAAATCGTAACGGGCACCATGATTAACAAAGCGAAGGGGTTGTTCAGCCCGCCGGTCAAAAAAACCAGCGCGGAAAGCTGTGAAATATCGAACAGAAGCAGCAACACGGCCTGCGTTTCTGTCAGCCTCTTATTTTCCGGATAAACAAAAATTGAAATCAGGTTTGCAATAACAGACGCGCTCAGGGCCATTAAGACCAAACCAAGTTCAAGCTGCAGGTGGTAATACCGCAACGCTATGGTTATTGCGGTGACCTGACCAATGATCGCGACCCAGCGCAAAACCATAAGCGTACGCAAGCGAACCCAGTCGCTCCTGGCGTCGCTGATAAAAAGGGCAGTGTCTTTTTTTGTCATACGCTCGCCAAACTGTGATTGCATCAATCTGTGCAATTGTTAGTCATGCGCGTAGACGTGATCAATGCGCAGCAGACGAAAACCGTAAAGAGGGTAAAAATGGCAAAAACTTATGCAATTGTCGCGGGCACAGCGATTGTCGCGCTTTTGGCGGGCCTTTGGTTTGCAACAGCCCGAAACGCGGCCGATATTTTTGCGGCCTGCAGGGCATCGCAAATTGCTGGCGGTACAGGTAGTATTGGTGGCCCATTTACACTGGTCAATCAGCAAGGTCAGACCGTAACAGACAAAGAAGTCATTACGGGCCCGTCCATCGTCTATTTTGGTTATACATTTTGTCCCGACATTTGCCCGGCGGATACTGCGCGCAATGCAGAAGCTGTCGACCTTCTGGAACAGCAAGGGATAATGGCGACCCCTGTCATGATTTCGATCGACCCAGAGCGGGACACACCAGAAGTGATGGCGGATTTCGCATTCAACCTGCATGAGCGGATGATCGGATTAACCGGAACTGTGGAGCAGGTCAAAGCAGCGTCGCGGGCCTATAAAACCTACTATCAGAAACAAGAGGGCGACGAGGAATACTATCTCGTAAACCACTCAACGTTTAGCTATCTCGCTCTACCAGAGTATGGGGTTGTTGAGTATTACACACGTGATATGACCGCAACTGAGATGGCGGAAAGCGTTACCTGCTTTGTAGAAACGGCGAGCTAAATTGACCCGCTGCACGCAACCGCATACAAGGGACGCTAGGACAACGCGCGCAAGGTATTTTAATGACAGACCGAGAATTACTTGAGATCGGAGATGACAAGTCTCTGCTTCTCGTAGATGACGACGAGCCATTTCTGCGCCGTCTGGCGCGAGCCATGGAAAAACGTGGCTTTGAGCCAGAACTGGCCGGGTCTGTTGCGGCTGGTAAGGCGATTGCGACAGCCCGCCCCCCTGCATACGCGGTCGTTGATCTGCGGCTTGAGGATGGCAACGGCCTGGATGTGGTTGAATTGCTGCGCGAACGCCGCCCCGGTGCGCGGATTATTGTATTGACTGGATACGGCGCTATCGCAACAGCGGTTGCAGCCGTAAAGATAGGGGCGACTGATTATCTTTCTAAGCCTGCTGACGCGAATGACATAACGGCCGCCTTGTTGGCGAACGGTGATGCCCTGCCACCACCACCAGAAAACCCAATGTCTGCAGACCGGGTTCGCTGGGAACACATTCAGCGTGTTTATGAGTTGTGCAATCGTAATGTAAGCGAAACGGCGCGGCGCCTGAATATGCATCGCCGCACGTTGCAACGGATTTTGGCGAAACGAAGCCCACGCTAATCTTAGCTGCAACAACGCAACCAGTCGATAAATGGCGCAAGCGATGGGTGCATATGGTTTTCGCGCGTCACGATGTAGTAGCCAAGTTCGCCCGAATCTTCCTGAAATACGCTAACCAGGGTTCCGTTTTTCAAATCACTTTCAACCAGCGCATAAGCCTGAATCGACAGTCCGTACCCTTGCCGTGTTGCTGACAAGACCAGGGTATTGGTTGCGAAGGTTGTGATCTGCGACTGGTTCAGGTTTATACCATGCGCCTCGGCCCAGAGTCGTTGTTCAGGGTGTCCCTGTTCAATCAGCCAGACGTGTTTTGATAAATCGGATGGGCCGCCAAATTCGATTTTTTCCGCAAACTTCGGGCTGCAGGCGATCACATAAGTGGATTGCGTAAGCCGCTCTGCCTTATGCCCCGGCCAGTTCCCGCCCCCGTATCGGATCGCAAAATCGATTTGGCCGCGCTTCAGGTCGAGCACTTTCGTCGTTGGAACGATCGAAATTTCAAGGCCCGGACGATCAGCCCAAAATGCACCAAGCCGCGGCATAAGCCAGTTTTCAGCAAAACTTGGCGTTGTGGAAATTGTAAGAGGGCGCGTTGTTGCATCTGAAATCAGGTCCTTAATGCCTGCCTCAATCGTCCCAAACCCATCACTTAACGTGTCAGCCAGCCGACGCCCTGCTTCCGTTGGCTCCATCAGTCGTCCGTGTCGTTCGATCAAAGATTGAGAAAACCTCGCCTCTAATCCGCGCACGTGCTGCGCAATCGCCGCATGGGTCACATTCAGCTCTCGTGCTGCCGCGCTAAAATTCTTTAACCTCGCTGCGGATTCAAAAGCGCGAAGCGCAGCGAGTGAAGGGATATTTCGCCAATCCATAGTCTACCTGATAGTTCAGCTTACAAAATAGAAATTTTTAAGATTAGCACAATAGGATGAACGCTTTTATTTCTAACGTATGAAAACGACGAATTGGAGAATGACATGTTATCTATTCTAGCAGACAGTCTGTTAACCGCAACATGTGTAAAACGTGGTTGCAGAGTGCCAGAGCATCCAAAGCCGCATGCAGATCGCTTTATTCCGACACGTAATCGCACCGAGAAGCGGCTGGGAAAGAAGTTTAACTCGCTTAGGGATCTCTGGTAAAAATTAGCAGGCGCGGCCTCTCCCTGCTGCGCCTGCTAAAGCGTGAAGCGTTTGCTGATCCTGTCAACAAGTGTACCGTCGCTGAGCGGAACGTCACAATCAAGGCGCCATATTTCAAAGCCCAGGGATGCATAATAAGCAAGACCGCCTTTTTTATCAGCCCTGATCGTTGCGTTGATCCAGCGATACCCAGCATTACGCGCCGCGATTTTGGTGGCCTCAAACAAACCTGTGCCGATACCCATTTTGACCGCGCCGATCCGAACAAAGCTCGCGATGTCGCACGCCTCGATAGGCAACTTCTTATTCGGCTCAAAATACTGAAACCCCACTATTTGTTTTTCCGGAGTTTCTGCTACATGCCAGCCGTTTCTGCCCTGATGGGCATCCATCCATTCAATCAAGACCGAAGGTGCCGTCGGTTTTTGCATGGCAGTCGTTCCGCCAACCTGAACGATCTGATTGAGGATTTCTGCCATACCAACAGCATCATAACGAAAGGCGGGCCGTACAGAAAAGTCACTATTTCAGCCCAATTCCGCTAAAAGCAGCCGATGCCTCGCGGTATAATCATTGCGAACCTCAAGCGGTGGCCGTAGCCGGATCGTTAAGCCATCAATCATATCGGGCGGCGGTTTGCCAAAAAACTTGTCCGCCTCTTTCTTTGTAAACCCGGCGATCTGGGTGGCCTCGAGCCAAGCAGAAATTTTGTCAGCTTTTTTTATTTGACGCTTAACAGAGATAGGCGTCGCGGTGGGCAATCCAAACCGCAGGTGAATTGCTGCAGTCAGCCGATCATCAAGTGAACTATACCCAAGACCCACGGCAGCTTTCACAGGTGAAATCATGTCTCCTATTACGTACTCGGGCGCATCATGCAGAAGCGCTGCAAGTTTCCACTTTGCTGGGGCATTTGGGGAAAGTCGCATGTAAATCTGTTCAACCAACAAGGAGTGTTCGGCAACTGAATATGCAAAATCACCCTGTGTTTGCCCGTTCCAGCGCGCAACAAAAGCTAACCCATGTGCGATATCCTCGATCTCTATATCAACTGGGGTCGGGTCGAGGAGATCTAGCCTGCGACCTGAAAGCATTCTCTGCCAGGCTCTGGGTGGTGTTGCCATTGTGCTACATCCTCTTTTTAAGCCACTCTATCGCCGCATTTTTCATTCAGCGTAGACGAATAGATCACGTGCTGCCGCCGTTTGTGTGAAGATTTGTGTTTTGAACACAGACGTACGGACCATGATCTTATTAGTCGAGGGGGGCACTGTCATCCTCCCGGCGTGCCCTCCTCAAAACCGAAGCACTAACGAAAGGAGCTTGCTATGTTCAAGCGTCTTCTTACAGCCGGGCTTTTGTTCGGCATGGCAGCAACGGCCCCCCCGGCGCACGCAACATCCTGCGCGATGCGCGACCAGGTCGTCGACCGGCTAAAATCAGAATTCTCCGAGCAACTAACAGCCGGGGGTATTCAGGCGACACGATCGGCACAGACACTCCTAGAAGTCTGGGCCTCCCCAGAAACAGGCACATTTACAGTTATGTTAACCAGCCCAAATGGCGTTAGCTGCATCGTGGCAGCCGGCACAGATTGGTTTCATGACCTGCCAACGCCAGAACCAGCAGGCCAACCAAGTTAACCAACGCTTTGGTGCGCCTAACGTAGTTTCGGCTAACCTATTGTCGGTCCGACGACTGAATGCTATCTGCTGCGCGAAAGTTATTCGCAAGGAGCGTGGGCAGGATGCCAAAGGATTACATCGTAAAAGATATTTCGCTGGCCGAATACGGCCGCAAAGAACTGGATATCGCCGAAACAGAAATGCCGGGCCTAATGGCTTTGCGGACAGAGTATGGCGACAGCAAACCACTTAAAGGCGCACGTATTGCCGGGTCATTGCATATGACCATTCAAACGGCTGTTTTGATCGAAACGCTTGTTGTCCTTGGCGCGGATGTGCGCTGGGCGTCCTGCAACATCTTTTCAACTCAAGACCACGCCGCCGCCGCTATCGCCGCAGGTGGAACTCCTGTTTTTGCGATCAAGGGTGAGACACTCGAAGAATACTGGGACTACGCAGACCGTATCTTCACGTTCGAAGAGGGTGGTGCAAACATGATTCTGGACGATGGTGGTGACGCGACGCTTTACATTCTTCTTGGTGCACGGGTCGAAGAAGGTGAGACAGACATTATCGAGAAACCGGAGTCTGAAGAAGAGGTCGCCCTTTTTGCCCAGATTAAGAAGCGGCTAAAAGACAGCCCCGGCTGGTTCGTCAAACAACGCCACATGATCCAGGGCGTGACAGAAGAAACCACCACAGGCGTCCACCGTTTGTATCAAATGATGGAAAAAGGCCATTTGCCTTTCCCGGCGATCAACGTAAACGATTCTGTCACCAAATCGAAATTCGACAATAAGTATGGCTGTAAAGAGAGCCTAGTCGACGGTATTCGTCGCGCGACAGATACAATGATGGCTGGCAAAGTTGCTGTTGTCTGCGGCTATGGCGATGTTGGTAAAGGGTCTGCCGCGTCTCTTTGCGGGGCTGGCGCGCGCGTTAAGGTAACCGAAGTTGACCCGATCTGTGCGCTTCAGGCCGCGATGGATGGTTTCGAAGTGGTTGTATTGGAAGATGTCATTGATAGCGCAGACATTTTTATTACGACGACCGGAAACAAAGACATCATTCGTATCGAACATATGCGCGCGATGAAAGATATGGCGATTGTTGGCAACATCGGCCATTTCGACAACGAAATTCAGATCGCTTCACTTAAGAACCACAAGTGGACAAACATCAAAGAACAGGTCGATATGATCGAAATGCCCTCGGGCAACCGGATCATTCTATTGTCAGAGGGCCGCTTGCTGAACCTTGGCAATGCAACGGGACATCCGTCTTTTGTGATGTCAGCAAGTTTTACAAATCAGGTACTTGCACAGATCGAACTTTGGACCAAAGGCGACGAATATAACAACGAAGTTTATATTCTTCCAAAACATTTGGACGAAAAAGTCGCGCGTCTGCATCTGGACCGTATCGGCGTGAAGCTGACGACGCTGAAAAAAGAACAGGCTGATTACATTGGCGTGAATGTTGAGGGCCCTTATAAGCCAGAGCATTACCGCTACTAACGGGATCCCATAAAACTAAAAACCCGCGCCGCAGTTTGGCGCGGGTTTTTTTGTGAAACTTAAGCAGATTTTCCGCCGGGAACCCGCAGAACCTGACCGGGATAAATTTTGTCCGGATGGCTCAGCATCGGCTTATTCGCCTCGAAAATTTCTTTGTAGCGATTACCATCGCCAAGCGTCTTCGTCGCTACCGCCCAAAGCGTGTCACCTTTTTCAACGGTGTGAAAAACGGATTCCCCTTCTAGGTCCGCCTCGACCGAAGAGATGCCCGCGACGTTGCCAACAGCCAGAACAATCTTTTCTTTTTCTTCTGTCGACATCGTTCCGCCACTTACTTTTACCTTTCCATCAGTAACGGTTATATCGAACCCGTTTGTATCCAGGCCAAGTTTTTCAACCTCTGCCTTCAACGCTTCTTCGGGCTGTATTTCTGACGCTTCGGCAGAGCCAATCAAAGATTTCCCTGCATTCTTCACAAAGTTCCATAGTCCCATCTTGTCCTCCAGAGTTGGTTGGGTTGTATGGCGGCAATTTGCGCCGGTCGTATTGCGCAAACTAGGGGGAATTATCCGGCAATCTTTTCCTTTGTTATCTTCACGAATGGTTCTAGTCTGCATTTGGACGGCTCGATGTTACGGGCTAGCGGCGGGGGGTTGCCCCGAAATTATTGTTTGGAGATTCCCATGGGAAAAAGAGACGATCTTATTGCGCAATACGCGGATGATTTGAAAAACAAATGCGGCATTACACCTGATATGGATTTGCTAACCAAAGTCACCATCGGTTGCGGCCCGGCAATATACGATGCGGATGCATCGACAGTAGCTGGATCTCAGGAGCATGAGCTCGATACAGTCAAAAACAATTTTCTCATCAAGAAACTCGGTCTGAATGATGGTCCTCAATTGATGGACGCAATCAACGCAGTTATCGAAACCTATGGTAAATCAGAGCGCAACAAATACCGCGCGGTTGTCTACTATATGCTTACAAAACATTTCGGTAAAGAATCCGTCTACGGCTGATTGGCCGAGGGGATTAACGCAAGCGCCCGCCTTTTGGCGGGCGTTTTCGTTATAAGCAACCGTGCTTTGGTGAGTTTAATTTTACTAGTTTTGTTGCAGTAATTTTGTTGCCTTGATGGCCGAGCGCATCTAGTTTCAGATCAATGGCCAGAACAGCCGGGACCTTTTGAAGAACACGTGTGGTGCTGAGGGAGCACGTGGGGTGGCGGAGGGTTCTGGTGTTTCAGGGCCCTCCGTATTTCAAACTAAAACCAACACAAGACCCATAATTGTACAGCCGAACGTTGCGTAGCCTCCATCAATAAGTGTAAGCGCGCGTGGGCGCATGCTAAAGGCGTAATTCGTCAATATCCACGGGCTGACAATGAATATTCCCAGTCCGAAACCGCCCATTAACCCCGTTCCAACTGTGTCTATTCCGGAAATGAAAAAGATGTGACGCATCATCCCCGCGACGATCAGAGCCGAAACAAAGCTAATGATATAGGGTTTTGGATCTTTGCGGTTGATCTCGCTCTCTCGAAGTCCCGCAGCGGCCATCCAAGGCTTCGCAAGCGCCATATACCAGACAGCCCCAAACGCATAAGACGCAATTGCAGCTATTACAACAGACAGAAAACCCATGTCGTCCTCCTATGATTTATGGTGGAATAGTGACTGAAATACAGGAAAATGCTAGCTTTTTAAGCCACCCATTCCGCAGACAGTTTTCCATTCTTTTTCCGTTACAGGCTGCACCGACAAACGGGTATTGTTGACTAGGACCATGTTTTCAAGGCGCGGCTCTTCCTTACACATTTGAAGTGTGACTGGCAGCTTAAGCGGTTTGACCGCTTTTATATCCACGCAATCCCAGCGAAGATCATCGGTTGTCGTATCGGGGTGCGACTCTGCGCAAACCTCAACGATTCCGACAATCT
The DNA here is from genome assembly GCF_018457175.1 of Pseudohalocynthiibacter aestuariivivens. Taxonomy (GTDB): domain Bacteria; phylum Pseudomonadota; class Alphaproteobacteria; order Rhodobacterales; family Rhodobacteraceae; genus Pseudohalocynthiibacter; species Pseudohalocynthiibacter aestuariivivens. Next base: position 166,766 of record NZ_JAGFNU010000007.1, read on the forward strand.
CTTTTTCCTTTTGTGAATGATAGAAAAACCCGAGGTCGCCAATTTTCATCCGACGCATATTGTTGCGTGCCTGATAGTTGCGCACACCATCCCATTGTTCGCCAGCGTCACCTTTGGCAACCTGCTGGTCCCAACTCCAGGTTGATACTTCGGATTTAAACAGCCAGTAGGCCATCAGCCAATCACCCTTTTCCATTCCTGCAGGTCTACGCTCTCAAAAAGTCCTGCCTTTGCATAGGGGTCATTTTCGGCCCACTTTGCTGCATTTGCAATGCTGTCGACGGACAGAACAATCAGCGAGCCACACATCTGACCATTCGCATCCAGAAACGGGCCTGCCTGTTCTACAACACCGGTTTCTTCAAGATAGGCAAGGTGGGCAGGACGGTTGTCCATCCGGATTTGCAGGGATCCGGGTTTGTCTTTGACGATAAGCGCTACACGCATTGGTCATTCCTCTTTCAACGGGCGGGACAATAACGTTTTTACCGCCTCTTCCACAGTTAACTTTTGATCAAGCACTGCTGCGATTACATCAGCAATGGGCATCTCAACTTTGTGTTTTTTTGCGAGATTAGAGACTGCTTTTGCTGTTGCAACCCCCTCTACCGTTACATTTTGGTCGAAGGCCTCTCCGCAACCAAGTGACAAACCAAAGGCATAGTTTCGCGACTGGGCAGATGTGCAAGTGAGGGCAAGGTCACCAAGGCCTGAAAGCCCCAACAGTGTTTCTGACCTTGCGCCCAGTGTCGCGGCCAAGCGCAACATTTCTGCGTACCCCCGCGTCATGATGGCTGCGCGCGCACTTTCTCCAAGATTGGCACCAATCGCGATCCCGCAGGCTATAGCGACAACATTTTTCAGAGCGCCCCCAAGCTCTGCCCCAATCGTGTCGTTGGTTCGGTAAAGACGCAAGTTTGCTGTTGAGATCTCATGTTGAAGATCTTTTCCAGCTGTTTCGTCGTTGCAGGCGAGGGTCAGGGCCGTCGGCAGGCCTCGCGCGATGTCAGCCGCAAAGCTTGGCCCGGTCAGAATGGCGGCGGTCGCAGAAGGAACGTGGTGTCGAATAAGCGAGGTCGCGCCCGAGAGGCTGTCAAGATCTACACCCTTACAGCATGCGACCAGTGATTTATTTGCAAGGATGTCTTTGTGACAAACCAAAAACCCAGAGAGTTGCTGCATCGGGACGCAAAGAAGCAGCGTATCGGAATTTGCGGCGATCTGGATGTCTGAGATAACCAGCAGGTTCTCTGGCAGCCGTACACCTGGAAGCCGACGCGCATTTTCACGCATGTCTTGCATAGATGCGGCCGCGCCTGAGTCTCTGGCCCAAAGGGTGACGGGCTTCCCATTGCGCGAAATCGAAATTGCCAGCGCAGTTCCGAAAGCGCCCGCACCAAGTACCGATACACTCATGCCTTCGCCCCTTTCTTTCCAGAGCCCAGCATGCTTGGACTTGTTTTATCCAGCGGCCAGCGAGGCCGCGCAGACAATGTCATATCGTCGCGTGCCCCAGATCGATATCTTTGAAGTCCGGCCCAGGCGATCATGGCTGCATTGTCAGTACAAAGCGCGAGCGGCGGCGCGGTGAACCGTACGTCGAACTCGGCAGAAACAGTCTCTAATAAAGCGCGAACTCGTTTGTTTGCTGCAACACCTCCGGCAACCGCGAAAGCAGGGTGGGTTGGGTTTTCAGACAAGTAGAGTTTCAATGCGCGGCGCGATTTTTCTGCCAGAACATCCGTTACGGCCTGTTGAAAGGCAGCACATAAATTGGCGCGGTCAACCTCTCTCAGGCCGCCATGTTTCGCAACAAGCAGATCCCGGGCGCGAAGCAGCGCAGTCTTCAGCCCGGAAAACGACATATCGCAATCTGGCCGGTCAAGCAGGGGGCGGGGCAGGGGGATTTGCGCCGCATCTCCGGACATGGCGCAAGCCTCGACGGCTGGCCCGCCGGGCTGGCCCAAGCCAAGCAGTTTAGCGGTTTTGTCAAACGCCTCGCCAGGGGCGTCATCAATTGTTCCGCCAAGCCGGCTAAAGTCGTCGACACCACGCACAATTAAAAATTGGCAATGCCCACCCGACACCAAAAGCATCAGGTAGGGGAACTCCAAGTCATCGGTTAATGTGGGCGTGAGGGCATGGCCCGCAAGGTGATTGATGCCGACCATTGGCAGGCCTGTCCCTATGCTAAGCCCCTTAGCGCACATTACAGCAGAGAGAACCCCACCAATCAGGCCGGGGCCCGCTGTTACCGCAATTCCATCAATTTCCCGCAATGTTAGAGCCGCTTTCTTCAAAGCTTGCTCTACACAAAGGTCGAGCCTTTCAGCATGTGCACGTGCCGCAATCTCTGGAACGACACCGCCGAAATCGGCGTGTAACTCAGACTGTCCCATGACAACCGAAGAAAGTATTTCAGGACAAGAACCGGGCGTATGACGCACAACGGCAGCGGCTGTATCGTCGCAGCTGCTCTCTAGCCCAAGGAAAGTTAACGTTGTGTTCATTGCTGCGCCGGTTGCGAAGGGTTCCTTTGGCAGGTAACACCAGAGAGAGGCGCAGACAATCCCGGCAGGTGGCACTTGGCCCAATTCACACCAACACTTTTGCTGACGCGGCCCCAAATGCAGGCAGAACGCTTTGCATCGATTTGCCAGTCAGAGTTTGGCGATACAGTCAAAATTATTGTCTCGCCGGTTGTTCAGATCAAATCTGAAACGCCGGACATCCAGCCCGAAAGATTTGAGGGCTTTATCTTCACGTCCGAAAACGCGGTGCTGGCCGCTAAAAACCTTTGGCCGCATTTGCAAGGGCCAGCCTTCTGCGTCGGTGACAGAACTGCAAAGGTTGCGGGTGATGCGGGTTATGAATCAATATCCGCGAACGGAACCGCAGAAGATCTGATCAGAATGATCAGGGAACTGAAACCTGCTGGCCCATTGCTCCACTTAAGAGGCAGACAGACCCGCGGAGATATTGCCCAGACACTGACAAAAGCGGGCCTACAAACAACAGAGGCAATTTTGTATCGGCAAGTTCCAGCAGAACTTACGGACGAAGCGAACGAATGTTTGTTGGGTGAAAGCCTGGTGATTCTTCCCCTTTTTTCCCCGCAAGGTGCGAAGCTATTTTTTAAACAGGTAAAAACTGTTACTGCACCGCTGCGAATTGTAGCCCTGAGCGAGGCCGTAAAAGCTGAAATATCTGGCTCTGTTCAGGCGAAAACCGTTGTTTCTGCGCATCCAGGGGGGCTAGGTATGATTGATGCGATAGCAGGACTTATAGACGCATGAAGGTCGCTTGAGAGAGCCGGATGACCAAGCTAGTCTCAGGGTATCGTGCGGGGTGCCGTATTTGTGATTGTAGAAAAAGGGTAGGGTCCGTTGGCCAGTTCCAGAAAACCAAGAACCACGGCAAAGAAAAAGGCAGAGGCGGATAAACCGCAGGATGACAAAATAGAAACTGTTGATCTTGTAGAGCCTGAGGTTCAAGAACAAAAATCCGAAGATCGAAAAGATGAATCGACGGAAGACGCTGATAAATCTGACGACGCTAAACCCATAGAGGAGGAAGCGGCGGTCGAGGCGGATCAGCCAACCAGCGCCGAATCTCTGCCCGAAGCTGAACCCGAACAGGAGCAGCCGACCCCGGAAGAACAACCCGCACCCGAAGAGACACCCAAAGAAGCGGTGCCTGAAAAACGCGGCGGTTTTGTTCCGATGCTTCTTGGAGGCGCTGCAACGGCGGCGATAGGATTTGGTGTAGCCCAATTCGTCGATCTACCTTTGGGACAAAACCCGTCTGCTGATATTGAAGCAGCACTTGATGCACAGACAGCGCGGTTTTCTGAAATAGAAAACGCGGTAGCAGCAGCTTTAGACGACTCAGCGATCATGTCACAAATTTCGAATTTGCAGGCCACGGTTGAAGCTGAACAAGCTGCGACGACACAAGGACTTGATGATCTTACTTCGAAACTGGCTGAAATAGACGTCCGGTTAACCGAGGTTGAAAAGCTCCCGGTGAGCGGATCAACGGCAAGCAGCGCGGCGGTGGCGGCGTATGAACGGGAATTGCAGGCTCTGCGAGAGATGTTCGAAGCGCAGAACGCAGAGATTCAAACTATTGCCAGCACAGCCGCCGCTCAGGTCGAAAGCGCAGAGCGCCTTGCTAAAGAGGCCGCTGTTCAGGCTGCTGTTTCGCGGATTGAGGCAGCGCTTGATAGCGGCGGCCCCTTCGCCGAGGCACTGAATGATCTGAAATCGGTTGGGAATATTGAAATTCCGGCAGAACTAGGCGCGGTCGCCACGGCCGGGGCACCAACCCAGATGGGCTTGCAGGAACAGTTTCCAGATGCGGCGCGGGCAGCGCTTCAAGCTTCGATACAGTTGGGTGTGGAAGACGGAACAACGTCGCGGCTGACCGCATTTTTGCGCACCCAGCTTGGCGCACGTTCGCTTGAGCCAAGAGAGGGTGATGACGCCGACGCCATTCTGTCACGCGCAGAGGCTGCGTTGCGTGATGGCGACATCGAAACGTCGCTCAGTGAAATTGCGGCGCTTCCAAATGTTGGACAAGACGCGCTGGCAAATTGGGTAGCGAACGCCATGGCGCGGCAATCGGCGCTGGCCGCAGTTGAAAAGCTCACCGAATCTATCGGCAGCAACTAGGAACAAATTGATGCTTTGGTCTTTGATAAAAATTCTGATTTTCGTTGCTGTCGTTGCGGCGCTGACACTTGGCTTTGGGGCGTTGATGGAAACGGGTGGCGGGCTTCGCCTGTCGATTGCTGATATGGAATTTACGCTGGGCCCGTTGCAGATGGTAATTGCCGCTGTTTTGTTGCTGTTGCTTGTCTGGCTGCTGATCAAGCTGACCGGATTGCTGGTCGCTATTCTGAGGTTTCTGAATGGCGATGAAACCGCGATGTCGCGATATTTTGACCGCAATCGCGAGCGCAAAGGCTATGAAGCGCTGGCAGATGGGTTGCTTGCGCTGGCGTCAGGTGAGGGGCGGCAGGCGATGTCCAAGGCAGCTAAGGCAGAGCGTTATCTTGCCCGTCCTGAACTTACCAACCTTATCAGTGCGCAAGCCGCCGAGATGTCCGGAGACAACAAAAAGGCTGAAGAAGTTTACAAGCGTTTGCTCGCAGATGACCGTACACGTTTTGTTGGTGTACGCGGCATACTGAAACAAAAGCTGGCTGAAGGGGATACCGATACCGCTCTTAAGCTTGCTGAAAAGGCTTTCGCGCTGAAGCCCAAGCATGAAGAGATGCAGGATACATTGCTTCAGCTACAGGCCGAACACCAAGATTGGTCTGGCGCACGGAAAACACTGGGTGCCAAACTGCGCCACGGTGCACTGCCCCGCGATGTTCACAAGCGGCGCGACGCTGTGCTTGCCCTGTCCGAAGCGCGGGACATTTTGATGGAAGGTAATACCATCGAAGCCCGGGAAGCCGCGATTGAAGCAAACCGTATGTCGCCAGATCTAGTACCGGCGGCTGTGATGGCTGCGCGGTCATACATTGAGCAAGATAAACCGCGATACGCGACGCGGGTTATCAAGAAAGCCTGGGGTGTCACCCCGCATCCGGATTTGGCGGCCGCTTTTGCTGAAATAGCACCAGATGAAACAGCGGAGGAACGCATCAAACGTTTTGCTGTACTGGTGAAAACGCACCCCGATCATAGCGAAACCAAGATGCTGCAGGCAGAGCTCATGATTGCAGCGGAAGATTTTCCAGGGGCCCGCAAAGCGCTGGGCGATCTCTATAATACCGAGCCAACCGCAAGATCAATGACAATTATGGCTGCGATCGAACGGGGCGAAGGCGCAGATGACGCGCTTGTCCGGGGCTTGTTGACGCGCGCGTTGACGGTGTCGCGCGGCCCACAATGGGTTTGCGAAAACTGCCAGACAATTCACCCTGTCTGGGGTCCGGTTTGTGAAAACTGCGGAAGCTTTGATACGCTGAGCTGGAAGGTTCCGGCATCAGGCGAAATCGCGATGCCCGCGTCGACCGAAATGTTGCCGCTGATTGTGGGAACAATCGAGGATAAGTCTGAAGATGAGGCCGCAGAAGACGCAGAACTGGTTGCAGAGGATGCCCCGGAAGACGCCGTTCTGATAGCTGAGGAAGAGGAAAAGGTGTAGCTTTTGTGAACGGCTCAGGTGCCTCAAGATGATCTACATGAACAGACCGCTCGCACGGAATACGCTTAATCACCTAAACAATGCGTCACGAGCAAACAAACTGTTCGCGCAATAGACACAGATGTCACAATTAATCTCTATGATGTCTTAGAATTAACCAATTCATACACCAATATCCTTTCACGTCTTTTACGGGTGCGGGCGATATTCGATATTTGAAGTGGATGCAGCTTGGGCGAAATTGCAACCTTTCTGCTTTGAACAAAGGAGCGCAGGTGTTGAAATATCGTTTCAATAATAATGACTTATCGGTGATTGAATCGTTCTTTATCCCTGAGTGCGCCTTTTGGTTAGGTGCCGTGAAATGACAAAAGTAATGCTGCTCGCACTTGCTATAGCTGTTTACCTGACCCCGAAAATCTTCGGGTTTTTCGGTTTTGAGGGCGCGCCAAATGATCTCAATTCTTGGGGCCGTATCATGACCGAATTGGGCCTCAGCAACATTGTTGCCATAGCGGTATTGCTCTTTGCTGGTTTTCTGTTGTGGAAGGAGTATCGAATTCGAAAAAGGTATCATCCGAGGTATCGCGCCTTGCAATCCTATTTTTCGCCGTGGAGCAATACTGTCCTCTCTCGCGTCAAATTTCTTGACAGAGGCTTGGTCATTAAATCAATTTACCGGAGCTGGACCGAAATCGAAGGTGGCCTTGCCAAAAGCCGAAACGATTTTGTTACCAAAGGAGCAATGGAAGTTGAGGGGCTTGGCCTGAGTGCGGTGAGCCAGACGTTAAGACCCATAAAAGTTAAGAGGTGCTACTTTAAATCTCGTGAAAGTGGTCAGGAAGTTGATGCATCGTTGAATGGTCAGCTAGGCTGGGACTCGGCGACAATTAAACCCGGGTCCGTCATGACATTCTTCGCGAAGTTTGACCCAAAGACAAACCTGTCAGTTCCCGATTTCAGGAGCGCATGGCCTTCTTTTGAGTTCATTCTTGAAACGGAAAAATTCACGCAGAAAATTCTTTTTAAGGAAGAGCTTGTTGAGTGGTTGCTTTATGACGCTGTCACCCAACTTAACGAAACACCAAAGCGGGCTATGAAAATAGCGAGCTAACCCAGCTTAATATAGGCTGTCTGAGGGTCTGAATCAGTTACTTTTTTATTGTTTAATGGTGCCCCAAGACGGATTTGAACCGCCGACCTACTATTTACGAAACAGTTGCTCTACCGACTGAGCTATTGGGGCTATGTCGCGCCGATTTAACAGGCCTTATTCTCTTGCGCAAGAGTATCAGCTTTTATGCAGGGGGTGCCATGAGACATGCTAAACTTGTTTCGGACACGTAAAGTTTCAGAAGCCTCGACCCCTATACCGAACGCCCTTTTCGATCTGAATGGTTGACGTTAATTGTTTAAAATTGCTTCTGGAAAGCTCTGAGCAACAACGAGATTGTGAGCGCGCGTCTGCCCAAGTTTACGCTACTGCCTTTTGACGGCAGTAACAGGATGCCTTGATAGGAACCTCAGCGCGCGCAGCGGCTTTGTCGAGTTGCAGTTTGATGTGCAGCGCTTCTGCATTTGCGCCCCTCCGGGTCAGACATTCGTGAAGGCCATGCAGGCTCCAGACGTTTGTGGGGTGTCGGCAGGCGCGGCTCAGCGTATCGTCCAAACCCAGATCGGCGCGGTAGACGGCCTCTGCTTCCTCATATTGTCCCTGTTCCAGCAGGAGCGCGCCCAGCGCATGACGCGTTGGCTGCATCCAGGCCCAAGGTTCGTCATAGGGCATGCTGTCGTCAATTTCGACAGAGCGGCGCAGGTGAGCAAAGGCTGCTTCGTGATTGCCTTTGTGATATTCCAGTTCGCCCAACATCATCTGTTCAGCAACTCCCATAATGTCTTCGCAGGTGTTGTTGAAAAGTGTTCGGCTTTCCTGCACGCGCGCCCGCGCAGCATCAAAGAGGTTTCGCTCTGCTTCTGCACCAGCGATGTTACTTGTATTGGCAAACGCAACCGTGCGTGCGTAATGCATCATCGCCGTTGTAAAACTGTAGAGCTCCTTATCCTCGGGCAGATTCTGGGCAAGAATATCATGCCACCGACCAAAACGGATCAGCACATGCTGTTTCATTGGAATGAACCCCTCGAACCAGTCGGCCATTGGCCGCAAGATCGATTCCGGCAAATTCTTGATCAGCTCTTCTGCGGCCTCTAAGGCAGGTGTTGGCTGTCCAAGAAACATCGCCCCGTAGATTTTGAAGTGATAGTTGTGACAGCGGTAGACCGAGTAAAAATTGTCGGGGCCGGACCGTGCAAGGTATTTGCGATCCGCAATAATCGCGGTCGAGTTTCGAGAAACGACATTTTCGTAGTCTCCGCAAAGCACATCGATATGCGTTGCCATGTGTAATAGATGCCCGGCATCCGGAACGAGGGTGCTGAGCCTGTCGCCGTGGCGCAATGCCCGCTCTGGATGCGGCGACATTTCCATCAGATGAATATACATGTGCAGAAGGCCGGGGTGGTCCCATGCGCCATCAATGGAATTGAAGGTATCTTCAAGAACCTTGATCGCCTCGAGCGTGTCTGCACCCTCTGCTGGCAGGCCTTTCGGCAAATCCCACAACTGCCACGGTGTTCGGTTCATGATCGCCTCGGCAAACAGGGCGCAGACATCCAACTGGTGCGGGTGAGCAGCATGAACCTTGCGCATCGCATCTGCGTAGGAATTGTTCCAGGGGCAAAAATCCACAATGTCGGGGCTTTTTGGGTAACGCGTTGAAAGCGCTTCTATCAAAGCACGCTCGAATGGGGACACTGTATTTTTAAGGGCTGTGGCTTTTGAGAGGGAATCGTGAGCTGTCGCCAGCGCAGCTGGTTTTTCTTCTTCCTCGAATGTTTCCCAGGGCTTGTTATAATTTGGGCCAATCGCGTACCCGATACCCCAATAGGCCATCGCACAATCGGGGTCGGCCTCTATTGCCTTTTCAAAGCAAACGATCGCTTCTTCATGGTGGTATCCGTAAACCCAGATCAGCCCACGGTTAAACCATAGCTGCGCATCTTCTGATAAGGTTGTTACCTTAAGAGAATAAGATCCAAGATCGTAGTAGTCCATTTCGGTGCCCCCCCAGTCCGACGTAATCCACCAACAGTAGCACCAAGGGGGGCTTTCACAAAAGGGGTCTGATCAGTGCTTTTCTACGGTCTCAATTTCGCCGCCAGATTTCTTCCATGCAGTGAAGCCACCCGCCATATGCGCAACAGGCGCCAAACCCATTTCAGACGCGATTTTTGCGCTTAGGGCAGAGCGCCAGGCACTTGCGCAGTAAAAGACATAGGCCTTGTCCTGATTGAATACGTCCTTGTGATAGGGGCTTTCCGGGTCAATCCAAAATTCCAGCATGCCACGCGGGCAGGAAAATGCGCCTGGAACCTTGCCCTCTCTCTGAAGTTCGCGAATGTCGCGCAGGTCGATGAAAACATAATTGCTGTCTGTATAAGCCTGCTTGGCATGCTCAATCGGCATAGTTTCGACCGCTGCATTCGCCTCTTCCAACAAAGCCTTGATGCCTTTGGTGATGTTCTGTCCCATGCGTTTTCCTTTGTGCGAATGGCGTTTGGTTTTATTTACGCTTTGGGCGGGATAATACAATTCGATGATGTGAAAATTTTCGTAAAAACGTGCATGTATTACACCCGCTCAACGGAAACTTTGTTATGCGCTACGCAGCAATCGATCACGGTGCCCGAACCGAGGGGAGGGCGAAAAGCGCCCGCCCCGTGGGGGCGGTTCGGGCACTACCCGTGCAAGGCACGGGCAATTGGGACGTCATAAGCAACTTAGTCGCGAACCGCTGGTTGGGTGTCAGCAAGGCGGATAAAGCCGAAATTGGACAATGCCGGGTTGGGGGTTGACAACGTTACTCGTACTTTCGACCCTCGTCCCCATGAAAGAACACATCCAAAATGAGATCAAAAGGCTAGCAGAAGCTAACGGAGGCAGAGTCCCGGGAAAAGAGTTTTTCCAACAAGAAACGGGCATCGCCGAAAAAGATTGGTGTGGGAAGATTTGGCTTCGCTGGAATGACGCGGTATCAGAGGCAGGCTTGCACCCCAACAAAATGAACCAACGCCTGTCCAGCGATTTGGTCTTGGACAAATATGCTGAAGTCTGCCGCCACTATCGCAAGCCTCCCTCAAACGCCGAACTGCGCTATTACGCTAGGGAGATCCCTGACTTCATCAGCCACAACACGTTTTCCAAGCACTTCGGTAGTAAGAATGGAGTAATTGCAGCTCTGCGGGATCGCGCAATTGAACGCGGCGAGGACGATTTAATCGCGATCCTTCCAGAAACGAAAGTGGCTCGGAACCCCAGTGGCAACGCTAGCTCACCGAAGTTTCTGGAGGGTTGGGTCTACCTCTTAAAGTCTGGCATCCATTTTAAAGTGGGACGCAGCGATGAATTGGAAAAGCGTGTGAAGCAGATCAGCATCGCGCTCCCTGAAAAGGTAGAACTAGTTCACGCGATTCGAACAGACGATCCTCCGGGCATTGAGGCCTACTGGCACCGTCGTTTCGCAGATCAACGTGCAAATGGGGAGTGGTTTAAGCTGTCTTCGGCCGATGTTAAGGCATTCAAGCGCCGCAAATTCCAGTGATCAGGTCAGGATTCCTGACGTTCGCAGCGACCCGTTAACTAGCAAAAAGGCTCGAAACTGACAAACAAGAACTCCGATTTGCCTTTTCAATTCATCACCACGCGGACTCCCAACTTAAACCCGCCAACCTACTCCTCCTCCAAAACCTTTTTGGCGACGCGAAAACACTCCAACGCCTGCGGCACGCCGCAATAGATTCCGACAACATGAATAATGGCGCGGATTTCTTCTTTGCTGACGCCATTGCTAATAGCGCCGCGGCAGTGAATTTCCCATTCGTGCATTTTGCCAAGCGCACCGATCATGGCGAGATTCATCATTGAGCGCGTCTTCGGCTCTATCACATCGTCGCCCCAGCCAAAGCCCCAACACCAGGCAGTCATGGCTTCCTGAAACGGGCGTGTAAAATCATCTGCTGCGGCAAGGTTCTTTTCAACGTATTCCGCCCCAAGCGTGCCTTTGCGTTGCTCCAGACCTTTCAAAAACAAATCTTCGTTAAACAGATCAGCCATTATGCATTCCCAAGTTTGATTGCGATGTTTTTTGCCTGGACTTAATTCCAGAGCGCTTCTCGTCCCTTTTGGCGACCATAGCCAGATTTGCCGTATCCGCCAAAGGGTGTTTCAACGCCCCCCCCGACGCCGGAGCAAGGAAAACTCTTGTACAAAGCTCTTATAGAAATTGAAGAGGCGCATTTCGGATAGAACGCCGTTTTGATGGTGGTGTTTTGCTGCCTGTACAGCACGATCAACATCGGCGGCACCGGCAATAGAAACCTCTGCAAGTCATTCACCTGACCCGGGGTTGTCCACCCATAAACGACCGGCAGCGCCGCTAACCCATTTGTCGTCAACATGGTCTTGCCGATATGGCGTGACCTCGGTCACGCATCTCTCCGAATGTAGCCGGGCAATCCAAGTCGCCAGACGACCTGATCAAACCGGTCTTGCCCGAAAAAAGGCTCTCCATCGACGACCATGAGCGGTACACCCCAATGACCCGCTTCAAGCAAATCATTAGCGTTCTCCTGAAGGGTTTTTTCAGTGGCGGGCCATTCATTTTCGGAAAGGACCTCTTTTATATCGAGGCCAGCCCGCGCCATCGCGTTTTTCAGATGATCGCCTTTATCCCACCCCGGTGTTGAGCCATCCCAGAGCGTACGACCGACATGATCCAGAAATTCAAGCCCTTTGCCCTCGCGTACGGAGCCGACGAATAACCTAGAAAGGCGCTCGTTAAGTGGCTGGTTCTGTTCGGCAACCCAAAGCGACCCAGACATAAAGGAAATAGGTGACGGGTCGGGATAGGCATACGGCAAACCAAGGAACGCGGCAGTACGCAGGGTATCAGTTTCGAAATAGCGCTGCTCCAACATGTCCCGGTACTTGAAACGATCGGGGATGCGCAGCACACCCCCCAGAACCGGGCGCATCACAACCTCTACACCCTGACCGTGAAGCCAGATCAGACGTTCGAGCAAGAAGTAGCAGTAGTCGCTTTGCAGCGAATAGTAGACGTCTACCCTGTCAGCCATCTACGGCCTCGCGCATCCACTCCTGAAGTTTCTTGATCGAATGTTCCGACATGACCCCACAGCCCGGATCAAGCACCAGCGGGCCCGGTCTATACCCCTTGGATTTCAGGCCGCGGTGCACCGATTCGACAAGAACAATGTCTTCTTCAACGGTAGTCTGGCGGTCCTGAACAGCAAGACCCCGGATAACATCGCTATCCACGCCGCCTTCTGTGTACCAGCCGCGCCAGACGGCACAGTTGTCCACGTCAACGGCACGCCAATGGTACGTATTCAATACGTTGCCGGGGTAACACTGGAAGCTGAACATAGGCCAAAGGAACCAGGACTGGTAATCGCCTGCATGTTCATTTGCATCCAAATCTATCGGATAGGTCATCTTGTCGAGACTTTGGCATTCGGTCGTATGGCGTAAAACGTAACCACCTTTGTCATCAGGCTGAATGTCATATGTTTCTGGTTTGATCACCCCTTCGGCAAAGGTGGGGTGGTTCGTCGGGCAATGGTAGCACTCCGAATAATTCTCGACTGAGACTTTCCAGTTGCAACGCTCTGGGCATTCCACCCATTCGAGCGGCGCCAAAGTGTCGATTTGGGGCACGTAGCTGGCGATCTCTTTGCGTACGCCAGGATACCAGTCATCCATCGGTGCGGCGTCATCGTTGAGATTGACAAAGATGAAGCCATGAAAATCTTCGGAGCGCACTTCGGTGAGGCAGATTTTCTCGCGATCAAAACCGGGTACATTCTTGATGTTCGGCCCAGCCCGCAGGCCCCCTGTCAGCTCATAGGTCCATTGGTGGTACGGGCAGACGACAACGCGCGTGTTGCCCGATCCGCTGACCATTTCATGGGCGCGGTGCTGGCACACATTGTAAAAGGTGCGGATAACATTATCACGACCGCGAATGCAAAACAGGTTCTGTCCGGCAATGTCAAAGGCGAAGTAATCTCCGATATTGGAAATCTGGCTCACGTGCCCGGCAAACTGCCATGTGCGGGACAGCAGGCCATTCATCTCGTTCTCAAAGATTGCAGGATCGGTGTAATAGCGGGCGTCCAGCGAGTGCGTCAAAGGGGCATTCATGACTGATCCTCGTGATAAAGGCCAAGCTGATGGCGGCGTTGATGGAATTTTCCGACCCGCTCAACAATCTCGTCGCTTGCGGATGCGATTACGAATGAAAGCAGTATTTCAAGCAGCGCAATTGTCGAAACAGAAGACGGAAAAAACTGAGGCGTATCCGCCGCAACGATAAACCCATGATCAGCCCCCCGTATGATCGGAGAGGCGGGGCTGTCGGAAATTCCGATCACGATCACGCCCTGTTCGCGCGCGATGCGTACGGCCTCGACAACTTCGGACCGGTAGGGTTTGCAGGTTATGGCGATCAGAACGTCCTGCTTATCTGCCCATGCAAGATCATCGACAGCGGTGCTGCCCATGCGTGGGATGGCGTGGAACTGTATCATTCCGGTCGAAGCCAGATAGGTAAAGTTCTGCGCGTTCGAACTGTTCACACCAACGCCCAGTGTGAAGGTTTGCCGCGATGCCCAGATCGCCTCTGCCGCTGCTGAAAGCTGTTGGTCAGATATATTTGCAAATGTTTCTTCAATGTTTCGCAGCGCTGAATTGACCATATCAGCATAGAGACTACCAAGCTTGCCAGAGCTTCCAATCTGCTGCAACCAGCGTGCACGGTCTGGAAAACTTGCTGTCCCATTGCGAATCGCCGTGCGGAAGGGTTCTCGAAAATCCTCATACCCCTCAAAGCCAATCTGGCGCGCCATGCGTACCATTGTGTTGGGCTTAACCTTTGCGGCCTCTGCAATTTCACGCACAGTAGAAACGCCAACATCATTTGGGTTTTCCAATACGTAAGTTGCCGCCTTGCGCGTCTCTGGCGTCAGGTCGGTTAGCTCGTCTGCCAACCGCTCCAAAACACTATATGATACATTTGTGTCATTCATGATTGACTATGGTACAGATGATTGATTAGCCTGTCGAGGAATTTTGCGACTCTCGAACAGGAAAATGTGATGTCTCAGAAAGATTTCCCCACGCGTACAAAAGTTGTCATTGTTGGCGGTGGCGTGATGGGGTGCGGTTTGGCTTACCACCTTGCGCACGAGGGGTGGGGGCCGGAAACGGTTCTGCTTGAAAAAGCCGAACTGACCAGCGGCTCAACATGGCACGCGGCAGGTCAGATCACCCATTCAACCAGTTCGTTTGGTCTGGGGAAAATGGTGGATTACAATATCGGCCTTTATTCAGGGAAGCTTGAGGAGGAAACCGGGCAAGCCGTAACATGGCACGGCTGTGGTTCGTTCCGCCTCGCCTATAGCGAAGATGAAATGGATTGGCTGCGCCACACGCTTTCTGTGGGTCGCTCTTTGGGATTCAACATCGAACTGGTCGGGCCAGAGTTTGTCGCAACGAAGCATCCGTTCTACAACCTTGATGGTGTCATTGGCGCGCTTTACACCCCCGATGACGGCCACGTCGATCCGTCGAATGTGACGATGGCAATGGCAACAGGTGCGCGCCAGAAAGGCGTGCGGATTTTCCGCCGCTGTCAGGCAACAAACATAACACAAAGCGATACGGGTGAATGGGTTGTCGAAACCCCGCAGGGAACCATCACCTGCGAACATGTTGTAAACGCTGGTGGCACCTATGCACGTCAAATGGGCGAGTGGTCAGGCTTGCAATTGCCGATGACGTCGATGACGCACCACTATCTGGTTACTGAAAACGTGCCAGAGTTCGAAGACCTTGAAACAGAACTGCCGGTCATTCGCGACGACAAGAAGGTTTCAGGCTACATCCGCATGGAACAAAAAAAGGGTCTGATCGGTATTTACGAAAAGCAAAACCCCAACACGGTTTGGGAAGACCATTGCCCATGGGAAGCTGAGAACGAACTTTTCGCCGCTGATTATGACCGCATCATGCCGTGGCTTGAAAATTCGATGGACCGGATGCCAATCTTTGCCGAGCTTGGGATTACCCGTGAAGTACATGGTGCCATCAGTCACCCTCCGGACGGCAACCCAATGGTCGGCCCTGCGCCGGGGGTTAAAAATTACTGGTGCGCCTGCGGTACGCAAATAGGCATTGGCTGGGGCCCCGGCCTGACCCGGGAACTCGCAAAATGGATGGTGCATGGTTCAGCGGACATTTCCATGCGTGACTATGACCCGCGTCGCTTTGGTGATTACGCCGTCAAAGAATGGCAGGTGATCAAGGCGAAAGAAGATTACTGCCTGCGCCATGAAATTCCGTTCCCACATTTTAACCGGCTTCAGGGGCGTCCGATCAAACCATCGCCAATGTACAAGCGCCTGAAAGAAAAAGGCGCAGTCTATGAAGAAGTGTTCGGTCATGAACGCCCCCGCTGGTTCGCCAAAAACGGGGTCGCGCAGCACGACCATTATTCTTTTCGTCGGAACGAAGTGCACGACATAGTTGGTCTTGAATGCAAAGCCGTGCGCGAAGCCGTTGGCATCATGGACATCTCTGCCTTCACCAAAGTGAAGGTCAGCGGGGCGGATGCCGAAAAGTTCCTCGACGGGCTTGTCGCGAACCGTTTGCCAAAGAAAGTGGGGGGGATCGCGCTAACGCATCTGCTGAACCGTCGTGGCCGGATCGAACTTGAAACGACTGTCGTGAAACTGGCCGATGACGCCTACTATCTGGTTTGTGCAGCGTTCTTTGAAAACCGGCTTCTGGACCATCTGAACGATAACCTCGCGGGCGAATCCGTTGTCGTCAAAAAACTCTCAGACGACTGGGCTGCTTTGACCCTGAATGGGCCAAAATCCCGCGAGGTGCTGGCGCAATGTACCGATGCGCCGCTCGATAATACAAACTTCCGCTGGCTTACCGCACAACAAATCAAAGTTGCCGGTCACGATGTCTGGGCATTTCGCATGTCTTACGCGGGCGAACTTGGCTGGGAATTTCACATTCCGCGCGAAAATGCACTTGCCGTTTATGATGCGCTTTGGGCAGCGGGTGAAGCGCACGGTATCGCGGACTATGGTTCATTCGCCATGAACGCGATGCGTATGGAAAAAGCGTTCAAAGGTGCAGGCGAATTGACGAACGAAGTCACGCTGTCAGAGGCAGATGTGATGCGTTTTGCCAAACTCGACAAAGAGTATCTGGGAGTTGAGAAGACCCGAACCAGTGCAGAGGAAGCGGCGAATGGTGCGATGAAATGGGTTTGTGCCTATTTGCAGATCGAACCCGATGGTGTTGAAGATGGTCACGGGGGCGAGGCGGTTTTACTCGGCGGCAAAGTTGTCGGGTCCACGGCTTCTGTCGCCTACGGCCATACCTACGGTAAAATTCTGGCGTTCGCTTATATCAAGCCATACGCGAATGTCTCTGGGACCGAAGTTGAGGTGATCGTTGCCGGGAAGCCCCGCAAAGGCAAAATCCTTGCCGAGGCGGTGTATGATCCGGCTTCGGTATTTCCCCGCACAGACGCAGCAATAGCGGTGGCATAATGACAATACCGACGAAAATGAAAGCCATGGTTCTGACCGGGCACGGTGATATGGAAAAGCTGGAATGGCATGATGATTGGCCAGTCCCAGATATTGCTGAGGGTGAGGTTCTGATCAAGGTTCTTGCCTGCGGTCTAAACAACACTGACGTTAACACCCGCACCGCATGGTATTCCAAAGGAACACAGGAAAGCACGACAGGCGGCGCGTTGGAAGGCGCAGATGAAGAAGACGCAACATGGGGTGGTGCGCCAATCACGTTTCCGCGGATACAGGGTGCTGATGTTGTAGGTGAAGTTGTTGCAGGATCGAAAGAGCTCGCAGGCAAACGAGTCATAATTGACACTTGGCTGCGTGACTGGGACGATCCGATGAGCATGGATAAAACTGGCTACTACGGCAGCGAATGTGACGGCGGTTTTGCGGAATACACCAAGGTCGACACGCGGAATGTGCATGTTATGGAAAGTGACCTGAGCGACGCAGAAATTGCCACGTTTGCCACGTCATACGTAACGGCGGAAAACATGCTGAACCGCGCAAATGTAGGTTTCGGTGATACTGTTTTGATCCCCGGCGCCTCAGGTGGTGTGGGCGGCGCACTTATACAGCTGGCCAACCGCCGTGGCGCCCGGACGATCGCAATGGCGTCTGAGCCAAAACATGCCAAAGTCGCGCGATCAAATCCGGCGCGCATACTGTCGCGCGCGCCAAAAGGTTTGAAAGAGCTACTCAAGGATGAAAAAATCACCGTTGTGGCGGATGTTGTCGGTGGTGAACAGTGGCCGGTTCTCATTGATCTACTGGAACGCGGCGGGCGTTACACCTGCGCAGGTGCTATCGCAGGCCCCATCGTTGAAATGGATCTAAGGACCTTCTACTTGCGTGATCTCACCTTCACTGGTGCAACGATCGTCCCTCCGGGTGTTTTTGCAGACCTGGTTGGATATATTGCGCGAGGAGAGATCAAACCGATGCTGGCGGCGACTTACCCTCTGCGCGAACTGCATGCTGCACAACGGGCCTTCATCAACAAAAAACACACCGGTAACATCGTGGTGGTGCCATGACACATCGGGAATTTGCAAAAGCCCTTGCAGAAACGGCCACTCTGCACACCGACCACCCGGATGTCGCAGCCTTTTGCCCATTCCCAAACAATGTGAAATGGCGTGAGTTAGAGCCGTTTTATGTGCCTGCAGCAAAAACGATGGTTACTGATACCGGATTTAGTACCGATAAATATACGTCCCTTCGCGATGCATTGATTGTATTGTGGGACAAGGCAAATTGGCGAAAAACCTATCGTGGCACGAATATCGGGGACGACTTTCTGAACCGGTTCGGTTGCTACGAACTTGTTGGTTATGAAGGACACTTTGAGTGCCGGGAAATGAGCTCGTTTCTCGTCTATTCAGATGCAGGTCTCCACTATCCCTGGCACCATCATCCGGCAGAAGAAATGTATATGATCATCGCAGGTGAAGCCTTGTTCGAAGCAGAAGGCAAACCATCGCGTGTTCTGGGATCGGGCGATACAGCATTTCATGCCAGTAACCAACCACATGCCATGACAACGCAGGACAGCCCGGTGCTGGCCTACGTAATCTGGCGAGGTGAGGGAATGGATACAGGCCCGGTCCTGACTGAAAGGCCGGTAAACGAATGAAAATCACCCGTATCTCAGTTTATAAAACGCATTTACCCTATGTTGGCGGGACTTATGTCTGGGGGGCTGGCAATGCTATCGCAACTGCCATGGCATCAGTTGTTGTGGTCGACACCGACGCCGGGATATCCGGGTGTGGCGAATTCACGCCTTGTGGTGAAAACTACATGGTCGCCCATTCCGAAGGGGTAGAGGCGTTCGCCAAACTGGCGGCAAAACAGCTGATCGGCGAAGACCCGCGGCAGGTTTCCCGGATCGAACGGCTGATGGATCATATCGTTCAGGGACATGGCTATGCCAAAGCGCCATTTGATGCCGCTTGCTGGGATATTCTGGGTCAGGCGTCAGGGCAACCGGTCTGGATGCTGATGGGTGGTAAACTGACGGATGGTGCGCCGATGTATCGGGTGGCACCGCAAAAGGCGACAGAAGAAACCATTGCCGAGATGGAAGTGCACCGCGCCTCAGGATACCGTCAGTTTCAGATCAAGGTTGGTCGTGATTGGGCGGGGGATATCGACCGTATCCGGGCAACCGTACCGTTGCTAAAGCCGGGCGAAAAGGCCATGGCTGATGCCAATCAGGGCTGGCGTATCGACAATGCAATTCGTGTCGCCCGGGCAACAAAAGATCTCGATTTTATTCTGGAGCAACCCTGCAAAACGTATGAGGAATGCCAGCAGGTTCGCCGGGTTGCAGCTCAGCCGATGAAGCTTGATGAATGTGTTACCGACATACGCATGGCACACCGGATCGTTGAGGATCGTGGAGCAGAGATGTGTTGTCTGAAAATCTCAAACCTCGGAGGGTTGTCCAAAGCGCGCCGCGTGCGGGATTATCTGGTGGAAAACCGCATTCCGGTTGTTTCCGAAGACACCTGGGGCGGCGAAATCACGACAGCTGCGGTTGCTCATTTCGCAGCGTCCACGCCTGAAGAATACCTGATTAATTCGACCGACCTGCACAACTACAATTCACGATCGACCGGGATAGGTGGACCAACCACCAAAGGCGGTAAGTTGTACGCTACAGACACCCCTGGACTTGGTGTGACACCAGATTTTGACAGTCTTGGACATCCCATTGCGGTCTATGGAGAATAGGCTATGAAGATCACCAGAGTAACGGCCTATCAGTTGGATATGCCATTAACAGAGCCTTATTTTCTGTCAGGCGGGCGGCTGAGGTTCGAAAAACTGGACAGCACTTTCGTCCGGATTGAAACGGATGAAGGTCTGATCGGCTGGGGCGAAGGCTGCCCGTGGGGCCATACATATCTTCCAGCGCACGGACCTGGCATTAGGGCAGGTTTGGAGATTCTGGCGCCCGCGCTGATTGGGCTGGATCCACGAGGCCTTGACCATATTAACCGGGTGATGGACGTGCAGTTACCGGGGCATCCATATGTCAAATCCCCACTGGATTTGGCCTGTTGGGACATTCTGGGGCAGGCGGCCGGAATGCCCTTGTGGCAGCTATTTGGCGGGGCAAGTGCGACACCTGTCGAGGTTAATTCCTCCATCTCTACAGGTACGCCTGACCAGATGATCGCATTAATCCGCAAAGCGTCACAAAAAGGATATCGGACTCACTCCGCCAAAATTGGTGGGACAGATACCGCACTCGACATTGCAAGGATTGGAGCAATTTCAGCGGCACTTCCTTCAGGCGAAAATGTAACTTTTGATGTGAACCGGGCCTGGTCGCCGGGCACCGCAATTCAGGTTCTGAATTCGACCAACACACGCGATTGGGTCGAGCAGCCTTGTCAGACGCTTGAGCAATGCGCCCATGTCGCTGCCCGTGTCCATAACCCGATTATGCTCGACGAATGCCTGCATACATTTGATGATCATCTGGAGGCCTGGAAAACGCGCGGGTGCGAGGGCGTGAAAGTAAAACCAAATCGTGTTGGTGGCCTTACACGCGCACGGCAAATTCGCGATTTCGGCATTTCTGTTGGCTGGCAAATGCATATCGAAGATGTTGGCGGGTCGGCCTTGGCGGACACCGTAGCCATACATCTGGCTGCGTCCACCCCAGATGAAAATCGCCTTGCAAGCTGGTTGTGCCACTATCATCTGGCGATTGATCCGGTTCCGGGGCAGGGTGCGCGGAATGTGAATGGCGTGGCAACTCCGCCATCTACATCTGGCCTTGGCGTCGTGCCTGACTTTAACATTCTTGGCGATCCTGTCGCTGTTTTCGGAGGGTAGGGCATGAGAATAACCCGTATCACTTTGTGGCATGTACCCCTGACCAGCCACACGACGTATTTCATGTCGGACGGAAAAACCTGTGACACAGTCGAAAGTGTTGTGCTGCGGGTTGATACGGACAGCGGGCTATGTGGATGGGGCGAGGTTTGCCCAATCCCGCACTACTTGCCGGCATACACGTGCGGTGTCTTGCCTGCGCTTGAAGACATGGCACCCATTCTGATCGGCGCAGACCCGATAGGGCCCGAAGCGTTGATGGCGCGGCTCGATCGCCATTTACACGGGCACGTCTACGCCAAATCCGTGATCGATATTGCACTTTGGGATCTGACGGCAAAGGCTGCAAACCTGCCACTTCATGCATTGCTCGGGGGGCGTTGTACCACTGATATGCCGCTTTACCATTCGATCACGTGTATTTCGCCGGGGGATATGGCGGAAATAGCCTCAGAGGCGTTCTCTACCGGAATACGTCAGTTTCAGGTCAAGCTTGGCGCAGATGCAAACTGGGAGGCGGACGTCGCCCGCCTAACGCAGGTTCGCGAAGCGGTTGGCGAGGGGCCGCTTGTTTACGGGGACTGGAACTGTGGCGCGACACGGCTGGATGCAACCCGTGTAGCCCGCGCTGTCGCCCACATGGACATCATGCTGGAACAGCCCTGCCCAACGTTTGAAGATTGCACCGCGGTGCGCGCGGCCTCTGGCCTGCCGATGAAAATGGATGAACTGGCGCATGATACGGCATCTCTGCTCAGGGCGCACCAATTGGGCTGTATGGATGCTGTTGCGTTGAAACTGTCAAAATTCGGCGGTCTTTCCGCAACCCGGCGTGCACGTGATTTATGTCTCTATCTAGGCGCAAAAATGTGTATTGAGGACACTTGGGGGTCAGATATCACGACAGCGGCGCTGCTCCACCTTGGTGCCGCGACAGAGCCTAAAAACCTGCTGAATGTCTGTGACCTCTCTGGCTATGTCAGTCCCCGCCTCGACCCATCTGCGCCCGTGCGCGCCAACGGGCGTATCGCCCCGCCCGAGGGTGTTGGGCTGGGTGTTAACCCCGATGTTGTTGCGCTGGGCGGGCCCGCTGCAATTCTGGACTAGGAAAATACCATGCTAAAACTGCATACCCAGGAAGAATGGATCGAACGCGCCAAAGCCGTATTACCGGCTGGCGGTTTTGGTAATTTTGACCCCGGCATTATCATCGGCCGCGGCGAAGGTTCGCGTGTTTGGGATGAGGATGGAAAAGAATATGTTGATTACCTGATCGGCTCTGGCCCGATGTTGCTGGGGCACGGACACCCTGAAGTGTTGGAAGCCGTGCTGGAGCAGTTGCCACGCGGCATGACATTTTTTACGAACAACACGGCTGGCATAGAGTTGGCCGAGGAAATCTGCCGCGCTGTGACCTGTGCGGATCAGGTGCGCTATGTCACTTCTGGTGGCGAGGCGGATATGTACGCCATCAGGCTTGCACGTGCGTTCACGGGCCGTAACAAGATCATGAAATTTGAAGGTGGCTACCACGGTATGTCTGCCGAAGCGCAGATGAGCCTTGCGCCCGCCGCACGTGTCAACTTCCCCCAGGCTGTACCAGACAGCGCAGGTATCCCGGATGCAGTACGCGCGCAGATGCTGATTGCGCCTTTCAATGATCTGGAGTTTGCGCGGTCATTGATTGCCGAGCATCACAAAGAGATTGCGGCGATCATCGTGGAGCCGCTGCAACGTATCGTCCCACCTGTGCCGGGCTTTCTGGAAGGGCTGCGCGACCTTTGTACTGCACATGGAATTGTTTTAATTTTCGATGAGATCGTCACAGGCTTCCGGCTCGACTATGGCGGGGCACAGGAACGTTACGGTGTGGTGCCGGATCTGTGCACCTTGGGCAAGATCATAGGTGGCGGCTTTCCGTTGGCAGCGGTTGCCGGGCGTTCAGATATCATGGCGCATTTTGATAAATCAAAGGTTGGGGCGGATAAATGGCTGATGCAACTCGGCACGCTTTCGGGCAATCCGGTCGCGGCTATTGCAGGGTTGAAAACGATGGAAATCTTACGCCGCGAAGGTACTTATGATCACCTGCGCAGCCTTGGGCATCAGCTTATGAACATGCAGGCAGAGGCATTGAACGCAGCCGGAATTGCGCATCAGATTGTTGGTGACCCCACGTTGTTTGATGTGCTGTTCACCGACAAAACCATACGCACTTACCGCGATACTCAGGACGCAGACACCAGTATGAGTGCGTCCTATAACAAGGCGTTACGAGAGGATGGCGTGTTTAAATCATCCGGGAAAATGTATCCGTGCCTTGCGCTAACCAGAGATGATCTTGATTTGACCAGGGCGGCAGTAGAGCGTGCGGTCAGCGAGGGTCTTCATAATAAGTAAGAAAGTGACTGCCAGTTGGGTTTCTCGAACTGGCAGCCCATCCTCAAAAATCGAGGTTTTCCACACTTAGCGCATTTTTCTGGATAAATTCGCGGCGTGGCTCAACAACATCACCCATCAGTTTGGTAAAGATATCATCGGCATCGGCCATATCTTCGATTTTTACCTGAAGGAAGGTGCGCGCGTCCGGGTCAAGCGTGGTTTCCCAAAGCTGTTCGGGGTTCATTTCGCCCAAGCCCTTGTAGCGTTGTAGTGATAAGCCCTTTTCGCCCTCGGTCAGGATAGCCTGCAACAACTCAGTCGGGCTGTGGATCAGCACTTCTTTGTCCTTGCGGATCAGTTTTGCCGGCTGGCCGTAAACATCCTTCATCGTCTCGGTATAGGTACCAAGCTTGCGTGCCTCGCCCGAACGGATCACATGGCCGTCCAGTGTGCGCACCTCTTCAACACCGCGCAACAGACGCGCCAGTCGCATGCCTTTGTCTTGTGTCGGGCGGCCCTGCCAACCGCGTTCGTACTCAACAGCGATAAGGTCAAGCCGCGCGGCGACTGCATTTGCGACGCCTTGCAGATCGGTATCAACGGCACCCGCCACAAAGGCGGCAGCAATCGCCGCCTGCTCCAGAATGTGTTGCGGATAATGCGTTGGGAAGGTTTGCAGAATTCGCCGGACCTGTCGGGCCTCTTCCACAATACGCCCAAGATCCTGCCCAATGATTTCTTCACCAGATGCAAGGCGAAGAACAGCACCATCCACGCCTTGCTGAATCAGATAGTCGTCAAGCGCAGCCTGATCTTTCAGGTAAACCTCTGATTTACCCCGCGCAACTTTGTAAAGCGGTGGCTGCGCGATATAGAGGAATCCACCTTCGATCAGTTCCGGCATGTGCCGGAAAAAGAAGGTCAGCAGCAATGTACGGATGTGGGCGCCGTCCACGTCAGCATCGGTCATGATCACGATCTTGTGGTAACGAAGCTTGCTGATGTCAAACTCATCGCGCCCAATACCGGTGCCAAGCGCCATCACAAGGTTGCCGATTTCCTGGCTGGCGAGCATTCGGTCAAACCGAGCCCGTTCAACATTCAAAATTTTCCCGCGCAACGGTAGAACAGCTTGTGTCTTCCGATCGCGCCCGGTTTGGGCGGACCCACCGGCAGAGTCCCCTTCCACCAAAAAGACTTCGGTCTTTGAAGGGTCCTTTTCAGAGCAGTCCTTAAGCTTGCCTGCAAGGAAATTCACATCCATAGCCGTCTTGCGGCGTGTTAGTTCACGCGCTTTACGTGCGGCTTCGCGGGCCAGTGCAGCCTCGACAATTTTGCTGACAACTTGCTTTGCAATCGCCGGGTTTTCTTCAAACCACTCGGCCAGCTTTTCGTTCACCAAGCCTTCGACAGCCGGGCGCACCTCGGATGAAACAAGTTTGTCTTTGGTTTGGCTGCTGAATTTCGGGTCCGGAACTTTAACTGACAGAACGCAGGTCAAACCTTCGCGGGCGTCATCGCCGGTAAAGCTGATCTTTTCCTTTTTCGCGATGCCTGATGACTGCGCGTAATTATTGATGGTCCGGGTCAACGCCCCACGAAAACCAGCCAAATGCGCACCACCGTCGCGTTGCGGGATGTTGTTGGTAAAGGGCAGGACATTTTCGTGGTAGCTGTCATTCCACCACATCGCCACTTCAACACCTATGCCATCTTTTTCGCCAACCATGAAAATAGGTTCCGGCATAACGGGTGTTTTAGAGCGATCCAGATAGCGAACAAATTCTTTCACGCCGCCTTCGTAGAACAGTTCTGTCTTCAGCACTTCGGCAGGACGTTCATCGACCAGAATGATCCGAACGCCAGAATTCAGAAACGCAAGTTCGCGCAAGCGATGTTCCAGCGTTTTGAAGATGAAGTCCCGGTTAGAAAACGTCTCTAATGAGGCCAAAAATCGCACCTCGGTGCCTTTTCGGCCATTGGCATCGCCAACAACGCGTAGTGGTTCGACGGTAAAGCCACCTTCAAATCGGGCGTAGTGTTCTTTACCATCGCGCCAGATGCGGAGTTCCAGGTAATCGGACAGGGCGTTCACAACAGAAACACCCACACCGTGCAAACCGCCAGAGACTTTGTAGGAGTTCTGGTCAAACTTACCGCCGGCGTGCAGCTGGGTCATGATGACCTCGGCTGCTGAAACACCTTCTTCTTCGTGGATACCAACAGGAATACCACGACCATTGTCGCTGACAGAAACGCTGGAATCGGCGTGAATGGTGACGTTTACTGCGTCAGCAAATCCGCCCAATGCTTCATCGATACCGTTGTCTACAACTTCATACACCATATGGTGCAGGCCAGAGCCGTCATCGGTATCGCCGATATACATACCGGGTCGTTTGCGAACCGCTTCTAACCCTTTGAGAACTTTAATAGAATCGGCGCCATATTCTTCTGGTTTTTGTGCGTCGTCAGACATTCTGCTCTTCCTGATTTTCTGACGGTTTTTATATCTGGTTTAGGGGGGAATGTCACGCGAATCGCCCATAATTTACGCTTAGACAAAGGGAATGATCAGCCCCACAAAAATCAGCAGAATCCCTGCGGTAATATTTACCCGCCTGAGGGCCGAAGAGGAGGTGAGAAGCAGCCGCATACGGTCGACGAAAAGCGCCAAAATCAAGTTCCCAATCAGCGGAACAGCCATTGAAATAGCAACGATTGCAGCGATGTCAGGACCGGTGACTTTTGTAAGATCAAAGAACCCTGGCAAAACACCCATGTAAAACAAAATGGCCTTGGGGTTGCTGAGAATCACAGCAACGCCAGCCACAAACCCGGCCCAGGCACCGGGGCGCGTTAGACGTTTGTCCTGGTTGATCCCTTTGTCCGCATTGCGGATCAATGACCAACCCATCACGAGAAAAATAAGGGTCGCGACATAGCGCAGAACGGTCATAAAGCCATCAAAAGTTCCGACGACCCAACTTACCCCCAAAATAGCGAGAAATGGCCAGACGGCGTCACCAACCACAACGCCCAACGCGAGCGGCCATGCCGCCTGAAACCCGCCAGAGAGCGATCGTGCGAGCAGTGCAACCCAAACAGGGCCTGGGGTCAGGAACAATATGCTGATCGCACCCGCATAAAGTACCAGATCAAAAAGCGGCAGGGTCATGAGCAATTTATCTCTGCTATAGCAGAAACTCCGGCAGTTTCGGTTACTTCCAGATATTTGGCGCGTTCGCCAAGGTCTGCGAAAAGTTCGGCACCTGTGCCTGTCATCCACGCCTGTGCACCTAACCCACATATTTCATTATAAAGAGCAGCGCGGCGGTCAGCATCAAGATGCGCGGCGACTTCATCCAGCAGTAAGATAGGGGGTGCGCCAAAGCTTTCGGTCAATGCGCGCGCGTTGGCCAGTATAAGCGAGACCAGCAGCGCTTTCTGTTCTCCTGTTGAACAATCGCGTGCCGCAACATCCTTCGCGGCGTAGGTCGCCAGAAGGTCTGCCCTGTGCGGCCCAACCAGGGTGCGCCCGGCCAAGAGATCTCGGGGGCGGCTTTCTGCGAGTGCGGCAATCAGTGCAAGTTCTTCATCGGGCATTTCGACATCATCCGCATGGGTAAGGTGAAGGGCAGCGGTTGGAAAGCTTGTCTCTGCTTTAGCCTGAGAAGCAGTAAGCGCGGCGAGTGCATCTTTCCGATTGCGATGGACTGCAGTGCCCGCACGGGCCATCTGTGCCTCAAGTGCTGCGTACCAGGCAGGGTCGCGCACCTGATCCTTAAGCAGGCGGTTGCGTTCGCGCATGGCTTTTTCATAGGTCAAGGTGGCCTCTGCGTGACCGGGCTCAAAACTAAGGGTCATCCGGTCCAAAAAGCGCCTGCGCCCTTCTGCGCCCTCAATCCAAAGCCGGTCCATCGAGGGTATAAGCCACAAAACCCGTGCGACCCGACCCAACGCGATTTGGCTTGCGGCTTTGCCGTCTATCCGGACGGACCGGGACTGACCCGATTCAGACCACGTTTCAATTTCATGTAGTTGATGGAGGCTGTTCAAACTCGCGCTGACTTTCCATCCCAGCGTCTCGGGTCTACGCGCCATATCTTCGGTCGATGCGCGCCGGAGGCCACGACCGGGCGACAAAAGCGATATTGCCTCAAGAATGTTTGTTTTACCCGCCCCGTTTGGGCCATAAAGCGCAATGGGTCGTTCGTCTGCCGTCAGCCGCAAAGCCTTGTGCGAGCGAAAGTGCGAAAGTTGCAATTCAGCAATTGTCAGGCCGGACATACCGGATCTTTCCGGATTATAAGTTTGAATATGCCTGAGATGTTAACGCTCTGGCACGGCATCTCTTACACGCGCATCGGCATGACAACATAGATCGCGCTGGTGTCATTGCCTTCGCGCATCAGGGTTGGGTCACCGGAAGAATTGAACATGAAGACCGCATTCTCGCGATCAACCTGACTGGCGATTTCCAGCAGATATTTCGCGTTGAACCCAATTTCCAACCGCTCATCATTATAGGCGACGGCAAGTTCTTCTTCTGCAGCACCGCTGTCAGGGGCATTGACCGAAAGAATCAGTCGATCTTCGTCGAGCGAGAGTTTTACCGCGCGTGACCGTTCTGACGAAACGGTCGCAACACGGTCAACGGCTTGCGCGAAATCGGCGGCGTCAACTTCCAGTTTCCGCGTGTTTCCCGTTGGGATGACGCGGGTGTAGTCGGGGAACGTGCCATCAATGACTTTGGATGTCAGGGTGATTTCAGGCGTCGCGAAGCGAATTTTAGTTTCGGAAACAGAAACAGCGATTTGCATGTCGTCGTCATCCAGTAGCTTGCGCAGTTCGCCCACTGTCTTACGTGGCACGATCACGCCAGGCATATCCCCTGCACCATCTGGTAAACCAGAGTCGATCCGAGCAAGGCGATGTCCATCGGTCGCAACACAACGCAACACCTTGCCACCGTCAGAGTCTGCAACATGCATGTAGACGCCGTTCAGGTAGTAACGCGTTTCTTCGGTTGAAATAGCGAATTTTGACTTGTCAAAAAGTCGGCGTAAATCTGCAGCGCGCGCAGAGAAGTTAGACGCATACTCCGACGTTGCCATAACGGGGAAATCTTCTTTGGGTAAAGTAGCCAGTGAGAAGTTGGATCGCCCGGCTTCGACCGCAAGGCGCCCTGAAGCACCATCATCTGTCAGCGAAACCAGCGCCCCGTCTGGCAGTTTACGCACAATTTCGTGCAACATGACGGCCGAGACGGTTGTTGCGCCAGCACGTTCAACTTGTGCCAGCGTTTTATCCACGACTTCGATATCAAGATCGGTAGCGCGGAAGCTAACAGCATCGCCTTCCGCCTCTATCAGGACATTGGCAAGGATTGGAATGGTATTGCGCCGCTCTACGACCGACTGCGCCTGAGACACCGCTTTCAGAAGGGCTGCGCGCTCGATACTAATTTTCATTCCATCACTCCTACAGGTGTCGGGGCGGTGAACGTAGCGCATTCACCTCCCCGCTCAAGTCTTTTTTGGAATGTCTGTTGCTTTGAGGGGGGCGTCAAGGCCTGACCCGCAGCAATCAGGCCTCTAAACTGCGTCTCAGCAGCTCAAGATCCTCTGCGATTTGATTATCGAGCATTTTTAGCTCTTCCACTCGCTTTACACCGTGCATGACCGTTGTGTGGTCACGGCCTCCAAAGCGGCGGCCGATTTCAGGTAAACTGCGCGATGTCAGCTGTTTTGCCAGATACATTGCGATCTGACGGGGTCTTGCAATGGTGCGCAATCGCCGTGGGCCGATTATTTCGGACAGGCGAATATTATAGTGCTCGCTGACTTTCCGCTGAATTTCGTCAATTGTGATTTTCCTGTCCGAAGCGCGAAGTATATCGGCCAGGCAATCCTGCGCCAGATCAAGCGTGATCTCTTTGCCAACAAGCGAGGCAAAAGCGAACAAGCGCATCAACGCCCCTTCGAGCACGCGAACATTTGTAGAGATGCGATGGGCGAGAAATTCCAGCACGCCATTTGCCAGAACCAGATCGCTGTATTGCTTGCGATAGTGCACAACTTTCTGCTGAAGGATGCCAAGGCGAAGTTCGTAATCCGTTGGATGTAAATCCACGACCAAACCACATTGCAGTCGTGATTTAATGCGATCCTCAAGACCCTTGATTTCGCCAGGCGCACGGTCTGCCGATATGATGATTTGTTTGTTCTGGTCTACGAGAGCGTTAAAGGTGTGAAAGAACTCTTCCTGAGTGCTGTCTTTGCCAGCGATAAACTGGACATCATCAACCATAAGAATATCGACCGAGCGGAACAGCTCTTTGAAGTCCATCATCTTGCGTTCACGCAAGGCTTGCACGAAACGATACATAAACTGTTCTGCGGACAGATAGACCACATTTTGTTGCGGGCTTCTGCTTTGCAATTCGTGGGCAATCGCGTGCATCAGGTG
Source organism: Pseudohalocynthiibacter aestuariivivens (assembly GCF_018457175.1). Taxonomy (GTDB): domain Bacteria; phylum Pseudomonadota; class Alphaproteobacteria; order Rhodobacterales; family Rhodobacteraceae; genus Pseudohalocynthiibacter; species Pseudohalocynthiibacter aestuariivivens. The sequence continues at coordinate 196,376 of NZ_JAGFNU010000007.1, forward strand.
CGTTTTACCCAAGCCGACACCACCATAAAGGAACAGCGGATTAAAGGTTACAGGCCCACCCTCTGCAACGCGTTTGGCTGCGGCATGTGCCAACTCGTTTGGTTTACCTACGACGAAACTATCGAAAGTGAATCTATTATCAAGCGGTGCGCCCGGAAGTTCGCTATCTTCTTTCGTTCCTTCCGCAGAATTCGCTGGAGTTGGAACTTGGCTGGGTGACGCTTTTCTTGAGGAAGAGATTGCAGGAACCGTGAATTCCACGCGACTAACAGCTTCCCCATTTTTTCCAAGCAAGTGAATAATTTGCTCGCCAAAATTGCGGGAAACCCAATTTCCCATAAAATTTGTCGGTACAAAAAAGGTTGCAACCCCATTGCGCAAGCTAGAGAATTCTAACGGTTCAATCCAGTTAACGTAGTTGTTTTTCCCAACTGTTTTTTGAAGTTCCGCCCTAACATGTCCCCAAGTTTCGTCTGTCATCTAGTGTTACCCACTTAGCAATTTTTCAATTTAAAGGCAGCCAAACTACCTTCCCGGAACAACCAGTTCTTTCACTGGGCCCGGCATTTATTGCGACAACACTTTCCTAACGCTGCCAGAGTGAACACACTGGCGGTGATGTGCCGAAAAGGCACACTCCAAGAACACACCAAACGGCGTGTTGAGTTTACGTTTTTGGATAGCAAACAAAGCAACGGAACTTTCAGTTCCAGGTTCTCTTTACTGCTTCCGCAAACGCGGGCTCTTAAGACATGTTCCACGGATCTTAGGACCAGCCCGAATTTTTGAGCCGCCGCACCGCTACATCAGAACAACGAACTTACGCATAGCAAGGTCTGTCCTGATGATTTAAAAACACGAGGAATTTTTCGGTTTATGCATTTTGGGTTTCATTAGGCAGATGCCCCCAAAAATGCGCGAACAAAACTCGTGTCCCTACATGTCCCCCCAAAGTAGACGTGAATCGCATGGCTAAGCTAGCAAGGCCTTAGCAGGCCGCGCAACAGAACTTCGAACTTGACTCAATCTTTGTCGAAACGAATCTCACGGTTAAATTTTTTTTGTTGAGAAACTGGGAGGATGCCGCAGTTGCAAACAAAACAGGCGCGGCAAAAAAGCCACGCCTGTTCAAAATTTCAAAACCAGTGGTAGATTAACTGATTGCTTTTACACGCGCTGCGAGTCGCGACATTTTGCGAGCAACAGTGTTTTTGTGCAGTATACCTTTGGTCACACCGCGCATCAGTTCTGGCTGAGCTTCGCGAAGTGCTGTTGCAGCTTCGTCTTTGTTCCCAGAGGAAATCGACTCTTCTACTTTACGCAGAAAAGTACGAATGCGCGAACGACGCGCTTTGTTAACTTGAAACCGCGTTTCGTTTTGACGCGCGCGTTTTTTAGCTTGAGGCGAGTTGGCCATAGTCGGACGTCCCATCTTTTTGGGTTCGTGAAATCTGAAGTCGGGCTTCTATGACCGACTCAGCTTGAAGTCAACGGTGTTTACAAAGAATTACTTATTATTTGTCTCGAAATTGTGGTTCGCGTTTCTCCAGAAAGGCTGCCATGCCCTCTTTTTGGTCTTCAGAGGCGAATAGCGAATGGAACAATCGCCGCTCGAACAACAAACCTTCGCTAAGTGTCGTTTCATAGCTGCGATTGACGGCTTCTTTCACCACAGCGGTCGTCAGCATGGATTTTTCAGCAATTTTTTGCGCAGCTGACAGCGCCTCTTCGAGCAGTTTTTTCGCTGGTACAACACGGCTGACCAGTCCCGAGCGCTCCGCCTCCTTGGCGTCCATGAAACGACCGGTCAGGTTCATATCCATGGCTTTGGATTTTCCGACGAACCGGGTTAGCCGCTGCGAACCGCCGATGCCTGCTACAACCCCAAGGTTGATTTCAGGCTGACCAAATTTTGCAGTGTCCGAAGCAATGATAAAATCACACATCATCGCCAGCTCACATCCGCCGCCAAGTGCGTAACCTGACACGGCTGCGATGATGGGTTTGCGGCATTTCAGGAATTGCTCAGTCTCGCGGCCGAAAAGGTTACTCATGAAGACTTCTACAAAAGTCTTTTCTGCCATCTCTTTAATGTCTGCCCCGGCAGCAAAAGCCTTTTCAGACCCGGTGATCACAACGCAGCGTACCTTGTCATTCTCTTCTGTTGATTTCAGTGCGTCTGCCAGTTCGCCTAACAACTGAGTGTTCAGTGCATTCAGTGCGTCTGGACGGTTCAATCTGATAAGCGCGACGTGGTTTTCCACTTCGACGATCAGTGTTTCATAGGCCATGTGTTTGCCATTTGTTACTTCGGTTCAGCGCGATTCATTAGCATTCTGACAGCACGGATCAAGCTATCTTTGGCATTGCGGACAATAGAAAGACGAGCGACCGGACTGTACGATTCGCTTAATCTTTTCTTTACACCCTGGGTTGACGCAAGGTTCACCTTCACGCCCGTAAACACGGAAACTGTGTTGAAAATAACCAAGTTCCCCGTCTGTTTGACGATAATCCTTAAGCGAAGACCCACCTGCCTCTATCGCCTCTGACAGAACGTCGCGAATAGCGGGAACCAGTGCAGAAATTCGCTTTTTAGGTAAATCTTTAGCTTTTCGGCCAGGCGACATTCCAATCCGGTGCAGCACTTCGCAGACATAAATGTTTCCAAGACCTGCAACGATTCGCTGGTCTAACAGCGCAGATTTGATGGGGCTATTTTTACCCTTTAGCCGACCAACCAGATATTCTTCGTTAAACTCATTGCCAAGCGGTTCTGGCCCAAGCGCAGAGAGCAGTTTGTGAGACTCAACATCCATAGACGGTGCAAGATCCATCGCGCCAAAACGACGTGCATCATTAAAAATAATCCGCGTACCGCCCTCCATATCCATCACGACGTGATCGTGTTTTTCGGGTGCGGGGTACGCATGATGAAACTCTCCGACTTGTCCGCCAGAAATTAACATTCGACCGGACATACCAAGGTGAATGATCAGCGTTTCACCTGTCGAAAGCTCCGCTAAAATGTACTTCGATCGACGGCGCAACGCCTTTACCGTTGCTCCAGTAAGCCTAACGGCCATATTTTCCGGAAAGGGCCACCGCAGATCGGGGCGATTAACCTTTGCTAAAACAATTCGTTTGCCTTCCATCACGGGTAACAACCCGCGACGAACCGTCTCGACCTCTGGTAATTCAGGCACGACAACCCTTCCTTTGTCAGAGGGCGCATTGTATCGCGCCCTCAGCGCCTTATAAGAGGGGCGGCATCGAAGGACAGCAAGACCCATGAGCGAGAAAACCACACATTTCGGCTTTCAAATCGTAAACGAAGACGACAAGGCCGGTATGGTTCATGGCGTTTTCACCAATGTGGCGTCGAAATACGATGTGATGAACGATGCCATGTCCATGGGGATCCACCGTGTCTGGAAAGATGCGATGATGGATTGGCTGGCACCACGTGCCGGGCAGAAATTGTTAGACGTGGCGGGTGGTACCGGTGACATCTCTTTTCGTTTCCTGAAACGGGCTGGGCAGGCGCACGCAACCGTGCTCGATATGACAGAATCTATGCTCATCGAGGGTTCTAAACGCGCTGAAGCGACAAAACAGGCCGAAAGCCTGAACTGGGTTGTGGGCGATGCAATGGCCTTGCCGTTCGAGGCAAACACATTTGATGTCTATACCATAAGCTTCGGTATCCGTAATGTGACCCGAATCCCTGATGCGCTATCAGAGGCTTATCGTGTCTTGCGCCCCGGCGGGCGTTTGATGGTGCTGGAGTTCAGCCAATTGCCAAACGCAGCAATGCAAAAGGCCTATGATCTTTATTCTTTCAACGTGATTCCCAAATTGGGCAAAATGATCGCGAACGACGCCGACAGCTATCAGTATCTTGTCGAATCGATCCGCAAATTCCCGGATCAGGAAACCTTTGCTGGCATGATACGGGACGCGGGGTTTGAAAACGTAAGCTATCGAAACCTGACAATGGGCGTTGCGGCACTCCACTCAGGTTGGAAAATTTAACAGATGCGCGGACCTCACAATATTTGGCGGCTCGTTCGCACAGGTGCCACTTTTGAGCGCACGGGCGCGATGCGGATCATTCTTGATGCATTGGAAGCGCCAAGATCGTTAAGAATTGCCGCGCGTGTTCTTGGCTGGCCATTTAAATGGCTGGGGCTGAAGGGTGATCCGAACATGCCGCCTGCGACCCGTGCGCTGACCGCGCTGGGACCAGCATACATTAAATTTGGTCAGGTGCTTTCAACGCGCCCGGACGTTGTGGGCGACGACATGGCCCAGCAGTTGACAGTTCTTCAGGACAAGCTGCCGCCGTTCACTGTTGAGCTTGCCAAAGCCTGCGTCGAAGAACAGCTTGGCCGCCCAGTGGATTCTATGTTCTCAGAATTCAGCGAACCGGTTGCCGCAGCCTCTATCGCACAAGTTCACAAGGCAAGGCTTGCGGATACAGGTGAAGAAGTAGCGGTTAAAGTGCTTCGCCCAAATATCGAGCGCGCATTTCAAAAGGATATAGATGCCTTTTACTTTGCCGCTTCAGTTATCGAATTTCTGTCACCCTCTTCGCGACGCTTGCGCCCAAACGATGTCATCGAACATTTTGAGGGGGTTGTTCTGGGTGAGCTGGATTTAAGGCTGGAAAGCGCCTCTGCCTCTGAATTTGCAGCAAACACTGTAGGGGACGCTGCGTTTCAGGTACCCGACGTTCGCTGGAACTATTCGGGGCGTCGCATGATGACGCTGGGTTGGGCTGAAGGGGTGCCGCTGGGGGACAATGCAGCACTTGATGCTGCCGGACACGATAGGACAGTTCTGGGCGACCGGGTGCTTCAACTCTTCCTTTCACATGCGCTGCGAGATGGGTTTTTCCACGCGGATATGCACCAGGGGAACCTAAAAGTAGCAGCAAATGGCGATCTGATCGCATATGACTTTGGTATCATGGGGCGGATCGACGAATACACTCGTCGCGTCTATGCAGAAATTCTGTTTGGCTTCATTAAAAGAGATTACAAACGGGTCGCTGAAGTTCACTTTGAAGCCGGGTATGTACCCGCCGACCGCGATGTCGACGAATTTGCGCGCGCACTTCGTGCTGTTGGAGAGCCTATTTTCGGGATAGACGCCAGCGGCATTTCTATGGGTAATTTGCTGAGTTATCTGTTTGAAGTGACAGAGCGGTTTGGCATGGAAACCAGAACCGAACTTATTCTTCTGCAACGCACGATGGTGGTGGTTGAAGGTGTTGCAAGGTCTTTGAATCCGCATATCAACATCTGGCAGGTCGCGCGTCCGGTTGTTGAAGATTACATCAAGGAAAGCATCGGCCCACGCGCTTTCGCACGTGATTTGGTGCGCACCTTGCGTGTTGTCGCCCGCTTCGGGCCCCGGCTTCCGGAGATGGCAGAGACCGCCTTGATCCGTCAGTCCCAAGACACGGTCGCCCCGCCGCAACCGTCGCATTGGCGCCCTGTAGGATATGTGTTTCTTGGTGCCCTTTTCGCGGGTGCGGGCTTTTGGCTTTCAACTTTGCTCTAACGCCGCCAGTTCCAGCAACATTGCATCAGCATAGTCGGCAGCACCTCTTTTTGCTTTCCACAGGCAATAGGCAGCCATACGCCAGTGAAACCAGGGTGCAAGCTGGGTGTAGCGTTCCGAAACCTTTGGGTTCTCGTAGGCTTCCAAAAAGTCGTATTGTTCACCCGATGACAGCGCGATGCCGCCATAGAGGCTCTGCATTGCGGGTGACAGGAATACGGCGATGTCTTCACAAGGGTCACCAATTGAGGGGCACTGCCAGTCTATAAGGCGCAACCCTTCGGGTGACACGAGCACATTATTCGGCACGACATCACCGTGGATAAGGCACAGTTCAGAAAGAGGTGCGACGTCGCGCAAAGGTTTCATGGCCAAAATCTTAGCCGCTTCCGAACTGGAACAACCTGCCAAGATAGTCTCTGTTATTGCCTGAATTGCGTCAGAACCTGACGGGGTTGTTCTAAGATCAGGTCGCTCTGGCAGGCGATGTATTTGCGAAAGCAGCCTTGCAACCTGCGTGCCATCTTTCCGCCAGCTGTGGCCCACAACATGTTCATAGACGATGCAGAAACCGAGCGCTGTTTCCATCGTTCCGACAAGGGATGGCGCGATTCCCATTCCATTCAGCGCACGCAGTACGTTTGCTTCGGACACACCGTCATTCGGGAAAAGCGGGTTTTTGTTACAGCCGCTGAACAGTTTTACAACCAGCGGTTTTTCGGGAGCTTCGACTTTCCAAATCGCATTTGTCCGACCACCAGACAATGGAGTCCAGTCCGCCCCGACAGGCACAAGGAAACGGCCTTCCAGTTGCGACCGGAGCAGGTCAGGCAGAAGCGGCTGAAGGGATGCTGGATCAGACAGAGCACTACCTTTAGAATTATAAGAGCACGCGCCCTGTTAAGCCTGCAGAAGTTACGCTTCAACCCCTCAGCTTGGTGGGTGTTGCCGCAGCGCGGTAACCGTGCTTGCAGGAACGCTCGCGCCGCTTTCGAGGATCAGAACGGTTTCACCGTTTTCGATCCGTGCTTCGGATACTGACGAAAAGGTTTCGGCCTGTTGTGTTTGCAGCAGTTCGCCGCCAGAAAAATGCTCAACTTCAAAGTTGTAGATTCCGAACGGAAATGGTGAACCATCGTCGCGGACCCCCGCCCATTCGACGGTGCTCTGGTCAGCAGGAATTTCGATTCGTTGGATCTCTGACTGATCTGCAGCTTTGACAACAAGAAATGCCTGATCTGCCAGAGCATCAGGGGTAAATGCAATTTCGACCGGGCTTCCGTCAAAAGAAGCGGGCGCAGCGGCACGCGCTTCCATCCCGATCCAATCTGCAAGCTGTGCGATTCCAAGTACGCCAGACTGGGAGCCAAGGTTTTGCAAAAGCTCATTCGTGCGCACTTGTTGTTCAACACCAGAAAAAGTCGCGAGCTGGACGGCAAAATCCGCAGACTGAATAGGGTTTTGCGGATCCTGGTTTTGCAGTTGGGTCGTCAACATTTTTAGAAAAGTTTCAAAATCAGAATTGATCACCGTAGCGGGCGGTGTTTGCGGATTGGCCGCTGAAGTAACCGCAGGGTTTGCAGATTGAGGGATTTCCATTTGCGTCCTTTCAAAGCCGTAAATCGAGCTCTTCCGCCCGATCTAATGTTAGCTTCAAGTGGTTTCTGCTTGCTGTGGCCGTATCAGTTTGCGCTGAGCCGGTAGATGACGCTTCCTGCTCGGGAACATCTTCCGAATTCTGATGACTTTGACCAAAGTTAAAGGTGACGTCAGAGAAGCCGATATCGCCGAATTCTTGAGTCAGAAATTCGATATGCCTCCGCATAAGCTCCAGCGTTTCTGAGCGTTCAGCATTGAGCGTTACCATTACGCCTGACTCGGAAGTCATAACTGTAAGCTGAACCAGACCAAGCTCTTCAGGCGACAAGTTTAGTTCAACGGGTTGATCTTGCTGAATCTTCGCAACATTCGCCAATTGCTGTGCAATATTCCGGCCAATTTCAGTGCGCGTCGGTCCTGGTTCCGGTCGAGAAACCATACTGTTCGGATCGACCGTCAATTTGGCTTCAACATTCACATTATGCGCGTTTGATGTCGTCTCTTCCAGCGAGATATTGAAAAGCGTTGAGTCACCTCCCGTTATTTCGGAAGTGATTGTTGCGTCGGCTGATTGCAAAGAATTTAACGTCGTAACGAGGTTCTGACGCTGAATGTTGCTAACCTCCTCAGCCTGTATCAAAGACAGGGCGGGAGGGTTGAAGGCATCAATTTCAGACCGACGGGCCGCAGAAGCAAATCCAATAATGGGTGGACGCTTTCCGTAAATTTCTTCTGCCATTTCTCCGCCCGCTGTTGGGTTGTGTGCTTCCCTGACGCGAGAAGCCTTTGTTCTAGAAGTATCAGTTTCTAGTTGATCTGGCCTTATTAGAGACTGATTATCATTAGAAGAAACAGCCAGAGCCGATTGAGAGTTTTCTACATTCTCAAGCTGAACAAACGTTGTTGCCGCCTGTTGAGATGATGGCACGCGCAGCTGGACCTCAGGCGAAGACGCGTGTTTAAGAAGCGTGTCGAGATCAGAATTTATGGTGCCTAAAGTACTGTTTTTTGCTGCAGGTAAGTTCTCTGGCTTTGTCGTGCGTGCGATGCTGGGTGATTGTGAACTCGAGGAGATATCTTTGATATCATTGATAGCTGGCAAAGAGTCTAAGACTACTTTTTCGGTATTCAACTCGCTCTGTGCATCAGTTTTTGCGATTGCATCCTCAAATAGAAGGGCCTCAAAAACCTCTCCCCCCGTATCGAGAAAATCTGAGCGGGGGTTTTGCGGGTTACCAATTGCGGAATACGGCAATCCAAATTCCCCCCCGAACCCTGGAGCATCAGGCTCGTGGCGCAGTGACACCATCATCTGATCAAAATCCGGCCCCGTGTGATCAGTTTGATCTGCCCTCACGATTGGATCGTCGCGTACCGCGCCATCTGTTTGCAACCGTAGTTGTGCGTCAGTTTGTTGTTGAATCTGCATGACCGCCTTGGAGTTCTTCCGCGCTAGATACCTTTCTGTTTGATTCTGGTTACTGGTTCTTTACCCAAACCCGCCAAAGTCACGAAAAGTGTTTTCAATTGAAAGGAAACGACGTGAATGAAATAGCAGCCTTTCAGCCAAACAATGCATCAACTGCGGAGTTGAGTAGTAAAGACCAAAAGCTGCGCCATGCTGCGGAACAGTTAGAAGCGAACTTTCTTGCGGAAATGCTCAAGGCCGCAGGGCTTGGTAAATCTCGAGAGAGTTTTGGGGGCGGTATCGGGGAAGAGCAGTTCAGCTCTTTTTTGCGGCAATCGCAGGCTGAGGCTTTGGTTGATCGTGGCGGTATTGGGCTTGCACAGAGCCTGTTTGAGGCCTTGAAGGATCGTCAGGATGGTTGAAGTGATTCAGAACCGAGAGCTGCTTTCTTTGGAAAAACTTCTGGACGAAGAAAGAAAGAAAATTCTTCTTGGGGACGTTGTTAACGTTTCGCGTCTGGCCAGTCAAAAAGAAGCATTGCTATCGCGGCTTGGTATGTCGGCGGAGGACGCGGGGCAGCTAAGTCAGCTACGGGCAAAGGCGGACCGCAACAGAGAATTGCTGGAAGCAGCGATTCGTGGAATCCGGAATGTCACGCAAAGGCTCGAGTTTCTGCGCCGCGGTCAGAGGCCGCTCCTTACGACCTATGATCAATCGGGCCAAAGTCAAAATCTAGGTGGACCCGCCGCTACGTCTTTAGAAAAAAAGGCCTGAGCGCTGGCCTTTAAGATTTGACTTAATTGCTTTGTGCACGGCGTCCTCAGCTTAGGTATCTCTTAGCTTTTTTGCCCAAGATTGGTTTTGCATTCCAGAAGGGGCTGCATGGCGTCGGGCAAGCCCGATGTTGCGCAAACGTCAGAAAGACATCAGATCCCGCCACAGAACAGCGGGGCACGTAATTTGGTGCAAAAGCACTGATTTAATTAAGGAAATGACCATGTCTAGTCTACTGACAAATACCAGCGCAATGGTTGCGCTGCAAACGCTGAAAACAATCAACACTGATCTTGGGAAAACACAAAGTGAAATTTCGACGGGGAAATCTGTTGCTACATCTAAGGACAATTCTGCCATCTTCGCGATCTCCAAAGTGATGGAATCGGACGTTGCGGGCTTTAAGGCAATTTCTGACAGTCTTTCATTGGGAGAGTCTGCAGTATCTCTCGCAAGGCAGGCAACAGAAACTGTCACCGATCTTTTAACCGATATTAAAGGGAAGGTTGTTGCCTCGCAGGCTGAAAATGTCGACCGGTCAAAAATCCAGACCGATATTTCCGCGCTGCGTGACCAGATCACCTCGATTGTCGGGGCAGCACAATTCAACGGTATGAACTTGCTGCAGGGTACCGAAGATGTGAATATTTTGTCATCGCTTGACCGGAGCAGTGATGGGTCCGTGAACGCGAGCAACATTACAGTAAACCGCCAGGATCTATCAAGCGGTGCAGGGTCTTACGGAACTGGAACCAGCCTAACGCCAAACGCGACGTCAAGTTCCGCAACCATTTCCGCAACCGGTAATACCTCGGATTTGACAATCGCTGCCGCCGCAGATGTCAGTGGTGACACCTTCGACATTACAATCGCCGGAACTTCGGTTTCCGTGACTGGCCTCACGGGCGACCAGGACGCAGCCGCAACAGCAATTTCTGCGGCTATCAACGCACTTGGCCTTGAAGGTATCAGCGCATCATCAGTTACCGACACCGTGACGATTTCTTCTGCCAGAGCCTTTGAGGACGTTGGCGTAGCCGCCACATCGGGTGGTACTGGTATAACAGTTTCCGCCGCTACAATTGGGGAACGCGCTGAAAATGTTACCTTCTCCACCTCTGCGAATGTTAATGAAGGCGATGGTTACAAAGTAACTGTTGGCACAGATGAGTTTACCTATGTTGCGGGTAAGGGTGAAAACTTTGAAGATGTTGCAAACGGCCTGAAAACAGCAATTGATGCTGGCGGTCTTGCCGGGATTACGACCAGGGTTGCAATTGGTTCCTCTGGCGAGGCTATTCTGAAAGTAGACAACTCCGGGGCGGATGTTGCGTTGGCCTCGGCTGGTGCTGCTGGTGGTGACGCGTCCGGTGGCTTGTTTGGCCTGGATGGTATTGATGTAACAACTAATCAGGGTGCAGATGCTGCTCTTGCCAATATCGAAGTTCTGATCGAAAGCTCAATCGACGCGGCTGCTTCTTTTGGGTCGTCACAAAGCAGGATTGAGACGCAAAACAGCTTTGTTTCCAAACTTACTGATTCATTGAAGGCAGGGATCGGTTCATTGGTTGACGCAAATATGGAGGAAACCTCTGCAAGGCTACAGGCGCTACAGGTGCAGCAACAGCTTGGCGTTCAGGCGCTTTCTATAGCAAACCAGGCACCACAATCGCTCTTGTCACTGTTCAGATAACCCTTTCGCGGGGTGCCTTTCTGGCGCCCCGTCATTCGCGCTGAAAATCGCGATTTGAATGCCTCAGTCATTGAAAGGATATGACGTGAACGCCTACACCATGGCCAAAACGGCCTATTCCGCTTCTGCAACACCGGTTCGCACACCCAGAAGCACCGAGTACCAAACCTTTGCGCGGGTCACACAGAAACTAACCCAGGCAGACGGGAAAACTGGCGCTGAATTTTTGGATTTGGTACGCGCAATTCATGAAAACCGCCAGCTTTGGACGCTTCTTGCTACAGATGTTGCGGGTGATGGAAACGCATTACCACAGCAGTTGCGGGCGCAATTGTTTTACCTTGCTGAATTCACAGCGGAGCACAGCCGCAAAGTCCTGAAAAACGAAGCCAGTGTTGAGGCACTGGTCGATATTAATACCGCGATTATGCGCGGCCTTCGCACACGGACGGATTTAGCATGAGCGGCCTTGTTCTGAAGCTAGGACCAAAGGAACGGGTCCTGATCAACGGTGCCGTGATTGAAAATGGTGACCGCAGGTCGCGCCTGTCTATCGTGACACCAAACGCGAATATCCTGCGGCTGCGTGATGCCATTCACCCGGAAGACGTGAACACCCCGGTACGCCGCGTATGTTACATAGCGCAACTTGTTCTTTCCGGTGACGCAAAGAAAGAGGAGGCGCGCATGCAACTTTTGCGTGGCATCGAACAGCTCAGCCAGATTTTAAGAGACGCGGATAGCAAAAGACATCTGGATGCTGCAAGTCAGTCCGTTATTCATGACCAGTTTTATAAGGCGCTCAAGGCGCTGCGGTCATTGTTGCCGCGTGAAGAACGGCTTATGGCTGCGAGGCAGTCATGAATTTTCAACCTGTCCTCCCGCTGTCCGGGTATCCCGGATGGTTGTTTTTAAATCGCACGCTTGAAACACAGCAAACAGCGCATGACAACACGCAGCAGATTAAAAGAGAAACCGCCTATTTCGAGAAAAACATAGGCCGGATTCAAACCGCCGAGGCGCTCGTCCAAGACCGAACCCTTTTAAAGGTCGCTTTGGGAGCGTTCGGTCTGGATGACGACATCGGCAACAAATTCTTCATTCGAAAAGTTTTAGAAGATGGCACGTTGGAGCGTAGCGCCCTGTCAAACAGGCTCGCTGACAAAAGATACTTCGAATTTTCCAAAGCATTTGGTTTCGGGGATTTTTCGACTCCGAACACGCAACTAAGCGATTTTGGAGCACGCATTGCGGAGGCCTACAAAGAACGGCAGTTTGAAGTTGCGGTTGGTGATCAGGACGAAAACATGCGACTGGCGCTTGGCGCACAGCGCGAGTTAGACGCCCTGACCAAACGCGATATTTCCGACAATGCAATGTGGTTTACAGTTATGGGCAACGCTCCTTTGCGCAACGTGTTTGAAACTGCACTGGGTCTGCCTTCCAGCTTTGGGTCGCTGGATTTGGACAAGCAACTTGAGGTTTTTCGTGACAGAGCGGAACGGCAATTTGGTGCGAAAAATATAGCGCAGTTTGCAGACCCCGAAAAACAAGAAGAGCTGGTAAGAAATTTTCTGATCCGGGCCGACATTCAGAACCAGAATATTTCAATTCTTGGCGGACAGACCGCGTTGGCTCTGCTTGAAAGCGCAAGCGCTATTCGGCCCTTTCGATAAAGGTTGAACTGGTGTGGTCCCTCCCTCTTAGAATCGCGCAGTTTGCACTAGGCTGCGCCCTTTCCGAATAAACTTTTCTACGATGCTGTATCCGGCACTTGTACGTTCTTTAAAATACCGGAAAGCCGCTCGAAACTGGCTTGTCTATTGTCTGTTTCATCTTCGGAAAGGAATGCATCCAGCGCCGGCCAAACTTCGATCGCAGCATCAATCGTCGGGTTGGACCCGGCACTGTACAACCCTGCTTGAATCATCATTTCTGCCCGCTCATATGCCCCCAATAACTGCCGTGTTTTAGTGATTATGGCGGTTTCATTTTCTGAGGCTGCGTTTGGCAAGCTTCTGGAAACGGATTTTAGTAAATCAATTGCTGGGTATCGCCCTCGTTCCGCGATTGTGCGATCCAGAACGACGTGCCCATCCAGAACGCCCCGCAGAATATCGGCAATCGGTTCTTCCATATCTGATCCCGGGACCAATACACTGAACACTGC
>NZ_JAGFNU010000008.1 GCF_018457175.1 Pseudohalocynthiibacter aestuariivivens
AAGCCTTGCAGCGTTGGCATATCCCAGCTGAGCGGCATGCCAGTCAGTACAAACACCGCACTTGGCACCAAGAGCACCAGTGCTAGGGATGGAAGTAGCGTTTTGGTTTGCTGGCCTGTGCGCTCTTGCAGTTTCCGCGCCTTGCGCCGCAGCAGGAACACCCCCACAAGGGCGGCACCAACCGCCAACAGGGTCATCCAGAACAGCCCGCCCATGATCGGTGTTGCCACATACAAGCCGCGGTTATTCAAAAGAAACATCTTGGCACCGAGCGAGATATCAATCGTCTTTTTGACCGCCGGTAACAGTGAAAACACCCCGATGTACCAAAACACGATCTGGATCAACAGCGGCGTGTTGCGGAAGATTTCGACAAATGCCAGCGCTACTTTTGACACCAGCCAGTTGTTTGACAGCCGCAGAACGCCGATGAAAAAGCCCAAGGCCGTGCTGACGATGATTGCCAGAAAAGAAACAAACAGGGTGTTCATCGCCCCAATCAGAAATATCAGGCCATAGGTGCCGACGCCGGGCGAATAGTCGATCAGTCTAAAATCAATATCAAACCCGGCCGAGCTTTTGATAAAGCCAAAGCCGGTGTTCATGCCGCGCACTTCAAGGTTATGGGCGGTGTTGGCGACCAGATACCACATCAGCCAGCCAAAAATCCCGGCGGTCAGAAGTTGGTAAAACACCGAACGGACGCGTTCGTCATGGAAAAAGTCGAACGTCTCTTTTGGTCTGGCACGCACCGGGCCTGTCTTTACTGTGGTGTCTGACACTCAAGGCCCCCGTTTCCAACGCATGCAGCTTCGATAATGGGTTGTGTACCCCGTAAAAAATTGGGGTGTCGAACATACCGCCCGGCACCCCATTTGCATTTTAGCGCATGGGAGGCGAATACATCAGCCCGCCATCAGTCCACAGCGCGTTCAGAGAACCCGCACGGTCAATGCCAATCCCCTGTTCGCCGTGGCCCATATAGGCTTCGTAGATTTCGCCGTAATTGCCCACCGATTTGATGATATTGTAGGCCCAGTCAGGCTCCAGGCCCAGCCCTTCGTTCAGGTTGCCTTCGGCGCCCAGCATGCGAAGGACATTCGGATCTTTTGAGGTGGCCAGCATGTCATCGACATTGGCTTGGGTGATGCCCAGTTCCTCGGCATTGATCAGCGCGAAAACGCTCCAGCGCACGATATCGGCCCATTGGTTGTCGCCATGGCGCACCGCAGATGCCAAGGGTTCTTTTGACAGGGTTTCAGGCAGTATCATGTGATCGCCAGGAACCGGGAACGACGCGATATTACCGGCCATCGACGATTTATCACCCGTCACCGCGTCACACCCGCCATTTAGATAGGTATCATCGCGTACGTTGTAATCTTCAAACGTGACGTTTGAGATACCCAGCTCATTGGTGCGGCTGAAATCGGTCAGGTTCAACTCGGTCGTGGTGCCGGTGGTCACGCAGACCTTGGCGCCTTTCAATTCGAGAGCGCTGGTGATCCCGCTGTCGCGCCGCACGGTAAATCCCTGACCGTCATAAAAGTTAGGCGACAGAAAATCGATGCCCAGTTGGGTATCACGGGACAGCGTCCATGTGGCGGTGCGCGACAACATATCGCTTTCGCCATTTGCCAGGGCCGTGAATCGCGCCTGACTCGACACTGACTGAATTTCCATTTTCGTTATATCGCCAAAGATGGCGGCGGCGACAGCCTGACAGACCGAAACGTCCAGCCCGTACCAGTTGCCGTCACTATCAAGGTTGTAATACCCGGCAGACGGTGGGCCGACCTGACAGCGCAGATGTCCGCGTTCCTTGACGATATCCAGTGTGCTTTGGGCCGAGGCGACGGTTGCGCCCATTACGACGGCTGCCCCCATGGCGGCAAGCGTCACAATTTGAGTTCTTCGTTTCATTCCGTATTCTCCCTGTTGGTTTTGTTTTACCGAACTGTATTGGGGCCTGTGCTAAACCGTCCAATGCCGTTGTTGGCACAACTCATGCGCAAAACGCATCACTCGTGAAGGTCATGCGTTATCGGTATGGAATTGAAAGAGCACCGGATGCCGCGATTAGCGCGCATTCCGCAAAAAGCTTGGAAAAGATAGGTCAACCTATCAGTCTTTGGCCTCAACACATACTGTTTTCTCAAGCAGGGTTTGCCAGAAGGCCGCGACTTTCGGTTCGTTGAAGGCTGTGCAGCGATAGATATTGATATCGACAGAGATGTCATCGGCAACGCCCGCCGCGCGAACCAGACGCCCATTTTCCAGATCATCGGCA
Source organism: Pseudohalocynthiibacter aestuariivivens (assembly GCF_018457175.1). Taxonomy (GTDB): domain Bacteria; phylum Pseudomonadota; class Alphaproteobacteria; order Rhodobacterales; family Rhodobacteraceae; genus Pseudohalocynthiibacter; species Pseudohalocynthiibacter aestuariivivens. Next base: position 2,291 of record NZ_JAGFNU010000008.1, read on the forward strand.
ACGATGAACCAGGGAATCCATGCCATACCATAGCCTTCGACGGCCATGGCTTTTACGGCTGTCGCAATAGAGGTTTCATAAACAGTCGCAAAGGTCAGATCGCCATATTTTTTCTCAAGGTGTTCTTGGACGGGCCACAGGGCGAGAGAGGATGCCGTGCGAAGATAGGGGATCGGGTCGGTTGGCCTGTCGGGCAGCCACCAAAGCGGCGCACCGGTTGCATCCGGGGCCACAACCGGCACCAAGGCCTCTTGCCCCAGTTTCAGCGAGGTGAATTTTTCCGCATCTCTGTAAAATCCGGCACTTGGGTCCTCGTAGCAGACAAACAGGTCCACAACGTTTTCTTCAAGAGCTGTGAGGTATTGCGCTATGGTGGCGAAATCAGTTCGCACGACAAACTGATCCGTATCGATATAGGGCTTAAGGCTTTTCAACCACGCGGGTATGAAAAACTGGGCAAGTGTACTGAGTGTGGCAAACCGGATTTTCTCTTTTTCGCGCGCGGTTTTCGCCACGATATCGTCGCGGGACTGATAAGCAAGGCTGACAATGTCTTGCGCCACACCACCAAAAATTTTTCCCGCTTCAGTAAGGCAGGCAGGTTGACTTCGCCGGTCGACCAAAGAGGCGCCCACCCAAGCTTCTAGCGCCTGAATCCTGCGGCTGAACGCTGGTTGAGATACGTTGCGCTGTTCGGCGGCGATGCGGAAATTTCCAGTAGATTCCAGCGCCAAGAGATCCTCCAGCCATTTGATTTCCAAAAGATTTCCTTCTTTCTGGTAGCAGTTAGAGAACCATAGACCCAATTTCGTCAGAAAAACACATATAGTGAATGTATGATCCCGGGCAGCAGGCCCTATCATTTACGCTCTACTTGTAGCCGCCCACCACGCAGATCAAACTGACGACGCACCATCGCCACATGAGCCGTCACTCAAAAGGGTACTTCTGAGGTTACTCTAATCTTGAACGTTTTTCGATAAGTTTGATTATCCGCTATACCGTTGACTGGCGATTGCTTCGCTCTCGGAGCGAAAGTCCGGGTTCCGCCTTCCCTTCGGTTGTTAGTTGTTGCGATGCGCCACAACGGTACATTAGCGCAACTGCAGCGAACGACTGGAATGTCCGGAGGGTGTGTGAAAACTCCGCCAAGGCAAGATCGACGAGGACACCATTTCAATTCCCTGAGTTTTGCAGGACTTTGTTCCTAAGAACGCGGATGAGCAGGCTTCTGCTGGAACGAAATTCTTTAAAGTTTGGCGTTTAGGAAGTTTTAACACAGCCTCTACGCCGAGCAGTCATTGGTGCAGACGGTAGCGAACGGCAGGTTCGAGCCAGAACGGTCATTCATCCATCGCGCGGCGGAAGCAGTGCCTTGTCAGAGCAGCATTACTCTAAGTGGGTATTGATCGAATCGGTTTTGTTTGTCGCCTAGAGTCAAACGAGCTAAGTGCCAGAGTCCGGATAGAACAAATATGGGCCATCAAACTGACCGATAGGGATGCTATGCGTCAAAATCGCGCCACGCATTTCATGCAACAAGAACGCGCCGGGTTCTTTGGTCAGGCAGTTTGGGGCACCGACGCGTAGATCCAGGGTAACGGCATGAGATGTTCCCGGCGCGATCTGGTAGATCACGCTGCCAAAAGGTGCTACAATGTTGCGATGTACGTGGCCGCAGACCAACCTCAATTCGCCTTGGTATTCTGACAGGATGGTTTGCAGTTTTCTGCTGTCACGCAAATTTTGGATATCCATCTTTTCGATGCCCGTCAGAACGGGCGGATGGTGTATCGCCACGATGACTGGTTTGGCGTGCAAAGCCGTCAGCTTGTGTTGCAAATAGTCAAGAATCTCGTCGGTCAGGTGTCCGTGCGCTTTGCCAGCGACATTCGTATCCAGTCCAATCAACGCTAGGTCAACGAACTCAGATGTCCAGTTGATCGGGCTAGTTTTTTGGCATCCAGTCCTGATCGGCAAAGCCAGTTCGCATTGCTTCCACATTGTCATGGTTCTCAGGTATCGCACGATATGGGATATCAAGCGGTTCCATGATGTCTCGGAACCGTTGATACTCTTCAGCCGTGCCAAAATCAGTCATGTCGCCGGTGACAATTACCATATCGACGGCGCCGATATACGGCAAAACGCGGTTGATGGTTTCGACACACGCCACGAGTGGGGCTGCGGTGTCAACCCGGCCATAGGCGAGTTTACCCTTTGGGACGATGTGTGGATCTGAGATTTGAATGATCTTGGTCACGCTCCGGTTGCTCCTTCGGGCAGGAGTATCAGCGCTTCGGGTTTGATCGCCTCCTGGACGGTTTCACCGACCTTCGGGGCATTTTGACCGGCAAAATTCGAAGTCAGCACGCCGGGCATGACACCCTTAATCCCGACCCGGTAATGGGTTCCGAGAAACGTGACAGTTTCCACTTGTCCGGTCAGCGGACCATTGGGGTCAATCAGCGAGTCTTCGGCTCTGACAAAAACGATCTGGCCTGTACCGTCTTTAGGTAGTTGCAGCGTGCCACCCTCGAGAGTCAGCATATTGGACCTGTCGCGGAATTGTGCCGCTCCTTTAACCGCATATTGTGCGCAAAAGGAGAACGACAATGGGACCGAAACATTCATTTGAGTTTAGACAAGAAGCAGTGCGTGTCGCGCTGACAAGCGGGCTTACACGAAAGCAGGTTGCGTCTGATTTTGGCGTTGGCTTTTCGACACTGAGCCGGTGGATACAACTGGATCGGCGCAACCCGGAAAAGCCCGCAGGACAATCTGATCTGGAACGTGAGAATGCAGAGCTTCGGAAAGAAAACCGGCTGCTTCGCGAGGAGAGGGGGATCTTGAAAAAGGCCACAGTGTTCTTTGCGGAGAGAAGCAAATGAGATTTGCCTTTGTCGAAAAACACCGCAACCAGCTACCGGTCAACCGGCTTTGCCAGATCATGAACGTCAGCCCACGAAGCTATCGGGCATATCGCAGTCGCCCCATGAGCCGAAGGCAGCGCAAGGAGCTGATTGTGCTGGCACATATCCGGGAACAGTTTCGCCTTTCTCTGGGGAGCTATGCATTGCACGGCAGTTGAATGCTTGCATTCAATGAGAGTGGCAGGCCAAGAATGACCGAAGAGCTGAAGGAACTGGGGCTGAGTGTCGGCCACCGGCGTGTTGGCAGATTGATGCGCCAGAACGGCATATCCATTGTGAGAACCCGCAAACACAAAGTGACGACAGACAGCAATCACAAGTTCAATATTGCCCCGAACCTGCTGGATCGCAACTTTAGCGCCAACACGCCAAATCAGAAATGGGCTGGCGATATCAGCTACATCTGGACCCGTGAGGGGTGGCTGTATCTGGCCGTGGTTTTGGACCTTCATTCGAGGCGGGTCATCGGCTGGGCGGTCAGCAACCGAATGAAAAGAGATTTTGCAATCAAGGCTTTGGAAATGGCTATCGCTCTGCGCAGACCGCCCAGGGGCTGCATGCATCACACCGACCGCGGCAGCCAATACTGCTCGCACGACTATCAGAAAATCCTGCGCCATCATGGCTTCAAGGTGTCGATGAGTGGCAAAGGCAATTGCTATGATAATGCAGCGGTCGAAACCTTCTTCAAAACCATCAAGGCCGAATTGATCTGGCGGCGGTCCTGGACCACACGACGGCAGGCGGAACTGGCCACCTTCCACTCTCATGGTTTGCAGGCAAACCACTGCCGTGCAGTGGAATACATTAACGGCTTCTACAATCCGCGCAGGAAGCACTCAGCATTGGGTTGGAAAAGCCCCTTGGCTTTTGAGCGACAGGCCGCTTAAATGAGAACCCGGAGCGGCACTAAAGCGTGACAGGTCCACTATTCGTGTGGTCTTTAGTCGAAGCATCTCCACGTTGCTATCATCGTTCAAGAAAACAACGGCAAGCCGAACCTCCTGTGCCGATATCTCACATCCGCATACTCTCATGTGTTATTCCTTCATGTGACAAATCCACATTAACACTTTTCTGACCTGAAGAACCAAATCCTCGATGCTGCTTTCCAGTGCTTAGATATGGGCTTTTTTTCTCAAATCGGCGGACGTGTAAACTGAGCTACCCACGCCGGTACAAAAAGGGGGTATTTGGTTTTTCGATATGGCTGTTCGAATGGACCGCGAAGAACACGCCAAGTCGAACGCCAAACTCCGAACATTTTCTTCAAACAGATCAAGGAAACTCATTGGGCGGGCCAGATGCTAATATTTCGATGAGAAAGCGATGGCGGATTTGTCGTAGCTCTCCCCGGAAAGGGATTTGATGGACTGGAATATTATCATGTTCCTCGAGCGAATTATTTGACGGGCTTTGAATACTCTGAAGACGAGGTGGACCCCCATCTCTTGGATGAACAAGCACCTCATTTCAATCTGGAAGCGCTTGTGTTTCTGTCGGCTGATCAAATCCGTGAGTTTTGTGTCTATGACGGAGCTGACGGCCTTCGACAAGGCCGCCCCAAAGGCATTAAGGATGGTGGAACCCCTGCATCCAAGAAAAAGAGACTGGCTCGTCTCTACAAAGAGACTTACCGCAGCGGATAGTTGTTTCGATAAGGTGCGTTTATCATGCACATCGTGTTTCCGATTGCGGGCGCAGTTTTGTGCCTCGCGATTTTGCTGGGTGCGTCACTTGTCGGCGGCTGACAGAAAGTGGCGGCTTCATGCAAATCATGGACCGATGCGCCTTGTGCGGATACGATGATCGGTGCCAGACCGGAAATGCCAGGTAAGGATACCGATTGGATCAAGACCCTACCACCGAGCCAGAAGACGTCCCGCAGGCAATAAATGATGATGTCCGCGCCTTTCTGGAGAATCTTACCGGCCCCTCACGTGGCCGGATCGGATGGCTTTCACTGGATCAGGCACGAGTGTGCATCGGTGCGGACCGCCTGCTGCGGATTGACCCGGATGTGGCCGCAACGGACAGCGCTGAAGCGCGCGCGCGGCTATCCTGGTCGGGGGAAACTTACGAGATCGAGGCGCTGTCGGACGCCGACATCTGGGTGAACGGGCGCAAGATCGGCACGGCGCATCTGATGCACGGCGACATGATCGAATTTGGAGAAGATGGGCCGATGTCCCGATTCCGCCTGTGCGACCATACTTTCCCGACCAGTTGGCCGGTCGAAGAAATTCTGAGCGACGCAGTGGCCTACGCACGAACAAGCCGTCGGCCATTCGGATCGCGCCTGTCGAACGCTCTGTTCGACAGCGTCCGGCGAATATTATTGGAAACTACAATCGTTTTCCGAGTGACGGTCATTCTTGTGCTGGTCGTCCTGACCACATTCGTCGCGTGGCAGTACCGAAGCGACATACTCCTGCAACAAAGTATTCAAGAGGAAGCTCTACGCCTTGAGGTGATCGCCAGCACTCTTGCTGAGACACGTCAGGAAGCGTTGACTGCGAGCGAACTGGCGACTTTGCGCGAACAACTGGATCTCCAATTGAATACCAATGCCGAACGTCTTTCCGTACTCGAGCGCCGCTTAGGTGCCTCTGCGCGTGTTATTAGCGACTCGACCGCGTCTGTCGCCTTCCTGCAAGGCGCTTACGGTTTGAGACAGGTGGAAAGCGGTAAACTGCTACGCCATGTTTTGGGTGCGGACGGGCTACCCCTGCGGACGCCTTTAGGCAAGCCGGTGATAGACCCCGACGGCACCGGCAACCCTATTGAATTTCAATTCACCGGCACGGGTTTTCTGCTCAAGGACGGAGGGCAGCTTGTTACTAACCGGCATGTTGCCTTGCCTTGGACCAACGGCGACCGGATGCTTGCGTTCGAACAAGGCGGCCTTGCGCCAGAGATGCTGAAGCTTCTGGTGTTCTTACCTGGCTTGCCAGTGCCGGTTGAAGCAGCATTATTGATCTCCAGCGACACTGCTGATCTAGCTTTATTATCAGTGCCGGCCTCAGCAACAATGGACCGTGGGTTAACTCTGGCGCAGGGTGAGCCGGAAATTGGAGATGAGGTAATCGTCATTGGTTTCTCTACCGGTTTGCGCGCTCTCTTGGCGCAGGCAGGGCGTGACTTTCTTACCTCGCTACAAGAGACGGGTGAGACCAATTTCTGGACAATTGCGGCCCGTTTGTCCGAAGAGAACAGAATAGCACCCCTGGCAAGTCGCGGGATCATCGCGCAGATTACCAAAAAGGCTGTCGTCTATGATGCGGAAACCACTGTTGGCGGTAGCGGTGCGCCAGCGTTGGACAGCAATGGTCATGTGGTTGCTGTGAATGCCACGATCTTGCCCGAATTTGGTGGTGCGAACATCGGTGTTCCGGTGCGCGAAGTGCACCGTCTTCTGGCAGAAACTGTGGCCAACTGACCAAACCGAATTATTCTGTTGTACGAAACCGCGAAGACTGCACCACAAATACGACCAAAAGCGGCACCGCTACCGTGATCACCCCGACGACGACCAGTAATTGACCCAGTTGGGAGTAATTCGCTGCCGAGATTTGCTCGCCGGTGACGGGGTCGACCGAGGCACGGGTGACCAAAAACACCTTGTTGAGGTACTTTGTTCCCAGACTGCTTGCCGACAAAGCCATATTTGTAAACGACGCCATGACTGCAAAGAACGTGGCTTTGAGATCGGGTGGCGCGTTGCGCGCGATCCACGCGAGCATCGGCACCATTGCGATCTGTCCCAAGGGCGATTCAAGTGCGGTATCAAGAACGGCAATGAACCGCGCGTCCACGATCCCGCCGGTCTTTGCCGCTGTCCATTCGTGCACCCCATAGTAAAGCCCGATGTTCGGTAGCGACAGCACGCCCGCAGCGATGGTCAGAAGCACTATGATATACGCGATCGACCGATGTGCCATCAGGGGTCGCAGAATAACGAGACCGACCAATGTCAGTAGCGAGGTAATCAGCGACAGGATCGAAAGAAACCGTTCATCAAACCCGAGGCCATCGATCTCGAACCACGTCAAACCCGGTCCCGGTAAGGGCACTGCCCTGAACACAAAAATGATAGTGGCTGTTCCAACAAGCGCGCGGGCGGCTGCAGGTTCCAGTTTTTTGAGCAATTGTCTGATCAGAAAAAGGATGACTGACAGGGAGGCCACAAAGACGATCTCCTGCGCAAAGACAAGATTGGAGGTACCTAATGCGATACTCAGCACTACAAAGGTCAACCCACCGCCAAGAATCTGCCAGTTAACCTCGGTCTCGGTGTCCGGGCGTGCCTGCGTCATTCCTTTCGCGGCCTTTCGCTGCTGTATGATCGTATGCAGCAACATCCCACTGACCGAAATCACCGGAATTGCGAGGGCGGTCAGATAGACCCGGGCGTACAACGCCAACCTTGCCTCGCGAGGCATTTCCTCGGCCCCGGTGAATATCCAGATGTTGATCGCCGCGACCGACACAAAGCCCGATATGATCGCGATCCTGCCGAGCGTCTGCATGGTGGTATGCATGGCCCGCGACTGTTCTTCGCTGAAAGCTTGTCCGGTGTCGTTGGCGTGGGGTACGGCCTCGACCGTCATTGCATCGGCAACAATATCTTGAATAGCATAACCGGACGGGGCCAGCAGCAGAGCTATTACGTACCAAGTCTCAAGCGGGAAGACGCTGCGCATCTCATCTGGGCGCGACACCAAACCAAACATGATTAGGAGCGACAGCGTGATCAGCCCTGCGCCCATCAGGATCAACAAAGACTTCCATCTCCAGAACAAATCGACAACATGTCCCAATGGCACCTTCAAAATCCATGGCAGGCCTGCCCAGAACGCCAGCCCTGCAATGAATTGCGCGGACAAATCTAGATAATCCTTGAGGAAAAACGCCCCAACGACCGAGGTTAGGCCTGACACCCCGGCTGCGAAATACACCATAAGCGGCGGCAGAAATGACCATCGCATCTGCCGCGCGAGGTCCAGAAAAACTCGCTGAAACCAAGAGCTCCCATCCATTGGGTTATGTTCGTCTTGCCACGTCATTTAATACTCTCGGCACACAAACGCATCGCGCGCCTTAAGGTTTGCAGGCCGTGCCCACCTTTTGGAGCAAGTCACACCACTACCGGCAAGCAAGCACCCGCTTTTGTACAGGCTAGCGAAAATGCACCGCCGATTGAAGTTTTGATTGGTAATCCAGCAATTGGTGACGGGGCAAAGTTCAAGCTCTGCCGCAAATGACCGCTATATGGGTGTGGATTCAACATATCGGCGCAAAGGCATCCAGGTCAGCAAACGGCCCAAACCTGTCAGCCATGCACAATATTCTATGCGGCGTTGCAGTCTCACATAGCAGACCTTGGCGCACGATGTAGCATCAACGTGAAGGCCCCCTAGACAAGGCTCGGCCAACCGGAGCATTCCAAAGATCAATGGCTTGCGTGACCGATTCCGATCCCCAGTGAATGTCCATCATGGGTGTTAGTCTGGGTCTGACGTCGATTAACAGAATGGTATTTCGTAGTTGTTCCAGGTCAATGCGCACCCCATTTTTCTTGTTCATTGTCCAACCCGTACCAACAGTTCGCTCGATTGCGATTTCACTTCGGATCTCTTCAAGCACACCCTGAAAATGAAAGGGGTCGAGGACCGCTTGGTAACCGAGATCGCGATCATGTCCGTCGCAAAGACCCACAAGAATGGCTCCTGCAAGCCAGATTTAAAGGCGCTCAAATGAACAAAAGATCTTCAAGATCCAAACCGAAACCGACCACCAGAACTCCCCGGGCCGCTACTGCGCTGGCCCCGGCCGTTGTCGAGCCCCGGCCCGAACACGGCCCGGAACATCCGCATCAGAACCTCGACCGTGGGGTGCATGCGGCAGCAGCACGATTGAGCGGCGGTGTATCGACCCATGCCTTCATAGAAGCGTGGTCCGATTGGGCACATCACATGAGCCAATCGCCCGGGCGTCAACTCGAGCTTCTTGAGCACGCGCAGAAGAGTGCGCTCAAGCTCATGACCTACGCCACTGATGCAAAGAGCGATGGACGCCCGCCCTTTGCCCCAAAGGACTACGATCATCGTTTTGACAGTCCGGGCTGGCATAAGGCTCCGTTCGAGATGTGGAAACAGGGATTCCTTGCAGTGCAAGACTGGTGGGACCTTGCAACCGATCAGTTGCGTGGCCTGCAGCCCGAAGACGCAAACCGAACCCGCTTTATGGCACGGCAGGCACTTGATCTGGTCTCGCCATCAAACTTCCCATGGCTCAACCCCGAGATCATCGACGGGACTCTAAAGAGCGGTGGTAAGAATCTGAGAGACGGTGCTGCCAATTTCGCGCATGACTTCCTGAAAACGGTGTCTCAGACGCAAGATGCTCCGCCAGAGGGTTATCAGATCGGCAAGGACTTGGCATGTACGCCGGGTCAGGTCGTGTTTCGCAACGATCTGTTCGAACTGATCCAGTATACGCCGCAAACCAAGAAGGTGCAGGCGGAACCAATTCTGTTCGTCCCGGCCTGGATCATGAAATACTATATCCTCGACCTGTCGCCGCAGAATTCAATGGTGAATTACCTCGTCGGACAGGGGTTTACCGTGTTCATGATTTCTTGGTGCAATCCAACTGCCGATCAGGCCGAATTGTCGCTCGAAGACTATCGAAAAAATGGCGTGATGGCGGCGCTGGATATGGTAAATGCCATCGTACCGGATAAAAAGGTCCATGCCGTCGGTTATTGCCTGGGTGGCACGATTCTGGCGATCACGACGGCGACAATGGCGCGCGACCGTGATGAACGTTTCGCCACGATCACGCTGATGGCCGCGCAGGTCGATTTCGCCGAAGCGGGCGAATTGCTATTGTTTCTTGACGAAAGTCAGGTTGCTTTTCTCGAAGACATGATGTGGGATCAAGGCTATCTTGATCGGCCGCAGATGGCGCGCGCCTTTTCCACGATCCGGTCCGAAGATCTGATCTATTCCCGGGCCGTGCGGCGGTATTTCCTCGGCAAGGAGGATCTTCCAACCGACATGGGCGTCTGGGTGGCCGATACGACGCGGATGCCCGCCCGGATGCATTCGCAATACCTGCGTGGTCTGTTTCTGGAGAACCGTCTCACGGCGGGGCGTTTCGCTGTCGAGGGCCGGGTTATTGCACTGAAAGATATCTCGGCCCCGATGTTCGTCATCGCCACAGAAACCGATCACATCGCGCCCTGGAAATCAGTTTATAAGACCCAGTTGTTCACCGATTGTGACCTTACCTTCGTGCTGACCAGTGGCGGCCACAACGGTGGGATCGTCAACGAACCTGGGAAACTGCGGCGTCACTACCGTATCTCACATCGCCCAGACGGGGCGCTTTATGTCGGCCCAGATGCCTGGCTTGCACAGCAAACAGAACAACTGGGATCATGGTGGCCTGCATGGAAAGACTGGCTGGTTGAAACAAGCAGCGGTTTGATGCCTCCGCCCGCCGTCGGAGCATCAGGACAGAACACTGCAACGATCATCGCGGCACCCGGCACTTTCATTCATCAGACATGATCATTGCTGTGCGGTGCCATCAGATCCGGGGAGCTGCGGCGAACACCTGCGTGCTGGAATAATACATTGTGGCGTGCTCCAGTCTAGCCAACTATCACACCGAGCCGCGCAACATAGTGCTTCGTGATCAAACTTTCAAAAGTCATCGTGTCCCGTCTTTGATCATCCTTTGTGCTGTTAGGATGTACCTGCGATATCCATTATCCTATCAGGACATTCGCGATCTCCTGGCTGAACGAGGAGGCGATGTTGATCGAGCCATCGTTTACCGTTGGGTCCGGAAGTTTGGCCCTGAAATTTCAAAGCGAGCACATCATCATCGCACCCAAAGTGGGCGGTCCTGGCATGTCGACGAAACCTACATTCGAGTGAATGGCACATTGTGCGACCTCTAGCGCGCCGTGGATCTGAACGGCTGTTTTATCGACTTTTTACTAACACGATACAGGGATACAAAAGCCGCCAAGGCCTTTCTCAAAAAATTGATCGAGAGTGTTTTACCCGATCGCCCCACAATGATCGTGACCGACAAAGCCGACGCCTATATCAAAGTGATCCAAGGCCTGAATCAAATCCATGACCCTCACTTTGATAGTATCTCTTATGTCGATCAGAAATACCAAAACAACAGGATCGAAAGCAATCACGCCGCGTTCAAGCGCTTTATTTGAATTGGCAAAGGCTTCAAGACATTCCAATCAGCAACAGTAACGATTCAGGGCATCGAGACAATCAGAGCAATCAAGTATGGGGACACTGGACCCGCGACTACAGATGTCCGCGGGGAGATTGCGTTTCTCAACCGTCTGTTTTGGTTGGCTGCTTAAAGCCAGAGAAACCAGCGCCCATTGGTTTGGCGTAATTAATGCAACAGTCCCGGTTTGTCAGACAGAACCACAGCGGGTGCAAAAACAGATCTTCAGCTCGCTCGGAGACTTTAAATTAGTGCATTCCGATATCCGTTTGGCGAGGAGGTGAGTTTGTTTTCTGCCTTAGCTTTCTCAATTCGGTGAGTGGCCAGAACGAAAAGTGTCCCGACAGTAACAAACGCCAGCCACAAACCCGCGATATACGCCCCTACACCGACCACGCCCACCAGTTCAGGATTCAAAAAGAAATACGGATAGGCTTGGTCGAAAGAACTGCGAACTATTACATAGCCCGCGTAGCCAAGAGGCCAGAGTGACCATATAAAAGGGTCGCGAAATCGCAGCGCAACTTTAGGTACTGCTATAATCCAAATGCCAAGGCAGGCAGTTGGAACAACCGTGTGGGTACCCAGGTTCGACCAAGCTGCAATACCTGTTGGGTGATGAGCGGATGCCAGAAGGACATGGTAAACTGCGCCCACGGCAACAATCCACAAGGTCAAAGCCGCAAGCAGAGACGGTCTGGGCCATCGTCCGGATATTGCTGCCAAGCTAAACACTACAGCTACCAGAGTGTTGGTAAGAAATGTAAAGTAGCGCGCCATTGACCATAATATTTCGCTGGTCACAGTCGATCCCAGATCAATAACCTCGGCACGAACGCCTGCGCCCAATGATGAAAGGGTCAGCACGGCAACCGTTACTGTGGCAAGCCTTGAGAATTTGTGAATGTTGATGTTGCTGTGCATACCGTTTCAGCCCCTCTTCCAATCACTGGCGGGCTCAACGTGCCTTCATGTGCGGGCTATTTTCGGGCATTCAAGACAGTGCTTTAGTTTTCATTCATCTTTCGGTAATATCACACACCATGCTGCGTAGAGCTGCCAAACCTTGAACTCCACGGCTATTTAAGCCTTGCCAAAACACCGTCAGTCCATGCGTAAATCGTAAGAATTTTTCACGCGCGCGCTTTGATATTTGTCAATAAGCTGAAAGGTTGTAGGTCCGTGCCTTAGCTGACCCGCGAGCCTAGCCCTCCTGCTTTGAAAAACCGCTTCAGGGGCATCGCTTCATTTAAACGAGCTTTGACAATTTCGTTAGCTGCATCGCGCGGTGAAACGCCACTGTCGCAGGCCTGTTTCAGGACGACATTCGAATTATGTTTTAATTTTTCGGCGATTACAGCCATTGCCTGATTTTCCGTTCCACCATGAAATTCTACCGAGGCGCAAATAACCCCTCCGGCATTTGCAATGAAATCCGGTATCACCAGAATACCGCGCTGATGCAGGATTTCTTCGGCGTCAATTGTCGCGGGAATATTGGCGCCCTGAACAATCAGTTTTGCTTTCACATTGCTGGCGTTTCCTTCGTTAATCACATCCGGTCTGGCGGCAGGGATCAGGATATCACACTGAGCCGTAATGACAGCTTCGCTGTGACCAACCTGTGCACCGCCAAGATCGGAAACACTTTTTCCGCCCTCCTTTAGTGCCAGAAGCTCTGAGAGTTGCAGGCCATCTGGATCAAATACTGTGCCGCGGGAATCCGAAACAGCTACAAGTTTTGCACCTTTTTCCATAAGAAAGCGTGCTGCATGCTTGCCGACAGCACCAAATCCCTGAATTGCCACCGCAGCACCCTCAAGTCGCACATCACAGTAACCTTCCGCGGCTTGAGCTGCTACAGCGACGCCAAAACCAGTTGCACCAATTTCATCAAGTGGAATGCCACCAATCACACGTGGCAAACCAACCGCACGTGAAATCTCGTCGTGAACCCATGCTAAGCAGGTTTCGTTGGTGCCCATATCAGGACCAGGTATATAGTCCTTGATTTGCTCTATCGCAGAAGCGAAAGCGCGTATCAGGTTCTCTTTTTCAACTCCCGGCATTGCCGGATCAGCAAGAATGACCGACTTACCGCCTCCGTGTGGCAAGCCTGCTGCGAGATTCTTCAGCGTCATAGCACGGGCAAGTCTGGCGCATTCTTCAAGCGAGACATCCGGTGCCATTCTTATCCCGCCGATTGAAGGTCCGGCGGCCGTATTGTCAACGACGACAATGGCCCGCAACCCGGCTGCCGGGTTGTTTATGTGGATGACTTTTTCGGGCCCAAAAGTGTCAGCCAGAGTGAATACATCGGTCAACGGGTCATTCCTTTCTCGTTATGTTCGGTTGTTCAAGATGCGCGCGAAGGGCAGCCAGAAAGCGCGCGGCTTCGCCCCCGGTTACGACGCGGTGATCAAAAGTCAGCGACAAAGGTAGCAGACGCCGTACTGCGGGAGCTCCCTCAGCAACGACAATTGCATCCGTGATCCGCCCTGCCCCAAGGATTGCCACCTGCGGCGGGACAACAACCAAAACTGCATGTTCACCGCCAATCATACCGAAATTTGACAATGTGATCGTCGCACCTTTCATTTGCCGAGGTGAAATTGAGCGGGTTTCAATCGCAGCCCTGAGCGCCGCAATTTTTTCCGGGATATCTTCGCCAGCTTCGACTGCCCTAAGCACCGGCGTAAAAAGCCCATCCGCTGTGTCGACCGCTAGGGCAAGGTCGACATGATTGTGTAACTGACGCCGCGTTCCATCAAACCACGCATTGAGGGCCGGTTCCGCTTTACATGCTGCAGCAATAGCCTGCACCAGACGGAGTGTCGGCACTTCTCCCGGCAACCAATTGTGAATATCGGCGTGATCAGTGACCGTTGCAGGAACTGCGTTTGCGTGCGCGTTGGTCATCACCATGGCCATTGCGCGGCGCACACCCCGCAGTTCTTCGCCACGTGCCAGTCCGGAAGTCGCAGAAAGAACGTCAGCAGAAAGAATTGCACCATCCGGCCCGCTGCCTGCGACGACCGACAGATCAACGCCTTCTTCCCGTGCGAGTTTGCGAACTGCAGGGGTGGCCTTTACCGCAGTCTGCGAACCATCTGTCGCGGTTTTCGAAGGGGCCTGCGCCATGGCTTTGGCTGCAGCTTTTTTCCCCGAAACCAAATCCCCGACAATTGCGCCTGAATCTTCTGCCTTGCCCGTCGTGATTTCAACCAGCGGGGCATCCGTGGCTACGATGTCACCGGCCTTGACCAAAAGTGCTTTGACCGTCCCCGAAAACGGGGCCGGGATTTCCACCACCGCCTTGTCGGTTTCAACTGAAACCAAAGGCTGGTCTGCTATCACATGATCGCCGACCGACACTTGCCAGGCAACAATTTCGGCGCTCTGCAAGCCCTCGCCGAGATCTGGAAGGGAAAAGACAGTCATGCAAACTCCATCACGCCACCAACAGCTTCAACAATGCGCGCGGTGTTTGGCAAATAGTGACGCTCAAGCCTCAGGTAGGGCATAACCGTATCATATCCTGTTACCCGCCGGATCGGTGCAAGCAGGCTGGTCAGGCAATGTTCCGCCAAATCGGCTGCGATTTCTGCCCCAAGACCTGCTGTCAGAGGCGCTTCATGGACAACCACGCACCGGCCCGTCTTTTCGACCGAAGAACGGATTGTGGCCCGATCGATCGGTTTCAGTGTGGCAAGGTCAACCAGCTCAACCGAAACACCAGTTTCCGCCAGTTGCTGCGCAGCTTCGGTGGCTTCGGCAACCATTGCACCCCAGGTGACAATCGTTACATCCTCGCCTTCCCGCAGCACAAAGGCCTTGTCGAGCGGTAAGGCTTCACCGTCGTCCTCCACCTCCTCACTTGTTGAGCGGTAGAGTCGCTTGGGTTCAAGAAACACGACAGGATCAGGATCGCGGATCGCCGCAAGCAATAACCCGTAAGCACGGGGCGGCGAACTTGGAACAACAACCCGAAGTCCTGGAATATGCGCCAGCATTGCTTCCGTGCTTTCAGAGTGATGTTCGGGTGCCTTGATCCCACCACCAAAGGGTGCGCGCAGAACCATCGGGCATGTCAGGCGTCCGCGTGTGCGGTTGCGCAAACGGCTGGCGTGATTGGCCAGTTGATCCAGAACCGGGTAAATGAACCCCATAAACTGAATTTCCGCCACTGGTCGCAACCCATGCGCTGCCGCCCCGACTGCCATGCCTGCTATCAAGGTCTCGGAGAGCGGTGTGTCACGCACCCGCGACGCACCAAAGCGTTGGATCAACCCGTCAGTTGCCCGGAAAACGCCACCATCGATACCGACGTCTTCGCCGAAAATAATCACATCCGGGTCGTCTGTAAGCGCACGGAACAAGGCGGCCCGAATTGCTTCGATCATTGTCAACTCAGCCATTGTTCAACTCCCTGGCTAAAGCTGAAATATCTGTAGTGATCTCCGCAAACAGATTTTCGAACATGGCGCGTGCTGGCTCTGGTGGGGTCGCAAGATAGTTTTCCGCAGCTGCCTCAACCTCTTTACCGCAAGCGTGAATAAGGTTTTCCTCCTCGGACTTCGACCAGCCATGTTCAGCGATCAGGAAGGCACGCAAACGAACAAGGGGTTCCGCTTTCCAATGGGCGCTGACGACTTCGTCTTCGCGGTAGCGGCTTGCGTCATCGGCTGTTGTGTGATCGCTAAGCCGATAGCTCAGACATTCAATCAACGTTCCGCCCTTGCCTTCGCGCGCGCACGTCAAAGCGCGCACTACCGTGTCGCGAACAGCAATTACATCGTTGCCGTCAACCTGTTCACCCGGAATCCCCGCTGCAAAAGCTTTCTGCGCAAGCGTTGTTGCCGCTGTCTGTTCCTCACGGGGGACAGAAATGGCCCATTGGTTGTTGTTGATCACAAATACCGCAGGCAATTTCCAGGCACCGACAACATTCATTGCTTCGTAGAAATCCCCTTTCGAAGTCGCGCCATCCCCGGCGATGGCAACGGCAACGCCGGGTTCGCCCTTTTGGACAATTGCCAGGGCCACGCCTGCTGCGTGCGGGAATTGTGAAGCCACAGGAATACACACAGGGAAGTCTTGCCTTGCCTGTGCGAAATCATTGCCGCGTTCATCGCCGCCCCAGAAAAGAAAAAGCTCTTCCAGAGAAACACCTCGCCACAATTGCGCCCCGTGTTCCCGAAACGAGGGAAGGAAAACATCATTGTCGGTCATCGCACTGGCGACACCAATCGCAATGGCCTCCTGACCGAGGCTGGACGCATATGTCCCTAACCGCCCGGTGCGTTGCAGGGCAATCGCTTTGGCGTCAAAAGTGCGGGTTCTGACCATTGCGGAATAAAGTTCTGTCAGTGTCTCGCGACTATTCGCAAATTCCGGCAGTTCACCAATTGGGTTTCCCGATGCATCAAGAAAGGCACTGCAATTAATTTTGAAATGGTCAGCACGTTTGGGCATAGCTTAACCCCCTTTTTCGCTGGCCAGTTCCTTTGCCATCTGTTCGCGCATGACAAATTTCTGTACTTTGCCGGTAATTGTCATCGGGTAACTTTCCACGAAGCGGACATATCGTGGTATCTTGAAGTGCGCGATCTTCCCTTTGCAGAACTCGCGAACTTCCTCTTCGCTGCATGTGTGACCCTGGCGCAGCTTGATCCAGGCGCAGACTTCCTCACCGTATTTTTCATCCGGGGCACCGATCACCTCGACCTGTTCGACGGCGGGATGAGTGTATAGAAAATCCTCTATCTCTCGGGGAAATATGTTTTCACCACCACGGATAAGCATATCTTTGATCCGTCCGACAATCTGGAAATATCCCTCATCGTCAACAATGGCGATGTCTCCGCTGGCAATCCAGCGCGCTTCGTCTATCGCCTTGGCGGTTTTTTCGGGGTCATCCCAGTATTTCGGCATCACACAATAACCGCGGGTCAAAAGCTCGCCCGCGGTGCCTCGCGGGGTTATGCGACCCTCGGGATCAACAACCTTGATTTCTGTATGTGGCAATACACGCCCAACCGTCTCGACCCGGCGCTTGACCGGATCATCGACAGATGTCTGGGTGCTGATCGGGCCGGTTTCAGTCATGCCATATGCAATGGTAATCTGGGTCATGTGCATTTCATTCATTATCCGTTTCATCAACTCAGCAGGACAAGGTGCACCAGCGATAATACCCGTGCGCAGACTGGAAAGGTCACGATCCTGGAAACCCGGTGAATCAAGCGCTGCGATAAACATCGTCGGCACCCCGTGGAACACTGTGCATCGCTCTGTTTCCACCACGTCCATCGCTGCGACGGCATCAAATCCGGCTGAAGCAAACACCATCGTCGCGCCATGCGCCGCGCAGCAAAGTGTGCCCAAGACCATGCCAAAACAATGGTACATGGGCACCGGGATACACATACGGTCCGCATCCGTCAGTTTCATCTGCAAACCGGCAAAATAAGCATTGTTGACGATATTATGGTGCGTAAGGGTCGCCGCCTTGGGCCTGCCAGTAGTACCACTAGTGAACTGGATGTTGATCGGGTCATCAAACTGCAACTGGGTTGCCAGGTCCTGTACCCGTTGCCGTGCCGCAACCGTTGCGCCTTTCATCACGCTTTCGTAGCTTTTTGTGCCCAGCGTTGAAACATTGCCCAAAGTAATAACCCAACGAAGGCTCGGTATTTTTTCGGCGTGTAACTGACCCGGCGTGGCCTTTGCCATTTCCGGCATCAGTTCTGTCAGCATCGCAAGATAATCACTGGTTTTTAAGCTTGGAACAGTGATCAGAGCCTTTGCTTCCACCTGGTTTAACGCGAACTTCAGTTCTGAAAGCCGGTAAGCCGGATTTACATTCACCAAGATCATCCCGGCTCTAGCCGTGGCAAACTGCAAAACCACCCACTCAGCCATATTGGGTGCCCAAACCCCGACCCGGTCACCCGGCTCAAGGCCCAGCGCAAGCAGCCCAGCAGCCATCTCGTCTGCCCGCAGATCGAGGTCGTGGTATGTCCAGCGTACGTTCTGATAAGGAACGACGATCGCCTCGGTTTCTGGGTATTTGGCTGCAGTTTCCTGTAGCAGATTACCGATGGTCAGACCCGCTAGAGGAATGTCGGACACTCCATGAGCATAGCTATAGGCAGATCGCAAACTTTTACCAGCTAACGACATTTCACCTCCTGAACCGGGCGCTCCTGAATGAACCGGAGCACAAAACATTATAAAAAAGTGTCTATTCCCGCTGCTTAATCAAATACGCGTTTCAGCTTTGTCACAATGACGTAGGTCAATGCGGTTCCGTAAGGCGCTGAATTGTAGTTCAGCCTGCGCAACCGTCTGCGAATTTGTTAACGCTAAAGATAGAAAGTACAGGCATGTCCCTTCTTCAAAGCTCTGTGGTATCGTGAAAACAACCCCCGAGAAGATGAACGCTGCAGCAGACCCGGCCCGGACATGTGGCCAACTCTGAGAATTGATAAGCGTTTCCTGATGGCGTCGTCTACCGCGTGGACGTGGATCACAATATGCGAACGCGACCCGGCCCGTTGCAACCATCCGACACGTCAAGGCACCGGAATGGGTTCGCCCTTGACTATGCGCTTGGCATTTCCCCTGATCACAACCCATATTTGCCCGAGTAGCAAAGGTATAAGGCTGGCCCCGACAGACAGCACAAGTTGCGATATACTAAGGGGCCTCAAATTTAATACATCCGACAGGACAGGGATGTAAAAGGCAGCCGCCAACAGAAAGATGCAAAACGATATTGCGGCCCAGACATAAGGGTTTTTCACCACGCTGTTTACGAAAATCGGCTCTTCGGGTTCGCGCATATTGAAGACATGCCAAAGCTGCGCCAGTGCCAAAGTCAGGAATGCGACAGTCGTTGCATCTTCTTGCAACATCTCAAAATAACCAAGCGCCATCCAATAGACGCTCAGGGTCGTCACCGTAATGATACCTCCGAACACAAAGATATCCATCCATCGTGATCTATCGATGATCGGTTTTGCCGGATCGCGTGGCGGTTGTTTCATAACGTTCCCATCACCTTCGCCAAGGCCCAGTGCAAAAGCCGGAAACACATCCGTCACGATATTGAGAAACAATATCTGCAAGGGCGTAATCGGGGCGGCAAGCCCTGCAAGAATTGCGATCCCAACAACCATTATTTCACTGAAATTACAGGACATCAGGTAAACCACAAAACGTCTTATGTTGCCAAAGATGACGCGCCCCTGCTGCATTGCTGCAATAATTGAATTAAAGGCGTCGTCTTTAAGCACCATGTCCGCTGCGTCACGGGCAACCTGCGTACCGCGCTGCCCCATAGCGATCCCGATATCCGCCTTTTTCAGCGCAGGCGCATCGTTGACCCCATCTCCTGTCATTGCAACGACGTGACCGGCATCCTGATAGAATTCAACAAGCTTCAGCTTGGACTCGGGTGAAACGCGTGCAAACACATCGGCCTTTAGGAGTTTGTCGCGGAGATCGTCCTGTGAATCATCAGTGCCCAATTGTTGCAAATCAAGTTCTGTCAGGGCAACGATGCGGCCATCATCCGCCAGACCCGCCTGGGTCGCAATTTCAGTCGCGGTGGCAATATGGTCGCCTGTCATCATTACCACACGCACGCCCGCCCCCTGACTTTGCGCCACCGCGGCTGCGACGTCCTTGCGTAGTGGATCAAGAAGACACACGAACCCAACGAGGGTCAGTGAATCGTAAGGCGCCTCGTCCATTGCCTGATGATATTTGCATGCAAGGCCTATCAGCCGGTAACCCTTGCGCGCCGAAGCCTCGACTCGTGCCAGCCAGTTCGCACGGTCACTGTCGGTAACCTCAACGATATCTCCGTCTGTCAATACTCGGTCAACGTGTTTCAAAACCGCTTCGGGGGCACCTTTGACGGCGGTGAAGTATCCGTCCTCAGCCCTGTGGACCGTTGCCATCATGTTGTGAGAAGAATCAAAGGCGTGCATCGATATTTCTGGTCGGTCATCCGGGTCAAGATCTGGCTGGACACCTGCAGAATGCGCCACATCAAGCAAGGCAAGCTCCATCGGATCACCAACACCGGCTGCTTCCCCCACAATTCCGGCACTTGTCATTTCGGCCGTGTTGCAGAGCGCTCCAATTTCAAGTGCCCGTCGCAGAACCTGATCTTCCGCCACACTTGTTTTATTTAATCCACTCCCAACTTTGATATCTCGCCCGTCGAGCAGAAAACCGGACACCGTCATACGGTTTTCTGTCAACGTGCCGGTTTTATCGGTCAGGATGATTGTAGTGGCGCCCAAGGTTTCAACGGCAGAGAGCCGTGCTATTAATGTGTTTCTTCGCGCCATCCGAAACATGCCACGGGCCAGCGCCAGGGTAGCGACAACCGGTAGTCCTTCGGGTACGGCGGCAACCACAAGGGCGATAGCTGTTTCGACCATTTCCACAAGACCAAAGCCCCGCAAGTAACCAGCAAGGGCAATCAGAAAGGACAGCACAAAAGTGATCCCGACGAGGGCCTCCCCAAGTTTATCCAGTCGTTTTTCCAACGGATGCGACTTGGCCTTGGCATCTTGTAACAGTTCTGAAATCCGGCCAAGCTCGGTTTCCCCGCCAATGTTTGAAACGACACCAACCCCCGCACCCCGAACAACCGCTACGCCCTTGAAAGCCACATTTGTTCGATCGGCCAAAAAGGTATCAACGGGCAGAGCTTCAGTTGTTTTTTGCACCGGAGCGGACTCTCCGGTCAGGGTCGACTCGTCGCAATACAGATTTGCCGCCTCCAGCAAGCGTAGTCCGGCCGGAACGATATCGCCACCTTCCAGCAAAACGATATCTCCAGGTGTCAGTTCGCGTATGGGTATCAATTCGGATAGCCCTTCGCGCCTGACCCGGGCAGTTACCGGAATCATGCGATAAAGCGCTTCCATTGAGCGGACCGCCTTCCAGCTGGTGACAAAACCGATCACCGTGTTGATCACCAACACACAAACAATCGCAACACCTTCGGGAATCTCTCCAACGGCAAAGGAAAGCAAAGCGGCCGCACTGAGCAACCAGACGATCACGCCGCGAAACTGTTCAGCAAAAAGCGACAAGATTGCACGGTTTTTACGTTGCTGGATCAGGTTTTTCCCATAGGTTTTCTGACGTTCAGCGACCTGTTGGGCTGTTAGACCGTATGTTCTGTCGACATCCAGAACAACGAGAGCTTCGTTGCAACTGCGGGAATAAAGATTTGACCGAACTGCAACATCAATCGACACTGTCGAACCCCTTGAGCGTACTACCCAAGGGATACAGGATCAGATCAGCTTTTCAATGATAGCCTATCTGATTGCTGTTATTTTGAGTTGCTGGCATCTGACCTTCATGGCATCTGGCGGCGTTTTCGTGTACTCATTGCTAACTGACCTGCACCATACGAAAGCCGTGAGTTGAACTTTCCAGATGAATCAAACCAGAATAACCTAATTTACTGACCGCCTCAGTGACCGCTCGATAGCGAGATATTTTACAGTGGTCTGTGTCGGAAGTGAGCATTAAAGTTTTCGCAAGCGTTGTACTGCCTCTTCACTCAGGACGTCAGCTTCAGCTTGAGACGGCGCGGTCGCCATAAAGTTTATGGACCTGCCAATGTTCGCCTCGGATGGAGACAAAAGCACAATGCCCGAATGGTTCTCGTAACGGTGAAACAGCAGGCCCGCCAGACGCGAAATTGATTGCGATGTTGATAGCGCTGGCAGGTCAGGTCGCTTTTCCTGAACAACAACCAGACCTTCTGGCAGCTTACCATTCATCAGTCGAACCCCAGCCGTCATTGGAATTGAAACACCACCCCAACGACCATTGCATTCTATCCAATGAATACTCGTGGCACCTCCGTTGGGCGAAGAAATGACGGCATCCAGACTACACCGCCCAAAATATCCAATTCGCTGCAGAACAGCAGCGATTTTCACTGCTTCGTGGGTGAGTTTTTCTTGAAGTTCCATGGGCAGTGTCGATTTGACCGCGCCAACGAATGTCCCCTCAGCACCTTGCACCTTTTGTTCAAAGATTGCCTCTCTAATTGGAGGGCCCGATTTGAGTTGCGGAACCCACAATTGCACCGAAGGGCTGCAATTTACATCGTCTTCCCAAACGCCTACCAAAATCGGATAGCGCCCCTGCCATCCGGTGTCCTGAAGGCGTTCCTGAAGGAAACGGCGCACATCATTCATTGAAAGTTCTGCCAAATTTGCACTATCAAGTTTGATGTTACCGGCAGATCCCGCGCTGTCCGGAACCTTGACAACAACATGCGAAGACCGCCGTGCCAACCGCACAACCAACCCCGCAGCACCCGCAGGCCCAAAGGCCGCCAATGTCGGGGGTGTTGCCTCGCTCCCGATAATACTGCGTGCAAGGTTTGCGAACCAAAGCTTGTCATTTACGCGCCGCGCTAAACGCGGTGAAGGTCCGTTGACATAGGCGATCTGGCCACGTGCCTCTCCCAGACTCTGGGCCAGGCGCCAGATATTTCCGGTCGTAAGATACGGCAGAAGTGTTAGGTCATTCCCACTTTCCATCTGCCTGACAAGCTGATCGTGAATGGCGGCAGAGGTGCGACACTGAGTGGCGACAGGCCTAAAATCCCGTTTCGCAGCTTCTAGGAAATTGATGTCCACTTGCGCCAAGTACTCGGTCATATATCTTTCAAATTCAGGTTCTCGCTGCCGAACGAGCACAATATCTCCTCGCTCCGCTAACATCGCCATCCGGTAATCAAACCTCGATTGCACCGCGTTGCTAAGAAGCGCAATTTCAGCCTGATCACCAATGATCAAAGATGGACCGTCGCCCACCCCTTGTTGAACGCGTTCACCAAAGTCCAACGAGGTGAGAAGCGCAGGTTCGTCCTGTGACAGTCGCTTGGCCAAATGCGCAATCTTAGCTTTTTCATCAGCTGAAAAGCGCATTCCCGCATGAAGGGTCTCTGCGTGCTTATCTGTCTTCCTCATCATTCAAATAGCACCCAAAACCAACTTTAGCCGCAGTTTAAGCACGAATTCGCAAATGAAACTGACATAAATCATGACGGACGCATCAGTATTAAGAGAGATATAGAGCAAACAAGAGGGCTGGGTTATGTGCCGTCTCTATGCAATGCACGCCAATGAACCGACACGCGTTGAATGCGGACTGGTTAAATCACAGAATGCTCTGATGGAACAAAGCAAGAGCGACTTAAGTGGCTATGCGCATAGCCACGGGTGGGGAGTTGCAGACTACCCAGACGGTGTTCCCATGATAGAAAAACAAATATGGGCAGCCTATCACGGTGAACATTTCATAAAGAAAGCAGCGCGCGTTTATGCCCACACCGTTGTCGCTCATGTACGCCGTGCCACAGTTGGTGGGATTAGCATCGAAAACACCCATCCGTTTCATCATGGTCGATGGATCTTTGCCCACAACGGTACGGTTCCAAACTTTGACCAGATGCGTTTCAAGATGCTTGAAAACATGGACCCCCTGCACAGATCGGAAATCCAAGGCACGACAGACAGTGAGCATGTATTCCGATATCTTCTGAGCCTCTTTTTAAAACACCCTGAGGATGGTTTGTTTCAAACCGTTCGTAAGGGCCTCAACCAGATAATCAAATGGTCGGCTGAAATCGACCCGAAGGCGCGAGTTGGACTTAACATCGTACTGACGGACGGAAAACACCTTATCGGGTCCAGATACAACAGATCGTTGTATTTCTTGCATCGGGATAAGGTTTTCATCTGCCCGATCTGCGGAAAATCACATGTCCATCACAGTGCGACCAACACCTATCAAGCGATCGAGATAGCATCTGAACCCGTCACACATGGCGAGCCGTGGAAAGAGGTTCCAAACGGCGTCGTCTTTGAAGCAAAGGACGACTACAGACTTTCGATTGAAAAATTGCTCCAACCAAAAGTTCGGAGCTGATGGCAATGGAACAAAAATCAAATACTGCTTTTGAGCCCGAAAATACGTTCGTTGCAGAAAAGCTGAACGAAGTCGCTGACCTTCTCGAACAGCAACACGCAAGCATGTTCCGCGTCAAGGCATACCGGGAAGCAGCTGAATACCTTGCATCTCTTCCAAGACCAGTAGCAGACACGCTGGAGCTTGGTGGAGTTAAAGCACTTGTGGCTTTGCCAAATATCGGAAGCTCAATTGCGTCGGCGGTTCAGGAGTTGTGCGAGACAGGAACCTTATCTCTTGTCGAGCGGCTTCGCGGCTCGTTCGACCCGGAAGCCTTGTTTCAAACAGTACCCATGATTGGCCCAAAGCTGGCAGAGGCCATCCATGATGAACTGCAGATTGAAACGCTAGAGGCTTTGGAGGCGGCCGCATATGATGGCAGGCTTGCAAAAGTTCAAGGCGTTGGTTCGCGCAGACTAAGTGCGATACGACATTCGCTGTCTCAAATGCTGTCGAGAAGACGGCCCAAAACATCTTCACCAATACCATCCGTCGCAACATTGCTTGATGTGGATCGCGAGTATAGGGAACGCGCGATTATTGGGGACATGCCACTGATCACACCAAGACGCTTCAATCCGACAGGTACTGCCAGAATTCCGATCCTACATACTGATCGCGAAGACTGGCATTTCACTGTTCTGTTCTCGAACACACCGCTTGCGCACAAGCTTAACCGTACGAAAGACTGGGTTGTGATGTTCTTCCAAAAAACCAATGCACCTGAACAACAATGCACTGTTGTAACAGAACGTCATGGCCCGTTGTCTGGCTTTCGAGTGGTACGTGGGCGAGAAAAAGAGTGTGCTGAATTATACAAGGTTTAAGCAGCTGAGTTCGATTGCGATTACTTGTAAATATAATGATTTAGTATGACAGTTTGGCACCTCCAGGTGGATGATGTACGGGCTGTTCGTGAAGAATCGAAAGGGGTATTTTTGGGTCATGGTCGAAAACTAGACAACCACCCTGCCCTCCTCAAGCCGGTTTGCTCTGACAATCCCGGCACGCGTACTGACAACGCTCGAAGAATCTGCCAATTTGACAACAAAGGAGAAAACCTATGGATAATTGGCTTCCCAGTCTCATCGTGCCCACCCCAACCGAAGGCTATGATCTCGCGGTAAAACTCGCTCGAATCGCGGTGAAAAAGACCCAACCCGATGCTGAAGTACGTGACAAGCTGCGAAAGGATTACGGGGCAGATGCAGGTGCGCTCATTGCAGTTTCACAGGTTGTAGCCACACATTTTGCCACCATCGCAATCGCCAACAACCATTGGCGCGTGGCAAAATGAGTGCAGTCAGTATTGGCGATGAACAGGTCACTGTGCAGGCCGCGCTGGTAGCCGAAGGCTTTGGCCTGGATGAGCAGCGATTGCGCGACTTGATGCAAGCGGGCACAATCACCACGCGCTGTGAGACCGGCGAAGGTGAGGATGCCGGACGCACGAGGCTGAACTTTCTGTATGGAAATCGCGTACTGCGCCTGACTGTGGATGCGGCGGGAGAAATGGTTGAACCCGCACAGATCGATTTTGTGCGCAGTACGCAATCTCAGACCCGGCAACACGGCAGAGACGGTGCCGCCGAATGACGTCTTCACAGGGTTGTCAGATTAATTGAACCGTTCATGGTCAGTAACTAGACGACCACCCTGCCCCTCTTAAACCAGTTTCCTCCGACAAACCCGACGCAAGGCCTATTGTGCGGGCGTTATCCGATACAAAGCACCGGTATCAACGCTCAGAAAGAAAAGGCTGCCGTCCGGAGCTTCCCTAACATCACGAACTCTACCGGCCTGAGGTGTTTGAATTTGTTCTGCTTCACGTAGCGGGGATCCCTCAAGGCGGGAAATATAATCAAACTTAAGAGACCCGACAAACAAATCCCCACGCCATTCCGGCCAGAGCCTGCCGGAATAGAAAGTCATTCCCGAAGGCGCGATAGATGGGTCCCAGTAAAATTCCGGCTGTTCCATACCGGGTTTGTGCGTACCTTCACCAATAGGAA
Organism: Pseudohalocynthiibacter aestuariivivens; assembly: GCF_018457175.1. Taxonomy (GTDB): domain Bacteria; phylum Pseudomonadota; class Alphaproteobacteria; order Rhodobacterales; family Rhodobacteraceae; genus Pseudohalocynthiibacter; species Pseudohalocynthiibacter aestuariivivens. The sequence goes on from NZ_JAGFNU010000008.1 coordinate 28,530, forward strand.
GGCCCGAATAATGGCGGCCATAGGCGATAACAGGCCAGCCATAATTCGCGCCTTTTCGGATACGGTTCAACTCGTCTCCGCCACGTGCACCGTGTTCAATTGCCCACAGTTGACCGTTCAGATCAAATGCCAGCCCCTGCGGATTTCGGTGTCCGAACGACCAAATTTCAGGAAGCGTATCAGCACCCAGATCCGGGTTGCCCGGGGCCGGACCACCGTCTCTGGTAATATGCACAATTGAACCATTGTGCCTTTGCAAGTCCTGCGCTGAAGGTCGATCACCCCGCTCGCCTATTGTGACAAACAATGTCCGGTCGGGTGCTTCTGCGAGGCGCGATCCAAAATGACGTTCTAAATCCGAAAACTCAGACATCCTGAAAATAGTGGAGGTATTGCGCAGATGCCTGTTGTCATCACTCAGACGTGCCCGAAGTACAGCGGTTCCAACGGTCCGGCCGTGCGGTTCAGAAAAGGTCAGGAATATTTCCCGGTTACGGCTAAAGTCGAGTGGGATCAGCAGGTCCAGCAAACCGCCCTGACCTCTGGCCGCGATTTCTGGCAACCCAACAATTTCGTGCCGGGATCCGTCTGCAGCGATGTACAACAAACGGCCTGGACGTTCGGTCACTAACATTGCTCCACCGGGCAAGAACCCAAAGGCCCAGGGTGTATCTAGATCCCCGACAACCTGAGAAATCCTGGCCGGCCCAGCATCTGTTGTGACGACTTCCTGCGCAGCGACTGGTTGCGCATTTGACAGAACAAGAACAAGCAACACACTACGCAGCATAAGCAGCACCCCCCGTAAATTGATCATGCGCTGAAGCCAGCATTTGGTCTTTGTAAGACTAAACCATTCCCGGGCGTGCTGTCAGACGAATTTGAACCAATCTTTGCAAGACCAGAATCGCTGTCCTTTAATCAACAACAACAACGCCATCCTCAACCCTTCTGAAATTCAAAACACCTGCTCGGCATGGGGTGCGAATTACCCGCATGTTGAAAAGGCCGAGGAAGGACCCAAAGACTTCAAGCCTGCGCGTTCCATTGCACCAAAGGCGCAAAGCGGCCATTCGCTGCGTTTCACTCTTATGTCTGGGATGCGGACAAGTATGTCTTCGCTGCATCTATGCCAACGACCGCTACGAGAACTGTGTTACTCGGGTTTGTGAATGATCGCGGTTCCCCAGAGAACGCATATTGAGTCATGCAAGACGACTGACTTTCGGAGCCGCACTTTGGCGCATCTATTGAGAAATGATCGCGGACCAATCAGCAAACCATTCCCGAAGAATTTCAGCCAGCCACCAGGAGAACCAAATCGCTGCGAACTGAAGCACGAGGCCAAATGCAACGGTTCTTCTGAAAGTGACGTTCTTTCCGCGCCATGCGATCAGGAGTCGAGCGATGGTGTTTGTACTCAGCGCGGCTGCCAGCGGCAGCGCTCCATCTACGGCCGAGATTTGCCCGGCCGCTACGAGCGAAGCAAGAGCGACCGTTGCGGAGTTTGTGCTAACCAGCCCGGCGAGCGCGACGGTCGCGAGTACGGCTGTGTTCCCGAACACGTCATTAAGCGTTGCAGAGATCAACATGACAACCGCAACGACGAGCGCGAAACTGAGTGCCCCTTTAATCGAAAAGACCTGCGATGGCAGCTCCAGTACTGCTGGCTCCACTTTGCGGCGCAACGCCAAGAAGAATATCGCAGCCCCGTGCAGTGCGGCTGCGAGGCCCGCGGCAAATAGTAGGGGAAGTCCCACTGTAAACATGGCAGGACTCAGTGCCAGCAGGATAATCCCGATCTGAACAAGTGAAGACACGGAGGAAAGTGTCGCCCCTGCTGCGGCGCTTTGTGCGTCTTCCGGCTTTTCAGTGGCGCGTTGACCAAGCGCCAGAATTGTTGAAGTGCTCGACACAAAGCCAGACAAAAACCCACTGACCGGCAATCCGAGGCGCGCCCCGATGACACGCGTTGCAATATGACCTGCTGCGCTGATCAGCATGATGACAACAACGATGATGAAGAGGGCGCGCGGATTGAGCGCTCCGCCGGGACCGATCTCAAGGTTTGGCAGGATTGGTAGGATCACCAGGATCGAAACGCCAAGGATGAGGCCGTCACGCAACTCGACTGCCGTCAGAACCGACCGGCTGAACCCGCGCAGCATTTCGCGCGCGGCAAGCAAAGACGCGATGACGACAGCGACGCCAGCCGCAAGCATTGTAGTTTCCGTTGCCAAGGCTCCCAGAAGTACGACTGATACGAGCGCCAGACTGGTCGTAAGGCCAATGTTTGGATCGGTCTGTTGAGCAACTGATACGATCCGAGCGATCGCAACTACAGCAACAGCGACCATCAACAGCGGTACACCGCCCGTCATCATACTGATTGCACCAATCAGTGATGCCAAAGCGAAAGTGCGAACACCTGTCGATGCACCCTCGCTTGGCGTATGAGTGCTGCGTTCGCGTTCAATCCCGATCAGGAGTCCAATCCCGAGGGCTTCGATCAATGCGTAGAATGCTTCCGGGTCTGTTTCCATCCAGCGACCCTAGCTGTTGTTTCCCTATGCTGCAATTCTTGTGGTGTTCGAGTTCTGAAGGCGTATGATTTTCCAGTAGTGTCGCTGTACGTCGAAACCAGAACACAAAACGCACGACGAGCCAATCGGCCAACGCGCCGCCCAGAATGAGAACCGGAATTCGGGCTAAAACATCGCCGCGACACGCCAAGACTCTAAACGAGCAACCGTAGTAGAATGCGTTGGACCAACGAATTTCCCCACGGTGCAGCGGTGTACAGATCGTGACTCAGATCACGCAATACGTTCACCACACCCGCCCGGTGTTTATGTGCGCTTCAGTCAGAGTTAACCCACCAAGCATTTCATTAGCGGACATTTGCTGCAACACGGCAGACCCATGATTTCCCCCCTTCTTGCACAGGCGAGCATTGAGGAATGGTCGGTTGGTGACGGGCTGTCTTTCATCCACGACGCAGATGTTGCTGCGGATGGAATGTTGTTTGGCGTTGATGAGGGCCACGATGCAATATGGATGTCTAGCCCCCAATTTCAGTACCAGTAATTTTCGTTTTCTCTAATAAGGTTTCAAGCACTGGCGGGCGCATGTTCAATGCGTGATGTGGTCTTATCCGGTTGTATTGCCTGAGCCAAACATTGATGGCGACCTGGGCTTGCCTAGTGCTGTGGAACCACTCGGCATTCAGGACTTCCCGTCTTAATGTTCCGTTGAACCGCTCGTTGTAGCCGTTCTCCCAAGGGCTGCCCGGATAGATTTGCATCGGTTGGATATGGACCTTTTTCAGCCAGTCCTGCAGGGCACCTGCGATAAATTCGGGGCCGTTGTCGGAGCGAATGAACTCAGGCTTGCCGTGTTTCATGAGCAGCGGATGAAGTGCGTCCAGAACATCGTTCGCGTTCATCTTGGGCCGCACTGTCACACACAGAGCCTCATTGAACCGGTCTTGCCTTCGGATCCGAGTCTGCGCGACGCGTAACGGATGCGAGACACTATTGATGTCAGCCTTCAAGCCTGCTTCAGGCGAATGATCGAGATCCGCGAAGAACCTCTCTGCGCAATCTGGTCCACAAACGGACGGGTCGATACTGGCTGCGTGACGGCGAGTTCCCCTGGATCACACTGAAGCGCGGAAATCGCTTGCCTGAGTTAAGCATGGCCCATCGCGCAATCTCGAATGCGAAACGCGGCTTCACAGAATTCGCCGAAACCTCTTCGATCACCTGGACCGATCAAGCAGATCTGGAGATCTACGAGCAAACCCGCGTCGGCACCAACGGCCACGCCGTGACGCTGTTATGGGCAGAATTGCCTGACGATACTGACGAAGACGAGATTCTGCAGAGGTGAGCATGCCGCGGTTCCGCTAGATCTGGCACCGACACGCCCTACCCTGTTCATGCGCTGAGTATCCCTGATACACGCGAGTTCTTTCCCTGATAGGTCGAAAAATATTCCCTGTTAATTGAAGCAGGGAAATTATCCGGAACGCATTGATATCACGCGGGATATCGGCATCGAAATCGCCGATTATGTCCGAAAAGGAACGATTTTCCCTGTAAATTCCCTGTAAATCAGGGAAAGTAAGACCGAGACGGGTTAGCCACGGACTGCCTGCACTACCAGAAATCACCTAACTTTATAAATTTACAAAACATAGTTTCTCTTGAGGCACTTGTGCGCCTAAATATATCAATGGGTTACACTACGGAGTGCTCTGCCTTCGAACAACGCGAGTCTTTGATTTTCCATTTTCAAATGTCGAAACGCGAAGTGATACCTACGCGCAACGCAGGAAAAATTCGAAGAACCGTTTTGTGAAATAATCAGAGCGACCACATAGCGTCCTGATGCTCTTTCTAAGGCAATCAACAAGCTGAGATTTTCGAATGGCTTACGAAACACGCAGGACGAATCCAATTCGCGTGGAATGCTGGTTCAGTACCGGGGATCGTCGCGACCGCGTTCTATTTACATGACTTGGTGATTGCTGTTCGTTTCACAGAAAGGTTTAGGCTCAACCTCGTAGAGCCGCCGCAGCGATAAATGATTCCACGGTTTTGATCTTAGTCGCAGTCATTAAAGTCAGACTCAAGGCAAACACCTGCGCGCCTTTGAGCCTCGGAAATATCTACAAGTGTCATCTCAGTTTTTATCCTATCGCGCTCCGTTAGACCGATTGTATGTCCATTCGCAATCGCGACGCTGTACCACATATGGGCCGACACGTAGTCATTTGGCAAACCTTCACCCTTTTCGTACATTCCACCAAGGTTGAACTGGGCTGTTGCGTATCCTTGTTCCGCCGCCAGCCGGAACCACCTTACAGCTTCGACATCATCCTCTGGAACACCATCTCCGTGGTCGTACATTACACCAAGGTTATTCTGCCCTCTCGCGTAACCCTGCTCCGCTACCAAAAGAAACAACCGGACAGCTTCGGTATCATCTTCGGGAACACCATTGCCCGCAGAATACAATACACCAAGGTTGAACTGCGCTCTTATATCACCCTGTTCAGCCGCCAACGAATACCAATTGAAAGCCTCTTCCATGTCTCGGGACACGCCTGTACCAAGCTCGTGCATTGCACCAAGGTTAAACTGAGCGCGCGCATCTCCTTGCTCTGCCAATGGTCGCCATTGCTCCAGGGCTGCCTGGTAGTCGCCGGCTTGGTATGCTTCTGCGCCAGCTTGGTAATTCTGTCCGATTGCCACAGAGGGTGATAGAACCAAAACCCACGCACAAATTTTCAATAAGGAACGCAAAAAGTTTCTCCTAAAAACTGCCGGACTATCTGAAGTTTCGTTTCGGTTTTCAACAAAAACTTGTGATCAGCCCTACCAAAGTGGCCCGGGTCATTCCAGAGGCATCCCCTGGAAGCTTTCCCTACAATACAGCGACATTCCAGTATCACAAATTGCCTGCCGAGGTCAGAGCCAGATTCTACAGGTTTAAAAGGTATCTTTATTCCCTGAACGCTTTTGAGAAATAATCCGTGAAGGGTTTCAGGAGGTAGCTGAGGGGTGAGCGTTCTCCCGTTTGTATGAATGCCTCAACAGGCATGCCGGGGATCAGGATCAGGCCATTCAGCCGTTCAGTTTCACCGGGTTTGGGAATGAGGTCTGCAGTGTAGTATTTGCCGCAGCGCGTGCGCTGGCGAGCGGGTACAACGAAAACCCCACCAGCGCATCGCGGCCTTTTGACCGTGACCGCAGCGGGTTTGTCATGAGCGAAGGTGCAGGCACGCTGATCCTTGAAACACTCGATCATGCCATGAAGCGCGGCGCCACACCGCTGGCTGAAATTGCAGGCTATGGCACAAGTGCCGACGCATACCACATTACTTCGGGCCCGCCCGATGGACATGGTGCAGCGCAGGCGATGAAACTCGCGCTCAGGCAGGCAGGCATTGAACCTCAGCAAATTGATCACATCAACGCGCATGCAACATCGACGCCTGTCGGCGATGCTGCTGAAATAGCTGCCATTAAATCCGTGTTCGGGAAAGACTATCAGGGGGCAATATCTTCAACCAAATCCGCAACAGGGCATACACTTGGCGCTGCCGGTGCGGTTGAAGCGATTTTCACCATTATGGCCCTTAGATCCGGAACCGTTCCACCGACCCTAAACCTCGAAAATCCAGACGAAAACGCCGAAGGCCTCAATCTCATTGGGCCTCACGTCGAGAAGAAAGACATGACATATGCGCTCTCAAATGCCTTTGGTTTTGGCGGCGTAAATGCCTCTGCAGTTTTCTGTAAATGGGATGCTGACAAAGAAGTGTAACAACACCTCTGTTAAGTTGGTTGTGGGTTCGGTCACCCACAACCAATCAGATATCAAGCGTGATTTCGCTGCCCTTAACCCAGGACACGCAGGGGCACATCACTTTGCCGCGCTGTTCCGGTGTAAGGCAAACATCTCTGTGGTCAGGGGTGCCTGAAACAAATGCCGTCGCGCAAGAGCCACACTCCCCACGGCGACATTCATAAGAGGCCCAGATTCCGTTCTCTTCGAGAGCTTCCAAAATCGTGGTTCCCGGCACAACGGTGAATTCCATACCTGTTTGCGCCAATTTCACTGTGACCGGTGCATCATCGGGTTTTTGGGTCGCTCCGAAACTTTCGAAGTGGATATTTTCGAAAGCCCACCCAAGCTCCCCCGCCTTTTCGATTGTTGCTTCAATCAAGGGGCGCGGTCCACACACGTAAACCGCAGACTCCTTTGGTGTTTTGCGCAACACATTCTCAAGGTTCAGCGCGGGCTTTGCGCCATCGTCCGTGTAGAGAGATATGGACCCTTCACGCCCCGTTAATGGCAACAACCTTTCAAGGTTGCGCGCCGCATAGTGCACCTCGAACGATTTACCGAGTTTGGTAAGCTTTTCGATCATTGAATAGAAGGGCGTCACGCCAATACCACCTGCAATGATTACACTATGTGCCGCATCAACATCTAGCTTAAACGCATTGAACGGCCCAAATAAAGTTACACCGCTGCCAACCTGCAATTCATCGTGTACGAAAGCTGACCCACCCCGGCTGGGATCGGTTCTGAGCACACAGATCTCATAGCCTTGCCGATCTGAAAGATCGGACGTCAGCGAATAACGCCTAGACAGACCGTTGAACAAAAGCTCGACATGTGCACCGGGTTCAAACTCTGGTAGTGGCCTGCCGTCTGCACATTCCAGACGAAGCCTGACAGTCTCTGCTGCAATCAACTTTTTTTCTCTGACGATCAGATCCATGACCTACCCCTCATGGATTGAAAGGTGACGCATCGAGGTACAGACTCTCGAAGGTGCGGTTCAGTGGCGAAATCGTCCAGTGGGTCGGCCGGAATGTCCACCATCTGCCTGTATTGGCTGTCGCAGCTAGATCTGCGCCGGATTTTAGATCAAGGACGACCTCCCCGCTAAGCCGCAACTGGCGATTGCCTTCGAAGTCCAGAAACACGATGCCCGCACGAGGGTTTGCTGCAAAATTCCCTAAAGTGCCGAACATTGAATTTCCGGGATAGTCTGGAATGCTCAGCGTATCGTTTTGAAGCCTGATAAACCCCGGTTTTCCGCCGCGATGCGAAACGTCAGCGCGGCCACCGGGATATGCGCTTGCCACAAAGAAGGTGTCGGCATCTTTTATCCACTTACGAATCTCGTCTGTCAGGGCTTCGCCTGTTTCTGCCAAAGGCTGCGCAGTGCCTGTATTGACCGGGGTAAGATGCCTGCTCTGAATGTATTTTGGGCAATTGGGATACGCCTCGACCACCGAAAGAACGAGTTTGTTCGATGAGAGGTTCGATACCGTGCCATTCACGCGCAAACGTCGTTTCGTGGCAAGTTCGATGAACAAAGCACCGAGATTGTCACCTGGACGCAGACCCGACAACGACGAAGCCTTATTTGAGGGGCCCGATGCGTCGTCCAACGCCAGCGTTAGTGTCTTGCCAGCCTGGTCTGAAATGGCAAAACCCTTATCCCCCGCAATAAATTCCGCCCAGACGGAACCAGCTTTGTCTTCGCCCCCGACCACGCAGTAGAATTGTTGTGCCAGAAACATCAACGCGTTGCGCGGAATAGCACCTGCGATCAGACGCCCGTGTGCAGCAGCCATCGCACGCTCGCCGGTTAATTCCTGTATTTCGATTTCGCCACGGTGGAATGGTTGTGACATATCAGCCTCCTTCAGTGTCGAATTGGGCGCCACACAGCCTGTGGCGCCCGTCTTTGTTTTTCCGATCAGAACGTTACGATGCGGTAACCTTCATCCAGGTAACGGGACAGATCGATAACGCCCGCTGTGCCTGGAATGGCTTTGTCACCGACCAACTCAAATCCTGCGGATTTCACATCATCGGTTGCGCCGAAAACTTCAGCGCATCCTTTGCAGGCACCTGCCACGGTGTCTGAAACAGCATTGTAAAGCGCATGGGCTGGGTGCTCTGGGTTGACCAGTTCGCTGGCCCACCGGACGCCTGCACCCTGAAAGATGAGCTCGACTTCCTGTTTCTTATCTTTGAGCTCATAAGCAAGGAACATGGCATTGAAGAGCCGTCCGACCGCCTCTTCCGAGCCTGCTTTGGGGTCGGAATAAACGACGATTGCTGTTTTCGACATAGAATTCTCCTGGGTTGAGTTGACAATTACCGAACGAACGGTAAAAGACAAATGCCTGAGTGGTAAGGTGAGGTCAATATATTTTACCGTTCGTTCGGTAAAATAGTTGTGACAGGAGGTAATTCTGCTATGGGGCGCAAAGCAACCATTGAAGAAAGTGAACTGATGACGCGGCTAAGCCGGGTGTTTCGTGATGTAGGGTATGAAGGTGCCACGCTTACGTCCCTGTCCGCAGAGACCGGGCTGAAAAAAGCCAGCCTTTACCACCGATTTCCCGGTGGCAAAGAACAGATGGCCCGCGAGGTGCTCGAAGATGCTGCAAGTTGGCTCGAGGAAAATTTGCTGTCACCTCTCAGAGGCGACGGGAAACCAGAAGCGCGCATTCGGGCCATGACGCGGAAGCTTGACGAGTTTTACTCTGGCGGGAAACAGGCTTGCCTTTTGAACATGCTGACATCCGCGCGTATTCAGGAAGGGCCTTTCGTTAAACCGATCAAAGATTTGTTCGATTCCTTGATCAGAACTCTCGCGAACCTGTTGTGCGAACACGGGCTTGAGCAGGATGAAGCCCGCCAAAGAGCAGAACGTGCGGTGATGCTCTTGCATGGCAGCCTGGTCCTTTCCCGTGGCACGGGATCGACACAGCCCTTCAAGCGGTTTTTGAAAACTCTTCCAGAAGAATTGATTGGCTAACAAAGACACTTCAGAAAATGAGCTTCAATGGCACCTCCCCTACCCTGCGAGTTGATTTAACCTTCCAATAACGTTGATCTTGGGACAACGCCCGACGAGGTGGTCCAAGGAAAGTTTTGAAAAGGGCCCGGTCCGGCACCAAGTGCCAAAACATGAATCCCTATTAATATGGGTTCTTGGGCGTCCTGTCGTCAGAAAGCGATGCCTGTCTGCGTTCTACTAGCAGTTCGATCGCGTCGGCCAAATGCTCTTCCTGGATATTGTAATCGCCGCGTTCAACACGAAGCTTATGCGCCTGGATCATTACATCGGCATAGCTGCAGCCCATTGGCGGCTCAAACCTGTAAGAGGCTAGCTCAATCAAAAGACCAAGTGGATCTTTGAAATATATTGAATCCATAAACCCACGGTCTTTCGGACCGGAATGTTTGATGCCGCGTTCGTCAAGACGCGTCACCGCCTGCTTGAATGTAGCTTGACTGATCGCGAATGCCAGATGATGGACAGCCCCCGGGTCGGTTGACGTTCGTGTTGAGTCTGGCTTGCGGTTTTCGTTTGTGAAAACAGTGATCAACCGCCCGTCACCGGGGTCAAAGTAGAGATGGCCCTCATTCGGGTTATCCAGGTTTGGCTGATCAAAGATGAAGGGCATGCCCAATACACCTTCCCAGAAATCGATCGAAGTTTGTCGATCTGCGCCAACGATGGTGATGTGATGTACGCCTTGGGTCTGTAGTTTTCGCATGACCATTTCGCCCAATTACTGAATGCCGACAAGCCTAATCCGTTTGTCCTAATCTTGCCAGCATGACCTTCGGCTGGGTTTGACGTTTCACGTATTAGGTTCCTTGTAAAGCGATCCAACCACCCAAAGGCATGGCTGAAAAAAATCATCATGGAATACGATCCAATCATGCTCTAACATTTAGGGCCGACCTTACTGGTTAGCAGATCGCAGGGTTGCGTTATCGCGGAGGCAAGCATGATTAAAGTGCAGGATCTTGGGGTCTTGGATGGCGACGTTCTGTTGTTTGGTGGCCCCTATTCAAATTTAGGCGCCACGCGCGCGTTGATTGCCAAAGCGAAGGCGCTCGGCATTCCGGCGCAACGATGCATTTGCACAGGCGATATCGTTGCGTATTGCGCAAACGCGAATGAAACCGTATCCGAAATCAGGAAATTTGGATGCCCTGTCATCGCCGGGAACTGCGAAAAACAACTTGGAAACAGCGCGCTCGACTGCGGCTGTGGCTTTGACGAGGGAACCACATGTGATCTGTTGGCCGCAGGCTGGTACGCACACGCAAACAACACCGTGAACGCGGATGCGCGCGCATGGATGAACGCATTGCCAGATTTAATCGTGTTCGAACATTTTGGCTGCCGATATGCAGTTATTCATGGCGGCCTTACCAATATCTCCCGTTTCATCTGGTCCACTTCGCCAGAGGAGGTTTTTCGCGAAGAATGCAGTGCAGTAGCGGCCGCCGCAGGACCAGTGGACGTCATCATAAGCGGACATTCAGGAATACCCTTCAGACACGAGATCGACGGGTTTCTCTGGATAAACGCGGGGGTTATTGGCATGCCCCCTCACGACGGTCAGCAAGACACGCGGTATGTCGTGCTCCGTGAAGACGGCGTGTTCTTTAAACGGTTACAATATGATGCAAAGGCAGAATCTGAAGCGATGGTCGCAGCTGGGCTGACGCAGGGATATCATGACTCTCTGTTATCGGGCATATGGCCAAGTGTGGATGTTTTGCCCGATGAGCTACGAGGCTGATCTCGCGGAAATTCGCCTGTAAAAGTTAAAACGCCCTGCCCCAATGGTAAAAATTCATCAGCTTCCTGCCATTGCTATTCGTGTGAACTATGGTGAAGCAGCAACGCTGCTGTATTGATATCGGTCAAAATCCAACTTGCTGGCGGGTCTAGGTAGATTTTGTTCTAACGTATGAGAAGTTTTGAGGGAAAGCAGCATTGGGAAAATGGCAACTGATACTTCGCTATGCGGTTTTTGCTGCTATGGCCACGGTGGCAAACCTTGCGGCGCAACGACTTGTTCTGAAAACGGTGACTGCTGACCTCCGGCTCGCACTCGCGATTGGTGTTGGGACCATTGTTGGGCTTATCCTGAAATATATTCTCGACAAGCGCTGGATATTTTTTGACACAACCAGCGGAACGGCAACCCATGCGAAAAAATTTACGCTTTACACAGTGATGGGAATTTCAACAACCTTAATTTTCTGGGGTGCTGAAACCGCTTTTTGGATGATCTGGAAAACCGATGCTATGCGCGAGGTTGGTGCAATTCTTGGCCTGATCGTTGGCTATGTCGTTAAGTACAATCTGGACCGCCGATACGTGTTTCAGGATAGCTCCGGTCACTGAATTGGCGTTTAAGTTTCAATTCACGAAAAATGAAACCAGTAAGCCCGGTATCTTCATTTCGTGATCAATACCTTGCATGTTTTGATTTGCGTCAAGTGCCGAGACCTAGCACCATTCTAAGGTGCAATTGAGATAAGCTTCCGCGTTGCGGGAACTTAGCAGAGATCGGCACAGACGGGCATGGCCCGGTATGAAATGACGGAGGCGACCTTGAACTACCTGATAACAGGCGGCGCCGGGTTTATGGGCATAAACCTCATCCGGTACCTGCTTGCGCGCGGACATCAGGTTCGGAGCTACGATATAGCCCCGTTCGATTACCCGGAGGCAAACGAGATCTCCGTTCTTCAGGGCGACATCAGGGATCGTTCAATACATCAGCAGGCCTTTGAGGGCGTGGACATCGTCGTTCACTGCGCAGCGGCTCTGCCGCTCTGTAGCCGAGAAGAGATCATGTCGACAGATGTCGAAGGTACACGCAGACTTTTGGACACTGCCGAAAAGGAGAAGATTGACCGGTTCATCCATATTTCGTCCACCGCTGTTTACGGCGTTCCGGACCATCATCCGTTGTTTGAAGATGACAGTTTGATCGGCGTCGGCCCATACGGAGAGGCCAAGATTTTAGCTGAGCAGGTGTGCACTGAGTTTCGCGATAAAGGACTTTGCATTCCTGTTTTGCGTCCAAAATCCTTTATCGGTCCGGAACGCCTTGGTGCATTCGAACTGCTTTATGACTTTGCCTATAACCGCCACAATTTTCCGGTTCTTGGATCAGGCGACAATCGATATCAGTTGCTTGATGTCGAAGATTTGTGTGAGGTGGTTCAGCTTTGTGCAAATAAAGACCAAAGTGCTGTCAACGATGTATTCAATGTGGGGGCCGCGCGCTTTGGAACGTTGCGCCAAAGTTTTCAGGCGGTGCTTGATCGGGCGGGCCATGGCAAGCGTATAATTGGTTTGCCACTGACACCGGCAATCTGGACGCTACGGGTGCTGGAAGCGCTACATCTCTCACCGTTATACCAATGGATTTATGAAACAGCCGGGAAAGAGAGCTTTGTCGGCATAGACAAGCTCGTTGACCGTTTCGAATTTACCCCGAAGTACTCAAACGAAGAGGCATTAATTCGAAATTTCGATTGGTATGTCGCCAACCACGACCGAATTGCTAATGCGACTGGCGTGACACATCGTGTCCCTTGGAAAAGGGGAGCATTGCAGGTGGCTCGCTATGTATTTTGACACGCGAATGATGACGAACACTCTGCTGAAAAGGGTGTTTCAGACTGTTTCTTTAACCATTTTTCTGGGTCTGTTCTGCCATGCAGCATGGGCGCAGTCTGATGAGGTTCTGGAGCAGCAGCGCGTACAATATGACGAAGTTCGCGCTAAGACTATTCTTGAACTGCAGCCATTCAGGCATGAGACAGCGGTGGTTCTAACTGATGCGGATACTGAGTTGAGGTGGGTTTCAATGAATCCCGCAATCAACGGTTGGTTCTTATTGCAAATAGGTACATTTGACAGCAGAACCGCGCCGACAAGTTACCATATCGAGAATCCGAATCCGACCGGGCAAACCGTCAGGTTGGAAACCGGCCCCAACCCAACCCTAATCCTGAATGACGAGACAGGAACCGAATTCTGTGCGCCATGGGCGGACGGACAAAGCGCGTTAAACGAGGCGCGCGAAACCGGCCTGCCCTTCGCGCCCCTTTGCGGAGGTCGGCTTTATCTGCGCAATCAGGTATCCGGTTCCCGCACAAGTCTGGAGCGAACGGCAGAATTTTTACGGGACCATTTCTGGGGCGGAGAAACCATCGTTCGCTTTGTGCGCGACAGTTTCTTCAGGGATAGCCAGTTTGAAACAAGCGAAGAACTTGAGGCGACCGGGTTCGGGCGACTTGCCGTGGGGCCCGGAGCAGCAGCAATAGACGCGCCGCTTGAAGAACGACCCGTCATAGCAACGCAAACGGAGCTTGGACTTAGCGGAACCGATGGACATCGGATGACTTTGGGGCTTTGGTATCCCGTCATCGGCTTGCCCGGTGTCTTTGCAAGCGCGATGCAGCCAAAAGCCATCAGTGAAGCTGTAACGCAAGGCCCGGGTGTAACAAGCGCATTGGATTGGGTCGAAGCCCGCGCCATCACTTATCTGGTTGCTTTCGACCTGGGCCGTTTTGACCTTAACTTTGCTTTGGGCACGGATCATCCAGGGCTTGGATGGTCGCCCCGGCCACCGTCACGTATAAGGCCACGCGGAGTGCCGGGGCCTGATGGTATAAATTCGCCGCGACCGCTTGTGACCCTCGGAATGGTCAACCCAGCGCTAGCCGACCGAACAGTCGCTGTTTTCACTGGCGGGTTCAAGCGTGCGCATGGAGCCTTCAAATGGGGGGACTACATATCAATCAACTTTGGAACCCACTATGGGTTCATTGAAAACGGAACGATCCTGAGCAAACTACAACCTAGTCTTTCAACCCTTTACGTGCTTGCGGATGGCACGATCGGAATGAAAACGTGGACGGAAGACGACAATGTATTGCTGCCGCAGATCAGGTTCGCCCGCCAGAACGGCGTACCCCTTTTAGAAACCGATCCGGAAACCGGCCTTGGTGTCCCCGGGGCATTGGTGACGCGCTGGGGGCCGGGCAATTGGTCTGGTTCGGCTGACGCAAAACTTCGCACTCTGCGCGCAGGTGCGTGCCTTCGTGAATCTGAAGGGGAAAGATATTTGATCTACGGATATTTTTCCACGGCGACGCCCTCAGCCATGGCGCGAACCTTTCAGGCCTATGGATGCAAATATGCGATGTTGCTCGATATGAACGCGCTCGAACACACCTATCTTGCGCTCTATGTGCGCCATGAAGGAGACCTGCTCGTCGAACATCTGGTTCCGGGAATGCGTCTGATTGACAAAAAAGCGCGTGATGGCAGCCTGATTCCAAGATTCTTGGGGTTTGTTGACAATCGGGACCTGTTTTACCTGACACTTCGGGAGGAATAATCACAATGCGTGGCCTTGCGATAATATTAGTTTTTTTACTTGTCGGCCTCGACTCAACCGTCGACGCCCAAACAACCCTACAGCAGCGCAATGAGCTTTTATTTCAGCAAATCAACCAGGTACATCGCCTAAGTGATGTTGAAATGAGCCAACTAAGACGAATATTTCAACGTTCCGGGTTTATCGGTCAGGGCAACCCTGCGATCACGAACCATCCGCTTACACCTGAACAGTGCCGCGCACGTATACCGGATGGAACCAACGGTTATAACAATGCCAGAAACGAGAGGGTTTGTGGCGACCGTTACATGGCGCCGCTTTATGATCCGCGCACACAACAGCCAAGAGACGCGACGGCCTGCATTGACCAGTTTGAGTTCCCCAACATTCCTTGCACCTACCCTGTGGTCTGGACAAAAGCGGCTGAAGCCGCAGAGATTTGTGCTGCCGTGGGTAAACGCCTTTGCGATGCCCATGAATGGGAAGGTGCCTGTGCAGGTGCGCTGGAACCACCAGACTATCGGTTTGATCTGGCGGCAGGAGTTTCGGCAGGAACTGCCGTAAGGCGCATGCAGGCAGCGCATAACGCCAGATACGCGCCCAGCAAAAGCTGGAGCTATGGTCCCGAATATGAACGCGGAACATGTGCCGCCGCGAGTCAGAAAAGCGCGACATGCGGCGGCGGTGGATTTCGGAGCTGCGGGTCAAATACCTATCCAACCGGAAGTTTCCCGAATTGTCGCAGTGCGCTTGGTATTTATGATCTGAACGGAAACGCAGCCGAGCATATGAACCTGCCGCTCTCGCCCGGCCAGATGGCCAGCCGTGGCAGCACGACACTCGGCGTGACCGAGATGAAAGGCAGTTGGTTCATATTTGACAGATATCGCGCCCATCCGGATTGGTGCCGCTGGAGGGCCCCGTTCTGGCACGGCTCACGGGTAATGAGTTCTGGTAGTCACGCGAATTATCATCTGGGATTCAGGTGTTGTAAAACCATAGACTAACCAGCCCGTTCATTCATCACTTAACATTTAAAAAAATGATATCAGTTGCTTAGAGAGATCAATAGATCCTGCGCATTGGTAATTGGCCCTTCTTCGCTGACCATTTGCGCCAATTCCGGGTTCTGCATAATGCTTGTCAAAGATTGGGCATTGCCATTCACGAATGCGGTCTGGCTCACAAGTCTTACGCCGTGACTATAATCTGCATAACGCGCTCCGTGCACAGTGCTAAGCGGCTGAATCGGAATGCCATTGGTCCGGTGCCAGCCATAGATCGCAACCTTACCGGGTGCCGCACGCAGCCGCATCGAAAACACTAGGTCTTTCTTCTGGCCCGCTGTCAGCGCATCAAGAGACCTGCCTGAGCGCGCGCGCATCGTGTCGACAGTCGAATTGTGTTGCATCAGATAAGATGTCGACGTCATCTGATTGGTCGGGCTCATCGGACTAGGCTCCAAATGTACAGCGGCCTGTGAATAGATCGCGTCAACCATTTTCGTTGTCGGAAGGAAAAATCCAAACCGCACCGCAATTCTTGCGGCAGCTGGCAGCCCCATCGGGACACGCACAAAGTCACGATCATGACCGATTGCAAGATAATCCGGCGTAACGCAGATCGTTACTTGGGCGTTTTGTCCGTCCGACAACTCCCCCTCGAATATAACCGGTGTAAGTTTGCGCAAAAAAGCAGGAATGTTTCCATCTAAAACCTGCTCAGCGACAACCTGATCCCGCTCAGAACCGCTTAGGTGAAGCAATCGGTCCATAACGACACTCCCCACCAATGCACGCGCCGCACGCGCCGGAATTTGCTTTGTTAACTGGCTGTTACACTCGGCTGCTGATGCACTAAAGTTGATCATAGCTGGAAAAATTATAAAAGCGATAAAGACAAAAAAGTTGATCCGCCCAGTAATGGAAAGTCTTTTCATATGCTGTCCGTGTTCCAATTATTTTTT
This sequence comes from Pseudohalocynthiibacter aestuariivivens, assembly GCF_018457175.1. Taxonomy (GTDB): domain Bacteria; phylum Pseudomonadota; class Alphaproteobacteria; order Rhodobacterales; family Rhodobacteraceae; genus Pseudohalocynthiibacter; species Pseudohalocynthiibacter aestuariivivens. The sequence continues at coordinate 45,267 of NZ_JAGFNU010000008.1, forward strand.
TTAGAGTGATACTCTTTGCCAAGAAAACTGGATTTCAGTCAAGTCGGGCCGATCAGGCGGGCGGAAATCCGCTAGTCACCGCTACAATTTAGCGATATGGAAATCAGCTTGGATACGACTATTCTTTTACATTTTCACCTCGATATCTCGACAATATCTGTCAGCGCATGCGTTCATGGTCCACATTCTTCCGGCAAGCTAAACATTGATTGGCCTTAAAGTATCTTTCTTTGGACAAAAAAATGACCCTAAGAAACGCGAGGCTTCAAACGATAAAACTGATGCAAAATCAGACAGGCGACGACAGAGGTTATTATGAATCTGGCTTCTCAATACGAACCAGGACATGCGGAGAATCGTTTTCCGCCGTCTGAAAGTAATTTGAAAAACGTTGGTCTGTTTGTCCTTCGCGACGAACACCGGATTGCGGAACCAGCCTTTCTTTTTTCGGCAAACGCACTGCGCATCACGTGCGGCGTCTGCAGTGGCGAAAAGATAGAGAGTGTCGAGGATTTTATCGCAGGTGACACGTTGAAATTGGCCAGCTCGGCAAATGCGAAACCCGCATTTCTTAGCGGTTCAGAAAATCAGATCGTGATTACGATGGCCAGACCTGTCGACGTGGGTGCAAACCAGTTTGTTGGCAACAACGTTCACCCGATCGCACTGATGTCTGAAAACGGCCGCGCATTGAGCGGCTCAATCGTTGCGGACACATCAACAACACAAGGCTCTGTTTTTCTTTTACTCTCTGAGGAGATGGAGCCGAACGTTGAATACACCATCCTTTGGTGTGGCCCAAACTAATGCCTCTTGGGTAAATGTTTACCCACCCCCTGCTAAGCATTTTTTTTGGCATGGTGTTTCTCAAAGAAATGTGACCCAGCGCGCTTGCGTAAAGGCATTTCATCGGTGATAAATCATATAGATTTTCACCAATATGAAAGACAGCATGTCACCTCTTATGGTTTTGAAAGCACTGGCAAACGACAAACGCCTGAAAATCATGGAATGGGTCCTCTCTCCGGAGGAGCATTTTCCACCGCAGCAAGATGGCGATCTTGTTGAAGACGGGGTTTGCGTCGGATTTATCACCGAAAAAATCGGTCTTTCGCAGCCAACTGTAACGTCACATATGAAACAGCTCGCCGATGCTGGACTGGTCACCTCTAAGCAAATTAAAAACTGGGTTTTTTATAAACCTGACAGGCCTGCCATTCGCCGTGCAATGTCTGAGATTGGCACGTTGCTGGATTTGGACAGGCAGTCGTAAAAAACGATGTCTCAAAAATCGAAAAGCCATGTGACTTTGACAATTGAGAGCTTCAAGACCTTTGGGAACTGCGTGGACGCCGTCGGGACTGAGGCCTTTCCCAAATTGCTAAGCCAGCTCTGCGCCGATCTCTGTTTGGCCGATGCGGTTTATCTTTGTGCCTTTTTTGACCATCAAAAGCCGGTTCCCCTTTACGCAAATCACGATGATGAAAAAAACTCGGACCGCCTTAAAGCTCTACAACGATGTTGCCTATGTTCTGAATCCCTTTTTCAAGTGATTTCAGGATAAGCTTGGCGACGAGGTTATTCGCCTCAGTGACTTTGCGTCTGATAATTTCAAGAAAAGCGAGTATTACCAGCTTTTCTACTAGGCGATGGGGTTGCGCGACGAATGCGGCCTGATGATCCATATCAGCGATACTGCCGCATTGTTTTTCTCGTTCGGGGTTCATCAAAAGGGGCATCGGACGCGCCCGGCGCAACTGCGCATGGCACTGCCCTTCGTCGTGTCACTTGCCAAAAGATACTGGACGGTTCTGACACCGGAACGCACGGACGGCACCGGGCGGCTGGCGGCCCATCTTGACGCCGCATTTAATGCGTTTGGTTCAACAATACTCAGCCCCCGCGAAGGAGAGATTGTACACATGATCCTGCGGGGGCATTCAAGCAAAGCCATTGCCAGGGCCTTTGATAACAGTCCCGAGACCATCAAGGTGCACCGTCGGCGTGTTTACACAAAACTGCAGATTGCCTCGCAAGGAGAGCTACTTTCGCTCTTTTTGTCAGCCCTTTCCGCCGCACCGCCTTCAAGCACGAAAGACCCGCTGGTACACTTCAACATTGCACAGGAGTAACACTGCACTGCGTCTATTCAAGCTGGACAATGGAAAGCTGCACATCCTCGTCACCAAGCACGGTCGTGGTATGGCCTGATCCCGAAACATCTTCCATCCGCCATATCGCACCGGCACCAAACTCGCGAACCTCACCACTACCTGCTTCCACTCTTAACCTGCCCGACAGGCAGAACCCGACCTGCCTGCGCGGCGAAGGATGCTTTGCACCACCCCATCCCGCGGGAAGAACAAGATATAACAGATGCTTGCAGTCTTCTTTTTGCGAGATCGGCATTGTCGGTGCGGGTGGTGCAAAATCACCTGATGACAGTGGAATTTCTACATCCGCGAAGTACGAAACACCGTTTTCGTCCTCAGTCATGTGCAAATATTGCATGATGCTGATCTCTTTCTTCCAAAATGTTTCTGGCAAGATATCTGAAAAGCGCTTCTTATTGTAATGGCTGGTTTCAATATCTTGGTAGGGTTGGCCTTTGTCACTGAAGTCCGTCCCTCTGTTGATACAAACGAAAACACTTGATCAAACCCGTCTGCGTGGCCATGCTATCTGACTGTAAGCAAAACACACCAGCCGACGGGCCATGAACAACAGTTTCAAAGACCATTTCCCGCTGCGAAAATCCCGCGCCCATGAGGTGACGGGCCCCACTGCCCTGAGTTTTGCCGCAATCGCCTGTGGGCATGGGGGAAAAGGCGCGATGTGGATCGTGGAAAGCTGGCAGCAGGAAACGCTCAACCCTGTTGGCCTCGCCCCTTTCTGTGATCCTGCAAAGGTGGTTCTGGTGCGTGCGGATAGCCCCATCGATGTGCTGGCCGCCTCTGAAGAAGCCTTACGCTCGGGTGCGGTCAGCACTGTTGTTGCGGAACTGACCAAACCCTTAGGCCTGACGGCCGGGCGGCGCCTGCAATTGGCCGCAGAGGCGGGAAAGACGACGGGTGTCTTCATTATTTCTGACGGGATGGGCAGCAACGCAACAGAAACCCGCTGGCGGTGTTCGCCAGAATTTGACGCGCAGGACTCGACTCTTCAGCGGTGGGAACTTATTAAGAACAAATCGGGAACATTAAAAGTTTGGAGAGTCCGCTGGGATGCAGAAGCGCGTCGTGTCATTGTGGTTTCCGAGGCTGGCGAGTGACCGCTTTTTGCGCGCACGCACCATGGACGCGCCCTTTGCCCTGACGCTTCGCGAAAACAACACCGAGCGGCTTTATTGTCTGAACATGAAAGCCGAAGAGCTGGGTCTTAGACGCGGCATGGGGTTTTCCGATGCGCGTGCGCTTTTTCCCGACTTGCAGACCTGCCCTGCCGATCCGCGTGCTGACAGCCAGTTTCTACGGGCTCTTGCCCGTTGGGCCGCGCGCTATTGCCCCTGGGTCGGGCAGGAAGGCACGGACGGTCTGGTTCTGAACATCACCGGCTCGGCCCATCTGTTTGGGGGCGAGGCTGCACTGCTTGCAGATATGCGCGCACGGCTGTCGCGGGCGGGGCTGACGGCACGGCTCGGGCTGGCCGATACCCGTGGTGGCGCATGGGCCCTGGCACGGTTTGGTGAAGGGGTCGCCCTGCCCGACAAAACGCTGGAAAAGATCGCCCCCCTGCCGGTTGCTGGTTTGCGATTGTCCGGGTCGGTCTGCGACACGCTGCAGCGTCTGGGCATCAACAGCATTGCCGATCTGCACGCCCTGCCCCGTGCCACGCTGACCCGGCGCTTTGGCCGCGAACCGCTGCTGCGGCTTGATCAGGCCCTTGGCGACCAGCCAGAGGATGTCTCGCCCCTACCTGATCCGCCGCGCTACAGCGCGCGCCTGAGCCTGCCAGACCCAATCGGCCTTGCCAGCGATGTCATGGCAGGGCTTGAACGGTTGCTGGGGCAACTCTGCGCGCGATTGACCGACAGGGAACAGGGTGCGCGCACCCTGCAACTCACATTGCGGCGCGTTGATCAGGCCAGCCAGCAGGTAGAACTGCGCCTCGCCCGGCCCCTGCGTGATCCGGCCCGCATCCTGCCCTTGTTTCAGAAAGGCGTCGAAACCGTTGATGCCGGCTTTGGTATTGATCAACTGCGTCTTGAGGCCACCTTGGTCGAAGACCAGCCCTTGCGCCAGATCAGCCACGCCAGCAGCGGACCAGACGACAAACTGGATGACCTGATCACGCGCCTTGGCAGCCGGATCGGGCTGGACAATATCATCCGGTTCCTGCCCGCCGACAGCCATATCCCGGAACGCAGCTATATTACCGCATCGGCTGCCTATAGCGCGCCCGGCGGCGCATGGCCTGTACTACATCACCGCCCGTTGCGCCTGTTTCCGCCAGAACAGATCGCCGCATCCGGGCGCACCCCGCCGCGCGGGTTTCGCTGGCGGCGCATGGCGCTGTCCACGGCGCGCGCCACGGGGCCGGAACGCATTGCGCCCGAATGGTGGCTAGAGGATGAAGCATGGCGCACCGGCCTGCGTGATTACTGGATGGTGGAAACCCGTCAGGGGCGGCGGCTGTGGCTTTTCCATACCCCGCAAAACCCCGGCTGGTATGTGCAGGGGGAATTTGCATGACTGCACCACAAGCCCCACGTTCACACGACAATGGGTACAATCGCGGCTATGCCGAACTTTGCGTGACCTCGAATTTTACCTTTCTGACCGGGGCATCGCACCCCGAAGAGCTTGTGACACGTGCTGCGGAACTCGGCCTTGCAGCCATTGCCATCACCGACCGCAATTCGCTGGCGGGTGTCGTGCGGGCCTGGGCGGCCCTCAAGGAACTGAAACGTGAATCGACAGAGGATATCCATATCCGTTCAAGTCAGCGCATTGACCCAAGCAGTCGGCAGGATATTGGCAATCACGTCATGCTTGCCCGCCCAGCGCAACGGCCCTTACCGCGCCTGATTGTCGGGTGTCGTCTGGTGTTGCGCGCCAGCCCGGTTGACTGGCTGGCCCTGCCTAAAAACCGCGCGGCCTATGCGCGGCTTTCCCGATTGCTGACCCTTGGAAAACGCAGAGCCGAAAAAGGGGAATGCCACCTGACCCTGAGCGATTTTCTGGAAGGTGCCAAGGGGATGATCCTGATTGCCCTGCCCCCGAAAAAAGCAAAACAAACAGGTCCAGAGCAGCACGATGTCATGATCCATATCCGCCGCACGGCCACCCATTTCCCCGGTCATGTTTTTCTGGGGGCTGCCCCCCGGTATGACGGCCGCGATCAGGCTTATTTTGACCATTGCGCGCGCCTTGCCCATCGCTGCGCGGCCCCGATGGTTGCGGTTGGCGATGTCATCATGCATCACGGCAAACGCCGCCAATTGGCCGATGTGCTGACCTGCATGCGGGAACATATAATGATCGAGGATATCGGCACGCGCGCGCTCCCCAATGCGGAACGCCGGCTGAAAGGACCAGACGACATGGCTCGGCTGTTCCGCCACCACCCCGCCGCGATCAGCCGCAGTCTTGAAATTGCAGCCCGCTGCACCTTTGATCTGGGGGAGCTGTCTTATGAATACCCCGATGAAATAAGCAATGGCGAAGCCCCGCAGGACCGGCTTGCGCGCCTGACGCACGAGGGGCTCGCGCGCCGCTACCCTGACGGGGTGACAGACCATGTGCGCGCGCTTGTTGCAAAGGAACTGAGGCTGGTCGAAAAGCTTGGGTTTGCCGCCTATTTCCTGACGGTGCATGACATTGTCGAACACGCGCGCAGTCTGAACATCCTTTGTCAGGGGCGCGGATCTGCTGCAAACTCCATCCTCTGCTATGCGCTTGGTATCACCGACGTCGGACCCGAGGTCATCACCATGGTGTTTGAACGCTTCATGTCCGAACACCGGGGCGAGCCACCTGATATCGACGTCGACTTTGAACATGAGCGCCGCGAAGAGGTCATCCAACATATCTACGAGCGCTATGGCCGCCACCGCGCCGGGCTTTGCGCCACAGTGATCCATTTTCGCACCCGTGCCGCGATACGCGAGGTGGGTAAAGTGATGGGGCTAAGCCAGGATGTGACCGCCAGCCTGTCAGGGCAGATCTGGGGCATGTCGGGCGGCGGTGTTGATGAAAACCGGGTGCGCGAGCTTGGCCTTGACCCCGCAGACCGGCGGCTGGCCCAGACCCTGCGCCTGATCGGAGAGTTGATCGGCTTTCCCCGGCACCTGTCGCAGCACGTGGGCGGCTTTGTCATTACCAAGGGCCGGCTGGACGAACTCTGCCCGATTGAGAATGCCGCGATGGAAGACCGCACCGTTATTGAGTGGGACAAGAATGACATCGACGCCCTTGGCATTCTGAAGGTCGATGTGCTGAGCCTCGGGATGTTGACTTGCATCCGGAAGTGTTTTGATCTGATTGCCGGTCACGGGGGCGAACAGCTTTCTATCGCCACGGTGCCGCAGGACGACACCCCAACCTATGAAATGCTGTGCAAGGCTGATGCTGTTGGGGTCTTTCAGGTCGAAAGCCGGGCGCAGATGAATTTCCTACCCCGGATGAAACCGCGTAAGTTTTATGACCTTGTGATCGAAGTTGCGATCGTGCGGCCCGGCCCCATTCAGGGCGGCATGGTGCATCCCTATATCAACCGCCGCCAAGGGCGCGAGAAACCGGAAATCCCGTCAGAAGCGTTGCGCGGTGTGCTGGGCAAAACGCTTGGTGTGCCCCTGTTTCAGGAACAGGCGATGCAAATCGCCGTTGTCGCGGCTGGATTTACCGCAGAAGAGGCGGATCGCCTGCGCCGTTCGCTTGCCACCTTTCGGCGGATGGGCACCATCGGCACCTTTCGTGACCGGTTTATCAATGGCATGCTCGAGCGTAATTACACCCCCGATTTTGCAGAGCGTTGTTTCAGCCAGATCGAAGGCTTTGGTGAATACGGCTTTCCCGAAAGCCATGCAGCCGCCTTTGCAATGCTGGCCTATGTCTCAGCCTGGCTGAAATGCCACCATCCTGCGGCCTTTGCCTGTGCCTTGCTGAACGCGCAACCCATGGGGTTTTATGCCCCGGCCCAGATCGTGCGCGATGCGCGTGAACATCAGATCGAGGTGCGCCCGATCTGTGTGAACAACAGCCTGTGGGACAACACGCTGGAACGCCGCCCGGACGGCGCACTTGCCCTCAGGCTGGGATTTCGCCAGATCAAGGGGCTGCGAGAGGATGACGCGAGTTGGATCGTGGCGGCACGCGGCAATGGTTATCCGGACCCAGAGGCGCTTTGGCTGCGGGCCGGCATTACACCTGCTGCGCTGGAACGGCTGGCCGAGGCGGATGCGTTTTCCGACATGGGGCTTGGGCGGCGCAACGCACTTTGGCGGATCAAGGCCATTCGCAGTCAACAGCCCCTACCCCTGTTCAATGACCCGATTGAAGGCGAAGGCATTGACGAGCCCGCCGTCACCCTGCCCGCCATGCATCTGGGGCAAGAGGTTGTGGAAGACTACGTCGCCATGCGCCTTAGCTTGCGCGCCCATCCGATGGAACTTCTGCGCCCCTCGATGCCCGGCCTTATCCCGCACGGCGAGTTGGCTACGGCCTCTCTGGGGCGCGCTGTCGTCTGCGGCCTTGTGATTACCCGTCAGCGCCCCGGCACAGCCTCGGGTGTCGTATTTCTGACGCTGGAAGATGAAACAGGTGTCAGCAACGTGATTGTCTGGCCAAAGGTCTGCGCGCATTATCGCCGTGCGGTAATGGGCGGGCGGCTGCTGCGGGTCACCGGCTATCTGCAACGCGAAGGTATTGTTGTGCACCTGATCGCGCAGCGTATTGAGGATATGTCTCACAGCCTTGCGCTGCTTGGCCACCCAAATGCAGACAGCATTGGCCAGACCCAACCGCAGGCAGACGATGCCCCGCGCAGAACCGCGAAAAAGCCCGCCGCCCGCGCATACCACCCAAGGGATCAGGCGAAGAAATTATTCCCAAGCCGGGATTTCCATTAGAAATGCCAAGCGGCCAAGGCGAATGAACGGGGATGCCCTATTCGCATCAAACCTATGTTGGTCTGCGAAAAATTGTCAGAATTTCATCGCGACAAATACTGGCACGGAATTTTCCGTGTACGCCTGTTACCCCGAATTTGTTAATAAAATGGGTATATTCCAGCCCCAGATTATACTTGTTTTCCGCACCGCCAAAAGCATGGCCAATATCCCAGCGCAGTTGCGGGGAAAACACGATTTGACCGTCCACACCTGCCCCCTGATCACCGATGAAATCGACAAACCCTTGAGCGCTGAACTTCTGGCTTCCAACCTCAAAACGGCGCATTCTACACGAAAGTCGCCTGATAGGTCGTGTCCAGATTGCGATCGAAAGGATCGGTAACATTGTCGTAAGCGTAGACCCCGAAAGTGAACACGTTGAAACCGGGCACATTAAAGCTTGCACGCAGCCCGTAGAGCCCCACAAGAAAATCATCGCCCTGGTTAATGCCAAAATCCGGACCAATATCACTGATGAAACCGGACTCCCCGAAACTCAACCCCAACGCGCTGCCGTTCAGGTGCCCGTAGATTTCGCCATAACGACTGCTCTGGGTATTTGTTGAGGGTCCGTCGTGATCGCTGAACAAATCAACAAAGAAAAAGACATCACCATGTTCAAATGCTGTGAAGTGTTCCAGCGTAATCGGTGTGCGCGCTGTTTCATCTAACCCGTTGCGCCCAAGACGGTAGCCATCACCAAAGTGAAGCTGTGCTTCGGTGGTAGAAAAGGCTTGCACGCCACTGCCGGCCAGCGTGCTGGCAACGACCACTGCGGTAGCCGCGATATTTTTGTGTAATAATTTTTCCATGCGTAGTGCCTTTCTGCTTTTCCATTTGATCGTCGTGATGATTGTCTCTTTTCGTTCGTTAGCTTTTTTGAGTTTACGGCCATCCAGCTTTCACGGGCTGTTATTTCTCTGTGAAACGGCTTCAAAAATTCTTGTATTTTTTGTGTTCACCCGCGCCGGTGGAAATCGACTTCTTTGCTAAAGGATGGCTACTTTGGCGGCGGCACGTCACAGCCAAGGCATCTTTCACTTTGCAAGCCTGCCAATTGTCGGTCAAACAGAGTATTCAGGGAAAAAACCGCAAAAACAGGAAACCATCGCATGCAGCAAAATTCGATTTCCATCACTCCGGCGTGGCCCAGCATGCTGTTCCTGTGTGAATGGGCAGAGCACGCAACTCATGCTCCAAACATTGTCTCGCATATTAATGAACTTGCATCTGGTTACAACGAGCCAATCGCAAGCGGTGTCGCCAAATCCGCGAAACCGGCGAAGGGCCTTATAGAAAGCCCGCTGAACCTGTTCACAACCACAAAGAACGAAAGCCTTCTAAAACTGGTCAACTGGATATCGAACAGCGTTAAGGTTGCAGTCAGCAAAGTGAACGGCGATCAGGTTCCTCCAGAGCGTTTGCAACTTGAGTTCTCGCAGAGCTGGTTTCACATAACGAATGATGGCGGCTTCCATGACGCGCATACACATGGTGCATGTTCCTGGTGCGGCATCTATTATCTTGTCGCCGGTGAAGCGGGCGAAGTCAGTGCAGACGGCAATGCTGTGGCTGCAAATGGCATTAACCGGTTTTACAGCCCTCTCAGCAGCGGCGGGTTGGTCCGTGACTACGGAAACGCCTATCTCGGACGCGGCTTTCTGGACGTCCAGCCACATGACGGGCGGCTGGTGATTTTTCCGTCATATCTGTTACACAGCGCCCTTCCCTACACTGGCGAAACAGACCGGATCGTGATGGCATTCAACACCCGCACTCGGGCCATGTAGGGTTAAAAAAAACAGCCGGGATCGCGGTACAGCGAAGGGATCAGAGCCGGTCGTCACCGTGCCAGAACCAAATCAACCTTTAGACCTCCAAGCCGGTCGCTTTCGCTCAGACGCAGGGTGCCACCATGCCCCCGCGCAATATCAATTGCGATTGACAGTCCAAGACCAACACCGCTGCCTTTGTTTTGGTTGCGGCCAGGTTCTAGACGCGAAAACGGCTTTAACGCTTCTTCTCGGTCTTCAGGCGCAATACCCGGGCCATCATCCTCCACAGAGATGCGCACCGCTTTTTCGGTAATAGCAACGCTGACTTCGGCGCGCGTCCCGTAGCGCACGGCATTGCCAATAAGATTATCAAGCGCACGGCCAATCGCCGTAGGCCGCACCAAGACCTCCCCAGCCCCCTCTTCGGAAACGAGTTGCACATCTTTGCCCGCTCGCTCCGCGTTTTCAACGGCCGTGCGAGCGATCACCATTGGATCTGAGAGCACCAGTTCATCCCCAGCGGCACCCCGGGCAAAGTTCAGGAACCCGTCCAGAAGCCGCTCCATTTCTGCGACGTCCTGCAACATGGCATCAACATCTTCATTTTCGTCCACCATAGACAAACCAAGTTTGAGGCGCGTCAACGGGGTGCGCAAATCGTGGCTGACACCAGATAGCATAAGGGTACGCTGTTCGATCTGCCTTTCGATACGCGACCGCATATCGAGAAACGAGCTTCCGGCTGCCCGCACTTCAAGCGCACCAGACGGGTTATAGGGAACTGACCTGCCCTTCCCAAAGGCTTCCGAAGCAACGGCAAGCCGTTTGATGGGGCGCAGCTGGTTGCGCAAAAACAAATAAGCAATCACGGTCATCAACAAGCTCACAGCGATCATCAGAACTAACAATTGGTGCGGATTGGTTGCGGACACACGGGACCGCGAGAATTCTACCGCCATGTTACCGTGGCGCGTTTCAACCTGTAAATGCACGATATCGCTGTCACCTTGCAGATCTATGACCGATATCGGCAAGCCACCGCTGCGTAGCGTTTCAATGACTGTGATGCCTGTAAGATCGGCGAAGTCACGTTTGTCCGCAGTCGCACTGGTACCGGCTCCCGGCAATGTGATCGTCATTTCCAGTGGATCAGCCAGAGCCTTTGAACCTTCCTGCGCCTCTTCAAGCCTTTCCTCAGCCTCGATCTCATCGAGAAGATACGCGAGTTCCAGCTCAACGTTTTGCGTCATCTGCTGTGTCACACGGTCAAAATGGCGCTGGATAAAGACGATGGACACAACCAATTGAATTGTGACAATCGGCACAATCAGAATAAGTGCGGCACGCCCATACAGGCTGCGTGGCATGAAACGTTTGAGCCAACCGAAAAACATGACAAAAGACTAGCGATACCATCGACAAACGGAAAGCAGGATTATGAGCGCAAAAGAGAATGTTCCACCGCCGACCGGCGTCGCAGAAATGCTGGAGCCTGGATTGCGTCGTATTCTTGCGCCAAACCCATCGCCAATGACGTATCACGGCACGAATACCTATCTGGTGGGCGAAAGCCATGTTGCGGTAATTGACCCTGGGCCAGACAGCCCTGCACATCTCTCAGCCATCCTGAACGCGGTGAATGGCCAAAAGGTAGAGGCGATATTGGTCACTCATAGCCATCTGGATCATTCTCCCCTGTCGCGGGCTTTGTCGGAAAGAACCGCAGCTCCCGTCATGGCCTATGGCGACAGTCGCTCTGGGCGGTCGCAACTGATGGAAAAACTGGCCGCATCAGGCCTTGTCAAAGGCGGAGAAGGCGTTGACCCGGCGTTTGCGCCTGACGTGACGCTCGCAGACAATCAAGAAATCAAATCCGCCGAATGGAGTCTGCGAGCGCTCTGGACACCCGGGCATTTTGGAAATCATCTTAGCTTTGTCTGGGGGAATGCGGTTTTTACAGGAGATCACGTCATGGGATGGGCCAGTTCGCTGGTGTCTCCGCCAGATGGTGACCTGACCGCGTTTATGGCATCTTGCGCGCGTCTGGCAGCAAGAAATGACAGAATATATTACCCGGGCCACGGTACCCCGGTTACAGAGCCAAAGGCGCGTATCGACTGGCTGATCAGCCACCGCCACAGCCGGGAAGCGGAAATACTGCGCGCCCTGTCCAAAGGCCCGCAAAGTGTAAAAGCTCTGACCGCAGACATGTACACAGATGTTCCCGCTGCCCTTTTGGGTGCTGCAGCACGGAACGTGTTTGCGCACCTGATTGATTTGTCTCAAAGATCACTTGTGAAGACTAAAGGTGAACTTGCGATTGACGCAGTTTATTCGCTCATTTGACAATTGTAGCAGATTCCGGTGCTTTTGTGATAAAACCCTCTGGACGCCGCAAAAACCTATCGCTATATCGTGCGTCGTGTTCCGGCGTAGCTCAGCGGTAGAGCAGTTGACTGTTAATCAATTGGTCGTAGGTTCGATCCCTACCGCCGGAGCCAAATAATCATACATTATCAATTACTTATTGATTAGTTGAGTTTGGCAAAGTTCATATGAATGTTTCACGAAAGAGTGAGGCAAACGTTTAAGTGTGAATTTTTCGCTGCTACTCTGGCCAGCAAATTCAGTTTTTTACTATTAGTAACAAACACCATATGTTGCTTGGCGCTCTTCACCACCTCGTCAGTCCGGCTTTCGTTACCCCTTGGCACCAGAAATTTCGCGTGCCATTTTTGGTGATGCGCCCTACCGTCCGCATTGCGGCCCTTTCCAGCACCGATGGAGTAATAATGAAATCGATCGACCAGACCCTGCTGGTGAACATCAGAAAAAAGTTCGCGCAGGTCGACCATTGTCCGCAACAAGGCCCACGCGTCTTTTTCGAAAATGCTGGTGGCGCCTTGACGCTGAATTCTGTGGTTGAGTGCTCAGCTCTATATGCCTCGATCCCCGACAACCAGGGGCGTGACAATCCGGCCAGCCACGAACTTGTGCGGGTCATCAACAAGGCAAAGGACGACATGCGCGTCTTTATGAATGCGCCGGGCGGGCAGTTCTTTGTTGGCGAAAGTGGCACTGAACTGCTGTTTCGCCTGATCTCGAACGCCTGTCTTGGCACACCCGAGGGCGGAGTTGTTCTTGGCTCGACATTGGAACACCCCGCAACGCGAAGCGCCTGTGACCGCTGGGCAAAGATTGCACGCCAAAGTCATGTTTTAGTTCAGCATGATGGCGCAACAGGCACGCTGGAGCCTGCCGCCTATGCCGCCAAAGTTACAAAAGACACGCAGGTTGCCACGATCGTGCACACTTCTCCTGTCACCGGTATGAGCGTCGATGTGGCCGCCGTCGCCGCCGAGATACGCAAGGTTGCACCGGATTGTTTCATCATCGTTGACGGCATTCAGCACGCTGCTCATGGCCGGATCGACATCGCTAGCTATGACATCGATGGCTACGTGATTTCACCTTACAAAGTGTTTTCGCGTCACGGGTACGGGTTCGCCTGGATATCTGATCGGATGGGCGCCCTGCCCCATGACTGCCTGATTGATGGACCGGCTGACAATTGGGAAATGGGCACGCGCGATACCGGCGCCTATGCCACCCTGTCCGAAGTCGCCGCCTATTTTGAATGGCTGGGGGAACAGGTCAGCGACACGACTGATCGCCGTGAAAAATTTGTTGCGGCGGGTGAAGCGATTCATGCGCAGGAAAAAGCGCTGACCGACGCAATGATCCACGGCACCGGAAACCTGGAGGGGCTGGCAGAAATGGAAAAGGTGCATCTGATTGGCGGCGTTGACAACCCGGCGCGCGAAGGCCTTGTTTCGCTTTATGTTGATGGCGTGCCCTCGGTCGATGTGGTTGCCAGGCTGAACGCGCAGGGCATCCGCACGCATCTGCGCAAAGACGACCATTATTCAGGCAATATCCTGAAACCTTTGGGGCTTGCGAGCTGCGTTCGCGTATCGATGTGCCACTACAACAGCGCGCATGAAGTTGCCCAGTTTCTTGCAGCACTGAAAACCATTGCTGAGTGAAGCGATCAAAGGTTTTCTATGCACAACGAAACCAGGGCCTGAGAGCCCGATTTATTTGTGGGTACATCGCGCATTCTCGGGCTAGCTTCGCGTCGAATCTCTGCAAAATGCGGACCCTGCCTGTGGGCCGTGTTTCTGGGTTAAATGCAGGCAAGGGAACGTATAGATGAAGACACATGCACAGGTCGTTGTTATCGGAGGCGGGCTTGTTGGCTGCTCGATCCTCTATCACCTGGCGAAACTTGGCTGGACAAACGTTGTTCTGTTGGAACGGGACGAACTGACAAGTGGTTCAACCTGGCATGCGGCGGCCAATATTCATGGTCTTCACGACAACAACAATATCACGCGAATCCAGCATTATACGATGAACCTCTACAAAGAGCTGGAAAAGGAAACCGGACAGGGCTGCGGTGTGTTTCAGCCCGGCTCGCTATACCTTGCCCAGACAGAAGAGCGAGAGCATCAGCTTCGCCTGCAAGAAGCCAAAGCAAAATTCTACGGCCTCAATTTTTATGAGATCGACAGGGAAAAAGCGCTGGAATTGCACCCGCTGGCGCAGTTTGACGATATTCGCTGCATCATGTTTGAACCAGAGGGCGGCAATGTTGACCCTTCGGGCGTCACGATGGCCTACGCTGCGGGTGCGCGCCAGATGGGGGCAACGGTTGAACGGTTTTGCCCGGTCATCGGAACAGAACAACAACCGGATGGCAGTTGGATCGTCCGCACCAAGAAGGGCGACATTCATGCACAATGGGTCGTGAACGCCGGCGGTCTTTGGGGCCGCGAGGTTGCTGCGATGGCGGGGATAGAACTGCCGCTACTGCCGACTGAACACCAGTATTTTGTAACCGAAGCCATTAGCGAAGTTGCGGATCTCGGGCGGCGCCTGCCCTCTATAGCGGACCGCGATGGCGAATATTATTTCCGTCAGGAAGGCAACGGATTGCTGATCGGTGCCTACGAAAAAGACATGAAGTTCTGGGCCGAAGACGGCACGCCCCAAGGTTTTGGACACGAACTTTTTGCCGATGACCTTGACCGTATCATGGAAAACGTGATGCGCGCGATGGACCGGGTGCCGGCAGCGGCAACAGCCGGCGTGAAACGTGTGATCAATGGCCCGATGATCTGGAGTCCGGATTCAAACGCATTGTTCGGAACGGTGCCCGAGCTTCAAAACTATTTCTGCTGTACCGGCATCATCCCGGGCTTCAGCCAGTCGGGTGGTCTCGGCCTTTTGGCCGCCCAATGGATTATCGAAGGCGAGCCCGAATATGACATGTTCGCCTGGGATCTGGCACGGTTTGGCGACTGGGCCGACAAGAAATTCACCAAGGCACGGGTGCGTGACCAGTACCAGCACCGTTTCAAAATTCATTTCCCGAACGAAGAACGCTCAGCGGGCCGCCCTGCCCGTGTGCGCCCGGCTTATGAAATGCAAAAAGGAATGGGCGCTGTCTTTGGTCTGAACTGCGGCTGGGAGCATCCATTGTGGTTTGCTGATGCGCCGGGAGCAGAGGAAACCATCGGTTTCACGCGACAAAACTGGTTTGAGCCTGTCGGGCGTGAAGTAAAAATGTTGCGGGACAATGTTGGCGTGATCGACATTTCGAACTTCGCAAATTACGTGATCAAAGGCACGGGCGCACAAGACTGGCTGGACGCCTTGGTCGCCAACCGTGTCCCGTCCGAGGTTGGCCGTTCCTGCCTGACCCCGCTGATCGGGGTGCGCGGCGGTGTCGCCGGGGATTTCACCATCACGAAAGTCGCGGATGACAAATACATGATGGTCGGCTCTGGCATGGCAGAACGTTATCACCAGCGATTCTTCAATATGATTGAATTGCCGGAAGGCACTACCTTTAAGGTCGAAACAAACAATATTGCGGGCTTTAACGTGGCTGGGCCAAAGTCGCGCAGCATGTTGCAACGGCTTACCAATGCTGATCTTTCAAATTTTGCGTTCCGCTTTATGCGTTCAAAAACCATCGAGGTCGCCGGTATCGAATGTTTGGCGATCCGTGTCAGCTTTACCGGTGATTTGGGTTGGGAGCTGCATTGCGACGAAAAAGATCAAGTGCAGCTTTACACCGCTTTGCTGGATGCCGCGCGTGAATTTGATGGCGGTCCGGTTGGCGGCCGTGCGCTTGGCAGTCTTCGGATTGAAAAAGGCTACGGTTCGTGGGGGCGTGAGTATTCTCCGGAATACTGGCCGCAAGAGGTTTCGCTTGAACGCCTTATCAAGCTCGACAAAGATTTCTTGAATAAAGAGGCATATTTGTCAGTCAAAGATAATGTAGCTCGTGAGCGGCTTTCAATCTTTGAGGTTGAAATAACAGACGATGCCGACGCCTCGGGTGGTGAGCCCATTTTCCTACCAGATGGCACGCCAGTAGGCCGTGTAACATCCGGCGCTTTCGGCTATTCGGTCGGCAAGTCCCTTGCGCTTGGATACGCAAAGGAAGGTGTCGCAAAACCCGGGGACACTGTTCACATTTTCATTCTAGGCAAACCACATAAGGCCACACTTCTTGCGAAACCTCCCTTTGATCCTGATGGTGACAAACTGCGGGCGTGATATGAAACAGGGCCGCCCCCCTTGGGACGGCCCATTAAATCCACAAAAACCTGCTCTCCTGTCAAAATTATTCCGTCCGCATTCTCAAACGTCCATCTCTGCGGCAGCCTTTAACAACCAGTTCTTGAACAGTTTCACTGACGGAGTCGCCGATTTATCTTTGAAGTCTGCGAAATATGTCCAGGGGCTTGAAATATCGAACGCGAATGGCTCGTACAGCAGCCCGCGTTCCAGATAGGGTTTCACCAGCGATTTTGGCATCACCGCACAACCAATGTTCTTGACCGCCATTTCCAGCGCGAGATTTGAAATGTTTGTCTGGAACCCTGCTTTCAACCCAAGTTCCCCCAAACCAAAATGTTTCGCTATCAGTTCCCAATAAACGGGCCGTCCGAGAATATGGATCAGATTGGCGTCATCTAGTTGCACGGGATCACTCAAAGCTACACCGCTGACCTGATAGGATGGCGCGCAAACGAGTGAGAGCTTTTCATTCCAGAGCTTTACCGCGTCTCCATTTACGTCATCCAGATGATTGATAGTAATGCTTATGTCCGAAATCTTTGGTTCCACATCCGTCCAGACAGTTCCATGAACGGTAACAATGATATCAGGATGCAGAATGTTGAAATCCTGCATGACCTGCGGCAACCAGCTTTCTGCCAAACTGATTGGGCAGGAAACCACCACCTCTCGCTTGTGGCTGATCGAGATCAGAGAATCCGTTGCAACATCAATCTCTTGCAGGGCGTGACGGATCGAGGGCAAATAGGCCTCTCCGACTTCGGTCAACGTTAATGACCGCGGATGGCGCACGAACAACGGGCGTCCGATAAATTCTTCCAACGAACGTATGTGATTACTGACCGCTGATTGGGTGCAATTCAGCTCTTCCGCAGCACTGGTGAAACTCAGATGGCGCGCTGCGGCCTCAAATGATCGCAAAAAGGTAAGATGAGGTACATTTTTCATAGGGCTTTAGTATACCAAACTCAAAATCGGTTCTATTGCCTATGTTCCCTTGCCGGACAAAGACTGTCTTTGCATAAAAGTGGCAGATTAGGTTCGCAGATCATGCGAAAATGAAGCTATGATTGAGCAACACGCTAACAAGTCATGTGCATTAAATTTAAGATGTCGGATAGATTGAAACCAAGGACCAGTAAATGATTAACCCCACCGTTATCATTCACACAGAAAACGCCGAAGCCGCGCGTGACCTGGTTGCAAAACAGCACCCGGATCTACCAATTTTTGCCTGTGATACCTACGAAGATCTGCCTGCGCTGATTGAAGAAACACAAGCCGAAGTGGTCTATGCAATGCGCTTCCTGGATACGCCTGACTACCCCCGAGAAACGCTGGTTGAAAGCGCTTCGGTCAAATGGGTATCGGTCGGCGGTTCGGGTATAAATCACATAACCCCTTGGGATACTAAACGGTTAATCGTGACAAATTCAGCGGGTGTCGCAGCGGACATGATGGCGCAGTATGCGCTTGGGGCAATGTTGCATTTTTCGCTTGGATTTCCTGCTTTTCGTGCCGCCCAAAACCGCCATGAATGGATATCGGCAGAGGTTGAACCGATCGACGGTAAAACTGTTTTGATCATTGGCCTTGGCAACACCGGCGAGGCTGTGGGGGCGCGTTGCAAACCCATGGGACAGAAAACCATCGGTGTGCGGGCGCAACCAAAGCCGACCGACAATGTAGACGAGGTGTACGGCATTGATGCATTGCCAGACCTGTGGCACCACGCTGACTTTATAGTCGTTTGTGTGCCTTTGCTGGACAGCACAAAGGGGCTTGTCAGTTCCGATGCCTTCGCGCGAATGAAACCGGATGCCGTCATCATAGATGTGTCGCGAGGTGGCGTTATTGACGAAGGTTCGTTGATCCGCGCGCTTGATGAAAACAGTATTCGCGGTGCAGCCCTTGATGTCTTCATGACCGAACCTTTGCCAGCCGATCATAAGCTTTGGGCATATGACAACGTGATCATCACCCCACATTGCTCTTCCGTTTATGCGGGATGGGACCTGAAATCTGTCGAAATGTTTTCGGAGAACCTCGGGCGGTACCGAAGGGGCGAAACTCTAACAAGAATTGTCGATCCAAAGCGTGGCTACTGACGGGACGTAAAAGCGAATAGAAAAGTTAAAGCTCATTCTTCAGTTTGCTTTACCTCGCTGAGGGCGTGTAAGGCGGATGACAAATCAGAGTCAAAAACCTTTTGCGCTGTTCAGCTGATTTTGCGGTTTGGCTGTCCAATTATTTCCGGCGGAACGCTCGCTGTACCAATGGTCAAGCGATGCAACAGCTCTATTTGCCCAGAGGTATCAGTCTTGGCGTAGATTGAGCAAAGATGGGACCTGACCGTGACTTCACGAATGGAAAGACCGGATGCAATGTCTTTTACAAGCATGCCCTCTTTAACCATCGTGCAAATTCTGTATTCGCACCGACTAAGCTCATACGGGTTGTTGATGTCCAGTATCAGTTTTGAGGGCAGCCCTGGTTGATCAAGCGTCTTTTGAACGCGCGATTGTGCCAGCAACTTTTGTACAGTACCCGGCAAACGCTGCTCCCATGTTTTTGACAAGGTCGCCGCAAGCAGAGAAAGGTGGTTTTTATCGTCTTTGCCAAGATTCGATTTAAAGTGGAGTTCCAGATAATCATAGTGCCCGGCTGAATTTTCCAGGCCGATTAGTCCAACATCGCTCAGACCGCTACTTAGAAATCGCTGTTGAATGTGCAAACTCTCCACGGCATCAAAATCCTCAATCAAATCGGACCACAACCACAAGGTGCCGGTTTTTGAAACGCCAAGGTTCTCGCCAAGCATTATTTCCGCGAATGAAGAATGCCCGCGCGCAATACATTTATCTGACTTCTGATCAACTACAGCGACTTTCCTCGGCTGCCAGTTGCCCTCAACAAAGCGGACAATCAGCGCGGCATCGGACTTGTAAAGTGACAAAAGACTGAAAAGAGCGTTTGTGATTTTGCCCTGACCGTGCAGTGCCTGAACCCATGTTGCCAACACATCAAAACTGTTTGGATTAATCGGTCGTCCTGCGCGATTTTGAAATAACTGACCCACAACACACCTCAAACATAAAAACTCGTACCAAAAGATTTCTACAACCACTGCCCTCCAGCCAGAGGGGCATTCAGATTTTCCTATCTGACACTTATCTAACGCAAGGTTTTCGAGGCAATTTGCTTACTTGACCTTCACAAGGAAAGCGCGGCAAGGCACAATCCTTTGTTATTAAAGTATTTTTTCGGCTTATTTGGTCGAGGAGCTGAAAGTGGGATCAAACATCTTTGTGTCAGCTATTCAAAACAATAGCCAATTTTATGCCTCATTATCGCCTTAAACTTGGCAGCGAAGCGTACTGAGCATGATTCGAAACAGGTAAGCAAACTAAACACCAAAAAAGCGTCCCTGAGGCGACCGCCTTCTGTGATTGAACATCCCAAGGTTGCTTTATTCATTGTGTTGATGGATGTGTGCTGCACCCTCACCCGCGTATTTTAGAAGGTGAATGGCGGGAGGTTTTCACATTGGAGTCGCCACGCACAGTATTGACTTGGTAAAAATACATTTATGGCGGGGTCGCACGATGAAGGTTTGCAATTTTGAATTGGTCAGGGATTTTTTTAGAGGACATTCGCGATGAACCTGCCAGTTAAGCAGAAGTCGAGTGACCGCTTCGGGTATAGGGCAACCCGGCAATACAGCAGCCTAGCGAGAAGCCGACGCAAAAAAGCGCTGCAATCCATTACTGGCTACAGTGTCGTTACGACGTTAGATGGTGTGAACAAGCTGGAATACACGTTCGATCAGCCCCCGACAGCCGCACAAATTGTCGCTCAGTTTGGACCCAAAGCCTTTGTTATCAGCGCCAATCCCTGCCAACGCTCGCCAAGAAGCAGGGCCAACGTTCGGCTGATCACGAAACAGTAGTTTTCTGCAGAGGTGTTTTTTACGAAAGCGACTCACTGTTGTGCCGCGTTTCGCATTCCGGAAAACAAAACTGCTTCGCACCCGCCTTTGGACGACGTGCACTCCACTTCAGATACAAAATTGAAACAAAAACAAATCTATCTGAAACACGTTTTCCGTCATCGGTACCCAAAATTTGCGCTATAAAGGCGTATTGAAGAGGGGACCAACAATGTCTAAGAACACAAAGATCAGAAAGACGAACGGGCGTGGACGCCTGTTTGACAGCATTTTGGATACGGTCGGCGACACGCCCTGCGTGAGGGTTAACAACCTCGCGCCTGAAGGCGTTACCATTTATGTGAAGGCTGAATTTTTCAATCCGGCTGCGTCAGTTAAAGACCGTCTTGCGCTTAACATTATTGAAGAAGGCGAACGGAACGGAACGCTAAAACCGGGCCAGACCGTTGTCGAAGCGACCAGCGGGAACACCGGTATCGGACTTGCGATGGTCTGTGCGCAAAAAGGATATCCGCTCGTTGTAACAATGGCTGATAGTTTTTCGATTGAACGGCGCAAGCTTATGCGAATGCTGGGCGCAAAGGTCGTACTGACACCCAGAGCCGAAAAAGGCTTAGGGATGTACAAAAAGGCGGTTGAACTGGCTGAAGCAAATGGTTGGTTTTTGGCCCGCCAATTTGAAACAACTGCAAATGCCGATATCCACGAGTCGACCACTGGGCGCGAAATTATTGCTGATTTCAAAGGTGAGCGTCTGGATTATTTTGTGACCGGCTACGGAACTGGCGGCACCGTGACAGGGGTTTCGCGCGTTCTGCGCAAGGAACGTCCTGAAACGAAGATCATCCTGACAGAGCCTGCAAACGCCCAGCTGGTTGGAAGCAACGAGCCCCAGAAACGCGGCGATGGCGGCTCACCCGCAGCCAGCCACAGCGCGTTCGAGCCGCATCCGATTCAAGGGTGGACACCTGACTTTATACCTTTGGTTCTACAGGAAAATATCGATTCAAAGGGCTATGACGAGCTTATCCCAATCGCCGGTCCTGTCGGAATAAGCTGGGCTCAGAAACTTGCCAAGCACGAAGGAATTTTAACGGGGATCTCAGGCGGATCTACCTTTGGAATCGCGATGGAAGTCGCGGCCAAAGCAGCACCTGGATCTGTCATTCTATGTATGCTGCCTGACACAGGTGAACGTTACATGACCACACCTTTGTTCGAGACAATTCCTGAAGACATGGATGAAGAGGAAACCGCGCTTTCTCTCTCAACACCCGGCTTTCATATGAGCTAATCCACACCTGAGCGGCGCATCCTTTTTGATGCGTCGCTTTGTCTTTTCGATCCAACAATTCCAGAAAAGTTCAAAGAGAGACTTACTACGTCTAAAAAAGAAGAAACTCTTGACCCGAATGACTGGTCTGACATACGTGCTCTTTCACATAAAATAATCGACGAAGCCATTGATTTTACACGTGATGTCCGGGACCGCCCGCTTTGGCAAACGATGCCGGACGACGTGGTCGGCCTTTTTTCCGAGCCGCTGCCTCAGGAACCAACTGCAATCGAAAACGTTTACAATCTGCTGACCGAAAACATGATGCCTTACCCGATGGGAAACATCCATCCGCGGTTTTGGATGTGGTACATGGGGTCGAGCAATTACACCGGGGCGCTTGGCGATTTTCTGGCAGCGATTCTTGGTTCTAACCTTGGCGGTGGTAACCACGCCGCAAGTTGTATTGACCAGCAGGTGGTCGACTGGTGCAAAGAGATGATGGGGTTTCCCAAATCTGCGAGCGGAACGCTGGTCAGTGGCGGCTCAATGGCGAATATCATTGGGCTGACCGTCGCGCGCAACCAGATGGCAGGTATTGATGTCCGTGAAGAAGGGGTCGCGGTGATCAAACAACCCCTTCGGTACTACGGATCTGACCAGATTCACAGTTGCCACCAGATCGGTGTTGAAACACTTGGCTTGGGAAACAAGGCGCTTTGCAAGGTTCCGTCAAACCCCGATTGCACAATGAACATCAGCGCCCTGGAACAAGCTATCACCAATGATCGGGCGGCTGGCCTCAAACCCGCCTGTGTCATCGCGACATCTGGCACTGTGAATACCGGGGCCATCGATGATCTACATGCTATCGAAGCAATTTGCCGGCGCGAAAACATGTGGTTTCACGTCGATGGCTGCATTGGTGCTCTGATCGCAATTGCGCCTGAGAACAAACACCGGGTGGCTGGTATCGAACGCGCCGATTCCATTGCGTTGGACCCTCACAAATGGCTACATGCCCCGTTTGAAGTCGGATGCGCATTGGTGCGCGATCACGACGCCCACTACGGCGCATTTACCCTTACGCCTGAATATCTTGAGATGACGGAGCGCGGCATCGCATCTGCACATTGGCTGCATGACTATGGGGTTCAGACATCTCGGGGCTTTCGAGCGCTTAAGGTTTGGATGGCGCTCAAGGAGCATGGCATCCAAAAATTCGGCCGCCTGATCGACCAGAACTTCAACCAAGCAAGATATCTTGATGAATTGGTTCAGAAAGAACCAATGCTAGAACTTGCGCACGAAACAAACATTAATATTGTTTGCTACCGCTTTAATCCCAAAGGTAAATCAGAGTCTGAGCTAAAGGAAGTCAACACTGAAATCATGCTTCGGATGCAGGAAACCGGTGTTGCTGCCATTTCAGACACGACCGTTCGGGGGAGTCACTGTCTTCGTGTTGCGATCAACAATCACCGAACGACCCTGGCTGACCTGGATTTCCTTGTGAAGGAAACGGTGCGTCTAGGTGCTGAAATTTGCCAACCGAATTCGTAGAGCAAGCC
This sequence comes from Pseudohalocynthiibacter aestuariivivens, assembly GCF_018457175.1. Lineage (GTDB taxonomy): Bacteria > Pseudomonadota > Alphaproteobacteria > Rhodobacterales > Rhodobacteraceae > Pseudohalocynthiibacter > Pseudohalocynthiibacter aestuariivivens. The sequence goes on from NZ_JAGFNU010000008.1 coordinate 68,602, forward strand.
AGCGGTTGGGCTTAATTCTAACTTAGTTCGGACAATCCGCGTGAAAACCCTGTACCAGCACGCAAAGGGTGTGTGTCTGGATTGTTGCGATCAATTGATAGTTATCAATGCAGCCTGCCTGTTATCAGAAGAACATACCGCCATAGACCAATCAGCAACGGAGGATGGCATGAAACATCGTGCTTTAACGCTCGCATGCGCTTTAGGCGCTGCTATGACTTTTGCAGCATCTGCATTCGCTCAGGATTCCGCGCTCGGCAGGACAGAATTTAGCATGCGCTGTGCTGTCTGCCATGGCGACGGCGGTATGGGAGACGGAGAGATCGGCGGTTTGTTCAGCCAACAGCCAAAAGATTTGACGCTTCTGTCGAAAGAAAACGGCGGTGCGTTTCCATTTTCAGAAGTGTATCAGGCTGTAGACGGGCGGCGCGATATTGCGGCACACGGAATGCGGACAATGCCAGTCTGGGGTGATTATTTTATGGCAGATTCCATGCGTGACTTGCCGTCATCCCATGGATTGGATTCGGAGGCCATCGTGCAGGGTCGTATCTTGTCGGTTGTGTATTTTCTTCAAAGTATCCAGCAACCTTAAGTAATTTCTCTCTCGGCATTATTCTTTGGCAGGCCGGTTTGAAAAAGGGCTCTCATGATCATTCGATCCAAAGTCGCTTAATGGCTGTGTTATTTTTCCGAGGCTTGGGTAGAAGCGCCCGAGCCTCGGAAGCAGTTTAAACTGTTTTCACCGGATGAGGCATCATTCAGGAAGGCAGTCTGGAACGCTCAAATCCTTTACGGGGTCGTTTGGACCACATTCCTCACCCGAAATCGGGTATTGGTCGGGGCCAGTGCAACCAATCAGAAAAACGGCAGTCAGCGCCAAAGCAATAAGGCTGGACAATTTCATTTTATATCCTTTCCAGATACCGAACCCCGCAAAGATCAGTTGCAAAGCGGTCTGCCCGGGTGCAGTTAATGTTTGCAGGGAATTATTAGCCAAAAGACCGTTGCAGTAATTTGATATCCATCAAACAAGCCTGCTTTTTAAGCCGCCTTTCAAGTTTTGAGCGAAATCAAAGAACAAACAGGCGGCACCTGAGACTATGTGCAGGGAAAGGTGCGTTCATGCCAGACCTAATCTTCAGGACCGAAGGGGTGACCAAGGTTTATGATACCGGCGAAGTAAAGATCTACGCGCTTGCTGGCGTGGATTTAAAACTCTTTGCTGGTGAGTTTACAGTTCTTCTTGGCGCGTCCGGTAGCGGTAAGTCGACGCTGCTGAATATTCTGGGTGGACTGGACCATGTGACGGAAGGCCGGGTCTGGTTCAAAGAACTGGACCTCACACAATTAAATGATCGTGGTCTGACATGGTTCAGGCGCGACCACGTTGGGTTTGTGTTTCAGTTTTATAACCTTGTTCCAAGCCTGACCGCACGTGAAAATGTTCAACTGGTTACCGATGTCTCGCCAGATCCAATGGCGCCGGAAGAGGCATTGGAACTTGTAGGGCTCGGTCACCGGATGGATCATTTCCCCGCAGAAATGTCCGGCGGAGAACAGCAACGAGTGGCGATCGCCCGCGCGATTGCGAAACGCCCCGAAGTGCTTTTATGTGATGAACCGACAGGTGCGCTTGACAGCAAAACGGGCATTCAGGTGCTGGAAGCCTTGAAGAACATCAATGACCGTTTTGGAACGACAACGGTTGTGATCACGCATAATGCGGCAATCCAGAAGATGGCCCATCGGGTGATCCATTTTCAGGACGGGCGTATTAGCAATGTTTATACAAATGACCAAAGACTTCCGCCTTCCGAAATTGTGTGGTGAGCGGGGCAATGCAAGCATTAGACCGAAAGTTACTACGCGATTTCAGACGTCTTTGGGCGCAGGCATTGGCCATCGCACTGGTGCTTGCCTGCGGCGTAGCGATATTCATCACGTCCTTTGGTATGTACCGCGCGCTCGAGGAAACCCGCATCGCTTACTACGAGCGCAATCGGTTTGCAGACGTCTTTTCCGATGCCCGCCGCGCGCCGCTTTCCCTCGCACGTGAAATAGAAACAATCGAAGGTGTATGGGCGGTTGAAACACGTGTATCCGGTGCCGCAATTCTTGACATCCCGGGGCGCTCCAAATCTGCCGTTGGACGCATCCTTTCAATCCCGACGTCGGGCAGATTTTCTCTGAACGTTCCACTGCTAAGGTCGGGGCACGTTCCGGACCCGGAAACCACAGATCAGGTTCTGGTGAATGAACCGTTCGCACAGGCCAACGGCTTTCAGATCGGTGATGTTTTTGCCGCAAATCTTAACGGCCAGAAAAGGCCGTTGACCATCACCGGAACAGTGCTTTCGCCCGAGTTCATCTATACGATTGGCCCAGGCGGTTTGATGCCAGATAACGAAGGGTATGGCATTATCTGGATGCCAGAAGATGCTGTCGCCGCCGCGTTTGACATGGCAGGTGCTTTCAATCACGTCAGCCTCAAACTCAGGGCAGATGCCCGGGCTGAAACCGTCGTAAGCAGCCTGGATAATTTGCTAGAACCTTATGGCGGACTTGATGCTTATGACCGTTCACAACAACAATCAGATGCTTTCATTGATGCTGAAATCAAACAACTCCGAAGCACCTCTATCATCCTACCACCGGTTTTCTTTGGTATTACGGCCTTTTTAGTCAACATGGTGATCGGCCGTATTATTGCACTGGAGCGGAGCGAAATCGGGCTTTTAAAAGCGATTGGATATTCTAACTTCGATATCTGCCTTCACTACCTGCTGCTGGCTGGGCTCATCGCTGTCGTTGGTATCGTGATTGGTTGGGGTGTGGGAAGTTGGCTTTCCCAGTCTCTAGCCCGTCTTTACGCCGATTTCTTCAATTTTCCATTTCTGATCTACCGGGTTTCTTATGATGCTTACATCATTTCCGGAATTATCGGTGTCGCGACAGCGGCTGTTGGCGCGATACGAAGCGTTCTTAACGCAGCACGCCTTGCGCCTGCGGTTGCGATGTCCCCACCTGCCCCGCCAAAGTACAAAAGAAACACGCTTGACCATGCACTTCTTGCTTTGCGCCTTTCGCAGCCGACCATGATGATCTTTCGCAACCTGATGCGCTGGCCCGTCCGGTCAGCACTTACCACACTTGGCTTGTCTCTTGCGGTCAGCATTCTGGTTGCTGCAACATTTTTTGACGATTCGCTCGACACCATCGTCGACACGGCCTTCTATCAATCAAACCGGCAGGACGCGGTTCTTACCTTTACAGATGAAATGCATGAAAGTGTCTTGGAAGACGTTCGAAGGCTACCGGGCGTGCTACAGGCAGAGAGCAAACAGTACTATCCTGCCACCTTGCGAAACGGCCATCTGTCTAAACGGATTGCGATCGAGTCCAGCCGTCCAAATCCCGATCTCAGCCGTGTCATCGACAGCGATGGCCGGGTGGTGAACCCGCCAGCAAACGGTATTATGCTCTCAGACCGGCTCGCGTCTGAACTGAATGTGCGGGCGGGTGACACAATAGCTGTCGATTTTCTGAGCGGGCGGCGTGAATCACACAAAATTATGGTCGCAGGAACCGTGACACAATATCTTGGCCTTGGTGCCTATATGGATATGGATGGTCTGTCGGCGCTGTTTCGCCAGAAACCGCGGATTGGTATTGTGAACGTAACGCTTGATGAAAATCAAACTGACAATTTTCATGCTGCCTTGAAAGAAGCCCCAAACCTGGCGGGAACAACGATGATGACTGAAACGCGGCAATCCTTTCTGGATACAATCCGCCAGAATGTGATCATCATGACAACGATTTATGTAATTGTTGCGACGCTGATCACGGTTGGGGTGGCTTACAATGGTGCGCGCATACAATTGTCTGAACGCGCCAGAGAACTGGCAAGCCTGCGCATCCTTGGCTTCACCCGCGGTGAGGTCTCGTTTATCTTGATGGGCGAGACGATGATCCTTGCGCTGCTAGCGCAGCCTTTGGGGTGGTTGATCGGGGTCGAGATTGCCCGCCTTATGACAAACGGGTTCACGAGCGACCTGTACACCATACCTTTGATTTTAAAGCCCGCGACATTCAGTTTTGCGAGCCTTGTTGTCCTGAGTGCTGCATTGGTGGCAACATTGGTGGTGCGCAGACGGCTGGATCGCCTGGACCTTGTTGCCGTTATGAAAACGCGAGAGTGAGCCGATGAAGCTGAACCTGCGAAATGTCGTATTGTCGACGCTGCTTGCTGCCGTGATTTCTGCGCTGCTGTACGTGACGTTCCGGACCGATCCGATCCCTGTTGATCTGCAGCCGGTTACGCGCGAAAACCTGCAGATCACAATCAACGCTGATGGCAAAACCAAGATCCGCGATGTTTATGAGGTTGCAACGCCCATAGCAGGAACAGCGATACGTTCCCCTGTTGAGGTCGGGGATACCGTAATTGGTAATGAAACGGTCGTCGCCGTTGTTGAGCCCGTCACGCCAAGTCTGCTTGACGGCAGAAGCCGGATTCAGGCCGAAGCTGCGGTGCGTGAAGCAGAAGCAGCGCTACATGTTGCGGAAAGTGAGATAAGCCAGGCCGAGGAAGAGCTTGCCTACGCGCAAAGCCAATTCAACCGAATTCAGACTCTGGTCTTGCGTGGGGTCACATCTGAGACTCAGTTGGAAGATGCAGCGCAGCATGTCGCGATCAGACAGGCTGCTAGAGCGGCGGCATTTGCACGTCTCGACATGGCAACGGGCTCACTAGACCGCGCACGTGCAGTATTGCTCGAACCAAGCGGCGGCAGGTTTGGTGATTTGCCCACCTGCTGCGTGGAACTGCGCGCGCCAATTGATGGGACCGTTTTATCTGTAGATGTTGTCAGCGAACGCCCGGTAAGCGTTGGAACGCGCCTTGTTTCCATTGGAGACCGCAACAATCTGGAAATCGTTGCAGATCTTCTTTCGAGCGATGCCGTTCGAATTGGTCCGGGCACCATGGCTATTGTAGAGCGTTGGGGCGGCCCAAACCCGTTATCGGCACGGCTGGTTTCAGTTGACCCAGCAGCACGTACAATCGTTTCGTCCCTGGGGATCGAAGAGCAACGTGTTGATGCCACTTTTGAACTGTTATCTCCGCTGGGCGAACGCAAAGGTCTGGGAGACGGGTTTTCGGTTTTTCTAAGGGTTATCGAATGGCAGGCTGAGGATGTCCTGCAAGTTCCGCTCAGCGCACTGTTCAGGTCCGAGGGAAAATGGGCTGTTTTCGTCGCAGATGACAGCGTTGCCCATAAGACAGAGGTAACGATTGGCCGACGCAATGGAACAAACGCCCAAATCATCAACGGTTTAGAGGAAGGACAACAGGTTATCACGCATCCCAGCGACGAAATTGCAGACGGTGTGGAAATCGTCAGCCGCTCTCAGATGTAAAATACGAGAAAATTCAAACGCCGCGAAGAATTAAGTCGGATAATTGAGTAAAATCAAAGCATGCATCAAACGCTACGGTAAGCTTGACCCAGCCTAGCTAGGAAAGTGTGGCAGATGCAAGCCAGAGCGGTTCGTCTATTCGACATATTCGGGTTTCAAATAAAGGTGGAGCCCAGCTGGATTTTGATTGCAATTCTGATCGTCTGGAGCCTCTCCTCAAGCTTTTTTCCTGATGCATTACCCGGCCTCGGACAACTGGATTATATTGCCCTGTCGATCATTGCGATGCTGGGCCTTTTCGCCTGTCTCATTCTGCATGAACTGGCACATTCCCTTGTTGCACGGCGTTTTGGGCTTGGCGTTGGGGGGATTACACTTTTCATTTTCGGTGGTGTTGCAGAGCTAGAGCATGAACCGGCTGACGCCAGATCTGAGTTCTGGATCGCGATTGCCGGGCCTTTGATGAGCTTTGCTTTGGCCGGTATCGTGTATCTGATCAGCCGATTGACTGCAGGTGCTGATCTTTCGGCACCTTTGCAGGTTGTTCTTAACTATCTTGCCGTGATCAACCTTGTGCTTGCATTTTTCAATCTTCTGCCGGCGTTTCCGCTTGATGGTGGGCGGGTACTCAGGGCCGCCCTGTGGCATTGGTATGGTGATCTGACACGCGCAACACGAGTCGCAAGCAACTTTGGTGTGGGCTTTGCCTATTGTTTGATGGCGCTCGGGTTTCTAACCTTGTTTTCAGGCGGTAGAATCAGTGGGCTCTGGCAAATTCTGATTGGGATTTTCCTTTTGACGGCGGCACGAACGGCCTACCAGCAGGTCATTTTCAAAGCTGCATTCTCCGGAAAAACCGTTGCTGATCTGATGACCCCTGCCCCATGGTCCGTCGAACCCGAAGAAACCTTGTCAGACCTTGTCGAAAAAATTCTGCTGCACCACGCAGTCAGTTTTGTTCCCGTCTGCGAAGGGGAACACCTGCTTGGTTACGTCGATAGCGGCATCTTGCAGAAGATCGATCGGGAACATTGGCCCGACACGCAAGTCGCCGACGTTTTTGTCGCCACGGACAGCAAAAACACCGTCAACCTGGATATGCCAACAGAAACCCTGATGGAACAAATTGTTGAGACTGGGCGGCGGAAATTTCTGGTTTCTCGCGACGGTCGGCTTATTGGGGTCATCACACTGTCAGATCTTCTGTCCTTTATTGCAATACTTCAGGAGTTGGGCGGACCAACGAAGCCCAAAAAAAGTAGCGACTGAATCCGGCACAGTGAGATATCAATATGAAGAACATACTGATCATTCAGGGCCATCCAGACGGTGTTGAACCGCACTTCTGTCACGCGCTTGCCAATGCCTACGGCGAAGGAGCTGTATCTGCGGGCCATACGGTTCATACAATTGATCTGGGGCGGCTTGATATCCCCATGTTACGCTCCAAAAAGGAATGGGAGACCGGAACACCCCCCGATTTTGTAAAGGACGGGCAGGAAAAGATACTTGAAGCAGATCATATCGTTTTCATCTATCCGCTCTGGATGGGAACCATGCCTGCGTTGATGAAAGCCTGGCTTGAGCATGTGTTACGGCCAGATTTTGCATTTGATTTAGAAGGCGGAAACAGCTGGACTGCCAACTTGAAAGGCAGATCAGCACGTATAGTCGTTACAATGGGAATGCCCGCAACTGCCTACCGATGGTTCTTTTTCGCCCACAGTCTGAAAAGCTTTGAAAGGAACATACTAAAGTTTTCCGGTATTCGCCCGGTTCGCTGGTCTTTAATTGGCATGGTTGACACCAAGAACAGTGCCGGTCGGGAAGCATGGGTAAAACAAATGAAGGCAGACGGGGCAGCCGCCCGATAGGAAAAACACACCAACTGCTCGGCAAAAACTATGCTGTTTTAAGTTATTGACCTTTGCACCCTTAAGCGTGCCATATTCTGTGCATGACCAATGTCACTGCCAAGAATGAGGCGCTGCTGGATGCCCTGCTAAATGCAGCCGTCGATGCAATAATCGTTTCCGATGAAACGGGAAACATTATTCGTTCAAACCCTGCAGCAAGCAAGATGTTCGGATATGAGCCTGACGAAATTCTGGGGTTAAATGTTAGATCTCTCATGCCCGATAAGATGGCGGCCAAACACGGCGATTTCTTGCAGCGCTATCTCGAGACAAGAGAAACCTCCATCATTGGTGTCGGTCGCGACCTCGAGGGGCAAAAGAAAGATGGTTCCATTTTCCCGGTGCATCTTTCCATCGGGAGCGCAGAAGTCGGAAGGCAGGTTTTTTTTGTCGGTGTCCTGCACGACCTCACTGAACGGAAAAACGCCGAAACTGCGCTTAACCGGTCACAGAGACTGGAAGCAATCGGTCAGTTAACGGGCGGCGTCGCACATGATTTCAACAATTTGCTGACTGTTGTCATCGGCAACCTCGAACTGCTTGAACCTACGCTGAGAACAAAAGAACAGTCGGAGTTACTAAATGATGCGCTAGAGTCTGCCGAACATGGCGCTGATCTTATTCACCGTCTTCTGGCCTTTGCCCGAAGAAGCCCGCTCGCCCCGGTACCGGTCGATATTAGCGTATTCGTCGATCGCGTCGGTAAAATTTTAGCCCGGACAATAAGCGCACGATACGATTTAAACATCGTTCCAAGCCCAAATATTTGGCATGTGCATGCTGATCCTGCGCAACTGCAAACAGCAATCCTTAACCTCGCGCTCAATGCGCAGGACGCAATGCCAGATGGTGGCAAGCTGGTGATTGAAACGTCCAATATTGTGATCGATGACGCCTTTATGGCGAAAGAGATTGAAATTGAAATGGGCAGATACGTACGGCTCTCCGTCACTGACACGGGGCATGGGATGAGCCAGGCAGAATTGGGCCAGGCCTTTGAACCTTTCTTTACCACAAAACCCGCCCGCAAAGGAACGGGCCTTGGCTTGTCTATGGTTTACGGTTTTGTAAAGCAATCCGGTGGTCATGTCGCACTTTACAGCGAGCCGGGTCAGGGAACTACGGTCAACCTTTATCTTCCAGCGTCAGATGGCGACGCGGTGAAAGTCGATGATCTCACAAAAGTTTCTGTCGCGGGCAACGGCCAAACCATTTTGGCGGTCGAAGATAATCCGGCGATCCAACAGATATCCCTGTTGCGCCTTGAAGCACTGAATTACAACGTCATCGGTGCCGCTGATGCCGCCGAAGCCTTGGAATTTTTGGCTGACAGATCAGACATCGATCTGATGTTCACCGATCTCGTAATGCCAGGTGACATGACAGGATATGATCTCGCCAAGACCGTGCATGAAAAATGGCCAAGAATCAAAATTCTTCTGACTTCGGGCTATGCCGAAGACCTGCTAAATGGTGGCACACTTTCCAAAAGTGGATTTCGCCTGTTACGCAAACCCTACCGCCAAGCGGATATCGCCGCGGAAATCCACGCATTGCTTTCTGAAGATCAGAGTTAATATCTAGCCGCGCTCCACATCGGTGGCAAAGATATATCCAATTCCGCGAACGGTTTTAATGAGCATTGGATTGGCAGGCTCTCGTTCAAGTTTTTTTCTAAGCCGGGCGACCTGATTGTCGATTGTCCGATCCAATGGAGTCCATTCAATTCCATTCAACTGATCCATAATGTGTTCGCGTGACAAAACACGTTTAGGGTGTTTCAAAAATATCTGGAGCAAATTAAAATCACCAGTCGTGAGTTCTGCTACGTTTCCGTCACGGTCAAGCAACTCAAACCGTTCAGTATTCGCAACCAGTCCATCAAAGCGAAAGCTGGTACTTTCAGTATTCCGGGACACTTGGTTATCAGACGCGCCAGCAGATGGCTGCGCCCGCGCATCCGTTCTCCGCAGAACGGTTTTGACACGGGCCAGAACTTCGCGAACGTGAAATGGTTTCGTGATGTAGTCGTCTGCGCCAACCTCAAGCCCGACGACCCGGTCAATAACATCCCCCTTGCCAGTCAGCATAATTATCGGAACATCTGAACGCCGTCGAATCGACTGCGCAATGGTAACACCGCTTTCGTGGCCAAGGTTCAGATCAAGTGTTATGAGCCGGATATCATTCTGCTCAAGCGCAGAAATTACATCCCGTTCTGTTTCAGCCTCAAGAACAATATAGCCGTCACCTTCCAGGCAACGGTGCAATAACTTGCGAACGCTTCGGTCATCATCCACAACCAAAATCAATGGGTTGCTACCGTCGCGCTTCAAATTAATACCCCCATTTGTTGAGTCTAATTCTTAGAGTATGAGTGATATTGTTTCGATTACAATAGCGGACACATTCATACAAAGTAATACATTCAACAAATAACCCCTGCGACAAAGTACCGATAATTTGAGCGGTGGCAACATATAGGGGGTTAACATGTATGTCACAGTGCCAAATGAATTTTTCCCACAGGCCGGAAAACCGATCTATCGTCAAAGGCAGAGCGACAAACAATCCCGGGTGAAAGAACGGGCCCTTATCACTGGCCAGACCCTCTTTAGAGAGGGCGACAGAGCCGACTATGTGTATGAGGTTGTCAGCGGGGTCATGCGTTTAACCCGGGTGTTGGAAAACGGTCAAAGACAAGTGATATCGTTCGGCTACCCCGGTGACGTGATCGGGTTCCCCCGAAACGGCCGCTACCACACTGAATGCGATGTTATCTCGGCCGGCACGGTCAAAATGTACCGTCGCGATGCGCTTCACAGTTGCGCCACCGACGTCGCGCTGCACAAGTTTCTGACCGAATCTGCACTTGAAGAAATTGCCTTGATGCAGGATCATTTCCTGATGCTCGGACGAAAAACGGCAAAAGAAAAACTTGCGTCTTTTCTGATCGCACTGATGAACCGTGCAGGAACACCTTTAGGGCAATACAAAAAGATCAAGCTGCCAATGAGCCGGTCTGATATCGCAGATTTTTTAGGTCTGACAACCGAAACCGTAAGCAGGACTGTATCGGAATTCCGGCATAAAAACATTATTGCGCTGGATGATGCGCATACTGTGATCGTGTTAGAAGAGGACGAATTGCTAAAAATCGCCTATAGTAACTGATTGGCACAAACCATTCTGATCGACCAAAATCTCACTAGCTTCAAATTTTGGTCGACGGCCAGAATTCGCGGATCGCTTCTGGCAGAGACGCACGAATATCTTCAATCTCGCCGCTTGAAAGCCGTGCGTTAAGAAAGCGCAGCACCGTCCTTATGTCCTCTGAACCTCGATATTCCGTTACATTCGAAACTTCTGCATCAATCTCGGCAAGAAATGCGTCAAGGTGACGGTCCTTGCCTTTGGTGGGTGATGGGTTCCAGCCTTCATAAAACATACCCCGTATCAGCAAGGGCAGCTGTGCTGTGAACTGGGCGATCTCATCGTGGCTCAGATAGTCGCGGAACGTGCGCATCGTAACACGCAGCAGTCTAAGCGCATCTTTGTGGCTGCTCCAATCCAAGCGTTCGCAAAGTTCGTTGATCCATTCATGTGTCAAATGGACCGTGTGTTCGATAACTTCCAAGCCCTTTGCAGTCATGTTATTCCCCTGGTTACAGCGTAATTGTCCGAACAAGTATTTCAACAAACGACATTTTTCGCGCTCTGTATATGTCGAAATCCTGTAAAGCGATTGTAGAGAAACAATTTTCTGCTGGCTTGATCCGTATCAATTTTTTACGAAAATTGTACTGGTAGCTTTAAAGTTGATCGTCCTCAGTCAAACCGTTCGCGGCCAAATCTGCAGAAGTTTTGAAATGTTGAACGCCCCATCAAGAACTATCTGTCGCACTCCGCGCTTAGGGACGCATAAGTTTGCGTTCGATAGAAGCGCTCAATGACGCCTCAAAAAGCTATAAATATACTCCGCTCAGGTTTTGTGGCGATCCCGTTGTTGGGTCTGATCCTGGGTCTTGCCGCGCTTTGGTATGGAAACGCTACCGCCGCCTCTGTTCTATGGGTCGCGGCAACCTTGCCAGTTCTGGCAAAACTATGCGCAGAGATATGGGTCAGCCTGCACAGGGGCGACTATGGTCTCGACATAATTGCAGCCCTGTCGATGACAGCCGCTCTGGTTTTTGGGGAACACCTGGCCGCTGCGGTTGTGGCGCTGATGTATGCGGGTGGGCAGTATCTTGACGCCTATGCAGCGCACCGTGCCCGGCGCGAAATGACAGCGCTACTCTCTCGTGTCCCGCGCACCGCATTGCGTCACCTTAATGGAGAACTGGAAGAAGTTGCTCTTGATGACGTCATCCCGGGCGACCGCCTTTTGGTGCGGAACGGAGATATCGTTCCCACGGACGGAACAGTTTCAGAGGGTGTTGCAGTACTGGACCAAGCCGCCCTGACCGGAGAGTCCCTTCCCGCACGGCATTCCGTTGGTGACGCTGTCATGAGCGGCGTAACCAACGTTGGTGATCCCTTCGATATTGTCACCACACGAAAAGCAGCTGACAGTACATATGCAGGTATTGTGCGTCTCGTTGAGCAAGCCCAAAAAAGCAAAGCGCCCATGACGCGGCTTGCTGACCGGTTTGCGATCTATTTCCTGTTCGCAACGCTCGCAATTGCGGGTGCGGCCTGGGGCCTCTCGGATGATCCGATACGCGCTGTCGCCGTGCTTGTGGTGGCAACGCCCTGCCCGCTTATTCTTGCTGTCCCTGTTGCCTTGGTTTCGGGGCTTTCGCGCGCGGCAAGCCACGGCATTTTGATAAAGGGCACCAAAGTTCTGGAGCTCATGTCGCAGGTTCAGACTTTTGTTCTGGACAAGACCGGAACGCTGACCGACGGCAAGGCGCATATTGTGGCCACCTCCGCCACGACAGAGATGGGCGCGCAGGAAATGCTTCGCATTGCCGCCTCGCTTGACCAGACATCGAAACACACAATCGCCCAGACGCTTGTCGCAGAGGCACGAAATCAGGGTTTGAACCTTTCAATACCAAAATCTGTCAAAGAAACGGCCGGGGAAGGCATGGAAGGCAATGTTGACGGGCGCCAGGTTATCTTGGGCGGCCGCGCCTTTGTGGCAAATAAAATTGGTCTCGATCCATCAAATCTTACGAATTCGCACGAAACACCCGGTGCGATCAGCGTGGCGATGGCGGTAGATAGTCAGTGGGTTGGTGAATTGATATTTGCCGATGGCCTGCGCGACGGTACTGACGCTTTTTTGAAGAACATCAGGGATTTCGGTGTTCGCCGCATCGTTCTGGCGACCGGAGACAGACGTGATGTTGCCAAAGAGGTTGTTGATGGCCTTGATTTTGATTCCATCAATGCCGAATTGACGCCGGAACAGAAAATCAGAGTCGTGCTGGTAGAGCGCAAAAATGGCCCGGTCATGATGATCGGGGACGGTGTGAACGATGCGCCCGCCCTTTCAGCCGCGGATATCGGTGTTGCAATGGGTGCCCGTGGTGCCGCGGCATCAGCCGAAGCTGCTGATGTCGTTTTGCTGGTTGACCGGCTTGATCGCATTCATTCGGCCCTAAAGATCGCACGCCGTTCCAGAAATATAGCACTACAAAGTGTTTATGCAGGCATTGGGCTGTCATTGCTTGGCATGTTTGCTGCCGCCTTTGGTCATATCACCCCTGTTCAGGGCGCTCTTTTGCAGGAAGTGATTGATGTGGTTGTCATTCTGAATGCACTACGCGCACTGCAGGGGAACTCAATAACTGAACAAAAGCAACCGTTCGCGGCTCCCTAGATCAGGCACCACTTTTGCGACCTTCTGAAAACTGTTCCATTATCGCAATAACCTCTGCGTCACTGACTTGAGGAAAGCTGTGATAATAGGCCCCTACAGACATAAAACTGCCGGGCGTCATAAGGCAGATCATTTCATCAGCCAACGGCTTGAACGCTTCGATCGTGCCAGGCGGTGCGACGGGAAGCGCAAGGATTAAGCGTGCGGCGTTCTTTTGTCTGAGCGCTTTTAATGCAGCGCGAAGTGTAGCACCGGTCGCGACACCATCATCGACAACGACCAGTGTTTTTCCTTTTAGGGATGGGCGAGGCCGCCCCCCAAGGTAGAGTTCCTTGCGACGCTCGATTTCAGGCAACAGTGCAGCACCCATCGCCTTGATATCCGTCTTGCTTAACTCGAAAGCCCGCGCAATCCGTTCGTTCACTTCGATCATTGGCTGATCGCCATCGACAATGGCCCCAACAGCAAGCTCGGGCTGGCCCGGCGCGCCAATTTTACGTACGAAAGCCAAATCAAGGGGCAGATCAAAGGCCCGGCAAATTTCCGCAGCCACAGGCACACCGCCGCGCGGCAACGCGATGACCACAGTTTCTTTTGGATCAGGCGTTGGCAGCGCTTCGGCCAAAAGCGCGCCAGCATCCGCCCTGTTGTTGTACATATTCCTTCGCCAGGTCATGTCTTACACCTTGTTCGCCTGCCCCCAATTGAATTCTGTGTCAGGCAACCGATGGGGGTTTGCGTTACTGATCTAGTCTACAGCCAATCGCCGTTTCTTCGATTGATCCTGATCAAAGAGCGGGCCATTCGCACAATCTATCAATGATCTAGCTTACAGGTGCTATATGAGGTCACATGTCAAAAATTCTGACCATCACCCTGAATCCTGCGGTGGACATTTCCACATCGGTCGAACGCGTTGTTGCAGGGCCAAAACTGCGATGCGCCACGCCCAGGGTCGACGCAGGTGGTGGTGGTATCAATATCTCCCGCGCAACTCAGATACTGGGCGGGTCAAGCACCGCCTTTGTCGCGACTGCCGGGCGAACCGGGGCAACCCTGCTTTGCTTGCTGGAAGAACTCGGCGTTACTGTTCTGCCTTTCGACGGACCCGGAGAAACCCGCCAAAGCATTATGATCACGGATGACAGCACAGAGGCACAGTACCGTTTTGTCCTACCCGGGCCAGTTTGGGCAAAAGAAGAAACGGCCCGCGCGCTATCCGAAATTAAAGAGGCGGCACCGAAATATCGCTATATTGTTCTTAGTGGAAGCATGCCACCCGGCACGCCTGATGATATCGTTTCAACCCTAGCAGATATTGCAAACAATGCAGGTGCAAAACTGTTAGTAGACACCTCCGGCGCAGCCCTTAAACAGACCGTATCAGCGCCAAAGCACAAGCCGTATCTGGTAAGACTAAACCAACGTGAAGCAGAAAATGTATCTGGCCGATCTCTTGTAAATGAACGCGATTATATTGCGTTTGCCGCTGACCGTGTCGCAGCGGGTGTCGCGAACGTCATTATTGTCGGGCGCGGGCGCGACGGTTCTGTTCTGGTGAGCAAAGACGAATGTTTGACTTGTACGGCTGCAGAGGTCGCCATCAAAAGCCGAACGGGTGCGGGCGACAGTTTTCTCGCGGCACTGACGCTTAGCCTGTCACGTGGTGAGCCGCATGCCATTGCTTTCCAATGGGGCGTCGCTGCAGCCTCTTCCGCCCTTACAACAGACGCGACAGCGCTTTGCACTAAAGCAAGCACTGAACGTTTGCGCGCAGAATGCGACATCGCACGTATTTAGAACTAATTGTCTGAACAGAAGCCGAATTTTTCGCCTTGCGAAGCAAACACGCGAAATATTCGTTTTGACGCAAGTCAATGCTATGATCCTGACTGACCTTCATAGTCAGTTCATAGAATAGTGGGATGATGGTTATGTCCAAAGCGAAACCAAGCAGACGCAATATGCCCTTGCCCCTAGAGGTGGGAGAGTTGCGGCGCGAGTGCGACCCTTCTGCCTTTACCTTTAAGACAACCAAAGAATTGAAAGACATCCAAGGGTTAATCGGACAAGAACGCGCGATGGACGCGTTGCGACTGTCAGCGCGGATATCCCACAGGGACTTTAACTTATTTGTTCTTGGTCCTTCAGGAACCGGACGCCACCGCGCTGTTGAAAAACTATTGGGGGAACAAGCCGAAAAACGCCCCATTCCTTGCGACTGGGCCTACGTCAACAACTTTGACGCACCGCACAAGCCTCATGCGCTGCGACTTCCTGCGGGCATGGCTGAGCAATTGAAATCTGCGATGGAAGAACTTGTAGACGATATGGCGGTCGAAATCCCTGCCCTCTTTGAATCAGAAGATTACCAAACCCAACGCCGTTCAATTGAACAGGAGTTCGGCGAAAGACATGAAACCGCATTTTCGGATTTTGTGGATCACGCAAAAGAACAGAGCGTTGCGGTACTGCGCACGCCAGTCGGGTTTGCATTGGCCGCCATAAAAGATGGCGAGATTATAAAGCCCGAAGTTTTTGAGAAACTCAGCCAAAACGATCAAGATGCGATAACGTCAAAAATAGAAACCCTGCAGGAAGAACTGTCTGCCGTTCTAAAAACCTTCCCGGCTCTTGAAAAAGAACACCGGCGGCGGTTGGAAAGACTGCACGCCGAACTGGCGGAACAGGCTGTTGCAGGACAAATCAAACAGGTACAGCAAAAATTTTTGGGTGTCGAACCAATCAAAGAGTACCTCGAGGCGGTTCGCGGCGACATGGTCACCAATGCAGAATTGTTTCTTCAGGTTCGCCAGGGTGGCGATCAGGGCCCCTTCCCGCAGGCGATATTGAAATTCCACCGGGAACCAATTTTCCAACGTTATGCCGTCAATGTCATGGTTTCGCACAATGGCAACAAAGGCGAAGGCGCACCGCTGGAAAAAGAAAGCCTTCCCACTTTGGGGAACCTGACCGGTCGGATCGAACATGTGTCTGACATGGGTGCGCTTATGACCAACTTTACCCTGATCAAACCCGGCGCGCTTCACCGTGCAAACGGGGGGTATCTGGTCATGGATGCCCGTCGGTTGCTGAGCGAACCTTTCGCATGGGATGCCCTTAAGCGGTGTTTGGACAACAAAGCGATCTCAATCACTTCAATGTCAGAACGGCTTAGCCTTGTTTCTACAACGTCACTTGAACCAGATCCAATTCCGCTGGATGTGCGCATCGTGTTGATTGGTGATCGCTATCTTCATGCGCTTTTGGTTATGTTTGACCCAGATTTCAGCGCTTTGTTCAAAGTTCAGGCCGATTTTGAACAAGATGTGGAACGCACTCCGAAAACGCTTCAGCTTTTCGCCCGCTTGATTGCTGCATCTGCGCGACATGACGGCTTGCGCCCGCTGACAGCTACCGCAGTTGCCCGTCTGCTGGATGAAGCGGTCAGGATGGCCGAGGATAGCAAGCGGCTATCGCTCAAGCTTGGCGCATTGGCTGATATTCTACGTGAGGCAGAATATTATGCAGGCGAAGCAAAGCGCGACACCATCGACAAAACAGACGTTGAACAAGCGATCAACCAGGCAGAATATCGCGCGTCGCGCATCCGCGATCGCAGCCAGGAAATGATCACACGCAACACGATCCTTATCAAAACCAGCGGTAAGGACGTCGGGCAGATAAACGGCCTTTCTGTTATCGACCTTGGCACGCATCGCTTCGGCCGCCCCTCGCGCATTACGGCGCGTGTGCGCGTTGGTGCCGGTAAAGTCGTTGATATTGAGCGCGAAGTCGAACTTGGTGGCCCGCTTCATTCCAAGGGCGTTTTCATACTATCGGGCTATCTGGCCACCCACTACGCGCTGGATGTACCGATGTCTTTACAGGCCAGTATTGTATTTGAACAAAGCTATGGCGGTGTCGACGGGGACAGTGCGTCATCAGCAGAGCTTTATGCGCTTTTGTCTGCCTTGTCAGGGGTTCCGATTTTACAAAGTTTCGCAGTCACCGGGTCCGTGAACCAAGCCGGGGAAGTTCAGGCGATTGGTGGCGTAAATGAAAAGATCGAGGGGTTCTTTGACATTTGCAAAACCCGGCGGTTGACGGGTCATCAAGGCGTTCTGATACCCGAGGCAAATGTTGACCATCTTATGCTTCGGCCCGACGTTGTCGACGCCGCGCGCAAGGGTAAATTCCGGATTATACCTGTCGAGACAATTGATCAGGGTCTGGAACTTGCAACCGGGGTCGAAGCCGGAAAAAGGGGCCGCAACGGGCGTTTCCCTGATGGCTCGGTCAATGCCTTTGTTGAAAGCCGCATGTACGAGTTCGCTCAGCTCCGTAAAAACTTTGCGCGTTCCGGAAAAAACGGCCCGAACGGGGAAGAGTCATGAACAAGAGCAAAGACAAAGAAACCACTGGTTGCATAATTGTGGGGGCGAGTTGCTATGCAGATGCGACACCTGCCCTGAACCTCGCCGCAATGCTTGCGCCGCTTACGAAGGCGGACATCAGGGGTATTCTTGTTGAAGAAGACCAGTTGCTGAGTATTGCGCAGTTCCCGACCTCACGCATTGTATCCCCTGCCGGAGAACGAATAGTTACACCTTCACTGCAACAAATGCTGACGGTTTTAGCCGGCGATGCCCGTGCTTTTGAAAAAGCAGTTTCTGATCTTGCGCGCGCGAGCTTTCGAAGCTGGACGTTCGAACGGTTTAGGGGCGAAATGCTAAGCCATTTGCGCGCAACAACAGGTAGCCACGACATTCTGTTGATTGGCCACCAAACCGTCCATCAGTACATTGGAGACGTCGTGCTTGTTCATCAGCCGGGACGTGACTACAAAGCGGCCTTCAGTCTGGCGAGACACCTATCAAACGATCTGAAAAAACCGTTGTTTATTGCTGCGATTGCCACCGACCAGCATGAGTATTCAGCAGCAATCCGCGAACAACGCGAAATGTTGCAAGACGCCCACCAACGGGGATCATCCGGCGAAATTTTTGACACGAAATCAGACTTGCTCACACGGCTTTCCCATTTCAACGCGGCAACGGTTGTTATCGACATCGATGCCGGTCCGTTTCAAACTAACGAAGAACTTCAGGATTTTCTGGATAAAGCACGTTGCCCGGTCGTGGTGGTTGGGGCGCATGCGGGCTCTCACACGCTCGAATATAGCACGGTCATTCCCGAGACTCGTTGAATCTAACCGAAAGCAGTTTCAAATTGACGCAAGACGTGCATCCCAAAAAAAGCGATCTTAACACACGATCACCCGCACCAGAAAAACAGGAACTGCTGCGTGCAATATCGCTGCCTTTGCTTGTTTTGTATGGTCTTGGGGTTACCATTGGTGCTGGCATCTATGTGCTGATCGGCGCAACCGTTGCGCAAGCAGGCATCTATGCCCCCAGTTCGTTTCTGATTGCTGCTTTTGTGATGGCGTTTAGCGCAGGCAGTTTTGCTGAACTAACCGGAAGATTTCCCAAAAGCGCAGGCGAAGCCATCTATGTGGACGCAGCTTTTGGCAAACCGTGGCTGACCCGCGTAACGGGTGGGTTTGTGATCTTGTCCGCTATCGTGGCTGCTGCGGCGATCACCCTTGGAGGCACGGGATATGTTTTGGCAATTCTGGATCTTCCGCAACCATTGGTCGTCATTGCAATTGTTGTTCTTATGGGAACGGTCGCGGGTTGGGGGGTGCTGGAATCTGTGACATTTGCAGCCGTTTTTACGGTTCTGGAAATTATAGGCCTGCTCATCATTATCATAGCTGGCATCTGGGCCCATCCGGATATCCCGCAAAGACTTCCCGAAGTCTTTCCACCTTTAAGCAACCCTGCGGCGATGAGTGCCGCTTTCACGACAAGCCTGATCGCTTTCTTTGCCTTCATCGGTTTTGACGATGTCGTTAATCTGGTGGAAGAAACCAAAGACCCGATCAAAAAGATGCCACGGGCGATCATACTGACGCTTTTGATTGTCACGTTAGTTTATTTTTCTGTGGCGACGGTTGCTGTAATGACAATTCCACATCAGGCTCTTGCGACCACTGGGGCGCCAATCAGTCTTATGTTCGAACAGCTTACAGGTTTGTCGCCGTTGGCTATCTCTCTGATTGCCATTGTTGCGACACTGAATGGGATTGTCATTCAGATTATCATGGCGTCACGGGTACTTTACGGGCTTGGAAATGCAGGGCGAATTCCGGAATTCTTTGGGAGTGTGAACGCTTCAACCCACACACCGTTGGTTTCGACATTCATTGTTTCGTCATTGGTTCTTGTGCTGGCGCTTTTCTTTCCGATTAGTCGGCTTGCAGAACTGACAACGCAGATCATTCTGGTGGTTTTTACTTTGGTGAATCTGTCGCTAGCCACCATCAAGTTTAGAAAAGCCAAAGCCCCGGACGGTGTTTTCATTGTTCCGGTTTGGATTCCCGTATTGGGATTTTTATCCTGCATAGCACTGCTGGCAGGGCCCTTCATCCTATAGCCAGACACAGGGCCAGGTTTCAGTTAATCCATCAGATCTTGCCAATGATGGCAGGCAACTTCATGTTCACCGCTGGAATGTTCCAATTTCGGTTCTTCTTTGCGGCAGATATCTGTTGCGTAAGGGCAGCGCGTCTGGAACTTACAACCCGGCGGAGGGTTTGTCGGTGACGGAATCTCTCCCTCCAGCTTTTGCGCGATGTTCGGAGCATCCGGGTCAAGCGACGGTATCGCAGATAGCAAAGCTTTTGTGTACGGGTGGCGTGGTGCGGCAAAGAGCTCTCGTGTCGGGGCGGACTCGACAAGCCTGCCCAGATACATCACCGCCACATGATCGCAAATATGGGCAACAACACTAAGATCATGACTGATGAACATAAAGGTTAGACCCATCTCTTGCTGGATCTCTTTCAAAAGGTTCAGAACATCAGCCTGAATTGAAACATCAAGGGCCGCAACGCTTTCATCTGCCACAACAAAGCGTGGGCCGGAAACAAGCGCCCGGGCAATCGAAATACGCTGCCGTTGCCCACCCGAAAACGCGTGTGGGAAACGGCGAAGATGTTCAAGGTTCAGACGGCATTTCGCAGCAATTTCGCGCACGCGTTCATCTGTTTCTTCGCGCGAGGACGTCAGCCCCATAACCTCAAGCGGCTCTGCGATAATATCCCGCACCGTCATCCGCGGGCTAAGCGCAGCGTATGGATCCTGAAAAATCAACTGCGCACGCGAGCGGTAGTCTTTCAGCGCTTTGCCATCAATTTTCGTCAGGTCGTGCTGAACTTCACCATCGTTGTATTGAACCGATCCGCGCGAAATTGGCGCCGCCTTTAGCAACGCGCGCCCAAGCGTTGTTTTACCGGAACCGGATTCGCCAACCAAACCAAAGAAACTGCCTTTTTCGATGTCCAGATTGACACCTTCAACAGCGCGAACAACCACAGCGGGCCCAAAGAGCCCACCGCCACGAATGGGAAAGTGAACTGAAAGGTCACGGGCTTCAATCAGAAGGTCGTCACTCATTTTGCAGCTCCCTCGTTAAACAAATGGCAAGCCACACGGTGACTATCGGCAACCGTTGTGAAATCTGGCAAGTCGCGGCTGCAAACTGCCCCAAGATTAGCTGAACAACGCGTGTTAAAAACACAGCCTGATGGGCGGTCAAGCGGGGAGGGAATATCCCCCGGAACCGGGGTCAGCGGTCTGTCGAGGTCATCAAGGCTTGGCAGCGCTGCCAGCAAGCCCTTGGTATAGGGGTGTGCCGGTCTGCGAATAACATCGCGCACAGTCCCCTGCTCTACGATTCGACTGAGGTACATCACAGCAACGGAATCTGCCGTTTGCGCAATAACGCCCAGATCGTGGGTAATAAAGACGATGCCCATGCCAAATTCGGTGACGAGATCCTTCATCAGGTCAATGACCTGCGCCTGAATGGTTACGTCCAGTGCGGTTGTCGGCTCATCCGCGATCAGCAGTTTCGGCCTAGTCGAAAGCGCCATCGCAATCATCGCCCGTTGGCGCATGCCACCAGAGAGTTCAAAGGCGTATTGCTTGAAACGCGTTGAGGCGTCAGATATCCCAACACGGTCCAGCATCTCGATTGAGACTTCTTTAGCGCGTTTAGCATTCATATCCGTATGAATTTGCAACTGTTCGACCATTTGATCGCCAATTGAAATCGCGGGTGCAAAGCTCGCCATCGGTTCCTGAAAGATCATCGAAATTGCACCACCACGCACAACACGCAAGTCTTTCGAACTTTTCAGCGTCATAATGTCAACCGGGCCGTCATCAAGATGCAAAACGATCTTTGTGCGTTCGTCATAGACTGCGTTTGATGCGTTAAGCTTCATCAGTGATTTTGCCGTGACTGATTTTCCTGAGCCGCTTTCGCCGACAAGACCCATGACTTCGCCGGCTTCCAGCGTGAAAGACACGTTATCGACGGCAGTGATCAAACCCTCATCCGTTTTGAATTTAAGGGTCAGGTTTTCTACATCAAGAAGGCGCGTCATTTATGGGAATCCGAATAGGGATCGGCGGCATCTCTCAGTCCGTCTCCGACGAACACAAAGGCCAACACGAGCGTTATGAAGAAGATCACAGGAATAAAGTACCACTGGTAGTTCAGCAGAACATCTGCACTGGTTACGTTCTGCAGCATCACGCCAAGCGAGTTTACCGGGTCTTTAAGCCCAAGCCCGATAAAGCTGAGCGCGGTTTCAGACAGAACCATGTAAGGAAATGAAATCACCAGATCCACGATGATATAGCTGGTAAAGCTTGGCAGCAGGTGCCGCCGGATCACGTGGCTTGATGACGCCCCGCAAAGCTGCGCGGCCAGCACATATTCCTGACTTCGTTCCGTCAAAAGGTGCGTTCGTATTCGTCGGGCCAGTGTTGGCCAGCCGATCAAACCAAGAACCATCGAAATGAACAGGAACCGCGTTTCGGCGCTCCATACATCCGGAATAAAGGCGGCTAGGGCCATGAACAGCGGAATACTCGGGATTGTCCGAACCGTATCGGTAATCATCTGCAGGCTGGAGTCAAGGAAACCGCCGTAATACCCAGAGATTCCACCAATCACCAATGCCATGATAAAGGCAATAAACACCCCGATTGTACCAACTGCCATTGAGGTATTAATAGCTGTCAGCGTTCGGGAATAAATATCCTTGCCGGTCGAGTCCGTACCAAAGATATGGATCATGCCTTTGTCGACACCAAACAAATGAGTGTTGAATGTGAAACCGGGAATTCTAAAATCAAGCGCTTCACCAGGCAAATTGATGTCAAAAGACAGATACGTGTATTCCGATCCTTCAACAAAGAACTCGAGATACCGACGGCCCTCAAGTTCTGTGTTCACGATGGTCACCCAGCGAAAACTGGTTTCGATCGATCTGGTTCTTTCAGAACTATAGATAAACGGGCGCAATGAGCAGCCGTTGTCATCACAGAAACTGGGAATCTGCGGTGCCCCATTTAGATAGTCTTTATCCCGCCCGGAAATCGTCGCGTCATAGGGTGTAAGGAAAGGTGCAAATATGCCTGACAGGATAAGAATAATCAAAACCCACGCACCAAAAAGGGCGGACTTGTTCTTTTTGAACCTTTGCCAGATAAGCTGCCCCTGAGACGCGGTAAAATACGCCTCTTTTAGTTTCTGGTCGGTGGATGCCTGGTTGTTCGAAGTATCGGTCATATCATTTACCCCACAATACTGCGGCGAACCCGCGGGTCAGTAAGCGCCAGAATTATATCAGTCAAAAAGTTGATCGCGACGATACTGCCCGTCAGCATGAAAATAATCGCACCCGCAAGCTGTTGGTCGTTAGACCGCGCAAGCGCCTCGATCAAAAGCGACCCGGCCTCGGTCAGCGTCAGGATCAGGGCAACAATAGGCAACTCATTGAAAATTCTATTCAGATCAAAACCCAAGGAATTGATGATCGGACTGAGTGCGTGGCGAGCTGGATAACGCATCAGTAATCGTCGTCCTGAAACCCCTCGGGCCTCTGCGGCCGTGACATAGAGCTTGCCAATCTCGTCAGACATCAAGGCTCGCACTGTCTGGATCGCGAACGCAGTTGCTGACCAGCCCAGAATAAAGATCGGAAGCCAAGCATGGCCAAGAAAATCCATGACCCGTTCATAGGACCATTCGGCATCCCGGAATTCTTTTGAGAATAGCCCGGTCAAGCTATCCCCGAACATTACTGTCGAAAACAGCATCACCATCAGCGCCAGCAAGAAATTCGGTAAAGCCAGTCCCAGATAGCTGACAAGGCGCAAGCTGTTGTTCAAAACACGGTTGTTGGACGTTGCCGAGATAATCCCGACAGGAATAGCGATGATATAAGCAACCATCAAAGACGTGAGGCAAAGCCCGAGGCTTAGCCAGAATTTCTGACCCAGAAGCTGGCTGATGTTCAGGCGCAAAATACAGCTGTCGCCAAATTCACCTTGAAATGCGTTGATAATCCAAACACCCCAGCGCTGGACATATGGTTTGTTAAGGCCAAGTCGGATGCGCTCTGCTTCAATATCTGCAATCGAGATTACGGCGCCCTGGGAGTTTTTAAATGCAACATACCGCTCGGCGCAATCGCCGGGGACCAGTTCCATCAGGGTAAAGACGATAAAGGAAACCAATATCAGAGTTAATATCGCCAGCGAGGCTCGAATTGCTACGAACTTTGAGAATTGAAGCATTATGGTTCTTACGCCCCCGCGATATTGGAAAAGCTCTTTGGCTCATTTTATTTTTGAACTGCGGGCAATCGAAACTGCCCGCAGTTAGTTTTTGTCTTCAGAAGACTACTTTATTCGTCAAAATACCACTGCGTCGCGCGGTACGGATAGGTCCGATAGTACGCGTACGATTGGGTTTGGAATTCTGCGAAGTTCTTCAGGGTGTTTGAGTGATAGATCGGTGCGACCGCTTTTACAGTCCCGATGAACAACTGGCTTTCTGCCATCGTTCTAGCGAGCCTGAGGCCAATCTCGTTCGATTCATCGGACCCTGCAATTGCAGACTGGAACGCGTTGATATCGTCCATCATTCCGTAAACATAGTCGGGTGGTTTGATACCTGCAGCACCGTCAGAGTCGATGTATTCGCCCCAGAGCATTGCAGATCTCAGGTTGAAATAGTTGTCAAACGGCGGGATGAACAGCTCTGAAATACCAAGGATAACCGCGAGTGGTTGGCCTTTTGCATACATAGTCACATCAAGCTGGTTCGAAGATTGCGCCGAACGATACTCGTCCGTCGTAACTTCTTTCACCGTGTTATCAATGCCGACGTCTTTCCAGTTTTGTCCCACAAGTTCTACCAATTTGACAGAGATAGCTTGGGTCGCAACTTGCAGGTTCAGAACGAGCCGGTCGCCATTTGGCAATTCGCGCATTCCGTCGCCATCCACATCAACCATACCGATTTCATCCAGCAGGGCGTTTGCGGCATCCGGATCGAATTGAGCTAGGTATTGCTCAACCTCTTCTGGAACAAACGAAGGTGTTGGCGAGAAAGCAATATACTGCTGAGGACGACCAAGACCAAAATAAACGACTTCGTTAATCTCATCACGGTTAATCGCCAAAGACATAGCTTGGCGGAACTTCAGGTTACCAAACGCTTCGCGCTTGCCTTCATCGGCAGAGGTTACGTTGAAAGCAAAGGTTGCCAGGGCGATCTCTGGTTTCAGATCAACCGAGAAGTTACCTGTTTCCTGATTTTCAAGAAGCAATGGTGCATAATCAAGGTTTAGCGCCTGAGATTTATAGTCAACTTCTGCGTTGACCAGTTTCAGAAGGCGAACTTCGCTTTCACCAACAAAAAGCTCGTCCTGCTCGTTGATATAAGGAAGCTGGTTACCTGCAGTGTCAACCTGGAAGAAATACGGGTTGGCAACCAGATGGCGACCTTCCGTTGTTTCAGAAATCAGGATGTGACTTTCCAAAGTTGGTGTCGTGTCTGCTGGCATCCCGGCAACCTT
This sequence comes from Pseudohalocynthiibacter aestuariivivens, assembly GCF_018457175.1. GTDB lineage: Bacteria > Pseudomonadota > Alphaproteobacteria > Rhodobacterales > Rhodobacteraceae > Pseudohalocynthiibacter > Pseudohalocynthiibacter aestuariivivens. The sequence continues at coordinate 93,776 of NZ_JAGFNU010000008.1, forward strand.
GTCAGGATGTGACAACATAGGTGTCGGTGTATCCATCCAGTCAGAACTACCATAGTAAGCGGCGATCGCTTCATATCCGGTCTCAAAACCAAGAGCTTGCGCGTTTGCATCTGCGTTCGGATCAACCGCTGGGTGGAACTGGCCAAGGAAATGCTTGGGCTGGAAGCCCTGCGCATAGTGGTTCGCAAAATGCGAAAGCAAACCAGGCTTTGGCGCTGGCAGGTTAAACCGGACAGTTGTTGCGTCAACCGCGTCCACTGTCATTGGCTCGCCACCAACAAGAACATAATCTTTCGGGCTTGCGATCACATTTGTATCAAGCGCCAGATTTTCATACCAGAACTCAACATCTTCGGCGGTGAATGGTGCACCATCTGACCATTTGTGACCTTCGCGCAAAAAGAATGTCAGCTGCGTGAAGTCTTCATTCCATTCCCAGCCTTTGGCAACGTTTGGAACAATGGTTTCAAGGTCGTCAGAGTAACGAACAAGGTTCACGTGGCGCACAGACATAAAGTCTGATGTTCCGGACTCTGTTGCATTCGACAGAGCATCCAGTGTGCCACCATAAGAACCGATTGCATCGTAAGGTGCTACAACCAGTGGCTCAGCCGGAAGGCGATCTGCAAGGGCCGGAAGGTCACCGTTACCGCGAATGCGGGCGTTCATAGCCTCAATGTCGGGGTTCGCAGAGAACTCCATTTCGCAGTTCGCCAGCGACTGGAACTCTGAAAGTTCATATTGCTGCGGGAACGCGCCAGGGGCGACTCCCATCATGTCCGCGACTGTCACCGCCGGGCACGAGGCAGCAGATGCCCCGGTCGCCAGCGCAAGCAGCGCGACTCCAGAATAAAAAAGCGATTTCATATTTTTTTCTCTCCGTTGTTGTTCAAACCGGACTGACTTGCCAGTCCGGGTGTCTTGTTTCGACATCATTTATTTACTCAACTTGTACCCATTGAGTTGGCTCTTGGCCTATCTGAGTATCCTCACCAATCCTCTGTTTTAGAAGATTCATATGTCAACTAGCACAAACACGTAGCAGCTATGGCTAACTCGAGCGAGACTGAACTTAAGCCTTTGAGCTGTCAATGATCTTTCAAAACCCTCCTCTGTAATTTCACACGTTTGTCATATTGGGCGGCAACAAGGCCGGGCGATAGCACGGTTGCTCCGACTGGATTGATCGGAGCAAATTCCATTGTGAAACATGTTCGTGCCTTCGTTTGGCGTGCTGTGTTTTTAAATTTCGGCATCAGCATCATCCAATGTTTCGATAAGGCGGGTTTCGAGCAGTTGGCCGTTACGGTAGAGCAGCGGGTAAGCAACCGCAGAACACTGACTGTTCAAATCTTTGAGGCCGCGCAGCGTTTCAAGATGAACATCACTTGATTCGAAGCTAACGGCACCGCCTTCAGACAATCGCTTCAAATGGCGCTTTCGGCTTTTGCTTTCGACACGCGCAATTTCAGCCTTTTCAGCAATAAGCAGACGCGCGCTTTCCAGATCATCCGAGACCAGAACGTTTGAGGCGAGACGCATGTTAGAGATCACACATTCATGCATTGAAACGAGCTCTGACCACCCCGCCTTTGAAAACCGCAGCTCTTTCTTTGCAACCTCCCGTGCGAGCGGAAGCAAACGCTTCGCAACAGTATCCCCCGCCATACCAAGATTTATCGCGTAGTCAGCCAGCTCGCGTGCGAGTTTAACATCAAGCTTGCTCATGTTTTCCGTCGACATCTCTGCGACGTAGCGACGGACACCCGTCCTGGTTTTGTTTACCTGTTGGTCAAGCGCAATAAGTTCAGAAATACGTCGGCTGTCACCGCTTTCGTAAACCTCCATCACCGGATGCGCCATTCGTTCAACAAGTTCGCTCATTCTAAGAATTTCGCGCTTGAGGCTGGCAAGCGCCAGGCGCGGATTGTCCAGAACGGTTCTGTCGAGGGCGCTTATCGGCTCTGCTAGTGTTATTCCGGCTTCCGCCACTTCATCTGGAAAATATATCTCGGCGACGCCACCCATCTTACGTACGAATGGTAAAGCCAAAAGCAGAAGCGACAGGTTGAAAGCGATATGTGTATTGATCAATGTTTGAGCCGGGCCCATCATTGATAAGTAGGTTGTGACTGGGAGCAGATTCACCAAAAAAAGTGTGACGAGCGCCCAACTGCCGCGCAGCAGGAAGTTTGCAAAAGGAACGCGCCGTGCAAGCGGGCTCATCCCGCGTGACAACCATATAGGAATGATTGCTGACCCAAGGTTTGCGCCCAGGACCAATGAAATACCCGCCTCAAGCGGAATAGCCCCGATTGCAACAAGCGTGACACACATCAGGATCGTTGCGACGCTGGAATGCATTACAAAAGCAAGTGCGGCACCCACAAGAAACGCTGTCAGATAATCGCGTGCAAGGTACTCGGCGATAGCAGGAAGAAAGTCACTTTCCCGGATCGGGTCCATCGCCTCGCGCAGAAACCGCAACGAGATCAGAATAAACGCGATTCCCATTACGATACGGCCGTATTGGCGAAGCCTGCGCTGATCGCTGTTTACAAAGAGCCACCCCCCAGCAGCCAAAAGAAGCGGGACCAGCCAATCAAGTCGAAAGCTGAGGATCTGAATGATAAGAGCCGAACCAAGATCGCCCCCCAAAACAACGGCCAGTCCGGTTCCAAAACTCAAAACGCCACTCGCTGAAAAACCAGCAACCAAAAGCGCAACCGCAGCAGAAGATTGCAAAACGACAGCAAGCCCCAACCCGGCAGACGAAGCACCCAGTAAGCCTTCTCTTTCGGTTAGAATACGTTGGAAAGATGCGCCAAAACCGCGCTCAATCCCTGTTCTGACCATTCGCACAGCAAACAGCAGCAACATCGTCGCCCCGGCAAGATTTATGAGAAACCCGAGTATGGCCATGTTTCTATTCGCTTACCAACTTAAGAAGTTCTGCGTGAAGTTCGGGCGTCGCAGCGGCAACAACCCTGCCCTCAGAGTTCATCGTCATGGAATCGCCTTGCCAGTCTGTGATGATCCCGCCTGCAGCCTCGATCAGCGCGGTAACGGGCAAATGGTCATAAGGTTCCAGACCAAAATCGACCAGGGCATCAATGTAGCCCGCAGCCAAAAGTGCATGGGGATAACAATCATACGACATACGTCGCGTTTGCCCAGCATTCATCAGCCGATCAAAAACATCCGGCAGCGCTTTGTAAATTCGCTCTCCTTCATTGATGTAAAGGATAGCCTTGTTCAGGTCCGTCTGTTCGGAAACCCGTATGGGTTTGCCGTTCAGCGTTGCTCCCTGGCCTTTTGCTCCGGCAAAAATTTCCCCGGTCGCAGGCATACCAACAACCCCCATGTCCGGAACTCCATCAACAAGATGCCCCAGAAGAAAGCCAAACAAGGGATGCCCCGACAGGAATGAACGCGTTCCGTCAATGGGATCTACAATCCACATTTTCGAGCGGCCTTCGCCTTCAACACCGAATTCTTCACCAAAAATACCATGGTTCGGAAATTTTTCAGAAATCACACGCCGAACGGCTGTTTCGACTGCTTTGTCAGCCTGCGTAACCGGGCTTTCATCAGCTTTAAATTCAATTCCAAGCTTGCCCCGAAAATGACGGAGCGCTTCGGCGCCAGCTGTCTCAGCAATTGAAATTGCGTCCGAAATGGTTGGCGCTTTCATGGCTGTTCTACTTTCTCGTTTGCGATACGCACTTCAACGCCCCATTTCGCCAAAACCGCAGCGAGCTTTTCGTCAGGTGGCGCATCGGTAACCAGGTGGGTAACTGTTTCAGGCGGGCACACTACCACGGGGGCACGTGCCCCAAACTTTGTCGATCCGGCCGCAAACACAACTTTATCTGCCTGACCGCTCGCAACTCTTGTTAAGCCAGCTTCTGCGGGATTCATTACCATAAATCCAAATTCGGATGAAATCGCATTCGCCCCGAATATTGCCAGATCATAGGTGAACTGTCGCACGTAAGCTTCTGTTTCACTTCCAAAAGTTCCTCTTTCACTCGGTTCCACCTCGCCACCCGCCAGGAAAACGCGGTTGTCATTGTGGTTCGCCAGCGCCTGCGTGACTGATATGGAGTTTGTCACAACCATCAGGTTGCGACGCAGCCGAAGCTGCTCAGCCACATAAGTTGTAGTGCTGCCAACGTTCAGAAAAAGCGTCATGTCATCACTGACCATATCGGCGACAGCATTCGCAATTCTGGATTTTTCCTTGGGGTTTTGCCCAAGGCTTCCAGAAAAAACCGGGGCTTCATCATTTCCGCGCAGATAGGTTCCACCATGCACACGCTCGACTCTACCCGCTTTGTCGAGCGCCTTAACCAGTCTGCGTACCGTTTCCTCGGACACACCCATCACCTGGGAAATCTGCGCATTTCTGGCCGAGCCGCCTAACCGTTGCAAGACGTTCAAAAGCTCGTGGCCTCTGTGGGTTATTGTGTTTTTTTCGTGCGCTACGACAGCTTGATTCCGTGTCATTGGGCGGAAAACACCACATATATCCACATTTGTCCAGAATAATGGTTGAAAATGACCGAATATAATCATTTGGTTTTATCAAATTGCTGGAAGGGGATTCGGCGTGTCAGACCAGAAAAACGTCATGTTCATTATTATCGACCAATTGCGTGCGGATGCACTGTTTGGCGAATTGGCAAACCATGTCGACCTGCCGAACCTGCGCGCCCTGATGGGCGAAGCTGTAACCTTTAAACGCAATTATTCTGTGACAAACCCCTGCGGCCCATCCCGTGTTTCCATTTTGACTGGGCAATATGCGATGAACCACCGAAGCGTACGAAACGGCACACCGCTTCGACATGACACGCCCAACCTTGCCACAGAGGCGCGCAAGGCAGGCTATATGCCGATGTTGTTTGGTTATACCGACACATCACAGGACCCGCGGGCCTACCCGCCCAATGATCCGGCGCTGAAAACTTACGAACACTCGATGTATGGGTTTTACGAGGTTGTCGAAATGCGGCTGGATGAATCTTATCCGTGGCGCGCGGATCTGATTGCCAAAGGATATGATGTTCCGGACTATTCGGAACATTACGTTCCCGCTGCCCCCGAAGGACGCGCGCGCCGTATAGATGACCCGGCCTTTTACAAAGCTGAAGACAGTGACACGGCCTTTCTGACAAAGGCCTGCCTGACAAAGCTTGCTGCGCGGAAAAAGGAAAGCTGGTTCAGCCATCTGACCTATATACGCCCACATCCACCGCTTGTTGCCCCTGCACCATACAACCGGATGTATGACCCGAAATCCCTGCCCCGGCCCGCACGCTTGGATAGCGCAGCGTCAGAGCGGGAAATTCACCCCTTTTTCGCCCCAGCACATGCCCATCAGCCAGCAGAGAGCTTTGTAAAAGGCTTTCCTGATCTGAAAGCAGATGACGATGATATCCAGACGCTTCGTGCGGTCTATCTTGGGCTGGCAACCGAAGTCGATTTGCATATCGGTCGTGTCATCACCTTTCTGAAGGATACCGGCCAGTACGACAATACGCTGCTGGTTGTAACTGCGGACCACGGTGAAATGCTGGGCGATCGGTTTAGTTGGGGCAAGATGTCGGTCTATGATGCGGCCTATCACACACCGCTTATCGTCCGCGATCCGCTCAACCCCCAAATGCATGGGGCAGAAGTCAGTAAACCAACCGAGACGATTGATATCACTCCCACAATTCTGGATTGGATGGGGCAAGATATTCCGAGCTCGATGGATGGGTCATCACTCACTCCGTTCCTGAGTGGCGGCAACACGGAGAATTGGCCGGATTACAGCTATTCAGAGCTTGATTTTGCAAACCCGGTTTCACCGACAATCTGGCAGCAGGAACTTGGGCTGGGGCCAAGTTCAGCGAACCTCGCGATCTTGCGTGGGCCACGTTACTCGCTGGTGCATTTTAACGGCGGCCTTCCCCCGTTGTTGTTTGACAAAGACGGCGAAGGAGAATTCCGCAATCTGGCGGCAGAGCCTGAAATGACGCCAATCGTTTTGGACATGACCCGGAAATTGCTGGATCACCGAATGGAAAACGCGGACCAAACCCTTGCAACGACCATGATCACAGCCAAGGGCCCTGTCAGGGGTAGCCGATAGTTCAGGGGGCGAAGTCACGAGTTTGATCCAATTTTGGTTGAAAGTCTCTCAGTAAAAAAGGCTGGAACGAACCAAATAGAGGGTGTGTATTGAGGTTAGGAACCCGCTATTCCCAATGAGAACCGTCGTAGAGATGTTTAGAAGAATAATGGAAATGTAAGCCATCCTCGCAAAGGGAACCACAAATGCACGGTATCCATTGAGCAAAAGCATGGAACAAATTGCGATCAGAAATGTGAGAGTGGAGTGAATTTCAATTGGCGCCAAAAGCTGCGCTTCACGCAACAGAACGGATATACCAACGTTAATTGTTAGAAAAATAACGATTTCCCTAAAAATGGGATTCTCTTTAATTTTCACAGTTTGAATTCTCCACACGACCAACGTGCTCATTCTTCAACGGGTTTATATTCGACATTTACCTGGCAATTTCTGCTCAAAATTGTTGAAAACTAGAGAATGGATAGCGTTTTTGTTGATTTCAGCCCCCGCTGAGACGTCAAAGTTCATAAACTTCAAGACGACGTGTACCCAAAGTTTTAAGTGAGTTACGTTGAGATACCAAACTGGGGGTTTAGGGGCGAAGTTTCTTTTCTCTAAAATTTTATTCGTCGGTGATCCATGGCACTGCAGCACGGCCAAGGGTCCTGCCTGAAGAGGCCGCTAAATCAAAGCTTGTCGCGCAGGGAAAACCACAGCATCGCCAGCACCAGCAAAGGCGAGCGTAGCGCGGCCCCACCCGGAAACCGCGGGGTTGGCACATTCGCCATAAGGTCGAACTTTTCAGCCTGCCCGGCAATTGCCTCTGCCGCAATCTTCCCACCCAAAGTTGCCATCGCGACCCCGTGACCGGAATAGCCACTGGCCGAAAGGATATTCCCACGAAGCCGTTCAAAATGCGGCATCCGGTTCATCGTTATGCCAAGTGTACCGCCCCAGGCATAATCAATGCGGATATCTTTAAGTTGCGGGTAAATCTCTGACATCGGTTTACGCACCAGCCCGGCAATGTCCTTTGGGAAACGATAACCGTAGGACTCTCCGCCACCAAACAACATCCGCCGATCTTCGGACAGGCGAAAATAGTTGATGACAAACTTTGAATCGGCAACGGCATAGTTGTTCCGGATCAGTGCCTCGGCATCTGCTTCGCTCATCGGCTCAGTTGCCGCGATAAAGTTGTTGATCGGCATCACACGGGCCGCGACCCTGCCTTGCAGGTGGCCAAGATAGCCGTTGCAGGCCAGAACAACGTAGTCCGCTGTAATCTCAGCGTTTTGAGTAGTGACTTTCGCGGGTTCAGCCTCTGTCAGCCCCGTCACTTTGGACCGCTCAAAGATGCGCACGCCTTTTTCTGCCGCAAGTTTTGCAAGACCAAAGGCGAACCGCAACGGGTGTGTATGGCCACCGCCCATATCAAGTGTTCCCCCGTGGTATGCAGGAGAGCCAACAAGATGGCGCATTTCTTCGCGGTCAATAGATCGAATGAGGTCGTAGCCGTATTCGTTTCTCAGCTTTTCGGCGTAGGAATGGTTTTCAGGAACAAGCCGCGAGCGGTGATCGGCATGGATGATGCCGTCCACAAATCCGCAATCCATGTCATGCGTTTTTATGAGATCACGCACCAGTTGGACGGACTCAAGGCCAATATCCCAAAGTTCGCGGGCAGTCTCTTTTCCGACCATTTTTTCAAGCGCGTCCTGTTCGACGCGCTGCCCGGTGCCAACCTGTCCGCCATTGCGCCCCGAGGCCCCAAAGCCAACCCGGTGCGCGTCAAGCAGAATGACATCATAGCCCTTGTCCGCCAGTATAACTGCAGCCGAAAGCCCGGTGAAACCCGCACCAACGACACAAACGTTACAAGCCAGTGCCCCTTCCGCAGCCGGAAAGGGCGCAGGTCCCTTGGCCGTTGCTGCGTACCACGACGAAGGATACTCGCCGACGCGGTCGTTGGATGTCAGAATGTCCACGCCAATGCTCCTTGCGACTTAAGCCGCTTTCAGCAGACCGTCGCTCTTGATGCTTGCGTAAGTCTCGTCCAGCGATCTGGCAGCGCGTTCCACAAGCGTATCAATCTCTGCGGGTTTGATCACCAGAGGCGGCGCAATAATCATCCGGTCTCCAACGTGGCGCATGACCAGTTGGTTCGCAAAACACCGCTCGCGGCAACGCAAGCCGATCATTCCTGCTTCGGATGCAAAATTTGCGCGCGAGGATTTATCGGGCGTTAGGGCGATTGTCGCCATAAGACCGACAGATTTCGCCTCTCCGACCAACGGATGATCAGCGAGTTGCCCCCATTTTTCAGCGAGGTATGGCCCTGCCACATCATTCACATGATCGACGATTTTTTCTTCTTCGAGAATGCGCAGGTTCTCTAGCGCAACGGCCGCCGCAACCGGATGACCGGAATAGGTGTAGCCATGATTGAAATCGCCCGCATTGGCGACAACATTTGCCACCTCGTCACACACAATCGATCCACCGATTGGTACGTAGCCTGATGAAAGGCCTTTGGCGATTGTCATGATATCCGGGCGGATGCCAAATGTCTGGGATCCAAACCAGTTGCCGGTCCGGCCAAATCCACAGATCACTTCATCCGCGATCAGCAGAATTTCATGTGCATCGCAAATCCGCTGGATTTCAGGCCAGTAGGTTGATGGCGGGATAACCACACCCCCGGCACCCTGCACCGGTTCCGCGATAAAGGCCGCAACTTTGTCTTCACCAAGTTCAGCGATTTTCGCTTCTAACTCGCGGGCGCGCAGCAGGCCGAATTCCTCTGGGCTCATATCACCGCCTTCGGCATACCAATGCGGCTGACCAATATGCACAACATCTGGAATGGGCAGTCCGCCCTGTTCATGCATCGGTGTCATACCACCAAGGCTTGCCCCGGCCATTGTTGATCCGTGGTACGCGTTATGACGGCTGATGATTACTTTCTTGTCCGGCTTGCCCTTGGCCGCCCAATAATGCCGCACGAGGCGCATGTTCGTGTCGTTCGCCTCAGATCCAGATCCAGCATAGAACACATGGTTCAAATCGCCGGGCGCCAGTTCTGCCAGACGCGCCGACAGTGCGATGGCAGGCACGTGCGATGTCTGAAAGAAAGTATTGTAGTAAGGCAATTGCTTCATCTGCCGCGCCGCAACATCTGACAGTTCGTCCCGGCCATACCCGATGTTGACGCACCACAAACCGGCCATAGCGTCCAGAATTTCGTACCCTTCAGAATCCGTCAATGTCACACCCGAGGCTTTCGTAATGATGCGAACGCCTTTTGCAGCAAGCTCTGCCCCGTCGGTAAACGGGTGCATGTGGTGTGCAGCATCAAGTGCCTGAAGTTCAGCAGTCGGCATATGGTTCGTAATCATGTTCATCTCATGACTCCTTTAGAAATTGACGCTCTCAGACGTTCAAAAGCAGATGTTGGCGTTCCCAAGGGGAAATCTCGCGCTGGAACTCTTCGAGTTCAGCATTTTTTATTCCGGCGTAGAGCTCGCAAAACTCAACGCCAAGGATTTCCTGAATCGTTCTATCATTGTTAAACTCGTCCATCGCGACATTCAGGCTACGAGGTAGTACAGCGCCCTCCTCATAGACTTCCCCGGTTGCAGCAGGGCTTGGGTCAATCTTGTTGACCATGCCCAGATACCCGCAAGCCAGGCTTGCCGCGATTGCCAGATACGGATTTGTATCAATCCCCACGACGCGGTTCTCAACACGCCGCGCGATTGGCGGCGAATTCGGAATACGAAGCCCGGTGGTTCGGTTATCGGCTGCCCATTCGAGATTTACCGGCGCACTCATCCCGGCTGTAAAACGGCGGTAGGAGTTTACATAAGGTGAAAGCAAAGGAACGACAGATTTCAGATGGTATTGAGAGCCACCAATAAAGTGAAAGAACTCAGCCGTTTCAGAACCATCCGGCGCAGAGAAAATATTGTCGCCGGTTTTTGCATCAATCACACTTTGATGGATATGCATCGCACTTCCGGGTTCGTCACGCATGGGTTTTGCCATGAACGTCGCGAATGTTCCGTTTTTCAGCGCTGCTTCTCGAATTGCGCGTTTGAAATAAAATACCTGATCTGCCAACACCAGCGGATCACCGTGCAAAAGGTTGATCTCTATCTGTCCAGCGCCGCCTTCCTGAATGAGCGTATCAATCGCAAGACCCTGCGCCTCTGCGTAATCATATATGGTATCGATCACTGGCCCGTATTCATCTACGGCCACCATGGAATAGGCTTGTCGCCCTGCCCCGCGCCGCCCCGTACGACCCACAGGTGGTTCGATCGGTTCATTGGGGTCGACATTTGGCTTAATAAGATAGAACTCTAGCTCGGGTGCAACGACGGGTCTCCAACCTTTGTCAGTATATAAACCCAGAACACGCTTCAGCACGTTTCGCGGCGCAACGGCAACCGGCTTACCATCGCGGGTTTCAAGATCGCTGATCACCTGAAGCGTCACATCATCAGCCCACGGCACAGCGGACGCCGTTGCCATATCCGGCCTTAGGACAACATCATATTCCATCCACTGGTTCTTGATATCAAGATCGACGTATTCACCCGTAATGGTTTGGTAAAACAGGGAAATTGGCAGAAAGAACGTGCTGTCCGGGCTGAATTTATAATACGGCATGGATTTACCGCGCGACATACCTGCAAGGTCCGGAATAATACATTCCACCTCTTCAATACGCCGCCCTGACTGATACTCTTTGAAAGCATCAGGCAAGGACTCTCTCCAGTCAGTTTTGTTGTCAGAAGCCACGATATCACCAGTTTTTATTGCTTTTCCCAAAGCGGGATCTCCGCCGCATTCTCCCATGTTACCGGCAGCGAAACAAACTCGAACCCGTATCGCTTATAACGCTAATTTGGGTCGGCAGGTCACGCTCAGTCTGGACGCACGGGGCGACTCGGCGTTGTAGGGTCAGAATATGATCAAATTATTTACTGTCAATTGGTTTTGATCAAAATATCTATTTTCCCAGTGACATTTTAATTTGTTCAAGCCCTTGGCGCAAATCTTCCTTGATAGCATTTGCGGCTGCGTCGGCGTCTCCGATACGCAAGGCATCAAGTGCTTCCTGGTGCTTATCCGGAAGATTGTAGGTCCCAAATCGACCACAGACAACGCGTAATGACGGCCCAACCCGTAGCCACAAAGTGCTGACAATGGATCTCAGAATATGCGCTTCTGAAATTCTGTAGAGCCCGGCATGGAACCGATAGTTTTGCTCCAGATAGGCGCGAACGTCGCCATTCGCGATCGCGACATTCAATGCTTTGTCTATCTCGCTCAGCTTCTCGATCTGTTCAGGTAAAATCTTTTGCGAGGCCAGATATGCAAGGTGCGGCTCAATAGCGAGCCGGGCAAATGTAAGCTCTTCCAACTGAGAAACAGACAGGACTGGTACACAGATTCGTCTGTTACCAAGAAACTCAAGCGCGCCTTCGGCTGTCAGGCGGCGAATCGCCTCGCGCACGGGGGTCATTCCCACCTCCAACACGGACACCAACCCCTGAATCGTGACCGCCTGCCCCGGCGCTAACTCTCCAAAAAGAATCATCTCCCGGATTTTCCGATACACTAATTCGTGCGTCGGTAACTTACGATAAGACATGTCCACGTCTTATTTCCTTTACTAAGAACCCGCCTTGGCATTTCAAAAATCCAAACTGCTTTTCAGCTTAAACCTTCACGAAAAAAAATACCATATTGCATTGAGTCGTTTTTTTTGATCAAATCTTGCGCAAGAGGGTAAAACGACTCTCTCTCAAAAACAACGGGAGTAATATTTATGAAACAGACATGGCTACCGCTGGCCGCCGCTCTAACACTGAGCGCCGCTGCTGCCACCGCGGAGGAAGTCCGGGTCTACAACTGGTCTGACTATATCGACGAAGATCTTCTGACAAAGTTCGAAGAAGAAACCGGTATTGACCTGATTTACGATGTGTTCGATTCAAACGAAGTGCTGGAAACCAAACTGCTTGCTGGTGGATCCGGCTACGATGTTGTCGTTCCCTCAGGCACCTTCCTGCAGCGCCAGATTGTTGCAGGTGTCTTTCAGCCACTCGACATGTCGCAACTTTCAAATGCCGGAAACCTGTGGGAGCCGATCAAGGCCCGTACAGAGGTGTATGACCCAGGCAATGCTTATTCAATCAACTACATGTGGGGCACGACCGGACTTGGCGTAAACGTCAACAAAGTTATTGAGGTTTTGGGCGAAGACGCACCAATCGGGTCGCTCGCCCTAATTTTTGAACCCAGCAATATGGAAAAGCTGGCGGAATGCGGCGTTCACATGCTTGATGCACCTGTCGAGATAATCCCGGCTGCTCTGGCATACATCGGCGAAAACCCCGATAGCCAAGACCCGGATGTAATTGCAAAGGTAGAACCACTACTCACTGCTATCGCTCCTTATGTGCAAAAGTTCCACAGCTCTGAATACATTAATGCGCTAGCAAACGGTGACATCTGCGTTGCATTCGGCTGGTCCGGAGACATTCTACAAGCCCGCGACCGCGCCGACGAGGCCGACAATGGTGTTGTAATTGAATATGCCGCCCCGTCAGAAGGCGCCTTGATGTGGTTTGACCAGATGGCGATTCCGGCTGATGCCCCCAACCCATCGGGTGCGCATAAGTTTCTGGACTTCATTCTGAACGCTCAGAACATGGCTGCCGCTTCTAACTACGTTTACTATGCAAACGGCAACCTCGCCTCTCAGGAATTCCTCGAAGAGGATGTGATCGGCGATACAGCGATTTATCCGGACGAGGAAACGCTCGCCAATCTTTATACAACGACACCCTACGAGCCAAAAGTTCAGCGGATCGTCACGCGTCTTTGGACCAAAATAAAGTCCGGTATCTAATCCGGGTTTCTGTGCCCCGCGCCCCCAAAAAAGGCGCGGGGTTTATTTGTTTAAGCATGGTGACTTCATGGCGCATTCTTCCAGCACATCTACATTCGCACCTTGGGAAGACTCCGAACAAAAACCATTGATCCAGTTCAAGAATGTGACCAAGCGGTTCGGTAGTTTCACTGCGATAGATAATCTGAACCTCGATATTTTTGAGCAGGAATTCTTTGCACTGCTGGGCCCGTCGGGATGCGGTAAAACCACCCTGATGCGCATGCTTGCGGGTTTTGAATCCGCCACCGAAGGTACAATTTTGCTGGATGGTCAGGACATGGCACCGGTTCCGCCCAACAAGCGGGCCGTGAACATGATGTTCCAGTCCTACGCTTTGTTTCCCCATTTGACAGTGGCAGACAATGTCGCTTTTGGGCTGAAACGATCAGACATGCCCAAATCTGAGATCGAAGGCCGTGTCGACGAAATGTTGCGCCTTGTGCGGCTTGAAAAATTCGCAACGCGAAAACCGCATCAGATATCCGGCGGTCAACGCCAACGGGTCGCTCTTGCCCGCTCGCTTGCGAAAGCACCAAAACTTCTGTTGCTTGACGAACCCCTTGGTGCGCTTGACAAAAAGCTGCGTCAGGACACGCAGTTTGAGCTTATGGATATTCAGGAAAAAACCGGCACAACCTTTGTCATCGTGACCCATGATCAGGAAGAGGCAATGACAGTTGCCAGCCGCGTGGCCGTTATGGATGAAGGTAGGCTGGTTCAGGTCGACACACCCGCCCGCATCTATGAAAACCCAAATTCCGTTTACGTTGCAGACTTCATCGGGGATGTGAACATCATCGAAGGAAACGCGTCCAACAAAGGTGACGGTCTTGTCGAAATAAACTGGGCCGAAGGACAGCCAGCAATCCAGGGAACTGCGACAAACGCGGTGCAAGATGGCACGCGTGTAACATTCGCAATCCGGCCTGAAAAAGTATCGATCACCCAAGAGCGTGTTTCAGATAAGGCGAATTGTATTGAAGGCAAGGTGCTTGATATCGCGTACCTCGGGAATATTTCCACCTATCACGTGGAACTTCCTTCTGGGCATGTCATCAAGGCACAGGCAGCCAACAACCGTCGTCTCGCCCGTCGCAGTTTCACTTGGGAAGACGCGGTCTGGCTTTCGTTTACGGATACAGCCGGCATCGTCCTTTCGGATAATGCGGGGGGCTGAAAATGAATGTTCGCCGCCTGTTTTTGATTTTTGTGCCATATTTATGGCTGCTTGCGTTATTTCTGGTGCCCTTTCTGATCGTGCTAAAAATCGCGCTATCGGATGGGGCGCTCGCCATTCCGCCTTATATCCCGACACTGGATTTCTCAAATGGTTGGGAAGGGATCAAAACCTTTTTCGCGGGTCTGGATATGGAGAATTTCATCTTCCTGACCGAAGATGAACTTTACTGGCGGGCGTATCTGTCGAGCCTGCAGATCGCTGCGATATCCACAGCTATAACTTTGCTGGTCGGATATCCCATTGCTTATGGCATGGCTAAGGCCCCGGATGAATGGCGCCCTACCCTGATGATGCTTGTGATCCTGCCCTTCTGGACCAGCTTTCTGATCCGGGTGTATTCTTGGATGGGTATCCTGAGCCAGGAAGGTTTTTTGAACCAGTTTCTGCTTTGGACAGGTATCATCAACGACCCCCTGACAATTTTGAACACTAACACGGCGGTCTATATTGGCATTGTTTACACCTATCTGCCCTTCATGATCCTGCCGATTTACGCGGCCATTGAGAAACTGGATGAATCCTTGCTTGAAGCCGCTGAAGATCTGGGATGTTCCCGGATGCAGGCCTTTTGGCTGGTGACAATTCCCCTTTCCAAATCAGGCATCATCGCAGGGTGCTTTCTGGTGTTCATTCCGGCGCTGGGTGAATTTGTGATCCCGTCTGTGCTTGGCGGTTCAAAAACGCTGATGATCGGTAAGGTACTTTGGGAAGAGTTTTTCTCGAACCGGGACTGGCCTGTCGCGTCAGCAGTCGCCGTCATCCTGCTTTTGATCCTTGTTATTCCTATCATCCTGTTCCAGCGCAACGAGCAGAAACAGAGGGAGAGTGAAGGATGACCCGCCGTTTTTCATGGTTCAACGCCACTTCACTGACGCTTGGCTTCACTTTCCTTTACCTGCCAATGCTCATCCTGATTATCTACAGCTTCAACGCCAGTAAGCTGGTGACGGTCTGGGCTGGCTTTTCAACTAAATGGTACGGCGAACTGCTCCACAACGAGGCGTTTCTTGACGCGGCGTGGGTGACGTTAAAGGTTGCTGTCCTCTCCTCCACCTTTGCAACGGTGCTCGGCACAATGGCCGCATATGTCATGGTGCGAGGCGGGCGGTTTCGGGGCAGAACATTGTTCTCCGGCATGATTTATGCACCACTTGTGATGCCCGAAGTTATCACCGGCTTGTCGCTTCTGTTGCTGTTCATTGCTATTGGATTGGATCGTGGCGTTGTTACCATTGTGTTGGCCCATACAACGTTTTCAATGTGCTACGTGTCTGTTGTAGTTTCCTCGCGGCTGGTCACGTTCGATCGTTCTTTGGAAGAAGCGGCGCTTGATCTTGGGTGCAGCCCCTTCGACGCTTTCAAAAGCGTGACTTTGCCAATCATCGCACCTGCGGTTATTTCTGGTTGGTTGCTGGCCTTTACCTTATCTCTTGACGATCTGGTCATTGCCTCGTTCACCTCTGGCCCGTCGTCTACGACCCTGCCAATCAAGATATTCAGTGCAGTCCGCCTGGGTGTCAGCCCGGAAATCAACGCGCTTTCAACGATTATGATCGCCATCGTTGCGATCGGTGTGATCACTGCCTCACTCGTATCAAAACAGGCAATCGCCCGTCGACAAAACGAAGAACAAAAGGCCCTAAAGCAATGAGCGATTTTCAGGCAGAGTATGATGCCTATTGCAACGAATATGGAACGCCAGACCGCATCGAAATGATGCTCTGTGACCTCAACGCTGTTTTGCGCGGTAAATGGCTGCCCGGCGACGAGGTCGACAAGCTTATTAACGGCGGGGTTCGCCTGCCAATGTCGACATACGCGCCAAATATTCTGGGGTCCGAGGTTGAAGCGACTGGGCTTGGCATCACGATCGGCGATCCTGATGGGTTTATCGTTCCTGTAGACGGAACTTTGAAACCTGTTCCCTGGGCGAACGGAAATGTCGCCCAGGTTCTCGTTGAAATGGTCGATGAAGACTGCAATATCAGCAGCATTTCAACCCGCAACCACCTGAGAAACGTGATTGACCGGTTCGAAAAAGAAGGCCTGCACCCCGTTGTGGCCACCGAGCTTGAGTTCTACATCGTGAAGCGTCGCGACGATTCTTCCGATGCGCCCTCCCCGCCGGATGGTCTGCCCGACGCGCAGAACTATGATCTTGAGGTGCTCAACCAGTCAGAGGCAATCCTGACAGAAATTCTGGAAGCCTCCAAAGCGCAAGGTCTGGCAACGGATGCGTTAATTGCCGAATACGGGCCCGGCCAGTTTGAGATCAATTTCCACCACACTGACGACGTACTGGCAGCGGCCGATACTGCGCTTATGTTCAAACGTCTGGTGATCGGCATCGTGGACGGGCACGGGCTGGAAGCAACCTTCATGGCAAAACCCTATGCTGAAGAACCGGGCAATGGGATGCATGTTCATGCGTCTGTTGTTGACGATGACGGCAACAATATTTTTGCCTCTGAAAATGACGAAGACGTATCTCCGCGCCTGAAAGCAGCAGTAGCAGGAGTTTTGGGAACGATGCGCGATATGCAGGCGATTTTTGCGCCACATATGAATTCGTACCGTCGGTTTCAGCCAAACAGCTTTGCGCCTTCCGCACCGGACTGGGGGCTTGATCATCGGGGGGCGGCCATTCGGCTGCCGGAAATTTCCGGCCCGGGTGCGCGGTTAGAGCATCGGATAAGCGGCGCTGATGTGAATCCATATCTTGTTCTCGCGGCGATCTTGG
Source organism: Pseudohalocynthiibacter aestuariivivens (assembly GCF_018457175.1). Taxonomy (GTDB): domain Bacteria; phylum Pseudomonadota; class Alphaproteobacteria; order Rhodobacterales; family Rhodobacteraceae; genus Pseudohalocynthiibacter; species Pseudohalocynthiibacter aestuariivivens. Next base: position 110,847 of record NZ_JAGFNU010000008.1, read on the forward strand.
GGGGCATTCACTACGGTCTGCATCATGAATGTGACCTGCCACTGCCACTTGAAGATGATAAGTCAAGCGATGCAGAACCTTTGACCCACGACTGGACAACTGCAGTTGCTCTGTTTGAAGAGTCAGACTTTGCCAAAGATTTGTTTGGCGAAGATTATCAGAAAATCTATACGGCCGTGCGCCGCGATGAAATAAAAGAGCTGACCTCTATTATCACAGCGGTTGAGTATCGCTATTACCTTAGCCGCCTCTGAAGGTTCCCGATGAAACGGATTTACGAAGCAGCGGCCTATGCCTCGTCTTCGGATGATGGGTGCTATTGGCGTACAACAATAGACGACGCGCGCGCACCCTACCCGAATGTCGAAGACGAAATCACCTGTGATTTTGTTGTCGTCGGCGCGGGTTTCACCGGTTTATCTGCAGCACTGCACCTCGCAGAGAGGGATGCTGGGCGTATTGTCGTGCTTGATGCGAAAACACCAGGTTGGGGCGCATCGGGGCGTAACGGTGGATTTGCCTGCATTGGAGGCGAAAAATCGAGCACCCGCGCACTGCGTAAACGATACGGGCAGGAAGATGTCGCGCTCTATCATCAAAGCCAGCGTGCATCGATTGATCTGGTCGCTGAACTGATTGAAAAACACGGAATAATTGCCGACACCCATTCCAATGGTGAAACACTGCTCGCACATCGCCCTAAGGACGTAGCCGGTTTTCAGGACTACGCTGATTTATTGCAGGCTGATTTTGGCGTCAAAGCGCAAATCATCAGGCGCGACGAGCTCGCTGAACATGGGATGAACAGCCCCCGGTTTCACGGCGCGATAACCTCGCCTTTGGGGTTTGCACTGAACCCCCGAAAATATGTTCTTGGGCTGGCCCATGCTGCGCTCGATGCCGGGGTTGAAATATATACACAATCACCAACAACAAAGATTGGCCGCTCAAACACCGGCGACCACCTGATCACCTGCCCCAAAGGTCTTGTTAGGGCAAAGACGTTATTGCTCGCAACAAACGGATATAGCAGTGAAAACATTCCGGACTGGTTTGCGGCTCGGTATTTGCCGGTTCAATCAAATATCATCGTGACCAGAGAGATGAGCGAAAGCGAGATAGAGGCGCAGGGCTGGACCAGCGATCAGATGTCTTACGATACTCGCAATTTGTTGCACTATTTCCGCCTTATGCCCAATCGGCGTTTTCTCTTTGGAATGCGGGGCAGCACGCGCACGACGCAAACCTCGACCGCAAAGATGAAACGCGATATCAGGCGCGATTTTGAAGCGATGTTTCCTGAATGGAGCGCGGTTGAGACACCGCATTTCTGGGCAGGACTTGTCTGTCTCTCGCGCAATCTGACACCCTACGCCGGGCCGATTGCCGACTGGCCAAACGCCTATACAGCATTGGCCTATCACGGAAACGGGGTCGCGATGGGCACCTATGCCGGATCGCTGCTTGCGGATATGGCGACAGGCACCAAATCGAGAATTCGCATTCCGGGCCTCATGCAGGCGCCGCTCAGAAAATTTCCGCTTGGGCGGTGGCGCCGTGCGATACTGCCGCCTGCCTATTCGTGGTATGCGCTTATGGACAGAGGATAACGAACGATGAGTACCAAGAAACTGCGCATAGGCATTTTGGAAACCGGCCGCCCACCAGAAGAACTGGCCGCAAACCATGGTGACTACCCCGGTATGGTTGCTGATTGGCTCACTCCATTTAACGCGGAGTTTTCGAGCTACGCGGCACTGGATGGAGAACTGCCAAAATCACCCGAGGAATGTGACCTTTGGGTTATTACGGGGTCGCGGTTTGGCGTCTACGAGGGGCATGACTGGATCGCTCCGCTAGAGGCATTCATCCGTGACTGCCGTGATGCCGGCAAAAAGATGATTGGTATCTGTTTTGGCCACCAGATCATTGCGCAGGCCCTGGGCGGAAAGGTTGAAAAATCCGACAAAGGCTGGGGTCTGGGCGTGCATCGCTACGATTTGGTTGATTGGCCAGAAGCACTTGGCCCTCCGCCAGACACGTTCAACATACAGGCCTATCATCAGGACCAGATCGTTAAACCACCGGAAGGTGCAGAACAGATTGCCCGCTCAGATTTTTGTGAATACGCAGCCCTCTGGTACCCCGGCTTTGCCATAACGGTTCAGGGGCACCCGGAATTCGCCAAGCGCTACACCAGCGAACTGCTTGAAAGCCGCAGAGGCACGGTTCTGAGCGACGCCGATGCCAATCAGGGGCAGGCAAACATGGTGTATGAAACCACGAGGCGAGAGTTGGCTCAACTGATCAACGACCACCTCGATACCATTTAACATTCTACCGATGGAGACCACGATGACCGACAACAAGGGTGACTTCGCGTTCCGTTCCGACACAAACGAAGGCAGCTGGCACGAGATGACCTACGGTGGTGCACTAAGCTTTCTGCGTCGCCGCTACAGCCGTGACCTTGACGGGGTGGATGTTGTGGTAAGCGGCGTTCCCTACGATTGCGCGGTGACATACCGGACAGGCTGTCGGCTGGGGCCGCGTGCAATTCGTGCTGGCTCTGTCCAACTGGCAGAACTCAAGGCTTTTCCTTTTGGTTTCAATCCTTTCGACACCCTTTCTGTTGTTGATTACGGCGATTGTTATCTTGACCCGCATCATGCAGCCAGTGTTCCCGCAGCAATCGAAGCACACGCAGATGCAATACTGGCGTCCGGTGCTAAGATGCTGACCCTTGGGGGCGACCATTTTGTTGCCTACCCTCTGCTCAAGGCCCACGCTAAGAAACACGGCCCCATCGCGCTGGTGCAGTTTGACGCGCATTGCGACACATGGGATGACGACGGAAGTGCAATTGACCATGGCACAATGTTTGCCCATGCGGTCGCGGAGGGCGTGGTTGACGCCAGCAAATCCACCCAGATTGGCCTGCGCACCTTTAACGATTTTGATGCCGGGTTTGAAATGCTGACCGCCCCATGGGTGCATCGTAACGGCATAGACGCCGCGCTAAAAATTATCCGCGAACGTGCCGGGGACACGCCGGTTTATATTTCATTCGACGTTGACGGGTTAGACCCCGCGTTCGCACCGGGAACCGGTACACCCGTCATGGGTGGGCTCAGTTCCTGGCAGGCGCTTGAATTGCTCCGGGGAATGGGCGGCATGAACCTTGTCGGCATGGATGTCGTCGAAGTTGCCCCGGCTTATGACCATGCAGAAATTACAGCTATTGCCGCTGCTACAGTCGCACACGACTGGCTATGTTTGCTGGCAGAGGCAAAAGGCGCAAAACGCAAGGAAATGGGACGGCTGTAGAAATTACGCGCGACCGAATGGTTCATTTCGATCAACTGCCCAGGTCGATTCTAACGGTAGGTCTCTAAGTGAGCCTCAAAAATAGTTCGCAAGCTGTCCGTGTCACTTGGTCCTCTGACGATTTGCACCATCTCGCCACGGGCATCAAACAATAAAAGCGTGACGTGCGGTACGCCATATCGCGCGGCAAACGCACTACCATCAGAGGTTTTGATATTCGCAACCAGAAACGTAAAATCGTCGCTGTCAAAGGATTTCAAAGCTTTACGGGTCTGTCGTTGAAGCGTTTGACAAAGCGAGCACTGTGGGTCGTGTATCTGAACGATTGACGGCTTGCCCTGTCCGACCTTGGTTAGATCCGCCTCGCAAATAGTGGCTTGAACAGACTGGACCGAGAAAAAAACAACCCCCGCAAAAACTGGAAGCGCAATCGCTCCATTGCGAATGAAGCGTAGAAAACGCCGCCGCCCTTCTATTCGAGCTTTCTCAGCGATTAACGCGGGATTAACCTGCCCACCGCTGCGCTTCTTTCGAGGTTTTTTCGGTTGCCTCTTCATAAGTGCACGCTCTCCGGGAAAGTCTATAAATGGTAGAGCAACATCGCGAGCTTTCGGGCAGGGCACAAATCACGTTCGGTTGATCAGGGTTTGAAGCCGTCGTTCGCCGTGGCCTGTTCAAACTACCGAATTTGTCTGATCTTAGATGTTCCCCAACACCCCCTGCCCCTAAACCACCTGCAAAAACAGACGGTAGTATCAACAAAGAATTAGCTTTGATCAACGCAGCATTGCCGCTTGAGTAATAGCGCGTCGAAACGCCGCCAAAATCTGCGCCCGCAAGCTTTAGCGCCTTTCAAACCTAAACAATTCCGGCAGCTAAAACGCCTTGAACGTCAGGGTCGTCAGCGAGCGATCTATCCCTTCAATCGTCAGCAGATTGTCGTTCAGGAATTTGCCTACATCCTGCCCTTCGGGAATGTAGATTTTCAGCAGCAAGTCATAGTCACCACTGGTTGAATAAAGCTCTGAGTGTATTTCTTTCAAAACGACTTCTTCCGCAACGTGGTAGGTCTGTCCGGGGCGGCAGCGTAGCTGCACAAAGACGAGCGTGGTCATATCACTCTCCGATTGGGGTTCTACCCCTAGGGTTTGCACAGATGCCGCACCCCCTACAACAGTGAATTTCTGTAGCTTGGATTATTTGTACTTGCAGCCTATAAGCCGAACGAACACATAGCGGAGGTCCAGATGCGGACGGCAACAATCACGCGCAAGACAGCTGAGACCGATATTTCGGTCGAGGTGAACCTCGACGGAACCGGATCATACGACAATAATACCGGTGTTGGGTTCTTTGACCATATGCTTGACCAACTCGCGCGCCATTCGCTGATCGACATGAAAATCCGCGCAAAGGGCGACCTTCACATTGATGACCACCACACGGTCGAAGACTGTGGCATTGCGCTGGGTCAGGCGTTGAGCAAAGCGCTGGGCGACAAAAAGGGCATCCGCCGCTACGGCGAATGCCACCTTCCAATGGACGACGCACAAGTGCGGGCGGCACTTGATCTGTCTGCGCGCGCCTATCTGATATGGAACGTCAGCCTGCCAACGCCAAAAATCGGCACCTTTGATACAGAGCTTGTGCGCGAGTTCTTTCAGGCGCTCAGCACGCATGGCGGCATAACGCTGCATGTTGATCAGTTGCATGGCTTTAACAGCCACCACATTGCAGAAGCTGCCTTTAAGGCCGTAGCGCGCGCGTTGCGTCTGGCGGTTGAGGTTGATCCGCGTAAAGCGGATGCAATTCCATCGACCAAAGGCGCGCTCTAGGAAATGCTGACTGCGATAATCGACTACGGCTCAGGCAATCTGCATTCGGCAGAAAAGGCCTTTCAACGGATGGCAGGCGAGGTGAACGCCGGTCAGGTCGTGGTAACCTCTGACCCTGATGTCATTGCCGGGGCTGACAGGATCGTTTTGCCCGGCGATGGTGCTTTCCCGGCGTGTCGCGCAGAGCTGTTCGACCACAAGGGCATTTTCCAAGCTATGGAAGACGCTGTCGTTCGCCGTGCCCACCCCTTTCTGGGCATCTGTGTCGGGATGCAACTGATGGCCAGCTGGGGGCGCGAATATGTGGACACGCCCGGTCTTGGCTGGATCAAGGGAGATGTCGTCGAAATCAAGCCCAGCGACCCAAAGTTGAAAGTTCCCCATATGGGCTGGAACAATCTGGTGTTTGACGGTGATCACCCTGTTCTTTCAGGGTTGGTCGAAGGGTGCCATGCGTATTTCGTGCACTCCTACCATTACCGGGTTGAAGACCCAGCCGATCTGCTGGCGCATGTCGATTATGGTGGAAAGCTAACCGCCATAATCACGCGTGAAAATATGATCGGGATGCAGTTTCATCCGGAAAAAAGCCAAATGACCGGGCTCCGGATGATTGCGAATTTTCTGAGCTGGGCGCCTTAGTTCGAACGCTGCCACGTTCCGCCGTCGCGACAAATCCCAAAGACACAGCCTGACACCGGCAAGGTGTCCCCGTTCAACCGCAGGCGTGAACTGTAGGTCTTGTCCCGATCAGGGGAGTAAATTTTTCCGCGATATGCACCATCGCCACGCGGGCGGGTTTCGGAAATAATATGACGACCGATGTTGTCAGACGCTCTTTCTGCACCGCTGGAATCAAAGGCACGAACCAGCGTTCCGCATAGCGCATCACCACAGGGCGTGACTTCGATCAGGCCAGAGTCCCCATTGTCATCGGGGGCAGTGCGCCACATTCCTTCCAGCGGGTCAGCGAATGCCGCAGTGGCAAATCCGATTGAAAATGCGGCGATGATAGCTATTCGTTTCATTTAATTTCCTCCCAAAACTTTGGCGCAGTCTGAGTGGACCTTTTGCTCCAAGGCAAGTGTGACGTTGGGTCCTCTCGGGATTTTGATCTTGGCTTTGCAATTCCGGGCCCATCATGCAAAACAGCGCGAAACTAAAGTTAACGGGACTATCAGCCATGATCCTTTACCCAGCCATTGACCTGAAAGACGGCAACTGCGTGCGCCTTTACAAAGGTGAGATGGAACAGGCCACCGTTTTTAACGACAACCCTGCAGCGCAGGCCAAAGCCTTTGAAGATGCGGGGTGCGAATGGCTGCATCTGGTTGATCTGAACGGGGCTTTCGCGGGTGAGCCGGTTAATGCGGTCCCGGTTGAGGCGATTTTGAAAAGCTGCTCTATCCCGGCCCAGCTTGGTGGTGGTATTCGCGATATGGCGACAATCGAGATGTGGCTGAGCAAGGGGCTTGAGCGGGTTATTCTTGGCACAGTTTCCGTTGAAAACCCCGATCTCGTCCGCGATGCGGCGCGCGCCTTTCCCGGTCATGTCGCGGTCGGTCTTGATGCGCGCAACGGGCGTGTTGCGACACGCGGATGGGCGGAAGAAACCGATATGATGGTAATGGACCTTGCCAAATCGTTTGAGGACGCCGGCGTTGCGGCCATCATCTATACTGACATCAACCGCGATGGCGCGATGCAGGGCCCGAATGTCGAAGCCACAGCCGCCCTTGCCAACGCGGTTTCGATTCCGGTGATCGCCAGTGGCGGGGTGTCGTCAATGGCCGACCTTGAGGCATTGAAAAATTGCGGCGCGCCTTTGGATGGCGCAATCTCCGGACGCGCGCTTTATGATGGACAAATCGATCTTGCTGCAGCGGTTTCCTTGCTAAAAGGTTAGTTTTCCAAAGCCTTGGCCGTCAGGTTTGCCAGTGCCCCGGTCATTTTCTGGACGACCATCGCATCCGCAGGCACATCAAACCCTTCAAGCATTTCAACGGGCTGTTCATAAGACAGCCAGACTTGCCCGTCCGTGTCCTGATAGGCCAAGACTCGCAGCGGGAGCAACATTCCCGCTTGTGGATCAGCCTGCAGCGCGGCGGTTCCAAGTTTCGGGTTACCAAAAATCAGCAATTCCATTGGATTTAAACTTTCACCAACGCTTTCGGCGCCGCCAGCATGATTGATACGCGCGAAAACCGTGGCGCCTGCGCCGGTCACTGTAGCCTCAAGACGATCAATCGTCTCTGCGACCGTAAAGGGGCTCGCGACCTTTACCGGGTCAGCACCTGCAAGCGTTGCGGTTAAACTCAGAATAGCGGCAAGAAATGGCAGTTTCATAATAAACTCCGATTGATTTCAACGAAATACCCCTCAAACTCACTTAGTTCTCTGGCCTTGGCAAGAGAAGGCCAGTAAAAGGCGCGTGACTTGAAAGGCCGATCCATGCTGAAAACTCGTATCATCCCCTGTCTTGACGTCGCTGAAGGGCGCGTTGTGAAGGGTGTGAACTTTGTCGATCTGATAGACGCGGGCGACCCGGTTGAAAGCGCACGTGCCTATGACAAAGCCGGTGCTGATGAGATTTGCTTTCTCGACATCAAGGCCACGCACGAAAATCGTGGCACAATGTTTGACGTCGCACGCCGCACGGCCGAGCAGTGCTATGTCCCGCTGACCATCGGCGGTGGGGTACGCTCTGCACAGGACGTGCGGGATTTGCTCCTCGCAGGGGCGGACAAGGTCAGCTTCAATTCAGCCGCGGTTGCAAACCCTGACGTGATTGCAGAAGCAGCCAACCAATTCGGCAGCCAGTGTATTGTTGTCGCGATCGACGCCAAGTCTGTCAGTGAAGGCAAATGGGAGATTTTCACCCACGGGGGCCGCCGCGAGACAGGGATTGATGCGGTTGAATTCGCCCGCACAGTCGTTGGTAAGGGCGCAGGTGAAATTCTTCTAACCAGCATGGACCGTGACGGCACGCGTGCAGGCTTCAATATCCCGCTGACACGCGCAATTTCTGACTCTGTTTCGGTGCCCGTCATTGCATCGGGCGGTGTTGGCACGCTGGATCATCTGGTTGAGGGCGTGACCCTGGGCGGCGCCAGCGCTGTCCTTGCCGCGTCAATCTTTCATTTTGGCGACTACACCATCCGCGAAGCCAAGGAATACATGGCCGCCGCGGGCATCCCGATGAGGTTGGAATGAGTGCACTTGAAAGACTCGCAGCGACTATTGCCGCTCGCAAATCAGCCTCTGCTGATGATAGCTGGACAGCAAAACTCTTGTCCAAAGGACCAGAGAAATGCGCCGAGAAATTTGGCGAAGAAGCGATTGAGGCGATCATTGCAGCAGTAAAGAACGACAAGGCGGAGTTAACCGCCGAGGCGGCAGATGTGCTCTATCATCTGTTGGTCATGCTGGCAGCGCGAGACGTGGAACTTGCTGACGTTCTGGCAGAGCTTGAACGCCGTGAAGGCAAGTCTGGCATCGAAGAAAAAGCTGCCCGGCCAAAAGCTTAGTCAGGAGCGCCCCAAGCCGGACCCACTGTGTTGCGCAGGCAGCCCACCCCCTCGACACAGGTTTCGACAACATCGCCCTCTTTCAGAAAACGCGGCGGGGTGTGCGCTGCTGCAACCCCTGCCGGTGTGCCAGTTGCAATGATGTCACCAACCTCAAGCGTCATGATCCGCGATAAAAACGCTATGATTTCAGCGACAGAGAAGATGAGTTTCGCGGTTGTCCCATCCTGCAACAAATCCCCATTCACACGGGTTTGGACACCCAGGTTTTGCAAATCCCCCATGGCTTCGCCCAGAACAAGCGCTGGACCACAGGGGGCAAATGTATCGATCGCCTTTCCACCCGTCCAAAGCTGGTTTGCCATCTGCAAATCCCTTGCACTAACATCATTCAGCACCATCGCCCCTGCGACGTAGTCCAACGCCTCATCCTTAGAAATACTACGCCCGCGGCGTCCGATCACCACCGCAAGCTCTGCCTCGTAGTCAAGCTTATCGGTATGCGCGGGCGGCAAAATATCATCTGCGGGACCAGCAAGCGAATTCGCGTATTTTGCAAAAAATATTGGGGCATCTGGTGGTGCGATACCCAATTCTTCGGCGTGATCATGGTAGTTTAGGCCGATACAGATAATTTTTTCAGGGTCAGGAACGGGCGGACCAAACCGTGTTGATGATACAGCAAAGGCGGCACCGGATTTCCGCAACTGCGACAGGTTTTCCTGCGCAACACTGGTAAGCTCATTAATCTTCGCCATTCCGTAGCCAAGCACATCCCGATTGGAGCGGAGCGCCGCCACATCGATTGCTAACCAACCGGCCATTTCAGCAACGGCGCGGGTATCTGCAACCTCGCCTTCAAGTAACAAGCCCGGCACCATTTGTCCCGCATTTTCATATGTGACCAGTTTCATACCCGACTCCCATGTACTTTACTTTGTGCTTGTCTATTCTGATTTCACAACAACGGAAATAGGCGCTGTTTCGTTGCGGCAGGCCGTCCCTGATCACAAGTATATGTAGTGGCGTAACAATTGTGGACATCACGCCCGGCCATCCCCATCCTAGTAGAGTTCAAGAACCGTCCTTACGGGCGTACTAACGAAAGGGGATCATAGTTTGACAAAATACAGCAAAACCGAAGAGGCCATTTCGCGGCTGACACGTGAACAGTTTCATGTAACGCAAAACAGCGGCACAGAGCGTCCCTTTACCGGCGAATACAACGATATGAAAGCACCGGGACTTTATGTTGATATCGTATCAGGGGAACCCTTGTTTACGTCTATGGATAAATTCGACAGCGGTTGTGGCTGGCCAAGCTTCACCAAGCCCGTCGGAGACACGTATGTGAAAGAGTTGCGTGATGCAAGCCTTGGTATGGTAAGGGTTGAGGTGCGTTCGACACATGGCGACAGCCATTTGGGCCATGTTTTTCCGGACGGACCTACCGACAGGGGTGGATTGCGCTATTGCATCAACTCTGCCTCGCTGCGTTTCATTCCGGCTGACTCCTTAGAAAAGGAAGGCTACGGCGAATACGCGTCACTTTTTGAGAAAGAGGAGAATTCCTGATGGCTGATACAGAACGCGCAGTTTTTGCAGGCGGGTGCTTTTGGGGCATGCAGGATCTGATCCGCAAAGTCCCGGGGGTCATTTCGACCCGTGTCGGCTATTGCGGTGGCACAGCACCCAATGCCACCTACGCAATGATGAAACACGACACAACCGGACACGCAGAGGCGATTGAGGTAATCTTTGACCCCTCAATCATGAGTTACCGGGGCCTGCTTGAACTGTTCTTTCAAATTCACGATCCAACAACGGTTGATCGTCAGGGCAATGACAGGGGGGCAAGCTATCGCTCCGCAATATTCTATCTGACGAACGAACAAAAGGATGTCGCAGAAGATACAATTGCCGATGTGGAAGCGTCCGGCCTGTGGCCCGGCAAGGTGGTGACAGAACTCTCCCCCGCCACCGAATTCTGGGAAGCCGAGCCTGAACATCAGGACTATCTGGAACGCGTTCCAAACGGATACACCTGCCATTTCGTGCGACCAAACTGGGTTCTGCAACGCCGCGCAGGTTAATGGATATCTGGCGCCGGGTAACAAAATTTCCGGCGTCAATGGCTTGCCCATTGACCCCATGTTCACCCAAAGCTAACGCAATAGGGTAAAGAACACGGAGATGGTCATGTATCAGGGCAACTATCTGGCAGAACGCATCAGCCGGGCATCCGAGGGCCCGGGCGATGCGCTTTTTCTTACGCATCATGATACTGGCCAGACTGTTACTTATAAGGCGTTTTTCGCGAACGCCGAACAAATCGCAGCAGCACTGGTGCGCGCGGGCGTTCGACCCGGTGACAGAGTTGCCATTCAGGCTCCAAAAACCATTTTGATGCTGGAGCTTTATGTCGCCTGCGTTCTGAGCGGTGCTGTGTTTCTACCGCTTAACCCCGCCTACACCCCCCAGGAAGTGAAGTATTTTCTTGGCGACGCGAAACCCGCTCTTTTCGTCTGCGATCCTGAAAAACAAGGCGCGCTTGCAAAAATCGCCGAAGCTTGCGGCGTGAACACGATCTGGACACTGGCCTCGAACGAAAACGGTAGCCTGAAAGACGCCAGAGACGCGGAAACATTGGGTTTTTCGGCTGTTTCGCGAGAGCCGGGTGATCTTGCGGCAATACTTTACACGTCGGGAACAACAGGACGATCAAAAGGTGCAATGCTCACCCATCGCGCGCTTGCCTCAAACTCTGAAGTCCTGAAGGATTACTGGCATTTTGATGCGTCAGATGTGCTGATCCACGCTTTGCCCATATTTCACACGCATGGTTTGTTCGTCGCCACAAACATTACCCTGATGGCGGGCGGATCGATGATCTTCATGCCGAGGTTTGATGCTGAAAAAATACTGGAAACCATGCCGCGCGCAACCGCCCTTATGGGGGTTCCTACTTTTTACACGCGTCTGTTGGAATGTGACGGCCTGCAAGGGGCCGCGCACAATATGCGTTTGTTTGTTTCCGGCTCCGCCCCGCTTTTGGCCGAAACACATGATCGCTGGCGTGCTGAGACGAGCCACGAGATCCTTGAACGCTACGGCATGACTGAAACCAATATGAACACGTCCAATCCTTATGACGGTGCACGACGCGCTGGTACTGTTGGGTTTCCTTTGCCGGGTGTCGAGCTAAAGATAACGGACCCCGAAACCGGAACCCCGCTGGGTGTCAACGAAATCGGCATTCTCGAAGTTCGCGGCGACAACGTTTTTTCCGGCTACTGGCAGATGCCAGAGAAAACCGCTGAAGAGCTTAGGGAGAATGGGTTTTTCATCACCGGTGACCTAGGGAAAATCGATGAGGACGGCTATGTGCATATCGTCGGTCGCTCCAAAGATCTGATCATCACCGGGGGGTTCAACGTTTATCCGAAAGAGGTTGAAACACTGATTGACGATCTGCCCGGTGTTGTCGAAAGTGCCGTGATCGGTGTTCCGCACCCGGATTTTGGCGAAGCTGTCGTAGCAATTGTTGTGCCGGAAGACGGCAGCCTTGAAACCGCGGCAATTTCAAATGCACTCTCAGACTCGTTAGCGAAATTCAAACAACCCAGGAAAATCATCCAGGTTGACGCGCTCCCACGTAACACCATGGGAAAAGTACAAAAAGCGGACCTCAGAAAAACATACGGAACGCTCTTCACCTGAAACAGGACCAGAACCGAATGACGGAAAAAGTACTGAATGCCCTTCGCGAGGTTGTTGGAGAAAAGAACCTTCTCGCAGGGTCTGATGATCGTCGTGCCTACGACAACGATGTGATTGGCAAACATGAGGGGCATTCCTGGGCGGTTGCGCAACCGGCTACAACTACCGAAGTCAGCGAAATCCTGAAACTTGCGCATCTTCACGGTATCCCGGTTGTCCCACAGGGTGGAAACACCGGACTTGCGGGCGGGGCGTCCCCGGGTGCCGGTGCAAATCAGATCATCTTGTCACTGGCGCGCATGAACAAGATCACCGAGATCAACGCAGATACACGTATTGCACGCGTTGAAGCGGGCGTCGTGCTTGAAAAATTGCACAACGCCGCAGCAGAGCATGACCTGATTTTCCCACTGTTTTTTGGCGCACGGGGCAGCTGCATGATTGGCGGCAATCTTTCCACGAATGCAGGCGGCTCCAATGTGCTGCGTTATGGAAATACGCGCGCTCTTGTGTTGGGGGTAGAGGTGGTGCTGGCAGATGGTCGGGTGCTGAACCTGATGTCCGAGCTTTTAAAAGACAATACGGGCTATGACCTCAAAGATCTTTTCATCGGTGCCGAAGGCACCTTAGGGGTCATCACTGGCGCGGTGCTCAAACTTTTTCCGCGCCCTAGTGCCTACGCAACCGCCTATCTTGCGATGGGTAACATGGCAGACGCATTGTCCCTGCTTCGTTCGCTGCAGGATTTAACGGGCAATGCCGTGGAGGCCTTTGAGTATATGCCAGCGGGCTATTTTAAGGACTATGTCAAGAAATACCCAGATTGCCGTGCGCCGCTCAAAAATCCGGACAAGGTCAATATTCTTGTCGAAGTCGGCGCGAGTTCCGCTCTCTTGGCCCGACCGGATAGCAGTGGTCGTGCAGCAGTTCATGGCGTGCTGGAAGAAACGCTTGCCAAGCTGGTTGAAGAGGGCAAAATATCAGACGCTGTAGTCGCGCAGACTGATGCCCAACGACTTGCGTTCTGGCATTGCCGGGAAAGTGCGTTTGAACTTTCGACGATGTATGGCCCCATGATCGACCACGATATTTCAGTACCCCTTGGAAAGGTTGATACATTCCTGCGCGAAATGCGCCGGCGTCTGCCAGAAATTGCACCGGAAGCCCGCGATTGTGTGATTGCACATCTGGGTGATGGAAATCTGCACTACTCTGTCGTACCTGCGGAAAATCACGATGGGATTGATCCGGCTTTGGCCGAAAATGTTACGTCTCTGGTCGAAGATGTAATCGCTGAACTTAACGGAAGCTTCAGCGCGGAACATGGTATCGGGCTGTCCAAACGCCCCTCAATGGCACGCCGCAAAGATCGCCCCGCCCTAGATGTTATGAAAGAGATTAAACACGCCCTCGATCCGAAAAACATCATGAACCCCGGCAAAGTATTGCCCTAGCGTCCAAGCCTTTCTTTTTCCCATAAATATCCTCGCCGGAGGCAAGAAACTTAATGCCTCCGGCGGGGATATTTTTTGAAAAAGGTATTAGGATCTAAAGCCAAAAAGGTATTTTTCATCCGACCTGGGTTATCTAGCGAAAGCGCGCCGTGTCGTAAGGTGAAAGATCAATATTTGGCCTTTTCCCATCAATTAGATCAGCGATAAGTCGGCCGGTTTTCGGCCCTGCTGTGAGACCGATATGCTGATGGCCAAAGCCTGCGTAAACCCCTGTGCCACGAATTTCACCAATGAGCGGCAAGCTGTCCGTCGTACTTGGGCGGTGGCCAAGCCATTCCTCTTCGCCTTCGGCTTTGAGGTCTGGAAAACTCGCTTTTACTTTTTTGCGCAAAAAGGCGAGTGGCGCTTTGGACTGACCAGCCTCGAGGCCGCCCAACTCTACCGTTCCGGCACATCGAAGCCCCATAGCCATTGGGGTTGCCACGAATTTTCCAGTGGTGATCATGATCGGCATAGAAGGTTTGACGGATGGGTTCTTGTAAAGAATGTGGTGGCCTCGCTCGCTCTCGAGCGGGATATAAAGCCCCAGCTTTTTCATAAGGGGCTTAGACCACACGCCAGCTGTAAGCACTGCGTTCTCACAATCAAACCGCCCCTTGTCTGTTTCAACAGCCGTTACATATCCGCTGGCCAGATCGAAGTCACGGACGTCCGCCTGAAGCACCGTCCCGCCCATTTCGACAAACTCATCCGCAAGATCCGCCACATATTGGCCCGGGTCCCGAATGTAGCCGTGGTTTTTCATCACAGCGAGCAGGGTGATATCAGAGCTCAGGCACGGCTCGCGTTCTTGCACAGCGCGACCTTCGATCAGTTCGGGAACAAATCCTGCCTCGCGGCGCAACCCCCAACTGTAGGCATCGGCGTCAAATCCGGCGCGGTCTGCATAGGCGTAACCCACATCGCTCTCGACAACCCATTTTTCAGCTCTTGTACCCCGCGCAAGGGCCTGATGCTGCTCAACTGTATCACCAAGGATAGGAGCAAGGCCCACAGCGATACGCCGGGTATCTTTGTCATTCGCATGGCTGAGAAAGCGTATCAACCAAGGCGTAAGACGCGGCAAATAGGACCACCGCAGGAACAGTGGAAAATTAGGATCAAACAGATATTTGGGACTCTTCGTTATGAGTCCAGGCACGGTCACAGCTACAATTGAACTTGCCGCCAAAAGACCGGCATTGCCAAAAGATGTACCCTGTCCCGGCGCACCTTTGTCAATCAGGGTTACGTCCTTGCCCGCACGTCTTAGCCAGATTGCCGTTGATACACCTACAATGCCGGCGCCAACCACGACAATCCTGTTTTCCTTCGCCTTAGCCATCAATGCTTACCCTAACCGCTTGCCACCTTGGCTCGTTCCAACACATTGATCAGATTTCCAGAGCATTCAACTGGTTAATGACGGCCGCTCGAACGAGATCATGGACGTATCCGGATATTTCAGTAACTATGAGATAAATATCCTTTGGTTACAGAAAAACTCAAATGGCGATCAAAATCGAAATGCTGCGATGCTTTGCTACGGTTGCGCAAAGCGGGAACCTTGCGGAAGCGGCGGATGCGTTGCACAGAACACCTTCGGCCGTGTCAATGATGCTGAAACAATTCGAGGATCATATCGGGGCGCCGCTGTTTGAAACGGGGCGAAAATCTCATCTCAGTCAGCTTGGCGAAATGGTTTTGATTGAGGCAGAGCGTGAACTCGTGCATTTCGACCGAACAATCGCCATGATCGAGGGCTTCGCCAGGGCGGAGCATGGTTTCGTGCGGATTGCAGCGACCCCTTCGGTGGCAATCGCTGTCTTGCCGAATGTCCTTCGCCAATTTCGCGCTGAGCGGCCGAACGTGCATATTGATGTACGGGACATGGATTCCGTCTCAGTGTTGCGCGAACTCACGCGGGAACGCGCTGACATTGGCCTTGCCAGCATGTCGGGCACTGTTAGTGATCTCGTTGCAGAACCGCTTTTCTCTGACCGTTTTGGCCTTGTCTGTCCGCTCGACCATCCGCTCGCAAACTCGGCTGATCCACCAACATGGGCTGATTTAGAAGGATGTACATTCATCGCCAACGGGCTGTGCCGACAAATTGAAAATGCTAAATTTAAAGCAGTCTTAGCCGGCTCGAACCTGATGGTTCCCAATACGACATCGCTATTGGCGATGGTTCAGGCGGGTGTCGGAATTACGGTGCTTCCAAAACTCGCGGTTCTTGGTAACTTTCATGACCTCTCTTTTGTTCCACTGAGTGATCCGTTGGCGATGCGGCGGGTAAGCATCGTGACTCGCGCACGCGCAAGCCACGCGCCGGCAGTTGAAGCATTTATTGCCGCCCTGCGTGAGGTCGATTACGACGCAGTATCCATATGAAGGAATCCACTACCGGCCCGAAATTTCAGTTATTCTGAATTATCATTCAGTATTATGAGTTTGCTTAAACTTTCATGCGACACCAAACTACGGGCTATCCCCATCACGGGGCCTTCTATTTGGAATTTGGGGTTTTCATGGCTAGTTGCAAACAAAACTATATCGCGGGACAGTGGGTTTCTGGCGAAAGCGAGATCAAGAACCGCAATCCGTCTGACCTGACCGATCTGATCGGCATGTTCGCGCAAGCAAGCGCAAATCAGCTTGAAACCGCGCTTGACGCTGCAGCGAAGGCTCAGCGCGAATGGGCCACCTATGGTATCGAGCGAAAATACAACGTTCTGATGGCCATCGGAAATGAACTGATGGCACGCGCTCCAGAACTTGGTGAATTACTGTCGCGCGAAGAAGGCAAGCCGCTCGCCGAGGGTAAGGGTGAAGTTTTCCGCGCCGGTCAGTTCTTCACCTACTACGCCGCTGAAACCCTGCGTCAAATCGGAGATAACGCAGACTCAACCCGGCCCGGCATAGAAGTTGACGTGCGTCGCGAACCTGTGGGTGTCGTTGCAATCATTTCACCGTGGAATTTTCCAACCGCAACCGCCAGCTGGAAAATTGCCCCTGCCCTCGCCTTTGGAAATGCTGTGCTGTGGAAACCCGCGAACATAACGCCTGCCTCTGCCGTCGCATTAACAGAGATTATCGCGAAGCAGGACATCCCGGACGGCTTGTTTAACCTTGTGATGGGCGCGGGCCGCAGTGTTGGTCAACGGCTGGTCGAAAGCCCCAAGGTGAATGCGATTTCCTTCACCGGATCCGTTCCGGTTGGCAAAGGGATTGCAATGGCAGCTATCCCGAACCTCACAAAAATCCAGATGGAAATGGGCAGCAAAAACGCGCTGGCCGTTATGGATGACGGAGATCTTGATATTGCAGTGGCCGTAGCACTTGGTGGCGCCTTTGGCGGGTCTGGGCAGAAATGCACGGCGTCATCACGCCTTGTTGTACATGCCGCCGTGCATGACGAATTCGTCGAACGTCTGGTTGCCGGTGCCCGTGCCATGAAGGTAGGCCACGCATTCGCGGAAGATACCCAGATGGGCCCCGTCGTTTCCGAACAGCAATTGAACGAAAACCTTGGCTATGTCGAAATCGGCAAATCCGAAGGCGCAGAACTGCTGTGCGGAGGAGAGCGGTTGGAGATGGCGACTAATGGCTATTACATGTCGCCCGGTGTGTTTGCTGGCACAAGTAACGATATGCGGATCAATCGCGAAGAAATGTTTGCGCCACTGACCTCGGTGATCAAAGTTGACAGCTATGACGAGGCGTTGGCCGTTGTGAATGACACGAATTTCGGCCTGACGGCTGGTATTGTCACGCGTTCACTTGCCCGCGCCACACATTTCCGCCGCAACGCTCGTTCCGGATGTGTCATGGTCAATTTGCCAACCGCAGGCACGGATTACCACGTTCCGTTTGGCGGGCGTGGCGACAGTTCATATGGCCCACGAGAACAGGGGTCTTATGCAGCAGAGTTTTATACGACCGTAAAAACTGCTTACATCGCCTCTGGCACACCGGAGTAAACCCATGACCTATCGCATCGACTGCCTGCAATACGCCAACTGGTCGGAAAAGATTTTTCGCCAGATGCGCGAAGGAAATGTTGATGCAGTTCATGTGACCATCGCCTATCACGAAAACTTTCGCGAAACGGTCCTGAACATTGAGCGATGGAACCGCTGGTTTGAACAATTCCCTGAACTGATCTTTCAGGGGCGTTGGGCAAGCGACGTGAAACTCGCGCGCGATACGGGGCGCACCGCGATCTTTTTCGGTTTTCAAAACCCGTCACCAATTGAAGATGACATTGGGCTTGTCCGGATTGTACATACGCTTGGCGCACGCTTCATGCAGCTAAGTTACAACAACCAATCCCTGCTTGCGACCGGGTGTTACGAGGCCGAAGACCCCGGCATCACTCGAATGGGCAAGCAGGTGATAAGGGAAATGAACCGCGCGGGCCTCGTTGTCGACATGAGCCATTCTGCAGATCGCTCGACACTGGAGGCTATCGAAATTTCTGAGCGTCCCATCGCAATCACCCATGCCAACCCGTATTTCTGGCAACCTGCCCTGCGGAACAAAAAGGATGATGTGATCCGCGCGCTGACGTCTGCTGACGGTATGCTTGGCTTCTCGCTCTACCCGCATCACCTGAAAGACAAATCAAACTGCACCCTGCAAAGTTTCTGCGAAATGATCGCACAAACGGCTGACATGGTGGGTGTGGAACACCTGGGCATCGGTTCAGATCTTTGTCAGGACCACCCCGACAGCGTTGTTGAATGGATGCGGGTTGGACGCTGGTCCAAGGAAATCGACTATGGCGAAGGCTCTGCCTCGGCACCCGGATTTCCGGATATGCCAGATTGGTTTCGCGACAACCGCGATTTTGGGAATATCGAGGTTGGTCTGAAAACCATAGGCTTTAATGACGCAGAGGTCTCTGGCCTGATGGGCGATAATTGGATGCAGTTTTTCGAAAACAGCTTTGGTCCTGCGGGAACATCGGCTTAACTTTTTAACGAACGGAGGCAAACGTGGAAAAAGCTGAAAACACCTGCGAAAAGGCTGCGTTACGACCGCCTTCCCTGGTTATGCGTCTGTCGCGTATGGGTTCAATTCATCAATGCCGCCTGTCGTTCATGCGTATCCTGCTACGCCGTATGAAACACGAGAACTGGACTTTTGATCGCCCTGTCTTTGAGGTCGATGCAAAAGGTGTGGGTCATGCGGTTTACACAGCCAAGGGCCCGAAACGCACATACAGCCTTGTTGCATTTGCGCATGACCTGCCACCTGAAATGCGCTCTGACCGGGTGATCGCAACAGCATGGGATGCTACATTTACATTGTTTGACGGGTTTCCGACGGCAGAAGATATCATTCGGCTGTCCAGAAATGTCCCCCTGCAAGAAGTCGGTCGCGTCAGCAGCAAAGAGCTTTCTGTTTCACGTGCCAACAGATCGGTCCGCCTGTTTGAACATGTCATTTCAAGCCTTGCTGCCGGGCATCAACCCGATGCCAAAATGATCGAAAGCGTGGGCTATCTGATGCGGACAACTGCGGTCTATGGCTCTGGCAAGCTTGGGGCTGCAGATCGTGAAATGATTTGCGACCGGCCAGAATTCACCGCTCCATTTCAATGCGAAATGCTGTCTGTTTTTCTGACACGCACTTTCGTTCTTGATCTTGCTGAACATCTTGCGGCAGCGCGATCACCAGATACTGCTGTTAAGATGGACCCTGCATTGCGTCGCCGTCTGGGTATTGGAAATTCAACCGGGCTTGGCATGGCGCCATTTCTGGTCAACCATCCGGTGTTACTGAACAATTGGGTCGCGGCCCGTGAAGAGGCACTGGCACGCGTGCGCAGTGTCGCAACGGCATCTGACAGCGAAGTTTCGCATTTTCTCGCCTTGCTTCCACGCGCCGTACAAAACGTCGCGGACTGGCATTCGGAGCATCCGATCCAGATCGAAAAACTCGCGGCCCTTAAAGCTGACCTGAAACTTCTCACAACACATGTGACCAAAGCGAACCTCAAGGAAAATGCACCTTGGAACCAGCTCTATCTTTGGGCAGCGGAAAACCTTTCGACGGAAGGTCAGGAACTGCTCGTGTCCCTGATGATGGAACCTTACGGCGATCTGATCGACGAGCTGGCAGATTGTATGAGCGCCGATGAAACCACTGTTTTCCCAATAAATGGGGCCATGTCACTGTCCCATTTGGGTGCACTTTGCGACGAAGTTTACGGCTGGGCGAAGAAAATTGACTGGCAGTCACACGCCGCGCAGGCACGCGCCTGGTATGTGTCAGAAGAAAAGCTGGAACCCCGGCTTGGTGAACGGTTTGAAGAGCCGATCGCCGAATATGAACAACCCCTTTCCCCCGCACGTGACGCTATGCGCATGGTCGAAGATCTGGATACATGGGAGGGGGACGATACAGTCGCCGCTTTCGTTCTGCGCCATCCTGAACATCGACACATCGTGCGTCGGCTGCAACTTAGCGAGCGTTTCCCATATGCCGAAATCCGCGACAACACGATAGATGCTGATGTCCTGCCAATCGACATGCTGCGCTGCAAGCTTGCGTTTTTTGGAGCGACCCATTTTGACCCGCGGTCTGACCGCTGGGTACGCATCAATATGTACCGTAACGCACCCTACCCCGAAGAACTCGCAATGTCGGCTGAAGACTGGTCTTACCCCACTTTGTCAGAGGGTAACGCATGACCTATTCGCTAAACGAAATCGAAGCCATGAGCAAACGCGCCGCACGCGGTGCCGGGTTTGACTGGGGTCTGGCGGAAGAAGCCGGAAAGGCAACACGCTGGCTAAGTGAACAGGGCTTTGCCGGGCCAGAAACGTTAGCAGCGTTGCTGACTCAAAATGACGGACACCCATATGCCAGCCTGTCACCGATTGATGTTAACGATGTCTGGAATGCAAGCACAGGAACGCTATGCCCGCTCATCGCGGGAACTGTACTTTGTGACCTCGCTGCTCGTTTGGATGCAGGGGTTACGCTAGGACAGACAAGCTATCCAATCTTCCTCGTACCTTTCGTTGCAACAGCAGCAAAGGTTTCTGGCACGGCGCTGACGCTAAGCTGGGATAATACTGAAATCTGCGTCTCGTCAGACGGTGGCCTTAGAGTCTCGCACTCGGGCGATCTTGCTGCTTCCGTTACCAAGGCGGTTCTGTGCAAAGGGACAGACCCGTCAAAGTGCACTGACTCTCATAAAAACAGAAAGCAAGACGTCGATGCTAAGGCTTGGGCAACACTTGGCGCATTCGCCCATCGCACCTATGCCCCGGCGACCGAGGAATCCAGGCTCGCGGGTGCGGGTGCAGGTCTGAGTGATAACGACTAAATTCAGACGCTCAAATTAGAACTCGTCACCAACAACACCGCTGATTAGGTTTGAGCGACGAAGTCGGTCTTCAAATGAGCCGCGCAATTCGGCAATCGATTCAAGATAAGTGGTCACTTTCGCGTGCTGAGCGCGTGCCAGTTTAACTGCCTCGGCTGGAGTTGCAGACGCGAGCCGCACTTTGTCGCGCGCCCGTGCTTGCGTAAGCTGATCCTGATCTGCGGTTATAACGGTGGATATCTTCGGATACCCACCCGTCGTTTGATGATCTGCAAGCAAAACTATCGGATCTCCGTGCCCCGGCACCTGAACTGCTCCGCGAACCAATGCTTCAGACGGCATCGAAAGCTCTTCAGCGATTGGCAGGCTTGGCCCTTTTAGGCGCATCCCCATCCGGTCATAATCCTGCGTCACCTCATAGGGTTCGGACACGAGCGCGCCCAACGTTTCTGGTGCAAAGCAATCATCCTGCGGGCCGGGCACGATCCTGACGTTTCCTGAAAACCTGGCGAAATCCGGAATTGGCAAACTGCAGGTAAACCCTGCCTCAACCTTCGCCTCTGAAACTTCGATAGTCGCGCCTGCAGCAAGCGGGTGACCGCAAAGCCCTGATGCCAGATGTGTCGCCTGACTGCCAAGCCACTCAGAACTGTTGATTTTTCCACAAAAGCCGAGATACCCCCAACTGCCCTCTAACCCAGGACGGATCGTCAGGGTTGAACCTGCCCTGATTGTAAAGACAGACCAAGGGGATTGCGGTTGCCCATCAAGGCTGACGCTGAAGTTCCCGCCGACAAACCCGGCCGTGACATTCCCTTCCGTGCACTTCAGAACCATTCCGCCAATTGATACTTCGATCGCGGCAAATCCTTCGTTTTGTTCAAGGGCGCGGCGAAGCACCGCAAAGCTGGTGCGGTCCATCGGCCCGGAACGCGGAACACCAAAGCGCATAGAACCGGGGCGACCGTAATCCTGAACTGAAACCAAAGGACCCGCGAAAGACACCGTGAACTTGGCGCTCATGTCTTTGCCCCCTGCCCGACCGCGCGTTCAAAATCATCGCGGCTCATGCGCGTGAACTGAACCCTGTCACCGACAGCGAGCGGAAAGGGGTTGTCCTCTCCCGGTCGCAGGAATTGAAAGGGGGATTGTCCGATAATCCACCAACCTGTCGGCATTTTTATGGTCGTGACCAGAGCCTGCGGCCCGGCGATCATCACGGCGCCTGCTGGAATATCACGTACGGGTGCGGTTTTGCGCGGAAGCTGAATTTCCTTGGGAACACCGCCCAAATAGGCGTAACCCGGCGCAAACCCATACATGTATAAAAGGTAGTCGCCACTAAGATGCGCGTTGATGACCTCTTCTTCGCTTAGCCCTGTGCGCACAGCAACCTCAGCCAGATCGGGTGACAAACCATCACCGTAGCAGACGGGAACTTGCCAGATTTGCCCGCTGGTGCGTTCTTTTGACTTCATTGGCCCCAACGCCCGGACCGCCGCCGAAACTGTTTCAAAATCTGTTTGCAAGGGATCGTAGCCAACAAATAGGGCCGCAAATGATGGGATCAATTCGGTCACCCCTTCAATCCCGGCGGCACTTATTGCACTATCTGCCTCAAGAACCTGCGCATGAATGTCTGGATCAACCGCTGCGCCAAACCGCACCATCAAACCACTGTCACCAACCGGTTGTATCGCGGGCTCGATCAGAGACTGGTTCACGCTGGGATGCTTGCGGCGAAGGGCTTTACCGCGTGTCCAGCTGTTTCAAGTGCAGCACGCAGATTACCCGCGATATCAAGCGCCCGTGGCCCGTCGCCGTGTACGCAAATCGAATGCGCCTTGAGTGCAACCGGTTCCCCCCCAACCGTTGGCATCAGCCCGCTTTCAAAGAAGCCAAGCAACCTCTGGGTGGCAACCGCCTCGTCGTGGATCATCGCGCCTTCCGTTCCGCGCGGCACAAGCAGGCCCCCGGATGTATATCCACGGTCCGCAAAAATCTCTGAATAGGTGCGCAGCCCATGCCTGAGGCCCGATTTCTCAAGCTCGGTCCCCGAAATCGCGAGCAATGCTGCATCCGACCCCATAACGGCAACAACCGCGCGCACAATCGCATCAGCAACGTCAGCCACTTCTGCCGCCCAATTGCAAAGCGCACCATGCGGTTTGACATAAGCAACCTCTGTCCCGGCGAGCGCAGCCACACCACAGAGCGCACCGATCTGCGCAGCTGATAACCGCTCCACCTCGGCCATTGTCAGCGGCAGGCGACGGCGACCAAACCCTTCACGGTCTTCAAAGCCGGGATGCGCGCCGATGCTGACACCATTTTCTTTGGCGCAGCTTAAAGCTTCAAACATGGTGGAATTGTCACCCGCGTGACCACCGCAAGCGATGTTCGCACTGGTCACAATCCGCATCATCGCGGCGTCGTCCCCTATTTTCCAAGGGCCGTAGCCTTCGCCAAGATCGGCGTTCAGATCAATCTGTTTCATTAGGATATACTAGGCATGGATTCTCGCAATCTCAATGCTGGGTTTGCGTTTACCTGTAGGAGAATGTTGATCTACGCACTTATTCAAAAAACACCAAGACATGCCTTTTGACAACTGGCAAACCCGGCTATAGTCCGTTTCAAAACAAACATCGGGCAGATTGTGCATGGCAAAGAAAAGCAAAAAAAGCCAAGCCTATAACATCATGATCGTTGGGCAGTCGGGCCGCCTGCAGTATGAGGCGGTGATGTTCGCAGCCTCGTTGCAACACACCAATCCGAATTTCAAAGGTCGTCTTTTTGTCGCCGAGCCTCAGCCCGGCGACCTCTGGGAACGGGACCCGCGTATAAAGGATGTTCAGGTCCGGGAAACGCTTGAGGCATTAGGCGCTGAAATTGTCGCGTTCGAAAACGAACATTTCGGCCAGAGTTACCCCTATGGAAACAAGATCGAAGGCCTGAAAGCGCTGCCCAAGGGTGAGCCGTTTGTGTTTTTTGACACAGATACGCTAATCACAGGGCCCCTGTCCGATGTGCCTTTCGACTTTGATCGGCCCAGCGCGTCCATGCGACGTGAAGGGACATGGCCAACAATTGAACTCTACGGTCCCGGCTACACCGAAATCTGGAAATCGCTCTATGATAAATTTGGGCTCGAGTTCGAGAGCTCGCTCGATCTGACGCAGCCCGATGAGTATTGGGAGCGTTATCTCTATTTTAACGCGGGATGGTTTTTTTACCGTTGCCCCCATGAATTTGGTGAGCGTTTCACCGAATACGCCGTTGCCGTGCGTGACGACCCGCCAGATGCACTGGTTTGCCAACAAATGAACCCGTGGCTTGATCAGGTGGTATTGCCACTGGTTATTCATTCTTTCGGGGGTGGGCGCGACACTATTTCACCCGGCCTATTGGATGGGTCTGTAAGCTGTCACTACCGGGTACTTCCCCTGCTCTACGCGCGCGAAAATGACCATGCAATCGAGATATTGGAAACAATAACAGCCCCTAACAAGATCAAGAAAATCATCAAACAGTATGACCCGTTCAAGCGTATGATTTTTCAGCGTAAGGGAAAAAGAGTGCGTGACATGTTTAACCGCAACGCTCTGCCCCGGCGTGAAAAGATGATCCGAAACCAGATTAAACGCGCAAACCTTTGGATGCGGTGAATCGCGTCGCCCCTCCGGATGTGATGCAAAAAGGTTTTTTCCAGGCGCAATCCTGCTGAAATATCCGATATGGAACATTTTCGGAAAACACCAGTTCCGCAAGCAGGCCAATTTGGTGAACGTTGTTCTGATCAACAACACATTCAGTTGTGTGGGCGGAACTGATCGCCTAGTCTCTGGTCGGATAATTGAAACAGCGGAGAACCTTTATGTCCGATACTGCCTCTTACGGCTTTGACACCCTGCAAGTTCACGCGGGCGCCCGCCCAGACCCGGCAACAGGCGCGCGCCAGACGCCGATTTACCAAACGACGGCCTATGTGTTTCGCGATGCCGAACACGCCGCTGCGCTTTTTAACTTGCAAGAAGTCGGGTTTATCTATTCGCGCCTGACCAACCCAACGGTTGCCGTTTTACAGGAACGGATCGCAACCCTGGAAGGTGGCGTAGGGGCGGTCTGCTGTTCATCAGGTCACGCAGCGCAAATTATGGCGCTGTTCCCGCTGATGGAGCCCGGAAAGAACGTTGTGGTATCGACCCGTCTTTATGGTGGCTCAGTCACCCAGTTCAGCCAGACCATCAAGCGCTTTGGCTGGGAAGCAAGATTTGTCGACATCGATGATGAAGCCGCTGTAGCTGCAGCGATTGACGACAATACCCGCGCTATATTCTGTGAATCGATCGCCAACCCCGGTGGCCACATTGCTGACCTTGACGCGCTTTCAGCGATTTCGGCCAAAGCAGGCATACCGCTGATCGTCGACAACACCTCTGCAACACCATACCTTTGCAACCCGATCAAACACGGTGCGACGCTGGTTGTGCACTCAACCACCAAATACCTGACTGGCAATGGTACGGTCACAGGTGGTTGTGTTGTGGATTCAGGCAATTTTGACTGGTCCGCGTCAGACAAGTTTCCGTCCCTCAGCGCACCAGAGCCTGCGTATCACGGCCTGAAGTTTCACGAGACATTCGGAAACCTTGCGTTCACATTCCACTCCATCGCGATCGGATTGCGTGACTTGGGTATGACCATGAATCCGCAAGGTGCACATTATACGCTGATGGGCATCGAAACGCTCTCTCTGCGGATGGAGCGGCACGTTGAAAACGCAGTGAAAGTTGCGAGTTGGCTTGAAACGGACCCGCGGATCGAAGCTGTGACCTACGCAGGGCTACCGTCAAATCCTTGCTATGGCCGTATCGCTTCTATCTGTCCGAAGGGCGCTGGTGCTCTCTTTACCATCGCGGTCAAAGGCGGTTACGACGCATGTGTAAAGCTCGTCGACAGTCTGGAAATTTTCAGCCATGTCGCAAACCTTGGCGATACTCGTTCTCTTGTCATTCACTCTGCCTCAACGACGCACCGCCAGTTGTCACCGGAACAGCAAGAAGCAGCAGGTGCCGGGGCAAATGTCGTACGCCTGTCTATCGGAATTGAAGATGCAAAGGACCTGATCGCAGATCTGGATCAAGCACTGACCAAGGCATTAAGCTAAAATTTTTAATTGGCGGGGTTTATGCTCCGCCAATCTCAAACACGATAGTGATGCTTGCGGTGGTTGTGATTTCGCCCTGCGCGATTGGCACTGCACCGCGCACCATCGATTCCGCCTGCATCATCATGGGTTGAGCAACGTGCTGGCCCGCCTCAGAAATCGAAATAACGGCGCCAAGTTCCACCCCCGCCGCCTGCGCATAAAGCGCAGCTTTGCGCATCGCATCCTCTACAGCTCTTTGCCTTGCGAGATCTTCACTTTCCTGCGGTTCATTCAGACCAAAACTCAGCCCAAAAAACTGGTTCGCACCGCTATTGAGCACGGCATCCAGAATTTCGCCCATTGCATCAAGGTCCCGGATTCGAACATTCAGCATATTCGAGGCGGTAAAACCCACAACTTTCGGAGCCTCGCCACGACTTGAGCCGCTGTGATCTATCCGTGGCGAAAGATTTAACTGACTTGTTTGCACATCACGCGCTTCTATCCCCGCTTCTGTCAACGCGTCGAGCATTTCGGCAACCTGGACAGAAATAGTGGCCATCGCTTCGGCTGCAGTTTTGCCCTCGGTAGTGACACCCATTGATATGGTCGCCATATCTGGTGTCCCTTCTACCCGTCCGTCACCAGTAACGACGATTTGTCGTAAAATCCCATCGGCCATTGCACCTGAGCACAAAAAAACCGAAACCATCAATATTCCCAAAAACCGCATGATTTTTCCTTTCATATCCCGCACAGTTCCTCTCTTTGACGCAGCCCACAAGCAATTCCTTGGCATTATATTTTCTTGAGCTATTTCCTGCTTTAGAACTATAACTGTCTTCGGGATGTGTTCGTTACTTTGGGTTACTGTGATAGATCAACAAGATGAAGCCAAGTTTCGCCCTTAATCTCTCGCTCGAAGGCATTAGCCTGCTGCACCGCACCCCCGGTGGGTGGCATCTGGTTGGCGAGGTTGATGTAGAGAGCGCTGATCTTGCGGATACCCTTGGGTTTTTGCGGCAAACGGCCGCTGGTCTGGACTCTGCTGGTGTCACAACAAAACTAATCTTGCCCAATACGCAAATCCTGTATTCATTGATTGATGCCCCCGGTCCGAGCGTCAGTGACCGCGAATTTCAAATTCGCGCCGCGCTCGCGGGCATGACCCCTTATGCAGTTGACGAACTGGTGTTTGATTGGAAACCAGCCGGTGACAAAGTAAAGCTTGCAGCGGTCGCGCGTGAAACGCTGGAAGAAGCAGAGGATTTCGCCGTCCAGCACAAATTCAACCCGCTGAGTTTTGTAGCGAATCCCGAAGCGAACGATTTTGACGGTGAACCCTTTTTTGGAGAAACCCAGATCGCATCCTCCCTGCTACACAAAGGCGAGCAGTTAGAGCGTGATGCTTTTGCCGTTAAAATTGTACCTTTACCCGAAGCCGCCCCCCTGAAACGGCCCGAACCAACAGAACAAAAGGTTTTGGAAGAGCTTGAAGAACTTGAAGAGGTTGAGGTAACCGAAGACGTCGAGGCAATCCAAGACGTTGGGGAAACCAATGACGTCGAGGCAATCGAAGACGTTGAGAACACCGATCACGTTGAGGAAACTGAAGACGCTGAGGAGACCGATCACGTTCAGGTAACTGAACCGCATATCACAGATAGCGCCATAGCGCTTGAGGATCATGACGATAGCGAGCCTATAGACGAACTCCCGGAGCTATCACTTGAACCCGAAGATACAGAGGCTGAGGCTGAACGCGACCCTGTTCCGGCATTCACCTCAAGCCGGCAGGACACGGACCAGTTGGGCACACCCGAGTCCGATATGTCGGCAGATCTTCCTGCTGCGCGTCTTGTGGTTTTGCCGGGCGATAGTGAAGGTTCGCCACCCAAGGTGGCCGCTGCAGCAAAGCCGATGATTGTAACGGCGGCTGTGGCGCCAGACATGCCGCCGATCGAAAAGATCAGACACACGCCAGCGCCAACCATTACGCCCACCGAAACACCAGAGCTTGTAGCGCCGGTGATTGCGCCCAAACCCGACCATCAAAGCGAAAATTTCGGATTGTCTGAACCTTCATCTGCATTTGCGACAAATATCCCTGATTCAGCGGTGGCCGTGTTTGGCGCGCGGAAAAAATACTTTCAGGGGGGTAAACCCCCGCATCTAGGCCTTGTGTTAACCGCCGTCCTGATCGCCATCATGGCGCTCTTGGCCGTCTGGTCGGTTGTTTTCCTGGACGATAACACGAGCGGGTTGAACGAGGAAAATCCAAGCATCAACGAGACAGCGTCAACTGCCGAGATACCAGAGGTTTCCCTAGCTCAAAACTCAGAGGAAGTTCTGGCCGCTATCGACGATGCGATTGAAGGTGCTCAGGACACGATCCTCACAGAGGAAACTGAGCTACTCACCGAAGAGGCCGAGATCGAAATTACAGAGGCTCCGGAGCCTGTTGTGCCGATGACGATGGAAGAAGCAGAGGAAGCTTATGCCGATTCTGGTATCTGGCAACGCGCTCCCGATGCACCGGACTTCTTGTTGCCTGAAAGCATTGAAGAACTTTACATCGGGTCGATTGATACGCCGACCACGACACATGACGCCGTTGCCCTGCCCGCGTTTGACCCGGAACCCGGCGCTGGCCAGATCAAAGCGCTGAACAATCCGGCAAGTTCCGGAACGGTCTTTACACTTGATGACCGTGGGCTAGTTATTCCCTCAGCAGAAGGAACAGAAAACGCGGATGGTATTCTGGTCTTCGCAGGCAAACCTCCGGTCGTGACACCTTCGCGTCCACGAAGCGCTGTATTGCCAAACTCTGTTCAGATCGACGAAACCGTAACTGGGCAAAACACCGCTCTCGCCGGGTTTCGCCCTGCAGCCCGCCCTGCGGATCTGCAACAACAGCACGAACGAGGACGGTTCGGTGGTCTGACTCTTTCAGAGCTATCGTCGAAACGACCTGTTGCACGACCGGCATCGCCGCAAACCGAACCTACGGTTGACAACACGCCAACAGCGCTTGCTGTGTCACGTTCTCCTGCCCCGCGAAACCGGCCCGGTAACATAAGTGAACTCGTTGCTGCCGCCCGCGCAAACACCCAAAATGCGACAGTAGCAGCTACCGCAGTTGCCGCTGTGCCGACAGGCAGAGCCCCGACAATCCCAACCCGTGCGTCCGTTGCGAACCAGGCGACAGTTACAAATGCGATCAACCTGCGCCGCATCAGCCTGATCGGCGTCTACGGAACATCATCTCAGCGCCGTGCGCTCGTGAGGTTGCCAAGCGGGCGTTACGTTAAGGTCGAAATTGGCGAAAGGGTCGACGGCGGTCGGGTCGCCGCGATCGGCGCGCAAGAATTGAGATACGTTAAAGGCGGGCGGAATATTACACTAAGGATGCCCGAAATATAAAAGGCCCCGCCAAAAGACGAGGCCCAGTTCGAGATTGTTTGAGCATCTATTCCGCTGCAATCTCTCCCCGATCAATCTGATCTTGTTCAATTGATTCAAACAGTGCTTTGAAATTGCCTTCGCCAAAGCCATCGTCGCCTTTGCGCTGAATAAATTCAAAGAAGATCGGCCCGATCACGGTTTTTGAAAAGATTTGGAGCAGGATTCGGGTCTCGCCCCCATCGACCACACCTTCGCCGTCGATCAGGATGCCATGTTTCATCATCCGGTCCAGAGGTTCGTCATGCCCAACCACCCGCTCTTTGCTCTTCCTGTAGTAAGATTCCGGTGGGCCGGGCATGAACTTCACACCATTTCCAGCAATCACATCGGTAGAGCTATAAATATCATCTGTTCCGACAGCGATGTGCTGAATGCCTTCACCGTTATATTTTTTCAGATAGGCAACAATCTGTCCGGTTTCCCCGCGATCTTCGTTAATCGGAATGCGGATACGCCCACAGGGCGAGGTTAGCGCGCGGCTGAGAAGCCCTGTAAACTTGCCTTCGATATCGAAGAACCTGATTTCTTTGAAATTGAAGATATCCGCATAATAATGAAACCAGATATCCATATTGCCTTTGTGCACATTGTGCGTCAGGTGGTCGATGTAGTGAAAGCCAACGCCCTCAGGCCACTTTTCGGCAATCCAGTCAAAATCTGTATCGTAGGCTGTTTCGTCACCGCCATTGGTGTCAACAAAGTAAATCAGCGATCCACCAATTCCAACAATCGCAGGCACGTTCAACGTTTTATCCGCATCTGTGTAAGGTGTTGCGCCTTTGGAGACGGCACGATCATGAGCAACCTTGGCATCCACCACACGCCATCCCATCGAAGGCGCGCAGGGGCCGTGTTCCGCGACAAACCGCATCGCCATGGAATCGGGCTCTGCGTTCAGGATGTAGGTAATGTCCCCCTGCCGCCATAGTTCAATCTGACGTGTTTTATGGGTTGCGGCGTGGACGTAGCCCATACGCGCAAACAATTCACGCAATTCTTGCGGCTCAGGGTGTGCAAACTCTACAAATTCAAACCCGTCCGTACCTGCCGGGTTCTCTGTGCTGATCTTTGATTTCGGCGCATTATGTGGAAAAGGTCCCAGTGCGACAACTCCTGTTCACATTTGGGTGTAATGATACCGCACCTATCGCGCCTTATGTGCGCGTCTTACCCATAATAAACAGATTGATTTGCGGAGTACCCGCATATAAACTGCAAAACATGCAAGTATCTCGCGCAACCATTGACCAAACTGATTGCCGCCTTCTCTCGGAATTGCAGCGGAATGCCTATCTGACCGCACAGGAATTGGGCGACCTTCTGCATCTTTCCGCAAGCCAGGTGGGCCGGCGCAGACAACGGCTGGAAAGCGAAGGCTACATCGTCGGCTACTCTGCACGGCTAGACCCCTCGCGTGTTGGACTGACCGTTCAGGCCTTTGTTCAGGTTCAGATGGTCAACCACGCCGCGGATACGGCAAAAAGCTTTGCAACGTTAATTGAAACACGACCGGAAATTATTAGCGCATGGACACTCACCGGAGAAGCAGACTACCTTTTGCGGGTTTTCTGTGACGATCTACCAGCGCTAAACACGCTTATTCATGATATCCTTTTAACTCACCCCACCGTTGGGCGGGTGCAAAGCCAAATTGTAATGGACCAGTTCAAGTCCGACGCGCCACTGCCAACCTGAGGTAAGTATTTTGGACAGTTTTTTGTTTCTTGCGACAATCTACCTCGCGGCGGCCGTTATCGCGGTTCCGTTTGCTGCGCGGTTGGGTCTTGGGTCGGTCCTTGGGTATTTGCTTGCAGGTATCGTAATCGGGCCAATCATGGGTTTCATTGGCACCGAATCACAGAATTTACAGCATTTTGCTGAATTCGGTGTTGTCATGATGCTGTTTTTGATCGGGCTAGAACTTGACCCGCGCGCTTTGTGGAACATGCGGATGCGCCTGATCGGGCTTGGTGGTCTTCAGGTTGTTCTAACAACGTCTGTCATCACCAGAATTGCGATCTGGCTGGGTCAACCCTTTACAGTTGCGCTGACCATTGGGTTGATCTTTTCGCTGTCCTCGACTGCGATCGTCCTGCAAACGCTCAATGAAAAGAAACTCATGCAGACGGGCGGTGGACGATCTGCATTCTCGGTTCTGCTTGCGCAGGATATCTTGGTTATCCCGATGCTCGCGATAATTCCGTTGCTGGGTGTCTCTGATCTTAAGATCTACGGCCTTGAACATGTTAACGAGTCACACAGCTTTTCACTGGTTGCAGGGTTGCCCGGCTGGGGCGTAACACTAGTGACGCTCGGCGCGATCGCTTCGGTCGTACTTGCAGGCATATTTCTGACACGCCCCCTGTTTCGCTATATTCACACCGCCAATTTACGTGAAATGTATACTGCAGTTGCCTTGCTGATCGTTATTGCAATTGCGTTTCTCATGACGCTTGTCGGGCTCTCACCTGCGCTTGGCACGTTTTTAGCGGGTGTCGTTCTGGCAAACACAGAATTTCGTCATGAATTGGAAGCGGATGTCGAGCCTTTCAAGGGCCTGCTGCTTGGTCTGTTCTTCATCACGGTGGGTGCTGGCATCAGTTTTTCGACCCTCTTTGCCGACCCTCTGCTTTTCGTTGGCCTCGCTCTTTCGATCATGATGGTAAAGGGTATCATTCTGTTTATGCTTGGCAAAGTCTTCAAGCTAAAAGGCCGCGACCAATGGCTTTTCACGCTTGGTCTTGCCCAGGCCGGAGAGTTCGGATTCGTGCTCACCAGTTTTTCGGCACAGGTGAACGTTATATCAGGCGAATATGAAGACAGAATTCTTCTGGTCATCACGTTGTCGATGTTGCTGACGCCACTGTTCTTCATCCTCTACGATGTCCTGAGCAAACGCATGAAAGAGGCGACCACAGCACCCGAACATGATCAGATCGACGAACAATCACCAATCATAATTGCTGGTGTCGGACGATTTGGGCAGGTTGTGAATCGGATGGTTCAGCTTGCAGGCAAAAAGACAACCGTTCTAGATCATGACCTCGGCACGATAGAGGTCATGCGCAAATTTGGCGTGAAAGGTTTTTTTGGTGATCCGACACGCCCTGAACTCCTGCATGCGGCTGGTCTTAAAGAAGCAAAGGTTCTTGTTGTTGCCGTTGACGACCCCAAGGCGGCAACCAAATTGGTGCAGCTTGCAAGGCGTGAACGCCCGGATTTGCATATTATCGCCCGCGCGCATGACCGTATTCACACCTACGAATTATATCGGGCTGGCGCGAATGATATCGTGCGCGAGATGTTTGATGGTTCGCTACGTGCCGGGCGCTATGTTCTTGAAAACACGGGGCTAAGCGAATTTGAAGCAGCAGCTCATGAAAAAGCATTCTACAAACTTGACCGCTATGCGCTCCGTGAAACTGCAGCGCTGTGGGACCCAGGTATCCCAGTCTTGGAAAACAAGGCATATATGGAGCGTTCGAATGAGCTTCGCATAGAGCTTGAGGCCGCAATCTTACAGGAAATTTCAGATGATCAGCAGAAAAAACAAGATAGCGAGCAAAGTTAACCGTCGCTCACACCTGCTTCGGCAAAGGTAGCCATTCCCGAGTGGCAGGCGATCGCGCCTTTCAGCACGCCTATCGCCAATGCAGCGCCAGACCCCTCGCCCAATCGCATACCCAAATTCAGAAGCGGCTCTTTACCGAGGTGCGACAGGACATCTGCATGTGGCCCCTCTGCCGAAAGATGCCCTGCGATTGCGTGGTCAAGTGCCTCTGGCGCAACCCGGTGCAGAACGGCCGCTGCGGATGAACAGATAAAGCCATCAAGAATAACCGGAATACCCTCTGAACGGGCACGCGCGATTGCCCCGGCCATTGCTGCTATTTCGCGCCCGCCAAGGCAGCGCAAGATTTCAAGCGGGTCAGAGGTTGCGTGAAGCGTGACACCTTCGTTCACAACGCGTGTCTTGTTGTCCAGCCCCGTATCATCGACACCTGTTCCCCGGCCCGTCCATACAGACCCATCCCCGCCAAAAAGCGCCGTCAATATTGCGGCGGCTGACGTTGTATTTCCGATCCCCATTTCGCCCGTAACCAGAAGGTCCGCCGCCGGATCAACCGCCTTCCACCCCGTGGCCAACGCGTCAACCACTTCTGCTTCGCTCATGGCTGGCGATTTGGTAAAATCAGCCGTTGGTGTGTCAAGCGACAGCGCGTGCACATCCAGTTTTGCACCAAAACAATCAGCCAACTGGTTTATAGCGGCGCCGCCGTGCTCGAAATTCAAAACCATCTGCGCGGTGACTTCGGCCGGGAACGCAGAGACCCCCTGTGCCGTCACGCCATGATTGGCCGCAAAGATAATAATCTGTGGATTATCCAGCGAAGGCCTGTCCGTGCCGCGCCATCCGGCATACCAGATCGCAATGTCTTCCAGTCGGCCAAGCGCGCCAGGGGGTTTGGTCAATTGACCGTTGCGTGCCTCGGCAGCTTTCATCGACCCACTATCAAGCTTCGGCCCCGCCTTTAGGCAGGCGCGAAATTCTGCGAGCGTGGAAAAGGCAGCGTTTGACATGTATGGGCCTCGTTGAATATGCGTTGCGCTCTGTTTAACGCTTGGCGCAGACTTGGAAAGAGACAGAAAGGCAAATTAATGGCCGAAGCCGACACAAAACTGATTGCGGCAGGGGATTTTTTGAATTCCCTTGGTCTGCTCAGCCGATTGCCCATCCCTGTCGACACGAATGCCGCAACCTTGCGCGGTGCTGCCGCCGCTTGGGCCTACCCGCTTGTAGGGGCAGTACTGGGCGCCATAGCAATGATTGTCGGATGGGTCGCACTTTGGCTGGGCCTTTCTGCGCCGCTTGTCGCTGCCTTTACTTTGTGCACGCAAATCATGATCACCGGGGCGATGCACGAAGACGGGCTTGCCGACACCGCCGATGGTCTTTGGGGGGGATGGGACCGGGCAAAACGTCTTGAGATTATGAAAGACAGCCATATCGGAACCTACGGTGTTGTCGCGCTTGTTCTGTCATTGCTGGCCCGCTGGGCGGCGATCAGTGCCTTGATCGCGGGCGGTTCCGGACTGATGTTTCTCGTTGCAACCGCCGCGCTTTCCCGTGCGCCAATGGTTGCGGTGATGTCCTGGCTTCCAAATGCACGGCAGGGCGGATTTTCTGCAACGGTTGGTAAACCTCAGACACGAACAGTCTGGATAGCAACTGGTCTCGCAGCTGTGCTTGGCCTTTTGATTTTGGGGGGCACGGCAGTTTGGGCGGTACTCTGGATTTGCGTTGCAGCTTTTTCAGTAGCGCTGCTTGCGCGTGCAAAAATCGGCGGCCAGACGGGTGACATCCTTGGCGCAACCCAACAAATCTGCGAAATCACCGTTCTTGCGGTGCTCTGTTCACAAATTACGCTCTAAAAAAGCCGCCCCCGAAGGAACGGCTTGATTTTGATGTATCGCCCAATTTGGGCAGTTATTTAACTCAGGCAGCAGCAGGTGGCGGCGCTCTGCGTGCAAGAACATCGCCAACTTCGCGCTGTGCGCTCAGCTCATCTGCGCCGGAAACTGCTGCAACTTCGCGGGTCATCCGTTCAAGCGCTGCTTCGTAAAGCTGACGCTCCGAATAGCTCTGCTCGCGTTGATCATCCGTACGATGAAGGTCGCGCACGACTTCAGCAATCGCAATCAAATCACCAGAGTTGATTTTTTGCTCGTACTCTTGCGCCCGGCGCGACCACATTGCGCGCTTCACTTTCGCCTTGCCTTTTAGCGTGGCCATGGCGCGCGCTACGATATCAGGCGAGGAAAGAGACCGCATCCCAACTTCTGTTGCCTTGTTCGTTGGCACACGCAGAGTCATCTTGTCCTTCTCAAAAGAGATCACAAAAAGCTCCAGATTCAGGCCTGCGACTTCCTGCTCTTCAATCGATATGATTTTTCCGACACCATGAGATGGGTACACAACAAAATCATTCGGACGAAAGTCAGGCTTTTTAGATTTACTCATATGTTCTTGTCTTCCTCGATTGCACCTGAAAGTCAGCGAAAAAAAATAAACGGAAAAAACACTTTTCCCGGTTTCTAGTTTTTGGCGCTAATAAAACCACCCTCAAGGCTCGCCGCCCCCAGGATGGTGATTCAGGTATCTTTCAACATTTATAGTGCCAGTATAACAGAAAAACGGCTCCTTCGAAAGCGCCGCAGCGCAGAAGAGTCTCTTAAGACATATATTTCAATGACTTATAAGATAAACTTCCAGTAAAACTGTGTCATTCAGCGTGTGTCTACGCCGCAGAAAAACGAATCACCTTATCAGCCACCTTCACCCGGCGTTTCCGAAAAATACTTCTCGAGCTTACCTTCTTCCCCGTCACGATCTTCTGCCTCTGGCAACGGGTCTTTTTTCGTGATGATGACTGGCCAAAGCTCTGAATACTTCCGGTTAAATTCAACCCACTTGTCCATATCCGGCTCGGTATCGGGGCGGATCGCGTCTGCAGGGCATTCAGGCTCGCAAACACCGCAGTCGATGCATTCATCCGGATGGATAACCAACATGTTTTCGCCTTCGTAAAAGCAATCAACCGGGCATACTTCTACACAATCGGTGTATTTGCAGGCGATACAGGCGTCGTTGACAATATAGGTCATGCGGATACTCAGGCTGATGTGACTTTGCGCCTAGCTAGTGCAGAGGCGCGGATCATTCAAGCATTCTAGGGTTGGAAAGAAGCATAGTGCGGCGATCTTTCTTAGTTGGACGACCTTTTCCTTCGGTTCTTGGCGCACCCGGAACGCTTTCCCGAATGGGAGTGCGATCTTCGTAAAGCGCCTGCGCCTCAGTTGCAGGGCCTCGCCGGGTGCTAAGCGTAAGAACTTTCACCACTCTTATGGTCTTGCCTTGCGGGAAACTGAGGATATCCCCCACCTTTAAACCGAATGCCGGTTTTGATACTTTGTCAGCATTTACATGTACGTGACCACCAGAAACCAGCTTGGTTGCAAGGCCACGTGTCTTAAAGAACCTTGCGTGCCAGAGCCATTTGTCGAGCCTGATAGATGGGTGTTTGCCCTCTTCCGGCTGTATTTGCCTCTGAGCCACTTACGATTT
Organism: Pseudohalocynthiibacter aestuariivivens; assembly: GCF_018457175.1. Taxonomy (GTDB): domain Bacteria; phylum Pseudomonadota; class Alphaproteobacteria; order Rhodobacterales; family Rhodobacteraceae; genus Pseudohalocynthiibacter; species Pseudohalocynthiibacter aestuariivivens. Next base: position 147,834 of record NZ_JAGFNU010000008.1, read on the forward strand.
GTTCCTCAACCCCATAAGTGCGGCCGCAAATGGATTGTCCGGATCAATCCGGTCTTTCTTTTGCAGCCGGGACTGTACCGGTACGGCATTTTGATGCGACGCGCGATTTGGCTTGGGTTTTCCACGTGGTTTGCCCTTGGCACCTGCTTTAACCTGCGGTTTGCTGCGCGCCCAGGTGAAGGTGTAGAACACCTCCTTCTCGACTGGCTCCACTTGTTCAGCTTCGCCGTCACTGGTTGCCGGCGATTCCGCTTCCTCTGCGGTTTCGGGTTTATCCACAAGTTCTGGAACGGCTGATTCTTGCGATATTTCAGCGGGTTCAACCGCCTCTACGACGGGTTCGGCTTTTATTTTATCACGTTCGCCGCGTTCGGCGTTGTACCCCAGACCCTTCATAAGGTCGCTGAACTGTTCAAGCGTCATTCCGGTGATCGAAAGCATGTCGGGCTTGGCCTCAAAGCCGTTCCGGCTATCTTCCGTCCGAAGCAAATCGGCAAGCCGTTCCAGCATATCAACACGAATTGCACGTTCTCCGGCTTGGCGGTACCCGGCCATCAGGTGATAGCCTTCGGGGGCATCTTTAACGGCAGGAATCGTTACCAGACCAGGTGGTGGGCTTTCCGGGAACTCTGAAAGATTTTGCTTTATGGACCACAACAACAAGCGCAAGCGTGTCGCCGCAGGTTTAAGCAAAATTGGCATAAAGATCGTGAACTGCCCAAACCGAATTCCGTGCTTACGCAGCGCACCCCGTGCATCCTGATCAAGTTCTTTGACCTCGGCAGCGACCTGTTCGCGTGGCAGCAAACCGTTCGCCTCGACAATCCGAAACGCAAACCCCCGTGCAATGCCAGTCAGTGTTTCATCACGTGACATCGCCATCAGGGGTTCGAACAACGTAGCAATTTTTCTGTCGATGAAATGCTGGAGCCTGCGATTCACCTTTTCCGCGACGTCAGATCCTGCCTCTTCGTCAACAAAGGCTTCAACGCTTGGTTTGGTTGCTTCGTCGCCAGCCATGACCTTACCAACCGCATACGCGCCCCACATCAGACCACCCTGTTCAGTGTAATCTATCTCTGTGTCGGGAGCATTGTAGAACCTGTCAGCACGCAGATGAAATTCCGGCGCCAGCGCCTGAAATGCGGCCGCGCGTAACGTTTTTGCCTGATCCGGAGAGGCGGTTTTATCCTGACTGAAACGAAACCCTTCGAGACGGCCGACAAACTCGCCCTCAACCGTCACTTCACCTTTATCATTTACGTTGGCCACCAGGCCCTCCTTCTGCTTCAACCGCCGCAACAGAATGCTTGTACGCCGATCAACAAATCTTTGGGTCAGCGCATTGTGTAACGCATCTGACAGGCGATCTTCTACAGCGCGCGTCGCCTCTCGCCAATGGTTTTCGTCATCGACCCACCCGCTTCTTTGCGCGACATATGTCCAGGTGCGAATATAAGCCAGTCTTTTCGACAATGTGTCAATGTCGCCATCGACGCGGTCTATCCTTTTTATCTGTGCCGCAAGCCAGCCATCCGGGACCCGGCCAAGATCATGCAAATATTCAAAAATCTGCGCGAGCAAGGCGGCATGTTCCGCGTGCGAGATTCCCCGGAAATCAGGAATCCGGCACACGTCCCAAAGCAAGCGCACATCTTTTGCCGATCCTATCTTTTGCCGAACGTCTCCCGTTTCTGAAATGCTGCGCAGGGCAAGCAGATCATCTGCATCGCGCACCCGCACAAGACGCGGGTCGTCCGTGTTTTGTTCGAGCGATGTGATCAACCGTTCAGCAGACCCGAATTCAAGCCGAGCATTGCGCCATTGCAGTTTCTTCAGTGGCGCGAAGCGATGATTGCAAATGGCGTCGACCAAACCGTCGTCAAAGGGCATTGCTTCGCCCGTCACGCCAAAAGTACCGTCGCTCATGTGGCGCCCGGCACGTCCCGCGATTTGCGCAAGCTCATTTGGGGCAAGCGCGCGCATACGGCGCCCGTCAAATTTGCTGAGTCCTGAAAAAGCGACATGGTCAATATCCAGGTTCAGCCCCATTCCAATCGCGTCTGTCGCAACAAGGTAGTCCACATCCCCATTCTGGTACATTTCGACCTGAGCATTCCGCGTGCGCGGTGACAAAGCCCCCATAACAACAGCAGCCCCACCCTTTTGCCGGCGTAAAAGCTCTGCAATCGCGTAAAGGTTTTCGACTGAAAACCCGACAATTGCGCTTCTGGGTGGCATTTTGCTTATCTTTTTCGAACCTGAATAGCTTAGCTCTGAAAACCGCTCGCGATAAAGATATTGAGCCCGGGGAACAAGATCAGCGATAACGCTTTTCATCGTGGATGCGCCCATGAACAGGGTTTCCAATTGCCCGCGTGCCCGCAATAGCCGGTCCGTAAAGACATGCCCGCGCTCCGGATCGGCGCATAGCTGAATCTCATCGACCGCCAGAAAATCAACACCCATGCCATCTGGCATCGCTTCGACAGTGCAAACCCAATACTGAACCCGCGCTGGCACAATCCGCTCTTCGCCAGTTACAAGCGCCACCACGCTGGGCCCGCGTAACGTGACAATCTTATCGTATACTTCGCGCGCAAGCAGACGCAAAGGCAGGCCGATCACACCCGTTCTGTGTGCCAACATGCGTTCAATCGCATAATGGGTTTTTCCGGTATTTGTCGGGCCCAGAACAGCCGTAATCCGAGCCTGCTCGCCCATCGTCATAACCAATCTTAGCTGTCGTCAGATATCCTGACCATCCACCTGGCTTTCAAGCCGTTCGATGGCAGTAATTACGTCAGGACGATGCGGATGTATAGCGGTGACCTGACGAAAAACAGCCAGCGCCTCTGAAGGCCTTTCAAGGTCTTCGAGCATCACGCCCAATCCAGTGAGGGCTGCAAAATGGCGCGGGTTTAAGGAAAGCGTGGTGTAAAGATCAGCCATTGCAGGACCATACAGACCTATCTGATAATAAGCGCGCGCGCGTGCGTTCCACCCTTCGGCAAAATCTGGCGCATGATCAATGAGAGCAGTTAAATGCTCTATGGCGGCCTCGTAATCTTCTTCCTCAAGCGCCTGATTGCCGCGTTGAAGCAGCAAATTCATCGAGGCCGATCCGCTACGCGACCATTCTTGCCAGATCTTTTCCTCCACAACCTCCCAATTCTGTAAATCAGGCTGTGCGAGAAGCGTAAAAAGATCATCCAGACCCTCTTCAGCCCGAACAGGTACAGAAAAAGTTAACAATACGCAAAATAACGCAACGATAGGTTTGAGTATGTTGAAAAATACGCTCATAACGAGTGCGAGTGTAACCTAACTGTCGGGGAAATCCAGAACCCGCAGTTCACAATTGGAGGATCGCGCATGAGCGATGTTGTTGAGGCAGCTGTAGCCACATTGAACGGAAAAGGTATTGCCGGTTTTAGCGGAACAGCAAAATTTGTGATCGAGGGCGAAGGCGCGCTTATGATCGATTCTGATGGCGCCCGCGCGGGTGACGAAGAGGCAGAGGTTACGCTGAGTTCCGACGCAGATACCTTCAAAGGTATTCTGGATGGTGACGTAAACCCAACCACCGCATTTATGACTGGCAAACTGAGCGTTGACGGCGATATGGGCCTTGCAATGCAGCTTGGCGCTGTGCTGAGCTAAGCGATGCAACCGGCCCCGCTTTACTCAGATGTCGCCGATGCACCGGATGGAGGCGCAGCCTACTGGCTGAACACTGTCGATGACGTACGTATTCGGATTGGGGTCTGGGACAAAGGCAACAAGGGTACAATTTTGCTGTTCCCGGGCCGGACGGAATACGTCGAGAAATACGGCCGGACCGCGCGTGACTTTGCCACGCGCGGCTATGCAATGCTATCTATCGACTGGCGTGGACAAGGCCTGGCCGACCGGTCGCTTGATGACCCGGCTACCGGCCATGTCGTTGAGTTCAAGGACTACCAGTATGACGTTGACGCTGTTGTTAAGGCTGCGCGCACCCTTGGTTTACCGGAACCCTACTACCTTGCCGCACACTCCATGGGAGGCTGCATTGGGCTTCGATCGCTAATCGAAGGCTTTGATGTCAAAGCAGCGATGTTCAGTGCGCCTATGTGGGGCATCCTCATGGGGCCACCTGTGCGACCCGCCGCCTGGGCTTTGTCCTGGGCGGGTGCGCAGCTTGGATTTGGGCACAAATACGCACCGGGCACGAGACCTGAAACCTATGTCTCGGCAGCACAGTATGAGAATAACCTGCTAACCACGGATGCTGACATGTATAAATACATGCAGGATCAGGTTGCGAAACACCCAGACCTCGCCCTCGGTGGGCCAAGCTTGCAATGGTTGTACGAAGCGCTGACTGAAACGCGCTCTCTGGGCTTGATGTCTGCACCCGATACACCGGTTTTGACGTTTCTTGGCAGCAACGAACGCATTGTAGATAGCAAGGCCGTACACCAAAGAATGGCAAACTGGCCATCAGGGCAGTTCGTAATTGTTGATGGCGCTGAACATGAGGTCATGATGGAAGGGCCGGAAACGAGACGGTCCATAACCGATCAAACCACCGCATTTTTTGCCGGAAACAGGTAAGTTTTCTCAAATTCTTAGTGACAATTCAGAATGGCGACTTGCACCCCCCCGGCAACGCGCCCTATCTCTGGTTCTGAAACATAGATGAGGTTCCAATGCGTTTTGATCTGCCCTGCCCCGTTTTTGATGCCAACGCCAGCCCGGCCAGCGGAAACCTGGGGAAGCTGCCTGAATGGGATCTCAGCGATCTTTACAAGGGTGAAGACGCTGTCGAACTGACGAACGATATGACCTGGCTGGAAAAAGCCTGTGCAGACTTCGCTGAGAGCTACGAAGGTAAACTGAACACGCTTAATGCTGATGGCCTGCTCGGATGCATCGAAGCCTACGAGAAGATTGAAATGATTGCCGGGCGCGTCATGTCTTTTGCGGGTCTACGCTATTACCAGCTTACAACGGACGGTGGGCGTGCGCAGTTCATGCAAAACTGTCAGGAAAAGATTACCGATTTCACCTCGAAGCTTGTGTTTTTCTCGCTTGAAATCAACAGGCTAGATGACAGCGCGCTTCAGGCTTTGTTTGACAAGAACGCCGCGCTTGCGCGGTACAAACCTATTTTCGACCGTTTGCGCACGATGAAGCCTTACCAGCTTTCGGATGAGCTTGAAAAATTTTTGCACGATCAATCCAGCGTCGGGTCTTCGGCTTGGAACAAGCTGTTTGATGAAACCATTGCCGGCCTCACGTTCGAAATTGAAGGCGAAGAGCTGAACATCGAAGCAACGCTCAATTTCCTGACAGATCAGGATCGCAGCAAACGCGAGGCTGCGACACGTGAACTGGCGCGGGTATTTGGTGAAAACGTGAAACTTTTTGGCCGCGTCCACAACACATTAGCCAAGGAAAAAGAGATCGAAGACCGCTGGCGCGGCATGGAAACACCACAGACAGGGCGCCATCTGTCAAACCATGTGGAACCCGAGGTTGTCGAAGCCCTGCGCAATGCGGTTGTCGCCGCTTATCCAAAACTTTCGCACCGTTACTACGCGCTGAAAGCGAAATGGCTTGGGCTTGATAAAATGCAGGTCTGGGACAGGAACGCCCCCCTGCCCGTCGAAGACGAAAAGATCGTTGGCTGGGACGAGGCTGAGAAAACAGTGCTCGACGCCTATTCTGATTTTGCACCCGAAATGGCCGAAATCGCCAAGCCATTCTTTACCGACGGCTGGATTGATGCCGAAGTAAAACCCGGCAAAGCCCCCGGTGCCTTTGCACACCCGACCGTAACCAACGTGCATCCCTACGTGATGCTGAACTATCTTGGTAAACCCCGCGATGTGATGACGCTGGCGCATGAACTTGGGCACGGCGTACATCAGGTTCTTGCTGCAGATCAGGGCGAACTTCTGTCGTCAACGCCGCTTACTTTGGCTGAAACCGCAAGCGTTTTTGGCGAAATGCTGACCTTCCGCAAACTGCTGGCAGGCGCAAAAACCGACGGAGCGCGTAAAACGCTTTTGGCCGGCAAGGTCGAAGACATGATCAACACGGTGGTCCGCCAGATTGCGTTTTATGATTTTGAGTGCAAACTTCACGCTGCCCGTGCTGGTGGTGAACTGACGCCCGAAGATATCAACGCGCTCTGGATGTCTGTTCAGGCCGAAAGTCTGGGTCCTGTTTTCGAGTACATGGACGGCTATGAAACCTTCTGGAGCTATATTCCGCATTTTGTGCATTCGCCGTTTTACGTTTATGCCTATGCCTTTGGCGACGGCCTCGTGAATGCGCTTTATGCGGTTTACGAAGAAGGTGATGCAGACTTTCAGGAGAAGTATTTCAAGATGCTGAAAGCAGGTGGCTCCATGCATCACAAAGAACTGCTTGCACCCTTCGGTCTTGACGCCTCTGACCCGAAATTCTGGGAAAAGGGGCTCTCAATGATTTCAGGTATGATTGACGAGCTTGAAGCAATGGAAGGCTGAGACGCCAAAACCAAGAAGTTTCTCATTGCTATGCAAGATACAAAAAGCCCGGCCAGATGCTCTCAAAGCTTCCACTGGCCGGGCAATTTTTAGGTGCTTTCCAGAATACCCTTTGAGCGGGCCAATTCACGCATACGTTTTTGCAGCTTTTCAAAAGCGCGCACTTCGATCTGGCGAATACGTTCGCGGCTAACGTTATATTGGCCTGAAAGTTCTTCCAGCGTAAGCGGCTGGTCTTGCAGGCGGCGCTGCATAAGAATGTCACGCTCGCGCTCATTCAGCACATCCATGGCCTCTGACAACAGTTCGCGCCGAACTTCAAGCTCGTCTCGCGCCTCATAGTCACCTGCCTGATCAGCGTCTTCGTCTTCCAGCCAATCCTGCCATTGCATCGTGCCTTCGCCTTCAGAGCCGACTACAGCGTTCAATGACGCGTCCCCGCCCGACAGACGCCGGTTCATCGAGATGACCTCGTTTTCGGTCACATTCAGATCCGTCGCGATTCTGGTGAGGTGATCAGGCGTAAGATCCCCTTCTTCCAAAGCGCCGATACGGCTTTTGGCCTTGCGCAGATTGAAAAATAGCTTTTTCTGTGCCGATGTCGTCCCAAGCTTTACAAGTGACCAGGAGCGCAGCACATATTCCTGAATCGAGGCGCGAATCCACCACATCGCGTAAGTCGCGAGGCGAAAGCCTTTTTCCGGGTCAAAGCGTTTCACAGCCTGCATCAGGCCAACATTCGCCTCGGAAATCACTTCTGCTTGCGGCAACCCGTAGCCACGGTAACCCATCGCAATCTTTGCGGCCAAACGCAGGTGCGATGTGACGAGCCTGTGCGCGGCTTCACTATCTTCGCGTTCGACCCAGCTTTTGGCCAGCATGTATTCTTCTTCCGGCTCCAAAAGCGGGAATTTACGGATTTCCTGTAAATAGCGGTTCAAGCCTTGTTCCGGCGATGGTGCCGGTAGCGTTGTATAATTGCTCATTTTGCGGCCCCTATTCCTTCCTCTTGCCCTCATGTATAGGGCATTAACATAGCATTAACTAAGTATCCAAGCACTCGGTTTCAAGGTCGAAATCGTTACCAAACAAGATTACCACAAACTGTGAACACCAGATGTCAAATGCCAGTGATTGAAACGTATTATCGCGAAACTGTTACGGATGTTTCACCCCGCAATGAAGCGACCAACTGTTGCATATCATCCGGTAAAGGGGCTGAAAAGCGAAGCACTTCGCCTGTAACAGGATGCTTGAACCCCAAAGTCGCAGCATGCAGCGCCTGACGCGGAAAATGTTTGGCGGCCTCGGTTCCTGCTTCGCCCACGGCCTTCAGCGCCAGTTTGCGCCGCCCTCCGTAGGTTGGATCCCCTATAAGGCCATGCCCCGCATGCGCCATATGAACCCTGATCTGGTGCGTCCGACCTGTTTCCAGCCAGCATTCCACCAGAGACGCAACAGTCGGCGTACCAAAGGTTTCGACAATCCGCGCACGTGTAACCGCATGACGTCCACCTGAAAAAAGAACTGCCTGTTTCTGGCGATCATGTTTGTGACGCGCGAGCTGTGTTGTAATCCGCATGATGTTGCCAGTTTCAAAGCTAACGCCTTTTGTGCCACGCACACGCGGGTCCGCAGCGTCCGGTGCACCGTAAACAACCGCCAGATAGTGCCGTTCAACGCTATGTTTTTCAAACTGCTCAGCCAGCCCATGATGCGCCTTGTCTGATTTGGCAACGACGAGCAAACCAGAGGTATCTTTGTCGATCCTGTGTACGATTCCAGGGCGTTTAGACCCGCCAACGCCCGACAGCGTATCACCGCAATGCGCGAGCAGCGCATTTACCAGCGTACCCGATGGTGTTCCCGGTGCCGGATGAACGACCATGCCAACAGGTTTGTTCACAACAATAAGATCGTCATCTTCATAGACCACATCAAGCGCGATATCCTCGGGCTTCATGTGGGTTTCCTCCGCAATCGGAATTTCTATGGTAATCTCATCTCCTTCGGAAACCTTTGCCTTGGGGTCAGTCAATTTTTCACCACCCCGCGACACGGCACCCGCCCCGATCAGTTTCACCAGCCTTGAGCGCGAAAGCGACGCTTCCTCTGGCACGTCACGCGAAAGCGCCTTATCAAGGCGGGGCGGCGGATCAGCCGCAATCACGACCGTGATGATAGAAAGGGATGGCTTGGCCATGGACGATGCTCCGACACCGGAAGAGCTTCCGGCAAACCTGAAATTTCTGCGCCTGTTGGTGACCGTTCTGACCGGCACTATGATTGCGGGACTTGTAATCATCATCGCGTTGTTTGTCATCCGCTTCAGTGAGAAACCTGTAGCTCAGTCTGCACCACTACCAGAGGCAATCACTTTACCGGATGGCACCACAGCCACAGCCTTTACACAAGGGCGCGACTGGTATGCAGTCGTCACCGCAAGCGACGAAATCCTGATCTTTGATCGCACGTCTGGCACCTTGCGCCAGACGATCCGTATAGAACCCTAGTCGCGTGGTTTGATCTTGCTTTTTGGTTTTGATCCGCCTGCGCGCGCTTTTGATTTTGGCGCTTTGAACGACTTGCTGGGGTCGCTGTAGGCGCTTCCCTTACGCTTCGGTTTGCCAGGCGGTGTTCCGCCTGCATTTCCCGCAGGTTTAGGGCCCGATTTCGTAAAAGGCTTGCCCGCAGGTTTGTCACCAAAACCACCAGATTTCGCATCAGATTTTACGCCTGGCTTCCCACTGTACTTTGCGCCCGGGGTTTTTGAAACATGGCGTGCTTTGCGCGGCGCATTTTCTGCTGGCTCAGCTCTATTTGATGCCTCAGAACCCGGACGTCGCGGTGCTGCGTCGGCTGCGCCCCCAAATTTCGACTCCCATTGCTTTGCTGGCTTGGCACGGGGCTTGTCCGCATACGCAGGCCGTGGCGCGCGTTCTGCTTTCTCGGGTTTTCCGGGCTTTGTAAATTTACCGGGCTTAACCCGTTCTTCATTCGTTTTGTCACCACGAGGCTTGCCGAAAGGCTTCTTGTACCTTTCTTTTGGCGCTCCATCGCGAGGTTTAAAACTAGATTGACCCGCTGGCGGACCATCCATTTCCGTTACTTTGATGCCATCTTCCAGTTCGGCCTTCGGGCCAAGGGACCCAAAGAATTTTTCGGCGATGCTATGTTCCAACTCTACGCTGGTTTCATTCTGCTGCATCCGGATCGCACCAATATCGTCCTTGGTAATGTCTCCGGCACGGCACAGCATCGGTAAAATCCAGCGCGGCTCTGCACGCTGATCACGCCCGATCGAAAGCCTGATCCAGGTGCTTTTTGCAAATCCTTCACGCGCTTTGCGCTGTTCCGGCGCTGCGCCAAGATCGAGTGTTTGTAATTCTTCTGGCGCTGATCTGCGCGACTGATGCAATTGAACATAGGCCGTCGCAATCTGTTCCGGTGAAAACCGTTCCAGTAATTCTTTCGTCAAGGTGGTCAGTTCCAACTCTGAACTGGCCGCAGCAGCCATATCTGCAATCAAGCGTTCGTCATCCCGCGCGCTGACCTCGGCGGCGGTGGGCGGGTTTGCCCAAGAGGCGTTGATTTTGGCAAATTGCAGCAAGCGCTCTGCTTTCTTGCGCGCCCGGACGGGAACAATAATCGCGCTAACCCCTTTTTGGCCAGCGCGGCCAGTTCTGCCTGATCTGTGCAACAATGCTTCTTTGTTTTGCGGCAGGTCAGCGTGCACGACGAGCTCGAGCCCCGGCAGGTCGATCCCACGCGCCGCAACATCCGTTGCAATACAGACCTGAGCACGTCCGTCCCGCAAGGCTTGCAAGGCATGGCTGCGCTCTGTCTGGCTCAATTCTCCAGACAACGCGACGACAGTAAAACCGCGGTTGTTGAACCGCGCAGTCAAATGCGTCACCGCCGCTCGGGTTGCACAAAAAACGATGGCTGTTGGCGCATCATAGTAGCGCAGCACGTTAATAATGGCGTTTTCACGATCTTTATCCGTTGTCACCAGCGCGCGGTATTCAATATCGACATGCTGTTTCTGCTCTGCAGTTGTTGAAATACGCCGCGCATTGTTTTGATAGGTCTGCGCAAGTTGTGCGATTTGCTTTGGCACGGTTGCAGAAAACATCAATGTACGCCGGTCTTCCGGAGCCGCACCCAGAATAAACTCCAGGTCCTCGCGAAACCCGAGGTCAAGCATTTCGTCTGCTTCATCGAGAACCGCAGCGCGCAGCTCGCTCATATCAAGAGAGCCGCGTTCAATGTGGTCGCGCAAACGACCCGGCGTTCCAACGATAATATGTGCGCCCTTGTCGAGCATCCGCCTTTGCGTGCGCATGTCCATCCCACCGACACAAGAACCGATGCGTGCACCTGTTTCCGCAAACAACCACTGCAATTCACGTTCGACTTGCAAAGCCAGTTCGCGCGTCGGCGCAACGACCAGAGCCAGAGGAGCCCCTGCCCGCTCAAAACGTTCTTCTTCCCCCAGCAACGTTGGCGCCAGCGCAAACCCGAATGCAACTGTTTTGCCCGAACCCGTCTGAGCAGAGACCAGCAGGTCGCGCTCTTCGAGGTCTGGCTCCAAGATCGCTTCCTGTATCGGAGTCAACGCTGTGTATCCACGCGCGACCAGCGCTCGGGACAGCGGCGCGGGGATGCCTTCAAATTCAGTCATTTCGGGTCTTTCAGATACGGAAGCGGGTTTAGCCAGCAGGGAAGCGTGCCTCTTACGCCTGCCCGCCAAAGAAAGCAATGACCGTTCGGGTAGAGGCGATCTTTACAAGTTTGAGAATGGTACCACCTCCCCGGCTCGAACGGGGGACCTCTTGATCCACAATCAAGCGCTCTAACCTACTGAGCTAAGGCGGCACACGCCGTGATTTAGCGTTAGCTCTCTTTTAATGCAAGTGCCAGATTGAAGAACAAGCATATGAATTGCTTTATAACGCAATCTGCCAGTTCTGCGTGACGAGATCCCGACCAAAGGACCGTTCAGGTTTGCTGTCAATCAGTTCAAAGCCAAACTTGCGATAGAGGGCACAGGCGGCCTCGTGGCTTTCGTGCGTCCAGAGCACCATTTTCTCGTAGCCTTTGCCACGTGCATAACCCATGCACATGTCCAGCATTTTTTGCCCAAGGCCAAGACCGCGCGCCTGTGGCTCCAGAAAAAACAGCCGCAGTTTTGCGACTTTCCGGCTTTGACGGACGCAAAAAATAGAGCCAAGCCTTTGACCACCCTGCTCTGCGATCCAGGCTCTCTCACAATCAGGATCGTGATTTCGCATATACGCCGCCAAAATCTCAGCGACGAGCACCTCAAACTCCGCTTTAAACCCTTCTTCTTCGGCATAAAGCTCTGCGTGACGCATAATAATCCAGCCCACATCACCAGTTCTCAGATCGTGAAACTGGACATCGCATTGCTGTTGTTTCGTCAGTACGTTCTCTATCGTTGCCATCGCGCCCGTTAATGCGGACTGATCGTTTTCTGAAATCGGCCTTAACATGGTTTCAATTTCGCTGTTTGATCGATGTTGAAGCGTTGCAATCTTTTCGTACCCTGCAGGCGACATGGCCAAAAGCCATTGGCGTCGGTCTTTTTTCGACTGCGCCCTCTCAATCCAACCCTCTGTTTCCAGACGTTTTAAAATTCTACTCAGGTATCCCTCGTCTAAATTTAAGCTCTCTATCAACTGCCGTGCGGTCATTCCTTGGTTGTTTGAAATCTCGTACAGGACGCGAACTTCGCTCAGGCTGTGACCGCTGCCCAGATAACTCTTCTCAAGAAGACCCAGATGTCGTGTGTAAAACCTGTTGAATGCTCGAATTCGGGAAACAGTGTTCATCAATCCCTCCAGATTTAAGATCACGATTGCCAGTTTCCTTGCCTAAGTCAAGCTTTTGTCGTCTTGCCAGCCCTCACTCTTGGCGCTAGGTCGCACCTATAAAGAGGAGACACGCCTATGGGTATCGACAGCGAAAGCGACGCCGCCGCAAATCTTCAAATAGGACCTACATCACTTGGAATGGTCCGGATTTACATTGAGGCAGAAGGCGTCGAACTCCCGCTGGATTTTGATCCGGAAGAGGCGCTTGAGATCGCTGAGGAACTGCGCGTCGCTGCAGAGGCAGTCAAAGCACAGAAATAGCCGCAACGCCCGGATCACGGAAGTCGAGCAACCTCTGTGCTGCATGACGCGCGAACTTATGGGTCAATTGCCTGCGCCTCGGGGCTGCTAGTTTCTCTTCCGGTCCCATGCGAATGATTTCTGCGTCATAAGCGTCAGCAATCAAAAGCCCGGTTTCATCTGGCAGCAACTCTGTCGGAAACGCCTCATCTACGGCCCAAAAATATCGATCACACCAATCAAGATATCCCTGCCATTTTTGATCGGTCTGAAAATCAGCGCGGCTCGATTTACACTCAACCACCCAAATTTCACCTTTCGGACCCAGCGCCATAATATCAACGCGCAAACCCCGTTCCGGGACAAATTCTTCTATTGAAACAAAGTTATGCTGCCGCAGGTGCCGACACACACCGCGCGCAAGCAATTGACCAGGCTTAAGCGTCTCAATCATAGAAAAAACATGAACAATAGGGGAACATTAAGCAAGTTGTTTTTCAAAACACGTCGACGGACTCATTTCAAACGCCACATTGCGAAACCCAAAAACAATTCACCGCGACGCTTTTGTAAAATAAGCAAGCATGACCTTGCCCCGCAGCTCCGACACCCATAGATAGGGGATCGGCGGGTTCTGCCCTTCTCGTATCCTGAGGTCAAATTCCAGTGGCCTTAAGCAACTCCGAGGGAGCTGGCTCTGTTCAGATCCTGGTCCGATTACCCGGCGCCCACCTGTAAAACCAGGTCCTCGGGAATTAGCTTACCTCAACGGCTGCGGCGGGCCCGCCACTCACGTCTACCAAGGTTTTGATTTTACCTCAGCCTGAACCCTGATCGGGCCGCCAATTGGGCGTTTAATACGCATCCGGGTTCCGCCAGACGGGGTATCATCAGACGACATTCGCATAATCGCCCAACCAAATTGCACACCTGCAAAAACGATTCCGTTGAACACGAACAGCATAACAACCGCAACCAAACCCATAGAACTGGTTGAGATCAGGTGCCAAAGATTGCCAACATTACTTACTAACAGCAACGCAACGAATACCGCTGAAAGCAAGAATCCAATCAAGACGTGAATGATGTAAAGACGAACAAGCTTAGGCATAGCACCCTCTCCAAAGCACGCGCTCCCCTAAAGATATTGGAATCAAAACCAAAATAAACGTGCTTATTGGTCGCAGCGCACCACTGGGGCCTAAATAACTGTCCTGCCAAAAATAATCAAAATCGAGGTGTGTTCCGCACCGTTTTTGTTTTCGCCCTTTGGGTGATATTAGCCTCCGGCGGGGATATTTATGGGAAAAAGAAACAATTCAGGCACATTTCTTTATCCTCTAAATATCTTCGCGCGAAACGCAAACCGCACGAAGTGCCAAAAGATTTGGTGCGTTTGCACGCCTCAATTTGAAAGTAGCGCTATATAAAAAATAAAAAACCTGTTTGGCTCTGCCGTCAGAAAAACTTCAGTGCGCCATCTGTTTAAAACGCGTCGGATTTCGCTTCACGCGCCATATGGTCCAGAACAGCGTTCACAAATTTGGGCTCTCTCCCGTCTGGATGAAACGCCTTGGCAATATCGACAAATTCGTTAATCACAACTTTCGGAGGTGCGGCGCCTTCGCAAAGCTCGGCGCCAGCCGCGCGAAACAGCGCGCGCAGGGTTGGATCAATCCGCGCGATTGGCCATTTGGCGACCAAAGCGCGGTCTGTCATTTGATCGATCCTTGACTGATGCGTGACTGCGTCTTCAATCAGCTTACGAAACAGCTTCACATCGCCTTCGGCCATTTCAACGTCTTCAAAGATTTCCCCAAACCGGAAATCTTCAAATTCGCGACGTACATCATCAACGCTGCTATCGGACTGTTCCATCTGAAACAGCGCCTGTACGGCATAGTATCGTGCTGCGGCGCGCATCTGCCGCCTTTGAGTGCCGCGGTCTTGAGTCATACTTTTTTAGGCCTGCTTTGTTCATCGGCTATCCGAAAGCTGTCTGGTGAAGGTTTAAAACCCACATCCTTGCTTTGGCGACCCCATTTGCGACAAAGCGCAACGAGATGCAAGGCTGCCGCCGCCGCCCCGCCCCCTTTATTCTGATCTTTGACATCGGCGCGCACGTCGGCCTGCTTGCGGTTTTCAACCGTCAGTATGCCATTTCCGATGCAAACACCTTGCAGCCCCATCAATTGCAAAGCGCGTGAACTGTCGTTGCAAACGGTATCATAGTGCGTGGTTTCGCCTCGAATGACACATCCGAGCGCAACAAACCCATCATAATTTGAAAGTCGTTCGGCAAGGCCGATTGCCGTTGGAACTTCAAGCGCGCCGGGCACTTCCACAATATCCCAGCCTGCGCCCACAGCTTCAATTTCCGCTTTTGCACCGGCAACCAGATTATCGGCGATGTCTTTGTAGTAGGGTGCCACGACGATCAGCAGTTTGACGGGTTTGTCAAAACTTGGTCGCTCAAGGATGTAATGCTGCTCTGCAGTGGCCATCAGTTTTACTCCTTGCTGCCATCACCGGTGATGGGATGCGTCCCCACAATTTCCAGGTCATAGGCTTCAAGACCAATCACTTTCGGCATGGGTGAATCACTAAGCAAAATGATTTTCCGCAAACCCATGGTCGACATGATCTGCGCACCAAGCCCTGTGTGGCGCAGGGTGCGCGGGGTTGCGGCTTCGTCAAGATGCAACTTGGGTTGCGCCTCGCGGAACAGGATTACGGCACCACGCCCAGCCTCTGCAATACGTTCCATTGCCAGCGCCATTTCATCGGGCGCGCTTGGGCCAAGCCCAAGAACATCTTCAAGCACTTTCAGCGCGTGCGTTCGCACCAGAACCGGCTCCGGTGTTGTGATGTCACCCTTGGACAACACGACATGCTCTGTTCCTTCAACCTGATCTGTGAAGACCCGCAACTCCCATTCTCCACCATAAGCCGATGTAACGTCGCGCCGCACAGTTTCGCGAACGAGGTTGTCGTGACGCAACCGATAGGCAATCAGATCGCTGATCGTTCCGATCTTAAGGCCGTGTTGTTTCGCGTAGCCGACTAAATCTGGCAACCGGGCCATGCTCCCGTCTTCGTTCATGATTTCACAGATCACGCCAG
The DNA here is from genome assembly GCF_018457175.1 of Pseudohalocynthiibacter aestuariivivens. GTDB lineage: Bacteria > Pseudomonadota > Alphaproteobacteria > Rhodobacterales > Rhodobacteraceae > Pseudohalocynthiibacter > Pseudohalocynthiibacter aestuariivivens. The sequence continues at coordinate 163,615 of NZ_JAGFNU010000008.1, forward strand.
AGGGATTAAGACCCGCGAGCCTGCTTACATCTACTGCTGCTTCCGTATGTCCCGCGCGTACAAGAACCCCGCCATCGCGCGCGCGCAACGGGAAGACATGACCAGGTGTTGCAATATCCGCACCTGTTTTTGCTTCATCGATTGCAACGGCGACCGTGTGCGCCCGGTCATGCGCGGATATGCCGGTGGTTACACCTTCGCGCGCTTCAATCGAGATTGTAAAAGCGGTCTCATGACGCGAAGAATTGTAAGACGCCATCAAAGGCAGACCCAACGCGTCAATCCTCTCACCCGTCAGCGTCAGACAGACAAGCCCGCGCCCGTGTTTTGCCATGAAATTAATAGCCTCTGGCGTCGCCTTTTCTGCAGGAACCACCAGATCACCTTCGTTTTCGCGATCTTCATGATCGACCAGAATAAACATACGCCCGTTTCTGGCGTCTTCGATGATATCTTCTATTGGAGAAATATGGTCGCTGTAGTTGCCTTCGGCCATCCGCTTTAACTTTCTATCTCGTAGTGCCCGCTGGGCAGATTATCAGTTTGTTCTGTCGCCAAAGAAAATTTCAGCAGGCAGATAGGAACCAAGCTTACCTGCAACAGTCCATTCGCGTTCCCAGCTTGTGTCTCCGACCATGACAACTGCGGCACCGGGTAACTTCATCGGATCAAGCACGGCGCGTACGCCCGACTTAACCTCAGCCCAGCCGTCTGTGAACCGAGGTGCCGATTTTACATCATCCAGAACAATGCCATGGTCCTGTAATATCCGCGCCTTTGTGATCTCTGGCTGAAGGGGCTTGGAAACAAGCAGTAACTTACCGCATTTCTGAACAGCTTTCAGCCTGGCTTCCCGGTCTTCCGGCAAAGCTTCGTTCGTCTTAAATATACGCAAAGAATTCGAGGAAAACAGAAACGCGATAACATCCCGGCCCGAGGCAGAGCGAAGCGACGCGTAGGTTTTATATTCCAGCCCAAGTTGTTTCGCTCGCTTCACGCGCATTCGGATCACTTCGAGCGGCAATTGCGGTAGCAACTCACGGCGTGCTTTTTTCCAGCAATGTGCGCGCCAGCCCTGACCTTTCTCGATCGTGGGACCGTTGTTGTGACCAATCAGGTTCATGCAGCGTTCCATTCCCGAAGCCTTGAAACATAGCGGGCAAGCGTATCAATTTCGAGATTGATCATATCACCGACCGAAACATCACCCCATGTTGTCGCAATTTTAGTGTGTGGAATGAAGTTCACACCGAAGTTTACACCCTCTACTTCGTTCACGGTCAGGGAGGTGCCGTTTAACGCAACCGATCCTTTAGGTGCAATAAAACCTGCAAGTTCCGTGGGTGAGCGGAACATCACACGTGTACTGTCCCCTTCGTCAGTCATCGATGTAATCTCAGCAACACCGTCCACATGCCCCGAAACAATATGACCGCCGAGTTCATCACCAACTTTCAAGGCGCGTTCCAGGTTGAGGCGCTTGCCGATTGTCCAGCTTTTTATATTGGTTTTTGACACGCTTTCCGCAGAAATTTCGGCATCAAACCAGTTTTGAGGTTTCGTCCCCAATTCAATAACAGTCAGACAAACACCATCACATGCAATAGACGCGCCGATGTTGATCCCGCTGATATCGTAGCTGGTGCCGATCCGTGCACGCAAATCACCGCGCTGTTCCAGTTCCAGAATACGTCCGATATCTGTAATAATGCCGGTAAACATATTGGCCCTCTCTGCCCTCTGACCTAGTCCATTGACCTAGCCTTTGCACTGCATGTGCGCAAGCCTTGTACACCACAGAAAATAACGACTTGTTAACTATTTTCGCCTTACTTTGGCCCCTCTCACAGAACAAAAAGTACTGTAGCCCGGCACGATTGATATGATAGCAAAATGACATGATGGGTAAAATTACCGGATCCAACCGAACATTCCTGTTTTTACAGGGACCCCACGGGCCCATTTTCTATCGGCTGGGCAATATGCTGCGCGCCGCAGGGGCAGACGTGTGGCGTGTCGGGTTCAACGCTGGCGACAAGGCGTTCTGGTTTGACAAAAAAAGCTTCATTCCTTTTCAAAGCACACAATCGGAATGGCCCACGCACTTTGATGCGCTGATTGAAGAAAAAAACATAACAGACATAGTGCTTTACGGGGATACACGCCCAATTCACGCTGAGGCTATCAAACGTGCCAAATCAGCTGACCTGACGGTTCATGTTTTTGAAGAGGGGTACTTAAGGCCCTATTGGGTGACCTATGAACGGGACGGGATAAATGGCCATTCGCGCCTGATGAATATCAACGTCAAAGAAATGCAAACTGCGTTGGCTGACAATGATCTTGATGTTCACGAGGTCCCTGCCCACTGGGGTGATATGCGCCAGCACGTGTTTTACGGTGCGCTCTACCATTGGTTTGTCATGTTCCGAAACGGTGCCTACCAAAATTTCCGCCCCCACAGGGCGCTTTCCGTCACCAAGGAATTTCAGTTTTATTTGCTCAGCCTTCTGTTAATGCCTTGGCACGCAGTCAAACGTATTCTGGCAACTCGGCGCATTAAACAGGGTGGTTTTCCTTATCATCTTGCGCTGCTTCAACTGGAACATGACAGTAGTTTTCAAAACCATAGCCCGTTTGACTCAAATTCTGAGTTCATTGACCTGACCATAGAAGGGTTCGCCAAGGGTGCCCCCCGTCATCATCACCTTGTTTTCAAGGCGCATCCTCTTGAAGACGGACGCGCACCACAACGCCGGACCATCAAGAAAGACGCGTCGAAATACGGTGTATCAGACAGGGTACACTACGTACGTGGCGGAAAACTCGCCCGGCTGCTGGACCACGCCCGAAGTGCTGTCACAGTAAACTCGACCGCTGCGCAACAGGTTCTATGGCGCGGGCTACCGATCAAAGTTTTTGGCAGTGCTGTCTACGCCAAACCAGAATTTGTATCTCACCAAGCGCTTGATGCATTCTTCTCTGATCCAAATGGCCCCGATGCACGCGCATATAAAGACTATCGCAAATACCTGCTACAAACATCACAAGTACCCGGTGGTTTTTATTCGGCGCGTGGGCGACGACAACTGCTGCGTCAGGTGGTTGATATGATGCTGGAACACAATGATCCCTACGATGCACTCGATTCTGGCAACGCGACTCCACGGCAACAGTTTCGATTGGTGACGTAAACTTGAAAAAGGCCGAACTAGCTTTTCATACGAGATTCTCGTAGTTTGCACGAAAAGTTGAGGCAGAATTTTATAATAAGGAGCGCAGGGCAGTGAAAATCACGTCTTCGCGGTGGGCTAAAAGTGTGGCCCTTATCACGCTTGTTGCCACAGTATCTTCGTGCGGGTTGCCCCGTTCGGGCCCGAATAAACGCGAGATTTATAGCAGCTCGATACAACAGCAGGGTGATGCCTTTGTCATTTCTGTGAACGACAGGGTAACGCGCGCAACCGCCGTAACACCATCGCTCGGCTTCTCGGATGCATTCAAGAACGCAAGACTTGTTGGGTCCGATACGATCCGCCCGGGCGACCGTTTGGGTCTTAGCTTCTGGGAAAACGTGGACGACGGTATCTTAACAACCGCAGGTGTTCCCGCATCATTGGAAGAGGTACAGGTCGATAGCGCCGGGTTTATCTTTGTACCCTACGCCGGACGCATACGGGCCGCTGACAATACGCCAGAGGCACTGCGCCGTCTGATCACGTCGAAACTTGATACCCAGACACCAGACCCGCAGGTCATGGTCCGCCGGTTGGCGGGTGACGGGGCAACGGTTTCTATCGTTGGGGGGGTCGCTGGCCAAGGCGTTTACCCGATCGAGCGACCAACAAGAACGCTATCTTCAATGCTTGCGCGGGCGGGCGGCATTGCAATCCAACCCGAAATTGCATTGATCAAGGTCAGCCGCGGCGATGTTATGGGCCAAATTTGGTTTGAAGATCTTTACAGTAACCCTGAGTTGGATATTGCGCTGCGCCCCGGTGACCGTATTTTGGTCGAACAGGATACACGTTCGTTTACCGCGCTTGGCGCAACCGGTGCGCAAAGCCGCGTAAACTTCCAACGTCAAAATATGTCTGCGATTGAAGCTATCGCTCAGGTCGGCGGCCTGCAAAGCGGAATTGCTGATCCGACCGGTGTTTTTGTGTTCAGAAATGAGCCCGCAGAAATCGCCAATATCGTCCTCGGACGCGACGACTTGGTTGGTGCGCAACGGGTTATCTATGTGCTTGATTTAACGGAACCTTCGGGCATGTTTATGGCACGGGATTTTTCAATCCGGGATGGCGATACCGTCTATGTTACAGAAGCGCCGTTCGTACAGTGGAGCAAAACCCTCGGGTCGATCACCGGCTCACTCACAGCTGTGGAATCGGTAAGCTCTCTGGCTGAAAACTAAGCCGGTTCATGCAAGCGAAAAACGATACAGAAGTCGCTGAGGAGATCTCTCCTCAGCGATTGCTCGTTTACAACGGTGGCTTCCTCACGCAAGGGCGTGTCCGTCGCATTCTGGAACTCTCGGGCTACAAGATTCGTGTAGGGCGCCCAAAAAACGGCGACATGATTGGTGTCTGGGGGAAAAGCCCTACTTCGCCGCGCGGTGAAAAAGTTGCTGCAGAGCAGGAAACGCCAATACTGCGTGTTGAAGATGCGCTTTTGCGCTCGGTCCACCCGGGGCGATCCGGCAGTGCACCGATTGGTCTTCATCTCGACAAACGCGGGGTTTATTTTGACAGCGCGCACCCCAGTGACCTTGAACATTTGCTGACAACGCATGCGCTTGATGATACAGCACTTCTTAATAGGGCCCGCGCCGCAATCGCGCGCCTTCGTGACGCCCATCTATCCAAATACAATGCGTTTGATCCGTCTCTTCCTGTACCCGAGCCAGGTTACGTCCTTGTCATCGACCAAACAAAAGATGACGCTTCAATCACGTACGGTGCGGCAAACGAAGCAATGTTCCGCGAAATGTTGGTTTTTGCACAGGCGGAGAACCCGGCCTCGCGCATTGTCATCAAAACCCATCCGGACACTCAGGCAGGGCACCGAGAAGGGCATTTCAACACGGCCGACGCGCGTGGCCGGGTTTCGCTGCTCAGCAACGCTGTATCGCCCTGGAAACTGCTGGAAGGTGCGGTTGCTGTCTATACAGTCACCTCACAACTCGGATTTGAGGCAATATTTGCGGGTCACAAACCGCGTGTCTTTGGCCAGCCGTTTTATTCCGGCTGGGGCCTTACACAAGACGAAAACCCGGTTGCCCGCCGTGAACGCAAGCTTTCGCGTGCGCAACTGTTTGCTGCAACGATGATCCTCTATCCCACCTGGTACGACCCTTACCATGACCGGCTTTGCGACCTTGAAGGTGCAATGAACGCCTTAGGCGCAGAGGCACGCGCATGGCGCGAAGATAACGCTGGATATGTCGCGGTCGGCATGCGCCTTTGGAAGCGCAAGTCGCTGCAGGCCTTTTTTGGCCAGACGCGGAAACTTCGGTTTGAAGATAGGCCAAACCGCGCAGCAGAACGTGCGCGCGCCGAAGGCCGAAACATGTTGGTCTGGGCCGGCAAGGAAACATTCGAACTGGTAAATGCCGCAAACGAATTACCTGTAGCGCGCATTGAAGACGGCTTTCTTCGTTCCAAAGGGTTGGGAGCAGAGCTTGTTCCGCCGCTTTCACTGGTTGTCGATGATCTGGGTATTTACTATGACCCGGAACGCGAGAGCCGTCTGGAGAAGATGATCGCAGCGCGGGCCGAATTGGAAAGTGGCGCTGAAAGTCGGATAACTGATATTCTACAACGCATTAGGCGTTCTGGAATTTCGAAGTACAACCTAAAATCCGATAGCTCTTTGAACCTTCCGGAAGGCGCCTTTATTCTGGTTCCAGGCCAGGTTGAAGATGACGCGTCGATCATAAAGGGATGTGATGACATTAAAAGCAATCTCGAACTGCTGGAAGCGGTACGAGAGGCGAATCCTGATGCCACGATCCTGTACAAACCACACCCCGACGTCATGGCGGGTCTGCGAAAGGGGGCAATCCCTGAGATCGAGGCATTAAGACATGCGGATCAGGTTATGTCAGACACGGACCCTATCGCCCTGATCGAGGCGTGCAACAGAGTCTGGACAATGACGTCATTACTGGGTTTTGAGGCACTATTACGCGGAAAACCAGTGACTTGCCTCGGTGCGCCGTTTTATGCGGGCTGGGGTTTGACACAGGATTTTGGCCCAGTTCCGGCAAGACGAAATGTAAGAGTTTCTTTGGAAGCTTTGGCCTATGCCGCGCTTATTGACTATCCGCGGTATCATGACCCGGTCACAAATCGCCCCTGCCCGATCGAGGTTATTCTTGATCGGCTGGAAACCGGAGAGTTGCCAAATCATGGCCCCTTAAATCGTACGCTTTCAAAGCTGCAGGGGCTTTTCTCCAGTTACGCGTATTTATGGCGATAGCCTCAGGATCGCGTCCAGTGATGCAGGATGTCAGAGCCAACTGAACGAACGGAGAGCAGCCTGAAACGGCGCGCTTCGGAAAGCCGGGCAAGGCCCAAAGCCCCAATCGAGGGCTGGCCTTCAGCGCCGATTGTCACGCCCGCGCCAAAGCCAATCAGATCATCAACGAGATCAGCGCTCAGAAGCGATGCAGCAAGCGCGCCACCGCCTTCACAAAAAACCCGCGTAAGACCCTGTTCCGCCAGAGCCTGCAAAATAGATGCAGCATCAAGCTGCCCGGAAACCGTTTTACAGACCAAGGTTTTCGCACCAATCCCTTGCCAGGCAGAAACCAGAGATGAATCGGCTTCGGGTCCATGACAAATCCAGACCGGAACTTCTTTTGCCGTGCTGGCAAGTTGACTGGAAAGCGGCAAGTCGAGCCTGCGCGACGCGACAACACGAACAGGCTGGCGCGTAACGCCGAGTCCACGCACCGTCAGCGACGGGTCATCCGCCCGTGCAGTACCTGCCCCAACCATCACCGCATCGTGCCGTGCACGCATCGCATGAACGGCACGGCGCGCATCCGGCCCTGTGATCCATTTGCTTTCCCCTGTCGCGGTTGCGATACGCCCATCAAAACTGCTGGCAAGCTTCAGCGTCAGCAATGGCCGGTTTTGTTCGACGCGTAAAAGAAAGCCACGGTTTAGGCCTTCCGCTTCGGCGTGCATCACACCCGTTGCAACTTCAATACCAGCTTGGCGAAGCTTTTCGTGCCCCTGCCCTGCAACACGCGGGTCGGGATCTTCAAGCGCACTTACGACACACGCGATACCGGCCGCAACCAATGCCTCCGCACAAGGCGGTGTATTTCCATGATGCGCGCAGGGTTCGAGCGACACATAGGCAGTTGCGCCCTTCGCCAGCGATCCGGCCTGTTCAAGAGCAATCGTTTCGGCATGGGGCCTGCCAGAGGGTTGTGTCCACCCGCGGCCTGCGATGCGACCCTCTTTAACGATCACGCAGCCCACAGCGGGGTTTGGCCAAACCTGGCCCAGCCCTCGCGACGCCAGCCCAAGGGCCAGCGCCATATAGCGTTTGTCAGACGTGGTCACTCTTCCGAGGGGCTTGGCGGGCGCAATTCGCTGACAAATTTGTCAAAGTCGTCCGCCGCCTGGAAGTTTTTGTAAACACTGGCAAATCTGACGTAGGCCACCGTGTCTATCCGCGCCAGAGATTCCATCACGATTTCACCGATGGTGCCCGAAGGAATATCGGTCTCGCCCATGCTTTCAAGCCGTCGCACAATGCCAGATATCATCTGATCCATGCGTTCCGGTTCAACCGGGCGTTTTTGCAAGGCGATCCTGATGGAACGCTCCAGCTTGTCACGATCAAAGTCTTCCCTGCGTCCATTGGTTTTGATCACCACCAAGTCCCGCAACTGAACGCGTTCATAGGTCGTAAACCGCCCACCGCAGGCCGGACAGAACCGGCGCCTTCGAATGGCGACATGATCCTCAGCTGGGCGTGAATCTTTAACTTGCGTATCTACATTTCCACAAAATGGGCAACGCATAGCCTCTCCCTTGGTGCCTATCCCCGGTTATCCACAGGCACTATAGGACCTACGCAAGGTTTTGGGTAGAGGCAAATGTGACCCCCAACATACGCCCGACAAATTTCACACAATCGGCTGTTCTGTCTGATCACACAGGCCCACCGGCTGAAGGTATACACCAGTCGCGCCCGCGCGCCGTGGTAACATACTCGGGCCAGTGAAAATGAATTGGCGGCTCATAATCGCAAAGCGGCGGACTCCAGTTTTCGCCGCCAACTCCGCCGCCGGTTCGGGTTTCAAATTCTTCCCAGGCAGTATCACGCGCAGATTTATCTTCCAGCAACCGAAGGGCCGAAACGGCGAGCGTTTTAGACGCTGCCTGTACCATGGGGTCAATGGTTACCGAAATACCCCCCAACGCATTCATCGCCCAACTTGGATAGGCAGCTCCTGCAGGTGCTTTCAGGGCTGGCCGCGCAATGTAGAACCGTGCGGTAGGTGTGTGCCATGTTATGTCCGTATAGTCATCGGAAGTTGAGTTTTTCTGTTTTGGTGCAAGGTCTTGGCGTAAAATCCGTTCTGCCTCTTGCGGGTCGATCAGTTGATGACACGCCTCGATCAAAGGCGCCTCCATAGGTTCGAATCCACAGGCAGATTGAACCGCGCGCGCGGCATCTAATCCGGCGTCATCCCACTTTGGCGCACCAACGGCTTGTATCGCCTCCCAAACCAATGATGCCATGGCGTGGTTCGCCAAACCGGGACGAGATTTGCAAACCCAGTGCCGCTCGACCCGGCAACCTGTCATTGCTGCGGCGGCCTCGGCATTTCGGTCAAGTGCGGCGGTCACCTGTTCTGCCATGGCAACCGTGGGAACGCGCATCATATACTGGATGTCAGCCATCAAAGCAGGAAGATTGTCAGCGGTCGCCTGCCCTGTGCTGAGGATAGCCTCTGAAATCGACCAGCCCCCCTGATGCGGCAGCATGGAATCGCGCAAAAAACGACTGTTTGAATACATCGCAACCAAAGCGTCGTTGGCACCCGGTGCGCGCACATCGGAATGTGATTGTGGGATCGGCGCGCCATCGCCCATGCCCCAGCGTTCGGGTTCATCGCAAATAAATCGATAAATCATTGAATACGCCGCGCCACAATGTGTGTCCCAGCGCACTGTGTTACACATCGGCAGCATGTAAAACGGATGAAACGACAACATCGCCGCCAACCCGTCATAATAGCCTCTGGCCGCGTGAATTGGCTTTGACCCCCGCACTTTTTCCGCTGGCTCGCCCGTGAACCGTAACCCCCCCTTAATACCATGATGTTCCATCGCTGCTTTTGTCGCCAAAAGTCCGCCAAGGCCTGACATCCCAAGGGCAGAATGCGGGTCAGTGTGGCCACCAGCAGCAAACCCCAGCCCCGTTCGTGGCGCGCGTTCGGGTTTCGCCGCCTGGCAATTCCCGGGCACTGCGTCATATTCAGCGTACATTCCGATGACTGGCCCATCGCCATTCTGCCATTCTGCGCAAAACGCAGTTGGCATGCCGCCAGATCCTGCCTCTACGCTGAACCCTTCGGCGCGTAGTTTTTCAACATACCAGTCTGCTGATTGATATTCGCGCCAGGCTGTTTCAGCGAAGTCAAAGATTTTGGCCGTCCAGCCAGACAAATCCGATGCGTGTTCTGCAACCCAACGCGTTGCAAAATTCTGTGCCATGCTAAGTGCCATCAGCGCTCCTTTTCCTAGAACCAAAGCTGAACAAGCATGTGTCATCTGTCAAACAGTTGATCCGGTGTGCAGCGGAAAACGCCTGCAAGGGTTGTCACAAAATGTTCGATATTAAAAATATTTAACGAAATATGAGGATTCGACAACATTAGAGGAAACAATTAATTAATTGTTTATTAGCCATAAATGAAAAATCTTTCGAAAAACTGTTTCTCGCTAATGTTCATTTTTGGAATGTTTAAATTTGCAAAACAGCATCACGGTTTTCCGATCCGATCGTCCCAACCCAACTATCATAAGTTCCAGACGCGGGATTTCGCAGAACGATCTGCGCATCAATATCACTGGCGCTGTCGTCGTCCCAATGCCAGTTTCCCGCTGCGGTGTTGACTGAAAGTCCTAAGTCACACGCGCTGGCCGCATGAACCCCGCCAGCGCGCAACTTGTAACGGCGTTCTAAAAAAAATGCGCCGCGTTCCCAAAATTCTGTTCTCCGTTCAAACACCATTCCTCACAAAGAGGTAAGGCTAAGGTAGTCGAACTGAAATTGATCGGAAAAAGAGCAAGTCTGACGCATGTAGGCACCTCCTGTTGTACGAACAGGTTCAGCCTAACAAGCGATATGTAACCTGAAAATCTCGAATTCTGCTAATTTCCAGGCAGTGGCAACGCTGCTGCCTGCGTATTTTACTGATCAAGAAAACTGCGAAGCTTGCGTGATCTGCTTGGGTGTTTCAGTTTGCGAAGCGCCTTGGCTTCGATCTGACGAATACGTTCGCGCGTAACGCTGAACTGCTGACCAACTTCTTCAAGCGTGTGGTCCGTGTTCATTCCGATCCCAAACCGCATCCGCAAAACACGTTCTTCCCTTGGGGTAAGGCTGGCAAGAACACGTGTCGTTGTTTCTTTCAGATTTTCCTGAATTGCGGAATCAAGCGGCAGAACCGCATTCTTGTCCTCAATAAAATCGCCAAGCTGACTGTCTTCTTCATCGCCAATTGGCGTTTCAAGAGAAATCGGCTCTTTGGCGATTTTCATAACCTTGCGCACTTTTTCAAGCGGCATCTGAAGTTTTTCAGCCAGTTCTTCCGGCGTTGGCTCACGGCCAATCTCGTGCAACATCTGGCGTCCTGTGCGCACCAGTTTGTTGATGGTTTCAATCATATGTACTGGAATTCGGATTGTGCGTGCCTGGTCGGCGATCGACCGGGTAATCGCCTGACGGATCCACCATGTTGCATATGTGCTGAATTTATAGCCGCGGCGATATTCAAACTTATCCACCGCTTTCATCAGGCCGATGTTACCTTCCTGAATAAGATCAAGAAATTGCAGGCCGCGGTTCGTGTATTTTTTAGCAATAGAGATAACAAGGCGCAGGTTCGCTTCGACCATTTCTTTCTTGGCCTGACGCGCTTCTTTTTCGCCCTTCTGAACTTGCTGAACGATGCGACGGAACTCTGAGATATCAAGACCGACATACTGCCCAACCTGTGCCATATCTGCACGAAGTTCCTCAATTTTTGGTGTCGAGCGTTCGACCAGCGCCTGCCAGCCACGTCCAGCCTTTTCGCTCATCCGCTCAAGCCAGGTCGGATCCAACTCGTGGCCCCGATAGGCTTCAACAAATTCGCGACGGTTGATACGAGCCTGATCTGCCAGTTTCACCATGTTCGAATCGATCGACATGATTTTGCGGTTAATACCGTACAACTGGTCGATCAGCGCTTCGATCCGGTTGTTATGCAGATGCAGTTCGTTCACAAGCTCCACAATTTCGGCCCGCAGCTTTTGGTACGTGTCTTCTTCGCCGGTAGAAAAGCTTTCGTCTTCGTTCAACGTCGCCGAGATCCGAACGTCCTGCATATCAGACAGTTTGGCATAGTCGCGCGCAATAAGGTCCAGCGTTTCCAAGACACGTGGTTTCAACGCGGCTTCCATCGCAGCGAGCGACATGTTTGCCTGTTCATCCTCGTCGTCATCGTCTTCAGCGATAATCGGGTTACCGTCGGCGTCTAACTCCGGCGTTTCTTCTTTTTGCGCAGGCGCGGCTGCACCAACGGTTAACGGGGAAACAACTGGCTCTTCTTCTTCGTCCTCTTCGCCCATCGTGTTGCCGAAAGTCGTCTCAAGGTCGATCACGTCGCGCAATAAAATTTCTTCGTTCAGAAGCTCGTCGCGCCAGATCGTAATCGCTTGAAATGTAAGGGGGCTTTCGCAAAGCCCCAGGATCATCGTGTTGCGTCCGGCTTCTATCCGTTTCGCAATTGCAATCTCGCCTTCACGCGAAAGCAGTTCGACCGAACCCATTTCACGCAAATACATGCGCACGGGATCATCCGTGCGATCCAGCTTTTCGCTTTCAGCAGTCGCAACAACAACATCGCGTGCGCTGCTGGTCTCAACCAGATCGGTTGAACCTTTTTCTTCTTCCTCGGCTTCGTCGTCTTCAATAATATTGATGCCCATTTCTGAAAGCATCGACATCACATCTTCAATTTGTTCCGAAGAAACCTGTTCTGGTGGCAGAACCTGATTAAGCTGATCGTAGGTGATGTAGCCACGCTCGCGCGCTTCGGCAATCATCTTTTTGACAGCGCTCTGGCTCATATCGAGCCCCTGTTCGGTGTCCTGATCTTCCTGCTTACGGTCGTCGGTATCTTTGGCGGCCATTCAATGTTCCTCGCGAAGGCGGGCTGATTCGGAAATCGGCGTTAACCCGAATCAATCGTGTGATTCGGTGATTCGCAACCCGTTTAAACTGTTTTCTTTACTTCTTCCTCATCAAACCGTTTAATTTTGGCGGTCTTTTTTCTTGGAAAACGTAATTGTTGAGAAGATATCGTCCCTGCGTTTCAGTTCGTCTTTGTTCATGGACAACCCGTTTGGGGCCGTCTCATATTCTGCTTTGTCCTCCGTCTCAGCACGTTCCGCCCTGTTGCGGGCTTCGGCGGCCTGACCAATCCTCCAGGTCAAACCCTCATCGGCAAGGCCGGTCAAATCCTGCATAGCTTCGGAAATTTCGCGCCGGATGCCACGTTGTGCATCAAGTTTCGCAAGTTCCTCGGCTATACAATGAACGGCAATTTCAACATCGCCCGGATTACGCACTGTTGGAGCAAGTTTGACATGGCGCGCATTAAACAGGTTTTCAAGGGCCTCCCGCCCCGCATCTTCCGCTATATTTTCACGAAAATTCTCTGCCGGTGCACCAAGATGAATCAAGAGTGCATTGCGGAGCGCGTTGTGATCCGGGTTCGAAAGCTCCAGCCGTTCCAAAGCAGTCTCGAACTGGCCTATAATAGAAGGATGTAAAAGCAACGTCGCAAGAACCACTGCCTCGCGCAGAGGTTCTTCAACCTGATTTCCTGCAGCCAGAAGAGAGTTTTTTGTGCTTGGTGAAGGTGTGGCGATTTGGCGTTTGTTCCAATCCCCTTTTTTGAAAGCCGTTTTACGGCGCTGTGTTCCGAACAGGTCCCATCGCATCTGCTTGATCGCTTCGCCATAGTGGTTCCGGATTGACGGGTCCTGAATTTTGCGGATCGCATCGCGCAGGCTCTTATCAAGCGCAGCTTTGCGTTCCGGGCTATCGAATATCTTTCCTTCGGTTTCACGTTGCCACAAAAGCTGAACCATCGGCTGAGCCTGATCCAACAGTTTTTGCATCGCGCCGGGCCCTTGCGCACGAAGAATATCATCAGGGTCCTGCCCTTCCGGCATCAGAGCAAACCGAAGCGACAGACCAACCTCAAGCATGGGAAGTGCTATATCTATCAGACGCATAGCAGCCCGCAGCCCGGCGTTGTCGCCATCAAGCGCAATAATGGGTTCCGGTGAAATACGCCACATTAGCCGGAGTTGATCTTCGGTGATGGCTGTTCCAAGGGGGGCAACTGTCGCTCCAAATCCAGCCTCAGAAAGGGCAATGACATCCATATACCCTTCGGCCACGATCAGCGGCTGGCCCTTGCCTGCAGCCTCACGCGCGGGGCCGTGATTGTAGAGGCTGCGGCCCTTATCGAACAGCGCTGTTTCGGGTGAATTAAGATACTTTGCGCGCGCATTCGGGTCTAACGACCGACCGCCGAGCGCGATAGCACGCCCTCGCGCATCGCGGATCGGAAAGATGATACGGCCACGAAAACGGTCATAGGGCGCACCACCATCATCAGGTTTCGCAGCGAGCCCCGCGTCGATGATCAGTTCCGGATCAACGCCCTTCCCGGTCAGATGCTGAAACACGCCCTGTCGAATTTCCGCTGCAAAACCAATATCATAACGGGCTTGCGCCGCTTCATTCAAACCACGGCGATCAAGGTAGTCGCGGGCGTCAGCTGCGGCGGAAGTCTTCAGTTGCAGGCGATAGTATTGAACAGCCTGTTCCATGACCTCGGCCAACTGGCTGCGTTTGTCGGCCTTTTGTTGCGCTTGCGGATCAGGGGCGGGCATTTGCATGCCAGATTCCCGCGCAAGAATTTCAATGGCTTCCATAAAGCCCACATTTTCGGTTTCGCGCACAAAGGAAATTGCGTCACCCTTGGCGTGGCACCCAAAGCAATAGTAGAATCCCTTTCGGTCATCTACATGAAAAGAAGCACTTTTTTCCTGGTGGAAGGGGCATGGCGCCCACATGTCGCCTTTGCCCTGGTTGGACTTGCGCGCATCCCACATAACCTTGCGGCCCACCACCTGCGAGAGCGATGTTCGTGTGCGGAGTTCGTCAATGAAACCGGGAGGCAGACTCATGGACGCAGTATCAGGCCAGAGAGACGATCTGTCCAGATGGCGACGACACCAGAGGTGTCATTTGAGCGGTGTTTTACGCGAAACTTGCAAATCTTGTAAGTTCAAAAGCGGCCCATTTTAAAAACTTACACCTTTTTCCCGCGCGATCAGCCGTGAAATAGCGCGCTCATTCGCGCGCCGCGACAGATTTCATGGCAATGGTCAGATCATGCACAGCGGTCACAGCAAAAGACCGCATCACCATGATGTCAAAACTGTTCGCTCCGCTGCGCGTCACCGACATCATCATGTGCAGCAAAGTGGTGCGGGCGGTGTGACCGCGTTTGAAGACCGTGGCGCGCAAATCGATGGGTGCAAGACGCGCCAGCACATCTTCGGCCCCTGTCCCATGAAGACGCATAACAACCCATCCATCGCTTTGGTCGGTCAATGCGGCGTATTGAGAAAGGTCTGCAGGCGCGTCCGGCCCAAGAACAAAAACCTGTCCCTGCCCCATCCAGACAGCGCGCGCGCCGTCCTTTCCGGTTGCGCGGTTTGGGCCGGGCATAGTCATTCCACAAGCCGCCTTGAGCGCAGCAGAAGCCGCTTTTTCCTGCCCCTTGAACGGTGCGACCGACGTCACGCATGCAGGTAGAATCTCGGTCAGGGTCATTGTTCCTGCAGTTACCGGCAACAAACCTTCGGCTGGGGTTTTAGCAATCAATTCAGCCACGGGTTTTCTCCCCTTCCTTGTCAAGGAACACCGGATGGCAAACCTCGCACTGAACCTCGAGCCTGCGAAGATGATCCACCATCATTATTGTCTCGCCATGACGTGCAGGGCCGTTTTTCAGAAATGCGAGACCAAGATTGCTGTCCAGCGTCGGAGAGTAACAGACAGAGATCACATATCCCTGATCGTTCACCCGTACGGCTTCGTCATTCGGGTTAAACAGATGTGCGCCTGCCACGAGTTGTTTCACCTCGCCAATGGGTTTGATCCCGACAAGCCGCTCGCGTTCTGGATCAACCAATCCGGGGCGGGCTGCGGCAGGTTTGCCGATGCAATCTTTCTTGGCGGAAACCATGCGTTCCATACCGATGTCAAAAGCCGTCACGCGTCCGTGAATTTCGGCATGCGTTATGAACCCTTTTTCGATGCGCAGTACGTTCAGCGCTTCCATACCGTAAGCGCCACCGCCCAGCGCCTCGGCCCGCGCAAGCAGATCGCGGAACAGCGCATCGCCATAGCGCGCTGGCACGGCGATTTCATAGGCATGTTCACCCGAAAACGAAATCCTGAACAGGCGGGCATCAACACCCAAAAGCGTGACCGGACCACAGGCCATGAACGGCCAGCTTTCATTTTCGATTGGTGCATCAAGAATGGTGTTCAGCAATTTGCGCGACTTTGGCCCCGCAACGGCGAATTGCGCCCATTGTTCAGTCACTGAAATGAACCGCACGTTCATATCCAGGCAAAGACATTGATGCACGTATTCCAGATGCCGCATCACTGGCCCGGCGGCGGCTGTTGTCGTTGTCATCAGGTAATGGTGTTCCCCAAGACGCGCTGTTGTGCCGTCATCCATCACATAGCCGTCTTCGCGCAACATCAGGCCATACCGCGTGCGACCCACCTTAAGCGTGCTGAAGGTATTGGTATAAACAAAGTCCAGAAATGCCGCTGCATCAGGCCCCTGAATATCAATTTTGCCAAGGGTTGAAACATCCGCAATGCCAACGCTTTCGCGCACCATTTCGACCTCGCGGTCGCAGGATTGGCGCCATGTGGTTTCACAGGGACGCGGAAAGTAGGATGGACGATACCAAAGGCCCGCCTCGATCATCGGCGCAGCACGTTCAACGGTGGCAGCATGGGACGTCATAAACCGTTCCGGTGCAAAGCCCTTGCCGCGACCACCGGCCCCCATTGCCGCGATTGATACCGGGGTGAAAGGCGGGCGGAAGGTCGTTGTTCCCGTTTCGGGAATTGCGCGGCCTGTCGCGTCCGCCAGCACCGCAAGCGCCCCAACGTTCGAGTTTTTGCCCTGATCGGTGGCCATGCCTTGCGTCGTGTAGCGTTTCATATGCTCGACCGAGGCAAAGTTTTCGGCTGCGGCCTGTTTCACGTCCTTGGTGGTCACATCATTCTGAAAATCGAGCCATGCGCGGCCCTTACCAGCGACCTGCCAGAGCGGGGTAATGTTGTAGGCAGCGTCTTCGGCCTTTGGCAGCGGTATGGATGGGGTTTTAATGCCCAGCGCATCCAAGGCTTTTTTCGCGCGGAACAGCCCTGACTTAAGCGCCCCTTTTGTTGAAAATACACCAGCCGCAGCCCCGGCAACATCAAGGCCCGGGACCATGTTCGGCGTTGGAACAAAAGCGGCGATACTGTCGTTCCAGATTGGACGGCCATTCATATGGCAGGTCAGGTGAAGCGTGGGGTTCCAGCCACCCGACATTGCCAGACAATCGGTCTTGAGCGTCTCTGTTCCTGATGCTGTGCGAATTTGAACCTCGCTCAGGCCAAGGCGGCCTTTGGTGTCCACCACCTCGGCACCCGTGTAAACGGGGAAATCACCGCTGACGTCAGCATCTGGTCGGCTGTCGATCAGTGCTGCAACCTTTACACCCGCCGCCGCCAGGTCATGCGCGGTACGATGTGCATCATCGTTGTTGCCAAAGACCGCAACCTCGCGTCCCGGCACAACACCCCAGCGGTTGAGGTAAGCCCTGACGGCACTGGCGGTCATGATACCGGGACGGTCGTTCATCGGAAAGGCAATGGGACGCTCTATAGCGCCGGCGCAAAGCACCGCCTGTTTCGCAACGATCCGCCAGAAACATTCAAGCGGCGCATCTGCGTGTGGTGCGGCAAGATGGTTTGAGACCTGTTCAAGCGCGCCGTAGGTGCCCTGATCATAGGCACCAGTGACTGCCGTGCGGTGCATCAGGCGAACGTTATCCATTGCTTCCAGTTCAGCAATTACTTCGTCCACCCAAATATGCCCGGGCTTTTCATCCAGCGTGTAGGTCTCGGTCAGCAAGCGCCCGCCAAAGCGGCTGTCTTCCTCGGCCAGAATTACATCAGCGCCAGCGCGCGCAGCCGCCAGCGCCGCGATCAGACCAGAGGGGCCAGAGCCGATAACCAATATGTCACAAAAGGCAAAAGCCTTTTCGCATCGGTCATCATCGTGTTTGCCTGAAAGCGCACCAAGCCCCGCTGCGCGGCGGATGAAAGGCTCATAAACCTTTTCCCAAAAGCTGCGCGGCCACATGAAAGTTTTATAATAAAACCCTGCTGACAGGAAATTCGTGAATGCGTCATTTACTGACAGAATATCCGTTTTCAGGGACGGCCAATTGTTCTGGCTGCGCGCAACAAGACCTTCGAAAATGTCCTGCGTGGTGGCGCGGGTGTTTGGGCTCTGGCTAGGACCTTCGCCCACGGTCATCAGGGCGTTTGGTTCTTCTGACCCTGCGGTCAGAATGCCACGCGGACGGTGGTACTT
This sequence comes from Pseudohalocynthiibacter aestuariivivens, assembly GCF_018457175.1. GTDB lineage: Bacteria > Pseudomonadota > Alphaproteobacteria > Rhodobacterales > Rhodobacteraceae > Pseudohalocynthiibacter > Pseudohalocynthiibacter aestuariivivens. Next base: position 181,613 of record NZ_JAGFNU010000008.1, read on the forward strand.
GAAACTGCGCCCAGTCAAACGCACGTCATTGGCCAGCAGGGCCGAGGCGATCGTATCGCCTTCAAAGCCAGTGTATCGTTGGCCATCAAAGCTGAACCCAACACGCGTGTCACGGTTGATCAGGCCTTTCCCCTCGACCCTCATTTTGCAGCCCCCCGCTTGACGTCAGAGGCAAGTGCCGTTGACAACACCTCGTGCGTCACCGTGTTACGGGTCACGACCAGCCATGCCGAACAACCGCTTTCATGATACCAGAGGTCACGGGTCACACCGGCCAGGTTGTCGCGGTTGTGGATGTAATCATCCCACGCCACGTCACCCGCGTCCGGGGTCGGACGGTCAAGCGCGATGGCATCCCCGACATAATAGAATTCGCGTCTGTCGCGTTCTCCGCAAAGCGGACATTTAAGCCGCATCGTTGCCTCCACTAAACAGTACAAAACCCAACACGGTTGCCCCGAACATCGACAGAAAAACCTCTAGCATTGGTCCACCTCAAACCGCGCAGTTTCAGTTCTATCTGTGTCCGTAACAACAGTGCGATAGACAACCCCGCGTCGAACGAATGCCGCTCCAATCCAACTCGAACAGACCTCCTTTTGGTAGTCGGGAGCAAAAAGAGCCAACATCTCAGTGCTATTTGTCTTGGCAAATTGTTCTAATTCCGGATCAGTCAATCTGATTTCCCGCACTACTGCAGCACCATCTGCATACAACCGCACTTCCGTCCCGGGGCCGTAGTTAGGAACGTCCTGTGTGTTTGCAAATTCAACGATTTCACTGGCCATTTCCTCCGGCGAAGGTTGGTCGGAGGCATGCGCCGTTGTCGCCACATTGCTTCCTGTAATCGCAATGAGCATGGTCAGTGTCCTGACCTGTTGCTTGGTTTTATCAAAGATACTCAATCCACCCACATCCCTTGAATGCAAATCATGTTGGCTTTTCCGGCAGATTGGTCCAGCGCACTGGCATCCCCGACATAGTAAAACTCGCGTCTGTCGCGTTCCCCGTAAAGTGGGCATTTTATACGCATTTCAGCCTCTTAATGCTCAGTGCCGCAGGTCGTCACAGCGTGCGTCGTTAACTTGGTTCAATCGGTAGGTCACTGATTTACCCTGATATTCTGTCAGGTCGGTTGCACCACCACATTCGTCATAGTCGCCAACCATCAGATAATCAGTGCGAAACTCCAGTATCCCGCCACTGTTGCGGCTGATTTGCATGCCACCACCGTCGCATTCTACAAAACAAGCAGGGGCTTGTTTGCCGTTGCCTGCATCGCAGATCAAAAACTGATCCAGCGTTTCGCCACCCAATCCTTCTGCGCGAACATGCCCCTGATTGGCCAGAAGCACCTGCATCCGGGCGTGAAGATATGTGGAATCGTCAAAGGTCTCTTCGGTAAACAAGACGCGGATACTTTCAACAACCTGTGCGGGCTGACCCGACAGATGCGCCTTTGTATAGTTCCGTTCAAAACACCCCATCGGCATGTCCATAGCCGCGATTGGGGTTGCAACAAGGCTGCCTAAAAGCACAGCCACTGCCGTCTTTTTAATGAAGATTGTGTTGAGCACCGGTCCCCTCCTCGTCCATAAGGCCAACACCGGTTCGGAACCGGTCAAGGCGGAATTTCGCTGCGGACTCATGGTGGGTATCGGTCGCCATAAGATGCGCGAATGAATAGCCAGACCCCGGCACAGCCTTGAACCCACCGTAGCACCAGCCACAGTCGATAAAGAGCCCCTTGGTGTCTGTCTTGTCGATGATGGGGGAGCCATCAGGCGTCATATCCATGATACCGCCCCAGCTGCGCAGAAGTTTTGCCTTGCCGATCATCGGCATCAGGGTCATTCCAGCCTCCATCACATGTTCAACCATCGGCAGATTGCCACGTGCCGCGTAAGAGGCGTAAAAATCCAGATCACCCCCAAAGACCAGCCCACCCTTGTCAGACTGGCTGATGTAGAAGTGACCCATCCCAAAGCTTACAACATGGTCGATGCAGGGCTTTAGCCCTTCTGTCACAAAGGCCTGCAGAACATGACTTTCAATAGGCAAGCGCATCCCGGCCAAGGCCGCAACCTGACCAGATCGGCCGGCCACAACAATCCCGACCTTTTTGGCGCAGATCGCTCCGCGAGTTGTTTGCACACCTTTCACAGCACCGTTTTCAATGTCGATGCCCGTTACTTCGCAGTTCTGAATGATATCAACACCGCGCTGGTCCGCACCGCGTGCATAACCCCAGGCCACCGCGTCATGGCGTGCAGTTCCTGCGCGTTTCTGCAGTAATCCGCCATAGATCGGAAACCGCGCCTGTTCATAGTCAAGATAAGGCAGCAAACGTTGCACATCCTCGCGCGACAGCAGCTCTACGTCATCGCCCTGATTTCGGATCGCATTGCCCCGGCGCACGGCAGCATCGCGCTGACCATCGGAATGGAACAATGCAATCTGTCCGCGCTGAGAGTGCATGACATTGTAGTTTAGGTCTTTCTCCAACCCCTCCCACAGTTTCAGCGAATGACTGTAGAACTCAGAATTGCCGGGCAGGAAGTAATTGGCGCGCACGATGGTCGTGTTCCGGCCAACGTTGCCACCGCCAATGTAACCTTTTTCCAAAACGGCGATGTTTGTCATGCCGTGGTTCTTTGCAAGGTAGTAAGCTGTCGACAGGCCGTGACCACCGCCGCCGATGATAATGGCGTCATATTCTGACTTTGGTTCAGGGTTGCGCCAGTGAGGGGTCCAGCCTTTGTTGCCAGACAAACCTTCTTTTATCACCCGCAGGCCGGAAAACCGCATTTCTTACTCCATAGTCAGACGAGACGATAGAACCAAGTCCACAGACAATGTGCAATGCGTCTCCGCTCGCAACTTGGCATTTTCCGACAGGACTTGTCGCTTCTGTTATTTCGGTGTGGCTGCGCGCCGTTCTTCCAGCGTCAGCACATATGGCGTAACGATGGGATTTCGATTTGCGTCAAAGAAAAAATTCTCGGTTCTGCCGCGTAACTTCGCGCCGAGATTACGACGGACAAATCCCCAAATCGCGCGTCGCATGCCAAAATCTTTCAGGTTTTCAGGTGGATCAATTGCACCACCAGTATTTACCACTGCAACAAGCGGTCCGAATGCTTCGGCGTTTTTTTCACACGCTCTTACGTGGACGCCCACAAAGGCCAGTTTCGCTGAGGCCAGCGTGTTGAAAAGCGGGGAGTTGCAGCAAGAGGCGTACCAACGCATGAGACCCTTGGGTGACAGGCGCATACAGGCGAGCTTTTCAGCGCCCTCTGTCAGTTCTATTTCGGCAGGAATCGTCTGATAGATTTCTGTACCGCCATGCTCGTCCAGCACCTCCGCCGCACCAAGATGATGCGCCGCCGCCTGACAGTCGCAGCAATAGCATTTTACATGGCTGCCCGTCGTTGGAGAAACAGAATGCAACACCCCTTTCAGAGTGCCGCATCTGCAAGAAAACGCCAGATCGACTCCGGCCATGGAATCAGAGCCCTTTGGCGCGGTAACTGGTGGCAACCTTGTCAATCGCAACCAGATAGGCTGCAACGCGCAGGTCGGTAACATCATTGCGGCCATGCCAGACTTCGCGCATCGACTGGTAAGCAAACCGCATGGTGTCATCCAGACCAGAGCGCACGAGTTCCAGCTCATCCGCACCGCGCAGGTACTTTTCCTTGAAATCCGGGGACAACTGCCATCCAAGATTCTTGTCACCAGAAAGGCGTTCAAGCTCATCCACAACAAGCTGGTGACGGCCCTCTTCCTGACGGCGCTGCATCCGGCCAAACCGGATGTGGCTGAGGTTTTTGACCCATTCGAAATAGGACACGGTCACACCGCCAGCGTTTGCATACATATCCGGGATAATCACCGTCCCTTTGTTCCGCAGAATCTCGTCAGCACCTGATGTGATCGGGCCGTTTGCAGCCTCGATTATCAAAGGGGCTTTAACGCGATCAGCGTTGGTAAGGTTAATCACGCCCTCAAGAGCCGCAGGGATAAGAATGTCGCAATCCTCTTCAAGCAGCAGTGCACCGTTTTTAACGTATTTGCAGTCCGGCACATCCTTGACACCACCATGTTTGGCGAGCCAAGCCTGAACTGCATCAATATCAAACCCCTTTTCATCAAAAATGCCGCCATCGCGTTCGATGATACCGATGATCTTGGCGCCGTCTTCCTGGGACAGAAACTTGGCAGCATGGTAACCCACATTACCAAGGCCCTGAACGATGATCCGTTTCCCGTCCAGTTTCCCGTCAAGTCCGGCTTTCGCAATATCTTCAGGATGGCGAAAGAATTCTTTCAGAGCATATTGAACGCCGCGACCGGTTGCTTCAACTCGGCCCGCGATACCACCTGCATGTGGGGGCTTGCCTGTTACGCAGGCCCTGGCATTGATGTCTGTGGTGTTCATCCGCGCGTATTGGTCGGCGATCCATGCCATCTCGCGCTCGCCCGTTCCCATGTCCGGAGCAGGCACGTTCTGGCTCGGGTTGATCAGGTCACGCTTGATCAATTCGTATGCGAACCGACGGGTAATAAGCTCCAGTTCGTGTTCATCATATTCGCGCGGATCAATACGCAGGCCGCCTTTGGAGCCGCCAAATGGGGCCTCAACCAACGCACATTTATAGCTCATCAGTGCTGCCAGCGCTTCAACTTCGTCCTGGTTAACACCCATTGCATAGCGGATGCCGCCTTTCACAGGTTCCATATGTTCAGAATGAACAGAACGATACCCTGTAAAGGTTTGCAACTGGCCACGAAGGCGCACGCCGAACCGAACGGTATAAGTTGCGTTACAAACACGAATTTTTTCTTCAAGACCCGGTGGGAGATCCATTAAGGCAACAGCCCTGTTAAACATTATATCTACTGATTCACGAAAACTGGGCTCTTGGATGCCGGTCATTTCTCTCTCCAAATCCTGCAGTCGCGAGAATCGCTCGCAACTTTCTGGGTCCTGCGACATTATGACGAATTGGTTAACGTGTCTCACGCGAATCGAATGATTCTGCTGCTTTTTGCCCCTTAAATGGACTGTTAATTGATCTCAAAACGTGAACAACGTGGCTAAATTAGCCTTAATGTGGCGAGATGCGAAACAAAACGGCCAAGAGTGATGCAAAAAAGCCCAAGTTTTCCTGGCGTTTTTCAATTCGGACCCATCTTTGCCCATATCTTGCCACAACCTTAAAGCCTTATGTCCGGGCACTCATTTAAGTGCGAGGGGTTTCGAGGTCGTTTACAGCGACATCAAGAGAGGTATGTGACGATGCGTTCTGTTCAGTTCGATCACGGTATAGATGCTGCAAAGAAAATGGAAAGCACCCAAGGGTCCTTTCTGTCAAAAGCGGCGAAATTCCACCGAGATGAAAATGGCTCTCTCATCATCTTCTCACTCTTTATTTTCGTATTGATGCTCATGGTAGGCGGCATGGCCGTTGATATGATGCGCTACGAAAACACCCGAACGAAACTTCAGAACACGCTGGACCGCTCCATTCTGGCTGCGGCAGACCTTGACCAGACACTGGACCCTCAGTCTGTTGTTGAAGACTACTTCGACAAAGCCGGCATGCGGGATTATCTGCTTTCCGTAACCGTTGATCAGGGTCTGAACTACCGCACCGTAAGCGCGCTCGCCGCGACTGACGTCAGAACGCTGTTTATGCCAATTCGTCAAAGCGGCGCCACTGGTGGTGAAGACCGGATGGGCCAGTTTCTTGACATGATGGGCGACACGCCCCTGCATGCACTTGCCGGGGGTGCCGCTGAAGAGCGCGTATCAAACGTGGAAATTTCACTTGTGGTGGATATTTCCGGCTCAATGGGGCGAAACAACAAGATTTACAACCTGCGGGTTGCGGCAAAGGAATTTGTCGACACGGTTATTCGTGAAGAGGCCGAAGACCTGATTTCGCTTTCCATTATCCCCTACACGGCGCATGTGAATGCGGGTCCTGCCATCTTTAACCAGATACAGCGGACATCCATCCCGAACCATAATTATTCTCATTGTATCGATTTTATTGAATCTGATTTTGATGAAACCGGGCTGGACTTCGGCACGGACGCCAATGGAAATTACAATCGGTACTATAAGCAAATGCAGCACTTTGAGTGGAGCAGCAGCTCATATCAACCGATCCGCAACCCCGGCTGCCCGATGCAGACTTATGAGCGTATCGTTCCGCTTAGCCAGGACGTGACCGCAATGCACAACACGATTGATAACTATCGTGCGCGCGCGAATACGGCGATCCATATTGGTATGAAATGGGGTTCCATTTTGCTGGATCCTTCAACACGGCCAATCGTTCAGGAACTTGCAAACCAAGGCATCGTGGATAGCGCATTTTCAACGCGCCCCGCGGCCTGGGATGACGATGAAACCATGAAAGTTGTGGTTCTGATGACCGATGGTGAGAACGTGAACACCAACCGGATCGAAGACTGGGCCTATAACTCAGAAAGCGAATACATCCACTGGAACAACTACACTTTGTGGTACTACCTCTATCGGAATGTGAGCTATTCGTACCGCAATCGGTACTACGACACGGTCTATACGGCGTCCCAGGCGGACACGATGCTCGACAACATTTGCGACGCTGCAAAAGCCCAGGACATCACTGTGTTCACGATTGGCTTTGAAGTCAGCAACCACGGTGCCGACGTGATGCGCAGCTGTGCGTCAACCGTAAGCCACTTCTTCCGGGTCGAAGGCACAGAGATTTCGCAAGCCTTCAATGCGATTGCGCGTCAAATTAACCAGTTGAGACTTACACAATGAATTTGTTCACGCGTTTAATCCGCCGTTTCAGGCGCTCGGAAAAAGGCAACGCGACAATCGAGTTCGTGCTTGTCTTTCCGATATTCATCTACATTTTCATGTCGGCCTTTGAATCAGGCCTTTTGGCGGTTCGCCACGTGATGCTTGAGCGTGCTCTGGATCTGACGGTTCGCGACCTGCGCCTTGGGAATCTGACTGGTCCAACACATGACGAATTGAAAACGCTTATCTGTAACCGCGCGACGATCCTTCCGGATTGTATGAACGCGTTGCAGCTTGAGTTGCGCCCTGTAAGTACGACAACCTGGTCGCCGCTTGGGTCCAACGCAACCTGCGTTGACCGTTCCGGCACCATCACCCCTGTTGTCGCGTTTGATGGTGGCGGGGACAACGAGATGATGCTCGTGCGGGCCTGTGCAATTTTTGACCCAATCTTCACGGGGAACGGAATGGGTTTTCACATGCGCGTCGACCACACTGGTGGTTATGCGCTGGTGTCGACCTCTGCCTTTGTAAATGAACCGAGGTCGTGAGTAGTATTATGTTGAAATATATCAAATCCCGTCTTGGTCATTTTCTGTCAGAAACACGCGCCAGTATTTCTATAGAAGCTGTTATCGTGCTGCCAATGCTCGCGTGGGCATATGTCGGGATGTATCTGTACTTCGACGCCTTCCGAACACAAAATACGAACCTGAAAGCCGCTTATACGCTTGGCGATATGCTTTCGCGGGAAACAGACCCGATCGATCCGGATTATCTGAATGGCCTGCAAACAGTGTTTGACTACCTGACGAACACCGGTCGTCCAACCTGGATACGCGTGACCGTTGTAACATGGGACAATGTTGATGAAGAGTTCGACGTAAACTGGTCACAGGCAACTGCTGGGCAACCTTCGTGGACAGACGGCACAATTGCAGACATTGAAGACCAAATTCCAGCCATGAGCAACGGTGACACAGCCATCATCGTTGAAACCAACATGGACTATGTCCCGATAACTGGCCTTGTGGATGACGTTCAGACGTCGACAATGGACTTTAGGCAATTTGCGCTCGGGATTCCGGCATTTACGATGCACAATCTGGTCATCACCAGCCCACGTTTTGCGCCGCAACTATTGTGGGAAAGTTAAAGTTCTTCTTTAGCTTCTAACTTTTGAATCGTCAGAGCTGTCAGAATTTCAGCCATAGATTTGCCTTGTGATGCTGAGGTTACCCCACCAACGCCGACACGTCGCCCGATACGCCACCACAACCCTGTCGCCCAGACACGTTCCATTGGCTTGTTTAGTTTCAACATGAAACCATTTGAAGGTTTAAAGGCAAACACCCCGCGATCAATGGTTACTATGTCGTCTACATAGGCAAGCACCCTGCCCGAACTTTCGCGCAGTTCTGTCTGAGTAAGCTCAAGCTCGAGCGAGGTCGCGCGCCGCAGCTTTTCAGCGACAAAAAGCACGGTAGTCCCCAAAGCCAAAAGGAACACCTGCCAGCCAAAATTCGCGGGCGGTTTATCAAAAGCAATGTAAATCAACATGGTGCCAAGGACGATTAGAACGCCCATCGCAAAGTACCTGCGCATCGGTGAAACGCTGACAGTCGCCAGGATTTCTTCGGGGTCTTTAGTGTCGTTCTGAGGCATGCGCTGGTTCCTTTTCAGGGCTCAATACCTTGCACGGATAGAAAGGTCGAGAATGGAGTTCGCTTCCTCATTTGCAAACATAAGGAATGCGGGTTCATCAAGCCATTGAACCAAAATCTTCTCTGCTTGTGAAATTTAAATTCTTTCGACAATTTTTGTTGCTGTTAGATTTCCGCTGCTGCCTGAGGAGCATTTATGGATCATCGCACGTTTCTAACCACCCTTACTGTCGAACAAAGGCAGTCACTGACGCAAAAATCCGATATGAAGGGATTTTTGCACCTTGCGCTTCATTGGAAGCTTTCAGGGCCACGCGAAAAGGAACAGGACCTTCGCCCTAAAAGCTAAAGTTGCTCGTTTTCAATTCTACCCACACAGAGTTGTTTCACTAATCCACATAGTCATCAGCCCTTAGGCTCGCGCGTTCCAGATGGATCGGCAACACACGCCCATAAAGTTGCCGCGTGCGTTCCGGGCTGCCGCACATGCCTTCCTGTTCAACATAGGAAAAAATCGCAACATGACGCGGCCGGTTGCCCGACAATGGCGCGACCCTGTGCAGGGAATAACGCCCGCGGAAAAGCTGAAGATCCCCCGGTTCCAGATTGAGCGTGTGGATATTTTCAGATGTCCCGTCGAGAACCCGCGACACCTCTTCAATATTCTCGCCGTTCTTGCGGATCATTGGCGCATATTCAAAAGCCCCACCTTGTTCGGCATTTTGCAAAGCTAACGTGACGGTGAAATTATTGGTGTCAAAATGCCAGGGAAAGCCGTTTCCTTCGCCCGCCGTATTCACGATTACATCTGCAAGTGGGTCGGCATACCGGAAAAAGCGGTCTTCTTGCTCATCCAGACACAGGCGAATGAAATCATCAAACCCCGGAAAATCATAGATCTGACGCAGCGCGCCATTGGGTGCGAAGTTGTCCGCAGGTATGAAAGCATTGGATCGTTCATAAAACTGCCGCGCCGGGTGGTCGGCTGGCAGCGTTTCGTCATCCTGCGTGAAATAGATGTTGGTACTGTTGTAAGAGCGATGCGCCTTGTCCGCGACGCTGTCCGCCTCGGCGACAGCAGCTTTAAGACCAGCGTCGGTTAGGAAGCCCCTGACCACTGCACATCCGTCTTTCGCTAGGTCCCTTCGAACCTTTTCCACCATCGATGCAAAGGACTCTTTATTTTGTTTATCAATCGGATAGCGATCTAAATTTATGTAATCTCCCCCGCTCATTCCGCAGCCAACCTGTTTGCCTTCGGGTTCACCTCATATCCCGGTTCTTCCGGTTCATCATCTAACATCTCGGCGGGGAATCCCGGCGCGCGGATATCAAGGCCGGTTGCTTCTTCCAGACGGCGAATGATGTCGTCTGACTGCGCGCGGTCGCCGTAGCGTTTCATGCCATCCTTGAAGATGTCGATCATCAGCGGGCTGATCTCGAGCGGTATTTTCGCCCGGTCTGCAATTTCCTGAAACAACCCGATATCTTTCAAAACCAGATCCATCGTAAAGGAAATATCGCGAGAACCGTTCAGAATAACCTGGCTTTCCGTTTCATGCACAAAACTGGTGCCAGAAGAAATCTTGATCGCCTCATAGGTTGTATTAAGGTCCATGCCGGCTGCTTTCGACACGACCAGTGCTTCGCAACAGGTCAGCAGATTTGCTGTGGCAAGGTAGTTGGTCATGACCTTCAGGATACTGGCACTGCCAAGTTCACCCGTGTGCAGAATCCGCCGCCCCATGGTTGTCAGGAATGGCAGGATGCGTTCAAAAGTTGGCCGGTCACAGCCCGCAAAAATCGAAATATTACCGGTATCTGCCCTGTGGCACCCGCCCGAAACCGGGCAGTCAACCGCAGCGCCGCCTGCGGCAATGACCTTGGCTCCTAGGCGCGTGACCTCTGCCTCATCCGTCGTGGACATTTCCATCCAGATTTTACCGGGACCCATGTTTTCCAGAATACCGTTTTCGCCTTCCATAACGGCTGCTGATGCTGCTGGGCTTGGCAGGCACGTGATCACCGCGTCACAATCCGCCATCATCTGCGCCGGGGTTTTCCCGCGTTTTGCACCCTTTTCGACAAATTTTTGCATCAGGTCCTCGTTCAGATCGAGCACCGTCAGATCAACGCCATTGCGAAGCAAACTTCCGGAAAGTTTGCCACCAACATTTCCAAGACCGATAAATCCAACTTTCATGAAGCATTCCCTTTTATGCGCCGCGCGCGATACCGTGTTCAGCTCAGGATAAGCACGGGGCTTGCCAAGAATAAAACGAATAATATAACGTTCTGTCCTAAAGTATTTTTGTGACACAGGGGGGGGGTAAACCCACATGGCATCTCTTCCTAATCTCGTTTGGCTGCGTGCATTCGAATGTGCCGCCCGGCGGCACAGCTTTACCGCTGCCGCAGAAGAACTGGGACTTACGCAGGCTGCTGTCAGCCATCAGGTACGCTCGCTTGAGAAAACCTTTGGTGTCGCACTGTTCATCCGCCGCTCACGCACGCTGGAGCTTACAGAGATCGGGCACGCCTACTATCCGTCCATTGCACAGGCGCTTAGTGATATCGCTTATTCAACACGCGGCTTGCTGGGCCCGTCAGAGGCGAAAACCGTAACCCTGCGTGCGCCTATATCCACCTCTGTCCTCTGGATCGCCCCGCGTCTGGGCGCGCTCCGGCATGCCAACCCGAACATCAACATTCGGCTGATCTCGGCAATCTGGGCCGATTCCGCAACCGAGGAAGACATCGATATAGACATCCGGCTGGGCCCAAGAAGCTGGTTCGGTGCCAGTGCGCAACTGCTATCTGAAGAAGTCATGATCCCGGTTTGCGCACCCGAAGATTGTGCAAGCATTAAAACAATTCCCGATCTGTTGGCACGGGAATTGATCCATATACACGGATATCAGGATCATTGGCTTCGATTCTTTCAAATGCAGGGATTAGAGACACAGGCGCTCCGACAGGGTTTGTTCGTCGACACCTCTCTGGCCGCAATCGAGCTGATCATGGCAGGATCCGGCGTTGCAATGATCATGAAGCGTTACGCGCGGGACCATCTGATGGCAGGCAGGCTGGCCCAGCCGCTCGACATAGAAATCCCAATGGCACAAGGGCACTTTCTGATGCCGTCAAAAGACGATGCTGCCCTCAGCCCCGAAACAAGCCAGTTGCGCGACTGGACCATTCGTCTCTTCACCCAGACACCATGATATGTGCAGTAGAAGACGCTATGCGCTCTAATCTGCTAAGTTATGCGCGCTCACGCACAGTGAAATCTAGGGGGCCATGTATTATGTTCACCATTGAAAGGAGGGCCCGATCATGTCCCTACGACCCGTAACATCACTTTCATCTGCGCAGCCTACACTCGAAGGGGCTGGCGTCCACCTTCATCGCGCTTTCGGGTTTCAAAACCCTGACCAGTTAGACCCGTTCCTGTTGTTTGATGACTTTCGCAATGACCGCCCCGAGGATTTTCTGGCCGGGTTCCCCTGGCACCCGCATCGTGGCATCGAAACCATAACTTACGTATTGAATGGCACTGTGGAACATGGTGATTCACTGGGGAACGAAGGCACACTTGGCGCGGGTGACGTCCAGTGGATGACAGCAGGTTCCGGCATCATGCATCAGGAAATGCCCAAGGGAAACGCATCCGGGCAGATGCATGGCTTTCAGCTCTGGGCGAACCTGCCAAGCAGCCTCAAGATGACAGCGCCCCGATATCAGGATGTCACCTCGGCAGATATTCCAGAGGTAATCGATGATGATGGCACAAAGGTGCGGGTCATCGTTGGGTCCTTCTGGGGTAAAACCGGCCCGGTTGATGGTATCGCCGCTGATCCGCAGTACCTTGATATCTCTGTACCCCCGGGCGTGAAAAAGACCTTCCCGATAGATACTTACAGACAAGCCTTCGCTTACATTTTCGCAGGGAGCGGCGCCTTTGTCGACGCGTCACGCCCGCGTGGTGTGTTGCTCGAAAAGGAAGTGTTTGGTCAGGAACTCAACATACGCGACATGTCTGGTAACCGGACGTTGGTGCAGTTTGGCACGGGTGACGAAGTCACCGTTCAGGCAGGGCCTGACGGTGTAAGGTTCCTGCTGATTTCAGGCGCCCCAATAGAGGAACCTGTCGCCTGGCATGGGCCGATCGTCATGAACACACGGGAAGAACTGCAAATAGCGTTTGCCGACCTTCGAAACGGAACGTTCATTCAACCCGCGCATTAGTTTCTTTTTCCCAAAAATATCCCCGCCGGAGGCAAAAATCTTTTAGAATGCATGCCTTTGGCGGCGAACGCGCAAATCCTGGAAAAATACCCCCCTCAGGTGCCGACAGCCTTGCGCACCATATCCCAGTAAATCCCTTCCACCGTATCCCTGTTCAGCCGCCCACCTTCTTTGAACCAGGTATTGACCCCGGTGAGCATTGCAATCACTGCCAGTGCTGCAAGCTTGGTATCGGGAAGTTCGAAATCGCCCGCTTCCTGACCATCCCGCAAGATCGTCTCGAGCGCGTTTTCGTAACGCTTTCTCAACGCTTCAATCTCTGTGAAATTCTCAGGCGTAAGGTTTCGCAACTCCATATACGCAATAAAAACAGCATCATATCGACTGATATTAAAACGAATATGGAACCGGACAAATGCCTCCAGACGCTCAATTGGCGTTTTGCCTTTTTCTGCCTCGCTCCAAGCCTCAAGCAGTTCCTCCATATGGCCTTTCATAAGGTCAAACAGCAGCGTTTGTTTGTCGGGCGTGTAAAGATACAGCGCACCCGCCTGCACGCCTACTTCGGTTGCGATCTGACGCATCGAGACGGCGGCAAACCCGTGCCGCGCAAATAGGTTCTGCGCGGCCTCGCGAACCCGTGGGCCGGTGATCTCAGAATGTGAACCTGTTTTGCGTGCCATGAGACATGATTATCTGAACACGCGTTCATTTCAAAGATGCGTTTTAACTTTTTACGACTTCTTCTTTTTTACACCACGACGTCGCGTGGCTTGTTCACTCCGTTCCCGCTGTCTATGCTGCCGCCACCTGACACCCGGAGCTTTTAGAATGCCTCGCTTTTCTGCTGTTCACCTTTGCGTTCTGCTGCTGATTGCGGGCTGCACACAGTTTCCAGACGTTGATTCAGCTCTAAGCGATCAGGCACTGGCCGCAGATTACCCTACCCTTGCCCCGATGGATCAGGTCTTGGCAGACGCTGGCTCTACCGAAATTGACGACGAGTCCATTGAAGAGGTTGAAGCGCGGGCAGAAAGCTTGCGGGCACGCGCCGATGCGCTGCGGGGGCAGGAACTGGATGACACCGCAGCACAGAACTGACGGAAGCCACAGAAAAGCATCAATAAGACTGTTTCTCCCGGTTCAGATTGCATGGCTCAGGGAATCCCGATAACAGACCTGCGAAACTTAAACTGACGGAGAATACCCATGTCCGAACCCTTGCGCCTTGGCATTGCTGGTCTGGGAACCGTCGGAGCCGGCGTTGTGAAAATTATTCAGCGCAACAAAGCTTTACTTGAGGCCCGCACCGGGCGCGAAATTGTGATCAGCGCCGTCTCTGCGCGGTCACGCGACAAGGACCGTGGCGTCAACCTGTCCCGCTTTGACTGGGAGGATGATCCGGTCGCTCTGGCCAAGCGCGATGATGTCGATGTTTTTGTCGAGTTGATGGGCGGCTCGGACGGCCCAGCGAAAGCCGCAACCGAAGCTGCGATCAATGCCGGAAAAGACGTTGTGACTGCAAACAAGGCAATGCTCGCCATTCATGGTCAGGCTTTGGCGGAAGCCGCAGAGGCGAACTGCCGCGTGATCCGCTTTGAGGCCGCTGTTGCCGGGGGTATCCCGATTGTCAAAGCGCTGACCGAAGGGCTTGCCGCCAATCAGGTTACACGGATCATGGGTGTGATGAATGGCACCTGTAATTACATTCTGACGCGGATGGAAAATGCCAAACTTCCTTATGAAGAGGTTTTCGAAGAGGCCAATGCGCTTGGTTATCTCGAGGCGGACCCGACACTGGATGTCGGGGGTATCGACGCGGGGCACAAACTCGCCCTGCTGGCTGCTATCGCTTTTGGCACCAAAGTGAATTTCGACGCGATGGAACTTGAGGGGATAGAGCGCGTTTCAATTGAAGATATCGAAGCCGCCGCTGACATGGGGTATCGGATCAAACTGCTGGGCGTTGCACAGATGACAGGACGCGGCCTTGAAAGCCGGATGTCGCCCTGCCTCGTGCCTGCCGAATCTCCGCTTGGACAGCTTGAGAATGCAACCAATATGGTCGTGGTGGAAGGTGACAGCGTTGGACAGGTTGTTCTGCGCGGTGCTGGTGCTGGTGAAGGCCCGACCGCAAGCGCCGTGATGGGCGATGTTCTGGATATTGCACGTGGCATCCGCGTTTCCACATTTGGCCAGCCCGCACAGAGCCTTGTTACTGCGAAGCCTGCCAAGGCGAACTCCGCCGCGCCTTATTATTTGCGGATGCATCTGCATGACAAACCCGGCGCCTTGGCTAAGATCGCAACGGTCCTTGGTGAATCCAGCATTTCAATCGACAGGATGCGCCAATACGGCCACGCAGACGCCGCTGCACCAGTGTTGATCGTCACGCATAAAACCACACGCGATGCACTTGACCGCGCGCTGTCAGGGTTTGCAGCGACAGGGGTGCTTGCCTCTGATCCGGTCGCAATCCGGATTGAAACGGTCTAGCGTCAAACACCACACCGGGCTATTGAGAGTTAAGCTTAGTAGATTTGCGTATTGAATTAGGAAAACTGAATGACCAACGAGGTAGAATTTCACGATCGCATGCTGTCGCTGGGCCTTGCCCGGGTTTCGGAAGCTGCGGCTTTGGCATCGGCCCGCCTGATTGGCCGGGGCGACGAAAAAGCCGCAGACCAGGCAGCTGTCGATGCAATGCGCACGCAGCTGAACATGCTTGATATCAATGGTGTTGTCGTCATTGGTGAAGGCGAGCGTGACGAAGCACCAATGCTGTACATCGGCGAAGAAGTTGGCCGTGGTGGTGGCCCGGGTGTCGATATCGCGCTTGATCCGCTCGAAGGCACGACGCTTACGGCGAAAGATATGCCAAACGCGCTGGCCGTCATTGCGATGGGTCCACGCGGCTCAATGTTGCATGCGCCCGATGTTTACATGGAAAAACTGGCAATCGGTCCAGGTTTTGTCACGGACACCGTTACGCTTGACATGTCACCAAGCGAGCGTGTCGAAGCGCTGGCAGCGGCCAAGGGCGGAAGCTGCGAGGACATCACTGTTTGCATTCTGGAACGCCCCCGCCACGAAGATCTGGTTTCAGAAATCCGTGCGACCGGTGCGGCAATCCGGCTGATCACGGATGGCGACGTTGCAGGTGTTATGCATTGCGCCGAAGCAGATATCACTGGCATTGACATGTATATGGGCTCTGGCGGCGCACCTGAGGGTGTATTGGCTGCAGCGGCTTTGAAATGCATGGGCGGTCAAATCTATGGCCGCTTGCTGTTTAGAAATGACGATGAAAAAGGCCGCGCAGCCAAGGCTGGCATCACCGACCTGAACCGTGTTTACACGCGGGACGATATGGTAACGCAAGATGTTATCTTTGCCGCGACCGGTGTTACAGACGGATCACTCGTTTCCGGTATCAAACGCGAAGTTGGATATCTGACCGCTGAAACCATTTTGATGCGCTCAAAAACCGGTTCGGTTCGGCGGATGATTTACCGCCACCCGACTGATTAGGGGTCAGGCATGACTGACACCCTTATCCTGATTGATATTCAGGTCGGATTCGACAGCCCTGTCTGGGGCAAGCGAAACAACATGAACGCCGAAACGAATGCCGCGAGGCTGCTGAATCATTGGCGCGCGCAGGGTTGGCCTGTGATCCATGTCTGCCATTCCAGTGAAACACCGGGAAGCCCGTTGGCCCCCGACCAGCCGGGTCATGCCTTCAAGCCAGAGGTAACACCGTTACCCGGCGAAACAATCATTGAGAAATCTGTAAATTCGGCCTTTATCGGGACGGACCTGCTGGACCGCCTGCAAAAGAATGGTGCGCAGAAACTGGTTATCTGCGGACTGACCACGCCGCATTGCGTTTCGACAACGTCACGAATGGCTGCAAACTATGGGTTTGAGGTTGTGCTCGTTGAAGATGCCTGTGCGGCGTTTTCCAGCAATGCCGATATGTCGTGGAAGCCGGGGGCAACACCGCTTGACCCGCAACTGGTGCATGACAGCGCCGTCGCCCACTTACACGGCGAATTCGTAACCGCGTGGCAGACAGTGTCGTTTCTCGAACGTGTTTCATGACAGGGTTTCTTGGCGTCAGTTCCTCTGCAACCGGGCGCAAGTGGATTGGGCCAAGCGCTGAAGATGATCGTCTCTCAGAAGCCATGCAGCAAGCCACTGATCTGCCAATGCCGCTATGCCGTCTTCTGGTGCGTCGTGGCGTAAACGCAGAAGACGCGGCTGCCTTTCTGGAGCCGCAACTTAGGGATCTGTTACCAGATCCACGCAGCCTGAAAGATATGGAGCGCGCCGCAGCCCGTTTTCTGCAGGCCGCAAAGTCCGGCGAGAAGATCGCGGTGTTCGCAGACTATGACGTTGATGGCGGCAGTTCAGCCGCATTGTTGTTGTGCTGGCTTCGGGCAATGGGCCGGGATGCCACGCTTTACGTGCCAGACCGGATTGACGAAGGCTATGGCCCCAACGTTTCGGCAATGCAGGCCTTGGCAAAGGATCATGATCTGATTGTCTGCGTTGATTGCGGCACACTATCGTTTGAACCGATAGAGGCCGCAGCGGGAACAGATGTTCTGGTGCTGGACCACCACCTTGGCAGCGAAACGCTGCCAGCTGCCTATGCCGTCGTGAACCCGAACCGTCAGGACGAAGACGGCACCTCAAGCCATCTTTGCGCGGCGGGTGTCGTGTTCTTGATGCTGGTAGAAGTGAACCGCCAATTGCGTGAAAACGGCGCGACCGGACCTGACTTGATGGCAATGCTTGATCTCGTGGCACTGGCAACGGTTGCGGATGTTGCGCCACTCATCGGGGTGAACCGCGCGCTGGTGCGTCAGGGGCTTAAAGTCATGGCACGACGCAAACGCCCCGGCCTTGTCGCGCTGGCCGATGTTGCCCGTATGAACAGCGCACCCAGCGCCTATCACCTCGGGTTCCTGCTTGGCCCCCGTGTGAATGCAGGTGGTCGTATTGGCAAAGCGGATCTGGGCGCACGGCTGCTCGCGACTGACAATCTGGCAGAAGCGCATTCCATCGCCGAACGGTTGGACCAGCTAAATGCAGAACGCCGGGAAATTGAAAACCGGGTGCGGGAAGTTGCCATGGCGCAGGCCGAAGAACGTGGGGTAGAGGCACCGCTTGTCTGGGCCGCTGGTGAAGGTTGGCACCCCGGTATCGTCGGTATTGTTGCAGCACGCCTGAAAGAGGCCACCAACCGCCCCGCTGTCGTGATTGGCCTTGATGGGGAGGAAGGCAAAGGCTCTGGCCGGTCCGTTGCCGGAATTGACCTTGGCGCTGCCATCCAATGGCTCGTGTCCGAGGGGCTTTTGCTGAAAGGCGGCGGGCATAAGATGGCTGCTGGCCTTAGTGTGGCGCGCGACAAGCTGGAACCTGCCATGGAGCGCCTGTCAGAGCTTTTGGCGCGGCAAGGTGCCGGGGACGCAGGACCCGCTGACCTGAAGCTCGACGGCGTTCTGATGCCCGGCGCCGCAACACCTGAACTGATCGAAATGATTGACGGGGCCGGACCATTCGGGGCCAGCGCCCCTGCCCCGCGCTTTGCCTTTCCTGACCAAAAAATCCTCTTTTCCAAACGTGTTGGAGAAACGCATCTGAAGCTCAGCTTTGGTGACGGGCTGGGTGCCCGGATTGATGCTATCTGCTTTGGTGCATTTGATGGCCCGCTTGGCCCACTGCTGGAAAAACACAACGGTGCGCGTTTCCACCTGACCGGACGCCTGGAGATCAACACATGGGGTGGCCGGCAAAGTGTTCAGCTAAGACTCGAAGACGCGGCAGTCTCTGCAAATTGATCAGCGCGAGAGTGCGTTTCGTTTTATTCCGGTTCCGTGGCGTCGTGCCTACAAACATACTTTGAAGAATCAGATTGCTATTCATTTTGTACAAAAGCGCCTGCGGATCGACGCCATTTCACTAAACCAAAACGAAATGCCAAAGCAGTAGGCCGAAGTTTCCAAACCAAGACAAAATAAAAACCGTTCCGCACCCTAAGATTTTGCAATTTTTCACTTGTGTCTATCAACACCACTCGCTAAATACGCGCTCACTAAACGGTGCTCCCTTCGTCTATCGGTTAGGACGCCAGGTTTTCAACCTGGAAAGAGGGGTTCGATTCCCCTAGGGAGTACCAATAGTTTCCCCGCGCCCTTCAAGAAATGCAATGCAGGCCAGCCTGTATTTCTTTAGCAGTGCATCTGTCTTGCTCTTTCGCTAGATAGAAATGAACTTGGGTAAATTCGCAAATGACAGTAATTGCCTCCGATGTTTCAACGTCCTTCACCTGGCATGACCAGGCGCGGATTGTTGCGCCGGATGGTTCCAAACCTTCTGATCCTGCATCTGAGGCAATTTCCAGCGCGTCGTCAGAAGTTTGCCTGATCTCAGACGCTGACCCTGTGACGGCCATTCACCAGATCTTTCGGGCCTGTGAGGAAGGCGTGGAATTCAGTGTTGTTACGGAAGTAATGGCAGGGAAAAAATCAAAGGCGCGTACTGACGATGATGCAACGCCCTATTTTCAATGCATGAGTTCCGGCACAACAGGACAACCCAAGAACATTCGCCGAACCCATCTGTCGTGGATCAGAAGTTTTGAAATCAACGCGGCGAGCTTTAATTTAACCCCTACAGACAGCTATGGCATTCTGGGGCGTCTCAGCCATTCACTTGCGCTTTATAGCGTCATGGAGGCCGCGCATATCGGTGCGGATATACATATACTGGCGCAACTGCGCCCGGATCGACAGATCAAGGCGCTGGCGGCAAAGGAAACCACCGTTCTCTACGCGACCCCAACCCAGTTGCGCTTGCTTTTTTCCGCTGAAAAATTGCTTCGTCCGCAGGTCCTGCCCGCTGTCAGGTTTATTTTCTGTGGCGGCGGCAACCTTGATCAGGCAACCCGCGAAAACGCGGCTGCGCTTTTTCCCAATGCCGCTTTGCACGAATTTTATGGCGCGTCAGAAACAAGCTTTATCACGATCGCGGATGTCGAAACTCCGGTGGGATCTGTTGGCAAGGCTTACCCCGGCGTGACCGTGGAAATCCGGCAAAAGGAAATGGCCTTGAAGAACGGAGTCGGAGAGGTCTGGGTAAAAAGCCCCTTTCTTTTTGATGGGTATGGACAAGGCGACAGTGAAGACACCGTTTGGCAGGACGGGTTCCTGTCCGTCGGCGAAATGGGTTGGCTCGATGACATGGGCAACCTGTTCATTGCGGGGCGTAAAAACAGGATGGTGACGATTGCAGATCAAAATGCCTTCCCCGAAGAAATCGAGAAGTTCTTACTTTCAGACCCGGCTGTTCCGCATTGCTGCGTGCTGCCGCGCCCCGATGCAAAACGTGGAAATGTCTTTGTTGCAATCGTCGCAGGAAACGAAAATGCCGAAACGCGTGACCGCTTGATTAGGCTTTGCCGCCAGAACCTCGGCCCCCTTAAGGCCCCGCGTAAAATCATCTTTCTGCCAGATTTTCCGCTCTTGTCTTCGGGCAAACCGGATCTCCCTTCAATTCGCAAAATTGTGGGAGGCACGCTATGACAAGTTCTTTTGTCATAGCGGCGTATAGAACACCTGTCGCACCGCGTGGCGGCAAGCTGTCTCGTCTTTTGCCGCACGAACTTGCCGCCCCCACGATCAGGGCGTGCCTTTCAAATGCAGGCCTTGATGCAAGCAACGTGGACGAATTGATTGCCGGAAATGCGCTTGGCGCGGGTGGCAACCCGGCGCGGCTCGTTGCGTTGGCGGCGGGCCTGCCAGAAACCGTTGCGGGGCTTAGCATTGACCGACAGTGCTGTGGGGGGCTTGATGCGCTGTTGCTGGCCGATGCGATGATCAAGACCGGACAGGCCGAGATCGTGGTCGCAGGCGGCGTGGAAAGCTATTCACGCAGGCCGCTTCGCTATGCAACCTCATTTGATGGCACGCCACCCCTGCCCTATGACCAGCCAGCCTTTTCGCCGTGGCCCAACCGTGACCCGGATATGGCAGAGGCTGCTGAGGCGCTTGCCCAAAAACTCGGGATTTCGAAGCAACGACAAGACACATGGGCGATAGAAAGTCACAAGAAAGCGCTGGCAGCAGGCCCACGCCTCAGCGCCGAGATTGTCGCGCATAGCGCGCTTGATCATGATGCCTACACACGAAACCTGACCCAAGGTCTTTGCGACCGCGCAAAAGTTATCAGTGGTAGCGTCACTACCGCCAATACATCTGTTGCGGCGGATGCGGCAGCCTTTTGCCTTATCGTCTCAGAAGACATAGCCGCAAAAATCAATGGCCCCAGAATGCGGATCATGAATGGCGCAACGCTGGGTGCGGCACCAGAACTTCCCGGGCTTGCACCTGTTGCGGCCATCAATTCCGCGCTGGCAAAGGCAAACTTCAAACCTTCAGATATAAGTGTTACCGAGATTATGGAGGCCTACGCCGCGCAGGCGATTGCCTGTGTGGAGCAAGCCGGGATAAACGAAGATGTAACCAACCTCGGTGGCGGATCACTGGCCCGGGGGCATCCGATAGGTGCGTCGGGTGCAATCCTGGCAGTGCGCGTGTTCCACGAACTGACTGCGCGCAACGGCATCGGGCTGGCCGCGATTGCAGCAGCTGGCGGATTGGGCACGGCAGTGTTGTTTGAGGCTTAGGTGTCAAACCCGCGAAAGCTCGTGAAAATATTCAGTTCGTCGCGTTCCGTGCGCACCGTGTTTACCTTGGCATCTTCATCGGTTCGGCCCAGCGCAACACCACAGACGACAAGTTCGTCGTCAGGCAGGTCGAGTGTTTGTTGCACCACGTCCGCATAATTCGCGACCGCGCCAATTCCGCTCGTGCCATATCCAAGATCTTCAGCAGCAAGGAATAACGCCATCAGCGACATGCCAAGATCCATGAAACACCCCTTGCCCATATCTTTCTGGATGGTGACGACAATACCGACAGGCGCGTCAAAGAACCTGTAGTTCTTGTCAAACTGTGCCTTACGCCCTGCGATATCGCGGCGTTCGATCCCCAAAGCATGATAAAGCGCGTAACCCGCCGTCCTTTGGCGGGCCTTCAGGTCTGCTGGCATCGGCTGCGGGAAATAGGAATACTGCGCGACCATCGGTCGTTTTTCGGCGACGGCCAAAGCCAAGGCACCTTTCAGCCCTTCAAACGGCGCACCAGTAAGAACGTGAAACCGCCCCGGCTGAAGGTTGGCACCACTTGGTGCACGCCGTGCCGCGCAAAGAATTCGCGTGACTGCATCGCGCGGAACCGGCGTGTCATGATATCCCCTGACAGAGCGCCGCTGCCACAACAATTGCTCTGTCTTTGTCTCAGTCATGTACGCGACAAAACGCTGTTGGGACGCGCCTTGGCAAGCGCGGCTGTAAGCATGCCTGCGATTGCGGCTTTAAGGACATCCCCAGGAATAAATGCCGCTACCAGTACAGTCGCCTCGTTAATTGATTTATCCAACGTAATCGACATGCCAATGACACCAAATACGTAAAGAACAACAATTCCGCCCAACGCCGCGGCGATACCCGCCACAAGCGTCAGCGGGGCGCTTCGCCATTTTTCAACGATCAGACCAGTGACAAAGGCCGCAATCGGGAAACCAATCAGAAATCCTGCTGTCGGAGAAACGAAAAGCCCGAGACCGCCGCGTCCACCTGCCAATAGCGGCAAACCAAGCGCAACAAGCAGCAAGAACAAAAGAACTGCAAGTGCACCCCGCTTAGAGCCCAAAACCGTACCGCACAACATCACACCAAGGCTTTGCGCTGTTATCGGAACACCAAATGCCAGAGTGATTTTCGGGATAAGCCCAAGTGCCGCGATAAGAGCCGCAAAAAGGGCGATCATTACCAGATTTCTTTCCATTTCTCTTCCCTTTTTATCCTATATTCCACCGCGCGCGCGAAGCGCCTCGGCCACATGTTCCGCATCATCGATTGCCAACAGAGTAAAGGGCATGATGATTTGCCACTTTGGCTTTTTTGGCGATCTTGCGCGCCAGGCAAATGTCAAATCGCGACCCTTCTGTGCCAACACCGGCGTGAACCTGACGACAAGCGCGATCGCTATCTCAAGGGGCCGTGTTTTCAAACCCAAAACCCGCAGTGGCGACAGCAGCATTTTCACAACCTCAACCATATCCGACAGGCGCGTGGTCATCGTGACCAGATTGGCGAGCCCGACAGCAGTGAGCAGCCGGAGCGCGATAACTGTCCCTTCAACCGGAGTGCCAGTTATCGCGTGCCAGATAACAATAACAGCCAGAAACGGCCAAAGGAACACCAACCGCTTGCAACCAGCTTTGAGGAAAACATATCCCGGAACCGAGTATAGACCAATACACGCCGCAAACGCGGCCAAATGAAGAAACACGTTTTCCAATGAAAACAAAACCATCGTCGCAACACATAACAGCCCAAGCTTCAGGCCTGCGGGCCATGAATGCCACGGTGTTTTAACCGGAGACGTGAGAGATATCATCACTTGCTCCAATCTGCTCCATCCGATTTGTGAACGCTGTCAGAACCGCTTTGGCAGCCCCGTCCATTTCTACAGCTCCCTTCTCAAGCCAGATAACACGCTGATAGGCGCGCAAAATCTCTGGGTCGTGTGTGATATGGATAAGCGTTGCTGAGGTCTGATCAAGATATCGGCCAAGCTGGCGCGTGGTCGGGATATCAAGCCCGGCAAAAGGCTCATCCAGAATAATGACCTTAGGCTTCATCGCAAGCACCGAAATCAGGCACACCAACTGCCGCTGCCCCTGCGAAAGCTGCTGTATCGCGACATCGGCCCAATGTGTTTTCCCGAAAGATTGCAAGACCCTGTGGGCCTCGGCCGCAGCGTCTGTTTTCGACAATCCCAGCTGAAGTAGGCCAAAACCAACTTCTTCTTCGACGGTGGGAAAGATGATCTGGTGATCTGGGTTCTGAAACAGGATACCGAGAGTGCGAACCGCAGCTTTGCGGTCTTTTGCAAGATCAAAACCACAGACCCTGACAACGCCAGAGGTTGGTTCAATGAGCCCGGCAAGCACCCTTACCAGCGTGGTTTTCCCCGAACCGTTTCGCCCAACAATTCCGATACGATCTTCGTCTGCTAAGAACGAAATATTGTGCAGAATTTCAGCACCATCGACGGCATAGGTCAGATCCGAAATCTCAACAACAGATGTTGCGCCTTCAGTTCCCAATCTTTCAACCCTGCCCTCAAACATCGGTCCGCACCACTCTGGTATAGCGCCAATCATCATGTCACGCGACGCATGGCAGCAGAATATAAAAAATGCAACAGGGGTTTGCCAGACTGCAATCTAGGAATTTAACAGTTTGTATGGGCTTCAGCCACGTTTCAGGATGAATGAATTCAGAGAGCCGCTGGACACTATGGTCCGCCTTCTAAGCCTTTCATTTAAGAAATGGCTGATGAAACAGACGTCAGCTTTGCTTAGCCGACAGTCTTGGGCACAAGTTTTGGAATGCCGTTTGCGACGCAGGTAAGCGGTTTAATTTTTCCTTTGCGAGCAGACGTGCTCGGGCCCGCCTGACCTTGAGTTGCCATCTAGCGCCGCAAAGTGCATTTCTCTCTTGACGGCCTCGCACCCCTCGCCTACATCGGGCCTCGTTTCTGGCGGAGTAGCTCAGGTGGTTAGAGCAGCGGAATCATAATCCGCGTGTCGGGGGTTCAAGTCCCTCCTCCGCTACCAGAATTCCTTATATTTAACAAAATGTTATGAATATTTTGACTTTCCTTCGGGTAGCAGAAATTCATTTCGGGTGCCGTTTGGGTGCCATTTAGACAAATGAAGACCTCCTAGCCGAGTTCTGCAATCACAGTAGATGTAGAAACTTCGTGCCACTTCATCGATCGGGGTTCAGCAACAAGGCTGTCTTAACTCGGCCCACAGCAGTCATTCATCACGACCGTTCGAGCCGCGTTGCAGCTTCACCGAAGCGGTCGTTGATCTACAGCGCAGCACAATGAAGTACTGGGACCGCACTTCGGGACTTAGCTGGCATACTCCTCCCCTTGCCCTTATGCCTCCCCTGATACAAACTCGTATGTGGAGAAGGGATATCTGTTTCACTGCTGGGTCTGTTGGCAAACGGACCAGCGCGTTGCCGTACATAGGGAGGAGTGTGTTATGGCATCCAAGACCGCAGGTTCTACGCCACCGGACAATCTGACGCCTCAGCAGCCGACCATGCCCGAGGTTAACAAGGTGACTGCGGGTGATATTACCGCGTCGCTGAAGGCCGGGTTTTCCGACTTTCTGGCGCGTCCCTTCATGAGCGGCTTCTTCGGCCTGTTCTATGCGATTTTCGGAATCCTATTTATTTGGACTCTGGTCTGGCTTGGCAAGATCTGGATGATCATTCCCGCCGTTGTAGGCTTTCCGTTAGTCGCGCCTTTCGCCGCCGCAGGGCTATATGAAATGTCCCGCCGATTACAGAAGGGAGAGAGTTTCGGCTGGATTGAAATCCTCACCGTCGTGGCCAATCAACGCAAGCGCGAAATGGGCTGGATGGCCTTTGTCACCCTGTTCATTTTTTGGGTGTGGGCATACCAAGTTCGGCTTTGGCTGGCGATCATCCTGCAGGATTCATCCTTCTCGGATTTTGACGAGTTTTTGAACATCGTTTTCTTCACACCGCAGGGCTGGACCTTCCTTGCAATTGGCACCTGCGCAGGCGCAATTCTGTCGGCTGCATTGTTCACTGTGACGGTCGTCGCCATGCCCATGCTGCTTGACCGAGAAATGGATTTCATTTCCGCGATGCTCACGTCCGTTTGCGTTGTTAAGGAGAACCCGGTGGTCATGCTCACCTGGGCGGCGATCATCACGGTCACGATGCTGCTGTCGCTTGTTCCGGCGTTTCTGGGCCTGATCTTCTCTCTGCCCATCCTTGGCCACACCACATGGCATCTCTATCAGCGGGCAGTGTCATCAGCGGAGGGGTGATCTATCCAGTCATCACCTTGAGTAGCTGCGCGTTTCTTTCATCCGCAGGGAGAGACCGGCCCATTGCGGACGTTCGTGTTGAGTGCAGCGAACGGCGGGTGTGAGGTGTGGTTTCAACTGATCGCCGCAACACATGCTTCAAATTTCTCTGCTGGCGTTTGGTATTGCAAGGTCTTTCGAGGTCGCTCGTTGAGTTGACGAGCGACGGCGCTGAGTTTGGCTTGACTAAAGCCCGATATATCAATGCCTTTCGGGAAGTATTGGCGAAGCAACCGGTTGGTGTTTTCGTTACTACCGCGTTGCCAAGGTGACTGCGGATCGCAGAAGAAGACGTCGATCTTTGTGGCTATGGTGAACTTCGCATGCCCTGCCATCTCAGAGCCGCGATCCCAGGTCAGTGACCGATACAGCTCTTTGGGCAGCTTGCGGGCCTGCTTGATCAGGGCTGTGATGACACTTTGGGTGTCCTTGTTCTCGACTTTGGCCAGCATCACAAACCGGGAATGACGCTCGACCAGTGTGGCGATGTAGCTGTTGTTGGACCCTACGATCAGGTCGCCTTCCCAGTGCCCCGGCACGGCCCGATCCTCGACCTCTGGAGGGCGTTCACTGATCGGGATCGCATCCTTGATCTTGCGCAGCTTTAGCCCTTTCTGGGTCGCATGCCGTGACCGTCGAATGGCACGCGGGCTGCGCAAACACTGCTGTAATTCCTTCCTCAAAACACCACGGGTCTGCACATAAAGGCTGCGGTAGATCGTTTCATGCG
>NZ_JAGFNU010000009.1 GCF_018457175.1 Pseudohalocynthiibacter aestuariivivens
GCACCATTCTTCGTTGGTGCCGCCAGCCCGCATAACCTCTGATTTATTTCCAGACTTCCTAACCATAAGGCCAGTCCGCCAGACCAAAACAACGTCGCCGCCGCCTCGGTGAAGTGGTGTTTAGGCCGATCGAACGAACCCCGCAAGTGGTTTTTTTCGAAACATGTCATTTTTTTTAAATTCATTTTATTTCCCTGTATTTTTGAAGGGTTAAAGCAATGAATGGAATGTCAGCCAGTCTTTTAGCGCAATTATTTGACCCCAGAACCACCGAAAACAATAAGGCGGATCAAGATATCGACAACCACACCCTGATCGAAATGCGATTCAGCGAGTCGATCGTGCGTGGTTGGGGGCTTTGCTCTGAAAGCTCTGGAATTCAGGTATTCAACGAATCCAAAGACATCTACACAGTAATATTGGATCGTTTCGACTTTAGGCGCAGCAAAAGTAGTGCAAGCGCTATACCCAGATAAATGAAGGGTTCCATCTGCCAGCCTTTAACGACCATGACGAAATGCAACGCACCTGCCAAAGCTGCGGGGTATGTTAAGCGGTGCAACAGGCGCCATGCTGGCGCGCCCATGCGGCTTACAGACCGGTTGTTCGATGTAATCGCCAGGGGCAACATCATAACAAAGGCGGCCATACCAATCGTGATGTACGGTCTTTTTAGGATATCAGCCCAAATTTGCCCCCACAGGAGCTGAATATCAAGGAGCAACCAGACCGACAGATGGAGTGATACATAGAAAAAAGTGAGCAACCCTAGTGCACGGCGAAACTTGATCAGGTTCACCCCGGCATATTTTCGAAGTGGGGAGATTGCCAGCGTTGCGAGCAGTATCTGCAACCCGATTTCACCAAGCCTGTGTTCCAGCGCTTTGACCGCGTCAACGCCCAATGCTCCTGTGAACAACTGATACATCAGCCAGACCAAGGGTATCATTCCGACTATATAAAGCGAACCCGCTGGTACGCGACGTGCGTTCTTGTTCAGAAAATCGGCAATACTCATTCAAAACCCTGCTAACAGCATTCGTTGCCATTCTGAATGGGCGGACAAGGCTGCGTTCCGTAGGAGCAATAAACACAGCAGTCGCCTTTCAAGGGCGTCAGTATCGCACCGCAACCAGCGCAATCGTAAAACCACTGGCATGCATCTGTCGGCATTTCCTCTGCTTTGCGATGCCCACAACGCGGGCAGGTTATTATTGAAACGGGATCAATCATATCCGCGTCCTCCTGACTAACGCATAAATCGTAACAGCTAAAAAGACACCAAGGAGCGGTAAAAGAACGAGGTCCAGATATCCAACCAAAGCTGAAAGACCAAGAACGCCTAACAGCACGACTAAAACTGGAGTGAAGCAGCAAAGCGCCACGATAACTGTTCCAATCGCACCGATCTTTGCTAATTTTTTACTTTGCATTGCCTTCCTAAAAATCTTTGGCGAGGTCCATGCCAGCATAAAGCGACCCAACCTGATCTGCATAGCCGTTCATCATGAGGGTCGGCTGACGTTTGGCGATGAAGCCGCCGATCCGGCGTTCTGTTGCCTGGCTCCAGCGTGGATGATCCACTTCCGGATTTACGTTACAATAGAAACCATATTCGCGGGGGTTTGCCATATTCCAGCTTGTTTCAGGTTGTTCCGAAGTAAGTGTGATACGGACAATCGACTTAATTGATTTGAACCCGTATTTCCAAGGAACAACCAAACGAAGCGGGGCGCCATTTTGATTTGGCAGCTCTTCACCATAAAGCCCTGTCGCCATGATTGTGAGCGGATGCATAGCCTCATCAAGGCGCAAGCCTTCGCGGTACGGCCAATCCAACGTGTTATATCTTTGTCCCGGCATTTCCTCGGGCCGCACTAATGTTTCGAAGGAAACGTATTTTGCCGAAGATTGCACACCCACACGGCTCAGTATTTGACTAAGCTCAAAGCCGACCCATGGAATGACCATTGCCCAGGCTTCGACGCAACGGAACCGGTAGATACGCTCTTCCATAGTGACGCCAGATGTCAGATCAGCGAGATCGTAATCTCCGGGCCGGTCAACCAACCCATCAATCTTAACACTCCATGGATCTGTAGTCAGATTGTCAGAGTAGCGCGCCGGGTCCCCCTTGCCGGTCCCGAATTCGTAAAAGTTGTTGTAGCTTGTCGCATCTTCATAACTGTTGGGCTCCTCATCAGTGGAATAAGAGCTTGGCGCAGTCTGGATGCTGGCCAGCGCCGGCCCTGCAATGGAGCCGAGCGCCAACGCCCCAGCCCCCGCCATAAGCTGACGGCGATTGAGGAAATTTGCTTTTGGGGTCACGTCGGACCATTTCAGATCAGGGGTATAGCGCATGCCGGTCTCCTAACATTTGGTTAACAATCGCCTAAAACCCTTCACCTTAAAAGCCAAACCAACTTATCTCACGAAACTGTTTGGAAATTGTAACGTAAAAAAAATCCCGCCCAAAACCGGGCGGGATTTTCACTTTTGCTATACATAGGTTTAATGCAGGACCGCATCCTCTGGTGGCTTACGGTCTGATGATGACACTCTGTCACCAACGATCAGACCATCGGCCCCGGCACTAACCGGAATGGTATCACCATCCAGAACCTCGCCTGCCAGAAGCATTTCAGCAAGCCTATCCTGCAAGGAGCGCTGGATCACCCGCTTGAGCGGTCGGGCACCAAACACCGGATCATAACCTTCATCTGCCAGCCATGTCTTAGCGCTGTCATCCATTTCGAGTATGATCTTGCGCGCCGCAAGACGTTTTGAAAGAAGACCCAACTGGATTGAAACAATCCCGTCCATGTCATCACGCGAGAGACGGTCAAATATGATGGTTTCGTCCAGACGGTTCAGGAACTCTGGCCGGAAATGTGCCCGGACCGCATCCATAACGTCACGCTTGGCCTCGCTTGCGCTCGATCCTTCGGGCAACTGGCTCAACGCCTGTGCCCCAAGGTTTGACGTCAGAACAATCAGCGTCTGTTTGAAGTCAACAGTCCGCCCATGCCCGTCAGTCAGAACGCCGTCGTCAAGCACCTGAAGAAGAACATTAAACACATCAGGATGCGCCTTTTCGACTTCGTCGAACAAAACAACCTGATATGGCCTGCGCCGAACCGCTTCGGTCAGCACGCCGCCTTCGTCATAGCCAACATAGCCGGGAGGCGCGCCAATCAGGCGGGCGACCGCGTGTTTTTCCATAAACTCCGACATGTCGATCCGCACCATAGCGCTGTCGTCGTCGAACAGATATTCTGCGACGGCTTTGGTCAGTTCGGTCTTACCAACACCTGTCGGCCCAAGGAACAGGAAGCTGCCAAGTGGGCGCGACTCATCATTCAGCCCTGCGCGTGCACGGCGTACTGCATTTGCAACAGCCTTAACCGCTTGCTTCTGGCCGATCACGCGTTTGCCGATCTCCTCTTCCATACGCAGCAGTTTTTCGCGTTCGCCTTCCAGCATTTTAGAGGTTGGAATACCTGTCCAACGCTCAACCACACTGGCAATTTGCTCCGGACGAACGGCTTCAGAAACCATGACGTCATCTTCACGGCTTTCCGTCTCTGCAAGCTTTTTCTCGAGCTCTGGGATGATGCCATAAGACAGCTCACCCGCTTTGCCGAGGTCGCCTTCGCGTTTGGCGTGATCAAGCTCAATGCGTGCACGATCCAGTTGCTCTTTCATGTCACGCGCATTGGCAAGCTTGTCTCGCTCACCCTGCCATTGTGCCGTCATCTCGCTGGAGCGTTCCTGCAGTTCAGACAGTTCTTTTTGCAGTGTTTCCAGGCGATCTTTTGACGCTGTATCGTCTTCTTTCTTCAACGCCTCAGCTTCGATCTGCTTTTGCATGATTTCACGGTCCAGCGTGTCCAGTTCCTCTGGTTTGCTGTCCACTTCCATACGCAAACGCGACGCGGCCTCATCCATCAGGTCAATCGCTTTATCTGGCAAGAACCGATCCGTGATATAGCGGTGGCTGAGCGTTGCCGCCGAAACAAGCGCACTATCGGAAATACGCACACCATGGTGTAGTTCGTATTTTTCCTTGATACCGCGCAGGATAGAGATTGTATCCTCGACCGTTGGCTCAACAACCAATACAGGCTGAAACCGCCGCGCAAGGGCAGCATCTTTTTCAACATACTTACGGTATTCATCCAGCGTGGTTGCGCCCACACAGTGTAGCTCACCCCGCGCCAACGCAGGTTTCAGCAGGTTCGAGGCATCCATCGCCCCGTCCGCCTTACCGGCGCCAACCAGTGTGTGCATCTCGTCGATAAACAGGATGATTTCACCCGCAGCCGAAGTTACTTCGCTCAGAACCGCTTTCAAGCGTTCTTCGAACTCACCGCGGTATTTCGCGCCGGCAATCAAGGACCCCATGTCAAGTGCAAGGAGCTTTTTGTTCTTCAGGCTTTCAGGAACGTCACCGTTCACGATCCGCAGTGCGAGGCCTTCGGCGATCGCCGTTTTACCTACGCCCGGCTCACCAATCAGAACCGGGTTGTTCTTGGTCCGGCGGGAAAGCACCTGCATCGTCCGGCGAATTTCCTCGTCCCGTCCGATAATCGGGTCAATCTTGCCTTCTTCGGCGGCTTCCGTCAGATCACGCGCGTATTTCTTCAGCGCATCGTACCCTTCTTCAGCACTGGCCGTATCAGCAGTACGTCCTTTGCGGATATCGTTGATTGCTTCGTTCAGCTTTTGCGCTGAAACGGCACCCGCTTCCAAGGCATCCTTGGCTTTGGATTTAACCATCGCAAGCGTCATCAAAATGCGTTCGACAGGGACAAAACTGTCACCGGCTTTGGTCGCAATTTTCTCGGCCTCGTCCAACACCTTGGCGGTCTGCGTATCAAGATACACCTGCCCTGCATCACCGGTAACCTTTGGCATCTTGGCCAACGAAGCTTCAAGCGCTTCGACCACGCGTTCCGGCGCGCCGCCAGCACGTTTGATCAGGTTGCTTGCAAGCCCCTGATCGTCATCCATCAATGCTTTTAGTAAATGTTCCGGGCCAAGCCTCTGGTGGCTTTCCCGTGTCGCAATAGTCTGTGCAGCCTGTAAAAACCCACGTGACCGCTCCGTGAACTTCTCCATGTTCATCGGTACTCTCCTTTATATAAGCGTCCCCTCAAAAATGCCCGCTTGGCGGCACATTCTTTCCGGACCTTGAACATTATGTGGTTCTCTTTTCTCTCATCTTCAAGACCTTTGAGCTTTGAGAAACTCTTGCCACGTCCTTTCCTTGCCCGTGCCTTATTCGCGGTTTATTCAAATCGAAACAAACAGCGGGGCACGCCATGCATGTACTTGATATCATCATTGAAGATTGTCGCTTTGATCAGGCTCAATCTCGTTATGTTGGCTGTGTAATTTTCGAACAGGACTCTGGTCAAAGAAGCAGTTTTTTCTGCGCCGTTAATCCACCGTACAGTTTTACGGAAATCACAACACGCGAATACGCAGCGCCAAGGATCGAAGCCGCAATGATTGATGACGCAAAGCGTCAGGCCATGCGTATGCCCGAATTGCGCAGCGGGCGTGGTAAAATTACCTTTGCCAAGAAGTATCCGGTTGAATTGGCATAGCTTGCTGCCTTTGTAATCTGCGCGTATGAGGGGCCTGAAAAAAAGGAGCCCCCAATGCCAGATGACCGCCTGATAGTTGCCCTAGATGTTCCCAACGCACTCGAAGGACTTACCCTTGCGGAAACGCTAGGGGACGCGGTGTCGTTCTACAAAATCGGGCTTGGCATGCTGACGGGTGGCGGGCTGGCGCTTGCGAACGAACTTAAGGAAGAACATGGTAAGCGTATCTTCCTTGATATGAAGCTTTTCGATATTGGTGCCACAGTAGAAGCTGCCGTTCGCGGACTTGCGCAATTTGATCTTGATTTTCTGACCGTACACGGTGACCCGCATGTGGTGCGGGCGGCCAAGGAAGGCGCCCGCGGAAAAGACCTTAAAATCCTCGCTGTGACTATTCTGACATCTCTGGATCGGGGCGATCTTGATGACAGTCTGATCAAATCAGGCGAAGTTCAGGATCTGGTGCTGGAACGCGCGGCACGCGCGTTTGAAGCTGGGGCTGACGGTGTGATCGCATCGCCCCAGGAAGCGGCGCAAATACGCGCACTGCCAGAATCCAAAGGACGGCTCATCGTGACCCCAGGTGTACGTCCTGCAGGGGCAGCATTGGGTGACCAAAAGAGAGTCGCGACACCAGCGCAAGCGATACGAGATGGTGTCGATCATATCGTTGTCGGCCGCCCCGTCTGGCAGTCCCCCGACCCGCGCGGTGCTGCACAAGCTATCTTGGCCGAGCTTGCGTCTGCTTGAGCGGGTAACTTGTCCGGGTCAGAACCTACATTCCCTAAACTCTGTAACATCTGCTATGAGCCCATAGTTACCGATGCTACACCTTGCATTAATGGCTGCTTTCTTTGACAAACTATTTTGAGTGGGGCTAATTAAGATAAGTTTCTTAAGGGATAATTCGACATGTTCGGCTTCAGATCATTTGTTCTGGCGTCATAACTCCAGATGACGTCGCTTTTACCAGCTTACGCAGATCAGTGGCGTTCTGTGGTAATGGCACACTGCTATGACCTCGATGGTTTCAGCTACAGTGAGCACTTCTTCGTGAGGGTTTTCTGGACAGAAGTGGGCGGCGGGCAGCTTTACTCACAAACATCGAACGATGACGCACCAAAAGGCCTTCACAGCCTGAACAAGGAACCTGCTTCATACTTGATCGATGGCAATAGAGTGGCCTTTGAAACAGCAAACTATCGCGCTCCGACGATCAGTGGTTGGTGCGGTCTCTGTGAGCAAACTGGGTTCCGAATTACCGTCAACGAAAACGTCGTATGGGAAGTACCCGCACCCGAGACGCGGGGTATGCCAATATTCAATGGAACCGTAGATATGGATCGAAGCATGTTGCGCGTTTGCGAGGAAAATGTACCAGCAGCCCTCGGAGTGGAAATTCCATTCGAGCAGGATTATTTCTCAGCACGAACTTCCATCTTAGTCTGTAAGACAATTGACTACTAACAGCCGACAGATTTCAAAACCCCAGTCGGAAAGACGAGCAGCAATTCGTCATACTTTCCAGAAAGCTGACGTTGGCCTAACCTAAACGAACTCACGCTTCGCCCCACCTAACCGACTTCTAACATTTTGTCGGTTCACAGCGTTTGACAACCAAAACGTCGGACGTGACTATCTTCAAAACAACTCTCACCCAAATGCCCGCGCGTTGCACGGGCAGCGGTCGAACCGCCTCCACGGGGCGGGCGCTTCTCGCCTTTCCCTCGGTTCGGGCGCGGCGCTCCGGTTCGGTGTGGTCCGTAACTTTAATGATTGCTTAGTAGCTGTAAAACCTAAACCTAGTCGTTGACGTCTTTGTCGTCCCAGGATTTCACCTGGCTTTTACGCACACCAACAACACGGCGCAGCACATACCAAGCGACAAGCGAACTGACCGCAAACAACAACAATGTTGCAGGAAGAGAAACCATCAACAACGCACTCAACGGCCCACCGATCACCAGGAAAATTCCGACAACCGCCGCCCCAACCGCAAAGCCGATCAGAATAAAGCCGGGTGCCAGCACCTCAAGGATTGCCAGAACCAGCGCTGCTGAAAGCCAAACCCACCAGACAGTCCAGATCATTTCGCACCTTTAAGTAAGCCAAAAGCGTCTGAGAACGCATCAAGCGCGTGTGCGGGTAACAGGATGGTCTGCTTGCCTTCACCTTTGCCAACGGCGACCAGCGCCTCAACCTGTTTCAGAGCCACTTGATACTGCGCGGCTTCGATACCGTTTTCCTTAATCGCCAGCGCAACCACCTGCGTTGCATAGGCTTCGGCATCTGCCTGAACCCTGCGTGCTTTTGCAGCTTGTTCCGCTGAATATAGTTCTGCATCGGCGTTCAATTCGACCGCACGTTTTGTACCCTCTGCTTCAGTAACCTGCGCACGCCTTGCGCGTTCGGCATTCAATTGCTGCAGCATTGCATTGCGGGTCGCCTGATCCAGATTGACGTCAAGCAGTTCTGCCCGTGTGACCTCGATCCCCCAGTCATCAACGACCGCCTCTACCGCCAGTTTAATACGGCTGGTTAGCTGGTTGCGGTTTGTCTGGACTTCATCAAGTTCGAGCGCACCAATTTCCGAACGCACAATACCCGCGACAGTCGTGGCAATTGCGGCGTCGACATCGCGTATACGGTAAACCGTCTTTTCCGGCTCGGTGATCCGGTAGAACACTGAGGTATCGACCTGCACCAGAACGTTGTCAGATGTAATTGCATCCTGACTTGCGGTTGGCAATTGACGTTCCAGAATGGAAATCTTGTGACGTACCCTGTCCAGGAATGGCACGATAAAGTTGATCCCAGGCCCAAGAACCGCATGCAACCGCCCAAACCGTTCAACCACAAACTTGTCTGACTGCGGTACGATACGTACGCCAAGAAGGATACAGAGAATGATAAAGGCAGCCAGTAATAGCACTACAAGGTTGCCGTTCAGAAAATCCATTAGAAAGTCTTGAGCGTTCATCTTATCCTCGAGTTTCTATTTCGTAATATCGGTCAGAAAGCTGGTTCTGATACTTGAATGGATTGTGTATCGCTGATTTGCAACCTATTTTGCCGCCATGCCTGCTTTGTGTCGAAATTGCCTGGCGGTGTTTCAAGAATCCGCGCCACGCTGCCCGAATTGCCGCAGCCCCAGAATGCTTGAACATCCGGAACTTTTTTCGCTCTCAATTGCGCATATGGACTGCGATGCTTTCTATGCGTCGGTCGAAAAACGCGACAACCCGGATTTGCGCGACAAACCCGTTATCATCGGTGGCGGCAAACGCGGTGTTGTTTCTACGGCGTGTTACATCGCCCGCATCAAGGGTGTTCGTTCTGCGATGCCGATGTTTCAGGCATTAAAACTATGCCCCGAAGCAATTGTCGTTCCCCCAAGAATGTCGGCTTATGTTGATGCATCGCGCGCTATTCGGGCGATGATGGACGAACTCACGCCCTCAATCGAACCGTTATCGCTGGACGAAGCATTCCTTGACCTGAGAGGCACTGAAAAACTGCATGGTTCTCCCCCCGCTGTCATGCTTGCCAGTCTTGTGAAACGGATGATGGACGAGCTTGGTCTAACAGGGTCAATTGGTCTTTCGCACAATAAGTTTCTTGCAAAAGTTGCCTCCGACCTTGACAAACCCCAGGGTTTTTCCGTGATTGGCAAACAGGAAACGCCCGCCTTTTTGGCGGGCAAGCCTGTCCGAATGATTTGGGGAATTGGCCCGGCTGGCCAAGTTTCGCTTGAAAAGGTCGGCATCCGTACCTTTACAGACCTTCTGAGATGGAACCGCGAAGATCTTTGCCAAAGATTCGGTTCAATGGGTGATCGCCTGTGGCATCTTGCCCGCGGTGAAGATTACCGGCGGGTCTCGGCAAATGCCCCAATAAAAAGCATATCCAAGGAAACAACCTTTTTTGAAGATACGGCAAACACAGACCTGCTTGATGGCTATATATGGCGGCTCGCAGAGAAAGTTGCGGATCGCGCCAAGGCGCGCCACCTTGCTGGCCGCGTTGTTACGCTAAAACTAAAACAGGCAAATTTTTCGACGTTAACACGCCGTGTCAGCCTGCAAGATGCAACGCAGATCGCCGACCGCATTTACCGTACAGCGCGCGCATTGTTTGATCAGGTTGGGGATAAGGGCCCCTACAGGCTGATTGGCGTCGGTATCAGCGATCTGGTCGCTGAAGAAGGTGCAGACATATCAGGCGACCTGCTGGATCCAGAGGCGGAAAAACGCGTCGAAATTGAACGGGCTTCAGACAAAATTCGAAAAAAATTTGGCACTGACGCGATTTTAAAGGGTCGAGCATTGCGCTGATGCCTTCGTTAACTTCTTGCCTCCGGCGGGGATATTTTCAGGAAAAAGAAAGCGCGTTTACTCTGCCGCGAGCGATACTTTTCTTCGCCCGGTATCAATAATGTCTGCGGCAACCTGGCTCATCAGTTTACGGAAGGCTATGAAGTTTCCATTGGGGCGGATCATCTTTTCATTCATGTATAGAGAGCGATCAATTTCGATTTGCACTGCGTGTTGATTGCGCGAAGGCCTTCCATAGTGCTGAACGATAAATGCTCCGGCAAAGGGCGAGTTACGTGCTACACGCAGACCCGCCTTTGAAAATGCGGCTTCGATCCGGTCAACAAAATCGGAATTTGCGGCAACGCCGAAACGATCACCCAGAACAACATCGGGGTGAGGTTTGCCCGCATGATGAATACTTTCAATCGCCTCGTGTGGCATTGAGTGACAGTCAATCAGAATCGACTCGCCAAACTCACTTATGTTTTGCTTCATGAGGCTCTGCAAACAGTCGTGATACGGTCGCCAGACTTCACTGATTCGCTTGTGTGCTTCTTTGAGTGAAATTTTTCCCCGATAGATTCCACGGCCATTCGCGACAACACGCGGAACAACGCCAAGACCCGACGCCACGCGAGGATTGTGAATTTTCGTTTCCATATCTTCGATAAGGGCCGCATCCAGTTCATCAGCGTTCCGATTAAGATCCAGATAAGCCCGCGGTACGGATGCAGACAACAAAGGGCTACCGAATTTGGGGACTTCTTCAAACAACAAGTCAACAAACGCATCTTCGGATGTGCGAATGATCCGTTCATCCAAGACCGAGCTGCGCAAGAATGAAGCAGGGTAGATTCGCCCACTATGAGGTGACGCGAAAATCACGCTTGAACTGTGGTCCACCGGCATGGCGAGTTGATATGGTAACTTTGTCATCTGTTATCCTCTTACAACATACATAACCGCATTTCCCAAGTTACCAAAAGCCCTTGATCCCCAGTTCGACTCCTTTTATAGACCACCGAACAGACGCGGACCCACCCGCGTCCCTTTTATTTGGGACAGGTGGGGCCTGTGTTCGACAGATGGGCGCTTAGCTCAGCGGGAGAGCACTTCGTTGACATCGAAGGGGTCACTGGTTCAATCCCAGTAGTGCCCACCATCTGCCCCGAAGGGGGATGAATTTTAACCGGGCGCACGCGCGCCGCGACATGAGGAGAAGGCCATGAAGGTCAAAAACTCGCTCCGCTCGCTCAAGGGCCGGCATCGCGACTGCCGCATTGTGCGTCGTAAAGGCCGTGTTTATGTGATCAACAAAACACAGCCAAGGTTCAAAGCCCGCCAGGGCTGAGACCTGCGAAGTTTTAATAAGAAAAAGCCGCCGGGTGTTTCCTTGCGGCTTTTTCTGTTTTCCAGAACGCAACGGCAAAGTTTACTGGCCAAAACATGCCTTTGGGAAAACTTTGATTCAGCCGGGGTGAATATCGCGCGGGCATCTGGACGCAAAAAAGATTTGCAACCAGTCGAAATTTGCGTCCAACCCATTCTGAGCGAGCCACATTTCCTGAAGCTTATATGCTTCCCACTCGGGCTCCTGAAGGCAATTCCAGCCTCGGTTCAAATATTGAACATCGTGGATCAACTCGTGAAGCAAACGCGATTGATCCATTGTGTCGGACGCGTCCCATGGTCTGACAAGAAAAACATGCCTGATTTTCGCGTCATAGGCCGCTCTTAACTGTGCGTCCACAACAATTTCCATTGCTTCGTATTCTATCGTCTCACCCGTGTCACAAAATGAAACGCTTGGCGGGTTCGTTAGACTGCGTTCGATGTCATAGTTCGTATTCTGGCCAATCCATTCGATCAAATCCCGGACTACTTCCCTCGAGTTTTCAAAAGCCAAAGCTTCCGGTTCAAAAGCTTGGTCGGTGGCATCTTCAGCCCCAGGAATTGGCTCAATTTCGCAGTCTGTTTCGGTGCTTTGAATTTCCTCCGTGATCGCGAATGCGCCGCTTGAGATCGCCACCCAAATGACAGCAAAGCTTAAAAGAAGAAGGAACCAGAAACTGAAAAACTTACTTTTCACGCAGCAACACATACAACTCTCGCCAATTAATTCTCTAGCAAACTATCAAATCAGAACGCAGGTATGCTGACGCCTGTCAATCAGGGGTTTGATTTTGGTATGAACTCTAACGGACGAGCAACCGCACCAAAGTTTGCTGCGTAACAAAACCTGTCACGGCAAGGTCCTGCGCACGCTGGAACCTACGGATTGCACGGCGCGTGTTCCTGTCGAACTGCCCATTCACAACACCCGGCTCCAAACCCAAGAACGCCAACCGCCTTTCAATCAACAGCCGTGTGATAGAACTATTCGCAACACGGCGCTCTTCTGCACGCGCGGCTGCAATTTCAGCCTCTGATGCCGGACCACCTTCCAGAGCTTCCAGACGTGCGCGGGCATCTGCAGAGAATAGTCCGTCAGGATAGTCTTCCAGATAACCCCGATATGCTTTCGCTGTGTTTGTCGTGACGACATTATCCCATATTGCGCGTTCTTCAGCTTCTTCTACACTTCGGCGTTCTTCGTTAAAAACCGCCAAGCGGCTTTTCGCAATATCGGAGAACACACCGTCAGGGTAACGCTCAAGATACACACGTAAGTCCGCTTCTTCACCAGAACGCCCAGTTGCGTCCCAGTAAGCGCGATCCTGACGTTCCACCTCTAACTGACGCTGACGTTCTTCTTCTTCAAATTCAGCCGCACGGCGGGTTGCTGCCGCACGTAGAATACCGATTTGGTTACCCGTGAGATATCCGGTTTCATCAAAACCATTGTCTTTTTGCCAGGCCATAATCGCAGCGCGCGTACCGCGACCGAAAATTCCATCCACGCCACGCGGGTCAAAACCAAGCGTCGAGAGCGAGCGCTGGATATCTATTCTCATTTGGCGCGTTAGCTGAAGTGCATCTTCTGTCGCCTCAGCTTCACGAACTGGTGCTTCACGGAACTCTGTGATCAGTTGATTGGCTTCGTCGCGAAACTGACCATTGGGATACCGGTCCAAATAGGAAAGCGCAGCTTCGAGAGTTCCCATCGACCGTACAACGTCCCAATAGTCTGCATCGGCATTTTGGATTGCCACAGGTGTCTCA
This sequence comes from Pseudohalocynthiibacter aestuariivivens, assembly GCF_018457175.1. GTDB lineage: Bacteria > Pseudomonadota > Alphaproteobacteria > Rhodobacterales > Rhodobacteraceae > Pseudohalocynthiibacter > Pseudohalocynthiibacter aestuariivivens. The sequence continues at coordinate 13,091 of NZ_JAGFNU010000009.1, forward strand.
CCCGCGAAAGAAACGCGCTTTGACGTAAATCCAAGGACTTCAACAGAAGACCCGGCCCGTAGCGCAACATCTGACAAAGAGCGTTCCGGATTGAGCAGATCACTACTCAAGATGCGCCTTAGCTCTTGCGCGGGTCCTTTAATAACAGTGATACCCTGAGGGATACTCAATGTACCCAAGCCAGACTCAATGTTTCCCTGAACGTCCAGTTCATCGTCCGACGCAGCTACCATCAAAACCGCACCACCCGGTACGGAACCGAGAACCTCAAGAATAGCACCCACCGACAATCCAAAGCCGCCAACGGTTAAGGCATCTGCAGAGAGTGTGCGACTGCCCAAAAGCCAGCTGTCACGCTCTGAATGAACAATGTGCCCGCCAAGAACGACGATCAGCCGATCAGCCTCTTCCGATGCGTCGCGAAATGACATTGCCAAATTCCACATCTCGCGCGATCTGCTGTTGTCGCCCGCAAAGACAGTGAAACCATCGTTCTTTAGTATGTCGGCCGTATCTGAAAGGGCAGAAACTTCGGGAACGTCACCAAGTCGGAAATAGTCATCATTCGCTATAAGCAATGCTGCATCTTCAGCGCTTGCAATGCTCGCCGCAGACCAAAACAGCGCGCCAAAAAATACCCGTGAAACAGCCGTTTTCATAGAACCCCCCGCTAAATCGTAAAAACACAACAGGCGTATATCCTCTGCGACCTTACCCATTTTGGCAAGGTTCTGAGGAGTTACGCTCGTTCTTACATTATTAGATCAGCTAAAACCTAACTCGTTATCTGAAAGAGGTTTCAATCATAAAGGCGCTGGTCGTCGATTACCTTGCCGTCGTTCGGCAAACTACCGGGTGCCAAAACTTCGACACGGCCTTTCATTCTCAGAAACTGAACAACGCTGGATTCAAAGCTGTCACGGTTCCCACCGTTCGCTTCGACCTGCACGGTCATGACATCCTTTTCACCTTCGCGCGTTGCAATGATACGCGCCTTGGTGATTGCTTCGTTCTGAGCAACAAAATCCGCAACCTGTTCAGGCCGCACGAACATACCCTTGATCTTGGTTGTTTGGTCCGCACGTCCCATCCAACCCCTGATCCGCATATTCGTGCGTCCACAAGGGCTTTGCCCTTCCATGACGGCGCTTAGATCACCGGTCGCAAAACGGATCAGCGGATAGTCAGCGTTAAGAGTTGTGACAACAACTTCGCCAACTTCGCCTGGCGCAACGGGTGTGCCTGTTCCGGGTGTTACAATTTCAACGATAACTCCTTCGTCGACAATCATTCCCTCCATCGCGGCGCTTTCGTAGGCGATATTCCCAAGGTCCGCTGCCGCATAGTTTTGCAAGCAGGTGATCCCACGCTCAGCGTATTCCTGACGCAGGCTGGGAAATAGCGCGCCGCCGCCAACGGCGGCTTTCGTTATACTCAGGGCAGCGCCCATTTCGTCAGCTTTATCGAGAATGATTTTAAGGTAATCGGGTGTTCCCGCATAAGCCGTTGTCCCGATGTCCGCAGCTGCCTGCACCTGCAATTCAGTCTGGCCCGTTCCCGCTGGTAACACCGCAGCACCGACAGCGCGTGCGCCGCTCTCAAAAATCATTCCAGCGGGAGTCAGGTGGTAACTGAAACAATTATGAATGATATCGCCAGTCCCAATGCCGCAGGCATGCAGGAACCGCCCTATACGCCACCAGTCCGGCTCTATCCCGCCCGGCTCATAGATCGGACCCGGCGACTGGAAGATATGGGCAAAACCTGCAGCGGGCCGTGTTGTTAACCCACCCAGAGGTGGACGCGCAGCCTGTGCCTTGCCAAGCTCCGATTTTCTCAAAACCGGAAGGCGGCTTAGCGCAGCGACATCTGTAATGGACTCGGCATCCACATCACCTAGCAATACTTTCAGCCCGGGCGCGGTTTTCGCGCGCGTGATTTGCGCGGGCAAAGTTGCAGACAGATCAGCAGCGCGTTCGTCCGCAGAGCGTATTTCCAGTGTATCGTAGTTGTTCATTAGCTAAGCCACCGCTTCCGGCGCCGGTAAGACCGTACATCACGAAATGATTTGCGACCTTCATCCGAAACACCCAGATAAAATTCTTTTACATCCGGATTTTCGCGGAGTTCGGCCGCGGGGCCGTCCATAACGACGCGGCCACTTTCAAGGATGTATCCATAGTGGGCAAAACGAAGTGCCACATTGGTGTTTTGCTCTGCAAGCAGGAAGGTCACGCCTTCGCCTTCGTTTACGGATTTCACAATTTCAAAAATCTGCTCCACAAGCTGCGGCGCAAGACCCATGCTTGGCTCATCCAGCAAAATCGTTTCGGGACGGCTCATCAGGGCGCGGCCAATCGCGCACATCTGTTGTTCCCCACCCGATGTATAGCCAGCCTGGCTTTTACGGCGGTCTTTCAGCCGCGGAAAATAATTATAAACCATCTCAAGATCTGCGGCGACCGCTCCCTTACCGTCGCGCCGTGTGTAGGCGCCGGTCATCAGGTTTTCTTCAACCGTCAGGTGCTCAAAACAATGGCGGCCTTCCATTACCTGAATGACGCCTTGCTTTACCAGTTCAGCCGGGTTCAGATCCTGAACTTGTTTGCCGCGGTAAGAAACTGATCCCTTGGTAACTTCGCCGCGTTCAGAATGCAGCAGGTTCGAGATCGCCTTGAGCGTCGTTGTTTTGCCGGCACCGTTTCCGCCAAGCAAGGCCGTGATGCCCCCTTTAGGCACCTGAAGACTCACACCCTTAAGGACAAGGATCACGTGATTATAAATCACCTCGATATTGTTGACCTCAAGCAGGGCTTCTTTTGTCTCTACGGAGTCCAGCATCTGATTATCTTCTTTGTCTAAGATTGGGTACTCTGGCCGCAATCCATGTCGCGGCCAGAGAGGCTTTATTAGCCTTCGCAGTCTTCGTTTACTGGCCAAGGCGCATTTGCCTCGGCGTATTCGGCTGCGGCCGGGCCTTCCAGCGAGGCAATTGTCTCGCTGTCAGGCATCAGGTGACCTGAGGCCGGTACGAACTGCGCACCATCCCACTGCAACATCCAACCGCCGGAATGGCCGGTGTGGTTTGCACAAGAGGTTGCGAATGGTGGTACCATGCCGGTCATGCCAAGCTCTGCAAGACGCTCGTCGGTCAGGTTGATGTTCTCCAGACCCCAACGCAGTTGAGACGCATCAATCTCTGCCGCGTCAAAATTCTCCTGAGCTGTTTTAATGCCTTCAGCCAAGATCATCGAGATTACGAGACCACGCTGATAAAAGACCGAGTTAAGTTCATCTTCTGCTGCAAGTGAATCCCCTGCATCAAAGACAAGCTTACGAATGTCAGCCATAACAGGTGCATCAGGCTGTGGTGCCGACCAGCTGATCGAACGGTAACCGGTGCCAGCTTCGCCAACAGTTGCAAGATCAGCATCATGACCAGACCACCAGACGCCAATGAACTGATCCATTGGATAGCGCGTTTTTACAGCTTCGGAAATTGCGCCTGCGTTCATCGCGCCCCATCCCCACATGATCACATAGTCAGGGCGTTCACGGCGAATTTGCAGCCATTGTGCAGATTGGTTCTGCATTTCTTTCAGACCAACCGGAATTGGCAGGAACTCAAAGCCATTCGCTTCGGCCATTGCCTCAAAGAATGGGATCGGCTCTTTACCATATGGGTGGTCCAGATGAAGCAACGCGATTTTCTTGCCGGAAAGCGATGAAAGATCACCACCGCCAAGTTCGTTCAGGATCATCGAAGCGCCGTCCCAGTAGGATGATGGCATGTTGAATGCCCACTGGAACACACGGCCGTCAGCCATTGGTGAGAAGCCATAGCCAGGTGCAAGGATCGGAATTTGGTCAACATTGGTTTTTGGCAGAACCTGCAGGGTAATACCTGTGGACCATGGCTGAGTCACAATTGCAGCGCCTTTTGTGGCCTCATAGCATTCCACCCCCTTTTCGGTGGAATACCCTGTTTCACACTCGTTAAACTCAATAGGGACCCCGCCGATGCCGCCATCACGCGCATTCAACATTGCCATATAGTCACGCTGACCGTTCATCAGCGGAATACCGGTCGCCGCGAAAGGACCTGTCCGGTACGTAAGGTTTGGCACGTTCAGGCCTTCGGCCATCGCAGCCCCGGCCGTTACAACGGCAATCGCCGAGGCAACCGCCAGATTGGTAAGTTTTTTCATTTTCTTCCTCCCGTTAATAGTCATTCAGTTGTTACTGTCTTTTGTTATTAGCCTGCCCCTAGTGCGGGAATGGCCAGATGATAAATTTCTCACGTATCAGCGTCCAAAGCCGCGCCAATCCGTGTGGTTCAATGATCAGGAAAAACACGATCAGCGCGCCAACCACCATGACATTCAGATGTTCAACCGTAGCCGAAGAAATCGGAATGCCAAATGTTTCCGGCAGCGTTTTCAACACCACCGGCAGGGCAACAATAAGGATCGCGCCCATGTAGTTACCCATGATTGACCCCAATCCGCCGATAATCGCGATAAACAAAATACGGAACGAGATCGGGATATCAAACAGGTTGGGCTCTGCAGCACCCCGCCAAAGGAAAACAAACAACGCCCCTGAAACCCCGACGATGTATGAAGATACGGCAAAGGCCGTAAGCTTTGACTTCAGAAGGTTGATACCAATCAGCTCTGCCGCGATGTCCATATCGCGTGTTGCCTTCCAAATCCGGCCCTGCGTTCCCCGCGTAAGATTGATTGCCAGAATCGTCATCAAAGTCACAACAACCAACACAAAATAATACTGCGTCATAGAGGCAGCCTGCGGCCCGGCAACTGGTGTGCCCAGCATTTCAACATGGGGCACCTGAATGGCGCCGGAGGCGTTGTAATTGTAAAGCCACGCCCATTTTTCAAACAGCCAGACAAGGAAAAACTGCGCAGCCAAAGTGGCGATCGCAAGATAAAAACCCTTGATCCGAAGGCTTGGCAAACCAAACAAAACACCGATGAAAGCGGAAAACAACCCGGACATAAGCACCGCGACAAGCAGGTTCATTTCGGGAAAGATCGTTATCATTTTATAGCATGCATAGGCGCCGACGCCCATGAAAGCGCCCGTTCCTAGGCTAAGCTGGCCGGCGTAACCCGTCAGAATATTAAGCCCCAACGCAGCCAGAGAATAGACCAGCACCGGAATAAGCAGCGTCTGAAAAGTAAACTCGCTTGCAGTCAGAGGAAAGATCACCCAGGCGAAGGCAAGGATTATGCCAAGCAGAATAGCATCCTGCCGCACCGGAAACAGTGTCTGATCTTTGAGGTAAGAGGTCTTGAATTGGCCTGCGGTTCTGAAAAGCATTGCCTATACCCTCTCGATAATCTTTTCGCCGAACAGCCCTTGCGGACGGAACAGCAGGACAATCAGCGCCAGAACGAAGGCAAACCACGTCTCGGTATTGCCTCCCATGATCGGCTGACCCCAGTAAATCTCAAACAGCTTCTCCAGGATGCCGATGGCTAAGCCGCCGATAATTGCGCCAGTGATACTTTCAAGGCCGCCAAGCATAAGAACTGGCAAGGCCTTGTAGGCAATCACTTCAAGCGCAAAGCTAACCCCCGCGCGTGCGCCCCAGACGACACCTGTTACCAATGCGATAACGCCTGCGATAAACCACACAAGCACCCAGATCGTACGGAGCGAGATACCAACAGACAGCGCTGCCTGATGGTCATCGCCCAGCGCCCGAACAGCGCGACCCATGCGTGTTTTGTTGAGAAACAACAACAACCCAATAACAAGGGACACCGCACCAATAACTGCGGTGATGTCTTTTTGCTCAAGCAACAGGAAGCCACCGAATGGATTAAGTTCAAACGCGCCTGTCGGAATGCCCAGCTCGCTGGTGATCATCTGTTTGTTTTCACCGCCGAATATCAACTCGCCAAAGCCAATCAGGAACAGTGTAATCCCGATCGTTGCCATGAAGAGAATGATATCAGGCTGACCAACAAGAGGTCGAAGAACCACCCGTTCGATTGTGACAGCAAGCATGAGCATCACACCAAGCGTCAGCACAACCGATATCCATGCAGGAATACCCATTGCATAGAGGCCGACCAAGGTCAGCGCGGCGAAAACAACCATAATGCCTTGGGCAAAGTTGAAAATACGCGAAGATCGGAAAATAAGCACAAATCCCAGCGCAATCAGTGCGTAGAGTACGCCTGAAACAAGCCCTTCCCACAAAACCTGCAACAGAAAATCTGGTGCAGCGACCATGTCGACGAAAGGGTTCACGAAAAGCTGATTCAAAAGTTCCAAAGTCTCGTCCCCTTAATGTGCCACGCCAAGATAAGCGTCGATCACGTCTTGATTGTTCCTGACCTCGTCGGGTGTCCCGTCGCCGATCTTTTTGCCATAGTCCATCACAACAACCCTGTCAGACAGATCCATCACAACACCCATATCGTGCTCGATCAGCGCGATGGTGGTGCCAAATTCATCGTTTACATCAAGGATAAAGCGGCTCATGTCCTCTTTCTCCTCCACGTTCATCCCTGCCATGGGTTCATCCAACAGCAAAAGCTTTGGCTCTGCCGCAAGGGCCCGAGCCAGTTCAACCCGTTTTTTCAGGCCATACGGCAACCGTCCAACGGGCGTTTTGCGGATTGATTGAATTTCCAGAAAGTCGATAACCTTCTCAACAACTTCGCGGTTTTTGACTTCTTCCTGCAACGCTTTGCCCCACCAGATTGCCTGACTCAGCAGTCCGGATTTCATATGGGTCAAACGCCCTGTCATAACGTTATCAAGCACGGTCATTCCTTCGAACAACGCGATGTTCTGAAAGGTCCGCGCCACGCCTTGCCGCGCGACTTCATAGGGTTTCATTGCCGGGCGCTCTGTCCCATGAAACCAGACTTCACCTTCCTGTGGATGATAAAACCCGGAAATCACGTTTAGCATTGACGACTTTCCGGCACCGTTCGGCCCGATGATTGCGCGAATTTCACCTTCACGGATGTCAAAGCTGATGTCTTCGATTGCCACCACACCACCAAATTTCAGTGTGATGTTTTTCATTTCCATCATCACACCGCCAATTTGGCGACCGTCTTCTGTGACGTAGCCGTCCTGACTCATATCATTCATATCTCTGCTCCAAAGCAGTCCTATCACCGAAGCCCGCAAGAGCCGTTGCGTGTGTATTCCCGATCATTCCGCAGCCATTTTCTGCTGAGGCGTGACAACCGCTACATCGCGCAATTCTAGATTGGCTGAAATCGACCCCTTTCGGCCGTCTTCGTAAGTGACTTCCGTTGTGGTCTGAACGCGTTCCGACCCGTCATAGAGTGCCGTTATCAGGTCATGGAACTTTTCTTCCACGATCTTACGGCGCACTTTTCTGGTCCGCGTCATTTCACCATCGTCAGCATCAAGTTCTTTATGCAAAATCAGGAACCTGTGGATCTGACACCCTGATAACATGGAGTCTTCTGCAATCGATTTGTTGACCTCTTCGATGTGCGTCTGAATGGTCTTGTACACATCGGGATGTTGGGCAAGTTCCTGATAGGATGCGTAGGCGATATTATTGCGTTCCGCCCAGTTGCCGACGGCTGTCAGGTCAATATTGATAAACGCAGCACAGCGGTCTCGCCCGCTTCCAAAAACAACAGCTTCCAGAATGTTGGGGTAAAACTTAAGCTTGTTCTCAACATATTTCGGCGCGAACAACTTTCCATCGGCCATTTTGCCAACATCTTTGGCGCGGTCAATGATCCGAAGATGGCCAGTACCTTCCTCAAAGAAGCCCGCGTCGCCCGTTGCAACCCATCCTTCTGCATCCTTCGTGTCTGCAGTGGACTCGGGGTTTTTGTAATACTCAACAAATGTGCCGGCAGACCGATAATAAATCTCTCCGTTGTCTTCCAGACGAATTTCCACTCCCGGTGACGGTACGCCCACCGTGTCTGACCGAACTTCGCCATCAGGTTGCTGAGCGATGAAAACAGAGGCTTCTGTCTGACCGTATAGCTGCTTGAGATTAATGCCCAGCGAGCGATAGAAATCAAAAATCTCCGGGCCAATCGCCTCGCCAGCAGTGTACCCAACGCGCACCTTGGAAAACCCGAGTGTGTTTTTTAGCGGTCCATAAATGCAGAACTCGCCCAGCTTGTATTTAAGCCGGTCCCAAAGGCTAACTGGTTTCCCGTCAAGCAAATCCGGGCCCACTTTGCGAGCGAGCGCCATGAAATAGTCAAACAGACCCTTTTTAAATTTGCCTGCATCCTCCATCCGGATCATCACGCTTGTCAGCTGTGTTTCGAAAATCCGCGGCGGTGCAAAATAATAGCTCGGCCCGATTTCGCATAGATCGGCCATCATGGTATCTGGACTTTCGGGGCAGTTTACGCAGAACCCTGTCCACATTGCCTGCCCAATGGAAAATATAAAATCTCCAACCCAGGCCATCGGCAAGTATGCGAGCACCTCGTCCCCAAGTTTGAGATGATCAAATTCTGACGAATGCTGCGAGGTGACAATGATGTTTCGGTTCGACAGAACCACGCCCTTAGGCTTACCTGTCGTGCCGGATGTGTAAAGCATCACACAGGTTGAATCCAAATCAAGTGCTGCGCGCCGCTTCTCCAACACGGGGCGAAACTCATCATCCGCTGCGCGCCCTTGCGCCTGAATATGCGAATATTCATGCAAACGGGAATGATCGTATTTGCGCAATCCGCGAGGATCCAGATAGATCATATGTTCGAACTGATGAAGCTGCTCCTGCACCTCGATCACTTTGTCGACCTGCTCCTGGTCCGCAACAACAACAAACCGCGCACCACAATGGCCCAAAACATAGGCCATCTCTTCTGCATTCGCGTCCTGATACAAAGGAACTGGGATCGCACCACACATTTGCGCCGCAACCATCGACCAATAAAGGTTAGGCCGATTGCGCCCAATAACGGCAATGTAGTCGCCTTCGTTAACACCCAGATTTAAAAAACCCAGTGCAAGGGATTCAATCTCTTCTGCTGCCTCGGCCCAGGTCCAACTTTGCCAGATACCGTATTCTTTTTCGCGATACGCTGGCGATGTGCTAAATTCCGTTGCATTGCGTGCAAGCAACGCAGGAATAGAGTTCAGTGCGCTTGGCGCCGCTGAGCGATCAATCAATTCTGTTCCTCCCTGACGTTTAACACGCCAATCTCGCCATGGGGCGATTCTTTGCGCCCCTAGCTTCGCCTGTTTTTATGCCGGGTCAAAGTTTTCCTGACTTTGTCACAAACCTTTCGAATTGTAACAACAGGGTGCTGGCTCTTTCCTCACGCCCCTTTTCGGTGTTAGCGAAGGAATGAAAGGATACCGGAATGGCGAAAAACAGGGCCCAAACATCTTCACTGACGCAGGCCGGGCTCAACCTGATTCAACAGGCTTTGTCTATTTATGACAGCGATCTGTGTCTTGCGGTATCCAACCAGCGCTTTCAGGAAATCTTTGACCTGCCAAACGCGCTTGTAACACCCGGTGCCACATTCGCCGATACCATTCGATTTCTGGTAGAGCGCGGCGAATACGGCGAAATCACTGACCCTGACGAATTTATTCAGGCCCGCGTTGATCAGGCGAAGGCGTTTGAGCCACATTATCTTGAGCGTACACGCGCAAACGGGCAAACTATTTCAGTTGAAGGAAATCCGCTGCCCCAGGGCGGCTGGGTTGCCGTTTACACAGACATCACCGCGATTCAACAACAGGAAGAATTGCTAAGGTCTCGTTCCGAAGAGCTTTCAGATCAGGTGTTTTTGCACGCCGAAAGATTGTCCCAATCTAACCGTCAACTGGCTGCTACAATCACAGCGTTGGAAGAAACGAAACGCCAGCTCACTGAAATGGAAGCCCGCACGCGGATGACCACTGAAATGATGCCCGCCCATATTGCGCATCTGGACCTGGAGGGACACTACACGTTTTCCAACCGCCAGCTAAGCGCGGTCATGCCGGGATGTCCGTCTAACATTATTGATCTGCATATCAGCGAGGCGCTTGGTAAAAACGCTTTTGAGTATTGCTCATCATATCTCGAACAGGCTTTCAAAGGTGAGCCGAGCGTTTTTGAATTCACCCACCAAGATTCAAGCAGACGTATCCGCGTGGCCTTTACACCTGATCGCCGGGAAGGACCGATTAATGGTGTTTACGTACTTTCCATGGATGTTACGGAAGAAACCCAAACACGCGCGGCATTGTCTCAGACCAGCAAAAGAGAGTTGGCAGCCCAACTTACGTCGGGTCTCGCACATGACTTTGCTAATTTGTTGACGATCATTCTTGGGATGCAATCGCGGCTTTCGCGAATGAACTTGCCGTCGGACGCAATGGACCTCATTAACGCCACGCAATCCGCAGCACGTCGTGGCGGCAACCTTCTTGACCGTATCGCACAAATGTCCGGGCATCGCGAAGCACGCCCGACTGCCACTCATATTCCAGAGTTTCTGGCTGATCTCACGATGCTTGCCCGTCCGACTTTGCCAGACAACATCATACTCGATATCCAGCATCTTGGCTTTACGGCTCCCCTGCTTCTCGATCCGGGGTTTCTGCAGGATTCCCTGCTTAACCTGCTGTTAAACGCCAAGGATGCGATAGGTGAGCAAACCGGAAAAATCACACTCTTCGCGCATCCTGTACGCGACACCTGGCTTGAAATCAGCGTCAGCGACACCGGCCCGGGGTTCAGTGAAAAAGCACTGTTGCACGCATTGGACCCGTTTTTCACCTCCAAAGGTATTGAAGGCTCAGGACTTGGCCTCTCAATGGTTTATGACATGACTAAATCGGCCGGTGGCCATGTCAAACTTATGAACACTGAAATTGGTGCGCGCGTAACGCTGCGCCTTCCGCTGCGCCCAACCCGCGGAAACATGCCAAGCCGGCTCGTCCTTCTGGTCGAAGATTCTCCGGACATCCGCACCTCGGTGCGCGAAATGCTCGTTGATATGGGCCATAGTGTTATCGAAGCAGAAACCGCAGAAGAGGGCGAAGAACTGGCAGAAGTTTCCGGTATCGACATTATCCTTTCAGATGTCCTGCTTGCAGGTGGCCGAAGTGGTGACGAGATGTTGCAGCGCCTGGCAGAAAAGGGGGTGAAGGCCCCTGCACATCTGATGACCTCTCTGCCGCCAACAGACCCGGTGCGCGTTGCTGCAGCGTCGCGATTCCCATTGATCGGCAAGCCATTTACGACCAGCGAACTTGCCGCATTCCTGACGACGGAGCCCGTACAATGACAAAAGCAAACGCACCGCTCATTGCAATTCTGGATGACGAGCCGGAAATCCGGCGGATGTTGTCAGACGCGCTTGAAGAAGCCGGATTTCGCACAACGAGCTTTGGCCGCGCGACAGAGTTTGAGGCCGCGCTGAAATCGACCGCGCCTGACGTCTGTCTTGTCGATCTCGGATTGCCTGACCGCGACGGGCTTGCGCTGGTCCACCGGCTGGCGTTGGAAAGTGGAGCCGCCATAATTATCATATCCGGACGTGCACAGGTACAAGACCGGGTGACAGGGCTCGAACTTGGGGCGGATGATTACATCATCAAACCGTTCGATCCGGCCGAAGTTGTCGCCCGTGTCCGTGCGCGGCTGCGCAGTGGGAAAGAAACAACAACAACCCGTTCAATTGCACATTTCGAGGGATGGGAAGCACATTTTGACCGCTATGTATTGTTGAATGCAGCGGGAGAAGAAACACCTTTCAGCCACGCGGAAGGTGAAGTTTTACGCCTGTTTCTGGACAGCCCCAAACGTCTGATTTCCCGTGCACAGATGCAGGAAACACTGGGCGGCGTTGCCAGTGAAAGCTTTGACCGGGCCATGGATGTTCGCATCTCGCGCTTGCGCACGAAGCTGGGTGAAGACCCAAAAAATCCGCGTCTGATAAAGACCATTTACGGTGCAGGATACATTTTTCTGGGTGATGTGAACTGGGCTTCAGTCTAGGCCATAAATTCCGCCGCGTGCGCCTTGAAGTAAGGTAAAAGACACTCTTTGAATGCCGTGACTTTAGCCGATGCCCAGATATCTCGATGTGCTACGGCCCAGATGTCAGTGTACGGCTGCGGGGGCAAAACAGGCACTTGCGTCAACCCGGCTGACCGCCCAAGAAACATCGGCATCCGCGCAACGCCCAATCCGGCCTGTGTCGCACCCAACACGGCGCTCATGTCATCAAACTGCATCTTGATCCGTGCGTTCGGATAGTTCTCCAAAGATGCCTTTGGCGGTTTGGTCCAATAGGTAAAACCAATCCAATCTATCGTCGCCTCTGGCGCGGTTTCTATTCGCGTCGCCACTTCGGCGGACGCAAAGGATGCGGTCTGCTGTCCCGTCAACCGCCGACCGACGAGCGTATCGCCCGGGCTCTCGCTAATTCGTATCGCGAGGTCAGCTTCCCGGCGGTTGAGGTTCAGCAACGCGTTGCTTGCACGAACTGTAAGCTCGACCTCCGGATGCTTTCCAAGAAACTCTTCGATGACGTGACACAGGTGTGCGGCAATCAACAGTTGAGGCGCCGTGATCGAAAAAGGGCCACTCAGTCTTGTATCAGCCTTTGCCAGCGCACGACGAAATCCTGTCTCTGCATCTTCCATCTTTTCAGCTTCGCAAGCAGCGAGCAATCCGGCGTCTGTTGCAACGTAGCCCTGGGGCAGTCTTTCAAACAGAAGAACACCATAGCTTTCTTCCGCCTGCGCGATACGGCGCGCGACGGTCGTGTAGTTCACATCCAAAGCTGTTGCCGCCGCGGCCAGCGAGCCGTGCCGCACCATAAAAAGAACGGCGCGAAGATCATCCCAATTCTCTCTCATGACATGCATTTTTGCATACTATGTCTGCAAAAGCATCTGGTTTTCGCATGCCTGCGACCCAACTAAATCAAAAACTCATCACAGGAGACTGACCATGATTTATGCAACCGTTCACATTTCTATTACTAACAAGGACAGCCTTTCCGCCTACCGTGAAAAAGCTGGCGATGCGCTGGCCAAACACGGCGGCGCAGTTTTAAGCGCAGCACCGTCCCCCGCCGTACTTGAGGGCGACATCCCGGCACCAGACATGGCCGCCGTGCTTAGCTTTCCAGATCGCGATTCCGCCCTCGCGTGGATCAACGACCCGGAACTAGCCGATACTCATGCTTTGCGTCGCGGTGCGGGAAGCAGCGCAATCGTTCTGGTCGGGTAAGCGGAAAATCGGCGAAGATTTCGGAAAGCGCTTGCGGCCTGAATCTTCGCCTTTTAGACTCCTCTCATGGCTGTCTGCTTCATGACAAAAGGCGCTTCTGCCAAAGGGTTGCCCACATATTATCGCATTGAAATATCTCTGAATCTTTTTGGGGAATGGTCTGTGGTGTTTGATTGGGGTGGTCGTGGTTGTTCAGGCCAGCAACGCATCGCGTTGTTTGGTGATTTACGCGCAGCTTCGCTTGCTGCCGACAGGGCACGAGAGCGAATGTTGCGACGCGGCTATCAGCGGGCGTGATCTAGAGTCACGGCTTAATCTAACTGAAAACGCCCGATGGCTGTTCTGAGCCCAAAGCTTAAACAGAAACAGGTTGGCTAACTCAATTCACGCGCCATCGATTTCAGGTGGCGCATATCGGTACCACAGCATCCCCCAAACACTATTATCGATGGATTGTCCCGCGCTATCTCGGCGATCTGCTTGCCGAGCTGGCGAGGATCGCCTTCGTCCAATTCGTCTGCCTCATCAAGTTCTGCATGTGAGCAAATCGAAGCGTTCGCCACAATTCCTTTCAATCGAGGATGGTTTTTTAGCGCTCTGGAGAAGTGGGTTGGATGAGCACAGTTGACCATGAAAAACGATGCAGCCGCATTGGTTGCGGCGTCGATCCAATCAATCGCTTCGACAAGTTTTGTGCCATCTGCCAAACACCCGTCAGTCTCGACCACCAGTGACATGATGATTGGCAGATCGACATTTCGGGCAGCCAGGATACAGCCTGCGGCCTCGCTCGGACGGTTGAATGTATAGGCGGTGACAAGGTCGACGCTTGTATCTTTCAGACTGCTCATTTGAGCGCTGTGGTATTGACGTGCGTCTTCGACAGACAAGGGTGGTATGTCAGCATAAGGGTCATAGCGCGGACCAATGCAGGCCGAGACCAATACATCATCGTGGCCAGCAGCTTGGCGCACTTCTTCCATTAGCGCGACACCGTCTCTGTTAACATCAACAAGCTGCCCGGCCCCGTAGCCCAACGGCGCAGCTCTATCGACATTCGCCATCCATGTCGGAGCATCAAGAATACACCCCACCTTCATCTCTCCGGCAAGGTCTACAATTGCTTTCATCTGGTTGGCTAAGATTGCCCGGGATTCAGGCTTTTCAAGCAGCGGAAATGACGCAAACCCCGGCAGCTCAATGCCGTGGTTGAAAATGAGGTCTGTTCCGGTACCGGCATAAACAAGGTACTTCTTTTGACTCTCGTGCGGGAGCTGCCGTGCCATACCAATACGCACCTTTGACTTTCGATGTTCACACGTAACTATAGCGGGGCTTTGGCCTTCCGTGAACCGTAGCTAGGCAGAGAGATTCAGCGTCCGCTTCGTCCCGCAAAGCAGGCCTTCGCAATGGTTGGAATTACAGCCCGATTGCAACTCTTCCAATCACGTGCGGTTTGCTTCGCTAGCCAAACGCTGCGCGGGCCAAAACATTGAGCCCTATCACAAGATCATCTTCTGCCGTGTCTTCCTCAAAACTATGGCTGATACCACCAATGGACGGAACAAACATCATTGCGGTGGGCATCAAGCGTGCAACGTAGGAGGCGTCATGCAACGCGCCTGATGGCATCTTTCGCCAGCTCCCCGGCACCGATTGCTCGGCGGCAATTTCTAACTTTTCGCGCAAACCTGTATCCATTTTGACCGGTAATATTTGTTGCGACTCTGAAAGACGGGCGCCGATACCGTGCGTGGCACAAACATCTGCCAGCGTTTCACGCACGATATCCTCCATGCACGCTAACCTGCCCGCGTCACCATCGCGCCATTGGGCCGAGAACCTGACCTGTCCCGGAACAATCGACGCGGCGTTTG
Source organism: Pseudohalocynthiibacter aestuariivivens (assembly GCF_018457175.1). GTDB lineage: Bacteria > Pseudomonadota > Alphaproteobacteria > Rhodobacterales > Rhodobacteraceae > Pseudohalocynthiibacter > Pseudohalocynthiibacter aestuariivivens. The sequence continues at coordinate 28,211 of NZ_JAGFNU010000009.1, forward strand.
GATGCACCTCGACATGCCCAATCGTCCAGACGGTTTGCGATGCAACAACATTCTGGAAGCGCCCGTTCAATTCATGCGAAAACTCAGCAAGGGCTTGAAACGCATCGCGGCGCATCGGCATGGGTGTTGTTCCCGCGTGATTTTGCTGACCTTTAAGTGTCACGAGCAATTCGCGTGTACCGACAATCTCGGTTACAACGCCAACCTTCTCACCAGAGGTGTCCAGAACAGGGCCCTGTTCGATATGGGGTTCAATGTAACCCGTGAACTGTGCTGGATTAACAAAATCACCGGCCAGTTCTTTCATCTTTGAACGTGCGTCCGCGAAACTGATGCCATCGAAATCACATAGATCATCTACCTCCGACAACGAAATGTCGCCAGCCCAAACACGGCTTCCGGTGAGCCCGCCAAACCGCCCCTCTTCATCCTGAAAGGATACAACTGAAACTGGCGGGCCACCTGCCTGAACAGACGCGCGCGCAATCGCGAGCCCCATCAAAACGCCCAACGCGCCGTCAAGCCACCCACCTTCGGGTTGCGTGTCGGAATGAGAGCCAATGAGCAGGCTTTTTTCGGCAGGATGCAGACCAAACAAATTGCCGACCGGGTCAAACTGCGGTGTTAATCCGGCCTCCTGCATTTCAGCCGCCAGCCACAGCCGCGCCGCGATATCCATATCCGAAAATGCACGTCGTACAATACCAGTTCCCGTCGCACCAAACGTGCGCAGTTGATGAAGATCTTTCAGAAAACGATCCGCACCAACTGACATGATTTATTCGGCCGCTATCGCGCTATCCTGCTTTTCTACCCTAACGGCCGAGAATTTAAATTCTGGGATCTTGCCGTAGGGATCGACCGCGGGGTTGGTCAGAATGTTCGCCGCTGCCTCTACAAAAGCAAATGGCAGGAAGACCATATCTTCGGCAATTGCGCGGTCAGCACGCGCCATGATCTCGATTGACCCACGTCGGGTTGTCAGTCGGATCATGTCACCCGGTTCAACGCCCATTGTACGCAAGGTTTTGGGATGAAGGGAACAGTTCGCCTCAGGCTCAACCGCGTCCAGAACCTTTGATCGACGTGTCATAGAGCCAGTGTGCCAATGTTCAAGCTGGCGTCCGGTGGTCAGGATCATCGGATAGTCTGCATCCGGCGCTTCATCAGGCGCGATAACACTTGCAGGCGTGAATTTGGCACGACCGTCAGGCCGTGGGAATCCGTCTCCGAACACAATCGCCTGACCGGGGTCAGTTGGGCTGAGCGACGGATAAGTCACCGCGCCTTCGTTCACCAGACGATCCCAGGTTATGTTATCAAGGCTTTTCATATTCAGCTTCATTTCAGCAAAGACTTCGGATGGGTCGGTATAGCCCCAATCCAGCCCAAGCCGTTTTGCAAGCTCTACCTCGATCCACCAATCCTGCTTTGCTTCACCCGGGGGTGTCACTGCAGGGCGGCCCATCTGCACCTGACGGTTGGTGTTCGTCACAGTGCCTGATTTTTCATAAAATGCCGAAGCTGGCAGGATGACATCTGCAAAGCACGCCGTTTCGGTGACAAAAATATCCTGCACAACAAGATGCTCTAACTTTGCAAATGCATCGCGTGCGTGTTCGACATCCGGGTCGGACATCGCCGGGTTTTCCCCCAGAATGTACATGCCGCGCGTGTTTCCGGCGTGAATATCATCCACAATCTCGGTTACGGTCAGGCCTTTTTCAGCGCTGAAATCACCTGATTTCCAGACCTCGGTAAAGGCAGAACGAACACCATCGTCCGTGACCGTCTGATAGTCCGGCAGGAACATCGGAATGAGCCCGGCGTCAGACGCGCCCTGCACGTTATTTTGTCCGCGCAACGGGTGCAAACCTGCACCCGGTCGGCCAATCTGGCCAGACATCAGAGCAAGACTGATCAGACAGCGCGAATTGTCAGTTCCGTGGATATGTTGCGATATGCCCATGCCCCAGAAAATCATGGCTGCGTTAGCGCCTGCAAAGAGGCGAGCCACGTCACGCAAAACTTCAGGTTCGATACCGCAAATCTCACTCATCGCTTCGGGCGAGAAGCCTTTGAGATGCTCTTTTTCAGCTTCCCAGTTCTCTGTGTAGGCATCGATATATTGTTTGTCGTACAGCTCTTCTTCGACAATCACATTCATGATCGCGTTCAGCATTGAAACGTCAGCACCGGGCCGGAATTGCAGCATATGTGTTGCAAAACGGCGCAAGCCAACGCCGCGCGGGTCCATCACGATTAGCTTGCCGCCACGTTTCGTAAATTGCTTAAAAAAGGTCGCCGCAACCGGGTGATTCTCTATCGGATTACAGCCTATAACAATCGCGACATCCGAATTTTCGATTTCATTAAAGGTTGCGGTAACCGCGCCTGAACCAACATTTTCTATCAATGCCGCAACCGAAGATGCATGGCAAAGTCGTGTACAGTGATCAACGTTGTTATGGCCAAATCCCTGACGGATCAGTTTCTGAAAAAGGTAGGCTTCTTCATTAGTGCATTTCGCGCTGCCAAACCCGGCAATCGATTTTCCGCCCTGCGTGTCGCGCAGTTTGGCAAGACCTCCTGCAGCAACATCAAGTGCCTCTTCCCAGGTTGCTTCTCGAAAATGGGTCAGCGGATTGGCCGGATCAACATTCAGACCTTTTGCCTGTGCATCTTCGCGGCGGATCAGAGGCTTCGTTATCCGGTGCGGGTGGTGGATGTAGTCAAAACCAAACCGCCCCTTAACGCAGAGCCGCCCTTCGTTTGCCGGGCCGTTGATACCGTCTACATATTTCACTTTGCCGTCTTTAATCTTTAGCGAAACCTGACAGCCGACGCCGCAAAACGGGCAGATGCTTTCGACTTCATTGTCAAAATCACGACTGTCCCCAACCTGGTTCTCATCCGTCACAGTCGCAGGCATCAACGCGCCAGTCGGACAGGCCTGAACACATTCACCGCAAGCCACGCAGGTTGACGCGCCCATCGGGTCTGCCATATCAAATGTCGGGTAGGCATCATGCCCGCGCCCGGCCATGCCGATCACGTCGTTGACCTGCACTTCGCGACAGGCCCGCACGCACAAACCGCATTGAATGCAGGCGTCTAGATTTACGCTCATCGCGACATGGCTGTCATCCAAAAGCGGAATGCGCCCGTCTTCCAGTTTGGGAAACCGGCTTTCGCCAACACCCTGCATCGCGGCCATATCCCAAAGGTGGGATGACTTATCGTGGGCCACTTCCTGCGCTGGCTGATCGGAAACAAGCATCTCCATAACCAACTTGCGGGCGGTATCTGCACGTGCCGAATCTGTTGTGACCTTCATCCCTTCGCTTGGTGTGCGAATGCAGGACGCGGCCAAAACCCGCTCTCCGTCAATTTCAACCATGCAGGCACGACAGTTGCCGTCAGACCGATATCCAGGAGCGTCCTTGTGACAAAGATGTGGAATAAGCGTGCCTTCACGCTTGGCAACTTCCCAGATTGTTTCGCCGTTTTCGGCTTCAACGTCTTTGCCGTCCAGGGTGAATCGGATGTTATCGGTCATAGGCGGGCTCCCTTAATCGCCCCAATTTAAAGCATAGCAAAGGAAAGGCGAAGCCCTCATCCGCGACAGGCAGGTAACCAAATGCGCCAAGGCAGGTTCCTAACGGAAAATAATGACATTTCAACGCACGTCCTTTCCCCTGCCGCAACATTGACATAAGTCTCTGGGCAAAGGAGCAAACAACCATGTCGCAGATCACCTTTGTTCGTCATGGACAAGCCCAGACCAACGCCCGTGACGAAGAGAGTTATGACCAGCTTAGCCCGCTCGGCCATCAACAGGCAAAGTGGCTGGGTGAACATCTGACGCTTTCAGGCGCGCGATTCGAACGCGTCTATTGCGGAACATTGATACGCCAAAACGAAACTGCACTTTCCATGGGGGCCGACCTTCATGCAGAAATCATTCAGGACTCACGGCTTAACGAGATCGAGTATTTCACACTTGCAGAGTTGATCAAGACACAACATGGCTTACCAATTCCAGACTCCCGTGAAGGATTTGTCGCGCATCTGCCGGCGCTTTTCACGTTATGGCAGGCGGGTGACATCGACAATCCACCCGAAAGCTTCCAGGCTTTTGAAGACCGTGTCTCTGGTGTGATTGACGAAATTGCACAAGGAAAAGGGCCAGCCCTTGCAGTAACGTCAGCCGGGCTGATCAGCATGGTTTTGCGGCTTACAATGGGGCTTGGTACACCGGCAATGTCACGCGCCTGCCTTGCAATCATGAATACGTCTGTCCATCATCTTCACCGGTTGGGGGACACCATGGCCCTGACCCATTTCAACGGCGTACCGCATCTCGAAAATACAGAACGCAGGTTTGCACAAACGCATCTTTAAGGCATCGCTGGACAGGGTTATTGTTCGTCCGAAATTTAACGAAAGCAACATGATGACACATCTTTGGGTACGGGCCGAACAGCGGCAAAACGAGGAACGCGTTGGAATTACACCCGAGGGTGCAAAGGCATTGCTGGACGCAGGTTTGAAAGTAACTGTCGAAGAAAGTTCAGCCCGTGCCATTCCGCTTGCTGGCTACCGCGAAGCCGGGTGTGAAATTGCGCCTGAGAACAGCTGGCCAGACGCACCTGCAGATGCAATTATTTTTGGTCTTAAAGAACTGCCAGAAGACGGCACACCGCTTCCGCATCGCCACATCATGTTTGGTCATGCATATAAGGGTCAGCATTCTGGCAAGGCTCTGTTACAACGCTTCAAAACCGGTGGCGGAACGCTTTACGACCTTGAATATCTGGTCGATGAAACGGGTCGCCGGGTTGCCGCATTCGGGTACTGGGCTGGTTTCGCAGGTGCTGCTGTAAGCCTGAAATGCTGGGTTGCACAACAGCACGGTAGCATTTGTGGGCCGGTCGGTGTCTATGCCAGCAAGGATGACTTGCTTGATGATCTGGGAACAGAGCTCGACGCGCTTTCGGATGAGCGCCCAACAGCTTTGGTCATTGGCGCACTGGGCCGCGTTGGTGCCGGCGCTTCTGACCTTTGCGAAAGCCTCGGGGTTCCTGTCACGAAATGGGATATGGCCGAAACCGCCTCTGGCGGACCGTTTCCCGAGGTGCTGCAGCACGATCTTTTCATCAACTGTATCTTTGCACGGCCCGGAACACCTGTCTTTGTGCCAAAATCTGCCCTGACAGCGCAGCGCACTCTTACGGTTGTCGGAGATGTGGCATGTGATCCGGACAGCGATTACAACCCAGTTCCGGTTTACGAAAGTGCAACGACTTGGGAATCCCCTGCCGTTCGCGTGTATGACACTCCCCCGTTAGATGTCATGGCGATCGACAACCTTCCGTCAATGTTGCCGCGCGAGTCATCCGAGGATTTTGCGGGTCAGCTTTTGGCGTCGCTGATGACTCTTCCCGATCTTACGTCTAGCGTCTGGGGAAGAGCCAAAGCTGAATTTGATAAACACACAAAAACCCTGTGAGGAAGATATGACAATCCATTGGTGTGGCACCGGCCTTTCGGCCATCCCCGGCCTCCGCCGCCTGATTGAAGCCGGTCACAAAGTGACTGTCTGGAACAGGACTATCGGGAAGGCACAAGAGGCCGTTGGCGATCTGACCGATGACATTCATGTATTCTCGCTTGATGATCTTGCAGCAGTTCTGCAATCCGGCGATGTCGCGGTTTCAATGCTTCCGGGCGATTGGCATGTACCCTTGGCAGAGCTGTGCATTTCCAAAGGCGCGCATTTTGTCAGTTCCAGCTATATCGCCCCCGAAATGAGAGCTTTGGATGCGACTGCCCGAGATGCTGGTGTTTGCCTTGTGAACGAAGTTGGCCTTGACCCCGGCATTGACCATTTGATGGCGCATTGGCTGGTTGCTGATTATCGTGCCTCAGGTGCCTATAACGCCACAAACGGCATCACCTTCAAATCTTACTGTGGCGGGGTGCCAAAAATACCAAACCCCTTTCGCTATAAGTTTAGCTGGTCACCGGTTGGCGTGCTCAAGGCACTGCGGTCTCCGTCAAAATCGATCCGTGACTATGTTTCGCTTGATGTTGCGCGCCCCTGGGATGCGATCAGCAGCTATACCGCTCCGCTTGATCAGCCCGAAACCTTTGAAGTCTATCCGAACCGGGATTCGCTCCCGTTCATGGCTGACTACCAGTTCGATAAAAACTGGCGTGTTAAAGAGTTCGTTCGTGGCACCCTGCGGCTGAACGGCTGGGCAGAGGCGTGGAAAGACGTTTTTTCCGAAATTGAAACGCTTTCCGGCCCTGCGGGTGACGCACGTCTTCAGGAAATGTCGGATCAGTTCTGGGACGAGAACAGCTATGACGAGGGCGAACCCGACCGCGTGATCATGTGCGTCGAACTTAAAGCCGAAAAAGAGGGTGTTCCTGTGTACCACAAAACATATGTGATGGACGCCTGGGGCGACGAACGCGGCACAGCAATGGCGCGGCTTGTGTCCGTTCCTGTCTCGTTGGCTGTCGAGGCTGTCCTGAACCGTGAAATCGCCGCAGGTGTGCATGCAGCACCCTCAGACCCCAAACTGATTGCACGCTGGATGGGTGAAGTTGACCGTCTTGCACAACATCTGCAGGTGGTTGATGACTGCAAATCGTTTTGAATTATTCGCATTTCCAGCGGTTTGTTTTGTGAAACGTCGATTAAGATTCTGAATGTCTTTCATGCAAACAAAAAGGTGCCACCAAGTTCATCGGGGCACCTTTTTTTGTTGTTTGTATTCTAGCTAAGCTTTCGCTGCTTCGTTTACTTCAAAGTCGATTTTATTTGCCAAAGTGTGTAGCAGGTTTGCCGCTTTCCCACATAACCTGATCACAAAATTCTGAAGGTTCTGAACGGTTTTAGGCTGTCTGTAACTCCAATAGGGGTGGTCTTTTGTGTTCCGTACTCCTGCACGCAGAAGCATTAGATCGAGTTCAGTGTAGTGCGGCTTTGTATGTGTGTTCCGTGGCATGGTAAGCTCCTTTATTGTTTGTCAGTTCGCGATTATCGGCACCTTGTAAGAACCATAATGAAACCCGCGCCTTGACAACAAACGATCAATTTTTGCACTATGGTTTAGTTTTTCTAAAGTATGTGAAACATGGCCAGACGCTTACCCAACCTGAACCAACTGCGCGCATTCGAGGCCGCAGCCCGTCATGTAAGCTTCAAAGAAGCGGCAAACGAGTTGTGCGTTTCGCAGGCGGCCGTTAGCCATCAGATTAAAGCACTGGAAGATTATCTTGAAGTTCAGCTTTTTAACCGGCTAACACGCGAAGTTCAGCTCACTGAAACAGGAGAGGCATACGCGCCCGTACTTACGCGTGCGCTCGACGAAATAGAAGGCGCTACAGCAGAAGTTCTGAACCAGCGAATGGAAGGGACAATCGTAATCTCTGCTGCGCCGTTTTATTCCAATCGTCTTGTTCTTCCACGTTTGAAACGGTTTCACGACAAGAATCCTGGCTTAAGAATCCAGTTACGTTTCGAAGACGACGTTATTGATTTTCAAAAAACGGATGTTGACGCCGGATTACGATACGGCGACGGAAAATGGCCTGGTCTGGCTGCAATTTTATTGCATGGCGACCAAATTGGGCCCGTCTGTTCACCCTCATTTATAGGCAACAAGAGCCTTCCACTGCGACCCACTGAGATTGCAGATATGACCCTTGGCCATATCGAGGGTAGAATGCATGACTGGTTTGACTGGTTTAAATCAGCAGGGATTAAAAACCTCCCCGATTTAACGACAGTGGAATACAAAAACCGTGCGCGGATGCTTGATCTGGCGCTTTCAGGAAATGGAATCGCGATTGCCGACTCAAAGCTCACGCAAACGGACGAAGCAACTGGTCAACTCGTGCGTCTGCACCCTCTGACCGTTGCGACGTCGCGTGGGATGTACCTTGTCTTCCCAAAATCTTTGCGGCCTGATCAGAGGATCGTAGAATTCGCAGACTGGATGCAGAACGAAATCGCGAACCTGGCTGCGTAAACCAATTTCTTTTTTAGCTATCAAACCACCTGCCATTCAGAGTTTTGATAGAGGAACTACATTCTCTTTCGCGTCCTGCTCAATTTCTTCAAAGTCGAAATTATCCAACCGTGCCGCGCGTTTGCCTGCACGCTCTGCCGCAGTATTGATTCCTTCAAGGTCTGCGCGAGCCTGTCCAAAATGGGTGTTCAGCTTGTCCACACGCTCAACCACAATTTCCACATCGCGGTGCAACTGATGCAGTGTCTTGCGGATGGCCCCCGCCTGTTCACGCATCCGCGCGTCTTTCAGAATGGCGCGCATGGTGTGCAGCGTTGCCATGCAGGTGGTTGGTGACACGATCCAGACACGCGCGGCAAACCCTTCGCGTACAAGTTCCGGAAAATTCGCATGCAGTTCAGCGTAAACCGCCTCGGACGGCAGAAACATCAGGGCACCGTCCGCGGTTTCCCCTTCCAGAATATACTTCTCGGAGATCGCCTTGATATGCGCCTTAACTGAAACGCGAAGAAATTTCGCTGCCTCATTCAACTCCCAATCGGTCTTGGCGTTCCGAAGCGCCTCGTAAGCCTCAAGCGGGAACTTGCTATCAACAACAATGGGCCCCGGCGGGTTTGGCAAATGGATCAGACAATCGGCACGTTTGCCGTTCGAAAGCGTCGCCTGCATTGAATAGCTGTCTTTAGGCAGCGCCTTTGAAACAATGTCATTCAGCTGAATCTCACCAAATGCCCCACGCGTCTGCTTGTTTGACAGAATATCCTGCAGGCTCAACACGTCGCCCGACAGTTTTTCAATGTTAGCTTGCGCCTTGTCGATGGTCATCAGGCGCTGCTGCAATTCGCCAAGCGACTGTGCTGTTCGGCGCGACGTCCCCTGAAGGTTCTCGTTCATGGACGAAGTCACCGCCTGAAGTCGCTGTTCCATCAGTTGCAGCATATTGGCCTGCGAGGCTGCCTGCGCCTCTGACACATGGGTCAAACCCCCTGCAAGCTGCTGCTGCCCGTCAGAAAGCAATTGAACACGTTGTCCCAAAGCGCCCATCTGTTGCGCGAGAGGCTCTGCAAGCCGTACGGACCGGCCAGAAGCGCGCACCGCCATGATCAACAGAATAAAAAAAGCCAGCAATACCCCCCCGACGATCAGCACCAGCGGGTCGTTCCAAGTATAGTTCTGGCCTGCAAGCTCTATCATGTGCGTCCGAACAGCCGTTCAATATCGGCCAGTTTGAGTTCTACATAGGTTGGGCGACCGTGGTTGCATTGTCCGGAATGTGGCGTCGCCTCCATTTCGCGTAGCAACGCATTCATTTCTTCCGCGCGCATGACCCGACCAGACCGGATCGAACCATGACAGGCCACCCGGCTCAGGATCGCCTCAATCCGGGCCTTAACGGTTTGACTATCGCCAAGGTCCGCCAGTTCATCGAGAATATCCATGATCATACCGCGCGCGTTCACGGCACCCAGAATAGCCGGGGTTTCACGAACGGCGATTGCGTTGCCACCGAATGGTTCAATCACCAGCCCAAGGCGGGCAAGATCATCTGCCATCCCCAACAGCAAGGCACTGTCGCCCTCTGACAGATCTACAATTTCCGGTATCAGTAATGCCTGCGCAGCAACGCCGTTCTCTGCCATCTGGCGTTTCAGCTTTTCATAAACCAGACGTTCATGCGCTGCATGCTGATCAACAATAACCATGCCATCTGCGGTTTGCGCGATGATGTAGTTTTCATGCACCTGCGCACGCGCCGCACCCAAAGGAAGCTCTGTGGCATGTTCATCTGTTTTTGGTGTGGGGTCTTCAAAGCGAGCAGAGGGAACAGACGCCTCTGCAAACCCCGGCGTATTAAAAGCAGGGGACTGCGCGGCATAGCTTGCCTGTGTCGCTCCATAACTTGGCCGGTCCATCTGGTAGACCCGACCACCCGGTGTTTCCGGCCGCATTGCGCCTAACGTTGCCCCGGCAACAGTGGATGATGCCCTGTGCCCCGCCTCTGCCAGCGCATGCCTAAGAGCAGAAACGATCAGCCCACGCGCAACACCCGGTTCGCGAAACCGTACCTGTGATTTCGCCGGGTGCACATTCACGTCAACACGGTTTGGTTCGACCTCTAGAAATAGCGCTGCTGCCGGATGCCTGTCACGTGACAGAAAGTCAAAATAGGCGCCCCGCAGCGCCCCGACAAGCAGCTTGTCGTTCACAGGTCGCCCATTCACAAACAGGTATTGCGCGATCGAAGACCCACGCGAATATGTGGGAAGGGCGGCGTATCCTGTCAGGAAAATCCCCTCACGCTCCGCTTCGATCTTCAGCGCGTTATCCGCAAACTCTGAACCGAGAATCCGGCGCAAACGGCCATGCAGCGCGTCAAACAAATCGCCGCTTTCGGCGTCTGCACGAAATGTTTCGCGCCCTTCCCCGCCGCCAGAAACATCGCGCAGACTGAAACCTATGAAAGGTTCCGCCATTGCAAGCCGCTTCACTACATCGGTGATCGCCTGCGCTTCGGCCCTATCCGTGCGCATGAATTTAAGCCGCGCCGGTGTGGCATAGAACAGATCACGCAATTCCACAACTGTGCCGGGTTTTGCCGCAGCTGGTTTAACGGCGTCCATTCTACCACCCGCAACGGAAAGCGTGGCACCTTCACCTTCGGCAGTGCGCGACGTTAGTGAAAGCCGCCCGACCGCGCCCAGTGATGCGAGCGCCTCTCCGCGAAACCCGAATGTATGGATGTTTAACAGATCAGACCCGTCAATCTTTGACGTCGCATGCCGCGCCAGTGCCATTGGCAGTTCCTCAGCGCACATCCCGCAACCGTCGTCACGAACGCGGATCAGTGTTTTACCACCATCACCATAGGCTATATCAATCCGCTGTGCGCCTGCGTCGATCGCATTCTCAACCAGTTCTTTCACGGCAGAGGCGGGCCGTTCCACCACTTCGCCTGCCGCAATCCGGTTGATTGCAGCCTCATCAAGTTGGCGTATCACGGGTCGATTTTCGCTTATTTGGTGTGTCTCTACGGGCATACCACTACAAATAGCATGTCCTGCGCCGATTCGACCACTCCCGAAGTGATCTGAACGCAGCTATGGGAAAATTCTTTACTGTATTCAAACGACCGTTGTCCCACGAATTGGCGAGCCTGATTGACGAGGCTACGCGAACTCTTATAGTCGGCCGCAAATTGCCGGATTTCCCGGTTCGGAAAACCCATGCCAACCAATCGTCCTTTGTGGCTAATCGCAGCCCCGGTGATCTTTTTGTGTCTATGGTCAGGCGGCTATTCGGTTGCAAAGATCGGGCTGCTCTATTCTGAGCCGATGACTTTACTGGCGCTTCGCTATGCCTGCGTTGTTGCAATCATGGCAGTTCTTTTTGCAATCATCCGTCCACCGTTACCAAAGAAGCGGGCAGACTGGGGCCATCTGGCTGTTGTTGGGGTGATGATTCAAACCGTCTATTTCGGGATGTCCTATATCGCATTACTCTATGGTGTCGCAGCAGGAACACTCGCCTTGCTGATGTCACTGCAGCCCATTCTTGTTGCCGTGATTGCCCCAGGATGGACCGGCGAAGGTATTGGCTGGAAACGCTGGGGTGGGCTTGCACTGGGCCTGGCGGGTACGGCAATTGTTATAATCGCGCGCTCTGAAATCGAGTCTCCACCGGCACTTGGTATTGTTTTCGCGGTGTTGGGATTGATGGGCATGACCTTTGCAACGCTCTGGGAAAAGCGCTTTGGTTTGACCCACCATCCAATCACTTCGAACCTTATTGGTTACACAGCGGGCTTGCTTGGCATTCTGCCTTTTATGTTCGCGCTGGAAACGCAGCAGATCAGCTGGACACCGGGATTTTTCGGTGCGCTCGCTTATCTGGTAATCGGCAACTCTCTCATTTCCGTGGGCTTACTTCTTGCAATGATCCGCGCGGGCGAGGTGAGCAAAGTCTCAGCTCTGTTCTTTTTGGTGCCTCCGGTGGCCGCACTCATCGCCTGGGCATTGCTGGGCGAGGTGATGCCACCCCTTGCATGGGTGGGCATGGCTGCCGCCGCGACAGGTGTGTTGATTGCAACGCGGGCGCGCTAATGCACGCCACCCCGCCAAAGTCATTAATTTGATGCGTCTACATCAACTGGCTGACCGACAATCACAAAATGGAGCGCGTCAGGGTCGAGCAATCGTGCTGCCACCCGGGCGACATCGTCGGCTGTGACAGCTTCCACTTTTTCATTCCGGGTTTTGATGTAGTCGATCCCAAGACCCTGTATTTGCATCCCGACAAGAATGTCGGCAATCGGCCCGTTGCCATCAAAACGCAACGGATAAGCCCCCGTCAGATAGGTGATCGCGTCACGAAGTTCTTTTTCGCCAACACCAAGATCAGCCATCTTTTCCCATTCAGAACGGATCACTTTAATGGTTTCAGCCATCCGTTCGTTGGCAGAGGCAACCCGCCCCATGTAAAGTTCGGTATAATCCATCGGAACGAGATACGTGTTGATACCGTAGGTCAGCCCACGTTTTTCCCTTACCTCGGTCGTCAGCCGCGAAGAAAACCCGCCGCCACCAAGGATTTGGTTCATTACGTAGGCCGCAAAAAAATCCGGATCATCCCGTTTAATACCGACGTGGCCAAAAACCGCGACAGATTGTGGAGTGTCAAATGGAACAACTGTCAGCCCACCAGCCAGTAAAAACTCGGCGCGCTCTGGAAACGGGGCCCCTTCTTCGGGCAATTCACCCAGCAGATCGTCAAGCAAGACGCCCAATTCTTCCGGAGTGATATCTCCGACCGCACCAACAAACAAACGGTCCCGCGTCATGGTACGTGCCTGCGCCTCCAAAATATCAGCGCGTGTCAATGCGGTGACGCTTTCCAGTGTTCCGCTAAGATCGCTTCCATAAGGATGGTCGCCAAACGCGGTCAGATCAAACGCGGCACTGGCAATGCTGTTTGGGTCCTGCGCGTCAGAACGAATGCCCGATATCACCTGTCGGCGAACCCGCTCTACCGAGGCGTCATCAAAGCGTGGCACCATCAAAGCAGCACGCAAAAGCGCCATAGAGTCGTCTCGGTTCTCGGTCAAAAACCGAGCGGAAACGGAGATTGAGTCGTTGAAGGTTCCAAAACTGAAATCCGCTGCCAGCGCTTCACGCGCGGCTGCGAATTCACGCGCGTCCATATCACCCGCGCCTTCTTCGACCAGCGCCATCATAAGGTTGGTTGCGCCACGCTTTCCAGGCGCATCAAGGCTCGCCCCTCCTTGAAACCTTATTTCCAGCGCTGCAAAGGGGATCGAATGCTCTTCGACCAGCCAGGCCTTAATTCCGCCCGGTGACGTAACTTCAGTTATTTCAACAGCAGCGCGCGCGCCAAATGCCAGAGCAAACCACCAAACGATAATCAAAGTGAGACGGATCATTGGGTTGTCTCCTCAGTGGCGGTGGGACGACTCAGCAATCCTGTAACGGCGCGCTGACGATCAAAAACCATACGGGCAGCTACCATGACATCCTCTTCTGTTACGGATTGAAGAATATCGGGCCAGGCTTGCACGTCTTCGATTGTCAAACCCGAGGTCAAAGCCTGACCATAGCGTCTTGCCAGCGAGCTGACATCGTCGTCACCGTAAATCTGTGCGGCGCGTAATTGCATTTTTATGCGCTCAAGCTGGGCACTATCGACACCTTCCACCATGAATTCGGCAACCGCAGCATCCAACGCAGTTTCGGCGTCGATCAAACTCAGACCTTCGTTTGGAACCACCACCAGACCAAAGGTTGTGTCGTCTAGTGACGTTCCGCTGTAAAATGCAGATGTGTAAATTGCCTTTTGCGTATCGAACTGCAGTTTTTTCGCAAGAACGGATGTTGTCGAGCTTCCACCCAAAAGCTCAGCCAGCATTTCCAGCGCTGCGGCCTCTGTTTGGTCCCCGCTGTCGCGCTCTGGCGCCAGATAGGTTCTCATCACATAGGGTTGCCCGATCCGCGCGTCTTCAAGCGCTATACGTCTTTCCGCAAGCTGTGGTGGCTCTTGTGGGCGCAGTCGATTTGGCAGGTTTTCTGTCGGGGCGAGCGGGCTATAATATTTTTCTGCCAGCACCCGAACCTCGTCAGGCGTCACATCACCGGCAACAATCAGGATTGCATTGTTAGGCGCGTAATATGTCTGATAAAACTCAAGCGCGTCATCCAGCGAAAGCTGTTCCATCTCGTGCCGCCAGCCGATGATTGGCACCGCGTAAGGATGGTTGAGATATTGCGCAGCCCGTCTTTGTTCTGAAAACAACGCGCCCGGGTCGCTGTCAGTGCGCTGGCTGCGTTCCTCAAGTATCACATCGCGTTCAGTTAAAACGTCAGCCTCTGACAAGCGCAAATTGCGCATCCGGTCAGATTCCATAGTCATCATCAATTCCAGCCGGTCCGACGCAACGCGTTGATAGTAAGCCGTATAATCCCAGCTGGTAAACGCGTTGTCAGACCCGCCATTTGCCGAAACCACTTCGGAAAACTCGCCCGACGCTATTGTATCGGTGCCTTTAAACAGTAAATGTTCCAGAAAATGCGCGATACCCGAGCGTCCGGCCGGTTCATCTGCGGCGCCAACCCGATACCAGACCATGTGAACGACAACCGGTGCGCGGTGATCTTCCAGCACCACAACTTCCATACCGTTATCAAGCTTGAAATTTGAAACAACCTCAGCTGTGGTGGGTGCTGCGGTCCAGACAAGGGTTGCGATGATCAGGCCAATACGGTGCAGCATATACAATCCTTTAAGATATAGCCGCACTGGCGGCGTGACCTACAGGTGCACAACCATCGCGCTGTCCGCAAGCCCATCCAACGAGGTTGTGATAGCGCCTTAGGTTGTTATCACTCAGGCAATGGCGGGGCAGAGGGTGTTCGTACACCCAAATTGCGAAACCGCTCCAGTTCTTCAAATTCATCCAGAGTCTGTTCTTTGTAGGTTCGGTAATAAAGATTTGCACCGAAAATACGTCGCAAAAACTGCTCTCGGTTGCCACGACGTACGTTCTCGTCGTCAGCAGCAAGCGCTGTGCGAATATCAGAGGCTACTCCATAACGGGTCGTATGGCTGACGAGTGCTACGTCACCCTCAACAACGCCCGTGCGCTGAAGCTGCTCTGGTCGCCCACCAAGCGCTGCGACAGCATCGGCCTTTGGCGTCGGGTCCGTCAGGTTCGTACCACCCGGCGTGGGGGGTGGCAGTGCTTCGGAAAATTCAGGTGCCTGCAGTGGTTTCGTCGGAAGAATTGCAAATTCGTCCGGGCCACTTCCGCTATTGCGAAAGGTCATCAGCTGTGGCGTCTTGCGGTTCTTACCGCACGCCGACAAGGCAAGGACCGCCACCATGACGATAACAATCCCGCTATAAGCTCTTCGCATCCGACACTCCTTAACTCTTCTTCGCTTTTTAGCGCATGTTTCAGGGCGCGTCACGGGGCTTCTTTTCCCCCGTAAATATCACCAACCCCAAAGCACCAGCAAAGATTGCTATGTCAGCTACATTAAATGCGTATGGGTTTTCAATCCCACAACACGACATGTTCAGAAAATCCGCGACCGCCCCATACAGTAACCTGTCCAAAACATTGCCGAGCGCACCGCCAACCAGTATTCCGGCGGACAGGTAGGCAATTTGGGTCTTCCCCTCTTTATACACCCACACCAGGACCCAGGTCGAAATACCTATCGCCAAGGCAATCAGAAACCAACGCGACACATCCAGAATGCCAAAGTTGATTCCTTCATTCCACGCCATCCTGAAATTAAGATATGGGGGGATAACGTCAATTTCCCCCAGACGCTTCAGGTCCAGCAAATGAACGACAAGGTACTTTGATATCTGATCAGCTAGAAAGGTCGCGAAACCAGCCCAAAATACCCACCGCATCTGCAATTCCTTTTTAGTGGCGAAAGTGGCGCATGCCGGTAAAGACCATCGCGAGACCTGCATCATCAGCAGCCTTGATCACGGCCTTATCACCCATTGATCCGCCGGGATGGATAACCGCTGTTGCACCCGCTTCGGCGGCTGCAAGCAACCCGTCAGGAAATGGAAAAAACGCATCAGACGCCACAACAGACCCTTGTGCAAGTGGGGCGGCAAGACCAAGCGCATCAGCCATGTCCTGCGATTTACGTGCAGCAATACGCGAACTGTCAACGCGACTCATCTGGCCCGCACCGACGCCCACGGTTGCCCCATCTTTCACATAAACAATCGCGTTTGATTTAACATGTTTCGCGACCTTCCACGCAAACAACAGATCGGCAAGCTCTGCATCTGTTGGCGAGCGCTTGGTGACAAGCTTCAAATTGTTCTCCGAGATATGCCCGTTGTCCTTGTCCTGAACGAGCAAACCACCCGAAACCTGACGATACGACAGCAAAGCCGCCGTCACATCCGGCAAACCAGCCGTTGTCAGCAAGCGAAGGTTCTTCTTTTTTCTAAAGATTTCCATAGCATCGGCATCAGCGCCCGGCGCGATGACAACTTCGGTAAAGATTTTGGAAATCTCTTCTGCGGTCGCCCCGTCAAGGGGCTGGTTCAGCGCGATGATCCCTCCAAAGGCACTGGTCCGATCACAGTCAAACGCGCGCTTGTAAGCCTCAACCATGGTTGCGCCAAGCGCGACGCCACAAGGGTTTGCATGTTTTATAATGGCACAGGCCGGGCCATAATTTGGGTCTAATTCTGCAACCAGCTCAAAAGCTGCGTCTGTATCGTTGATGTTGTTGTATGAAAGTTCCTTACCCTGATGCTGCACAGCCGTCGCGACACCGGGCCGGTCGCTGCCATCCAGATAGAACGCCGCTGACTGATGCGGGTTTTCTCCATACCGCAGAGTCTGCGCAAGCGTTCCGGCAAAGGCCCGACGTCGTGGGGTTTCAACACCAATGGCCGATGCCATCCAAGTTGAAACAGCAGCATCGTAAGCCGCTGTACGTGCGTAAGCGGTTTGCGCGAGCTTCTTGCGAAATTTGGGGCACGTCGCCCCACTGTGCTGGTCCATATCGCCCAGCAGCTTTTCGTAATCTTCCACGTCGACAACCACGCTGACAAAGGCATGGTTTTTCGCCGCGGCCCTGATCATCGCCGGACCACCGATATCGATATTCTCGATACAGGTGTCATAATCCGCGCCCTTCGCAACCGTTTCTTCAAACGGATAAAGGTTCACGACCAGCAGATCGATCGGTGCAATGTCATGGGTTTCCATCGCTGCAAGGTGATCGGCATTGTCGCGCAACGCGAGCAACCCGCCATGCACATTTGGGTGCAACGTCTTCACCCGCCCGTCCATCATTTCCGGAAAGCCAGTCACATCCGCGACATCGGTTACCGTCAACCCTGCATCGCGCAGCGCCTTGGCAGACCCCCCCGTCGACAACAACTCTACCCCACGCGCGGCCAGCGCCTGCCCTAGATCTGTCAGCCCTGTCTTGTCAGAAACAGAAATCAAGGCACGGCGGATGGGTGTGTTGGCAGGGGCGTTGTTGGTCATCAGATCATTCCAATTTGGCGTTTGCTACAGCGTTGGGATGTCATCCTGCTCAAGATCGCGAATGCCCGAAGGGGTGTCCTGCGCCTTGGCCAGAGTCCATCCAACGCGCACCGCATACTCCATGGCGCGTCCAGATAGAACGATTTGTTTCGTCGCACGTGGCTTTAATCGATTTTTTTCAAGGTAAACGCTCGGCTCGAGCATCATTTTTGAAAATCCATCATGGCGGAAAACCCAAATTTCACCGCTTTTCAAAACCAGAGAGACTGCAGAGCCCCCTAAATCCAGCGCTGCATCCACATCCGGGTGCAGATGAAACCGCACACTGAAGTCGATTCCCTGCAATTTCGCCCGGTTCATCATTCGGTCAAACTGCTTTTTGCTCTTGTCACCCAACACGGCCAGCGTATCGCCCCCGCTGAGCGAGCGGCCATCAATGCTGAGCACGAGTTCACGCGCATGTGTCAGGCCATGTGTGCTGACATACCCGCTGTGACTGCCGTGGAACGAAATGCCGTCCGCACCTGCGGCCTGTTGAACGCTTATTTTCTTTGGAACATCCGTCAGCAATTCCCGTCTATGTCCGCCAATGAACCGGCTGGGACCCAAACGTGCCGACGAGAACCCGTCGATTCCCAGCGTTGAATGTGAGGGCGTTGCGCGCCCGGCGCGCCGCCAGCTTTCCCCAAATGAAATGCCAGAGCCGCAGTTTACGATCATCGGCCGCCGACCGGAGGTCAGTTCAAACGCAAGTGTTGAGGCATGACCGTTATAGGATGCCCGTCCGGCCGGTGGCGCACTAGCATCTATAATAATGCTGGTACGCCCTGTGCTTAGCCTGGCGTATCCCATCGACAAGCCGGTGTTTGCGCCAGCCCGAACGCCTGATGCTGCCAGGGCATGGTCCAACCGTCCCACCAACCCGCGCCCGCCACCGTGAAACCGCGCCAAGCCACCGTCACTGTGGCGCAAAGCACGAAGCGTCGGGGCTATTCGTTCAATAGCGGAAATATGTTCCTTCGCGGCTATTCGCCCTGCCCCGGCGAGCGCCGATGCCGCCCACGTTAGCAGGGTAAAGACCTCAAGAAGCTCTTCCGGGTTTCGGGTTGGGATACCGCCCTCGTCATCAATCTTTGCTGCGCATTCCCGGGCGAGCGCCTGCATGGCCGTATTTACAAAGCGTTCCATTCCGGTCAGGGCAAGACCTGCGTAAATCAACCCAGTCAGCGCCTCGAACCGTGGCAACCCGCTGCTCGCCGCCTGCCAGCGACGACTAAGAAAGATCGTTTGCTGCGCAAGTGACCGGAAGTAGGCGATAGACATTTCTCTGTCCTGCCCATTCAGCAAAAACAAAGCGTGATTTATCCAACGGATCAAACGACGACCGGTCAGATCCGGCGTCCAGCCCGGGCCATGCCCACCGCCGTAACGCGCGATCCATTCGCTAAGCCATGTTTGCGCACGCTGACGCGCAGGGCCATCTGCGACTGAAGCCAGATCATCCAGCCAGCCAAACCCCTGAAGCTCTTCTTCAAAGCTCGAATCAGGCATCGGCAAATCCCAGATTCCCGTCTCCGGCGCTTCGACCAGATACCCGGCAAACAGGAAATTGCCCGCCGTCAATTGGCGACCCTTAGCGAATGTTCCAATGGTGCGTGGCTCTGGCTGCGAGACAAAACCTGTTGCGGCGCGCGCCAACGCACTGCGTCGCGCCTGAATGCGGTTCATTGTCCGCGTCAATTTAGCGGACCAGCTTTCTGATTTGGACACGGCCTGCCTCGCCTCACCCTGTGACTGCTATATGCGCCGAATACGCATAGAATTTGCATGCATTCTGCATTGCGTTTTGCCGCATGATACGCCCCACAGGCAATGCTGTCACCGACGAATTGCGTGAAAGGCTAATCCTTGCGCAAAACAGCCATGTAGAAACCGTCCATTCCGCCGCGTTCTGCCCAAAAATCCGGGCGCAGCCTGAGCCCGCCTTCGGATGTGATCCAATCGGGCTCTATGCCATCTAGCGCTGGCCTTTCAATATGCAGATCAGGATGGTGTTTCAACGCATCTTCCACCTGAATTTCGCCCTCGTCAAAAAGTAGACTGCATGTGCAAAATACCATCCGACCGCCGGGCTTTAGCAAGCTTAGGGCATGATCAATCATGCGCTCCTGAAGCTTAAAAAGTTGCGGAAAATCAGAACCATCTTTGGCATAGGGCAAATCCGGATGCCGTCTGATCGTACCCGTTGCTGTGCAAGGTGCATCCAAGAGTATCGCATCATAGGGCCCACCGTCCCATGTCAGTGCATCTCCAATTTCCAGCCGTGCATCAAGCTGCGTGCGTTTCAGGTTTTCCTCAACCCTCGCCATTCGCGCTTTTGACAAATCCAGCGCTGTTACATCTGCCCCTGTCGCTGCGATCTGCATGGTCTTCCCACCCGGTGCAGCGCACAAATCAAGCACCGCTTCACCTTTTTGTGGGGCCAGCAATTTCACCGGCAGTGCCGCCGCCGCGTCCTGCACCCACCAATCCCCTGTCTCGAAACCCGGCAGAGCGGTCACCTGCCCGGCATCCTGCAATCGCACACTGCCGGTCGGTAGAACCTCTCCGCCCAGTTTCCTTGCCAATGCCTCTGATTCCGCGCCTTTCGGAGTCAGATCAAGCGGCGCCCCAGCAGTATGCGCCGCCTCCACCGCGACAACAGCAGGTTTTCCATAGTCAGCAATCAACGGTTTCCGCAGCCATTTGGGCAATTGCGGCGCCGCGAGACCCGGCCAAAGCGCCGGACCCTGATCAGCCACTTTGCGCAATGTTGCGTTGACCAGTCCTGAAAAGCTTTCGGTCTTTGGGCCTTTGCGCGTGATATTTACAGCCGAGTTGACAACACCATGCGCAGCTTCGCCTTCAACGCAGATCTCCATTACGGCAAGACGCAGAACGTTCATAACCCAGAGCGGCGGCATTTTTCGCAAGTACCTGCCAAGCAAACGGTCGGCCCGTGCCATCCAGCGCAAGGTCTGCAACGCAAGGCGCATCGCGCGGGCCGCCTCGGCAGGATCTAGCCGCGCAAGTGGGCCTTTTCCGCCAGTCAGTTCTGACAACAAGCGCCCGTCTTTCATTACAGCATCCATTAGCTGAACCGCCGCGAGTCGTGGTGCCACACCTTGCTGAGACATCATGCGCCTTTCTGAATGCTTGTTTCTTCAGCCACCCGGCGTATATCAAGGACTGGCCTACCACAAGGAGCGCCTGATGAAAGACACGCCCGAAAAAGACCTGCCCCCTGCAGCCCGGCGCGCCCTTGCCGAAGCCGAGGAGCGTCGCAAAAAAGCAGCGAAGACCAAACTTCCCAGGGAACTTGGCGGGCGCGATGGCCCGGAACCAGTTCGCTATGGTGATTGGGAGAAAAAGGGAATCGCCGTCGATTTCTGATCCGAGTCAGGCTGCCATCACGAAAGCCCTAGTACATCCATCATATCGTATTCGCCGGGTTTATGACCCTGCCCCCAAAGCGCAGCTTTCAGCGCACCCCGGGCAAATATGCCCCGGTCAGTTGCCATATGGCGCAGCACGATACGTTCGCCCTGCCCTGCAAACATGACATCGTGCTCCCCAACGATATCGCCACCCCGGATCGCGGAAAAACCAATGTCACCGCGCTTGCGTGCACCAGTGATTCCGTCACGACCACTGTCGCTCACGTCTGCCAAATGTACGCCGCGTCCTTCGGCAGCCGCCTCGCCCAGCATAAGCGCAGTTCCGGATGGTGCGTCGACCTTATGGTGGTGGTGCGCCTCTATCACCTCAATGTCAAAATCTTCGTCCAGCGCTGCGGCGACCTTTTTTGTCAACTGAACCAGAAGGTTAACCCCAAGGCTCATGTTTCCGGCCCGCACCACAATAGCGTGTCGTGCGGCAAGCCTGATCTTTTCCAGATGCGTTTCTTCCAGACCGGTTGTGCCAATCACATGAACGGCCCGGGCCTGCGCTGCCAATGCGGCAAATTCCACAGTTGCATCAGGCGTTGTAAAATCGATGACAGCCTGTGCCTTGGCAAAAGCATCGAGCGGATCATCGGTTACGGCGACCCCCAAGGCAGTTCCCCCCATCGCGACACCGAGGTCCTGACCGATCCAATCGTGACCTGTCCGTTCGACCGCGCCAACCAGCTTTGCGCCCTTGCTTTCCACAACCGTGCGGATCAACATTTGCCCCATGCGGCCCGAGGCCCCAGTGATCACAATTCCCGGCAGATCAGACATGTCACAACTCCTTCATTCGCTTAGGCAGGGCATAGCCTGTTGGCCCCGCCTTGCAAAGCCTCGCTTGCGAAGCACTGTGAACACGATTAGATGAGCGGCATGGCAAAGAACTCACATCTCAGCGCACGCGGCCCTTCGCAACGTCAACTTCGTGTTGGCGAACTTATTCGGCGGACTCTGTCCGAAATTTTGATCCGGGGCGAAATCCACGACCCTGATCTGAACCGCATGTCAATCACCGTCAGCGAAGTGCGCGCAACGCCCGATCTGCGCGTCGCCACAGCTTTTGTTCTGCCGCTTGGTGGGCAGGGTAAGGAAGAGGCACTCGATGCGCTACGCCGCAACCGATATGAGGTTCGCCGCGCTGTGACCAAGGCACTCACGCTCAAGGTCTCGCCTGAAATCCGTTTTGTGATCGATGAAACCTTTGACCGGATGGACGAAACGCGCCGCTTGCTCAATCAGGAAACCGTACGCCGGGATGTTGAAAAGCCCAGCGAGGATGAAGGCAGCGCCGAAGAATGAAGCTTTGGGCCAAAGCTCTGATCGCAGCTCTTGGCCTTCTGGCCTCTCCCGCTTATTCGGGGTGCAAGGCCGTCACCCATCTCAACATTCCATTTACGATCTGCGAAGTCGGTGTTGATGATGATCTGCGTCTTTGGCACAGTGATTCCGAAGGCACGCTTTACGGAAGCTTTGGGGCAATCGACAGTGCGCTTGGAGAGGATGAGACCCTCAGCTTTGCCATGAACGCTGGCATGTATCATCAAGACCGCAGCCCTGTTGGCCTATTCATTGAAAACTATGCTGAGCGGAGTGAAATCGCCTCGGGCGGGGGATATGGCAACTTTGGGCTGACCCCAAATGGCGTGTTCTGTTTTGGTGACGGGACAATGCAGGTGATTGAAACCGGCGCCTACCGCAATGCCGATCTGAACTGTCGTTATGCAACCCAGTCCGGCCCGATGCTGGTGATTGACGGAAACCTGCACCCGCGGCTGCTGCCGGACTCTGATTCTCGCTATATCCGCAACGGTGTCGGCACCAGTGCCGATGGCAAACGCGCCATTTTTGCAATCTCGGATCGCCCCGTGAATTTTCATAATTTCGCAACGCTGTTCCGTGACGCGCTTGGCCTTTCAAACGCGCTTTACTTTGACGGTTCCGTTTCGCGGTTGCTTGCTGCCGACCTTGATCGTTGGGACATTGGCCTGCCGCTTGGGGTGATTGTTGGCGTTGTTGTTTCTGCCAACCGTTGACGCATGGGCGTCTTGGCGTTAGCACGCACCCCTTGAATTGAATGGAAAGGTCACCTGATGGGACGCAGACGCAAAGGACGGAATATCTCCGGCTGGATCGTAATCGATAAACCTGCGGGCATCAGTTCCAACGCTGTCGTCAACAAGCTCCGCTGGGCGATGGATGCACAAAAGGCAGGGCACGCAGGTACGCTTGACCCCGAGGCGACTGGTGTTCTGGCCGTTGCCCTTGGTGAGGCCACCAAAACTGTCCCCTACGTCACGGACGCGCTAAAGGCGTATCGGTTCACCGTGCGGTTTGGGCAAGCGACAAACACAGATGATACCGAAGGCGAGGTTATCGCGACTTCTGATATTCGCCCGACCGATGAAGAAATTGTCGCGGCTCTACCTCAATTCACCGGTGACATCATGCAGGTCCCGCCCAAGTTTTCTGCTGTGAAAATCGACGGGGAGCGTGCCTATAAACTTGCCCGCGATGATGAAGATTTTGAAATTGCCGCCCGACCGCTCTGGGTTGAAGAACTGGTAATGGTGGAGCGTCCGGACGCAGACCATGTGGTGCTGGATATGACCTGCGGAAAAGGTGGCTATGTTCGTTCCATCGCCCGTGATCTGGGGGTGGTACTAGGTTGCCTTGGCCATGTTCAGGAATTGCGCCGTATCTGGTCTGGCCCCTTTGACGCCGAGGATGGTATTTCGATGGAGCTGGTTGAGAAGCTCGCTAAGACCGGAGAGCTTGACGCCTATCTTCGTCCGCTTGAAATGGGCTTGGAAGACCTGCCTGAACTCAGGTGTACTGCGGAAAGCGCCGCCCGCCTTCGAAACGGCAACCCTGGTATGGTCCTGACATCGGACGTTGAATACGGCGACGAGGCCTGGGCATCTCTGGATGGAAAAGCGGTTGCCGTGGGACTCTACAAAGCTGGCGAATTGCACCCTTCGCGCGTGTTTAATCTTTAGGGTGCTTCAGTTTAAACTCTTCAAACAGTTTAAAAACAGCATCAAAAAAACTTAGAAATGTTACAAGAACAGGCAGATGATCACCCGAACGCACCAAAAAGGCGATGCCCCCTCGACAGCGGTCTATTCAGATTGCGAACGATACCGTTATTCGCTGACCCGTGTTTGGGACCCAAATGGGCAAAAGGCATTCTTTATCATGCTGAACCCATCGACAGCGACTGAAGTACAGAATGACCCAACTGTTGAGCGTTGTGAAAGGCGTGCACGTGCCTTGGGATTTGGAGCATTTCGCGTCGCCAATATTTTTGCCTGGCGCGACACTGACCCACGAAAAATGCGCGCTGCGACTGACCCGGTTGGACCGGAGAATGATGTTGCAATAACAGAGGGTTGCCAGTGGGCAGATCAAGTCATTTGCGCCTGGGGAACACACGGTGAGCATCTTGGGCGTGGGGCAAACGTCACCACGCTTGTGCGTGCGACCGGACGGCCGCTCTATCATCTTGGGCTTTCAAAAGCGGGTCATCCCAAACATCCGCTTTACATCGGATACTCGGTGCAGCCCGAGCTTTGGGACCTTGGTTAGAGAAAAGACTTTCAAAACCTGAAATCAAAGCCATATTCGAAAGCTGGCAAACGCCAAGCACTGGCTTTCAATTTCAAGCTTCATTCAACCGATTGTTAAAATTTGAAACACTCGAAACTCGGATCAATGCGTTTCCCGCGTTAGGATGGGTCTGCTGCAAATCGCCCCTGCGATCTGCTTTCTTTTTATGTTTCTTGTAGGTGCACCATGTTGGAATTAATGAGTTTATTTGGAGTTTTACTGGTCGGAACCGTTGCGAGCGCGATTGACGACACGGATGACGAAGAACCGGATATTCAGAAAGGAAAGGACACCGCAGACACGATTGATGGCGGTGAAGGCGACAGCATATTGAATGGTCAGGGCGGTGACGACGAAATTTTCGGACACAATGGTGACGACCTGCTGGATGGCGCAGATGGGAATGACACACTGAACGGCAGCGACGGAAACGACTTGTTGTTGGGAGGTGACGGAAACGACCAACTTCAGGGTGGCGCGGGGCAAGATATTTTGATCGGCGGATTGGGCGGTGACAGTCTTCAGGGCGGCGACGGTGACGACAGTTTGTCTGGGGTTCTGCTAAATGACGAAAATATCGACACTGACACACAGGACTATCTGAATGGAGGTGCCGGGGACGACAACATTACAATAGGTACAAACGACATCGCCTCTGGTGGACCGGGCTCTGATACCTTCAAGATGGGGGATTGGGTCACTGCGGGTGAAGGCACCACAATCATGGATTTTGATACCTCTGAAGATACACTGGTTTTGATCTACGATCAGACCGAAGCGGCCGCGCCAAATGTAACAATCGAGTCTGATGAAGATGACCCCGAAACCAACCATGTAATGCTAAATGGAGAGCGGCTTGTCGCGCTTCCCGGGACCGCCGGTTTAACGGCTGATCAGATTTCGCTTTTAGGTGTCTGAAACAACGGCAAATCAGAACTAAAAGCAAAGAATTCGCTTTCCTTTTCAGTAATTTCTTCTTATACGCGCGCATCCGTCCGGGTTTCCTTGGCGGACAACTCTCCATGGGCCTTGCTGGACGACATCCCGGCCTGCGCCATCAACCCTTTGTAACAAGGAGACCCCGATGTCGATTACTGTAGAAGAAAAAGCACGTGTAATGAAAGAGTTCGCGACCAAAGAAGGTGACACAGGTTCACCCGAAGTTCAGGTTGCTATCCTCTCTTCACGCATCGCGACACTGACCGAGCATTTCAAAACCCACAAAAAGGATAACCATTCTCGCCGTGGTCTTTTGATGATGGTCGCCCAGCGCCGTAAACTTCTGGACTACCTTCGTGGCAAAGAAGAGCAACGCTATCAGGACCTGATTAAGCGCCTCGGTCTGCGCCGCTAAGCTGATAAAATCGCGCCTCCTGAGGCGCGATTTTCTTTTAATCCGCACGTCTGTTTCACCGGGCCCGATGAGACGGACAGGATACTAAATCAGGGCCAGAGGCATCCGGCCTCTACGCAATCGGCCACCGGGGATACGCCCCAAACGGCCAATATAGGAAACGTCATGTTTAACGTAACGACGAAATCGATGGAGTGGGGCGAAGAAACGCTGACACTCGAAACGGGCAAGATCGCCCGCCAAGCCGACGGCACAGTGATCGCCACTTTGGGTGAGACCTCTGTCATGGCTGCTGTAACTTTTGCGAAAAAGCAAAAACCCGGTCAGGATTTTTTCCCTCTGACCGTTCATTACAACGAAAAATACTATGCCGCTGGTAAAATCCCAGGTGGCTTTTTTAAACGCGAAGCGCGGCCAACGGAAAAAGAGACGCTGACAAGCCGTCTGATCGACCGCCCAATCCGCCCGCTGTTTGTTCCTGGCTTCAAGAACGAAGTTCTGGTGATCTGTTCCGTACTATCGCACGATCTGGTGAATGACCCCGATATGGTTGCGATGATTGCTGCCTCCGCAGCGCTTACGATCTCTGGCGCCCCTTTCATGGGCCCAATTGCCGCGTGTCGCGTAGGTTTTGTGGATGGCGAATACATCCTGAACCCTGAAATCGACGACATGCACGACCTTCGCAACAAACCTGAACAACGTCTGGACCTTGTTGTCGCCGGTACAAAAGATGCCGTGATGATGGTTGAGTCTGAAGCTTATGAGCTGAGCGAAGCTGAAATGCTTGGAGCTGTGAAATTCGGCCACGAACAAATTCAACCAGTGATCGACCTGATCATTGATCTGGCCGAAACTTGCGCGAAAGAGCCCTTTGATTTCCAACCAGCCGATTACGCTGAACTTTACGATGCTGTAAAAGCTGCTGGTGAGAAAGACATGCGGGCCGCATTTGCAATTCGTGACAAGCAAGAGCGTACGACCGCTGTTTCTGCGGCGCGTGAAGCTGTCAAGGCGACGCTGAGCGATGAGCAACTGGCTGACGAGAACCTTGGTTCTGCTTTCAAAAAGCTAGAATCCAGCATCCTGCGTGGCGACGTCGTTGCCACAGGAACCCGGATTGACGGCCGTGATACAAAAACAGTTCGTGCGATCAGTTCAGAAGTTGGCATCCTTCCACGCACCCACGGTTCTGCCCTGTTTACACGTGGTGAAACGCAAGGCTTGGTTGTCACAACGCTTGGCACCGGTGATGACGAGCAGATGATTGATGCGCTGAACGGCATGTTCCGCTCAAACTTCTTGCTGCACTACAACTTCCCTCCCTATTCGGTGGGTGAAGTTGGTCGCTTCGGCCCTCCCGGTCGTCGTGAGATTGGTCACGGTAAACTAGCGTGGCGCGCACTTCAGGCTGTTCTGCCTGCTGCAACAGACTTCCCATACACGATCCGCCTTGTTTCAGAGATCACTGAATCCAACGGCTCTTCGTCGATGGCGTCGGTCTGCGGTGGTTCATTGTCGATGATGGATGCAGGTGTCCCTTTGAAATCACCAGTTGCTGGTGTTGCTATGGGCCTGATCCTTGAAGATGACGGCAAATATGCGATCCTGACGGATATTCTGGGTGACGAAGACCACTTGGGTGATATGGACTTTAAAGTTGCCGGTACCGAAGATGGTATCACCAGCTTGCAGATGGATATCAAGATTGCAGGGATCACACCTGAAATCATGGAGAAAGCCCTGGAACAAGCCAAAGACGGCCGGATCCATATCCTGAACGAAATGGCGAATGCACTGAGCGAAGGCCGGAACGAATTCTCGGCCCACGCACCACGCATCGAAACCATGACCGTTCCAACGGATAAAATCCGCGAAGTCATCGGTTCTGGCGGCAAAGTCATCCGTGAAATCGTTGAAGTATCTGGCGCGAAAGTCGACATCAACGATGATGGTGTGATCAAAATCGCCTCTGCCAATGCAGATAGCATCAAAAAGGCCTATGACATGATCCATTCGATCGTGGCAGAACCTGAGGAAGGCAAGATTTACGACGGTAAAGTTGTTAAGATCGTCGACTTTGGTGCTTTCGTGAACTTCTTTGGTAAGCGCGATGGTCTGGTCCATGTGTCACAGATCGAAAACCGCCGTCTGAATCATCCATCGGATGTTCTGAAAGAAGGTCAGGATGTGAAGGTCAAACTGCTTGGCTTTGACGACCGTGGCAAAGTGCGTCTGTCGATGAAAATGGTCGATCAGGCAACTGGCGAAGAAATCAAAGAAGACAAAGCAGACGCCTAAGTCTGACATGCTTCAAAAAATAAAGCCCCGGTGTTTTCACCGGGGCTTTTTCGTTTAATCGGAAACTTGTCTAGAGTTTGACCTTGCGCACATAAGGCAGGGGTTGATCAAATTCACCGAACTTCTCGCGTGCCTGCTCGTCATTCAGCGAAAGGGCAATGATAACATCCTGACCGGTCGTCCAGTTTGCCGGTGTTGCGATCGGAGCGTTTGCTGTGGCTTGCAGGCCGTCAAGCGCGCGCAGAACCTCGGCAAAGTTTCGGCCCACTGTCATTGGGTAGGTCATCGACAATTTCAGTTGCTTGTCCGGGCCAATAATGAATACTGAACGTACCGTTGCTGAATCAGCTGGCGTTCTTCCATCCGGCAAGTAAGCTTCGGCTGGCAGCATATCGAAAGCCTTCGATACCTCTAGGCCTTCGTCAGCAATGATTGGGAAATCGACCGTTGCGTTGGAATAACTTTCAATATCGCCGATCCATTTCTTGTGATCCTCAACACCATCGACGGAAACACCGATCACCTTGGTGCCACGTTTCGCCCATTCGTCAGACAACTGCGCGACGACACCAAACTCGGTCGTGCAAACAGGTGTAAAATCCTTTGGGTGAGAAAAAAGAATTGCCCAGCTATCACCAATCCAGTCATGGAAACTAATTTTTCCCTGGCTTGTTTCAGCCGTGAAATCAGGAACTTTATCGTTAATGCGGAGTGCCATGGATGATTCCTCTTTTTACCTGTCGCAAACAGAAAACAGCCGCGACTCGTGTTGCAAGTATAGGTATCGCAAGAACTACAATCCAGAGCACTTGCAGCTTCTTTCGGAGAATGACAGGGTGGCGCCAAAATAAAGGATGAGTCCCATGATCAACAAACGTAACTTCTATATTGATGGCAAATGGGTCGCCCCGGCGGTGCCAAATGACTTCGATGTAATCAACCCTTCGAACGAAGAGGTTTGCGCGACGATTTCTCTCGGAGGTCAGGCCGATACTGACAAAGCTGTGGCAGCAGCACGCGACGCTTTTGAAACATGGTCGTTTGTTTCAAAGTCCGAACGAATAACGCTTATTGAAAAACTGCTTGAAATTTACAATACGCGCGCCGAGGAAATGGCGCAGGCGATGAGCATGGAGATGGGTGCTCCGATGGATCTGGCCCGTCAACAACAAGTAGGCGCTGGCAGCTGGCACATCGAAGGTTTTCTGAATGCTTTCAAAGATTTTCAATTTGAACGCCCCCTTGGACCGCAAGCCCCGACTGAGCGCACAATGTTGGAACCAATCGGCGTCGCCGCATTAATCACCCCGTGGAACTGGCCCATGAACCAGATCGTTCTAAAGGCGATCCCGGCCATCGCTGTAGGGTGCACCGTCGTGCTGAAACCCTCCGAGATTGCGCCGCTTTCTGGCCTGCTCTTTGCCGAGTTCGTTGACGAAGCAGGTTTCCCACCCGGCGTTTTCAACCTTGTTAATGGCGACGGCCCTGGCGTTGGCAGCCAGCTGTCTGTTCACCCCGGTGTCGATATGGTTAGTTTCACCGGGTCAACCCGTGCGGGCATCGCAATTTCCAAAGCCGCTGCAGATTCGCTTAAGCGCGTAAGCTTGGAACTTGGTGGTAAGGGCGCGAACATAATTTTTGCCGATGCAAACCCCAAAGCGGTGAAGCAGGGTGTGATACGCTGCATGCGTAACACTGGCCAATCCTGCAATGCTCCAACCCGAATGCTGGTTGAACGCTCACGCTACGACGAAGCACTGGAACAGGCGCAAGCCGCTGCTGAAGCAACAACCGTTGGGCCGGCTTCCGAAGAAGGCCGTCATATCGGCCCGGTTGTGTCAGAGTTGCAATATAACAAAATTCAGGGCCTGATCGAAAAAGGCATCCAAGAAGGTGCGCGGTTGCTCGCAGGGGGTCTTGGCCGCCCCGAGGGCTTGAACCGCGGTTACTACGTACGCCCAACCGTTTTTGGCGATGTGACACCGGATATGACAATTTTCCGCGAAGAAATCTTTGGGCCTGTCCTGTCCATTATGCCGTTTGACAGCGAAGAAGACGCAATCGCAATTGCCAACGACACTGTTTATGGCCTGACGAACTACGTTCAGACGGAAGATGACGCAAAACGCGAACGCGTTGCGCGGCGCCTGCGCTCTGGCATGGTTGAGACCAACGGTGTTGGCTTTGGTCAGGGCTCGCCGTTTGGTGGCTACAAGCAGTCCGGTAATGGCCGCGAAGGTGGCGTGTTCGGGCTAGAGGATTTCCTGGAAGTCAAAGCCGTCTCTGGTCTGGCAGCAGAGTAATCCAACAACGGGCGGCGCCTTTCGGGGCGCTGCCGCACGACTCCCAATGTCCATTCTTAGAACGGGCATTGGGCGGAAAACCTCATCCCGCGGCCGCCGTCCGGATGGCGTAAGTTCAAGCTTTCGGCGTGAAGCATCAGGCGCGGCGCATCCAGAGCATCTCCAGTCGCATAGAACGGGTCACCCAAAATTGGATGACCAATCTCTCGCATGTGAACGCGAAGCTGATGGCTGCGCCCGGTCTGCGGGTATAGTCGTACACGCGTTGCATTTTCTTCGTATTTCACAACGCGCCAGTCAGTGACGGCAGGTTTGCCAGTTTCATGATTGACGTGTTGCAATGGGCGGTTCGGCCAATCGACAATGAGCGGCAGGTCGACAGTGCCCGTCTTTTCCGCGACACGGCCCCAAACTCGCGCAACATAGACTTTTTTCATCTGTCGTTTTTCAAATTGCAGGCCTAGGTGGCGTTGCGCCTGAGCAGAAAGAGCAAATACCATGATGCCCGACGTGTCCCGGTCAAGCCGGTGTACAAGCAGAGCCTCTGGAAAAACTGCCTTTACACGCGATATCAGGCAGTCGGCCAGATGTTCACCTTTCCCCGGAACAGACAAAAGACCTGATTGTTTGTCGACAAGCAACAAATGATGGTCACGGTGCACTATGACCAGCGGGTCGTTCGGCGGGTTGTAGTCATCTGACACGGTGTGCTCCTTGATCTTGCAAGCTTCCTCGCACGAACTGCGAAGAAGCCGCAAGAGAGCAACGTTAAACCTTGGTGCGTTCTGCTTTCGGGTCGTACATTGGTTTTAACGAAACATCGGCTTTGACGCGCGTTCCCATGACATCAATCTCGTAATTTGACGCCAGTACATCTACAGCGCTTTCACCTTTGCATGGAACATAGCCCATGCCAATTGCTGCGCCGAGCGTGTGACCGTAATTACCAGAACTAAGGTAGCCAACGATCTCGCCATCCCGAATGACGGGTTCGTTGTGGTAAAGCAGCGGTTCAGAGTCCTGCAATTTGAACTGAAGCAAGCGGTTTACCAGCCCACTTTCCTTCTTGGCAAGCACTGCATCGCGTCCAATGAAATCAGGTTTCGCGGTTTTTACGGCAAAGCCAAGCCCGGCTTCCAGAACATGATCTTCGCAAGTGATGTCATGACCAAAGTGGCGGAAACCTTTTTCAATCCGGCAGGAATCCATCATATGCATTCCGCAGAGTTTCATGCCCATGCCCTGGCCCGCCGCATATAGCGTTTCAAAGGCATGACCCGCCATGTCAGAGGAAACGTAGATTTCCCAACCAAGTTCACCCACGTAAGTCACGCGGTGTACGCGGGCGAGACCCATGCCAAGCTCAATCTCTTGCGCGGTGCCAAATGGGTTTACCTCGTTTGAGAAATCGGCGGGGGACACCTTCTGTAGCAGTGCGCGCGCATTTGGCCCCATGACAGCCAAGACACCTTCACCTGCCGTGACATCAGTAATGACAACATTGAAATCACCGATGTGGCGCTTCATCCATGTCTGGTCTGCAAGTCGCGTGGCCGCAGGGGTGACAACCAGATAAGCTGTTTCTGACAGCCGTGTCACTGTGACATCTGCCTCGATCCCTCCACGATTATTAAGGAATTGCGTATAAACGATCTTGCCTACAGGCACTGAATAATCCCCGCCCCCAACGTAATTCAGGAACGCCTCTGCATCGCGGCCCTCAACACGGATTTTACCGAACGATGACATATCGTACATGCCAACATTTTCGCGCACCGCACGGTGTTCCGCCGCAGAATTTTCAAACCAGTTCTGACGCTTCCAGCTGTATTGATATTCTCGCTCCTGCCCTTCATTGGCGTACCAATTTGCACGTTCCCAGCCAGCGATTTCCCCCATGACTGCACCGTGATCAAGCAAGTACTGATGGAACGGCGTGCGCCGAATGCCACGCGCCGTGTCTTTTTGCCGATAGGGGTAGTGATCGGCGTAAAGCAACCCCAGCGTTTCTTTGGAACGCTCAAACAAGTAATGCTTGTTGCCCTGAAACGGTTGCATCCGGCTGACGTCAACATCCCCCAGATCAAAAGGTTTTTCACCCTTATCCATCCATTCTGACAGCGCCATGCCAGCGCCACCCGCAGACTGAATTCCGATAGAGTTAAAGCCTGCTGCAACCCAGAAGTTATCCACTTCTGGTGCAAGACCCAGATGGTAAGCGTCATCGGGCGTGAAGGACTCCGGGCCATTGAAAAACGTGTGAACCCCGGCTTCTGCCAACATTGGCAACCTGTTACAGGCGTTTTCAAGAATTGGCTCAAAATGATCAAAGTCTTCAGGTAACTGGTCAAACTCAAAACTGTCAGGAATACCATTCATACCCCAGGGTTTTGCGTTTGGTTCAAACGCACCCAAAAGGAACTTGCCCGCATCTTCTTTGTAATATGCGCATTCGTCAGGAACCCGAAGAACAGGCATCTGGGTAAGCCCCGCAATTGCCTCGGTCACGATGTAAAAATGTTCACAGGCGTGAAGCGGTACATTCACACCTGCCATACGGCCAACCTCGTGCCCCCACATTCCAGCGCAGTTTACTACCATGTCGGCAGCAATGTGGCCGGTCTCGCCGTTCTCATCTTTCCAGTCAACGCCCGTAACGCGGCGGCCATCTTTTACGATGCCTGTAACTTTGACGCGTTCTCTTACAAGCCCGCCTCTTTGGCGTGCCCCCTTTGCCAGTGCCAGCGCGATATTCGCCGGATCGCCCTGCCCATCGGTTGGCAGCCAGACACCTGCTTTTACGCCATCCAGATTGATATGCTCGTAGCGCTCTTTAACTTCGGCTGGTGATATTTCTTCGACCGGAACACCAAATGCCCGCGCCATCGCCGCGCTGCGATAAAGCTCTTCTTTACGTTCTTCAGTCAGCGCCACAGAAATCGACCCAACCTGCCGTACACCGGTTGCAATACCGGTTTCCTCTTCCAGGCCAAGGTAAAGCTCGGCAGAGTAGCGTGCCAGTTTGGTCATGTTGGACGACGCCCGTAGCTGGCCAATCAATCCCGCTGCGTGCCATGTGGTCCCGCTAGTAAGCTGTTTACGCTCAAGCAGAACAACATCTTTCCAGCCAAGCTTGGTAAGATGATAGGCTACTGAACAGCCGATTACGCCACCGCCGATGATAACCACGCGGGCCTTTGTGGGAAGAGTGCTCATTGTCTTTAAGTCTCCGAAGGAAGAGTCGCATTTATTTCACTATGGCACGGATTTTCGACGCAAAAGGCATGAAATACGCCAGCGAAATTCGGAAATTCACACATTTGCCGGTTTAAAACATTTCGCGCGGCGCTGTTTGCGAATGACAAACGGCGTGATACCGAAAAAGCTTTTGTAAAGACTCGAAAACCCGTTGGAAAAACCGCAGGCCAGGCCGACCTCACCTACGCTGAGTGTGGTATTTAAAAGCAGGTTGTTTGCCTTGGCCAGACGCAGCTCTCGATAATAGGTGTTGGGCGTTGTGCCGAGAAAAGTGCGGAATTTACGCTCCAGGGATCGGTTTGAAATTCCAAGCGCTGCGACCAATTCGCTGATCGGCAGGGGGTCCTCAATATTGGACTGCATTATCTCGATGCACTGATCAAGCTCACGATCCCCTGTTGTGGTACCCTGATCGCCGCCAAAGGGTTGCCGCGTGGAAAAATCGCGAATTTTTTCATGTAAGAAAATATTCGCAACGGTCATCAGAGCAGCAGCAGAGATATGCCGACGTATCACCGCCAAAACAACGTCCAGCGTGGTGCTCATCCCGGCACAAGTCACAATCTGTCCATCCTCGCTGGCAATGGCATTATCAGCGTCAAACAGACCCATGCGTTCACGCAGGATAACAGAGTTTTCCCAATGTGTTGAAAGCTTGCTCGCGCTTTCGCCGCGTTGCTTGATATAGCGGCTCGCAGCCTCTGCCAGAAGAAAGACCTGCGCGTTGCGGTAGGTATAGCTCGAAATGACCAACCCTAAAGAGAGCTCGGCACAATCAGGGTCACTGTTGCCAATGATAAACGCATAGTCCGCAGCAGGTTTGTCGATGAAGGGTTCGGTATTCACAAATGCTTCGCTCAGGCTTTGAACCGGGCCGCCATTTTCTGACCTGTAGGTCCAGCCAAATACAGGTGTTGCCAGCACCCGATTGGTCGTTCGCAAAGCGTCAACCACCGCTGCGGCTTCCGTCAGAACAAACCCATCAGACACAATCACATCGAAATGCCAAACGCGGTGATCTGACGCAGGCAGTGAATTACCTGAACGAGGCTGGCTTCGCGTGCTCATCTTAATCAGACAATCTCATGGCCATCGGCCTTTAGCCGATGCGCCAGTTCCGCGATATGGGCTGGCCCAACCTCGCAACAACCACCAACAATTGTTGCACCCATGTCAACCCAGCACATCGCAAAATCAGCATATGCTACAGGGTCAAGATCAGTTCGCGCTTCAAGTACGTCAACTGTTGGGCGATCCTCCAAAAAAGCGTCGGAAATACGCGTAAAGCCGTTTGCGTAAGCGCCAAAGGGTTTGCCAAACCCCTTGATAATCTCGAGCGCAGTGGCCACGGCTTCTGGTCGTGAACAGTTCACCAAAACGGCTTCTGGTTGGTATTTTCCTACGACCTGCGCCAGTTCTTCGACGCCTTCGCCTGAACGCAGTTTGCTACCATCATCGTCGTCAACCGTTACCGATAACCAAACTGGTTTCCCGCTCTTCACCGCTGCGCGCATCGCGCCTTCTGCTTGTTCAACCGACGCCATCGTTTCAGCACTAAACAAATCGACTCGCGGCGCCATGATCTGCACCAATTCGTCGTAGACACGTTCTGCTTCCTCAGGAGGGGGGCAGAGTTCTGGCCTGTATGAGGCCATAAGTGGCCCCAGCGCCCCGGCTATCCGCCCGGAACCGTGCTTGCTTCGCGCAGCTTCTGCCTCACATAATGCACAATCCAAAAGTTCCGGCAGTTTATCCGCCATGCCTACGGGTTCCAGGCGGTCGCGCAAAACAGTATAGGTATTCGTCGTGGCAATCGTCGCGCCAGCAGCGAAATAGTCGTTGTGCACATCCCCCACAATGCCCGGTTTTTCAATCATTACACTGGCAGACCAAAGCGGCGTTGGCCGGTCTCCGGCGCGATGTACAATTTCCTGACCTATCGATCCATCCAACAAAGTAATCCTGCTCATGGGTAAATCTCCGCATATTTGGCCTTGTAAAGCACGATCATA
This sequence comes from Pseudohalocynthiibacter aestuariivivens, assembly GCF_018457175.1. GTDB lineage: Bacteria > Pseudomonadota > Alphaproteobacteria > Rhodobacterales > Rhodobacteraceae > Pseudohalocynthiibacter > Pseudohalocynthiibacter aestuariivivens. The sequence goes on from NZ_JAGFNU010000009.1 coordinate 64,125, forward strand.
TCTTCTTCCGTTGCGCCATCATCATAAGGCGGTGTCGTGAGCGGTTTAGCGTCTTCTACCGGGATCACGACAATCCGGTTCACCCTCTTTGCCAGATCACCCCAAAGAGTCTCCCATTCCGGATAAATCCGGGCAAACTCGTCCGACCCACTTTCAACAATCCGGGTCGTACCGCGCACCCGAACACCTTTCCGCTTCCACTGATCGACGAAATTCACTTCGACTTCTGCACAATGGCCAAGATTGGCGATTGTTTGCGGTGACCGGATTTCGCCAAAAGCTATCGTTTCTTCATCCAGTACAACAAATGTACCTTTCGGCGATAGGCTGGGGCGACCATCCGATGTAACAGTCGCAACAAACCCAAGTCGGAAGGTTTCTATAACCCCCCGTGAAAACGCGTTTAGCTTCACGCCCGCAGCCTTTCGTTTGCTGAATCCCAAAGCGGCTCTTCCTTTTGAACGACCGCACGGCATCGCTCACCGTATATTTCGACTTCGAGCTCGGTTCCGGGCGCCGCAAGATCTATCTGCACCATACCAAGCGCAATCGAGGCATTCACGCGATATCCCCACGCACCCGACGTGGTTTCACCAACGACCTTTCCATCGTGCCAGATCGTTGACATGTAAGGTGCATCCGCTTTGCCAGCATCTACGACTAGCGTAACAAAGGATTTTTTCACGCCCTGCTGTTTCTCTGAAAGGATAGCGGCTTTGCCCGGGAAATCCTGCGGCTTGTCGAGCTTTACGAAACGCTCCAGCCCACCTTCAAGCAGCGAATAGTCAGTGGACAGATCGGCTTTCCATGCGCGATAGCCTTTTTCCAGCCGCATCGAATTCAACGCATACATACCGAAGGGTTTGGCTCCACCATCAAGGATCGCATCATAGATCGCAGGCATATGTTCGTTCAGCGCGTGGACTTCCCAACCCAACTCGCCTGCAAAGGATACACGGATGAGAAAAGCCGGCTGCCCCGCTACCGTGGCCGCCTGATGGGTCAGCCACCCTGTTGACAGATCTGCGTCGGTCAATTCGGTCAGGATGTCGCGCGACTTTGGTCCGGTTACAATCAGCGTATCGCGGGTTGTGGTCACATCTTCGACGGTCACACCTTTGGGCATCGCGTTCACAAGAATATCTCGATCATGCCACTGCGCGGTTGCCGCAGTGATCATCAAGAACTCGTTCTCGCCCGTTCGAATGCAGGACATCTCGGTCAGGATTCGGCCCCGGCTGTCAGAAATATAGACGAGGTTGATCCTGCCCACCTTGGGCAACCCCCCGCTAACCAGCCCCCGCAACGCTTCGGCAGCCCCGTCACCACGCAACTTAAAGCGCGAGAAGCCGGGAAGGTCGAGCACACCGCAATTGTCGCGAACGTTCTCGCATTCTTCCTTGATGCGTTGCTCCCACGGGCCAGAGCGGTTCCATGTGTGGGTTGCCTCCAACGAGGTATCGTCACCGTCTTTAGCAAACCAGTTGGCACGCTCCCAACCGTTATAGGCGCCCATCACGCCACCCAATTTCTTGATCTTAGCGTGCACAGGCGACAGCTTTTTGTTGCGGCCCGCAGGCCATTCGTGATGCGGGAAATGCATGGCGTATTCATTGCCGTATGTCTCCATCCCCTTTTGCACGCAATAGTCGTGGTCCGTGTAATCTGTATAGCGACGAGGATCGACAGCCCACATGTCCCATTCGGTGTAACCATCGATGATCCACTCGGCCATGCATTTACCCGCGCCACCACCCTGAGCAATTCCAAAAGTGAAGGAATGCGCCTCGAACGCGTTTTTCACACCCGGCATCGGGCCGAGCATCGGCAATCCGTCAGGGGCATAAGGGATCGGGCCGTTGATGACACGGTTGACACCAGACGTCCCCAGCAACGGCACCCGTGCCATAGCATCTTCGATATGCCATTCGATACGATCGAGGTCATCGGGATAAAGCTGAAACGAAAAATCCTCGGGCATCGGGTCAGCCGGATCCTCCCACGCGGCTTTACAGGTGTCTTCATACGGACCGAGGTTGAAACCATTCTTCTCCTGGCGAAGATAATAAGAGGTGTCCACATCGCGCAGCAGCGGCAGCTTGCGACCATTTTCCTTGGACCACTCGATGATCTCAGGCACCTCTTCCGACAGCAGGTACTGGTGGCTCATCACCATCATCGGAACTTCGCGACCACCGTAAGGCTCAAAAAATTTACCAACACGCTGAGCGTAGTACCCAGCAGCATTGACCACATAGTCGCATTCGATGTCACCCTTATCGGTATGCACGATCCATGTATCATCTTGCTTTTGGGTTACACCGGTCGCCGGGCAGAAACGGATAATCTTCTGCCCCATATCGCGCGCGCCCTTGGCCAGCGCCTGAGTAAGCTGCGCTGGATCGATGTCGCCATCCTCCGGATCAAAGAGAACACCCGCAAGATCGTGCGTTTCCAGGAACGGATAGCGCTCCTTGGCTTGGCCGGGCGTCAGAATTTCAATATCTATGCCCTGGTAGCGGCCCATCGCTGCGGCACGTTCGAACTCCTGCATCCGCTCTTTACTATGTGCCAGACGAAGTGAACCAGTCTGGTGATAATTCATCGGATAATCAACTTCTTCACCCAAACGCGAATACAACTCAGTCGAGTAACGCTGCATGTTCATGATTGACCAGCTTGTGGAGAACGTTGGCACGTTCCCGGCAGCATGCCATGTTGAGCCTGCTGTCAGCTCGTTCTTTTCTAGCAAAACACAATCGGTCCATCCCGCTTTTGCCAGATGATACAGGGTAGATGCGCCAACGACGCCGCCGCCAATGATGGCCACGCGGGCCTTTGCTGGAATGTCTGCCATGGTTCGTCTCCTTAATATCTGTCGATCTGCGTTTCGCGATCGGGAATGTCGTAGTAATTGCCTTTGTCTTGGACAAAGATGTGCTTTTCGGTGTGCAGGCTTGTCGGACTGTCGAGTGTTCCCGCACCAATAGAAATTCGACCTTCACCATCCATTTCGTAAAACAGGCTCGCACCACATTCGGTACAGAATGCGCGACGCGCAAAACCAGAGGAGCGATACCATTTCAGACCATCAGATTTTGTAATATTCAACACCTCTGACGGAACTGAAGTCGCCGCCCAGAAATGGCCACTTGTCTTGCGGCATTGGGTACAGTGGCAGGCTACTACAGGTCGCATTTCCCCTGTCGCCTCATAGGTCACAGCACCGCATTCACAGGAACCCTTATGCATTATCCCCTCCCCAATTGCGGGGCAGTCGCAGTGCCCAGAAAAATGCCATAAACGATAAAACAGGCAGCCATTGTGCGGCGAAACCAGACGTTCAGAACAGCCCCTATCGCGAGCCGGCCCAATCCAGAGCCAAGCGCAGTGTAGCTACAATAGCTGAGCGCAGTGATCGTGAGCGCTGTCGGCATGATCCACATCATCTGATCCCAGATGGGCACATCCGGTTGCACAAACTGCGAAAATGCAGCCAGATACCCCGCCACACTTTTCGCGTTGATCGTGGCGATCAAAAACGCCTTCCAAAACACAGAACGCGCGGGGCGTCCATCTGCCGTCACAGGTTGACCGGCATTCATCCAGCTGCGAATGCCAAGATAGATCAGAAACCCGGCCCCCAACATCTTTACCCAGAAAAAGGCCGTTGGGGATGCCGCGATCAATGCCGTGATACCCAACGCTGACAGCACCAAAAACAGCACAGCCTGGCATAAGATAGCAGCAACTCCCGGCAAAGCTCGCCTAAACCCCAGCGCCATACCGTTGGAAATGCAATTCACCGCATTCGGCCCGGGCGTCACAACAAAGACGACCCAAAACAGTGCAAATATGGTCCACGCCTGAAAGCTCATCATCGCCCCTAGTAGACCGGTGGAGCGATCACCCAGATCGCAACTGCAGGCTCATCATAAGGGTTGATCCAGCGATGAGGCTCACCCCGAATTCGGAAACTGTCGCCAGCGTAAACGGTGAAAAACCGACCGCCGATCCACAAATCAAGCTTGCCGGAAATCAGATAAGCCACTTCCTGCGTTGGGCGTGTGATAATATCTTTGACCTCTGAATGTGGCTCGAACGTTGAATGGACAACTTCAAAATCATCAGTCAAATCGGGTGAAAGCAACTCCTCACTAAGCCCGGCTTTGTTGATGCCAATTTCGCGTCGGGCTCCTTTGCGTACAATGAACCCCTGCTCATCCACAGGAACATTTACATGTCCGAACAACATCGAAATTGGCACACCCAAGACAGACGCAATTTCCCGCAGATCCGTCACGGACGGCTCAGACAAATCCCGCTCCACCTGCGACAGCCACCCAACAGACCGCCTCAAGACCTCGGCCAACTCGGTCAACGTCATGCCGCGTGCTTTTCGTAAGGTACGCAGATCCGCACCAAGACTTTTGGCTTGAAATGAATCAGAGTGCAGCACGGGTCATGAAACCTTTGGTGAAATTTTCACTGTTTTTTTCACGATGCAATAAAGTACTGAGTCGACGCAAGCGAAAAATGCATCTCACCAGTTTCCAGAAATATCCCCGCCGGAGGCTCCTGCGCTAAACCCTGAACACAGAGTTCAATATTTGCCCTATTTGCTCGGCGTCGTAAGTCGTGAAAGTGTTGGGCTGATCGCTGTCAATGTCAAACACCCCCAACAAATTTCCCGAGGCTCCCCAGACAGGAAGCACGATTTCTGAACGCGTTGAAGACGCACAGGCAATATGACCCGGGAAAGCATCAACATCCGCCACGAGTTGCACCTGACCTGTGCGCGCTGCAGCCCCACACACCCCGCGCGTGAACGGAATAACGAGACACCCGTGCCCGCCCTGATAGGGCCCAATTTTCAGGATCTCATCACCTACATTCCTGTAAAAACCCGTCCAGTTGAACCTGGCGTCAGAATGATGAATCTCGCAGGCGACCGTTGCCATGAGCGAGACAACATCCGTCTCGCCCTCCGTCAAGCTAGCTATTGTTTTTGCAAGTGTTGTGTAATCCGCTCTCATGGACGCTCAATCGCGATGGCAGTCCCTTCGCCACCGCCAATACAAATCGCCGCAACACCGCGTTTAAGATCGCGTTTTTCCATCGCATTGAGGAGGGTCACGATAATGCGCGCACCAGACGCGCCAATCGGGTGGCCCAATGCACAGGCACCACCGTTTACATTCATTTTCTCACGCAGGATGCCCATTTCACGCATGAATGCCATCGGTACAACTGCAAAAGCTTCGTTAACTTCCCAAAGTTCCACTTCATCTACAGACCAGCCGATCTGATCGAGAAGCTTCTTGGTCGCTGCAACCGGGGCTGTCGTGAACCATTCGGGTTCTTGCGCGTGGCTCGTTTTGCCGACAATCCGCGCACGAATATTCAAGCCAGCCTCTTTCGCTGCGTCTGAGCTTGCGATGACAAGCGCTGCAGCACCGTCAGAGATGGACGAGGAATTCGCTGCCGTCACTGTTCCCTCGTTCCGAAAGGCTGGTTTTAGCTGTGGGATTTTTTCGGGTCGCGCCTTTGCGGGTTGTTCGTCCTCATCAATAACGATGTCGCCTTTACGGGTTTTCACGGTTACCGCTGCAATCTCTCCTTCAAATGCGCCAGAGGATTGCGCATTTAAAGAATTTGAAAGTGACCTGAGCGCATATTCATCCTGTGCTTCGCGCGTGAACTGGTATTTTTCAGCGCAGTCCTCTGCAAAAGTTCCCATAAGGCGACCCTTGTCATACGCGTCTTCCAGACCATCCAGAAACATTGAATCCTGCACGCTTTGGTGACCTATCCGGGCACCACCTCGCATTTTCGGCAATAGGTAAGGTGCGTTGGTCATACTCTCCATCCCACCTGCAACCATGATGCCTGTCTGACCGGTCGCGATCTGATCAGCCGCCATCATCACCGCTTTCATCCCGGAGCCGCACATTTTATTTAGGGTTGTGGCTGGCACCGTCTTGTCCAGCCCCCCTGCGAACCCGGCCTGACGTGCAGGCGCCTGACCCTGCCCAGCAGGTAAAACGCACCCCATCAAAAGTTCTTCTACCGATTGTGGTGAAGCCTTCGCATTTACGAGTGCAGCGCTGATCGCGGCGCCTCCCAAAACAGAGGCTTCCACACTATCAAAGACACCTTGAAAACCACCCATAGGCGTGCGCGCAGCACCTGCGATAACGACGTCTTTCACGATAAAACCCTTCTTATTCTCAGTTCATTTCTACTCGCTTACATACCGAATGGTAAGGATTGGCGTCTAGTCTGCATCGGCACTTCTTGATGGGGAACTCGATGAATCTAGTCGCTGAAGAAAAAAACGGTGTCTTATTGATCACCTTTCGTGAAAACAGACTGGATGCAGCCAGCGCAATTCAGTTCAAAGACAGAATGCGGGAACTGACACAAACCGCGCCAGACCGGGTGGTCTTGGATATGTCACTTGTCAGTTTTCTGGACAGCAGCGGACTCGGCGCGATTGTGGCGGTGCTGAAAAAAATCAAACAAGGTACGTCGATGGAGTTGGCTGACCTGACCCCAACCGTGCAAAAAGTGTTTCACCTGACCCGGATGGATACAATCTTTAAGATCCATCCAAATACTGAAGTTGCATTGAACCAGAATCATGTCCTGTGAAAAGACATATGGGTTTCTTAGGGTATGAAAAACGGCGAAACTTTACCTCCTGAAATGCAAAAGAACGAGCTACGGATAACGTTCTTAAGTGATCCACTTTCAGTGCGGCGCGCGCTTGAAAAGGTGCTTCGAAAATTAGGCGGTCTTGGAACAACACCCGAAGCCCGTCGGAAAGTTGAACTAGCTTTGGCAGAAGTCCTGAACAACATCGTGGAACATGCTTATCCCATAACGCACGAAGGTAAGATCGATCTGCGAATCACGCTCGAGAATCAACAGGTGAAGTGCGTTGTTTCGGATGATGGTCTTCCACTACCGAACAGCACGCTACCAGTTGGGCATCTTCAAGTTTTATCCAATGATATCTGTGAGTTACCTGAAGGTGGGTTTGGATGGTTCCTGATCGGGGAATTGTCGGACAACCTTCAATACAATCGGGCGGGAGGAAAAAATATTTTGTCTTTCCATATTGGGTTGGAGAAAACGTAACCTACCTGCAATAACGCTGTCTGACTTGCTTATCTGCGGGATCACTAGAAAAGCAAATCCTCGAGCCTTCTTTAGATCTTAACATATTGTTTTAAATTAGTTATTTATATTTCCCCAAAACTCTAGATGCAGAAGCAAGACTAGATTTCCCGCTCGCAAAAGCCACAATCTAGCCTCAATGAATCCGTATCAACGCCTGAATGCAACACCAAGATGCTCGGGTAGCTGCATATAGCTTCCCTCGGCGTCGTGCTTCACAGCCCCCACCCAGCGTGCGACGTCGAGGATCATAATACCATCTCTGGGCTTGGCTTCCTTTAACATCCTCCTTAATCTCCGTTTACACACCGGAGGTAGATGATGCGTGATTTTCAGCAACCAGGACGATCCCTCGTTTATGCCACAAACGGCATGTGTGCGACCTCGCACCCTTTGGCGGCGAAAGTTGCTGTTCAAATGTTGGAATCCGGCGGAAATGCCGTTGATGCTGCTATTGCGGCAGCCGTGCTGTTGGGCATTTGCGAACCGCAGATGACGGGCATCGGTGGAGATTGCTTCGTTTTGCTGAAACCCCCAGGAAGCGAAGACATTATCGCCCTTAATGGATCGGGTCGGGCACCAGCAGGCCTATCTTCTGCAGAATTGCGGGAACAGGGCAACAAAGTCGTTCCCGTGGGTGGGGCAAATTCTGTAACGGTTCCTGGGGCTGTAGACGCATTCTGCAGACTATCAAAAGACTGGGGTAAACTTGGTTTAAAAGCGGCGCTTGCACCGGCCATCTACTACGCAGATGCGGGTATCCCGGTTGCGCCACGGGTCGCTTTTGATTGGGCGGAAGCTGTGGGCAACTTGACCGGAACCGCACGCAAGGATTTTCTTTTAAATGGCAAAGCCCCGATACCCGGCCAGGTTTTTCGCGTACCAAAACAAGCAGAAGCGCTGCGTCACATCGCGGCTGAAGGCCGCGCTGGATTTTATCAGGGTGCCATTGCCGAAGACATGGTGAAAGCGCTTAAAGCAGAAGGTGGCAAACACACACTTGACGATTTTGCAGCGACTGCCTGCGACTATACTGACCCTGTGAGTGGTCTCTACAAAGGCACTGAACTGGTTGAGCATCCGCCGAATGGACAGGGTGCAACGGCAATCCTGATGGCAAATATGCTTGCTCATTTCGATATCGCCGACATGGACCCTCTGGGAGGCAAACGTGCACACATTGAGGCCGAGATATCCAAGCTGGCCTACGACACACGCAATCGGTTTATTGCAGATGCAGATCATATGATGCGAACGGAATACATGATTGCACCTGAAACTGCGGCCAATCTGGCAGCACTTGTCGACCCGAAACGTGCAATAGAAAGCGCTACGCGACTTTCCGAGCAGGTCCACAAAGATACAATCTACTTAACCGTCGTCGATAAGGATCAGATGGTAGTTTCTCTGATCTATTCAATATTCGCGAGTTTTGGTTCGGGCCTGAGTTCCGACAAGTTTGGGATTTTGTTTCAGAACCGCGGGTCCGGTTTCACATTGGAAACGGGGCATCCGAACGAGGCAGGGGGAGGCAAACGCCCAATGCACACGATTATTCCCGGAATGCTCAGAAAAGACGGGCGCGTGACAATGCCGTTCGGGGTTATGGGCGGGCAGTATCAATCCTGTGGCCACGCAAGGTTTCTGTCGAACCTGGTTGATTTTGGCATGGATGCGCAGACTGCGATTGATACACCTCGCTGCTTTTCCGAAGACGGCAACATGAAGGTCGAACGCGGATATTCAGACAAGGTAAGGCAGGAATTGACCGATTTGGGGCACAGTGTAAGCATCCCACCAGGGCCGATTGGTGGCGCACAGGCAATTCTGATTGATCGGGAAACAGGTACGTTACAGGGCGCATCAGACCCACGAAAAGACGGCTGTGCGCTCGGGTATTAATTCAGCTGGAACTGCAGCGGGTAACACCCATCTTCGAAATCGCCGAAAAGGTCGTGAAGGTCAGGGTGGCTAACAGGTTGCCCCGTATAGTCTGCAACAAGGTTCTGTTCTGAAACGTAAGCTACGTAATAGCTTTGGTCATTCTCGGCCAGAAGATGGTAAAAAGGCTGTTCCTTTTTTGGTCTGCTGTCTTCAGGGATGGAGTCATACCATTCTTCAGTATTTGAGAACATCGCATCCACGTCAAACACGACACCGCGAAACGGATGTTTCCGGTGCCGGACAACTTGCCCCAAGTGATATTTAGCACGTGTTTTAAACATATTATTATTAGCCTCTGCCCCTTTTACTAATCCTTTATGCGGTGATTTGTCCATGCGAAGGCACTGATTTTTATGGAAACAGTCTGTGGCGCACAATGAAACGCTGACCTCCTGGTACAGCAAAATTACTTTGTGAGAACGCGTCACCAACTTTTGCTTTTCGCCCGCGTCATGTTTCGGCTATGATAAGAAAAAATAAAAAGCGAGAGGCACATGAGCAGACTTCTTCGCGCGACAGCTTTGATGGTTTTGGTAGCCGCCTGTGGCAGCAGTAACAACACTGCGCCCAGAAATCTTGATGATGCCTGCAGTATTGTCAGTCAACGCCCCAACTACCTGAGAGCGATGCGCAGTACAGAAAGACGGTGGGGCGTGCCTGTGCATGTTCAGATGGCAACCATCTATCAGGAAAGCAAATTTGTCAGTAACGCGCGCACACCGCACCGCTATGCGCTTGGCGTTATTCCAATGGGGCGCCAGTCTTCAGCCTATGGGTACAGCCAGGCTCTGGATGCCACCTGGGATGAGTATCGCCAGAATACCGGGCATCGTCGTGCGCAACGCGATGATATTGATGATGCGACTGATTTCATGGGTTGGTACATGTCTCAATCAACAGAAGATTTGGGTATTTCCCGATCTGACGCACGCAACCAGTACTTAGCCTATCATGAAGGCCGCACAGGTTACACGCGTGGCTCGTATCGCAATAAAGCGTGGTTGTTGCGGGTGGCAGGCGAAGTTTCGCAACGCGCAGAAACCTATAACAGGCAGTTGCTGAGTTGTGGGCGCTAGTTTTTTCAAGGCAGCGCTAGTTGCGCTGCCTTTGTTCAGTTTCAAAGGGAATACTGAACAGGATCGAGGAGATTTGAACACCTTTTTCCAGTTCCCCTAAGATCACCGTTGTCTGCCCGCCTACGTCATCGGTAATAACCCATTGACGCAGCTCAACCGGGTTATCGGTAAAGACCAGTTGGATAGAGCCGTATTCCGGATGTGCAGGGTCCTGTGCCGTTACAGAGGTCGTCGGACCGTCGCTGCTATGACCAACGACCATGTTTTCACTTTCAAGGTCGATGTTGCGCCCGAGGATAAGTTTCAGAGGGGTTCGTCCAAGCGGATAGGTATCAGGCTCCACATTCGACTTGTCGTCAAAAATTGCAACGCGTCCGCCGCCCGCCAGCATAACCGCTGAGTCAGGGGCATTATATTCAAACCGCGCTCTGCCAGGGCGTTTGATGTAGACTTGCCCGGTGGAAATAGACCCATCGCCATTGATCTGGGTAAATTCACCCTTGGCGGTCCGAAGATCATTCATATAACGCGACAATTGCGACAGAGGGATAATATCAGCCGCTGCCGGAACTGCGAGCGCCAGCGAAACAGCGGGCGCCAAAAACATTGTTAACCACTTCATAGCTTTTACTTAGGTCTTCCTAGCTTCCTCTGCACCCCCAACAGGCCCATAAATTCACTATGAGCCTGTTCTTGCTTATGCTTATTGCTGCTCGGGCACCAGAATTTCACGTTTTCCCACGTGGTTTGCTGCTGACACGAGCCCTTGGTCTTCCATTTGTTCGACAAGGCGCGCAGCCTTATTATAACCAATGGCCAGTTTGCGCTGGATGTAACTCGTCGAACACTTGCGATCCTTGATCACAATTGCAACAGCGGTGTCATAAAGCGCATCTTCTGCGTCACCATTTCCGCTAAGACCCAGCACAAGATCGATGCTGCTTTCGGTGCCCTCGTCAGGGCCATCGACAACACCATTCATATATTCTGGCGGGCCAAAGGTTTTGAGGTAGTTCACAATTTCCTCAACCTCTTCGTCCGAACAGAATGGACCGTGAATACGCGTGATCTTTGCACCACCCGCCATGTAAAGCATGTCACCCATGCCAAGCAGTTGTTCGGCACCCTGCTCGCCCAAAATGGTGCGACTATCGATTTTGCTCGTCACCTGAAACGAAATTCTTGTTGGGAAGTTCGCTTTGATTGTACCGGTAATCACATCAACGGACGGACGCTGTGTCGCCATGATCAGGTGAATGCCCGAGGCCCGCGCCATCTGCGCAAGACGCTGAATGCAGGCCTCGATTTCCTTGCCAGCCACCATCATCAGATCGGCCATCTCGTCCACGATCACCACAATGTAGGGGATGGTTTCGGGTGCGAATTCTTCGCTCTCGAAAATTGGCTCTCCGGTATCGTCGTCAAATCCGGTTTGAACCGTGCGATTAAACATCTCGTTCCGCGCCAGCGCGTCACGCACCCGGCCATTGAATCCTTCGATGTTGCGCACTCCCATTTTTGACATTTTGCGATAGCGTTCTTCCATTTCACCCACGACCCATTTCAGGGCAACCACGGCCTTTTTCGGGTCGGTCACAACAGGTGATAACAAATGTGGAATGCCATCATAGACTGACAGTTCCAGCATTTTCGGATCAATCATGATCATCCGGCATTCTTCGGGTGAAAGCTTGTAAAGCAAGCTTAGGATCATGGTGTTAATCGCAACGGATTTACCTGAACCGGTGGTCCCGGCAATCAGCAAATGCGGCATTTTAGCAAGGTTCGCAACGATTGGATCACCGCCAATATCCTTGCCCAGCGCCAGCGGCAGACGCATGTTGCTGTCACCAAAATCACGTGCAGATAATATTTCGCGTAAAACCACTTTCTCACGGTTCACGTTTGGCAGTTCGATACCAATCACGCTTCGGCCTGGGACTGTCGAAACTCGCGCAGACAACGCCGACATGGAACGTGCGATATCGTCTGCCAGACCAATCACGCGGCTGGCTTTAAGGCCTGGTGCTGGTTCAAGTTCATACATCGTAACAACCGGACCGGGACGTACAGAAACGATTTCACCTTTGACACCATAGTCATCAAGCACGCTTTCCAGCATCCGGGCGTTTTCTTCCAACGCCTCGTCTGACAGGTGATGGCGCTCTACGATAACTGGGTTTGTCAGCAAAGATAGCGGGGGTGTCTCATACGCCGCGTGACTTTCTTCAAACTGCAAATTTGGCTGCGCTTCGGCACGGGCCTTGCGGGAAGGCTGGACAGCTTTTTTTGGTGCGTGCTGCACGACGGAACGCGGCGGTGCCGTTGGAATTTTTATTGGATCTTCCAACACATAGCTTTGCACTTCCATTTCATCCGCCATTTCAGCCGCGCCGTGCTGAAATTGATTTTGTGCTTGAACTGGTGGCTCTGTGCTAAGCACCAAAGGTTGTGGGCCGCGCCCACGTGTCAATTGCGGCTCTGACCGGTCAACTTGCAAAATTGGGTTTTGGCGCAAACGTGCCTTGATCACGTCAGCGATTTTTTCCTTGATACGTTCTTCGCCACCTTCTGCGTCAGGTGTATACTCTAACGGTTCTGGCTCTACCAATTCTGGTTCGGGTGTTGACCGCCGCTTCATAAGCGCTGCAATCAATCCGGGCTTTGACTTTGGTTCGTAGGCGGGTTCTTCAAACTGTTCACCTAAAGGTGCTGGCGCTGTCACCAGCGGCTCAGCACGCAAAACCTGGGCTCTTGCCGAAACGCCAACAGTATGCAGGGCGGCATTGGCAACGGCTTCGTCGTTCGCAACCCGCGCATCGTCAAGGCGGGCCTGACGCGCTTCTTTGAAATGTTGCACCGCGCGAACGGTGCCAACAACACCTTTGGCCACAAGCCGCAAAAGCATTGCATATGTCATGACCAGACCAACGAGCAGGAAGCGCCCAAAACGCTTTAGTTCGGGCAGGGTGAAACCCATTACGAATAAAAGCATCGAAACGGCTGCAATGCCCATGAAGAAGGACAGAATTTTCAAACCAAAGGTAGCTGTGACAGGGGCTACACCCAATACTGCGCCCAAAACCGTATCACCAAACAGCCCACCCAGACCAAAACTATGAGTCCATTCAGAGGCCGGCACATGTGTCGACGCATAAACAGAGGCAAGCGCGATTGCGATCGGCGCAAAAATCAGCCGGTTCAGCGCCCATTCTTCCCCGTGATGCGTAATAAACCGTAGCCCCCAGGTCAATGAAACGGCGGCAATGCCCCAACTGCCCCACCCAACGATGACGTAAAGCGGCGAAGCAATAGACGCTCCGAAACGACCGAGCCAGTTTTTCGCAGGCTCATCCGTTGCGGAAAGCCAGCTCGGGTCTTCAGGCACATAAGACAAAAGCATCAGCACAACCATCACACCAAGCAGTATCAGGCCAACGCCCAACAGTTCCTTGCCGCGTCGTTCTAGGGCAGCCTGTGTATCGCTGTCCAAAAGGCGCTCTCTTTGTCTTATCTGATAGCTTGCCATTCTTTACCTGTCCTTACCCGTAGAGGCAGTCACGTAGCTGCGTCAGCCCGTGCTGCATTTTTTGTATTGGGGCCACCATGGCGACACGGATGTAGCCCTGACCCGGATTATAATTGTTAACTGTACGGCTCAAATACGCACCAGGAAGCACCCTGACCCCGGTTTCCTTCCAAAGTTTAAGCGCCGCCTCTTCACCGTCATCCACCTGAAGCCAAAGGAAAAAGCCAGCCTCAGGTGCGAAATAATTCTTAACACCTTTAAAAATTTTGTCAGCAACCGCGAACTTAGCCTGATACAGTGCGCGGTTCTCAGCAACATGTTCTTCATCCGCCCAAAGCTTTTCTGCTGCGCGTTGAAGTGGCAGTGGAAGCGGAGCACCGGCATAAGCCCGAAGTTGTTTGATAAGGCGAATACTTTCTGGCCCACCCGCAACAAACCCGGATCGTAAACCCGGTAGGTTTGAACGTTTCGAAAGAGAGTGAAAGATCAAAACCCTTTCAGGGTCAGCACCAAGTTCACTTGCTACTTGCAACGCACCCGTTGGCGGAGTTTTGCGATAAATCTCGGAGTAACATTCATCAGCAAAAATTTGGAAATCATGTTTTTCAGCCAATGAAATAAGTTCTGCCCAGTACGAACGGCTTGCCACTGCGCCCTGCGGGTTCGCCGGCGAGCAGATATAGGCAATTGCCGTCCGCTCAAGCACGTCCTCGGGCAAACCGGCGTAGTCGGGCAAGTAGCCGTTTTCCGCAATGGCAGGCACAAAAACAGGCTCTGCACCGACAGAAAGCGCCGCGACCGCATAAACCTGATAAAACGGGTTCGGGATAAGAAATACCGGTTGCTTCCCGCCCTTGGTTTCCGGGCACAACGCCATCGCGGCATTGTACAAACCCTCACGCGTGCCATTCAGCGCCATGATCTGGCGATCAAGCGCGACTGAAACACCGTAACGGCGGCTGATCCAACCTGCGATCGCGTTAAGCAATTCCGGCGAGCCATCATTCGGTGGGTATTTCCTGAATTCATGGGCATTTTCAGCGATGACATCGCCCACCCACTCTGGAAAATCATGCTGCGGCTCTCCGATACTCATATGCAAAACGTCACCGCCGGGCGCATGCGCGTCCAACAGGTTCCGCAATCGCGGGAATGCGTATTCTGGCAGGTTCGAAAACCGCTCTGGAGCTATCATTTTTGCCTCAAACATCGGGATCATTTCGCCCCGTTTGAAAGAAGGATACAAAGATGAACGCTGCTGGTCCAGAAAAACGCCGCAAAATTATGTGCTTGGGTCTATCCTATGTGGCATTTAAGCCAGCGCCGCCTCTGCAGCAGCACCTACGCGCAACAGCCGTTCTTCAGAATTGGGCGGGGTCAGGAACATTATTCCGACCGAAGGCACACCAGTTGGAAGCGTGATACCTGCCACCCCCATTAGGTTGCCAATCCGTGTGTTGCGTAACGCGAGCAGGTTTTCAGTGACATAGTAACCATGATCGCTTTGCAATCTTTCAGCATTCGGTGGCATTATTGGCGAAGTTGGCAGGATGACAGCATCATAACCTGCTGTTTTTGCGAAATATACTTCGCGCAGCGCCATCATCTTTTCACGAGCCTGTAAATATTCGACGCCGGAAAAACTGCCGCCCGCACGGAAACGTTCCAGTATTTCGTCAAACATCAATGTTGGATTCGCTTCGATAACGTCGCGCCACTCTGCGTAGGCTTCCGTCGTGAACAGAACTGCGGACAAAGCCAGTGCCTCTGCCACTTCTGGAATCTCGGCATGATCAATCTCTGCTCCGGCGGCACTAAGTTTGTTGACCGCGCCTTCAAACCCTTCGGCGACTTTTTCACGCAGATCGTCCATTGCTGCGGTTTTTAGTATCATGAGGCGTGTACCCTTAAGGCTCGCACCAGTCAGATCAGCTGCTTTTCCACCTTCCAGTGCGGCCAGCATCAGCGCCGCATCTTCGACAGAACGACACAGTGGCCCAACAGTATCGAAAGTTTTACAAAGCGGAACAACACCATCTGACGACACACGGCCAGCCGTGGTCTTTAAACCCACCAGATCATTCCAAGCCGCAGGTATCCTGACTGATCCACCCGTATCAGAGCCAATTCCACAAGGGGCCAAGCCAAATGCGACAGAGGCTGCCGCCCCTGAAGACGAGCCACCGGAAACGGCCTGCTCATCGTTCACACAGGGCGACGAGGCCGTGACTGGGTTGAGACCCAGACCTGAAAACGCGAGCTCGGACATATGCGTTTTTCCAAGGCAGACAAGACCTGCTGCGGTTGCGTTTCGCAGCACCTCGGCATCAATCTCTGGGACGCGGCCCTTAAGCAGGGCAGAGCCCGCTTCGGTCGCAACGCCCGCTGTGTCAAAAAGGTCTTTCCAGGAAACAGGAACGCCGTCGAGCGGGCCCAGCCGAAAACCCATTTTTGCACGCCCTGATGCTGCTTTCGCTTCGGCAAGCGCGCGTTCCTCTGTCAGGCGGGCATAGATACGGTCAGTCATCGGATGCGCATTAACCGCATCAAGATATGTCTGCGTCAGCGCAACCGGATCAATTTCACCCGCGCCAATCCCACGGCCAAGTTCCGCTGCCGTCATTCTAAGCCAATCATTGGACATATCGCCGCCTCCCTGTTTGTGCAGACGGTAGCGGCACCGAAGCGCATGGACAATCCCACATCGCTGACCATATTGAGGGGCATGACCTATGACTCGGATATTTTGATCGTTGGTGGTGGGCTGAACGGCCCGGCGCTGGCGCTGGCGCTGGCGGATGCGGGGTTTTCTGTCACGGTAATTGATGCGCAGCCCGCAGGTGCGCGGGCAGATGCGGGGTTTGACGGGCGGGGGTATGCGCTGGCGATTGCGTCGCAGCGGTTGCTTTCGGCAATTGGAGTCTGGGCAGGTGTTTCTGCGAATGCACAACCAATTCTGGAAATCAAGATCACCGATGGCCGCGCTGGCGAAGGGCCAAGCCCCTGGATGCTGCATTTCGATCATGCTGAAATCGAAGAAGGCCCAATGGGGTTCATGCTGGAAGACCGGTTCCTCTATGCGGCCTTCTTAAAGGCGATGGAAGCCCACCCAGGGATCACGCATGTGCCGGGTGAAACTGTTATAAATCAAGAAGTTGATGGCTCCAGAGTGTCGGTTTCCCTCGCCAGCGGCAGGCAACTGAAAGGCCGCCTTATCGTTGGTTCTGACGGGCGAAAAAGTGGCACTGCAGAACGTGCTGGCATCAAACGCACCGGCAAAGACTATGGCCAAACCGCATTGGTTTGCGCGATTGAGCATGAACTGCCACACCACGGTATTGCGCATCAGTTTTTTATGCCCCCCGGACCGCTCGCGATTTTACCACTACCGGGCAACAAAGTGTCGATTGTCTGGAGCGAAACACACGAAGCCGCAGCACGCATTCAGGCGCTAAGCGATGACGAATATCTGGAGGTTCTGAAGCCGCGCTTTGGCAGCTTCCTCGGTAAATTTTCCCTTGCGGGTCAACGCTTTACCTACCCTCTGAACCTGACGCTTGCGGATAGTTTTGTGGCCCCCAGACTGGCGCTGATCGGGGATGCGGCGCATGGGGTGCATCCGATTGCGGGGCAAGGGCTGAACCTTGGATTGCGGGATGTCGGGGCTCTGGCGGAAGTGCTGATCGAGGCGCGCAGACGCGGTGAAGATTTCGGCGCGGTGGACGTACTGGACCGCTACCAGCAATGGCGGCGTTGGGATACAGCAACATTGGTGGCCGCGACAGACAGCATTAACAGACTGTTTTCAAACGATAATGCATTCCTGAGATTCGCCCGCGATCTGGGGCTTGGCGCGGTGAACGCAATGCCCGGATTGCGGCGCACGTTTATCCGAGAGGCCGCCGGACTTACCGGGGACCTGCCAAAGCTTTTACAGGGACGTCAGGTTTAACGATGCGTTAGGATTCGGCCCGAACTTTAAAGAGTTTAACGGTCAAAAAAGCCCGATTTGCAAAACTTGCAAGTTTTCCAGACCGCAAAATGCTTGTTTCAACCGCCTGTATTTGCAGCCACAAGCGCGCGATAGAGCCCCTGAAGTTTTGCCGTCACCGGCCCAATGCCCGAATGGGTGCCAATCGGTTTTCCATCAATTTTAGCGACAGGCGTTTGTGCGCCAAAGGTGCCGGTCAAAAACGCCTCGTCCGCACCGTAAGCCTCAAACAGGGAATAATTCTTTTCAAAAACCAGAATGTCATTTGCACGGCACAGGTCGATCACCTTTTGCCGAGTGACGCCATTCATGCAGTAGTCCCCGGTCGAGGTCCAAACCTCGCCCTTGCGGACGATGAAAAAATTGCAGGCGTTGGTGGTGTTCACAAACCCATGCGGGTCCAACATCAACCCTTCGTCCGCGCCAGCCTGTTCAGCCTGAAGACAGGCGATCACGCAATTGAGCTTAGAATGGGAATTGTATTTCGCGTCCTGCGACATTGGCAGGCCACGCACCTGCGGAACGGTGGCAAGACGAATGCCTTTGGCCTGCAGGCTGGTTGCGGGTTTTGAATGTTCCATGATGATCACGACGGTCGGGCCGGTGCGTGACAGGCTGGGGTGCTGAAACGGTTTCACCTTCACCCCGCGCGTCACCATCAGGCGGCAATGCACATCGTGGGTCATGTTGTTTGCAGCAGCCGTTTGGGTCAGCGCGTCCAGAACCCCTGCCCTGTTCATCCCGATGTCGAGCGATACCGCTTTGCAACTGTCAAACAACCGATCCATATGTTCATCGAAAAACGCCCATGTGCCGTTGTAAAGGCGCATCCCTTCCCACATGCCATCGCCCAGCATAAAGCCTGAATCGTAAACGGAAACCTTCGCTTCATCCCGGTGGAGAATTTCACCGTTCACATAAATCTTGATGTCACGGTTGCGCGCGTCTTCTTCGGCGTCATGGGTGGTATGGTTGTCGTCGGTCATGGTGGTCTTTTCTGTTCGGGATTGGGTACTGCTGGCAGGTAAGTCTTAGCCAGTTTGTTGCGTTGTCACCAGTTTATTCAGCGCGAGCCTTCTACTGCTGAACTGCGTTGATTAGTTGCACAATTTATGATTGTTATCGCCAGCAGATGATACTCCAAAAATTGTTGGGTTGGTAGATGGTTTTAGATTTCATTGAAGTTGATGATGCGATCAAAAAACGGGATTTAGAGCAAATCGAGCTTCTGTTAAAAGACGATATTTTTCTGAAAGCAATCGGCATAAACGCCCAACAAATGGAAAAACCTGAGTATTTCTCGGTATTAACAGATGTGAAGAAAGCTCATGAAATGATGACATCTCAGGAGATCTGGGATTTGCCAGAACCCTGGCCTTTTCAATACTTCGTTGGAGTTGTGGAAGATGAAGCTGGCAGACTCAAGTATGAGAATGGTTTAGTAAACGAGGAAAGGCTTCGCCTTGGCAGGGTTTTTAGATCGAAATTCGATGACTTCAGTCGAAACTTTTTTGAAATTGTGAGTGATTCATTTCGTCGGAACGAGGTGCGGAGTTTCCTAGCTAGTACTCTTGAAGGCGTGGTGGTTGATGAACAAAATTTTCAGGAAATAATTAACGTTTTTTTTAATGAAATCCACAACTACATTTCTCGTATAATTGAAGGAATTTGCTACGCAGGTATGGATCAATCACCTTTGTTTAAACAAATGTACAAAGCCTTTTTAACCGGCGGTATTCCTTGTGGATGGATTGGTCCTTTACCGGAAGATGGGGGTGAGCCGTCGGAATGTCTTCAAATCTTGCACTTTGGTGGTGCATTACATTGAAATTATTAAAGAAAAATCCGCAAACGTAAGCTTTTCAAATATTCTCTGACTAGAGGTCTGTCGGAACTCACAATTTCTTGTGAATCGTACGCATCTTCAAACCCACTCACCGCAGCCCGGTTTCTTCCAGCATGCCACGGCGTTTGGCCTCATAGTAATAGCCGCGTGCGTACCAGCTTACTGCTGTGTCATAGTCGCCGTCTGACAACAGCCATGCGCCGCGCAGGTATTTGACACCCCAGCGCAGGTTTGTTTCGGCGTCCATCAATCCTTCGTCCGTGCCCTCATATCCGATTCCCCGCGCGGTTTGCGGCAAAATCTGCATAAGACCGTAATAGGGGCCATTCCGGGCCGCTGGGTTGTGGGTGCTTTCGCGAATGACAACCCGGTGCACAAGATCGACAGGCACATCGTAGATCGCAGCGTATTTTTCGATGAGCGCGCGCAACTCTGGCGTTTCGTTCGGATAGAGCGGCGTTGCGGAACGGGACGCAACACCCACATCAGAGGGTTGGCTACTGCCACACGCTGCAAGACCCCCAAGAATAAGGGCAAGGACGGTACGGCGGGGAAAGTTTTGCATTGGATGCTCCGATAGGTTTTTCAAATTGTTAGCGTGCCAGCGAAGCGTGGGGAAGTGGCCGCAGCCCGGTAAGCGGGGGTTTGCCAGTTATTCTTTTTCAAAACTTTTTGCGGTGACAACGTCAATCGAGCTTGCGCGCCTCATCCACCAGCATCACAGGAATGCCGTTGCGGATGGGAAAGGCAAGCCGCGCGGCCTTGGACACCAGTTCCTGCTTTTCCGCGTCATAGCTAAGCACGCTATGGGTTTTGGGGCAGACCAGTGCTTCCAGCATTTTGCGGTCAAACTCTCCTTCGTGGCTCATTGCATAACCTCGTCAGAAGTACCGCCCAAAAGGGAAAATTCAATCAAAGTTACCAGCGTTTTACGACGGGCTGTCAGTGTCTGGGCCTCTAGCAATGCTTGTTTGTCTTCGGGGTCAAACGGGCAAAGCATCGAAAGTGCGTTGATCAGCATCTCGTCCTCGGCATCTTTCAGGCTTTCCCAGTCTGTCGAAAGCTCTTGTGTCTCGAGATAGCGGCGCAACACCGGAAGGAAACGCGTGCGATCAAACCCTTCGTCATGGTCATTGCGATGCAGATCATGGGTGTATTCACCCCACTCAACATCGGCACGACGATACGGGGTGAAGCCCGAAAGCTCTTTCCCAATGCGGAAACGTGCGATGCCCGTAAGGGTGACCATGTAACGGCCGTCTTCGGTTTCTGTGAAGGACGTGACGCGCCCCGCACAGCCAATTTCGTGCAGGCGTGGGTCTTCGCCGGTACCGATCGGCTGGGTCAGCCCGATCAGGCGATGTGGCGTCTTGAGCGTGTCTTCAATCATCGCGAGGTAGCGCGGCTCAAAAATATGCAGCGGCAGGCGCGCCCGCGGCAGCACGATGGCCCCGGGTAGCGGGAAGATCGGCAGCGAGTCTGGCAGATCAGCGACTGAGAACATAGACACACCCTAGCTGGAAACAGCGTTTACGCAAAGATCATCGACGAGAGTTTTCTACGACCATTCAGCGCGATGGGGTCTTTTGGGGTCAGAGCATCAAAGATTGTGAAAAGCTGCGCCTTTGCGGCACCATCATTCCAGTCGCGGTCGCGGCGGAAAAGCTCCAGCAATTCCGCAACTGCCTCTTCGACCTCTCCGTTTGCATGGAGCGCGATGGCAAGGTCATAGCGGGCCTGCAGGTTCGTCTCGTCCGCAGCAACGGCAGCCCGTAACTCAGCGACTGGCCCAGCGTCTGCGGCCTGCTTGGCAAGCTCAAGCTGCGCATGGGCGGCTTCCAGTTCCGGGCTGGTCGAGATTTCCGCAGGCGCGCCATTCAGAATCGCCTCGGCCTGATCAAGGTCTTCAATAGCAACATGCGCACGGACAAGGCCGCCATAGGCCGCTGCGCTTTTTGGGTCTTCTTCCAAAATGGCGGCAAAGGTTTGCGCAGCATCAATGGCCGCGCCCTCTGCCAGCATTTCTTCGGCGGCGGCAATCGCCTCTTCCAAACCATCGTCGCCTGCAAGGTCGGCAGTGCGGTCGACAAAGGCCTGAATTTCAGAAGGCGGCAGTGCGCCCTGAAAGGCGTCTACGGGTTTGCCCTCCCAGAAGGCAAACACCGTTGGAATGGATTGCACCTGCAACTGGCCTGCAATCATCTGGTTCTGATCCACGTTGACCTTCACCATCTTTACCTTGCCCGCTGCGGCCGTGACGGCAGCCTCAAGCGCAGGGCCAAGCGTTTTGCAAGGGCCACACCAGGGCGCCCAGAAATCGACAATCACCGGGACGGTTTTGCTCATCTCGATCACATCGGCCATGAATGTGGCTTCAGATGTTTCCTTGATCAGGTCTTCTGCGGGGGCCGTGGCGGTATCGGAGCCAAATTCGATCATTCTTCGTCATTCCCTAAATGCGGTGGGCTTTGGCTGTTAGATGGCGCAAAGCGCGGGCCGGTTCAAGGGTTGGATGCGTTCATGGCTGTTTTGGCAAGGGCAGACAACCGGTCAACCCGGCTGGCAATACAAACAGCGCGCCCGCTTGATAGAGCGCGCGACCGAAATCAGTTGTTTCGCCCTGAAGAATCAGTGTCAGCGAGGTGCGCGACAGGATCGACGTGCCTTCGGGAACATGGTTCAGAAAATCTTCGGACGGAAAAAACACAACGGCCGCCGGGGCGGCATCAGAGAACACCATCACAAGCGCCATGACCGTGATCCAGCCAAGCAACACCAAAGCAAGCGCAAACAGCCACCTAATAGTCATGGATGTGTTCAAGGGTAAGACCATTGGCGGCAAGGTTGTTCAAGCTTTCAGCAAGATCAGGCAGTTTTACAAAAATCAAATGGCGGTAGTCGCCATAGCCCTGCCGTTCAAAGCTAAAGATTGCGCCGGGGGCCGTCGGGTTGTTCGACGTCGCGGTAAACAAGATGTCGTCATTTCCCGCTATTTCAACAATTTCACCACCAGAAGCCGCCAGAGCTGCAAGAATATTTGTGAAGGCACGATAGCGCGGTGTTTCGATTTCCAGTCCCTCGGGACGAGAGGCGATGACAGTCACGCCTTCGATGCCAGCCAGTTGCCCTTCGGTCAGGCCGGTCACAATACTGCGGATCGTCAACTCGTCCGGGCCAATATTCTCGACAGCCTGTGCTATCAGACCCGCATAGGCAGATTTCACCGCAAATTCGATACCAAGCGCTGCGCGGCGTTCCTTGTCACGTGGGCTTTGGCTATTCGCCGCTACAAGTTGCGCAGCGTCGCGGTCAAAATCCCATTGATGCCAGGGAACCTGCTGCAAAAACCTGGCGTAATCGGCTGCCTGCTGCGCAGAAAGCCTGTCGAGCGGGCTGTGCTCCGGGCCGCGTAATACGGCAAACATTCGGCCAATTGATTCCTCATAGGCCGCCTTAAAGGCCAGCTCGACAGAAAAACTTATACCAATGGTGTAAACCATCTGTTTTGTTTCCCAGGGAAAACCGCCGTGTGATGCGGATTGTTCCGAGACCGCGCAAAGCGAACTCCATAACCCCGTTACACTGCTGATGTAGCCAAAATCATGCGGGTCCCCCGTTGCGATTACTTTCGCATAGTCGTCATAGGCATGTACAATGTACCATTCCGGATAGGTCAACAAAGTTCTTGATTCAGGGCGGTGCTGGTCCGCTGGCAGGATTGGCTGATAATTTTCAGCAGATACCTCGCCACGGCACATCGTTTCGATATACCCGACAGGCGCCAACAGGATCAAAGCCAATATCAGCAGAAAACGCAGACTCCGCCCGATTAATTTTCCCAACAAACGCATTTAGTTCCGATCCAGTTTGTAGCCCGCAAAAAGGGCAAATCCACCCAACGCAATATGCGGCAGGTTTGCGAGAATCTTAAACCCAAATGGCAAATCAAGTATACCGTTGTTGAAAATCCCGAAATCAAGATAGCCCGAACCCGTCACAAGACCGAGTGCACCATCCCCAAGGTACAGGACACCGAACAGAACAAGGAACGTTCGACTGGCGCGATGCGATACAATGGCAGCAGCCAAAGCCCAAAGTGCGGAGGCGAGATGCAGACTGTCGTCAAAAATATCAAGTGCAAAGACACCAAATGCGAGACCCTGATCGTCCGTAAGGCCAGGAATGTAGTTAAGCGCAGCCGCACCGAGCAGGACAATAAAATAGCCGATGGCAATCTTGCGAAGCAGGGTCATAGGGCCTCCAGATAGGTATCCCATATGTTGTTGCTATAGCGCGCCATCGGATCGATTGCACGTTTAGCGATAGCGAACTCTGGCGCACGCGGGTAAGCGCGCAACAGTTGTGACGGAATAGCATGAAGGCGGTAGGGCAAATAGTAGGTTCCGCTAATGTCCGTTACCCGGTCAATCAAATTGCGCGTCATTCGGGCCATGTCGGCCTCTGCCCGTTCCGTCATTTCCTGACTGAACAACATAACCGCAGCAATGCGCGGCACCGGCGCATAGGACAAAAGGCTTTCAGCATCCGTATCGACATAGCGCAGCGTAATGTTCAGAAATTCCTGATAGGACGCGGGGATAACCTCCTGGCAGGTGGTAATAAATTCAGCAAACTGGTCAGGCGAAACGAAATACTCGTGCAGAATATCTGTGCGGTTCGGGTCCCGGTCATCCAGCGTTATAACAGGTTCGTTGATAAGATTGTTGCGGGTTGTGGAGCCTGCGAACATTGGGCCGACATCCGTCTCCGTCCACCAACGCGCGCGCTTTATCCGCTCGTTCCCAAGCTGTGCGCGAAAGATGGGCCGCGCTGCTTTGGACAGAAAGCCAGAGCCTGAGGCAGCAGGAAGGTCAGATTGATCCCCGGACGGGCGATAAGTGATCATAAGCGCGTCCTCAAAAAACCGCGCGCGATCAACATTCAGGCGCCCGTAAGCCATGTTTACATTTGGATCAGCGAGCGCTTCGGTAAAGCGCGTGCCAAACTCGCGGGCTGGAAATTCCTCAAAACTCGGGTCGAGCCGCAGGTTTGGAACCATATCAACGTCCATCTCTGTGATGGCCCCGGTTAAACCATATCCCCCCATCGTGAGATTGAAGAGATCGGCATTTTCGGATCGTGAACAGGTGACAAGTTCGCCATCTGCAAGCACCATTTTGAAGGCGCGTACGGTTGCCCCCATCGGGCCATGTGTCACGGGCCAGCCATGGGCATTCACGCAAAAGGTTGCGGCCACGCCGAAATCATTGTTGGATTGCATGACCTTGGGGGAAAATCCCAGCGGATCAAGCTGCGCAATCACCTGTGACCAGCGCCCCCCAGCGTGAACGCGGTAGGTACTTGCGGCGCTATCGGGCTCAAGAAACCCACTGTCATAGGTAATCGCATGTCCGTCGCGCGGGATTGCCTGACCGCCCATCGAATGACGCGCAGCGCTGATATTGACCGGGCGGTTTTCAGAAGCTGCTTCGCGTAATTCTGCACGAATAGCGTTAACAAGGGCTTCGCCCGGATCCTCCGACAGTATGATATGTTTGTGTATCGGGGTTTCGCTCAGCAGGCTCGCGTCGTTCAGCGTGTTTTCGCCCCCAGCAGGGATAAGTGATCTGGTTCCATCGAGGCTGGGGTTTTGCGCGGTGAAGTAACGGGTGCCTGCAACGCCAATTGCTGCACCTGTGCCAAGCAATAATGCGCGTCTTGTAAACCCTGCCATGCGGACCCCTTTTACAAATCAAACGTCGCAAATACCGGCGCGTGATCTGATGGTTTCTCCCAACCGCGTGCCGGGCGGAAGATACGGCTGCCATGGGCAGAGTTCGCGATATCGGGCGTGGCCCAGACATGATCAAGGCGGCGGCCTTTGTCTGCTTCGTCCCAGTCACGTGCGCGGTAGGACCACCAGCTATAGAGCCGCCCATCGGGAATGTCTGCGCGGGTGACATCGACCCATTTGCCCGCATCGCGGGTTTCCTCAAAATGCTCTACCTCGATCGGCGTGTGGCTGACCACCTTAAGTAATTTTTTGTGGTCCCAGACGTCATCTTCACGCGGTGCGATGTTCAGATCACCCACCAGAATTGAGCGCGCTGGCGGGTCCGCATGAAAATGGTCACGCAGTTCTGTCAGGTAGTCGAGTTTCTGGCCAAATTTCTCGTTCACGTCGCGGTCCGGTACATCGCCCCCGGCCGGGATGTAATGGTTGTGGATCGTCACACCATTTTCGAGCTTTGCTGCAACATAGCGGGCATGCCCAAGGCCCGCAAAATCATGGCACCCTGCATCGGTGATTGGAAGGCGCGACAGGATCGCGACACCGTTGTAACCCTTTTGGCCCCGCGCAACCATGTACTTGTAACCAATTGCGGCGAATCCCTCGGTCGGGATTTTATCAACTGGGGACTTGCATTCCTGCAGGCAAAGAACATCAGGGGCTTCTTCGGCCAGCAGTTTCAGCACGATGGGTTCACGCAATCGAACCGAATTGATGTTCCATGTTGCCAGGGTAAAGGCCATGTCCTGCTCTCCGCGTCATTCATTTCAATATGTGGCGCTTTGAGGCGCACGGCTAGTTCCGGAATTCCATACTTGTTATTGCGATCAATCACACCAATGGAAAGCAGATTGAGCAGTTTTTTCGCGAGAGTATCAGAGATAAAAGTAAGGGCGAACCGAGGGGAGGGTGCAAAGCGCCCGCCCCGTGGGCGCGGTTCGGGCGCTGCCCGTGCCAAGCACGGGCATTTGGATATCAGACGCTTTTCTCGCGTTGGGCCCAGTAGCACCGTTGTCGGCAACCGAATCGCGAACCCTTGGTTAAACGTCAGCAATGCATAATTGCGGTTTCAACAGGTGGCGGCAACACTTTAATCTTTTTTGGAAAGATGGAGTGTGAAGCATGAAGTATCGTCAGCATACATTTTACACTGACAAACAGAAGTCAGAGATGTGAGATCGATGGCAAATATCGCGGCTAAGCTCGCCGATCTGGTAACCCTCTAGATCTAATGCTGGGATGGCCGACCCAGTATCGCACAAAGCGGCAACATCACGGGCGCGGGCTGCCGCTTAGGGCTCATTGCAGTCACTGCTTCACCATACGCAACACTCCCAAACCATCACCCCCACCAAAAAAAGACCCGGCATAAAGCCGGGTCAGTCCAACAGGGAGGAATGCGTCTTAACCCAGACGCCGGGACGAGAATGCGAGTTCACGCAATAAGACGATAACCCCCGGATTCGGTCACAAGAAGGCGAGCGTTTGACGGATCTGGTTCTATTTTCTGGCGAAGACGGTAAATATGTGTCTCTAACGTATGGGTCGTAACACCTGCGTTATAGCCCCAGACCTCGTGCAAGAGCACATCACGGGCCACAACACCGTCGGTCGAACGATAGAGGAATTTCAGGATATTCGTCTCTTTTTCGGTCAGGCGGATTTTCTTTTCGTTTTCATCAAGCAGCATCTTCATTGCAGGCTTAAAAGTATATGGCCCAAGCTGGAAGACCGCGTCTTCGGATTGTTCATGCTGGCGCAGTTGCGCACGGACGCGTGCCAGAAGAACCGGAAATTTGAAGGGTTTGGTGACGTAGTCGTTGGCACCCGCATCCAAACCAAGAATGGTGTCAGCATCGCTGTCATGGCCCGTCAGCATCAAAATCGGGCATTTCACACCCTGTTTGCGCATCAGGCGGCACAATTCGCGCCCATCTGTGTCAGGCAGGCCAACGTCAAGAATAACCAGATCATAGATCGCTTCCTTGGCCTTTTGCATGGCCTCGGTGCCGTTTGCAGCTTCGAAAACATCGAAGTCTTCGGTCATCACAAGCTGTTCTGAAAGCGCTTCGCGAAGATCGTCGTCATCATCGACTAAAAGAATCTTTTTAAGGTTGCTCATTGTCTCTGGTTCCTCTGCTGTTGCCCAACAGATGTTCACAACTGTAGGAATATGCAAGATATGCTGCAATATATTCACGCGCTCGTGTCTATTTCGTGGAATATGTTTCATATTCTGACAAAGCCGACTAAATGAGCCGGTGATTTTGTAACAAGGATACCCGATGGCGCTGCGCCCAAATACCACTGAACTGATCGCGCGGGCGCGGGCCGATTTGCGGATGGGGGTACCTGTTGTTCTGCAATCTGCAGATCGTCTGGCGCTGATACTTGCGGCGGAAACGTTAAGTGCCGCGCGACTGGCTGATGTCCGCGCGCTCGGCGGGAAGCCTGTTCTGGCCGTAACGGCGCGTCGCGCTGAAACGCTGAAGGCGCAGGTTTATGACGGCGATCTTGCGCGCATTGTTTTGCCAAAG
Source organism: Pseudohalocynthiibacter aestuariivivens (assembly GCF_018457175.1). Lineage (GTDB taxonomy): Bacteria > Pseudomonadota > Alphaproteobacteria > Rhodobacterales > Rhodobacteraceae > Pseudohalocynthiibacter > Pseudohalocynthiibacter aestuariivivens. The sequence goes on from NZ_JAGFNU010000009.1 coordinate 92,021, forward strand.
GACGCGGGGATTAGCTGGATACAGGCGCTTGCAGACCCGGCAGATGATTTACGCATGCCGATGAAGGGGCCGTTTGAATGCGACCGGGGTGGTGATGTGGCCTCACATCGTGCAGCGATCAACCTGACCAAAGCAGCGCGGCTGTTACCTGCCGCATTGGTGCTTGAGCTTTCTGATCTGTCGCAAGTCACCGATCTGACCACTGTGCCCCTGGCCGAGGCCTGCTCGGGTTTCCATGACACCAGCCCGCTTCATTCAGTTATCAGCGCACGCCTGCCTCTGGAAGTCTCCGAGGCCGGACGATTGCATGTGTTTCGCCCCGAGGACGGAGCAGAGGAACATTATGCCGTCGAAATCGGTCAGCCGCCCCGCGATGTGCCGGTTCTGTCACGTCTGCATTCAGCCTGTTTCACCGGTGATCTGCTCGGCAGTCTGAAATGCGACTGTGGCCCGCAACTGCGTGGTGCGTTGCGTCAGATGGGCGAAGAAGGCGCTGGCGTGCTGCTTTACCTCAATCAGGAAGGGCGCGGCATTGGGCTTGCCAATAAGATGCGCGCCTACGCCTTGCAGGATCAGGGGTTTGATACGGTTGAGGCAAACCACAGGCTGGGCTTTGAAGATGACGAGCGGGATTTTCGGATCGGGGCAGAAATTCTGAAAACCTTAGGGTTTTTAAGTGTCCGGCTGATGACGAACAATCCCAAAAAGGTCGCGATGATGGAACACACAGGAATTGTCGTGACAGAACGCGTTCCCTTAAAGGTCGGCGAAAACATCCATAACAAGGCATATCTTGCCACCAAGGCACGAAAATCCGGGCATCTGCTGTGAACCCGCACGATTTGGTTCTTACACCGCGCGGAGTGCGTTTTTTAGGGCGGTATTTTCCTTGTTCTATCGGGCGTGGTGGTCTGACATCGGACAAGCGCGAAGGTGACGGCGCAACGCCAACCGGGACGCATCACATCGAAGCTGTGCTTTACAGACCTGATCGCGTGGAACAACCCACGAACTGGGCGCGTCCGATCCGGCCTTTTGACCTCTGGTCAGATGATGTTGATGACATTGATTATAATCAGATGGTGCAGGTGCCTTACGGTGCTAGCCACGAGCGGCTGTGCCGGGCAGACCCGCTTTACGACATTGTTCTGGTCACGGACTGGAACTGGCCTGTTGCTGACCCCGGGCGGGGGTCAGCGATTTTCCTGCATCAATGGCGCCGGCCCCATTATCCGACTGAAGGCTGTATTGCATTTTCAAGGTCGGATTTGTTGTGGATCACAGCGCGGGTAGAGCCGGGTTCGCGCGTGATTGTTCGGGGTTAACGCCCCAAAAGTCAGCTCTCGCCGTAATCCCGTTCGCCAAAGATCGCAGAGCCAACGCGCACGTGGGTAGCGCCCAATGCAACCGCGCGCTCAAAATCGCCACTCATGCCCATGGATAGCCCTGCCAGATCGTTTCGCTCTGCTATTTTTCGCAGCAAGGCAAAATGCAGGCTTGGTTCTTCATCCGCCGGGGGGATGCACATGAGGCCGATAACGGGCAATTCAAGATCGCGGCACATCTGGATGAAAGCGTCAGCATCCGCTGGCATGACCCCAGCCTTTTGCTGCTCTTCTCCCGTGTTGACCTGAATGAACAGGTCCGGACAATGGCCGAGTTCCTGTGACAGCCGCGCAAGCGTATTCGCAAGTTTTGGGCGATCCAGAGAATGGATTGCCTCAAAAAGCTCCATTGCCTGACGCGCCTTGTTGGTTTGCAGGGGACCAAGGAGGTGTACCTCTACCCCGTCGTATTGTTCCCGGAAGGCGGGCCACTTCCCCGCGGCTTCCTGCACCTTGTTTTCACCAAACAATCTGTGGCCTTCGTCAAGCACCGCTTTAACGCGTGCGTCAGGTTGCACCTTTGAAACAGCAATCAGCCTAGTGCTGCCCACCGGGCGACCAACGCGGGCTTCTTCGTTGTGGATACGGGAAATAATGTCAGAAAGGGGCATAGAGACCTCGGATCAGTTCTTAGTCTGTCAAACACCAAAGTGCACAAAAAGAAAAGAGCACATCAAACTTCACAGAGACGCTATGCTGAAAATGTTGAAATACCTTGCCCGTCTTAATACCGTTGGGTAGTAGGGGTAGTGACGAAGGATCGGGGCATATTAATGAAAACGACACGGTTTATTACGGTTGGCTTTACAGTACTGGCACTTGTAGCCCTTACCGCTTGTGGCAACAGAGATCGCGCATCAGGCGCCGACAGCGCCGAGGGGCAAACGCAAAGCAGGCCTGAAAGCATCCGCAGGACCGACGGAAGCCGTGTTCAAGGCGGAACAGACCTTCGAAAGGTTGTCCGGGATGTTTTCAATACTGCGGACCCGAATGTCACGCTTGAGGTCAATAAATACATCTGGAACGCCTCGCTTGATGTTCTGAACTTTTTGCCGATCGAAGCTGCCGATCCTTTCACAGGCGTTTTTGTGACCGGGTATGGCACACCGCCGGGCGGTGGACAGGCCTATCGCGCAACCGTTTACATCACCGATCCGGCGCTTGATGCGCGGTCTCTTAACGTTGCGATGCAGACCCGTGGTGGCCGTGCGGTCGACCCCGACACGGTGCGCGCCATCGAAGACGCGATTCTGACGCGCGCGCGACAACTGCGAATTCGGGAAGGTAAGCTCTAGACCTCGTCCGCGACACTTAATAAGACCACGCCGGGCCCTTTGCGCTCGGCGTTTCCACTTGAAGGACCATCAATATGTCCCGCTACACCGCATCTGACATCGAGCAAAAATGGCAAGCCGCCTGGGACAAGGCAGATGTTTTCAAAGCCCGCCGGGATGAAAGCAAGCCAAAATACTATGTGCTTGAGATGTTTCCCTACCCTTCCGGGCGTATCCACATGGGCCACGTGCGCAACTACACCATGGGCGACGTGATTGCGCGTTTTAAGATCGCCTCCGGTTTCAGCGTGCTGCACCCAATGGGGTGGGACGCCTTTGGAATGCCCGCAGAAAACGCGGCTATGGCTATCGGTGGTCATCCCAAGACTTGGACCTATGGCAATATCGCCGATATGCGCGCGCAGATGAAACCGCTTGGCTTGTCTATCGACTGGTCGCGTGAATTTGCGACTTGTGACCCGGAATACTACGGCCAGCAGCAGGCGATGTTCATCGACTTTATGGCAAAGGGTCTGGTCTACCGCAAAAACGCCGTGGTGAACTGGGACCCGGTCGATATGACGGTACTTGCGAACGAACAGGTGATTGACGGCAAAGGCTGGCGGTCGAACGCGCCTGTGGAACGCCGTGAACTGACACAATGGTTTTTCAAGATCAGCGACTACTCCGAAGAACTGCTTGAGGCGCTTGACGGGTTGCACAACTGGCCTGAAAAAGTCCGTACGATGCAGGCCAACTGGATTGGTAAATCACGCGGTTTGCAGTTTTCTTTTAACCTGACTGAACCTGCGGGCAGTTTTGACTCGGTCGAGGTTTACACAACCCGGCCTGACACACTGTTGGGTGCGAATTTCATCGGGATTTCGCCCGATCATCCGCTCGCGCGTGCGCTCGAGGCTGAAAATGCAGACCTCGCGGCCTTTAACGCCGAATGTCGCCGGATGGGGACATCCGAAGCTGACATGGAAAAGGCCGAAAAGAAGGGTTTTGACACCGGTCTTCGGGTGAAACACCCACTTGACGACAGTTGGGAATTGCCGGTCTGGGTCGCTAATTTCATCCTTATGGATTATGGCACCGGGGCAATCTTTGGCTGTCCTGCACATGACCAGCGCGATCTTGATTTCAGCCGCAAATACGACCTGCCGGTCGTTGATACCTTCTTTGCGCTTGATGATGACACCCCGGTCGCAGACCTTGCCTTTGTCCCTCCCAAAACTGAACGTGTCAAATGGGTTAACCATTTCGCCGGTTTGGATATCGCCACCGGACAAGAGGCGATTGACGCGACGATTGACTGGGCCGAAGAAAAAGGTTGGGGCAAAGGTGTTACCAACTATCGTCTGCGCGACTGGGGGCTTTCCCGTCAGCGGTATTGGGGTTGCCCGATCCCTGTGGTGCATTGTGAAGACTGCGGTGTGGTTCCTGAAAAGAAAGAAAACCTGCCCGTTGAATTGCCCGACGATGTCACCTTTGATCTGCCCGGCAATCCACTGGACCGCCATCCAACATGGCGTGACTGCGCATGTCCTGCCTGTGGTAAAGCAGCAAAGCGTGAAACCGACACAATGGATACCTTTGTCGATTCAAGCTGGTATTTCGCACGATTCACTTCGCCCCGGGCGACGACACCGACAGATGCGGCAGATGCGGATTACTGGATGAATGTTGACCAATACATCGGCGGGATCGAGCACGCGATTTTGCACCTGCTTTACTCGCGCTTCTTTGCGCGCGCGATGAACATCACCGGACACTTGCCCGACAAGGCGATTGAACCGTTCAATGCCCTGTTCACCCAAGGCATGGTCACGCATGAAATTTACGTAACGCGCGATGAAAGGGATCGCCCGGTTTATCACCTGCCCGAAGATATCGAATGGCACGAAAGCGGCGCACGCTTGGGGGCCACGGGTGAGGAGATAACAGTCGTACCCTCTGCCAAGATGTCAAAGTCAAAGAAAAACGTGGTGGACCCGGATGACATTATTTCATCTTACGGGGCGGATACGGCGCGTTGGTTCGTGATGTCTGACAGCCCGCCAGAGCGTGATGTCGAATGGACAGCAGCAGGGGCTGAAGCGACGCATAAGCATTTGGGTCGCGTCTGGACCCTAAGTGATCGGATCAGCAAAATGTCAGCTGATGACGGGGGCAACGGGGATGATGATCTGACGCGCGCAACCCACCGCGCCATTCGTGACGTGACCGAAGGAATCGAAAGCTTCGCCTTTAATAAAGCTGTCGCAAAGCTTTATGAATTTACCAACACGATCGCTAAATCAAAGGCTGGGGTCGCCGCACAGAAAACAGCGATCATGACATTGGCGCAGCTTATGTCGCCGATGACCCCTCATCTGGCCGAAGATATCTGGGCGCGTCAGGGGGGCGAGGGGCTTGTTGTGAACGCTCCCTGGCCAAAGCCTGATCCGGCGATGCTGGTTGAAGATACTGTGACCCTACCCATTCAGGTCAACGGGAAACGTCGGTCAGAAATCGCCGTGCCTGTCGATATGTCAAAGGAAGAGGTTGAAAAACTTGTGCTGGCAAATGATGCTGTCAAAAAGGCGCTGGATGGCGGCGCTCCTAAAAAGCTAATCATTGTACCGGGACGCATTGTTAATGTTGTTATCTGATCGCAGGTTTTTTCTGACAGGTCTTGCAGCCCTTGCCGGTTGCAAGTTTCAGCCGGTGTACGGGCCGCAAGGCCCTGCCCGCGAACTGGATGGCGCGATTGAGGTCATGGCGCCGTCTGATCGCAATAGCTTTGAGCTTGTTCGGCGGCTGGAACAACGCCTTGGGCAACCACAGGCACCGCGCTATGAGCTAAGCTATGTGGTCACTGTAACGACCGACGAGCTGGCAATTTCCTCGACACAAGTCATCAACCGCTACAATCTGATTGGTGAAATCAACTTTACGCTGCGCGAGTTTGGGACGGAAAACGTTCTGACAAGCGGTCGTGTCGACAATTTCACAGGTTACTCTGCCACGGGGACCACGGTCAGCACCCAGACCGCTGAGCGCGATGCCAATGACCGGTTGATGGTCATATTGGCGGATCAGATAGTGGCACGTCTTCTTGCAACATCCGGGGCCTGGGCAGGATGAAACTGACGGGCCGCGATGCGAACCAGTATTTCGCAAAACCGGACCCGAACCGCACCGGCCTGTTGATCTATGGCGCAGATGCGATGCGCGTTGCGCTAAAGCGTCAGGAAGTAATCGCCGCGCTGATCGGCCCAAACGGCGATGAAGAGATGCGGCTGAGCCGAATTCCCGGGGCGGAACTGCGCAAAGACCCGGCTCTTTTGCTTGATGCCGTAAAGGCCCAGAGTTTTTTCCCGGGGCCGCGTGTAGCCTTTGTAGAAGACGCGGGCGATGCGAATGCGCCGCAAATCAGCATGGCTTTTGCAGACTGGCAGACCGGTGACGCACAGATAATCGTAACGGCCAGACAAATCACTGCACGCTCAGCACTGCGTAAACTGTTTGAATCTCACAACAATGCTTTCGCTGTTGGCATCTATGACGATCCGCCCTCGCGTGATGAAATAGAGGCAACCCTAAAGCGTGCCGGAGTTCAGGACCTTGATCGCGATGCAATGGGCGCGCTTGAGGCATTGTCGCGCAGCGTGGACCCGGGGGATTTTCGTCAAACGGTCGAAAAGCTTGGCCTTTACAAGCTGGGTGACACTAGCCCGGTAACACCTGAAGATGTTGCGGCGGTGGCGCCAACCTCAACCGAAGCGGCGCTTGATGACGTCCTGAATATCGTGGCCGAAGCGCGCACACCCGAAATTGGCCCGATCATGGCGCGGCTCGTCAGTCAGGGCACACAGCCTGTTGGCCTTTGCATCGGGGCGACACGCCATTTTCGCCAGCTCTATGTTGCGGCCTCGGACCCCGGCGGCCCCGCTGCTGGAATCGGGCGCCTGCGCCCACCTGTATTTGGGGCGCGTCGGGACCGGATGCTGCGACAAGCGCAGGGATGGGGCATGTATAAGCTGGAGCAGGCACTAACAATGCTGACCGATACGGATTTACAGCTTCGCTCGACCAGTCAGGCCCCGGCCATGGCCCTGATGGAACGCACACTCATACGCCTGTCGATGCTTGCACGGCGGTAACTCACGGAACAGGAATTATGTATCAGGTCATCGGAAAAATACGCTCACGAACACTTCGTGTTTTATGGATGCTCGAAGAATTAGGCCAGCCATATGAGCACATCATTGCTGGTTCACATTCCGAGGCTGTGACCGAAGTAAATCCGGAAGGAAAAATTCCCGTCCTGATCGAGGACGGTGTCACGCTGACGGATTCGACTGCAATTATTCAGTATCTGGCGGACAAGCATGGGGCATTGACCCATCCGGCGGGAACGATAAACCGCGCGATACAGGACGGGCTTACGCAATTTTTGCTGGATGAGTTTGATGCGGCCCTTTGGGTCGCAACGCGGCATATGCTCTATTTGCCCAAAGAACTTCGGCAAGAAGGTATTCATGACACGGTCGGCTGGGAGCTCGCCCGCAGCCAAAAGGTGCTGGCTGAACGGATGGGCGATGGTCCCTTCCTTATGGGCGAAGATATGACAGTGCCGGATATCATCCTGACCCATTGCGGTGGTTGGGCGCTATCTGCCGGGTTCAAGATTTCGGAACCGCAACTGAAAGAGTACTTCCGTATGATGCATGGCCGCCCGGCTTACAAACGTGCGATGGTGTTAGAATAGTTTATTGGAGTCAGATCTGTTAAATTGAAATAGGAGCGAAGGTCTGCTGTGCGGTGCGATTTCAACAGGTCACTGCACAGCGGCATCAAAGCTCGTGTTGAATTTCTGCTGCGCGGACAAAGTCGCCATTTAATGGAAACAAACCATCGTTAGGTTCTGCACATTGCGCGGGAGACACTTCTTTGCACTCAATGCCGGCCTCGCAGGGCTCTTGAGCAACGTGAAATGTAGTGTAACCTGACGTACCGCTTTAAGGGAGGATGCGTACGATGGCCGGAAATGGTGAACATAAAAATGAAAGTATTTGGGATTCAGCCGCGCCGGGATGGGCGAAATGGGAATCCGCTTTGATGGGCGCCGCCGCCGAGGCGACTGAACAAATGCTGGATGCGGCCAACGTAGAAATGGGCATGAGAGTGTTGGACCTCGCCTGTGGCGCCGGCAGCCAAACGATACAAGCCGCGAGGCGCGTGGGGCCGACTGGCCGGGTTTTCGCAAACGACATCGCGTCAAAAATGTTGACCTTTGTGACCTCAAATACCGCCGCCGCGGGGCTGACCAATGTCGAAACACTGCACGGACCGGCGGAAGACCTTTCCAAAAGTGGGCTGCACGTCGATGCGGCAACCTGCCGACTCGGCCTGATGCTGTTCCAGTCGCCTCAAGACGCGCTCGCGGCCGTGCGAAGCGTCTTGGCGGAGAACGGGCGCTTCGCTGTTCTTGTGGTGGCCTCGCCGCAGGACAACCTGCTGTTTTCAAAAACAATGATGATCGCACTAAAACATGCCGGGAAGACCCCGCCGCCGCCGGGTTCACCAGGGCTGTTTGCACTATCAGATCCTGCGAGACTAGAGAGCTTATTTCAAGCGGCCGGGTATATCGACACCAGGATCGAGCAGGTCGCCGCCCGGTTGTCCATCGCATCGATCGGCGACGCGCTAACCATGATGCAAGAAGCATTTGGTGCCTATCGCGCCGTGCTGGCCGATCTGGACGACAAAAAACGCGATGTGGCCTGGGCCGAAATCAGGGACTGCATTGAACAATTTTCGAACCAAGGCGGCGTCAGTTCCGATATGACTCTCCTGCTGGCTTCCGGGACAAACCCACCAGCCTGATCATACGGAGTAGTCGACCGGTAACACGACGCTCACTCTCGACACCGATCAGGTTTTCTCTTTGTGGTACGGCGGAGACCGCTTCGGGCTCATAGCCGTCATCTGACTCTTTCAATCAGTTTACCGGACCTAACCCTGAGACCAGCGCGCTGCTGCCCGCCCTGCGTGCCGTCCTGTCGCAAGGCACGTTGTGATCAGATAGCCCCCGGTTGGGGCCTCCCAATCCAGCATTTCCCCTGCGCAAAAGACGCCGGGCAAGGCGTTCAGCATCAGATTTTCATCCATTGCCTCAAATCGGACCCCCCCGGCTGTCGATATCGCCTCGTCTATCGGTCGCGGACCTGCGTGCGGGACAGGCAAGGCCTTGATCAGGCTGGCAAGCGCTGCCCCGTCTGGCAGCGGATTGCCAAACTCCATCAGAAGGGCACGCTTCACACCTTCAAGTTTCAGCGCCTTGCGAAGGTGATTTGAAACAGAGGTTTTGCCACGCGGGCCAGATAGTCGGGCTGCAATTTTTTCAAGCGGCCAATCCGGCAAAAGATCGATTTTCAAATCAGCACCATCGCGCACAGCGGCCGAGATGGCGTAGATACCACCACCTTCCAAACCTTTTTCCGAGATTACGTATTCCCCGCGCGTTGTCTGACCGTTCACCAGTAACGCAGTGCCTTTCACAGGAACCCCAAAATGCGGCTTCATGTGGTCTGACCAATTGACGCAAAATCCCATATTCGCGGGTTTGAACGGGGCGAGCGTGACACCTTTACCCGAGAGCATCTGCGCCCACGTACCGTCAGAGCCAAGCCGCGACCAGCTCGCACCACCAAGCGCGAGAACAGTCACCTTTGGGTTTAGCGTCACAACGCCCTCAGGCGTTTCAAATTGCATTCCATCGTCAAGACCGACCCAGCGCCAGCGCGTCCGAAACTCCACACCAAGATCAGCGAGCCTCAAAAGCCATGCTCGCAGCAATGGCGAGGCTTTCATAGCGTCAGGAAAGACACGGCCGGAACTTCCGGTAAACACCTCTTGCCCCAAATTGCGGGCCCAGTCTTTGACCTCTTCAGGACCAAATGATTTCAAAGCTTCAAAAAGAGCTGGACCGCCGCCGCTAGTATGCTTGGTAAACATGGCAGGCGGTTCATCCTTTGTCAGGTTAAGCCCGGACTTTCCCGCCATCAGCAGCTTGCGCGCCACAGAGGGTTTGGCCTCGGTAACCAAGACCCGACGCCCGGCGCGCGCCAGTTCCTCTGCTGCCATTAAACCAGCCGGCCCTGCGCCAATGACCAAAGCATCTGTCATGCTGTTGGCAGACCGCCCTTAATCTCGACTACGCGATGTGGATATGGAATTTCGATACCGTTGTCCTTCAGCGCATTCCAGATCAGGAACAGCACGTCCGATGTGTACTTGTTTGGCCCATCGTCCAGACCGTTCACCCAGAATTCCACTGAAAAATCAATGCCGCTGTCGCCAAAGCCGCGAAGTTCGCAGTCTGGTGGATAAGGTTTGTCGAGCACATCCTTATGCGTGGCAACGGCGGCCTCGACAATGGCGGGAATGGTGTTGATGTCTGTATCGTAAGACACTGAAAAATCCGCCTCATACCGGTTGGCAGAGCCGCTGTCGGAATAGTTTGTGACACGCGTTGTTATGAAATCCTCATTGGGCACCATGATCCAGCGCCCGTCAAAAGTTTCCAGAATTGCCGCGCGGGCGGTCATTTTAACGATGGTGCCAGCTTCGCCACCATCAAGCGCAACATAGTCGCCAACAGTCGCTTGGCCCTCGAGCAGAAGAATAACACCAGAGATAAAATTCGCCGCGATCTTTTGCAGCCCGAACCCAAGACCAACACCAATTGCGCCCCCCAAAACAGCAATTGTTGAAAGGTTGATCCCCATGATGTTGAGCAAAAGCAGGAATGCGACGCCGAATATAACAATCTCGGCGGCTTTGACCGCCAGTTGCCGGGTCGCCGGGGGAAGCTCTTTTTGTCGTTGAATGTAACTCGCGCTTTGATCATTTGACCAGCGACCAAGCCAGAACAGAACCGAGCCTGCAATAATGCCCCGAACAAGTGACATCAGCGAAAAGGAAATATTGCCAAGCCTGATGATGGTTTCAGACAAGTAGGTGGTTGCAAGAGGCAGCAAGCCCAGCGCGTAGAGCGCCATGATTGGCACAAGCACGTATTTTCCAAGCAGCCTGAGAAACGGATCCTTGACTATTTTATTGACAAGCGCACGCGCCGCTAAAAACAAAAGCAACCTTTTGCCAAAGGCGATAACCGCGCCCGAGCCGAACAGGGAACGTGTTACTTCTTCGCCTACGGCCGTCAGTAAGTAGGCAAGCAACGGCAAAAGAAGGGGCAGGAAGCTTAGCACAAAGAGCCGCAACCCAGCGAACAAATGGGTTTGCTCTTCGGGTGGGGTCAGAATATTTTTCAGAACCGGGGACACCCTGCGTGTCACGACCCAAGCACTGAAAAACGCGACAACAAGCAGCGCGAATTGCGACCATGCGGCGGGGCTTAACAGCCAGCCTTGCGCGATCTCCCATCCCTGCATGAGATAGCCCAGCACCTTATCGACGATTTCTGGCTGTCCATCCATGCTCTCAACCTTTTAACAACTAACGTCAGTTCCCTGTTCTACAGGGGAATGCGGTTGATACAACACCCCCGACTTTTTCTAGGGTCAGAACCGACAAACTGAAAATGAACAAAGGTCTGCAGCGCGGACAATCTGTCTTTTGCATTGCACAGTTTCGACATCGATTTACGCAGCCTGAACCAACTGTGGTAAACTCTTAATTACTAATAGGGAGAAAGGCTATGTTTACATCCACCGTCATTCACAAAACTCTCTCAGCTTTAGTTGTACTTGCAGCACTTGCCTGGCCGACAATCTGCCAATCAGAAGATTTTGAGATAATCACACCTAGTGAAACCTCATTGGAATTGATCGATGGAGAAATTCAGGCCAACCTCAATCAAAATGGTTGCGTAGTCGGATTTGAGGCTGCTTGTTCAACGGTGCTCCAGCGTAGTGAATATGTTTCAACCACGTCACACGCACGCGGTGACAGGACTATTTATGGCTGGGACATTATGGTACCCGAAAGTTTCACCTATAACGCATCAGGAGGATATCTTCGCGCGGCAAGGTTTTTGAATAGAAACGAAGAGTCGGTTCTTAGCTTTCTTCTGGACGGGAAAATTGGGTACGATGTTGGGCGCGAAGCCTGTTTTGATCCAGATGGTTTCGGCGCATGGCACACGATAGAGGTACGTGTCGTGTGGGATTCCACCCCGAAGAAAGGACTCAGAGACAAGACACCGGGAGAGATACATGTATTTTGCGATGGGACTGAGGTGTTACTGCGCTCCGGTCGACCAACCCTTGGCGAGGGGGATGAAGTGAGGTTAGCACTAGGATTAGCAGGCTCATTGAATTTGGCTGATGGCGATAGCACCGCCGTGTCGTTTCGGAATGTGAGAATAGAAACATGGTGACCGCACGATTTCCCGAGCGATGTCTGCAATAGGCTCAAAGCCTTCATTAGACTCTTTCAATCACGTTATGGGACCTTGCCCCTAGCTGATCATCGCCTTGATCCCGGCGACATGCGACTGCGTTGCACCAAGCGAGTCTGCAGCCAATGTTACGACTGTTTCGGATAGACGTTCCCGTTCGACCAGATGATCGATAAGGCCGATAGAAAGGGCCTCATCTGCTGTCAGTTTCTGACCCGCCATCAAGATCAGCTTTGCCCGGGATGGCCCGACAAGCTCTGTCAAACGCTTTGGGTCCGACGGCTGCGGCAGAAAGCCCAGCTTCATGACTGGGTAAAAGAACTTGGCTTCTGGAACGGCGATGCGCAGATCACAGGCAAGCGCCATGCCAAAGGCACCACCAGCCAGTGTCCCGTTCAACGCTGCGATGGTCAGACATGGTAATGCCGCAAGCGCACCTGAAAGACGCTCCCACACATCGCTGGTAGCGAGGCCTGCACGCGCAGCCTCAAGGTCGGCCCCGGCACTGAAAACCTTGCCTGTGCCAGTTAGCACCAGTACCTTGGCGGTGCCGTTTGCTGCAGTTGCGATCTCTGCAAGGTCTTCCAGCATCTCGGGCGTTAGCGAATTTGCCTTGTCCGGACGGTTAAGCGTTACCGTCCAGAGACCATCATCTTTCACAAGTTCGATCATGCAATCAGCCCGATCTTGCGCCGGACACTGTCTTCCCGAAGCGAGATTTCCTGCCCCAGATAAGTGTCTGATTCCGGTTTGCACATCCACACCAACGCACGTGCGGGCCAGTCCGCAGGAATATGATCTTCCCAGTCGAGCTCACTCACCGGATTCACACCTGATGCCTTGATCTCATGTTGCATTTGCGTGGCAACTGTTCCGGGCGACAGCCCCATGATGCGCAAACCGTCTGCAGACAATTCGTTGTGCGCGCAGGTCGTCAGCATCGCAGCAGCCGCTTTAGAGGCGCAATAGTGGCTCCACCCCTCCAGTGCGTGATGGGCAGCACCTGAACTTATCGTGATAATGGTGCCCTTCCCTGCCTTTTGCATGACAGGCGCAGCCGCGCGCATTCCATAGTAGACGCCCTTTAGGTTGATATCGATCACACGTCCCCATTCAGCCGGGTCTGACTTTGCCAAATGAGAGATCGGCTCGATCACGCCGGCATTGTTGATCACAATATCGAGACTTCCAAAGGTCGTCACCGCAGTATCTACCGCAGCTGCGATGTCATCGTAGTTGCTGACGTCGCAAGGGATTGCACGGGCTTGCTCGCCAATCTCAGAGGCGAGCGCTTCTATTGCGGCAGCCCCGCGCGCCAACAAAACAACATTCACACCCTCTGCCGCCAAAGCCCGCGCCGTTTCGGCACCGATGCCTCGGCTTGCCCCGGTTATCAGTGCACATTTTCCTGAAAGCATCATTCTTTTCCTTCACTATTTACCCCTGTGATACCTCAGCAATTTTGAACGCACCAGCGCCCTCTGCCCTTGACCAATCTTGTTGCACAGACGACATTGGAAAATGAATTTTAACCACGAGGTTTTATAATGGCACAATGGAAGTCCATTAGCGGTCTGGCCGCAACAGCAACATTGTTAACAAGTACGGCAGTATTTGCGGACGTAACCGCCGCAGGCGTATGGAACGACTATAAGACTTACATGGAAGGGTTTGGTTACACCGTTCAAACCGGTTCCGAAGACATGTCAGGCGATACGCTGACAATCAACGACATGAACTTTTCAATGGACTTGGGCAAAGATATCGACGGAACGGTTTCCATGTCGATGGGCTCTATGTCATTGACCGAACAGGGTGACGGCACCGTCGCGATCACCTTTCCACCAAACTTTGACATTGCTGTCCGGGCAGACGGCGGCAACGAGGACATGAATTTAGTAATGTCTGTCGCTCATTCCGGCATGGTTATCGTTGCAAGCGGCGATGACAGTGAAACAGCCTATGACTTTTCGGCACCTACAATGACAATGACGATGGACGGCATCGAAGTTGAGGGTGAAAAAATCGATGTGGATTTGAATGCTGCGCTCACTGGTTACAGCGGCCGCTATCTGGTGGTTGACGGTGCACCGACACAAATATCCGGTGATCTAACGACAGACACTATGGAGTTAAGCATCCGTGTCAAAGAACCCCGTGAAGGTGTTGACGTAGACTTTGATCTTGCTGCGGCTGCTTTGGCTGGCACTTTTGCAATGTCGGTTCCAGAGGTGTTTGACCAAGAGAATATGGCAGCCAACCTGGATGCCGGAATGGCCTTTGATTTTGATTATTCCTTAGGCGCTATCACCTTCAACCTCGACGGCACAGGTGACGGGGACAGCTTTGCTGCAAATGGCAGAGTTGGTGGCGCTGAAGTTGCTTTTGAAATGAACCAGGACGGCATGGGGCTTTCAGAACTTGTGAAAGATATCGATATCGCGATTTCCGGGTCTGAAATTCCATTCCCCGAACTGACATTGAAAGCTGCGGAATATGGGCTGAACTTCCTGATGCCCATTACCAAGTCCGACACGCCCGATGATTTTGAAATGGGCGTCCGGCTTGTTGGTATCGAAGTGACGGATACGCTTTGGAACATGATCGACCCGGCAACTGTTCTGCCACGCGATCCGGCCACATTAGTCATTGATACGGCTGGTAAAGCGAACTGGTTCTTCAACATCATGAACCCGGAAGAAGCCGGAATGATGGACGGTGGCGAAATTCCTGGTGAGCTACACGCGCTGACACTGAATGATCTTCAGGTTTCTGTTGCAGGCGCAGATCTTACAGGGAACGGCGGCTTTACTTTTGACAACGATGACCTGCAGACCTTCGACGGTGTTCCACGCCCAGAGGGTAGCATTGATCTGAAACTGGTGGGCGCAAACGGACTGCTTGATAAGCTGGTTCAGATGGGCCTTATCCCGGATGATCAGGCAATGGGTGCGCGCATGATGATGGGCCTGTTTGCGGTTCCCGGTGACGGCGAAGACACGTTGAATTCAAAAATCGAAGTCAATGATCAAGGCCATGTTCTGGCCAATGGTCAGCGTCTGAAATAACTGTGCAAACAGTAAAAAGTCAGGGCCGCCTTGGTAAAACCGGGCGGCCCTTTTTAATGCGGGGGCTTGCGCCTACGCTGAACGCGGCTTACCTCAACCCCACAGGTAAAATACGGACATCTCATGAGCGATAAACTTGAAAAGTTGACATCTGCCCTTCTTGATGCTGCGCAGAAAGCCGGGGCCGAAGCCGCCGATGCGCTGGCGGTTGCGGGTTCTTCGCTTTCTATTGACGTGCGGAACGGTGCCCTTGAACAGGCGGAACGCTCTGAAAGTACAGACATTGGTCTGCGCGTGTTGGTTGGAACGCGGCAGGCGATGGTTTCCGCCTCGGACACACGCCCGGAAACAATGGCTGAAATGGCTGTACGTGCTGTCGCTATGGCACTTGAAGCGCCAGAGGATGATACGGTAGGCTTGGCCGATCCAGCGCAGCTTGCCCAACACTGGGATGTTGATGCACTTGAAATGTATGATCCGTCGGAGGAACCCGCACCAGCAGCGCTGGAAGACGATGCAAGGCGCGCTGAGGCCGCAGCACTCGCAGTGAAGGGCATCAGTCAGGTTCAATCTGCCGGAGCTGGATATGGTCGGCAAAACATACATCTGGCGGCAAGCAATGGTTTTTCCGGGGGCTACAGCCGCAGTAGCCGGGGGCTGTCTTGTGTTGCGATCACCGGTACCGGGTCCGACATGGAACGGGACTATTATGGTGACAGCCGTATATTTCAGAACGATCTGCCGGATGCAGAATTTATTGGCCTTACGGCAGCCGAACGCACGGTTGAGCGTAGCGGCGCGCGCAAGCCAAAAACCGGGGCCTATCCGGTTCTGTTTGATGAACGCATTTCTTCCAGCCTGATTGGGCACTTGCTGTCAGCAGCCAACGGATCCAGCATTGCGCGTGGGTCTTCCTGGCTGCGCGACGCACTGGGTGACGCAGTTTTGCCGGATCACCTGTCATTGATCGAAGACCCACACAGGGTACGTGTCAGCGGCTCTCGCCCTTTTGATGGTGAAGGGTTGCCAACCGCCAAACGCGCCATTGTTGAAAACGGTGTTCTGACGGGATGGACGCTGGACCTTGGCACTGGCCGAAAGCTCGGAATGAAGAGCACGGCGAATGCCGCACGTGGCACGTCTTCGCCGCCGTCGCCATCGGTGTCAAACGTCAGCCTGACTCAGGGCGATCAAAGCCGGGCTGATCTGCTGGCCGAAATGGGGACAGGCTTGCTCGTCACGTCAATGATCGGATCGTCCATCAATTCCACAACCGGCGATTATTCGCGCGGTGCCTCTGGCTTCTGGGTTGAAGGCGGCGAGATAAAGTATCCGGTAAATGAATGCACAATCGCGGGTAATCTGCGCGACATGCTGCGCCGCATTGTACCAGCAAATGACGCGCGCCTGCACCTAAGCCGTGTTGTGCCAAGCCTGCTTGTCGAGGGGCTGACCCTTGCCGGCGAGTGACCTGTCCCTCTTGATCGACGCCGCCCATGCGAGCGGCGCGATTGCGCGACGATACTGGAAAAATTCGCCCGATTTCTGGGACAAACTGGATGGCGCTGGCCCGGTAACAGAAGCCGATCTGGAAATCGACCGGATGCTGACGGCTGAACTGCGCGGCGCACGGCCTGACTATGGCTGGTTGTCCGAGGAAACCGAAGATGACGCCCAGCGTCTGAGCCATGAGAAAGTTTTCATCATTGACCCGATCGACGGAACCCGCGCGTTTATTGCCGGGGAACGCAATTTTTCCCATTCACTGGCAATAGCGGAAAACGGTCGGATCACGACAGCCGCCGTCTTTCTACCGATGCTCGATAAACTTTATGTCGCGACTTCCGGCAGCCACGCCTTGTTAAACGACAGACCAATCACGGTCAGCAGTGTCGCGATCGAAAAGGCGAACCTGCTGGCCGCAAAGCCCAACTTTGAAACACAACACTGGCCGGGTGGTGTGCCCCC
Source organism: Pseudohalocynthiibacter aestuariivivens (assembly GCF_018457175.1). Lineage (GTDB taxonomy): Bacteria > Pseudomonadota > Alphaproteobacteria > Rhodobacterales > Rhodobacteraceae > Pseudohalocynthiibacter > Pseudohalocynthiibacter aestuariivivens. The sequence continues at coordinate 109,131 of NZ_JAGFNU010000009.1, forward strand.
TGTAAAGCGGCATTTCCGTTCGTCACTGGCGTACAGGTTATGCCTGGTCGCAGAGGGCGCATTTGATGGCATGCTCACGTTGCGCGACACTTGGGAATGGGACGTTGCCGCAGGCAGCCTGATTGCAGCGCAGGCTGGCGCCACAGTTTCAGATACCCACGGCGGGAAACCGGCATACAACAACGCGCGCCCTATGCTGAAAGGCATGATCGCCGCGGGCCCGGGCCTGCACAGCGGTCTGCGTGCCCGTTTGCCAGACTAAAGTCTTAGGCCTATTTGCCTTTGGATGGCTTTTCCTTCGCGCCGCCCTTTTCCCCTTTTGACCCTGATTTAACGTAACCACCGGGGGTCGGGCTTTTCTTGTCTTCGCTTTTCTTGCGGTCACTCATCGAACGCTCCAATACTTAATTACCTAAAAACAACGATCTTAATCTGCCAAATCGCGCAGTAGCGTGTAAAGCGTCGCCAAGAACAGGAATCTGATCAAGTGTTTTTTCAAAACGAACCTGGGGCAGCCCAGGATTACTTTTTGGCTGAACCTGTTACATCCGGAGTTGGGATTTTGCCGAAAAACCCGCCTCTGTTCCGGTAAACTAGGAACCTCTCGCGGCACCTGTTCTCGTCACTATACAGTTTGCCCGCACAGAAGCCTTGATGAGATCAAGCTTCGCCTCTTTCCCCTGTGTCATCAATCCACTAGGGTACGGGCAACGTTTTAATACCTTTCGGAGGACCATATGACCCAACGTCTTCACCTCGTTTTTGGTGGCGAGCTTGTCGACCCGACAAAGAACGCATTTAAAAGCGTCGAGGATATTCACATCGTTGGCATGTATCCAGACTATGCCTCCGCTTACAATTCCTGGAAGAGTGAAGCCCAACGCACAGTGGACAATGCCCACATGCGGTATTTCATTGCCCATATTCACCGCCTTCGCGACGAAGAAACAGAAGCTTCGTCGACCGAAGAGCTTGGCAACTAAGCGGATTAAGCAGTGGCACAGTCTTTTGGTCTGATGCTCTATTATGTTCTGGCGCACCAGTATGGTGTGCTTCAGCGTCGGCGACTGGAGCACCAGAAAGATGCAACCCGCATCCACGAAAGACTGGGAACCCCCAAAGAGCGGCGCCCTGACGCCCCTCTGATCTGGTGTCACGTTAAAACCAAAACGCAGGTGGACGCCTTTTTCGAAACCATATCTCGCATCCGTGAAGATGGTGATGAACTTTGGTTTCTTCTGACCTCAGAGTCTGCAGATTTAGATGATTTTTTGAAACAACACCTTCCTGAACAGTGCTTTCATCTTTTTTTGCCGTTACAAGCACCGCAATTTATCCGTCCTTATCTTGAACACTGGAAACCCGATGCCGTGGTCTGGACAGAAAACCCAAGCCATCCGCTGATCTTGTGCGAAATCGCAGCCAGAAAAATCCCTTTGATTTTAGCGGACGCAAACATGCCAGCGGCGAAACCTTCACTTTTTCATCAGCTTTTGAGGCTCGACAAAAGTCTTTATCAGAAGTTCGAGGCGATTTTAGCCCGCGATGAAGAAACTGCTGATTGGTTGAAACGTCAGGGAATTGAGACTGACAAGATAGAAATTATTGGTCCAATGCAGGAAGGCACTGTTGCGCTTGCGTGCAACGAAGTCGAGCGTGCGCGTCTTGCAGCGTTATTGCTGACACGGCCGATCTGGCTGGCCGCGTGTTGCTCGGAAAATGAAGAGGCGATTGTTATTGCCGCCCATAAAACTGCGATGCGGCGCGCCCACAGGCTTTTACTTATCGTCGTGCCTGAGCGCCCGGAGCGCGGGTCGACACTGGCGCAGGACTTTGAGGCGGCGGGTCTTAACACCTGTTTGAGGTCTGGTGGGGAAGACCCGGATGAGAACACGCAAGTTTATGTCGCAGACACAGAGGGTGAAATGGGCCTGTGGTATCGGTTGGCCCCGACAACATTCATGGGTGGCACGCTTGAACCAAACACCAAACCTGGCGGTGCCAGCCCCTATGATCCTGCTGCGTTGGGTTCTGCCATACTACACGGTCCCGAACTAGGTCCCTTTGCAGATAGCTACGCGCGTCTTGGCGAAGCCGGAGCTACAGAGTTTGTTGAAGACAAAACAACCCTGGCAACCGCAGTTGAGACCCTATTAGCCCCTGATAAGGCGGCAATCATGGCGCATAACGCTTGGGCCGTGTCCTCTGGCGGGTCCCTCGTGACCGGGCGCATTATCGAGCTTCTGACAGATGTGCTCGACACACCGAGGGCGGGCTGATGCAGGCACCACGCTTTTGGTTCACACCTCCCGATCAACCTGATTGGCGCGCGCGGCTTCTGGCCCCGCTCAGCGCGCTCTACAGCGTTGGAACCGCGCGAAGACTGGCGCGTGGGAGCGGGCTACGCCTGCCGGTGCCCGTGATCTGCATTGGTAATCTGAATGCGGGCGGAACCGGCAAGACACCCACAGCAATTGCTATTGTCATGCGGCTTAAGGAACAGGGTTTCGTGCCACATATCGTGTCTCGCGGGCACGGTGGAAGCCTATCTGGGCCGGTTCATGTGAGCGAGACCGCGCATACTGCGAGCATGGTTGGCGATGAGCCCCTATTGCTTGCAGCGTTTGCTCCAACCTGGGTGGCTAAGGACCGGGCGGCGGGCGCTGAGGCGGCCATTGCTGCAGGTGCAGATATCATCGTATTGGATGATGGGTTTCAGAACCCCAGCTTGATTAAGGATCTTTCGATCATCGTTGTTGATGCGCTGCACGGGTTTGGCAATGGACGGGTTTTACCTGCGGGGCCTTTGCGCGAACCAGTGGACGTTGGACTAGAGCGTGGTGATTTGTTGTTGTCGATCGGAGACGACAAAGCTCAGGATAAATTCGCAGACCTTTGGGCAGAACGCATTCCCCTTCCGCATCTCAAGGGCGTGCTTAAACCGCTTCAAACAGGAATAGAATGGGGTGAGATGTGTGTGCTTGCCTTTGCAGGTATTGGGCATCCGGAGAAGTTTTTTGCAACCCTGCGCGCAGAAGGAGCAGACGTTGTACGGGCCGAAGCGCTGAGCGACCATCAACCCCTGACACCTGCCCTGATGAAACGCCTTGAGACCGAAGCGAAGTTGCGCAATGCACAACTGGTCACAACAGAAAAGGACGCGGTGCGCCTGCCCCGTGATTTTCGGCTGAAAGTACTGACAGTTCCGGTACGGCTTGAGATTTCAGACTGGAGCAGTTTTGATGCCGCATTGAAGCGGGTTACTTCTGGCTAAGCTCTGCCCTTATTTCACCCCCGTGTTCGTCCAGTTTCGGCGAGGGGCGTTCCATCGTCAGCTCCGCCTCAGAGAAAACGAAGGGTGCCCGAACCGTAGGAACCCCATCAAGCGTTTGCTGCATTTCGCGTGCTTTCACATGCGGGTCAGCAAACACCTCTTCCAGATCATTAATCGGTCCTGCAGGAACGCCCTTACTCTCACAAACGGCCAGCAAGTCGGCCTTACTGAAGGTGACTGTCACCGCTGTTAACAGTTCGGTCAGCTTTTCCCGGTTTTTGATCCGATCCGCATTGGTCAGAAACTCTGGTGCTTCCGCCAAATCGGGCAGACCAAGCAAGAGGCAAAGCCGCTGGTACTGTGCGTCGTTCCCCGTTGCGATGATGATATAGCCATCCGCACAATCAAATACCTGATAGGGTACGAGGTTCTGATGCATATTCCCTATCCGCTCGGGTGCTTTGCCCGTGGTCAGATAGTTCATTGCCTGATTGGCGGTGACGGATACGGCAACATCCAGCAGCGCCATGTCGATTTGCTGGCCCTTGCCGGTGATACTGCGTTGATGCACAGCAGCAAGAATTGCAGTGGTCGCATATACGCCGGTGAAGATATCCGTTACCGCAACCCCAACCTTTTGCGGCTGGCCGTCTGGTGCACCTGTGATCGACATAAGACCCGACATGCCCTGAATGATGTAGTCGTATCCTGCGCGATGCGCGTAGGGGCCGGTTTGACCGAACCCGGTGATCGAACAGTAAATAAGCCTTGGGTTCAGTTCGCTCAGGCTTTTGTAGTCCAGCCCGTATTTTTCGAGACCGCCGAATTTGAAATTTTCGATCAGGATATCTGCGTCAGCGACCAACGCCCGCACGGTTTCCTGCCCTTCAGTGGTTCGAAAATTAACGGCAATGGACCGTTTGCCACGGTTGCAACTGTGAAAGTAGCTCGCAGAGCGATCATCATCACGTTCTAAGAACGGCGGTCCCCACTGGCGGGTGTCGTCACCCGAGGGGCTTTCAACCTTGATAACGTCAGCCCCGAGATCCGCGAGCGTTTGGCCAGCCCAAGGGCCCGCAAGAATACGCGCCAGTTCAACGACCTTCAGGCCCGTAAGAGGAGCTGTCATCAGCCAGCCAGCTTCTCGTCGAGAATGGCGCGGAACTCATCATAGCCCATATTGTTGTATTTGGTGCCGTCGATGACAAAGGAAGGGGTGGAATTAATGTCATCCGCTGCCGCGTTCTTTTGGTAAAGAGCCACCATCGCCTGAGCGGTGTCACCGTCATTCAGACATGCGTTCATCTGATCGTCCGACATGCCGGCAGCACGGCCAATGGTACGCAGGTTGTTGACGATGGTTTCCGGCTCACCACCTTCAAGCCACTCACGTTGCCGGTGATAAAGCATGTCGGAAATGCCAAAATAGCGCATTTCACCACCACAACGCGCCAGCATCCCGGCCCAAAGGCCAAAGCGGTCAAAGTAAACTTCGCGGTAGATGAACCTTACCTTACCCGTGTCGATGTAATCCGCTTTTAGCTGTGGAAACGTATTCTTGTGGAAGTTTGCACAATGAGGGCAGGTGAAGGACGCATATTCGATCATCGTGATTGGTGCATTTTCATCACCCATCGCCATCTCGACGATACCAGATGTATCGATGTTGCTGGCTTCCTGCGCACTGACACTGCCAAGGCTCGGGCCAGTTGTCTGGGATTGGTTGTTATAGAAATAGGCGCCACCTGCGATCAGCGCGAGTGCTGTGCCTCCGAGGAAAAGTCTGCGTTGCATGAGGGGGACCTCTTCTAAAGTTTGTTACGAGATAAGATTTTTTCACCCAGTGCTGCAAGGGCAGAACGTAAATCATCATCCTGAACGGGTTTTGCAACCTCTTGGGCTGCGTTTCGTACTGCCGGGTCAGGTTCTGGAGTGGTATTTTTGGGTGCAGGTTTAAAAGACATCTGACCTTCTGCAAATCCGGTAGGCGCCGTTTGCGTGACACGGATTCGCGAAATGGCGGAGTATCCGTAACAGGCATTTACCTTTTCACGAATACGCTCTTTCTGCATTTCAACAATTGGTGCATTGGCCCCGTTTGTCAGGATGGTCAGCGTCGCGCCAAAGCCGTCACGCCCATATCCGACCTTAACCGGATACGCAGTCGCAGCGATTTCGGCACCGATAATTTCTTCCCAATGCGTCAACAGCCGGGTTACCGCGAACCCGCGAGATTCACTGGCTTTGCGTATACGGGTTTGCAACAGGCTCGAGGTCTGCGCAAAGCCTTTGCCTCTGCGCGGATGTTTTGGGTATTGCGCTGATGTACGTGCCATCTTTTCATCCCGTAATTGCGCGCTATCTTAGACTCATGCGGCGCAACTGCCAGCGCAATAGCGCCACAGGAGATATAAAACTTGCGTGATAGTCAGCTTAGGCAGGAAATATTAGACTGGTATGACAGGTTTGCCCGTGAAATGCCCTGGCGTATTGCCCCGGCAGACCGCAAAGCCGGACAGGTCCCCGACCCCTATCGCATTTGGCTGTCCGAAGTCATGCTGCAACAAACAACTGTGGCAGCAGTGCGCGACTACTTTCACCGTTTCACAACGCGTTGGCCGAATGTCCGCTCATTGGCGGCCGCCGAGGACGGGGATGTTATGGGGGAATGGGCCGGACTAGGTTACTACGCCCGGGCGCGCAACCTGTTGAAATGCGCGCGTGCAGTCGTGGAACAGCATGGCGGAACGTTTCCGGATACTTATGATGCACTGCTGACTTTGCCGGGAATTGGCCCCTATACGGCGGCCGCGATAGCCTCTATCGCGTTTGACCTGCCGGAGACAGTTGTTGACGGCAACGTTGAAAGAGTGATGGCGCGGTTACATGCGATTGAGACGCCCCTGCCCGCTGCGAAGCCAGAACTCACAAAGCTCGCACAGGCTTTGACACCCGAAACTAGGCCCGGTGACTACGCTCAGGCGGTCATGGACCTTGGAGCCACGATCTGCACCCCGAAATCACCCGCTTGCGGTATTTGCCCATGGTCAACGGACTGCGTTGCGCGTGCCAAAGGTATTCAGGCAGAGCTGCCAAAGAAAACACCTAAAAACCCGAAACCCATACGGTATGGCGTTGCTTTCCTTGCGAAGCGGTATGACGGTGCGTGGCTGCTGGAACGCCGCCCGGATAAAGGCTTGCTCGGCGGAATGCTTGGCTGGCCCGGCTCGGATTGGGGAGATGTTGCAACCGAAGCCCCCCCAATTGCCGCGAACTGGCAAACCGTACCAGCGGAAGTGCGTCACACCTTCACACATTTCCATCTTCGGCTTGCTTTGCGCTATGCCGATGTTTCACAGGATTGCAGACCAATTTCAGGAAATTTCCTGCCGCTTGATAAGTTTCGACCGTCCGACCTGCCGACAGTTATGCGAAAGGCCTTTGATCTGACGCAAGGTTTTTTGCAGGAAGATTGAGTATCCCCGCGAAGACGCGTTATGATTTCACCAAAATCAAAAGGACGCCTGCGATGATCCCTGCTGCACAGGTTGCTAAGCTGCAAAATGCGTTGCCGTTCTGGCTTTCGCTTGGGATGGTTCCGCTGACCTATCTGGGGGCAGTTTTTGGCGGTTGGGCGCTTATCCTTCAGCCGTTCTATGGTTTGTGCCTGTTCAGTATTCTCGACAAACTCACCGGTCTCAATCTGGAAAACCCCGACGTAGAGACTGATGAGGCCGATTTGTTTTGGTATCGGCTGATTACGTTGCTCTGGTTTCCGATTCAGCTTTGCGTGGTTTTTGGGACAATCTGGTGGGTGACGCACACCGATCATCTGGCACTCTGGGAAAAGATTGTTCTTTTTTACGGTGTTGGGATGCTGTCAGGCGGTATCGGCATAACCTACAGCCACGAACTGATGCACCAGAAAAACAATCTGGAACGCTGGTTGGGGGATCTTTTGCTTGCGATGGTTCTCTACAGCCATTTTCGCAGCGAGCATCTGCAGGTGCATCACAGCTATGTCGCAACACCGCGAGACCCGGTAACAGCGCGTTACAACGAAGGATTTCACAAGTTTTTCCTGCGTGTGCTGCGCCAATGTCTGCGCTCTGCATGGAATGCAGAAAAGGCGATGCTGGCGCGTAAGGGCAAAGGTGCCTTTGACAGATCAAACCCGTTTTTTCGCTACGGGACATTGCAGGCGGCAATGCTTGTTCTGGCCTATCTGATCGGCGGTTGGGGCGGGCTGGCACTGTTCATCTATCAGGCATCCGTCGCTGTCTGGTTCTTAGAGCTGACGAACTACGTTGAGCACTATGGTCTAACCCGCAAACATCTTGGCGACGGAAAGTATGAACATGTCAAACCACGCCACAGCTGGAACGCAGCGCATAAAACAACAAACTGGTTGCTGATAAACCTGCAGCGCCATTCAGACCACCACTACAAACCGAACCGGCGTTTTCCGTTGCTGCAAAACTATTCTGAAGCAGAGGCACCACAGTTGCCCTATGGCTATCCGGTAATGACTGCAGTCGCGATGGTACCACCGCTCTGGCGGCGCATGATGAACCCGCGCGTGCGAAGGTGGCGTTCGATGTATTATCCGGAGATCACCGATTGGTCGGCCTACAAAACCGCGAGCAATCCAATGCCGAGGTAGCGACAGAAGGGCCGTCATGTCATTTCAATCCACAGATTTAGCGCCTTCAGCTATGGGCTCTTTCACCTTTAGGCGGTGATTGGCCGGTACATTTGACTAAGCGGCACACCCACAATATCTTTTAGAAGTCCTTATCTTTAAGGCCAAGGAAGGCTGCGACATTTGCTCGCAAATAGTTAGTATACATTTGTATACATCGCAGTCGGTAGTGTATGCGGCACGTGGCCGGGCACATCAGTGTTTAGCGTCACTGACCCAGTAGCGAGATGAATTTTATGACCCAAGCAACAATTTCCATAGACGACCGTATACAGTTCCTTGATGACCTCGAAATCATGGAAGCGGATTTTTCAAATTATGCGTTTGTGACATCTCCGGATGTAAACCATTTCTATGATCGGCTCGAAGCTCGGATCGCAGAAACCGGAGAGGACAAATGGTTCTTCCTGGTCAACCTGTCCGGTATGCGGATCGACCCAAGTGCGTGGCTTGTTTACGCAAAGCGCGGCAAGGCATTGAACCTCGCCCATTCGCAAGGATCCGTGCGGTTTGACGCAAGCGACGAAACCAAACGTCAGATTGAGCGCGACGCAAAAACAGAACGCTTTGACCCGAACCTCTTTTCCAATCGTGACGCCGCGCTCGCCCGGATTGCAGAGATGCCATCGAAACGTCGCCGTAAGATCGTTTATGATCTGTCACTCACGCTGGACCAGATTGCTGAACGTGTTCGGTTTTTGTTTGATGATCAGATTATGGAAGCGGATTTTTCGAACCTCACTTTTGCGCATTCCGGTGACGTGAACGCGTTCTATGACTTTCTGGAAGAAGCGATCAAAGAAACTGGCCAAAAATGGTATTTCCTCGTCAACTACGAAAGCACAAATATCTACCCGGAAGCTTGGGTCAGCTACGCCCAACGCGGCAAGAATCTTAACGCAGATGGTTCTTTGGGCACAGTACGCTTTGCGCCTGGTTCAGGGACTGAAGAACTGATCCGCATGCGTAGCGAAGGTCAGGACAGCCGCCCCAATATCCGCAACACGCGCAAAGAAGCGCTTGAGCGGATCGCCGAAATGAAATCTGGGCAGGCCTAAGAGCGGTATGTCATTCTGACATTTCGCTAAAGCGCAGCCTGTTCATCTGAATCTGCGGAAATTTGAAACTGCTGGAGTGTTAGGCGTAGTACCGAAAGCTCAGTTACCCGCTTGCCCGGTAGACACGCTAATTGAATTTGTAGACCTGTTTTGCGCCACCATGCGTTCCCGCTTTTCAGCCAGCACTTCCTCACGCGGGCGCCAGGCGTAGCTCGAATCTTCACGCGGTGGCGTCCAGTGAAGCTCGCCGCTGTATCGCCAGGGGTCAAGCACCAGCCCCTCATACATCGTATCCCCACGGCTGCTGACGATTACAGTGCTGTGATCAATCCGAAGCAGCATGTTGGAATTCGCGATGGCCCGATGCAAATCGAGCGTTTGAAAGTTCTCTTGCTTTAGCCGGGTCTCCATATCCTGGGCCCAATGCCAGCAGAGCCCGCGCGGACGCGTGCCATTATTGACCTTCATATTATGTATAAGTGCCGAGTCAGTGATCTGATATTCTTGCGCCAGCTGAAGCGGATACTCGTAAGCAATGTGGGCCGCACGATCTGCCTCTTCGGGATCAACATCGTCGCCAAGCGCACGAATGACCTGCGCAAGTTCCAGAATCTCTTGCTGGTTCGGCGGTGGCGGACCAGCCGGAGACGTTGTTGCGCAACCGGCGAGAATAGTTATCACCAGCAGCGAAAGCACACAGGATATTCGCCTGATAATTTTCAATGTCTTAGCCCGACCTCTGAACACGGTGCCAAAGATGCTAGCGCGTCATTTCGCGGTTGTCGAGTAACTGCATGAATTACTGCTTCAATGTGCAAAAGAACGTGAAGCATTGTCGACTCCAGCGTCTGCTCACTGTTCTTTTCTTTGATTCGCAACTCCACTACGGGAGACGTCAGATAAAAAAGCCCCGCCGAAAAACGGCGAGGCAAGTTAATGCACTGTGTCAGGCCACAGGCACCGGCGGTAATTTCTTGGTTAGTTTCAGTTTGGCCGATCCGCCATTTCAGCGCGGATCTGTTGGCGCAGCAGGTCAATCGGAACACGCTGCCCGTCACGCTTGAAGCACCAGTATGTCCAGCCATTACAGCTTGGGGCGCCTTCAAGTGCGGCACCTACCTGATGGATAGAGCCCTTAACATCGTCACCAATCAGCGTGCCATCGGCGCGCACCTTGGCCTTGTGGCGGTTGTTCATACTGTAAAGTTCATCCCCTGGTGTAAGCATGCCGCGTTCTACAAGTTGGCCAAAGGGAACGCGTGGTTCAGCGCGTTTAGACGTGCTGACCTGAAGCGATTCACGGTCAAATTTGCGCACTTTGGAAAGACGTTTTTCAGCGACCTTGCGGTAGGCCTCTTCGCGTTCGATCCCGATGAATTCACGGCCTAGTTTCTTCGCCACCGCCCCGGTTGTGCCAGTTCCAAAAAACGGGTCCAGCACCACATCACCGGGGTTGGTTGACCCAACCAGAACACGGTGGAGAAGGCTTTCGGGTTTTTGTGTTGGATGGGCTTTCTCGCCCTCCTCATTCTTCAGGCGTTCATGTCCGGTGCAAATCGGCAAGACCCAGTCACTACGCATCTGCACGCCTTCGTTCAGCGATTTCAGCGCTTCGTAGTTAAAGGTGTATTTGCTGGCTTCTTCTTTTGAGGCCCAGATCATTGTCTCATGCGCGTTTGTGAACCGCTTGCCCCGGAAGTTGGGCATCGGGTTTGACTTGCGCCAGACCACATCATTCAAAATCCAGTAACCGGCGTTTTGCATCGCGGCCCCAACCCGAAAGATGTTGTGATATGAGCCGATGACCCAGATCGCACCGTGAGGCTTCAGCAATCTGCGTGCAGCCTTTAACCAGCCATTGGTAAACTTGTCATAGACAGCAAATGAGGAAAACTGGTCCCATTCATCATCCACAGCATCTACCTTGGAATTGTCGGGGCGGTGCAGGTCACCTTTGAGCTGTAAATTGTAAGGTGGATCAGCAAAGATCAGATCAATAGATCCTTCGGGCAGAGAGTTCATGATCTCTATGCAATCACCATCAAGAATTTGATTCAGAGGGAGCTTGCTTGCCCCTTTTGTATTTGTTTTTACCGTCATTTCCGCCTCTTTGCCCGAGCGTCGTTTGCGCTTCGTTTATTTAGGACAAAGATGATTCATTGATGATTCGGCGTCAAATTCTTTTTTGAATCAGTTACTTACTGTTTTGTCTTGATACAAGATATTGTGCACTGGTTTAAAAGAACGTCTATGGTGTGGGGTCACACCCAGATTTCGCAGGGCTTCTTTGTGTGCCGGACTCGGATATCCGGCGTTTGTTTCCCATCCATATCCGGGAAACTGTTGCGCTAAATCCCACATCAGCCGATCACGCACAATTTTTGCCACAATTGAAGCCGCTGAAATCGACACGGATCGAGCATCGCCTTTGACAATTGTTTCGGCAGAAATGGTCACACCGCGCGGAAGCATATTGCCATCAATCAACAAATGGTCCGGTGGTGTCTGCAATCCGGCAATGGCCCGCTCCATTGCCAGATGCGAAGCACGAAGAATATTAATCTCGTCAATCTCTTCCACACTTGCATGGGATACGCTGACATCCGCTACTTTAAGAAGTTCCTCATAAAGCGTTTCACGGCGTTTCGCTGTAAGAACTTTAGAGTCATTCAGCCCGCTGGGAACATTGTTGGCATCAAGAACAACTGCAGCAGCGGTCACAGGTCCGGCAAGTGGGCCGCGCCCGACTTCGTCGACGCCCGCAATGCGGGTTGCGCCACGTAGCAGGGCCGCTTCTTCAAAGGTGTAGTCAGGAATGGATTTTGCCATAGGCAAACATCAACCCTTTAAGCCGGTCCTCTGCAAGAAAAAAAGGCGGAGGCTGGGGACCTCCGCCTTGTCGGCGCAACTGGGCTAGGGACACATTGCGCCTCTGCTCGACCTTAAAGATCATTCATGATCGCGACCGCGCCCAAGGCCGTGCCGGCGGGTAGAAACGCGATACCCCTGGCGGTCGAGACAGCGTGCCGAGTAAACATGGCGGGTACCACGCGGGGTATTCAACTGACGGGCACAACGGTTCGGCAGCCGAATGTTTCCGGCATTGCGGTTCAGACAACGCGCGCCGAAAGCGTCACGTGGGCCGTTATAGGTTTGAAAGGTGCGCAGACATTGCGCTGGCAAAACCGCACGACGGCGATTTTGCGGCCGGTAGTTGCGCTGGTGGATCCCTCCGTCGTTGTAGTACCGATCACCGTATCTGTCGCGCGTTGCCGGCGCGTGCTGTGCCGCCCGGCGATCATTGTTGTTATCAACAGCGGCCGCAATACCGCCAACGATTGCGAGACCAAGCAGGACTTTGGCAATGTCAGAGCCGTCAGCTTTGGCCTGGGTTGCGGTTACACCTGTTATGGCGAGCGAAACAGCAAGTATTGCTGCAATAAAACTCTTGGTCATTGGTCCATCCTTTTTTTGCACCCAGCGTCGTCGGGCGTGCCAATTTCGATGAACCAAATTTGCAGCAGGGGGCGTCTGATAGACAATGACACCACCATGTTATCGGATAACCTGCACCGCGTTACCCAGTGGCAGCGTAGTTGTTATTGAATATCAGCGCCGCGTTCGCCATTCTCGCCCTCATGATGAAAAAACTTTTCCTGATCCTTGCGCTTCTCAGCGCCTCGCCCGCCAGCGCAGCCTGCTACGCCGACTACAAGGCCAAGCAGGACAATCCGCTTCGTCTGCATTATGGGGTGATTGAATTGCCGGACAGTGCCTGCACCGTGGCCGCTGCGCGGGGACAGATCGCAGCGCGGTTACGGGCTGACGGCTGGAAGTTGCTGAATGTTGTTTCGGTCTTTGACGAAAGCGGGCTGGCAGAACGCAGAGCCAGTGCAGGGCCATTCTATCTTCGTTATTGATAATTGGATTGGCGAAAACGAAGTATTACATGTCTTAAGGTTGGGGGCGCAGTTTCCGGGAAATCTGAGCTGCGGTGCCGGAAGGGCAAAAGGGAATATCCGTGATTGAAACGCAAACAAAGTTAGCTGCTGGCAGATTACACGGCAACCGTACAGTCGTGATCGGGCTTGTGGCGATTGTTACGATTTTGTTGGTTGCTGCGGTTCTGCTGTTTCTCAACCTGCCTGACGCAAATGCCTTTGACAGCCGCGTTGAGCAGATCTTTATTGAAAATGATGACCTGACGTCCACGGCTGAGATCAAGCTGCTGGAGATACTGGCGCAGTCTGGAACCGCCTTTTCCGATACGCTTGCGTCTTACCGGACGATCATTTTCGTTCTGTTGGTTTTCGCCACCTCGTTGCTTATCGCGGCATTGGTGTTTCTGGTCACCATACTCACGCTCAACCGTCGTATGTCAGAGATCGAGCGTGCTGGTATTCAGGTTTCTTCCCTGTTGATCAGCCGCGAGGAAAACACGGTTTATCTGAACAATATGGAATTCAAACTGACCGAAGCCGCGCTTGAGACCCTGTCTGTGCTGGCAGAGGCGCGGATGGATGACGAGGTTTTGTCAGGCGCCGAGATTGAATCGGTGATCACGGGAAAATCAGCGTTTGACTGTGATGAAGCGGCAGGTGCCACCCGGATCAAACGTCTTCGTGATACATTGGGAAATCAAATGGTAAGCGATCTGTTAGTCAAAAACATTGCGCGACGTGGGTACATGCTGGCGATCGAAAAAGACGTGATTAAAATGGTTTAAGCCCAAGCCGGGGCCCTTATCCGTCAAATGCGGCTTCAGAAATACGCACCAGATGCTTGAAGACTCCTTTTCCGCCAACTATTACGCGGCCACCTGTGGCGATCATATGATCGGCATTCTGCTCTTCGACGCACCCGCCTGCCTCAGAAATCAGTAACTGGCCAGCCAAACAGTCCCAGGCATTCATATGTTCCTCGGAATATCCCAGCAAGCGCCCTGCCGCGACATAGGCCAGCGATAACGCACCTGATGCGTTCCGCTGAAAAACGCTGCCTTCATCAAGCAGTGATCTGATGAGTTTGCAGGTCACATCAGGGCTGGTTCGGTTGGAATACCCAACGCCAATTGACCCGTCAGAAAGCCTTTTGTCGGTCGCCATTTGCAACTTTCGACCGTTAAGTGAAGCGCCCTGACCCGCGACTGCAGAATATGTTTCGTCATAGCAGGGATCATAGATAACCCCTAGTTCTGTCTGGCCACTGCGAACACCTGCCAAAACGACCGTCCATATGGGAATGCCGTTCACAAAGTTGGCTGTGCCATCGATCGGATCAATAACCCAGGTGAAACCAGAACTTCCAATTGTCGGGGCGTGTTCTTCGCCGACGATAGAGTCTTCGGGAAAGATTTTGCTTAGCTCATCGCGCACAAAAGTTTCGACATCGCGGTCTGCCTGGCTGACGAAATCCTGATGCCCTTTTTCTTCGACAGTCAGACTTTCGAGTTGTCTAAAGTATCGTAGCGCCAACGCACCTGCCGCAGTTGCTATCTCAGAGGCTTTCTCTGCTCTCTCGCTAGTGGGCATCGAACTTCCTTTTTATAGTTTCAACGAGGGCGTTTACTATAAAAACAAACTACTCCAAGCAAACACCGGATAACCATGAAATATTTACCTTCCAATTTGAAGAGATGTTATCAACAGCCCATATTCAGCCATAACGGGAAAGTTTGAGAAAATATTTGGATTCACTAAATGAGAAAAAGAAACACCCATCGAACGCAAATATTTGACCTCTAACATAAATCTTGCTGTGGGAACTCCGCAACATCATGTAAAACCTTTACCAAAACCTTAATTCATCCTATTGCGTTAACGCAAACAATCACGTGATGGTTGTGCGAATGAAACGATTCGGCGAATGAGGAAAATTATGGTTGGCAATCGGTCGGACACAACGACAACATATGTAACGGGTATTACAAACCCGAAGTCAGATCAGCTTAAGCCTGGTGAGGTAGAATTTTCTGATCAGGTAAAATTGGTTGAATCTGCGATTGAGGTAGACTGTCTTACCCTGTGTGCTGAACCAAAAGAGTTTGCTGTCCACACCTTTGTAAAAGCGATTTTTCTGGCACACGCCTATGAAAAAGACGAAGTCATCGCCTACAATATCGCACCATGGATAAACAACTATTGCCGCAAAAACTGCACCACAGCCGAAGCTCTGAACTGGTTTGAAACAGTTATCACTGATGCAAGCAAGATACTTGAATGGTCAGCTCCATCAGTGGCACCGGATAAGCGCGACGATAATCTGGCATTCCGACTGCACGTTAGCAGGGATATCTCGGACTAAGCCCGTCTTTTCCTAAAAGAATATTAACAAATTTATGGTGACCCCGAGTGGATTCGAACCACTGGCCTACCGCTTAGGAGGCGGTCGCTCTATCCTGCTGAGCTACGGGGCCAAACATGGGCCAATAGCGCCTTTGTCGCGGGAAAAATGTAACAATTCAACCATGTTCTTACACTTGTTATGAAATGAAAAAGGGAAGACAAGTTTGGCCCACCGTCTTCCCTTTCGCCCGGGCAAAGCATGCTGAAGGGAGCTCACCTTGCTTGCCGGATGAATTGCTAGCGCTAACATATACGTCACAGATGACTTGGACAAGCATTAGTTTATCGCTAACAAGGAAGTATTAGAAAACACAGGATAGTTACAAATGACTCGCGGCTCCCAAGATCAAGCAAAACGCCCCCTGACCCTGCGTGATGTTTCAGAGGCTTCAGGGGTCAGCGAAATGACGGTTTCAAGGGTATTGCGGAACCGGGGGGATGTGTCTGCCGCGACGCGTAAGAAGGTGCTCGCAGCGGCAAAGACGCTTGGTTATGTCCCAAACAAGATTGCCGGGGCGCTCGCCTCTCAACGCGTTAATCTTGTAGCTGTCATAATTCCTTCTATGTCGAACATGGTTTTTCCGGATGTGATGACAGGAATTTCAGAGGTGCTGGACAACACACCGCTGCAACCGGTTGTCGGGCTGACAAATTACCTGCCGGAAAAAGAAGAATCCGTTCTGTACGAAATGTTGTCGTGGCGGCCCTCTGGCGTGATCATCGCTGGTTTGGAACATACAGATGCTGCTCGCGCAATGTTGCGGGGCGTCGATATTCCTGTTGTCGAAATTATGGATGTCGATGGCACGCCCATAGACGCGATGGTTGGGATATCGCACCGCCGCGCCGGGCGCATGATGGCACAGGCGATCGCTAAGGCAGGGTACGAACACATAGGGTTCCTCGGCACAAAAATGCCGCTCGATCACAGGGCCCGCAAAAGGTTTGAAGGATTTACAGAGGCTCTCGCCAAAGAAGGGCTGGAAGTTGAAGATCAGGAATTTTACGAAGGTGGATCTGCGTTGGTCAAAGGCCGCGAAATGACAGAAACCATTCTAAACAGATCCCCAGACCTTGATTTTCTTTATTATTCCAATGACATGATAGGCGCAGGCGGGCTGCTTTACTGCCTTGATAAGGGCATTGATGTGCCCGGTCAGATTGGGTTGGCTGGTTTCAACGGGGTGGAACTGCTCCAAGGTCTTCCCAAGCTACTCGCTACGATGGACGCCGGGCGAATAGAAACAGGCCGCAAAGCTGCCGAGATTGTTGCACGCATGGCTGCTGGTGACGTTGAAGGTTTGCAAACACGGGTGGAACTGACACCGAAGCTTCAGTACGGCGAAACCCTGCGCCGCTGAACAGTGTAGCCTTTGGGTCGGCTGGCTTTTAACCCACTCGTGCGCTGCCTACCCGACACTCATCGCCAATACACGACTGATTTCGGTTAGTGATCGACCAGATTGTGCAGCCCATTCATTGAATGCCGCCTGCGTTGCCGCCAGTGCTTTTTTAGATGTCGGGGTTTTGTCAACCACGTCTTCGGCGACAAGCCGCGCGACAACATCGGCAGACAGTACAAAACTATCTTTGCCCATGAAACGCAGGAAATACTGGGCTGTGGAACCGCCAAGCCGCGAGCCTCGTGATTTAAGCATCGAAAGTAGGCCGATGTAATCCTCAGACGGCCAGTCTGCAAGAACCCTGGCTGCACTGCCATGTTCTTTTTGGAGTTCCAGTAGAAAGGCGGCGTTTTCAGGCACTGATTTGATCTTTGTGCCGTTCCGGACAATGCGGGTGTCTGTCAGCAGGCTGTCAAACCACTCATCATCCATGAAAGCGCAGCGCCCAACATCAAATCCTTTGAACGCCTCTTCAAAACCGGGCCACTTGGCCTCAATCACTTTCCAGTTGAAGCCAGCGGAGAAAACCATTTGCGTTAACTTCGCAAGCCAGCGGTCATCTGGGATTGCGGCCAAAGCTTCTGCGGTTTGAGGCTTGCTTAATAATGCCTCAAGCGCGTCAGGACCACCCTTGCGATCAGCGGCAATTGCAAAAATCTCGTCAAAACTGCGCATCTTACTCCCCACACGGCTCCACTCTGCTCAACCAGAGTGTCGCAAACTGTACCGATATTCCAGTCACATAAGAATTGCCGCGCCAAAGCCTGTGTTTGCAGGCGATTGTCGTGGGGTTACCCTCCTCTGTGTTTGAAACTGTCACGGCGAAAACTGTAGAGAGCAGCCGGGTCAACCATGACATCGACGACCGCGGGTTTGCCACAGGAAAGCGCCGCCTCTATCGCTTCCGCCATTCCGCTCAGTGTATCTGCGCGATACCCCTTGGCGCCATAAAGCTCTGCCAGTTTGTCAAAGGCGGGACTGCTTACATCGGCACCGATGTAGCGTTCGCCAAAGAAATCACGCTGATACGCCTTTTCTGCCCCCCAGCATTTGTTGTTCATCACAACGGTTACTGTGTTGATGCCATGATCAACCGCTGTAGAAAGTTCCGACACGGTCATGCCAAAGCCGCCATCGCCCATCAGGCTGACAACCGGGCGGTCGGGACAGGCGAGTTTCACGCCAAGCCCGCAGGCGAAGGAAAACCCGACAAGCCCGAAATCAAGCGGCGTAAACAGGCTTTTATGGTGCCAATAGTTCAGCGCATCGGTCGCCTGCAAACATAGCGTACCCGCGTCCATTGTTACGGCAGCATTCTGTGGCAGTACATCGCGTAAAGTCTTGAACAGGCCAGAAGGGTGGATGGGCATCGCATCAACCTGCGCATCCGCATCTCGCTTGGCCAGATAGGCAGTTCTCTCTGCCTTAAAGCTTTCGGTCCAGGCGTCTGCCACCGTGCGTTTCGCAAGCTTGTTCAATGCCGCACATAACTGCAAGGCCACGGTCGGGGCATCCGCCCAGATGCCCATCTCAACCGGGAAGTAGCGACCAATCGCTGTTGGCTCCAGTTCCACATGAATGATCGCCGCATCGCGATTGATGTTATCGTAACTGTAAAAAGTTGCGTTGAATCCGATCCGCGTCCCAAGCGCCAGAATGACATCGGCCTCTTGCACCAGCCGCGATGCAACGGGGTTGCCACGCGGGCCCATCTGGCCGGCATTCAGCGGATGGCCAAAGGGTATGGCGTCGCCGTGCCCGGGTGAGGTGACGATGGGTGAGTTAAGTGCTTCGGCCAGGGCAAGCACCTGTGCGTGCCCTTCGGTATTCTTGATGCCACCTCCTGCAATAATCACCGGGCGGGCGGCCTTGTACAAAAGCACAGCTGCGCGATCAATTGCGTCTTGCGATGCCGCCGGAACCGATTGAGACCGATAGGTTTCGGGGCGTTGAAAACCTTCATACTCCGCTTGTGCTGAAAGCACGTCGCGCGGAAGGTTCAGTTGAACGGGGCCTTTGCGCGGGGTGTTGGCGACGCGAAACGCCTCGCGAAACATTTCAGGCACCCGGTCGGCACCTGTGGCGGTCCATGTTTTCTTTGTCACTGGCGTAAACAACGCCTGCTGGTCAACCTCTTGAAACGCATCACGATAGACATGTGACGAAGCCAGAGACCCGGCAATCGACACCACCGGCGAAAACGCAGCCATCGCCTGACCCAGGCCCGTCACAAGGTTGGTTGCCCCCGGCCCATTCTGGCCCGCAAGTATGACGCCGGCATTGCCACTGGCACGGGCATAACCATCTGCCATATGAGTGCCGGTCCGTTCATCATGCACACCGACAAAGTTGATCTCGCGCGCGTCGTACAACGCGTCAAACATTTCCATCGTTGCCGACCCAATAAGGCCGAACACATGTTCGACCTTTTCCGCCTTCAGAGATTCAACAGCGGCCTGTCCGCCTGTCATTCTGGTCATGTCGCGTTTCCTTTGTTTCGTCTCAGCCAATGTAACGGCCAAGGAATTCCAGTACCGGACCGGTGAAGAGCGCCGGTTGCTCCAGCAAACCCAAATGTTGCAGACCCGGCACTATGATGGTTTCAGCACCCTCGATTTCACTGGCAATCGCATGGGACATGGCAGGTGTACTACCACTGTCATTCTCACAGGTCATAACTAGCGTGGGGTGCAGAATAGGAGGTTCTGGTCGGATCAGTTCCGTGACCCCCGCAGCCAATACATAGCGATGCGCGGTGTAGTTATCGGGATCGTTGGCCAATACAGCTTCGCGGACCCAGTTCACTGTATCAGCGTTGTTTTGCAGGTATTCCGGTGTGAACCAGCGCTTCAGCGTTTCTTCGATAGTGGCGGCAGGCCCACCTGCCCCTGTGTCACGCGCACGCTGTTCGACCAGCACCTGCGCCTCAAGGCTACGCTCATGCGGAGAGTTCTGAATGACCAGTGCCGAGGTGCGCTCGGGACGGTCCATCGCAAAGCGGCGGTTAATCATGCCACCCAGTGAAAAGCCAACGAGAGCAGCCTGCGCAACACCAAGATAATCAAGCAGCGCGCGTAGTTGTTCCGAAAGAACCGTCAGGCTTGGCGTTTCTTTCGGAAGCACGG
Organism: Pseudohalocynthiibacter aestuariivivens; assembly: GCF_018457175.1. Lineage (GTDB taxonomy): Bacteria > Pseudomonadota > Alphaproteobacteria > Rhodobacterales > Rhodobacteraceae > Pseudohalocynthiibacter > Pseudohalocynthiibacter aestuariivivens. Next base: position 129,037 of record NZ_JAGFNU010000009.1, read on the forward strand.
TTTCGCCATGGCCACAAAGATCATAGGTCAGCACACGGTACTTCTTCGCAAAAGCGGGAACATGCCCCCGCCACGTCGCCCGCGTCAGGCCAAGCCCGTGTATAAGCGCAATGACTGGCGCACCATCGGGGCCGGTCATCTCGTAAGCAGTGCCATCAGGGCTGACAGCCATGTCAGACCCCTGCCGGGTTGTCGACGCTACGACCCATTTCTTCAAGGTCTTCATAGCGGTTACCGATACGGTGCAATGGATGCCCGCCCAGCGAGCCGCCCAGTGCGAGTATAATCTCGTCATCTGCCGGGGCATCCGGAATGGTGGTTTGTATCGTCTGGTAGTGTGAACGCCGACCTCCATCTTCCTTGTCCATCAGCGGTATGGTGATCATGCAACCCGCAGCACCGCGTGTATTGGAAAAGACAAGGTAGGTTTTCGCCTGAATTGCATCGCGAAGCTGATTTCCAAACCAAAGCGAGTGGGTCAGCGCCTGGGCGTGTTCCACCTCGCCGCCCATACCCACGACCGAAGCCTTGCCAACGCCTTCAATTATACCGCCCGACATCCCAAGCAATGTGTCTGTCAACAAGGTTCCAAGCATAGGGCAATGTTCGCGGATCTCGGGTTTCAGGTCTTCGACAAAACCGCGGCCAAACCACGGGTTTCGTATGATCGCCATTGCGGCGAATAGTTTTGTTGGTTCTGGAACCTTACGGGCCCCTTCGACCTGCGTTGTCTGGGTGAACTGCAAGGTACGGCGTATTTCAATGGCCATTCGTCAATCTTTCTGTTCGCGCTTATTGTGGATCAGGAAAAGTTCGGCATGACTTTGTCGATGAACAGTTGAAGGCTGCGCTTCTGCTGGCCCATGTCCATGCCCATGCTTGCGTAATAAATATATGCGTCGACCCCGATGTCTTCGTATTGCTTCACCTTAGCTGTCACCTGATCGGGCGTACCAAACATCAGGTTCTGCTCCAACATTTCAGGATCAACCCGCGCATTACCTTCAAGGCTGTCCAGCGGCACCCGATCCGGGAAACCGTTGATCACATCGCCCGATTTCATCATCAGGTTACCGAACTGGCCCAGCACAACGCGGATCGCATCCATCGCAGCCTTACGGTCATCTTCATTGTCATAAACGGCCGCGTGCCGCATCAGCGCCCAACGGCCATCATACTTGCCGCCATTTTTAGCAATCGCTTCGTCCAGCCGCACGCGATAGGTTTCGGCCTCGGAGAACGGCATAGTCAGCGGCCAGCTCATGATATTGCAGCCATGTTCGACTGCGTAATCAAAGGTGATGGGCGCGCGCGCCGCGACCCAGACTGGCACGTCCTTCTGCACTGGTTTGGGGCAGGATGTGGCACTCGGGAACTGCCAAAATTCGCCGTTATGTTCATAGTCGCCTTCCCAAAGCTTTTGCACCACAGGCAGCATTTCCTGCATGTAGCGCCAGCTGTCGCGTTGATCCAAGCCCGGTTTCATCCGGTCAAACTCGCGCTGATAGGCACCTGATCCGATACCAAATTCCAGCCGCCCGTCGCTGATAAGATCTAGAAACGCCGCCTCACCCGCGAGATCAATCGGATGCCAATAGGCCGCATTCACCACGCCCACACCCAGCCGGATGTTCTTGGCGTGATCACCCCACCACGTTAAAATCTGAAACGGGTTAGGCGCAATCGTCATCTCCATCGCATGGTGCTCGGCAGCCCATGCAATCTCGAACCCCGCTGCATCGGCCATCTTCACCATTTCCAATGTGTGGTCACGGACGTCCTTCATGTTTACGGAGTTATCCATCCGTTCGAGATTTATAGCGAGTTGGAACTTCATGAAACTCTCCTGAAATTAGTTATGTTCTCTGAGCGCTCAACGGGACACGAACTGACTTCCCAGCGGCTCGTCTGATGTGTTTATCCAAACCGTTTTTGGACGTGTGTAATCATAGATCGCCTGAAAACCGCTCTCCCTGCCGTAGCCCGAATTTTTCATCCCCCCGAATTCAGCAATAGGTGAAACCGCCCGGTAGGTGTTCACCCAGACAATTCCTGCTTTCACGGCCTTTGCCATACGCAGGGATCGCGCGCTGTTGCGTGTGAAAATTCCGGCGGCCAGCCCATGTTCGGAATTGTTCGCAAGGCGAATTGCCTCAGCCTCGTCCTTAAATCTTAGCACGCTCAGAACTGGCCCAAAAAGCTCCGTATCCAAGATGCGCAGATCCGGTGATGGGCAGTCGATGATTGTGGGCTGGAAGAACATGTCACTGCTGGCATCAGCCCGCTTGCCACCGCAGAGTATTGTGCCGCCTTCCACTTGCGCATTGGCGACTTCGCGTTCGATGTTTTCAAGCTGCCCTGTTGTGCAAAGCGGGCCCATCTCGGTTTCATCCAACATCGGATCACCAATACGGATCGCTTTCGCAAGCTCGGTCATTTTTGCAAGAAATTCATCTGCGATGTCTTCGTGCAGTAGCAGACGAGACCCCGCAACACAGCTTTGGCCCGAAGCCCCGAAAATGCCAGAAACAGCGCCATTTACCGCACTTTCAATCTCGGCGTCGTCAAAGACGATAAAAGGGGACTTGCCGCCAAGCTCGAGCGATACTTCGGCAAAGTTATTGGTCGAATTCATCAGAACGTGACGCGCAGCAACAGGCCCTCCGGTAAATGCAATTCGCGCGACCAAAGGATGCGAAGTCAGGGATTTGCCGCATGGGTCACCGTGGCCAGTAACGATGTTGACGACCCCGTCTGGGATACCCGCTTCGGCGATCAGTTCACCAAATTCCAGCATCGGACCCGAGGCATATTCAGACGCTTTCAGAACAACGGTATTGCCTGTGGCCAAGGCTGGTCCAATTTTCACAGCAGACAAGAACAACTGCGAATTCCATGGCACAACCGCGGCAATTACCCCGAGAGGTTCGCGTTCGGTAAAGACAAACATGTCCGGCTTGTCGATGGGCAGCGTTTCGCCGTGAATTTTATCAGCACAACCGGCGTAAAAATGGAAAAACTCCGAGATATATTTAGCCTGCCAACGGGTTTCCTTCAGCATCTTTCCGGTATCTGTGGTTTCCGTTGCACCCAGATCTTCGGATCGGTCGGCAAGAAGGTCGGCCAGACGCCGCAGACAATGGCCGCGTTCTGTTGCACTCATCCGTGACCATGGACCTTCATTAAAAGCACGGTCCGCTGCGCAAACGGCACGGTCTACATCTTCTGCAGTTGCCTCAGGTACACGCGCCCAGACTTGCCCTGTTGTTGGATTAAGAGAGTCAAACATCTTGCCGTCTGAGGCATTGACCCACTTGCCATCTATCAGCATTTTATACTGTTTTAGCTTTGTCATTTTTGTGCCTATCTAGTTCGTAGCAGCGCTGAATTTCGAAGATTGATCAGGATGCGGGACAACACGGTGATAAGCACCATCCAGATACGCGAGTGGCGCTTTTTGCCCCTCTCGAACGCTCTGGACATGACCGATCACAATGAGATGGCTCCCGGAAGTGACTGTTTGTTCAATAACGCAGGAAAAGACAGTCGCTTCTACAATCTCGGGTGCGATACCCGGAGCGTTTTTGCAATCGATACCTGAAAATCGGTCGGACACATGATTGTCGTGCATCCCGGCAAATCTGTTCGCAATCTCAGGGCTGTTTTGCGGCAAAACGTTTACGCAGAATGCACCGTTCCCCAAGACTGTTTCGGCGATCCGGCTGTTGGCCCGCAGACATATCAAAACTGTTGGCGGGTCTGCAGAAACCGATGAAAAGGCGCTCACGGTCGCCCCGTGACGGCCAGCAACACCATCCGTTGTCACGACGGTCACGCTGGCTGCAACCCCACGCATCGCGTGAATAAAAGCATCACGTGGAGCCAGTTTGAGTTCACCAAAACTATCAAGAGTCATCGCTGAATCTCCTCTGTTCGCGCTGTTTTGATCTCATGATTTTTGACAGAATTTGTATTATTTGAAAAACGAATTATTCTGCACATTAAATGCAAAATAATTGCATTGAACGGAGAATGTCATGAATATCATTTCCTTGCATACGTTTCTGGCCATCATTGAAACCGGTAGCCTGGTGCGTGCCTCGGAAAAGTTGAATGTCACGCAGTCAACCGTCACGGCGCGCCTTAAAACGCTCGAACAAGACCTTGGCCAGGTTTTGCTGCATCGGCACAAGTCCGGTGTCAGTCTTACCCCGGCGGGCACCAAGCTGCTGCGCTATGCGAAGATCATGACGGGGCTTTGGCGGCAGGCCCGCCACGAAGCCGGGCTCCCTGCCGGAACCGAAGCTGTTTTTGCGTTCGGATGTCATCAGGACCTTTGGGACCAAAGCGGTAAATCTTTCTTCGACCGGGTTGCCGTGGAACATGCTGAAATGGGTATGTCGGTTTACCAGGGCAGCCAACAAGAACTAGAGGATTGGCTCGTCGCTGGCCTGACAGATGTTGTTCTGACGTATGAGCCTATCGCGCGTGGTAACAACACGATTTACGAATTACCGCCAGAAGAACTGGTTCTTTACTCTGACCGGCGAGATAGCCCTACAAAATTTGATCCCGGGTATATCTTCGTCGATCACGGCGAGGGCTACCGTCGCTGGCATGGTGAAGTTTACTATGATGCTGGTACGGCACGCATTACTTTTTCTTCAGCCAGGTGGGCGCTGAAATACCTTCTGGAAAATGGAGGCTCTGCATATTTACCCGCTTCTTTAACGCGGCAGGAAGTACATGAGGAAAAGCTGTTCGCGATTGAAGCGGCAAAGATCTTCCTGAGAAAAAAATACCTCATCGTGAATGAAACCGCCGAGCAAAACTGGCCGTGGTTCGCACAAATGATCGAACAATTCAGAATCCCGATCACACGCAAAATCTAGGGTTACCCATTTAGGGTACTCCGAAGAAAGTTCCCAATCGTGTAGGTTAGCGCCTAAAGTTATCAGTCTTCCTTTTTCGGGAGCCGCCAATATGGAAATCTCAACCAACAACTCTGTTTGGCAAAAAGACCGCGCACATGTTTTGCACCCTCAAACTGATTTCAGCAGCTTTCATGATGAGGGAAGTCAGGTCATAGAGTCTGCAAAGGGCGTGCATGTCACCGACACAAAGGGCCGAAAGCTTCTGGACGGTATTGAAGGCCTTTGGTGCGTGAACATCGGGCACGGGCGCAAAGAAATGGCTGAGGCGATTTCGAAACAAGTCATGCAGATGCAATACTACAATCCCTTTGGACATTCGACGAATATTTCAGCCGCCGAACTGGCACATTGGCTTTCTTGCAATGCGCCGGGTGAATTGAACCATGTCTACTACACATGCGGCGGATCAACCGCAAATGATGCTGCAGTCAGGCTTGTTCATTACTACAACACAATCCGCGGGTTGCACCGCAAGAAGAAGATCATTTCGCGCAATTACGCCTATCACGGTGCAACTTATGTTGCCGCAGAACTGACCGGAATTCACGCAACCAAAAATAGCTTTGACAGGGTCGCGCAGGATATCATTCACCATATTTCAGCGGCCGACATGTATGCAAAACCGGCCTACTGGAGCGAGACAGAATATTGCGACTTTCTTGTTCAGGAATTTGACGACCGCATTCAACAGCTTGGCCCAGACAATGTAGCGGCCTTCATCGCAGAGCCGATCATGGGCGCTGGCGGCGTCCTGATTGCGCCGGCAAGCTATAACAAACGGATGCACAGCGTCTGTAAAAAATATGACATGCTTTATATAGCCGACGAAGTTGTAACCGCGTTCGGGCGGTTGGGAGAATGGTTCGCCTCGGAGAATATTTATGATTATCACCCCGACATATAGGTTTCAGCCAAGGGGATAACATCAGGCTATGTCCCACTTGGCGCCACACTGATTTCCGACGAAATTTACGAGGTCATCAGCCGACCCCAATTTGAAGGCGGCGTGTTTTCTATGGCGCTTACGTACTTCGGACACCCGGTTTCATGTGCGGCTGCGCTGAAGAACATTGAGATCATGGAGAATGAAAACCTGCTCGCGAACGCAAGTACCGTTGGTGACTATTTTCAGAAAGAGGCACTCTCTATGTTGCAGAACCCTGTTGTTGGTGACGTTCGCGGAAAGTGGCTAATGCTTGCCGTCGATATCGTTGCGGACAAATCGACAAAAGAAGCGTTCCCGGTTTCAGTGAGTGCCGGGCAATCGGTGTTCAACAAGTGCCTCGAGAAAGGCGTTATCGTGCAACCGGTTGGGGATCAGATCATTCTTTCCCCTCCAATTATCCTGGACAACTCACATTGCGATACGATGATCTCTGCGCTGTCAGAGGCTTTAGATGAGTTTGCCTCAGAACAAGGGTGATCTGGAATCCGGAAAAGTATTCGCTGGTTTTACGCCAGGTCGATCTGCGCTGCGTTAGATGCGATTCTGGTCCAAACAATTGCGACTCTAAGATTTCGAGATTGTGGTGTACTCTGATAGCTTAGCAATCTGGGAGGATGAAAATGACTGTAAGACCTGATCCAACATTTCACGCATCTCCGAAACTCGCCATGGAGGCACCCGCAGAAACGCTGGCGTTCACACTCATGCTTAGCCCAGACGGATCGCAACCCGATGGTCTCGCCGTGATTGACGTAGATTCATCCTCATCTGACTATGGCAAAATCGTCCATCAGGTCATCATGCCTAACAAAGGCGATGAGTTTCACCATTTCGGCTGGAACGCCTGCTCTTCGGCTCTTTCACCCTTGACCGGTCACGCGTTTCTGGAACGTCGTTACCTGATAATTCCTGGCATTCGGTCTTCGCGAATTTACGTCGTTGACGTCAAAAATCCTCTGAAAGCCAAGATCCACAAAATTATTGAACCCGAAGAGGTGTTTGCCAAAACCGGTTACTCGAGACCGCACACCATCCATTGCGGTCCGGAAGGCATATATGTCTCAACTCTTGGCGGAGGCGGCAAAGACGGAACTGATGGTCCTCCCGGAATCTTCATTATGGATTGCGAAACATTCGACATTATCGGCCGTTGGGAAATGGACCGAGGTGTTCAGGATAAGCACTATGATTTCTGGTGGAACCTGCCGCGCGACTATATGGTCAGTTCGGAATGGGGACTGCCGCCCCAATTTGAAAATGGGATCGTCGCCGAAGATCTGCTTTCGAACAAATACGGCCACTCGATCCATTTCTGGGATCTGCGCGGTCGCAAAAATGTTCAAACCATAGATCTGGGCGCAAACCATCAAATGGCGCTGGAAATTCGCCCAGCGCATGATCCGGTAAAGGAATATGGATTCTGTGGTGTGGTTGTTGATACGACCAACCTAGAAGGCGCGATCTTTACGTGGTGGCGCGAAAAGGACGGAACATTCAACGCCAAGAAAACAATAACGATTCCGCCGGTCGCCGCTGACCCAGACGATTTGCCTGATCTGCTGAAAGGTTTCAGTGCGGTGCCACCCTTGGTAACCGACATAGATCTAAGCCTCGACGATAAATATCTCTATGTTGCGTGTTGGGGAACTGGTGAGATGCATCAATATGATGTCAGTGATCCGATGAAGCCGGTTCTTGCGGGCAAGGTAGAAATTGGTGGGATCGTTGCCAAAACCAAGCATCCGAACGGCAAGGACTTTGGCTATGGCCCGCAAATGGTTGAAATCAGCCGTGACGGTAAGCGTGTCTATTGGACAAATTCGCTCTACTCGACCTGGGACGATCAGTTTTATCCCGGAGAAGGCGGGGCAGCAATGGTTAAGGCTGACGTCGGTGCAAACGGTGGGTTAACGCTGGACAAAAATTTCTGGGTTGAGTTTCCGAAAGGATATCGCTCACACCAAATCCGTCTTGAAGGCGGTGATTGTTCGACAGACAGCTTCTGTTACCCGTCGGTCTGATAAGTGTTTGAGATCGAAACGACGGCAGCTCTTTGGGGTGCCGTCGTAGCATCGGGCGTATACCACGGCGCAAACCCGGGTATGGGCTGGCCGTTGGCTGTTTCCGCTGCTCTTATGGAGCGGCGCAGACTTGCGCTGATCACTGCTTTGGGTGCTTTGGCGGTGGGCCATTTCTTGGCCATGACTGCAATTCTGATACCATTCTCTACAATGACCGCTTTGGTGGAATGGCAAAGCGAAATCCGAATTGGTGCTGGAATCATTGTCATCCTGCTGGGCATCTATTTGTTGATCAACAGGCGCCATCCCCGGTTTTTAGCCCGTGTACCACCGCATCGGCTGGCGCTCTGGTCTTTTTTGGCGGCAACGGCACATGGCGCTGGCCTCATGCTGGCGCCGATCTATCTGGGAATTTGCGCTGTCGATGAACTCGACGCGGGTCACCGCGCCGCATCAGAACTGATGAGCGCAAATATCGCGCAGGCTGTTTTAGTATCAGTCACGCATACTTTGGCAATGACAGTAACAGGTGGCCTTGCTGCCGTAGTCGTTTATTTCTGGCTTGGTTTGAAATTCGTTTCAAGAAGCTGGTTTAATCTTGATGTCGTTTGGGCGCTGAGCCTGATCCTGGTTGGATCAATCGGAATCTTAACTGCGTTATGATATTCTGCCCCCGCTGGAGCAAGCTATTTAGGAAAAGTAACTGACTGGGGATAATCCCATTTACTTTCCAACTACGAGCGTACCCTTGTGTGGTGATTTTTTAGCTGGTGCGGCAGAAACCGTTGCTAATTCAAGAACTAGGATTCACATTGGTCCGCACTCAGAGGCGTTAACAACAACAGCCCGATAGCGATTAACTTTAAAATACACGGAACCACCGCATAGAGCAGTGTCAGCATACCAACTGCTTCCACTGGGGCGGGAATCCCTGGCTCAAGACCGCTACTCTCAAGGAGTGGAAGCACCGTAATCGCCGCAACAGCAAGGGTAAGCTTCGAGACGAATGACCACAGGCCAAAAGCCGGACTCGCACTGTGAGAATGCTTTGCAACCCGGTCTGCAAAAATTGCAGGAAGCAAAGTAAGATCAGCCCCCAGCCCCAGACCCGAAGCAATGCATACAACCATGAAAGACAGCACATCTCCGGCGCCCAGCAGAGATGCGTAAGCAAATGTAGCAACCGAAACTGACATACCCATAAGCAAGGCTTTTTTTGAAGAAACACGTTTTGCAATATTGGCCCAGAACGGAGCACTCGCTGCTGCGGATACAAAGAAGAGTAGAAGCAATGGCCCCTCAAACCCGGGTGCATCCAACACAGTTTCCACAAAAAATAGGAACAATGTTGAGGTTACCGCAACAGGGGCTGCATTTACAAAAGCAATAAGCAGTAATTTTCGTACAACAGGGTCTTTCAGGATCGAACAAAAGGCAAAGGGATTTTCACTTTTTTCAATGCTCCATTCCGGGGCCATCATCACGACAGCCAGAGTTACCCCCGCAACAAAAAATCCTGTGAACACGGTGAATGGAGAAGGCGATATCCAGATAAAAACCGTCGGCGCAATTGCCGCGATACAGATGCCTGCGAGCGCCCCAGTTTCCCGCCAACTGGCCAGCCGAACATGACCGATCTGGCTGGATCGCACAGCTTTTTCAACTCCCTGCGCATAGAATGTAATCGTGAGAAAGCTGAACCCTGAGAACAACAGCGCCAGCATGATGCCAAACCAGACAAGCGGGGTCGTCAAAGGCGTTACTGCAAACAACCCGGACATTCCCAGAACCATCATGCTTGCCGCTATTGCGACCGCAATACGCCTCTGGCGCCTAAGGGCACCAGAAAGCCACCCGAGCGCCGGGTCCTGAATGACATCAAAAAGTCTTAGGAAGAAAAGAATACCGGCTATGGAAGTAAGGCTAACGCCGTATTCATCGATGAAAAATTTGGGCGCGTGAATGTAGATTGGCAAACCCGCGGATGCTAAAACCCCAGCAAAGACCGCATATGCCGGCAATCTTTCGAGCGTATTTTTGTTTTCCAAAGGCATCTATCCAGCGTCGTCCTATTGGCGCTGACGTTGCGCGAAGATACAGCAACCTCAATAGAAACCCACACTGGCTACGGATACGTCCGCGTCATAGTCGCGTCCGTATGCTACCACTCCAATACTACGGGCAGACTGAGGCCTTAGTGATGCCCGAAACGTCCGGCCCGAAGGTTTGAAACTGTCAAAGGGAATGCGAATTTCTTTCCAATCGGGCGCTGTTGTGAAAGATGCCTGATAATATTGCCAAGGTAAAACTGTGCCGGGCGTACGTACGTGCAAAAAATACTCTTCGCCGTTTCCGCGAACGGTTAATGTAATACCCTGCGCCGACCGGGGAATGCGGCTTTCAAGTTTGGTTCTGATCTGAATGAAGCCACCATTGTTCTCGGTGCTGACCTGGCCGCGAAGCCTTACATAGTTTTCGTTTGCTTCCCGAGCAAAGGACGCTTCACCGTTCGAGACGCCGCCCATGACTTGGTCCGTAAAAAAGGCCCATCGCGTTTCGGGATCTGAAGTGAAGTCTTCAATCATGCGTTCGTCAGCTTTTGCAGAAACAGCAAGAAACCCGATTAGCACCATAGAAAGCGTCAACGAGAGAGGAAAAGTTACTCTGGCAAATCTCATACGACAAAAGAGAGTTTGTGACATTATACCAGTACCTTCTACTTAGTTGCGTTCCTGCGGTTACCCCTCAGCCAAATCAAATGGCTGAGGGCGAAACTCTCACGGTCCTTACTTAGGTAGAATGACCGCGTCGATCACATGGATAACGCCATTTGACGCCTCGATATCAGCCTGAACAACGTTTGCTCCGTCGATCATTACGCCAGACATTGCATCAATCATGGCGGACTGACCGTTCACAGTCGCAACATCCATTTTCTTGCCAGCGATATCACCTGACATGACCTTACCGGACACGACATGATAGGTGAGAATGGCGACCAACTGGTCCTTGTTCTCTGGCAGAAGCAGCGACTCAACTGTTCCTTCTGGCAATGCGGCAAAAGCCTCGTCTGTGGGCGCGAATACTGTAAATGGACCCTCGCCTTTCAGCGTGTCTACAAGGTCTGCGGCCTGAACAGCGGCAACCAATGTGTTAAAGCTACCCGCAGAAACAGCTGTATCGACGATATCCATTGAATGGCTATCAGCGAAAACTGGCGTTGCAAGAAGTGCTGCGGTTGTGACGGAAAGAAAGGTTCTGCGTAACATGGTTTATCCTTTGGTTAGCCGTTGAATTGTACTGCTGTTACGCAGGCATTCACGGTTTGGATCAAAGAATTTGATACGCAATTTTGAAATGCTGAACTTTCTGTCAGCGCTATATGCTTTGCCAGTCACCGAGCTTCTGGAAAAATTTCAGACACGCCTTGATTTGAGACAGTTCAATATATTCATCCGGTTTGTGGGCCTGTTCGATACTTCCCGGGCCAAAAACAACCGTGGGCAATCCGTCGCGAAAAAAGCATCCCGCGTCCGTTCCAAACGGCACCGTTGTAAACGTGTTTTCACCGCTGATCTGCTGTACCACCGACAAGGCAGTGGAGCCCGGATCAAAGGCAAGGCCCGGGTATTCGGATTCTGTTGTGGTGACGATATCAGCAGTAGGAAAGTTCTTCTGCATCTCTGATAACAACAGATCCGTCAGAAAACTGTTGATCCGCTTCATCGTTTCTTTGCCATCATCAGGTGGTGTTATACGAAGCTCCCAGTCGAGCGCACAGTCTTCGGCGATAATGCTGCGCCCTGCACCGCCGCGTATTGTTCCAATATTAAGGGTGCTCTGGGGTGGATCAAAAGCTGAATCAGCGGGTGGGTTTTGGGCAAATTCTGCAGACAGGTTTTCTAAGAAAACAATAAAACGTGCCGCGTAGTGAATTGCGTTCACACCTCGCCGCGGATCAGACGAATGCCCCGCGATTCCAGTGAAATGCGTATGCATTTCGTAGCCGCCTTTGTGCCCGGCAATCACTTTCATTTCTGTTGGTTCCCCAACAATAACAGCAGCGGGTTTCATCCCCGAATCAACGATCTGACGCGAAAGTATCGGGGCACCGATCGAGCCGGTTTCTTCATCAAAGGACAGCGCCAAATGAATTGGGCGTTGTAAAGGCGCCCTTTGAAAAGACGGGACCATCGCAAGTGCGCAAGCAAGAAAACCCTTCATATCAACTGAGCCCCGACCAAAAAGCCGATCATCCTTCCGGGTCAGTTCAAAAGCAGGCAGAGTCCAGTTTTGTCCGTCGACCGGGACAACATCGGTATGCCCCGACAATGCAACACCCCCGTCTGCTTTGGGACCAATCGTAGCAAACAGATTGGCGCGCAGACCTGTTTCATCGTGACTTAGGTCTGTTTGAATCCCATAGCCATCCAGATAGTCCGAAACATATGAAATCAGATCAAGATTGGTTTGGCCCGAAAAGCTTTTAAAGCTGACCAGTTTTTCAAGGATCTTAACTGTCATCTCAACGGCATTCTGCATTGGGTTCCTATCCTTGGTCATTCAATCACTGATCGCAATGAAACAGTGCATTCACACTAACAGCGCACTTTGACTTGTTTGTTGAATTCCAAATCAAACTTCGAAGACACAATCAATCTTCATTCGTGCGAGTTACGCTAAATTCTTTTAGGCGTTGAACGTTTGAGACCGCGTCTAAAGCTTATGCATCGACGCGCGCTCCCAACGGCATTTCACCTCGACCCTCTCATTAAATCAAACTACTGTCCTGACACATTTCTTATAGTTTTGAAGTTCGTTAAATCCGGTCGGGGCAAGTAAATAATGCAACAAAGAGTCACTCTAAAAGATGTCTTTGAGGCGCAAAAATCCATTCGCGGAAAAGTTTTGCGCACTCCTCTGGTTACAGCCGCACGTCTAAGCAACCGTTTTGGCGCAGAAATCCTGATGAAAATGGAAACGCTTCAGCCTATCGGCGCGTTCAAGCAGCGTGGCGCCACAAACGCAGTCGCACATTTATCTGAAGCCGCTCGCAAGAATGGGGTGGTGTGCTGTTCGACAGGAAACCATGGCTGCGCTTTGGCATACGCAGCAGGCGCCGCAGGTGTAAAGGCCGTTGTCTGCCTGTCAAATCTGGTTCCGGGCGTGAAGGTGAAAGCGATAGAGGCATTAGGGGCCGACGTCCGCAGGGTAGGCACCAGCCAGGACGAGGCGCAAAACGAAGTTACACGGCTCGTTTCAGACAAAGGGATGACGGACATCCCACCCTTTGATCACCCGGACGTTTTAGCGGGACAGGGAACAATTGGATTGGAGTTGTTGGAAGATCAGCCTGACCTTGAAACGATCATGGTCCCATTGTCTGGTGGCGGTCTTGCGGGGGGCATTGCGCTGGCCGCAAAAACGATCAACCCTAAAATTCGTATTGTCGGAATAAGCATGGAAAACGGTGCCGCGATGGCGCGTAGTTTATGTGAAGGCAAACCTGTCGAAGTAGAGGAGTATGCATCTTTGGCAGACTCTCTTGGCGGTGGGATTGGCCTTGAAAACCGATGGACTTACCCGCTTTGTCGCGATTATCTGGACGATGTTGTAACCGTATCGGAAGAAGAAATTTATCAGGGCATGCAGGTTCTGTTTCACGACGAAGGTATCGTTGCCGAGGGTGGCAGTGTCGTTAGCGTCGCAGCTTTGCTAGCTCAAAAATCGAAGGCGAATGGTAAGACAGCGATGATCATCAGCGGAAAGAATGTTGAAATGACCCAATTCACTGCCATCATTACGGGACAAGACGTGATCCTTGGGGATACTGTTTTAAAAGGGGAGCGTTATGCGTGAAATTCTGATCCTGACCGAAACAGAACTTAGAGACTGCGTTGCTCTGAACCTTTCAGCGATCGATACGATCGAAGACGTCTTTCGCGCGCTTGCCCGTGGCGAGGTGGAAATGCCGCCGATCACGTCGATGGAAATTGCAGAACATCACGGTGATCTGGACGTGAAAACAGCATATATTCCCGGCTTTGACGGTTTTGCGGTCAAAATCAGCCCGGGATTTTTCAACAATCCCTCACTGGGATTACCCAGTGTGAACGGCCTAATGGTTGTTCTTGCTTCGAAAACAGGGCTGGTAGATGCGGTCTTGCTGGACAACGGGTATCTCACCGATCTGCGCACCGCCGCAGCTGGTGCAGTAGCCGCCCGCCATCTGGCTCCCGAACAGGTAGATACCGCAATGGTGTTCGGTGCGGGTGTTCAGGCGCGCCTTCAGATGCAGGCAGCACATCTGGTACGCCCATTCAAACGGGTTCTTGTATGGGGCCGGGATGCAGAAAAAGCAGCGGCTTGCGCACGCGATCTGGGCGAAAGCCTGGGTATGAGCGCCGAAGCTGTAACAGACGCGGCGGCGGCGGTTGCCCAAAGTCAACTGGTTGTAACCACAACGCCATCTACAGAGCCATTCTTCAAAAGGGACTGGCTGCACCCGGGGCTGCACATCACCGCTATGGGGTCTGATCTGGCGAACAAATCAGAAATCACACCCAAAGCGCTGGCTGCAGCAGATTTATACGTCGTTGACCATCTGAACCAATGCGCAACAATGGGTGAACTGCGGGAAGCGCGCGATGCCGGGCTTATGATGGATGTTACCCCGCCCGAACTTGGGCATATCGTCGAAGGAATGCATAAAGGCCGCGTGTCGAATAGTGACATCACAATATGTGATCTGACCGGAACCGGGGCCCAGGATACGGCGATTGCCACAGTTGCTTTGGCTGCAGCACGCGTTGCGTCAAAAGGCGTGAGTATCTCTACCTGAGAGGGGTAAAAGGTGCATAAGCTCGACAAAATCGACCTGAAGATACTCAAGATACTTCAGTTAGAAGGACGGATCACAAAAGCGGCTCTGGCTGAACGTGTTGGCCTGTCACCGTCACCATGCTGGGACAGATTGAAAAAACTTGAAAAGGCGGGTTTGATAGGCGGCTATCACGCAAACATTAATTTGAAAAAACTCGCTTCCAACGTGACTGTATTTGTTTCCGCAGAACTGGCGGATCACACAGCTGCCAGTTTTCGCGCTTTTGAAAATGCTGTCCAGAAATATGATGAAATCATTGCGTGTTGGGCATTGGGCGGTGGGTTTGACTACCTGTTGCAAATCGTAACTGTCGACATCAATGCGTATCAAAAACTCATAGACGAAATGCTAGATGCCCGCATCGGCCTGTCGCGCTACTACACATATATCGTCACCAAGCCTGTAAAGGCAAATCAAACGCTGCCGTTAGAACTGCTCTTGGGAAAGTGACGCGACACGATTGTCCAAACTCCCATCAGCAGAAGAATCTACTGTAGATCGCGCGAAATACAGCCACACCCTCTGACCAATTTCCGCACACTCCGCCCAAAGAGCCGGGTGTTTGTCATTTGCAGGAAATTGCTTTTTGATACACGAACACTTAATCGAGATACCTATCGGCACCGGCCGTGAGAACAGTATAAAAGGACGCAAAATGCTGAAAAATGATCTGCTTGATCAATGGGATCGAGAGAATTTTTTCCACCCTTCGACACATCTTGCACAGCACGCGCGGGGCGAAAGCGCCAGTCGTGTGATCAAGACCGCCTCGGGGGTGCATATCGAAGACCGGGATGGCAATAAACTGTTGGATGCTTTTGCCGGGCTTTACTGCGTGAATGTCGGATACGGCCGTCAGAAAATTGCAGAGGCGATCGCCGATCAGGCAAAAGAGCTGGCCTACTATCATTCCTACGTTGGTCATGGGACGGAAGCGTCAATTACCTTGTCAAAAATGATTCTTGATCGCGCGCCTGCAAATATGTCGAAGGTCTATTTCGGCCTTGGTGGGTCGGACGCGAACGAAACGAATGTCAAACTGATCTGGTACTACAACAATATTCTGGGTCGGCCGGAAAAGAAAAAGTTCATCAGCCGCTGGCGCGGTTATCATGGGTCGGGCTTAATCACAGGCTCGCTTACCGGGTTGGAGCTGTTCCACAAGAAATTTGATCTTCCTCTGGCCAACATCATCCACACCGAAGCACCCTATTACTTCCGACGTACCGATGAAGACATGAGTGAAGCCCAGTTCAGTGCGCATCTGGCGGCCGAACTTGAAGAGCTGATCGAACGTGAAGGTGCGGACACGATCGCTGCGTTCATCGGCGAACCAGTTTTGGGAACTGGCGGGATCGTGCCACCCCCAGTCGGGTACTGGGAAGCCATCCAATCAGTGCTGAAAAAGCACGACATTCTGCTTGTCGCGGACGAAGTTGTCACCGGCTTTGGCCGACTGGGTACAATGTTCGGCTCTGATCACTACGGGATTGAGGCTGACATTATCACCATCGCCAAAGGTCTGACTTCTGCTTATGCGCCGCTTTCTGGTTCAATCATTTCTGACAAAGTCTGGAAAGTACTGGAACAAGGCACAGATGAAAACGGGCCAATTGGTCATGGCTGGACATATTCTGCCCATCCAATCGGTGCGGCGGCTGGAGTTGCCAACCTTAAACTTATTGATGAACTGAATCTTGTGGATAACGCAGGCACGGTCGGTGCTTACCTGAACAAAGCCATGAAAGACACCTTGGGAGAACACACTAACGTAGGTGACATCAGAGGCGAAGGAATGCTTTGCGCCGTAGAGTTCGTTGAAGACAAAGAGAAACGCGAGTTTTTCGATGCTTCCATAAAAATTGGCCCGCAGGTCGCCGCTGCCTTACTTAGCGAAGGGGTAATCGGGCGCGCGATGCCACAGGGCGACATTCTGGGTTTTGCGCCACCCTTCTGCCTGACGAAAAGCGAGGCGGACGAGGTCGTGGCTAAAACCGCAAAAGCTGTGAAGGCCGTATTGGGGTAATCGGCATTGATGGCGCCCGCTGAACCGGCTTGCAATTAGTACGTCGCGATGCGTTGGCTGCCAAGGTTGCCAGAGACAAGGTCACCCATATCAGCGGTTGCGCCGCCGACCGAAACCATGACTGCGATAGCAAGGCCAACAATACCGGCCGACAGCACAACCCAGTCAACAGTGATTGCACCGGATTCATCGGTGCAAAAGCGCTTTACCGTTTCATGAAACTTGATCTTCATGCTCAGGATAGGATGCAAAGGATTGGCCGCGCACCCATCATATTGGGCATGGATTCTTTTATAAGTAGAATAGCTATAATAACTTTCTATCTTAGGCGTTTTCCGAGATGCTCGGTCTCAAGCTGCTGCCTTTCGTTCATAAGAATCGATTGGAAAAACTTCGGTAACTGGGACCTATCGACCGTATCGGTTTCTACGCCTGGTTTGACGGGGCGTCACGCCTGTTTTGGAATTGTGCTGAGACTCTCGCTATGTGGTTTGACGAAACTTAAGGTGGCTCCAACTTTATTAGTCAGAAGGTCTTACAAGCGCTCACCACAAACCCATACAGTTATAGCGAAGTGAGTGATGTCCAAAATTCGATTGTCCAAAAGCATCGTCGGCAAACTCACCATCTGCCTTTCTGATACTGTTTACTTGGGTACCTCATTAATTGCCTTTGGTGTACGCGTGAAGGGGATATAGAAAATATTGGCTCTTTGTCTTCAGAGGGTGCCGTCTTGATTCCTGCGAGGTCCAAGCCGGTGGAGGGTCGGATAGCAACCTGTGCGACCTATGATGGACCTGAACGATCCGATGTCGAAGCAAGTTTGAAGCAGGTTGAAATCGAAGGTAATCTTGCGTGCGTGACTAAAAACCCGTTTTGCATCTTAGTTTCTGGCCAAATCCTCAGCTGGTCAAATCAGAGTAGGCCTCGACAAAGACCCGCGCGCGCTGTGCCAGTTCGTCTAACCCATCGCCTGGCTTGAACAGCGCTGAGCCGAGGCCGAAACTGTTGACCCCCGCAGCGTAGTAACTGCGCATGATTTCGGGTTTTATGCCGCCCACTGCAGCAACCAGAGCTGACTTGGGCAGAACTGCGCGCATGGCGGAAAAGACTGCGGGCGAAACCATTTCAGCGGGAAAGAATTTCAAGACCGCCGCGCCCAATCGCAACGCTTCGAACGCTTCGGTTGGGGTCATCACACCGGGACACCATTTGGCGCCCAATTGAATAGCACGCGCCCCGACTTCGGGGCTCATGTTTGGTGACACAATGATCTGGCCACCTGCGTCCACAACCGCCGAAACTTCGTCCGCCGTTAAAACTGTTCCGGCCCCGATGACGATGTGATCACCGTATTTGGCGGCGATACGTTTGATCGACACCAAGGGGTCGGGTGAATTCAAAGGTACTTCAATTATGCGAAATCCCGCGTCAACCAGCACTTCAGCAACGGAAACTGCATTATCCGGTTCGAGCCCTCTTAGAATCGCAATAAGCGGGTTTTGTGTGAGTGCATCTTGCCACAATGTCATAATATCAATCCTGCTGATTGGGCGATCAGGAAATGGCCCAGCGCCACAATGTCATCTGGGGCACGCTGGCTGGTTAAACCGGCAATACCCATTGCTGTTTCGTATCGGTCTGCAAGATCATCGCGCCCAACAATTGTGATCAGATCGCTGATTTCATTGTCCGGCATGTGTGCCGAAATTTCCGCGCCGATCAACATGCCCGACAAATAGTCCGCTACCATGTCCGCGCTAATTCTTCCAAACAAGGGCATCGTGCGAACATGAAACAGGTCATGCAGCAGGTTCGATCCCTCCCGAAGCCCAGCCAATACGCCCATACGAAAGCCCGTTTCATTAAAAGGCCCGTCTTCCATCAGGGTCCCCAAGATCGTGTACCCCCGCAGAGCGGCAAAGATTTCGCCAGTCATAAAAGTTGCGTAGTCCTCAATCTTGCCAGCACGAACGGTGACCCATTTGCTGTGGGTTCCGGGCATGACGACAACGCCGTCACCCATTCCCAGTGAGAATGCCCCGACGATCTGGGTTTCTTCGCCGCGCATGACGTCCGGCGCGCCGTTATGTTCCGTTGTCATGCCGGTCACGAACCGCACAATCGTTCCGTCTGCCGTTTCAAACGACATCAGGTTCTCCGCCAGTTCCTGGGCACCGGATGGCACGTTGATATAAGGCGTTTCGACCCACCCATTGCGGCTGGTGATCATACCGGACGCAATAACCGGCACGTTGCAAGCCGCGGGCCACTCTGAAACCAACGCGTTGAAAACTAAGTCGAAATCTCGGTTCGGAACATGCATGATCCCCTGCGAAGTCGAGATGCGGTCAAGCACCTCGCCCTGCGCGCCAATCAAGAAAGCCCGCAAAGATGAAGTGCCCCAATCGATTCCAATCAGAACGGGGTCAGATGCGACCGAATTCATTCAACAGATCCTTAACCATTTTTCCTTTGGCCACCCATTTGACCGCCACAAACCGATGTGCCCTGACCACCGTTGGACAGCTGAATGTTAATCGCTTGACTGGCCTTTGGTGCGGAACGGGGGTTTGAGGCCGCTGTCCGTCACGCCAAGGCGATGCTGAACGTCCACGAAAACCGTTGTTGGCAAATAACATTTCAGAACTTGGTCAAATTTCGCCAACAAATCAGGGCAGCGTTCAAATTGATAATTAACTTTGAGCATTTTTCCGTTCCAGGTTTAAGATACTCGAGCCGCGGGGAATAACCTCAAAACCAAGATCAAGTCGCTTTCGCGCTGTCACTGAATCCGTCTCTAAAGACCGAACAATCGTTTTAATAGCCGCACCTCCGATACGGTACCGGGGCGTTGCGACAGAGGTTAGCCCGGGGTTGAGTTGCTTACTGATTTCGAGATCGTTGAAGCCACATATGCCAAAATCTTCAGGTATACGGATGCCACGGCGCTGTGCCTCAAGCAACGCACCAATTGCAAGGTCATCATTGTTGCAGAAGATCGCATCAGTGTCTGGCGCGCGGACAAGTAGTTCTCTTAGCAACTCGGCACCAAGGCCCACCGAGGAAGCTTCGGGGGTGGTAACCGTCCGCTCGGCCGAAAGGCTCCCTCGGCTTTTAAGCTCCTGGCGGAATCCGGCCAGACGGCGTTGTGAACGCGGGTCCATGCGCGCACCCAGAAATCCAATCCGCTCGTAACCCTGCTCTATCAGATGACGTGTTGCCGCAGCACCCGCCTCGAAATGCGAAAACCCGATCATGCTATCAACGGGTCCCTTGTCGAATTCCATAATCTGAACGATCGGGCAAGAAGCCTCCATCAGCAATTTTCGGGAGGTCTCGGTCTGATCGAGCCCGGCCACAATCAGGCCTGCCGGTTTCTGGCACAGGAAGGTACGGATGAGTTTCTCTTCTGTCAGCGGACTATACCGGTAATTACCTATCTGTATTGAATACGGGGTGCCTTCGATCTCGTCATACATGCCCCGCAAAACCTCGGCAAAAACGCTGTTGGTCAGTGATGGGATCAACAAACCAATGACATCCGTACGGTTGGAGGCAAGCGCAGAAGCTGCTGCGTCCGGCACGTAGCCAAGCGCATCAACCGCAGCTTCAACCTTCTCACGTGCCTTAGGCGACACCATGTGTGGTGAGCGAATTGTGCGTGAAACCGTGATTGCGCTAACACCCGCTTCTTTAGCGACGTCCACAAGTGTAATTTTTTGCTTTGTCTTAATTTTCTTCATATTCTGCAATCCTATTACAAAATAAACAACGCGGAAAGTTGACAAATGATTGCGCAATCATTAACAGTTTGCAAGTGCGGCCAAGAAGTCAGCATTTTGGGAGGAAGAGAAGAGATGTATAAGATTTTTTCAAAGTTCACCGTGTCTGCGGTAGTCGGGGTGGTCCTTGCCGGATCCGCTCTGGCGCAAGATTACAACTTCCGGTTCCAGTCATCGGACCCGGCAGGAAACGCCAACTTTATCCTGCAACAGTCTTGGGCTGAAGGAGTGACCGAACGGACAGGTGGTCGTGTTGCGATCGAACTGCTGCCGGTTGGCACGATTGTCGCCCACACCGAGACACAGGATGCCGTAGCGGCGGGCATTCTGGACGGCCACTTCACCGACACGTCCTACTTCGCCGGCAAAGAACCTGCGTTCGGCCTGATCGCCAATCCGGTTGGCGCCTGGTCCGATCCCGAGCAGATGTTCGATTTCATGGAAAATGGCGGCGGCAAAGAGCTGATGAATTCGCTGATGGAGCCCTATGGCCTGCACTTTATCGGTGCCACCACCCCGGGTCTGGAGTCGTTTCTGTCGAAGAAGCCACTGGATGGCGTTGATGACCTTATGGGTCTGAAAATGCGCGCGCCTGAAGGCATGGTTCAGCGTGTATTTGCAGCAGCAGGTGCCGCGCCGGTCAACCTGCCAGGCAGCGAAGTTTTCACGTCGCTGGACAAGGGCGTGATCGATGCCGCCGACTATACCGTGTTCTCGACCAACCACGCCCAGGGCATGCACGATATTGCCAGTCATCCGGTCTATCCGGGTTTTCACTCCATGCCGCTGGTTGAAGTGAGCATCAACAAGGCAACCTGGGACGGGCTTCCTGAGGATATTCAAGCCGCGCTGGAGCAGAGCGTATCGGACTTTGCGCGGATGCAGGTCAGCACTCTGGCCGAACGCGACGTCGCAGCGGTTGCCGAAGCTGTCGCCTCGGGTGAGGTGACTGTTCACGATTGGTCGGCGGAAGAGCGCGCGAAGTTCCGTGCCATCGCCAAGGTTGAATGGGAAGCCGCCGCAGGTGCATCAGACGCATCCGCTGTGGTCTATGAAGCTTTGACCAAATACCTGAGTGACAACGGCCTGCTGCAATAAGCCGTGCTAACTTGACTGCCCCAGCCTTGAAAGCTGGGGCAGTCGCGGTTTAAGGGAGGTGGGTAAATGGCAGATATTACGAATGAACGAGAGCCAGAGAGAGTTGCAGAGGCAATCCCTCAGGCAGGTGCATTTGGCAAGGTAATCAATGCTTTCGGCATCGTTTTCGCGATAGCCATTCTTTCCTCCGCGGCAATCCTGTTTCTGGAAGTCATTTTGCGCTACGGCCTCAATCGGCCAACGATCTGGGCGCATGAGACCGTGATCTTTCTTACAGCCTGTTCCTTTGTGTTCGGTGGGCTCTATGTTGCATCGCGCAATGCCCACATCCGGATGGTGCTGATTTACGACCAGCTTGGCGCAGCCAAACGTCGACGGTTCGATGTTGCCATATCTGTGGCTTGCAGTTTCGCCTGTGCGGTTTTTGCCTGGGCCTCATGGCAGAGTGTTGTGCGAGCGGTATGGACCCCGACAGGCGACTTTCGCTTGGAAACCAGTGGCAGTGCCTGGGATCCGCCCACGCCCGGACTGGTCAAGGTATTTCTCTTTATCGTGCTTATTCTGATGGCGCTGCAATTTGCAATTCTCGCCTTCAACTACCTGCGCAAGCCTGTGGGGCGCTGAACCGTGGAATTTCTGTCTTATTTGACCGACATGAAGTCAATGGGCATTGAGTGGGGAACCCTCGTGATGTTCGTCCTGCTGCTGGGGCTTTTGTTGACCGGAATGCCGTTGGCGTTCGTGACGCTCCTGGTCGCGCTGATCTTCGCGCTTGGTTGGTTCGGGCCAATGTCGGTGCCGCTGATCACCTCGCGGATATTTAGCTTTGTTAACAGCTTCGTTTTCGTCTCAGTACCGATGTTCGTGCTGATGGCGTCCATGCTGGACCGATCCGGCATCGCCAAAGACCTGTTTGACGCCATGCGCGTGGTCGGCGGGCGGCTTCGCGGCGGGATTGCCATTCAGACACTTCTTGTGGCCGTTGTGCTCGCCGCGATGTCGGGTATCATCGGCGGCGAAGTTGTTCTTTTAGGTCTGCTGGCGCTGCCACAAATGTTGCGTCTGGGCTATGATCGGCGGTTGGCCATCGGTGTTTGCTGCGCCGGCGGTGCACTGGGCACGATGATCCCGCCCTCAATTGTTCTGATTATTTATGGTCTGACGGCAAGTGTTTCTATCGGGGACTTGTTCACCGCGTCGTTCCTGCCGGGGTTGATGCTGGCATCATTTTATATCGCCTATGTGCTGATACGTGCCTATCTGAATCCGGCCATCGCACCTGTGCCCGAAGCCGGTGAAATCCCAACGCGTGAGAAGCTACGGCTGCTTAAAGGGCTAATCCTGCCCATAATCGTGGTAATTTTTGTTCTGGGGTCAATCTATGGCGGTATCGCATCAGTAACAGAAGCCTCTGCCATGGGTGTGGTGGGCGTAGCCCTGTCTACCGTGATCCGGGGCGAGTTCACTTTGGGTCTTCTAAAAGGCGCTGCACTGCAAACCCTGTCAACCGTCGGCATGATCGTTTGGATCGGTATTGGAGCCTCGGCGCTGGTCGGTGTGTTCAACCTGATGGGCGGGATCAACTTCGTTTCTGGACTCATTGTTGGTGTTTCGGAAAACCCAACCGTGATCGTGCTTCTGATGATGCTTATCCTGTTTGTGCTGGGCATGTTCCTTGATTGGGTTGGTATCGCCCTGCTGACCATGCCGATCTTTGTGCCAATTGTCCGCGATCTGGGGCTGGACCCGGTTTGGTTCGGCGTTGTCTTTGCCATGAACATGCAGGTCAGTTTCCTGTCGCCGCCCTTTGGGCCTGCAGCCTTCTATCTGAAATCGGTGGCGCCGCCGGATATTTCACTGGGTGAGATTTTTCGTTCCCTGCTGCCGTTTATTGCCATGCAGGTACTGGCACTGGCTATTCTGATCATGTTTCCTGGTGTGACCGGCCGATAGAGGAAAGAGTAAATGACAAAAATAAAATTACGTTCGCGAGACTGGTTCAACAATCTGGATGATCCGGAGATGACCGCGCTCTACATCGAACGCTATCTGAACTATGGCCTGACGCTTGAAGAATTACGCTCGGACAAGCCAATCATTGCTATTGCGCAGACCGGTAGCGACCTGTCACCCTGCAACAGGCATCATCTGGAACTGGCGGGGCGGACCCGCGAAGCCATTCGCACGGCCGGGGGCATTGTGCTTGAGTTCCCAGTTCATCCG
Source organism: Pseudohalocynthiibacter aestuariivivens (assembly GCF_018457175.1). GTDB lineage: Bacteria > Pseudomonadota > Alphaproteobacteria > Rhodobacterales > Rhodobacteraceae > Pseudohalocynthiibacter > Pseudohalocynthiibacter aestuariivivens. The sequence goes on from NZ_JAGFNU010000009.1 coordinate 152,953, forward strand.
ATTCAGGAAACCGGCAAACGCCCTACCGCAATGCTGGACCGGAATCTGGCCTACCTTGGTCTCGTCGAAACCCTTTTCGGCTATCCAATTGATGGCGTCGTGCTGACAATCGGCTGTGACAAGACCACCCCAGCTCTTTTAATGGCGGCCGCGACCGTCAATATTCCTGCGATTGCGTTATCGGTCGGACCCATGCTTAACGGTTGGCACAATGGCGAACGCGCCGGGTCGGGAAGCGTCATCTGGGATGCGCGGCAGCAACTCGCCGCTGGCGAGATTGACACCGAAGAGTTTCTGGAACGCGCGGCTTCGTCGGCACCTTCTGTCGGCTATTGCAACACTATGGGCACCGCCACGACGATGAACTCGTTGGCTGAGGTATTGGGGATGCAACTACCCGGAGCGGCTGCGATTCCTGCACCATACCGTGAGCGAGGGCAGATGGCCTATTACACCGGATTGCGTATCGTCGATATGGTGCTGGAGGATCTGCGCCCCAGCGAGATCATGACACGCGACGCGTTCGAAAACGCAATTGTCATCAATTCAGCGTTGGGGGGGTCAACCAACGCTCCGATCCACCTGAATGCAATCGCCCGTCATTTGGGGATTGAACTGACCAACGACGACTGGGAACGCTTGGGGCATCACATTCCACTCTTGGTTAATATGCAGCCCTCGGGTGCGTATCTGGGAGAGGATTTTTTTCGTGCCGGAGGTGTTCCCGCAGTGGTGTCCGAGTTGTTGCGCGCCGGGTTGCTGCCACATCCCGGCGCAAAAGGCGCAAACGGAAAAACTCTTGCGCAGAATTACGACGGGCAAGTGGCAAGCAATGGTGATGTGATCCGGTGCGCCGAAAACCCGATGCTGGAAAATGCAGGCTTTCTCAACCTCAAAGGCAATCTGTTTGATAGTGCTCTGATGAAAACTTCGGTCATCAACGAAGAATTTCGCCAGCGTTATCTTTCAAATCCTGATGATCCCGAAGCCTTTGAAGGTCGGGCGATCGTATTCGACGGTCCGGAGCAGTTTCGCAGCATCATCGACGACCCGGCACTTGATATCGATGAGACGTGCATCCTGGTTATGCGTGGTGCCGGACCCAAGGGGTATCCGGGCGGGGCCGAGGTGGTTAACATGCGACCGCCCTCGTATCTGATCAAACAGGGTGTTCATGCCCTTCCCTGCATCGGTGATGGCCGGCAATCGGGAACTTCGGGATCAGCTTCGATTCTGAACGCTTCACCCGAGGCCTGCGACGGTGGTGGACTTGCGTTGCTGAAAACTGGCGATGTTATCCGCGTGGACCTGCGCTCCAAGGCCGTAAACGTGCTGGTCTCGGACGGTGAACTTACCTTGCGTCGACAACAGTTGGAAGAGGCAGGTGGTTTCCCTATCCCAGCAAGCCAGACGCCATGGCAGGGTATCTTCCGAGACATGGTCCGCCCGTTTTCCGAGGGCATGATTTTGGATGGCGCGACGGACTATCAGGATATCGAGCGGAAATTCAAACTTCGAAACAACCACTGAGACAGAAAATGAAAAAGCCCGATCTGATTTGCCTCGGCGAACCTCTGTTCGAATTCAGCGATGTTGGGAACGGTACCTGGGTTTCAGGGATTGGAGGCGACGTATCTAACGTTGCAATTGCAGCTGCCCGTCAGGGTGCCCGCGTGGCGATGCTGACGCAACTTGGCAACGATCCGTTCGGTGCCATGATCCGAGAGACATGGCGGTCGGAAGGAATCGACGACACACGTGTGGTGACACATGAAGAGGCCGCAACTGGAATTTACTTCATCACGCATAAAACCGGCGAGCATCAGTTTGAGTACCGCCGCGCTGGTTCAGCAGCGGCGCGAATGCGCCCAGTGGATATGAACAGCGCCGCGTTGAAAGGGGCCCAAGTCCTGCATCTTTCAGGCATTTCACAAGCCATCAGCGCCTCTGCCAGTGCAACAGCGTCGGCAGCCATCGATCAGATGCGGCAGTACGGAGGTCGGGTCTCCTATGACACGAACCTACGGCTAAAACTCTGGCCCTTGGAACGGGCACGCAAGGTCATCCACGACACTGTCGCTCGTGCAGACATCGTTCTGCCTGGCTACGATGACGCACGTCAGCTTACCGGCATGGACCGACCCGAAGACATCTTGAGTTACTATCGCAGCCTGGGACCCGAGGTTGTGGCGATGACCATGGGTGACAATGGCGTTCTGGTGTCTTTTCAAGACGAAGTGCAGCACCTACCCAGCCCAAAAGTTGAAGTCGTAGATGCCAGCGGCGCCGGAGACTGTTTCGACGGTGCATTTCTGTCAAAACTGATTGAAAGGAAGACAGTACCCGAGGCAGCGGTCTACGCAGCGGCTGCTGCAGCTTTGTCCGTAACAGGCTACGGTGCTACGAAACCAATCCCGACGCACAAAACCATCATGACACAATTCCCCGAGCTGCGCGGTGCGGCATGACCAAACTCGCCAGAGCAAACAGCAAACGCCTGCGCAAGATCTGCGCTCATAGCGCGGCAATCCCGGTTCTGTCACACGAAGCACCAATTGTGACCTGGACAAGTGTCCATTTGACTTACGCAGTGTTTTCTCTGAAACAGAACTTCGGTTGGCTGAGCCCTACGTTAGCTCCTCCAAATGATTGTGTTTTGAGATGCGCCTAAGCTCCAAGCAACTGCGCAATCGTTTCGAGATGCAGGATTGGCAGGACATTCACAATATCATCGGAGACGCATTCGCAGCGATCACCCCGTCACAGTAAAGGAACGGATCGGGAAAGCGGCGGGAAGGTATCGGTGGACCTGACACGCGTGGTTGTATCGGGCAACTTTTGATATGTGTTGCGGCATCCACAACCACCACCTGACCTCTTCCGGATTCTGAGGCTGTAAGTGCCTACGATTCTTTACGGTGGAAAAGTTTTGCTTTGGCGAATCTCAACTCGTCCCTAACTAGATAGTTCCAACTCAAGCGCTATGCCGCAGCGCCTTGCGTTGCCTACGCGACTCGGAGATCGCGATGCCGATGGCACGCAGCAGGCGCCGACTCAGGAATGGGACAATCCCGGGAAAACCTCGCGTGATGAACGCCGCCCTTATCTCTCCTTCGCTTGCGCGGAGCGCCAAGAAACGAAATCTCGTGATCAGGACTCATACCGAAGGTCTGTATATCTATGAGACGCTGCTTGAAAACGCAGATATCATGGTCGACTTCGCGTAGGCGCTTCTTTCGGAAGGCTTCCTTTGTAAGCGCCTCCGTCGGTGTGTTTGTGAGGCCCGCCCCCATCCGATAGGTCAGCAACGGCGCATCGATGAAATGCAGCCTCCCCTCGAGGGCAGCTCGGAACCCGTGGATCAGATCCTCATGGGCGTTCGCAAATTGTATCAGCCCATATTTCCGATAAAGATCGCGATGCCAAGCGCATGTTGCACCGAGATAAAGCGCACGCGATTTCGCTGCGGCAAGGGGGTCCGTGGTCGTGTAAAACGTTGCCTTCCTGTAGGTCGCCTCAGCGGGCGACCGATCGAGCTTCGTCACGTCGGCATGCGAATACACAAGCAAAGGATCCGCTTCTTCGAACGCCTCCATAATGCGCCGCGCGCGATCAGGATAGTATATGTCGTCTCCAGCGGCCGCGATTATTACGTCCCCGCTACACATCTCAAGGCACTTCTTGAGATGTGCATTCACGTCGAGGTTGGTGTCATATCGGTTTAAGAGAACATCGTGCGGCCGTCATACTGGTCCACGACCTCCTTCATGCGGCTGTAATTGTCATCACGCGAAGCATCGTCGGAGAGGACGATCTGCATCGGCGCGCATTCCTGCAACAATGCGCTGCGCACCGCCTCTGCGATGTAGGGCGCTTGCTCGTAGGAGAGAAGTAGACAGGTGTAGGTGTAACGACGTGTCATGCTGCTGCGATTTCTGGCTTCGTTCGAACTCAGACCGCGTAGCAGATCACGTCTGTTCCGTCCACACCGTGCGCGCGCCAGCTTTAAGTTTCGCATCGCTGACGCCGCAGTTCCAGCACGTTTCCCTCACACCATGTATCGATTGATGTTCCTTCAGATTGCCAATCGCCTGTTCCTCAATGAACCTTGATCGCTTCGTCGGTGGTCTCCTTCGACAGGAATTGACTAACTCAAAATTGCAAACATCTAAGGGGCGATAGCACTAGGTCTTCTATTCAATGGTCGCAGGTTGGTGGCAGCCTCATCTAATCAGCCCAAAAAGCTTCCTATTGGCGAACAAATACAGCAACGATAACGCATGATAGACACCGCCAGTTACCTAAAATTTACTGATTAACAACCCCAGTGATTGGCAGCACATATCATTTGAGTATCACAAATGAGCGGTCCGGTAAGAAACGTGATCTTTTGACAATGTAGCTTTTCCCTTTCAGCCATTCGCGAACGGCCATTGTTTCGCCCGGGTAATGCTCGTCGTTCAATTCGTCGAATACTAGTACACTGCCAGAAAGAAAACGCTCTTCCATTGCCACGAGCGCGGCTTTTGTAGGCTCATACAGAGCCATGTCAAAATAGGCGAGGGCAATCACGGTTTCAGGATGCTGGTCAAGATATTCGGCTACGGTTTCGCAAGCATCACCTTGCACAAGATTGTGCCGAAGCGCGTGTCCCATTGCGTTTTCTGAGCGATGATAAGCCAACAGGGCACCAAGATAGTCTTTGTAGTTTTCGGACACAGCATACCCATCGTCTTTTACCGTTTCCGAGCGGGTATCATTGCCGGTAATGCCCTCGTACCCACAAAAGTATCAAAACCTACGAGCGCTCTGGCCGCATTATAGGGTTCCAGCATTGCTCTCATGGATTCAAATACAACAAGATCCTAGCCCAGCCATGTTCCCAAAACGAAGATGTCGTCAGGCAAGGTCAGCGCCTCACTATAGGCTTCTTACAAGAAAAAGATCTTCGCCAAAGCGGAAGATCGAGCAAAAAGGCCAAAATTGGTGAGAAGAGTCGCATCATCAAAGGGTCGGCTTTCAAACAGACTATAAAGCTGCTGGCGGGCTGACAGCTGCTCATCCGATGTGTTATTGTGAGGCACGTAATTTGGGGGCTGCATTTTGTTTTCCTGTGAAATGTTCCTAACGTATGAATGCCCGAAATATTCCACCGTCGCAGTTTAATTGGCTATCTTCAGTGTAAGGTGGCTGTTTTCGGTGAGAAAAGACCTTCTGCATACCCAGCGTGTCGGCGGTGACACCAGAAATCAGCAAACGACGCTGTTGCTGCAGCGTCACACCCACCAAACTCCTCCTGCTGCTTTCACAGCACTTTCACGTGGAATTTGGCAAAACAAATGTCCGCTTCTTGTTGGTGATTAGCATGTTGTTTTATATAAGAAAGGTTGATTTCAGGAATAAGATTTGAACCTACGGCCTTCAGGATATGCGCCCATGAAGAACCGACTTTTCCAGCTGACGCGCTTGGCGGTCTATCTTGGACCGCACGCTATTCTGGAACTACTGTTTCTGGTTTCGTAGCCGTAGAAATTTGCTCGGCAAACAATGTCATTGACATAACACGATGCGGGCGAATGAACTTTCCTAGCCTTCGCAGAAAACCGATAACATTGCGTTCCGACAACACCGCAACTTTGCAAGTCGCGATTCCCGGCAGCTTCCACAGTGCTTCCTCAAAAGCCCATCGCGACAATCACGATGCACAAAATAGCACTAGCTTACTGAAAATAGAAAGATGTGGTGAGCCCTACTGGGCTCGAACCAGTGACCTACTGATTAAAGTCTTACGGTCCCTACTTCTCTACTATTCTGTGGGTTTCGAAATTACCCTGTAAGCATATATTTTGATAGTATTTAATTCTATGCCATTACTATTTCAAACTATCTTCTACTTCCAATTTCTCGACTTTTTGCTTACCTTATGCTTACCCATACAGTTCAAGCGAATTGAGTTATGTCAAAAATCCGATTGTCCAAAAGCGTCGTCGATAAGCTTGCCCCCTGCCCTTTTGACACTGTTTACTGGGACACCTCATTGATTGGCTTTGGTGTACGCGTGAAGCCAAACAACACCAAAAGCTATGTCGTTCAATACCGAAGCAAAACCACGGGTAGATCTCGTAGAAAGACAATTGGACAACACGGCCCTCTAATGTCATTTGCACAGGCTAAGGAAATTGCGACGGGCCTTCTCTCCGACGTCCTCAGAGGTCAAGATCCAGTAGCAGAAGCCAAGTCAAAGCGAGATGCACCTTCTGTGCAGGACTTGGCTCTACAGTACTTGGAAATTCACGCGATCCCAAAAAAGCGCCCCAAAAGCGTTGCAAATGATCAATCTATGCTGAATCGCCTGATCTTGCCAAAGCTCGGCAATCACAGAGCCTCCGGAGTTGGTCATAAAGATATTCAGACCCTTCACAATTCCCTCAAGCAAACACCCTATCAAGCCAACCGGGTTCTCTCTCTTCTTTCCAAGATGTTTGAACTTTCTATCAAATGGGGATGGCGCACGGACAACCCGGTCAAGGGCGTTGAAAAATTTCACGAAGAAAAAAGGTATCGTTGGCTGTCGGATGACGAACTTGGCAGACTGGTCGTTGCCCTCAATCAGCATCAAAATCAAAAAGCTGCAAATGCAATTCGACTGCAACTACTGACAGGGGCACGAATTGGCGAAGTTTTAACCGCTCGATGGGTAGATTTTGATCTTGAGCGTGGCGTTTGGATCAAGCCTTCACACCACACGAAGCAAAAGCGGACGGAGCATTTGCCTCTCTCCACCGCTTCCCAAGAACTCCTAGCGGGGATATTTGACATCAAAAACGAAGGATCGGAATTTGTTTTCCCAGGCCGATCACCTCAAAAACCCCTTGTTGATCTCAAGAAATTTTGGCGCACTGTCGTTACAAAAGCTAAGATTCAAGACTATCGCATTCACGACAATCGCCACACGCATGCATCACAACTCGTTTCCAGCGGTATGAGCCTTGCTATTGTGGGGCGGCTACTAGGGCACACAAATCCAATGACGACACAGCGATATTCACATCTTGCAGATGATCCATTAAGAGCTGCTGCCGAGATTATGGCGTCGAAGCTCAAGTAACTTTAAAAAACCTTCTGCGTTCTAATCTGCTTTCGGCCCAAACCGATCGTTCGTGGACGGACGGCGAACTACCGCAACGAGCCCATTTTACCGAATGCTGCATTTCAAACGAACGGCGGCTATGATAATTTGGAGAGCATACACTCAATCAGTATGTATGCCTTTGGCAAGTCGATCTGGCTTCATTTTTCGCAACCAATTCAAAAATGCTCGTTGTCGGGAATGTGTTCGGCGATCTGAGGGCCAGACGAGTTGATACGCGTGTGTTGCGCAGCTTTGGGATCCTATCCGATGGAGGCGTCCGTCCCCCAAAGCCTCTAGGCAAAGCGGTGTTCGTCCCATCCCGATACCCAGCCCGTTGATTACTGCGGCCTGTACTTGATCATAAGAACTCAAACGGCGGAACTTCATGTTGTCGGCCAGTGGTATTCTTACCTCTGCGCTCCATCTTTCCCACTCATCCACATGCGCTTCATTCAGAATTATTGGGATGACCTGAAACGCCCGTTGCCAACCAAGTTCTCTAACTTGAACACTTAGTGCTTTTGTGGCGACTGGAAAAATCTCCTCATCGCAGAAGGGCTCTTGATTGCACCCGCGCCAATCACCTGTGCTTCGACGCAACGCAAAATCGATCCCCTCATTTTTGAGGTCGCAGATCCGGTCGGTGGCGAATACCCGGAGTTCGACAGACGGATTCCCTTCATAAAAAGAGGCAAGATTGGGTGCCAGCCAAAGAGAAGACAAAGTTTGTGGCGCGGAAATCGTTACGATGTTGCTTTTGTCTTGATTGACCAATTGCAACCCGCGTTCAATTTCACGCAGGCCTGCGGAAACTGGCAAATAGAATACACGCCCGACCTCTGTAAGCATCGCGCCATTCCGCCCCCGCTCAAGTAGCTGCACACCCATTTGCGCCTCCAGACGTGCGATCTGATGGCTCACAGCAGACTCGCTCACCCCGATTTGTTCAGCAGCAATACGAAATTGGCCTGTGTTGGCAACGGCGACAAACGCGCGAAGGTTTTGGATGGGTGGAAACATGACGATCCTTCATTCCCGCATGACGAAACTTCGTTCGACATATCGCCAAAAAAGCGAGATTTGTATCCCGAAATAGATGCTAAGGAAAGGTAACATGACAAAATTTGATTTAACGCAGCAATTTGAATCGACCAGCGGAAGTATAGCACACGATGTATTCGGAACGGGTCCTGATGTGGTTTTAGTCCATGGCACCCCTGTGAGTTCGGTAATCTGGCATGGAGTCATTAAGCGTTTGCAACATCGCTATCGATTTCATTTGCTTGATCTGCCCGGATATGGAGCTTCCGCCAAGTTTGAGGGTCAGGAAGTTCGGCTGAGGTCCTTCGCGCGCGTGCTGGCCGAATGGCTCGCCGCCAAAAACCTCTCGCACCCCGTCCTCGTTGGGCACGACTTTGGTGGGGCGACTGTGATGGGCGCTCACTTGATTGAGAAGGCGGATGTGAAAGCGATTTGTGTTAGTGATGGTGTTGTTCTGTCACCTTGGGGTACGCCCTTCTCGCGACATGTGAAAGAGAACGAAGAGACGTTTGCCAACGTACCGGAGTACATTCACCGTGCCGTTCTGGCAGCGCATTTAAACACCGCGGTGTCGCACAATCTGAATAGCGAAGTCTTGGATAGACTGATTGCACCTTGGCTAGGAAATGAAGGTCAGCGGGCCTACTATCGGCAGGTTGGACAGTATGATTACAAATACACCGAACAACTTGAACAGCTATATTCAAGCGTCACTGTTCCAACTACGGTGTTTTGGGGAGAAGAAGATCGCTGGGTCGACAGGTCGGAGGGCGAGCGGTTTGCCCAGATGTTGCCAGATACCATACTAAGAACGTTGCCGGATTCTGGCCACTTTGTAATGCTCGATGCTCCAGGCTTGTTCTCAAGATACTTGGACGAATGGCTCAGCACAGTTTTCCAAGAGTAAGAACTCATTACCACATTTGGCAACTCGCCCTTCATCTCTTGATGAAGGGCTTTGACATATTGCAGTGACTGCCGAAAGGCCAAACTACTTCAAAGCTACGGTCTTAAATCGAGGGTCATGTCAGTGCGCAGACCTCGCGGGCTGCCAAACCGACAGCCGACATTGGTACGAGTGCAGCGAAATGGTGCTCTGTTCCGCACATCTGACATCTGGGAATGACGCAGCGAATGGCCGCTTCCGCCCATCTCTGTTGGAGAGGATAGTGTAGTAAGCGCAGAAAGGCAGGGCCTCGCCTTGCTAGATCACTTCCGATCGCGCGCGGACTTTTCTTCTTTAGTCAGCTTGTTGTTCCAAGAATTGTTGCTCAAACCCAGCTCACTTGGCAGGGGTTTGGTTTTGCCAACGCTGACTTTGCCGCCTTTGTTCAGGAATTCCTGAATAAGCGCTTCATCCGTGGTATTTTTGGGGACTTGTTTCATGCAGACATGCCTAGACTACTTCGCATTCGTCTCGCAACACTGATCCCCCCGCCTCCTTTTTTTGGATTTTTGGCATAGGCGATGGCGTCAACACTTTTGGGGGTGGTGTCATCAGCGAACACTATGCGGGCGCCAAGCCGCTCTATGAGCACTCACAATTTGCGTTGAATATCGCGTTCTTCGTTCGTCATGAAAACTTCCTCCATCCCAAATCAGGGAATTTACAGGAAGTGTCCCGAGAGTCCGTACATATCTACATTGCATTCTACGAAGAAATTTTTTTTATAATCGAGTGTAAGTGAGTTGGTGTAACAATCGGAATTTCGCCTTTGCCAACTTGCAAGGTCTAGTTAGACAATCAATACATTGGTTTTCACTTGGATTGGATTTCCATGATACCGCTTCTGGGCCTCTCGATTACTGACCTAGTCTGGTGCGGGACCGTCCTATTTGTAGCGTCCTACATACGCGGCTATTCCGGGTTTGGTTTTACAGCGGTTCTCATGTCGGGGTTAACGATCTCGCTCCCGATCATCGAGATCGTACCGCTGTCGATCGCTTTAGAATTAGCTGCCTCGTCCGGTCAGGCCCGTGGAATATTTTCTGACATTCGGTGGAAGCAACTTTCCATACTTCTGACTGCCGGTTTCGTTGGAACCCCAATAGGCGTCTATCTTCTCGGAATTCTTCCTGAAGATCCCCTTCGCATTTCAGTCCTCGCCTTTATCTTTATCTCAAGTTTTTATCTTATTTTCTCACACAAACGGTTACGCACATTGCCGTCATTGGTGCACGGATTGGTGGGTTTTGCCATCGGTATAGCCAACGGAGCAACTGCCTTAAGTGGTTTGGTTCTGGCGTTGTTTTTCAGCCTGACAGATGAAAAAGCCACGCGCATGCGCGCCACCATGATTGCATACTTGTTTGTGGCGGATGTTTGGGCGGGTGGATTTCTAGCTACTTCAGGGTTCTACGATGGTCTCACAGTCCACCGGATCTTGGTATCACTTCCACTGCTGGGTCTTGGTGTATGGCTTGGCTCTAGGCAGTTCGCATCAACGGATCCAAAAACTTTCAGGGCCGTCGTTTTGTGGCTTTTGTTGATCTTAAGTGCCACCGGTCTGTTGTTCGTTACGACTGCAAACTTTCCCTGATCCAGCCTACTTGGCGAGTAGCTGATATTTGCTTCGGTTTTTGAGATTTTAAAGATCTATATTAAATGCCCCCCGCAGCACTATAAATGTGCCATCAAACACCGACCCTAGGGTTGTCAGACTAGTTCGAACCAATCTCCGTTTGCCGCAAATAGGGCGCACTTATGCGGAACAAAGTTGGCGTCACTCGGCCAGACCAGCTGTGCGGTTAAGCTTGAATTTGGCCCAACTGTAGAGGTGGCGCTCCAAATTGAAGTGAGTGTAGTCAGAGGCTTGAACAGATACAAATTTCTGCAAACTTCGCATGTACGTGAAGCACTGCATCGCGCGCGGCCAGGGAAAGATTGACAAATGTCAGCACTCGGTCCCATTTTCTGGGCAAGAAGTTCGCTCGGTGAGTGGACGATCATATGCCATTCAGTTTCCAACATTTCTATTGGTGCTTTCAGACAGAAGCAAACCAGTCCCCACAGGCACGGCGAGTTTCTGAAACAACCGCTGCATACTGTCTAAAAAATGGCGCTACAGACTCCGATTTCGACGGGTGCGAGGCATAGCTCTCTCTTCGCTGAAATTGCGGATTCGAGCTCTCCTAACAAGTATTCAGCCAACGGTTCATCTTCTGATGTTCGATGGTGCGAATGATTGACAAACGTCAATGAGAAAAATTTGCAAACACCTAAGTTGTTTTCAGGGGAGCTTCGTTTACTTCCTTAGAAATTCTGGAGGACATACTATGAACAAGAAAAGCGATATAGCCGTAAAAACAAAAGAAGACATGCCAGACGCATCAAGATCACAATGGCACCCGTTGCTCGATCTGCGTGAAGAAATCGAAAACGTTTTTGACGAGTTTCAGGGAGGGTGGCCGTTTGGACGATTGGCGCGTCAATGGAAAGTTCCGACATTGTCCACGCCCTTTGATTTTGGCACCAAAGTCCCAGCTATAGACGTCATTGACAAGGAAAAGGAAGTTCAGATCAAAGCTGAGCTGCCCGGTATGGACGAAAACGATATCGAAGTCGAACTTTCTGATCGCATGCTGACCATCCGCGGTGAAAAAAAGGAAGAACGCGAAGAGGGTGAGAAAGAAGGAAATTACTATCTCTCCGAACGGCGCTATGGCTCCTTCACCCGATCGCTTGCTGTACCCGAAGGGGTTAACACAGACAAGGTTGATGCCTCTTTCAGCAAGGGTGTTTTGACGGTCACTTTACCAAAACTACCTGAAGCGAAAGCAAAAACGAAAAAGGTGAAGGTCAAAGCCAAAGCATAGATGGCCTTCGAATGACACTTGAGAAAGCTCCGGTCACCTTTAAATTTCCGGAACGAAACAGGTGGCGGAACTATTTTATGTCTGCCACCGACGATGTGCCCCCGCACCCCCAGGTATCACGCGGGGGCCATCTTATTACTTAAATGCTTCAAGTTATTGCACTGAGCAAGTTGGGACTGCAAAATGCCCTACAAAAATATAACATTCCGGTCAGACGCCCGACAGAAAATTTTACGCGGAACATCTGCCTTGGCCGACGCGGTGCGTGTAACGCTTGGGCCACGATCAAAATCTGTTCTCATCGAGAAAAAATGGGGTGCGCCAATTGTCTGCGATGATGGTGTCACCATCGCCAAGGAAGTCGAGTTGAAAGATCCCGAGGAAAACCTGGGAGCGCGCATGCTTCGTCAGGCTGCCGAAACAACAGGTGACGCGGTGGGTGACGGCACAAGCACCGCGACGATACTTGCCCATGCAATTTTCGCGGACGGAACACGGAACGTTGTGGCGGGCGCCAGTGCGGTCGAAATCAAACGAGGTCTTGAAAAAGGGTTGAATACCGTCGTCAAAACCCTGCAAGAAATGTCGAAACCCGTCGAAACAAAATTGGAAAAAGCACAGGTCGCCGCCATTTCCGCGCATAGCGATACAGTAATCGGCGAACTTATTGCTGACGCAATGGAAAAGGTTGGGAACGACGGTGTGATCACGGTGGAGGAATCGAAGACCACCGAAACCGTGCTGGATATTGTCGAAGGGATGCAATTTGATCACGGTTACATCTCCCCCTATTTCGTGACCGATGCGGCTAAAATGGAAGCTGTTTTAGAAGATCCATTGATCCTGTTATGTGACCGAAAAATTACAACGATGAATGACCTTGTTCCTTTACTGGAGCAGATTGTAAAAAGCGGAAATTCCCTCCTTATTATCGCAGAGGACGTAGATGGGGAAGCGCTCGCAACCCTGGTTGTAAATCAGATGCGGCGTGTTTTACCCAACGTTGCAGTCAAAGCACCGGGTTTTGGAGACAGGCGTAAAGCCATGCTAGAGGACATCGCAATTCTTGTCGGAGCTCAGATGGTTTCGTCAGATATTGGGCTCACGCTCGAAAAAGTTCAGCTTCCGCAGCTTGGGCGCGCCAGTCGCGTTGTCTGTGACGGCGACAAAACAACGATCGTCGGCGGCGCTGGCGAAAGCGCGGCGATCAAGGCCAGGGTTGAACAAATTCACAACCTGATTGAAAAGACGACAAGCGATTATGACCGCGAGAAACTGGAAGAACGTGCTGCTAAACTCTCTGGTGGTGTTGCTGTTATCCGCGTGGGCGCGCCGACAGAAACTGAAATGAAACGAAAGAAAGAAGCGCTTGATGATGCGATTAATGCGACCAAAGCTGCCGTTTCCGAAGGGATAGTCCCAGGAGGCGGACTGGCACTTTTACGCTGCACGAAGCCTTTGGAAGACCTTGAAAAATCTGTCGAGGGTGACGAACGTACCGGTCTCCAGATACTGCGGCGCGCACTTTCCGCACCGATGCGGCAGATCGCTGAAAATTCTGGCGTCGATGACGGCGTTGTTGTCGCCCAAAGTATGAACAGCAAAAAGAATGTCGGATATGACGCTGCAACAAATACATATGTAGATCTGGTTGACGCTGGCATCATTGACCCAACAAAGGTTGTACGTATCGCCCTTGAAAACGCTGTTTCTGTAGCCAGTGTTCTTTTGCTGACAGAAGCAACAATGACGGAAGTCCCCGAATCTGAAGAAAAAGGGCAACGAGAAAGCGCTGTAGGGATTTAGGCAAAAAATAGGCCGTAGTATGCGTCACTATATAATTATTTTTCTAGATCTATATCGATTAGAGGCAGGTCCCCAGAAAAGGTTAAGAGCCAAGCGCATGTGTGATTTTCGTCAATGGAGTACGCAGTCCGCATAAGTTCACCGTCTCTAAGACAAAGACATTAGATGATATTTTGTGAAAATGGAGGGTTATCAGATGGACAGGTTCTTTTTTAGATTTCTTTTCATAAGTGTAACCTTGGTTTTTGTGAATGCTCAGGCGTTTCCGGCACAGGCACAGATTTTAGCTCAAACAGATGAACGTGGCATACCCACGATTGCGCCCTTGCTGCAGAAAATCACTGACGCAGTTGTGAACATTGCTGTGGTCTCAGAGAAACCTATTCGAATGAACCCGCTGTTTAACGATCCCTTCTTTCGGCGTTACTTTGATTTTCCCGAACGCATGGAGCCACAGCGGCGTCTAAGTGCTGGCTCCGGCGTCGTTATTGACGCGGAAAAAGGTTATATTCTCACCAACCATCACGTGATCGAAAATGGGGTCGAAATCACGGTGACGCTGAACGACCGACGAAACTTTAAGGCGGTGGTTATCGGCTCAGACAGTGCAACTGATATTGCGCTTTTAAAAATTGACCCATCAGATTTGACCGCCCTGCAAATGGGAGATTCCTCGACTTTGCGGGTTGGTGATTTTGTTGTGGCGGTCGGTAACCCCTTCGGTTTGGGTCAGACTGTGACTTCCGGCATTATAAGTGCACTTGATCGTTCTGGTATCAACCCCGAAGGGTTTGAAGATTTCATTCAGACGGATGCATCAATCAACCCAGGTAACTCAGGGGGAGCTCTTGTAACACTCGACGGCAATCTTGTCGGCATAAACTCGGCAATCATTGCCCCTTCTGGTGGCAACGTCGGAATAGGGTTTGCGGTGCCCATCAACATGGCACAACTGGTTATGGAGCAATTGATCGAATATGGCGAAGTCCGTCGTGGATTGCTTGGTGTTTCTGCACAGGATTTGACACCAGATTTGGCGGCCGCCCTTGACTTGGATACTACGCAAGGCGCGATCATTGTACAGGTAGAGCCGGGTTCTGCCGCAGAAAAGGCCGGGCTTTTGCCCGGTGATATCGTGATTGATGTCGATGGCGAAAGCATTGACGATTCTGGTGACCTGCGAAATATGGTCGGCCTGACAAAACCCGGAGAAACGCTTTGGATTACACTACTCAGAGATGGCGAATTGATGACGCTGGATACAACAATCGACATACCAACCGAACCCACGCGTACCGGAGTAGAAAGCCGCGTTAACAGACTCACGGGTGCCGAATTCAAAGCCCTGAGTTCCGGAATGCAAGGCTTTGGAATTGTAGAAGGTGTGTCAGTCGTCTCAGTTCTCCGCCATAGTCCCGCAGCCAACGCAGGGTTGCGGGCAGGTGATGTAATAATGGCCGTAAACAAACAGAAAATATTGACTGTAGAGGAGCTATTTAGCGCTCTTCCCGATAACAGTTCTGCTGTAGCGCTCACGATTTTTCGTGGAGGAACAAGACTTTATCTTATTATTCGATAGGTAAAAAAGTTTCTTTATTCTTGAGTAGAGCCGTCAATTTTCTTGTACGATCGGTGACATCTTGCAACACGGTCTTTGTACCCTTCAGCGTCTCCATAATCTGCGAACGAATGGTAACTCCCATGAGGATTTGGAATTCGACGCGCATGCTTGATCGGACACCAGTACTTTTCCGTATCTGAAGCAACAGCAACTACATACGAGAGGACTCCATTCGCGTAAGAACAGTAAACGCAGTTTATTTTCTCGATACCGTTCAGATATTTAAGGCGGTGTCGATCGAACACAATGTGATTGCTTCGACGTACTTTTTTTATGCCGTAGACCGGAAAACAGATCAGTTGATATATTGAAACAAACAAATCAAGCAACGCCAAAGGAACAAAAACAGCGTAGATAGCAGGAGCTGTCAGGATAGTCAGCAATTTTGCACCGCTGACATATTTCAAAAGACTTGTTCGAAGTTCGCTGTGGCGCTGCAGCACTTCTTCCCGGAACACTGCACGTCCGTTCTCAATATGAACACCCAATGCCACGCGTGCGTCCTCGAATTCAGCCTCCAATTCGTCTTCGAGCTTTTGGATGTGTTGTCTCAACTCTTCAATTTTCTTTAGCACCAAACGTTCCCTTCAGATTTGAAAAAATTGTAACTCTTTTTGAACTTACGAGAGACTTTTTTGTTAAAAGATAACCTTTCTTAAAGCGCTTCGTAAATTTTTTACCACCAGTTGAGCTGTGATAAACTTCGATATCGTTCGATGACAGAGCACACGAATCCAAAAAAGGCCGCGTTGCCCATAGCCACCAGTTACGGTGGTTTGCTTTCGATGATGAGAATCTTGGCCACGATATTGCCCTGAGTTAGTTGGGTCCATTCTATAAGGACCGATAGGAAACGGAGCGGTAACGTCAGTATGATATTGCAATCTTGCAGCGCACGACAGCATCCCTCCAGCTTGCGAAAGTAGTGCCGCAGGCCAATAGTCGTTTTCGGTTCTTCTCGTCAAAATGTACAAGTCGCAACATTGGTCACTAGGGACTCAAAACAGCCGTTTGCCGCTCGCCGCCCCGATGGCAGCTATGCGGGACAGAGCGGATATTGGTCGGCAACTGCCAAATATCGCTTTGCACCCAAACTGCCACTAAGCGCAAAAGCAGAGATCCGTGGACGTTCCACTAACTTTTCCTTGCCGAAACTCGATCTTCAACCCAGATCAAGGGTTGGCTTGATGAACACGTCCAACGCCGCACGCAACTGAGGATGTTGGCGTGAATATTTCTCGATCGATATGCCGGCGCGCGCCGCATCGGCGGCCTGTCGCAAAGCGATCACACCGTCACCAGGGCCACCTGGATGACTCATGATCCCGCCACCTGCGCAGAAGATGAAATCGTCGTTTCCCAAAAGGGTTCTGGCCGGTTGGATTTGCCAAATTGTCTGCGCTGATGAGAAAACCGGCATGGCAAGATGTGCTGGTCCGCGATCGTAGAAGACCGGAGTTTGGACTGACTTGGCGGATTCTGCGACAACTGGATCAGGCTCGGTAAATTTGCTGGCCAAGCCGTTGACATGCAGGTGGTCGGCACCGGCGAGGCGCCAGAGTTTCTGCCAAGCTGGAAAACTGATGCCAATATGAGGCGATCTGGAATAAAGTCCCCATCCAGCTCTGTGGCCATGAATGATATGGTTGCCGTGATCGCGTGCTGCACGCAGGCCGCTCAGGCCTACCGAATTCATGCAGACCATTGCGCATGTGGCCCCATGCGCGCTCAGCAGGTCCATATTGCGCTTCATCTGGTCAACTTCGTCGGTGATGTTAAAGGCATACATCACCCGTTTGCCTGTTTTGTCAGCGTGGGCGTTCAGAACGCCCATAACTGCTTCGACACGCTTTGGGAATGGGCAATGCGGCCCATTGGCCTGCAACTCATCATCTTTGATGAAGTCGATTCCTGCGACCGCCAATATCTGAACAAGGTCGGCTGTCTCTGCAGGGCTTAGTCCGACACAAGGTTTGATGATTGTGCCAATGATCGGTCCATCATGCGCACCCAATTCCCCTCTCGTCCCTGTGGCACCGAAAGCGGGGCCGGGATTGGTTTTGGCAAAGACCTTGGGCAGGCCGATATCTGTCATGCGGATCGCCGAGAGTTCTGCCAGCTCGAAAAGATTGCCTGCAATTGTTGACATGAGGTTTGGTAAAGACGTCCCCAGATTGTCGATGGGCCAACTGATTTTGACGATCCCGCGCTCGTAACTGTTGCTAGAAAAACGACTTGGTAGGGACGGGCTGTGCCCAACACTATTAACGGTCAATTCATCGATTTGGGCCGCGCACCGGGCACGTAGTTCGTCTGTTTCCAACGCGATTTTTCCAAAGGTGCCTGTGGATTGTTCGCCCGCCATGACCTCGGCTGCTTTGGTAATCCCAATGGGAGATTCAATCTCGTATGTTGCTGTAATGCGGTTCATCGTGCTCCTCCTCCGCTTCGGACCCAGCCGAAGTAATCATGGCTGCCCATTTGGCCGCCCTTTAGTGCCAGTTCTAAACCATCCATTGCCCCGTCAGCATGGGCCTTGAAGATCGCTGCGGCAGGTATGGTGGGCGCCAGCGCCGAAAGCGCAAAGATGCCCAGTTGACGTGTCGCATGCCCGGATGTGTCACCGCCCGAAACCACGGCGCGCCGCGCTCCGCTACGTTCCAAAACGCGATACAGGATCCGGCCAAGGGCCTCACCAGTCATCTGATTTGCGGCAGACATGTCGTGTTCTGACTCGGCCACAGCTGCTCTGAACCGATTAACTGCAGGGTCATCGGGGCCTTCTGCGGTGTGGATCAGGGGATCAAGGCCTTGCGCGATCGCTTCAAGTGCCGCGTCAATCACACGGTCCATTTCATATCCCAGCACTGTGGCGTCATCGCAGACAACTGAGGCGTCAAAGGCAATACCGGCAAATCCGTTTTCTTTGGACCACGCGATCTGTTCGGCTGTGGTCGGCGAAACCGAACCAGAGACAACGACCATTTTCTCGGCGCGACCAATGCTCTTTGGCGGGTCCATCGGCGTCAGAAGACCCGCGTCTTGCCAATGCCGGACCAGCGCGTATTCCACACCCTGCGATCCAACCACAAAGCGGCTGCCGTGACGGCCCTGCCAGATTATCTGACCGGTAGCCGATTCGGATCTGGCATCGACGCTGTCTAGCGTGACAGCCGTGATCCGACCATCAACTGAGGCTTTGGATGGCATAAGGGCGTCGCTGCCAGAGCCGAGCGTTGTTAACGAAATGCAGCTTACGTCCAGCCGGTTCGACTGTTTTGCGATGTGCACCGCAACGTCGGATTCGTCCATTGGAGTGATAGGATGGCGGGACATGACAGGGTGTCGGTCTAACCGGAACACTGCCTCTCCCATACCCGCAAACAAATGCCCGAAGCACTGGTATCGGCGCATCTGGGGGGCCGCGATCAATACAGGAATAACTGCGGGCGGGAATAGGTCTGCACCGATCTCGATTGCCCGCCCGATTGATCCGACGTCGGGCGAAGAATCCAGCGTAGAGCAGACCTTATAGTGAAGGATGGCTGGGTTCAGCGCTTTTAGCCGTGAGAAAATATCAGACAGTTGCGTGTCCATCCATTCAGGGGATTGCGCCCGTGCCGTCGATGCGACGCCGATCCCTTTGATGCCCGGGAACGGCGTCAACTGAGCTTCTGTCGGCGGCTGTAGAAACAGCATCGAGGGAAGGCCAGCGAACGATAAAACCTCCATCACCGCTGAGGCACCTGTGAAGTCATCACCGTACCAAGCGACCAAAGGCCCATCAGGAAGGCTGCGTTCGGTGTTTTGCATGCGTGACACTCTCAATCATGAAATTTTTATTGACATAATCATTATGTTAGTACCTTATCATACCAGTTGTCAATTTGATTACGCGTTCAGCGTGGAGTGAAGGGAGGAAAGTTCATGACAAAGCTTGCTTTGTTTGGTGCGGGCGGAAAAATGGGGATGCGCCTTGGAGCCAACCTTGCCAAGACATCTGAATTCGAGACGCTTCATGTTGAGGTCTCAGACGAGGGCCGCGCGCGCGTTAAAGAAGCTTATGGCGTTGACTGCGTCGATGTGGATGTCGCGCTGGATGGGGCGGACGTCATTGTGCTTGCTGTGCCGGATACACACATTGGCAAGGTCGCCGCGGCGATCGTTGATAAAATCAAATCGGGCGCAATGCTTGTTTGCCTTGATGGTGCGGCCCCCTTTGCCGGTCATCTGCCCGAGCGTGCGGACATTACATATTTTGTCTCTCACCCGTGTCATCCGCCGATCTGGAATGATGAAACGGAAATGGAAGCCAAGAGGGATTACTTCGGCGGCATCGCGGCCAAGCAGGGTATCGTGAACACATTGGTTCAAGGCCCTGAAGAGGACTATGTCTTGGGCGAAAAGGTTGGCCGTGCGATTTATGCACCCGTTGCGCGTTCACACCGTGTCACACTCAAGCAGTTCGCGTTGCTCGAGCCAGGGTTGTCTGAAACAGTGAACGGTTCGCTGATGAAGGTCCTGCGCATGGCAATGGACGAAGTAGTCAGGAAGGGTGTGTCATACGACTGCGCCAGAGACTTTCTTCTTGGCCACATGAACATCATGGGCGCGGTCATGTTTGACGAACACAAGGGCGTCTTTTCGGACGCGGCCAACAAGGCCATCGAATTCGGGATCCCGGTCCTGATGAAAGACGATTGGCTACGCTGTTTCGACGACGATGAAATTGCGGCAAGCGTCGACCGGATCACCTGATCCAAGAGTAATTTGGGCATATGCCCGATCTGAAACGCTAAAGGGAGGAAACCAAATGCGTATGATAAACAAGACTTTGACTGGTGTAGCGGTTGTATTAGGGATGACTGCAACGACAGCAGTTGCTCAAGAATTCAACCTTGCCTTCACGCCACCGCTTGAGTCCCACTATGGCGATGGCGGCAAGGCCTTTGCTGAAACAATGGCGGAATTGTCCGGTGGCGCTATCACAATCAACCTCAAGCCAGCCGGCGCTTTGGGTGGAGAGCGTGACGTCATTGAAGGTCTACAAATCGGCACCGTCGATCTGGCCATTTCGTCGACCGGTCCGATAGGCAACTTTGTTCCCGATGTCTATGCTCTCGACTTCCCGTTCCTGTTCAAAGGCTACGATCAGGCACATGCAGTTCTGGACGGGCCAATCGGCCAAGGCCTGCTAGACGAATTCCAAGCCCACGACCTTGTTGGTCTGGCTTGGGGCGAAAACGGCTTCCGCAATGTTACAAATAACACCCACCCAATCAACACGCCTGCCGACCTTGCGGGTTTGAAACTGCGTACAATGGAAAACAAAGTCCATATCGCAGCTTTTGAAGCGGCTGGTGCCGCGCCAACACCGATGAGCTGGACTGAAGTTCTCACATCGCTGGCACAAGGCACCATCGACGGACAGGAAAACCCGATCCCGGTTCTGGTTGCCAACAACATGTGGGAAATCCAGAAATACGTAACCCTGACACAGCATGTGTACTCCCCCGCCGTCGTCGTGATGTCTAAGGGTCGATGGGATGGCCTGACCGAAGAGCAGCAGGGCTGGTTCGTTGAAGCTGGCATAGCCGCAGCAGCGGGAACACGCGCGACTGTAGCAGAAAACGAAGCGAATGGCGTTGCCTTGCTGCGTGAAAACGGCATGGACGTGGTCGAGAACGTCGACAAAGAAGCTTTCGCTGCTGCCGTTCAGCCTGCTTATGAGCAGTACGCCGTAGAAATGGGCGTTGCTGACCTGATCAAGCAGATCCAAGACGCGCAATAAGCGTTCGACCTCAAAAGCAGCGTCATCCGGGAGATCGGGTGGCGCTTTTCAAACAAGGGAGGGGAACATGAACTATATTATTAGGGCTTCAGATATTATTGTCCGGATCACCCATATCCTCGCTGCGATTATGCTTGGCGTCGCCGCACTTCTGGTTTTTTACCAAGTTATCACCCGCTTCATCCTTGGCGATTCTGCCGTGTGGTCCGAAGTTCTTGCACGCGCCGTCATCGTTTGGGGCGTGTTCCTGATCATGGGTCCTGCTTTTCGTTACGGCAAAATGATCCCAATTGATGTGCTCAGAAGTTTACTACCGCATAACAAGCAAATCTGGGTTATCCGTCTGGTGACAGCGGCCATCGCACTGTTCCTCTTCATCCTCATCTGGTTCGGCTACAAAATGACCCTGCGCGTTGTCGATCAGCAGGTCGCTATGCTGGATGTGTCCGTAGCCTGGTTCTACGTCGCGATCCCGATTGGCGCAGTGCTCGCCCTTCCCGGTTTGCTGCTTGCACATCTCGATGCAGAGCATGGCCATATCAATTTAACGGAGGTGTCAGAATGAACGGTGCTCTCGCCCTCTCGCTTATCATCTTCTTCGCCGTCACGATCCCTGTCGCGGTTTCCATCGCGCTTGCCTCGATCTTTGGCATTGTATTCTTCTCCAACCTTCCTTTGTTGGTTGTCCCGCAAAAGATGTTCACCGGCCTCGACAGCTTTCCGCTGATGGCTGTCCCCTTCTTCATTCTTGCCGGTAACCTGATGACCAAGGGCGGCGTGTCCCACCGTCTTGTTGATTTTGCAAAGTCTCTGGTGGGTGGCACGCAGGGTGGTCTCGCAAGCACCTGTGTCGTCGCCTGTATGGTGTTCGCGGCCATCTCCGGGTCTTCGGTTGCGACAACATTTGCGATCGGATCTATCCTGATCCCAGCGATGGTCAAGCATGGCTATCCGGTCAACATGGCCGCCTCTATTCAGGCCTCTTCATCGGAATTGGGTGTCATCATCCCGCCGTCGGTTCCCCTGATTTTGTTTGCGGTTTCAACCCAGACATCCATAACGCAGTTGTTCATTGCGGGCATTGGACCAGGCTTGCTGATTGTGTGTGTGTTGATCCTCATGGTGCAAATCTGGTGCCGTGTGAAAGGTTACGGAAAACAGGACGGCGACGATAAGAAGTCGATCATAAGCGCTTTCTTCAGAGCCTTCTGGGCCTTGATGATGCCGGTGATCATTCTTGGCGGGATCTATGGCGGCGTCTTTACTCCGACCGAAGCTGCAGCGGTTGCCGTGATGTATGCGCTCTTCCTCGGGCTGATTGTTTACAAAGAAATGAAGCTGAGCGACCTGCCTGAGTTGTTCAAGAGTGCGGCTATGTCCTCGGGTGCGGTCATGCTGATCATTTCCGCGGCTTCACTGTTCAGCTTCCTGATCAGCCTGTCCGGCATGCCGAACGTCGTTGGAGCTTGGGCACATTCAACCTTTGAACATGCATGGAGTTTCCTGTTGGCCATCAACATTCTGTTGTTCTTTGTCGGCATGTTCATTGAGACGGCTGCAGCGATCCTCGTTCTGGCGCCGATCCTGACTCCGGTTGCCATCGCCTTTGGCATTGATCCGGTACATTTCGGGATCGTCATTGTGGTTAACCTTGCTCTTGGCATGTTCACACCGCCTTTGGGGGTCAACCTCTTTGCCGCCGCTCAAGTGGCGACCATCCCGGTTCAGAACATGTTCAAATCGCTGGTCATCCCTGTGTTCACGATGATCACCGCACTGATGATCATTACCTATGTGCCGCAAGTATCGCTGTTTTTAAGCGACCTTATGAACTGAATACCACGCATGTCAGGTGGTCAACTTGTCATGCATGTGCAAATAATAGGATCGGATACCAGAAAGTAGTGAAATTACATGCCTGCAGACCCCAATACAAAACCCGAAAGGATTGACACGCCCATTGTGCGGCAAAAGCTGTCAGATCAGGTTTTTGAACGCCTCTGGGACATGGTCCAATCAGGTGAGCTTGCCCCCGGGGATGCGATGCCCTCGGAACGGGCTCTGATGGAACGGTTCAACGTGGGGCGCCCTGCTGTTCGTGAAGCGCTGCAATCGATGGCCAACAAAGGCCTGATTTCCATCACTCACGGTGAGCGGAGCAGGGTCAATAAATTGACCGCTGGTATTGCGTTTGATCAAATGGATGACATAGCAAAACTGCTGCTGTCGACCGAACCATCAAATCTGGAACACCTCAAGCAATTGCGAAAGATACTTGAAGCCGGAACAACGCAGCTCGCAGCAGAACGCTGTACGCCCGATGACATTTCGGTTCTTCGTGCCCTGATCGAAGATCAGCGCAGCAAGTTGGGCCAAGACAAAGCTTTCATCGAGGCAGATATTGCCTTTCATGTCGCGATTGCCAAGATTTCGGGCAATCCGCTTATTCAAGCCGTCACTCAAGCAATGCTGTCTTGGTTGTTTGAGTATTATAAGCCTTTGTTGCTATGGACCGGACGCGAGAATACGACCTTGCTTGAACATGACCGCATGGTTGATTTTCTGGAAACGCATGATGTTTCTGGCGCGATGAAGATGATGGGAGACCATCTGAGCCGCTCTGACCCGCTATACAAGGTTACATAAAGAAATGGTCTAATAAGAGGCACATCGAAGCCAGTTTGTCCATGCAAGGTTGGGTGGGCGCCTACTGTAGTCTGCTGGCTTGACCTCGTCAGGGCGATGTCCACCGCGAGGAATCTGCGCTGCGGTATCAGGCCTGTCAATGAACGGCCGATTTGGGTCCGCCTTGCGTACAGCCGTTTCCGCCTTCGGCACATCACGTCGGAATACGTACAGCGCAGCATCGGTCAAAATGGGCTCAAAGCTGACTTTCGCTGCGCGAGGAACGAGTGGCTGCTGAGGGTCGGAAGCGGAAATCGAACTATAAGAAACTGAATGCTAGGTGCACAATCCAAACAACAACAACCCCATCCTCAACCTTTCTTAAATTCAAAACACTTGCTTGGCATGCGGTGCGAATTACCCGCATGTCGAAAGGGTCGCGGAAGGACCCAAGGACTTCAAGCCCGCACGTTTCATTGCACCAAAGGGCGGGAAGTGTGAATTCTCTGCAAGTGCGTGCCAACCATGCCGCGACATTGGAAGCCGACATTCAGCCGACACTGATACAGGGTTTCACTCTGCGCCGCCGCGTGACCGCAAAGAGCCCATGCAAGCCTTTGCTACACTACCTCATAAGACGATTTTTGAGGGTCTTTGCGTCTCGCCAACCCCTGGTGCTACACCAACTGGTGCGTTTTCAGGCGCAAGCGGTTTTCTTCCACGGATCAAATCCGCGGCACGCTCAGCTAGCATCATCGTCGGTGCATTAAGATTGCCGTTTGGTTCTGTCGGGAAAACCGAACTGTCTACGACACGCAGGTTCTCAATTCCTTGCACGCGCAACTCCGGGTCAACAACTGACATTTTATCTGTCCCCATCTTGCAAGTGCCACAGGGATGATAGGTACTTTCCAGATTATCACGAACGAAATCATCCAATTCATCGTCCGTAGTTGCTTCGGCACCCGGGGCTATTTCACCCGCGTTGAAATCAGCCATGGCTGGTTGATTCATAACTTCACGCGTCAGCCGAATACAGGAACGAAACCCATCGCGATCCTCTTCACGGTTAAGATAGTTAAAAAGGATATCCGGATGCGTGTAAGGGTCGTCACTGTTCAGCCTCACGTAACCCCGGCTTTTGGGCTTGTTTGGGCCGGTAAGGATCATGAAACCATGTCCTTTGATTGGCTTCTTGCCGTCGTAACGAACCGCAGCTGGCAAAAAGTGATACTGGATGTCTGGCCATTCCATTTTAGGGGAAGACCGGATGAAACCGCCGGCTTCGAAATGGTTTGTTGCCCCAAGCCCATCTTTGAACAGCAGCCAACGCATGCCAATCAGACCTTTGGAAATCAGACCCATTTTGGAGTTCAACGTTATTGGCTGTTTACAGGCAAACTGGATGTATATTTCGGCATGATCCTGCAGGTTTTCACCAACACCGGGGAGATCGTGAACAATTTTTACTCCCGCCTCTTTCAGAACGGCGACGGGCCCGATTCCCGAACGCTGGAGCAAATGCGGAGACCCGATGGGGCCGCAGGCAACAATAACTTCCCGGCGTGCGGTAACCTTCGTGATCTTCCCACCCTTTTCATATTCCACCCCGGTCGCCTTGCGGCCTTCCGTCAGGATACGACGGGTCATGACTTTTGTGCGAACCACGAGATTTTCGCGGGACATCGCTGGGCGCAGATAGGCGTTTGCAGCAGACCAGCGCACACCGTCTTTAACGGTCATATGCATTGGCCCAAAACCTTCTTGCATATAGCCATTTGAATCATCGGTTCTGATGTATCCTGCTTCAGTTCCCGCCTCCACAAAGGCACCGTAAAGCGGGTTTTTCATGCGATTTCCAGCATTTACACTCAACGGGCCTGAGGTGCCGCGATATGTAGGGTCACCGCCCTCAAAACTTTCGGATTTCTTGAAATACGGTAAACAACTGGCGTACCCCCATCCGGCTGCTCCAAGCTGTTCCCATTCATCAAAATCACGCGCATGACCCCGCACATAGACCAACCCGTTTATCGAGGACGAACCACCCAAAACTTTTCCACGCGGGCAATGAACCCGCCGCCCGTTCAACCCCGGTTCAGGCAGGGTTTCATATTTCCAGTTATAAAGTTTGGTGTTCATCGGCATCGAAAAGGCTGACGGCATCTGAATGATTACGTTACGGTCAGACCCCCCGAATTCAAGAACAAGAATCCTGTTCGTCGGATCTTCACTTAGCCGGTTGGCCAGCACACACCCTGCAGATCCGGCACCAACGATGATATAGTCAAATTCCTCAGTCATGGTTATCTCGTTTCCTGTGATCAGGTCATTGCAAGGGCTTTGTCGACCTCAGCGTGCAAGCTCGACATGATGCGTTTTTTCAGGTCGACAAATTCTGAGCTGGTGGTCACCGAGTAGTCCCGGGGGCGCTCTATGCCGACATGAACGGTGTCTATTATCCGGCCGGGACGTGCGGACATCACATAAACCACATCCCCGAGATACAGCGCTTCATCGATGTCGTGAGTGATGAACAAAACGGTCTTGCGTTCTTGCTGCCAGATTTTCAAAAGGAGCTCCTGCATCACGGATCGCGTTTGACTGTCGAGTGCGCCAAAGGGTTCATCCATCAACAAAACTTCCGGATTGACTGCCAAAGCGCGGGCGATCGCTACGCGTTGCTTCATCCCGCCAGATAGCTGAGAAGGATAGGCCTTGCGAAACTTTGTGAGACCAACCGCATCAACATAGTGGCTTGCTCGTTCAGTGCGCTCTGCGTTGGGCACATTCTTGAGCGCGAGCCCATACTCCACGTTTTTCTGGACCGTTAACCAGGGAAATAGAGAGTAGTTTTGCGGGACCATACCCCGTTCGGAACCCGGTTTTTCAATCACGGTGCTCCCCAAGGTGACCCGGCCTTCGGTTGCCCGGTTCAGGCCGGCCACAAGATCAAGTGCACTGGATTTGCCGCAACCCGATGGGCCGACGATAACTGCAAACTGTTCTTCAGGGATAACCAGATCAAGGTTTTGAAGCGCAGTTATCTGGTTCGATTTAGCGGATCCAAACCGGACCGTTACGTTTTCGAGATGTACTTGTGCCATGTTATTTTTCCTCTACTTCCCGACGTTTTCCCAAGGCAGGATCATCCGTTTGACCCACTTGAAAGCCAGATCAGTAATCAGTCCCAAAAATCCGATAACAAAGATTCCGACAAAAATGCCCGCAGGATCGAGGCCACGCATCGATTGCAGGATCATGTAGCCAAGCCCTGCATTCGAAGCGACCAGTTCTGCAACCACCAGAAAGGTCCAAGCCCAGCCCATTGTGACCCGCAAAGTATCCATGACCCCGGAAAGGGTCGCTGGCACCAGAACACGGGTGACAATCTGGCCACGCGTTGCTCCTAGCGTGTAGGAAACGTTGAACAGGTCGGCCTGCACACCGCGAGCTACATCCGAAACCATGACGATCTGTTGAAAAAACGTGCCCAGAAATATTACGGCGATCTTTTCTTCAAGCCCTATGCCAATCCATAGGATTAGAAGCGGGATCATTGATGTGACCGGCAGGTACCGCATGAAGTTGACCAGCGGTTCAAGTGCGGACTGAACAATCTTAAATCCGCCCATAAATATTCCGATAGGAACTGCAATGATCGAGGACAAAAAGAACCCCAGATAGATCTCCGTGAGCGACACGCCAATGTGTTTTCTCAGTGAGCCATCCGAAGCCTTGTCGTTGAATGACGTCCAAACGTCAGTTGGCGAAGGCAGAAAATCCTTGCTGGCGTATCCGGTGTAAGAAACAAGCATCCAAAGTGCCAGGATACTGCCAGCAACGACAATACCAGCTCCCATTTCCACCTTTTTGGGAATTGCCAGTTTCGGTGTCAGATACCGATCCATAAAACTCAATGTAGCCATTTGATTTACCTACCTTCCTTGCGCTTTATTGGAGGAACGACGTGTCGATTAGATCGCTGGCTTGCAGGCCTTCAACTTTGATCCGCCCAAGATCTCCCCAAATGGTGATGGCATTCGAGATTGTATCGGTCAAAATGCCGGGCGCATCTGCCGTGCCGAACATTTCCAGATTCGTGGAGATATCCAAGTATTGAATTCCGGAGGCAGCGGCTTTGAATTCATTTGGGTCTTCCAGCCAACCGCCAACACCGACAGCCATAATCTGGTAGGCTTCGTCCGGATTTGTCTCCAAGAAATCGAGCGCGCGCTGCCATGCCCGGACAAATGCCTTCAGCTCTTCTTCGTGCTCATCGGCAGTGCTGCCCAGAACCGCGACAACGTCAACGATCAGGCCGGGGGTCTCGGAACTGCTAACCAAAATCTTGCCGTGCTCGGTGGCTGCCCCCTGGCTGAGACTCGGCTCCCAGGTTACCGCCGCGTCAACCCGGCCGGCGGTGAAGGCCACACCAGCGTCGGTCGCCGTCATATTGACCATTTCGATATCGTCCTGCGTCAATCCTTCGCGACGCAATAGCGCATTGATAAAGAACTGAGAGACTGACCCTTCTTCGAAAGCGACAGTCCGGCCCTTGAGGTCAGCCACCGTGGCGATGTCTTTGTTGGAAACAACGCCGTCGCCGCCATTTGAGTTATCGACTGCGAGAATGTAGCGCAACGGTTTGCCATCACGCATATATGTAGGAAACTCGTCTGCGGTCGAGGCAACGATATCAATGCGCCCAGCCATCAACGCCCCCATTTTCAGAGGGGTATTTTCCATCACCGTCAGTTCGATCTCGACACCTTCTTCAGTAAAGAACCCCTTTTCCTGTGCTATGTAAAAAGGCCCGTAACCTACCCATGTCGAATGGGCGAGTTTCAAGGCCTCAGCATGTGCGGCTAGAGCCGTGAGCGCACTCAGCGCGCTGGCCACCAAAAGTGATTTGATAGACGTATTCATGGTATCCTCCATTGGGTTGTTTGTTGTTTCTTGCTTCAGGCTTTTACTGGTGACGAATAGTAAGGAATTTGATCCACACGCGGCGTCCATGTCCGCTCTTTGACGCATCGGTTCACATGTGCTGCAATGTCTTCCATAGGGGCAAACCAGACGTCTCCCCGGTCAAGAATTTTTTTCAAAAATGCTGTCACCACCCGCCATCGCGCCATTCGGCCTGTCGCAAACGGGTGCACGACTGGCACCCAGAGGCCGCCAAAGGCATATGCGGCTTCGAATTCTTCGGCAAACGCCTGCCAACCAGCGGATGCGGACCGGATTGGCATCATGTAATTTAGGTCTATCGACTGAACATATTGAGGCCAGTCGTCCAAACCCCAATGAGACGGGAGCTCTACCAACTGTCCAGATTCAGTGTTCAGCAGATACGGCTGATCATCCCCCATCAGCGAGGCGTCATAGCTGAATCCGGATGCTGCGAGCAGATCACCAGTGCGATGTGAAAAATTATATAGTGGTGCGCGAAATCCACGCGGGGCGTGACCGGTCAGGCGTTTGATTACTTCTGAGCTTCGCTCGAACCAATAGACCTCGTCTTCGTCGCTCAGTTCGCTTGGGTGTTCATGTAGATAGCCGTGCTGTGCAATTTCGTGACCGCCCTGCAGGATCGTCTCGATAGCCTTTGGATAGGTCTCAATGCACCATGCGGGTATAAAGAATGTTTGTTTGATCCCCAGGTCGCGATACGTCTGAACGATGCGAGGAATGGCCACCTCAGGTCCGTATTTCAGCATCGAAATAGCAGACATGCGTTTGTATCCGTCGTCGGGATGCGCAATGTGGATCAGGCTGTCCGCATCCATGTCAAAGGTAACACAGGCAGCGCATTTGGCCCCATTGGGCCAGGGGATAGGGTTAGCAATCATGGCATCGCGCTCCCACCATTTATGCCAATCCCCTGCCCGGTAATGAAACCGGCATAAGGCCCGATCAAAAAAGCCGCCATATGCGCCACTTCATCGGGGCGACCAAAGCGAGCCAAGGGAATGTCAAGCTCGCGTGCGCGCCATTCAGGCGTCATATTCTTTGCACCCAGCATGTCGGTGTCGATAGGACCCGGACACAGCGCATTAACCAGAATGCGGGGTGCAAATTCCTTGGCCCAGGATCGCACGAGCCCCATAACTCCATGTTTGGAAGCCACATAAGGCGAGAATGTTTCACGGCCTGATACCCCAAGGTCTGAGGACGTTAGCACAACACGCCCTTCGCGCCCTTCCATCCGGCGCAAAGCCTCGCGCCCAACCAGAAAGCTACCGCGCAGATTGATTGCAATAACGCGATCAAATTCCTCAACGCTGGTTTCAAGAAGCGGTCGTTCAGCGATCACACCGGCACAATGAACGACTGCATCAATAGAGCCAATTTTCTTGTCTAAATCTGCAAACATTCCCACAACCGAGGTTTCGTCAGAAACATCGCAAGCCAATGAAACGTGACCCTTGGAATGCTCTACTAATCCGGCCACCGTTGCATCCGGTACGATGATATCAGCGCAGGCAACACGCAGACCATTCGTTGCCAAAACATGTGCCGTAGCCGCACCGATACCCTGATGAGCACCTGTTACAAGGACGTTTCTAGGGGAAAAATCGTTCATCCCATCACCTCGCCGCGGTCCAGATTGTAAGACTGACCGGTGATGTCCTTCGCGTCATTAGAGGCAAGAAAGAGATAAAGCGCAGCCATATCCTGAGGTTCCAGAAGCCCGCCAATGACCTGAGCACCAGTGATTTCTTCCAGCAAATCATTCTCGCTTCGGCCGCTGCTTTCCGACATTTTATTTAAGGACAGCAAGGCAGCTTCGGTTTTCACCCATCCTGGACAGACTGCATTCACAGTAATGCCTCTGGGTCCGAGTTCGTGCGCAACTGAACGCATAAAACCAAGGTTCGCATGCTTGCTCGCACAATAGGCTGAGAACTCCGCCACAGCTGTATGGCTCCATATAGAACCTGTTAAAATGATCCGCCCACCGGACGTCATCTTTGAAACCGCATGTCGGGTTACGAGGAATGTGCCGACTACGTTGATGTCGACGATCCGGCGGAATGTATCCTCGACCGCATCATCAGGATCGGAAAGAGGCGTTACACGTTCCAGACCAGCATTATTGATCAATACATCAAGATGACCGATTTCTGTTAGGGCGTCTGCAACTGAGATGCTGTCTGTGATATCGCATTTAAGGGCGGTTGCATCTCCAACTTTCTTCAAATTTTCTGCTGCAGAATAAACCCCATCACCTGACGCTAAAAGAAAGGTGCGTGCACCTGCGCGAACAAAGCCTTCGGCGACAGCATAGCCAATCCCCCGACTTGCGCCTGTGACCAGAACCGTTTTTCCGGAAAAATCGTAAGTGACACACCCCATTAGCGAAGGCTCCTTGCATGAAGAATTCGCCCGATCAGGTTCATCAAGACCTGCGCAGCAAGGGTGCTGGTTGATCCGGAATGATCATAGTCCGGCGCAACTTCGACAAGGTCGACACCAACGATATCGCCGCGCTTGGCGAGCCCAGCCAGAAGTTCAATTACTTCGTAGTAGTTAAAACCGCCGTGGCTGGGGGTTCCGGTTCCCGGAGCGATCGAAGGGTCAAACGCATCTATGTCAATTGTCACGTAGTAGCGAACACCTTCTGGGATCCGCGCCAGCATACCTTCATTTCCAAGGGCACGATGCTGGCGAACGGACTGAATGTCAGACCCCATTTTACGCGCATCCTCATATCCGTCGCGCGCTGTGGAGGACACATTACGAATGCCGATCTGGCTTAGCCCGGTGACATAGGGTTTTTCAGCTGCGCGGCGCATCGGATTGCCGTGCCCAAAGCGCACGCCATGCCGTTCATCAACAAAATCAAGATGTGCATCGATCTGCACCACATGGATCGGATCCTGATCATCAAAGGCGTTGATGCAAGGGATGTTCACCGAATGATCACCGCCCATCACAACCGGAATTGCGCCTGCGGCGAGTATTTTTCGTACAGCGAATTCGATATTCGCGTGGCTCTTTTCGGTGTCTGTGTGAACGATGTCAGCATCGCCAATATCAACGATTCGCGTTGTTTCAAAAGGCAGATAGGTAACATCATCCTCATGGTCGTAGGCTCCGCCGTGACCGAAGGCGAACAAAGTAGATGCTTCCCGAATTGCGCGCGGTCCCATCCGCGCGCCGCTGCGCCATTGGCAGCCGAAATCATACGGCGCCCCTAGAACTGCAACGTCAGCTTCGATCGCATCCCAATCGGAAACATAGGGATATTTGCCAAATGTACAGATGCCCACAAATGGCAAGTTCAATCGGCCGCTGTCATAGGAATTGGTTGTCATAGTCGCTCCGGCATTTTTGTTGCGTCGAACGTAAGCTGGAAATTACTCAGATAAATATCATTGTATTAATGTTAACTTTGACTAATCTCAAAGTATGGAAAAACATGCCGGCAATATTCAGGACACCGATCTTAGATTGCTAAGGGTATTTCAGGCTGTTGTCAGACATGGCGGCTTTTCTGCCGCGCACGAAGCATTAGGACTGTCACCTGCAACGGTTTCCAACCACATGTCCGCTCTCGAAAGCCGGATGGGCGTTCGCTTATGTCACCGTGGGCGCGGCGGTTTTCGGCTTACTCAACAGGGAAAGCAGGTGCATAGCGCGATGCTTGATCTGTTCGGCGCCATCGAGAATTTCCGCGGAGAAGTCGGCGCTGCGAAAGGTGATATTGTCGGAACAGTCGAGTTTGGGGCTGTTGATGCAATCTACACCAACAGAAGCCTCCGGCTTGAAAAAGCAATTGGCGAATTTGCAAAAGCTGCACCGCTGGCAAAGTTAAATGTTCATATTGCATCACCTCAGGAGCTGCTTCAGGGTTTATTGACCGGAAAACTGCACGCAATTCTGACCCCGACCCAACATTTGCCCTCGGCACTTGATGTAACCCCAGTGTTTCGAGAACTCCAAAATCTCTACTGCAGTAAAAACCACTCTCTTTTTTCAGTAGCCGAGGCACAAATCACGCCTCAAATGCTTTCAAAATACCCGTTTGTCGGCCGCAGTTACGAACCAAAAGAACCGATTTGCGGAATCAGTTACAACTGGACCTCAGAGATTTCGCACATGGAAGGCGCCGTCCTGATGATTTTATCTGGCAAATACATTGGTTTTTTACCTGATCACTACGCGGATGAATTCGTGAAATCCGGGCAAATCAGGGCGATAGGTGGCGAAACCGCTAAATTCTTTGATAATTTCAGCATCGCACTACCAAGAAAGCACCCCAATGTCGCTGCAAAGCATTTCACTGAAATCGTGAAGGAAAATATATTTTAATGATGAAGGCAGAACTAAAGTCATCCGCAAATGAAAACACCGTTGAAGTAATTCGATTTTCGAGTTTATCAGGCTTGCAAAGGTGGACAAAAATCAAATATCACTCGACATAAAGATAGCGGCGGCGGGACTAACCTTGAAGTCCCCGGGGAGATATTGCCCTTAACTAATTTGAGGCCGTCGATTTTACATTTTGATCTCCACGATTTCGATAGAGATCTGTCTAAAAGTTTCGCGCTTTAAGTTGATGGAAAGTATCCAAACGGTATTCGCCAATGGCTGCTTTGGTTTGCTACGCTGCGACACTCCTTCCTTAGATGAACGACCGCTTTGTCCGGCGGTTTCAACGGGTGGTCGCAACACTTTAGTCTTTTTGGAAAGATGGAGTGTTAGAGATGAAATATCGGACGCGGACGTTTTACACGGACAAACAGAAATCTGAGATGTGGGATCGGTGGCAGCG